>NZ_PPHF01000099.1 GCF_002904335.1 Amycolatopsis sp. CA-126428 | reverse complement strand
CTATCTACACGACCGCGTCAGCGGCCTGAGAAACCGTCAGCCCCGGTGTCAACCGAAGTCTGGGCAGACCCTAATACATGGACGTAGATCCGCCATGCGGTCGTGCACACATCTTCGCTCCATCGACGGCCTGCAGCACGGTCGACGCGACTCCTGTAGTCCATTAGCCGTTCAACCAACTCCCACAGTTGAGGCTGTTCACCGTCGAACAACACCAGGCATGCCTGCGACACTGCAAGTGCGGAGTTTGGCTCCAGTGCTCATGCGCTCGATCACTGCCGGCCGGAGGTACCCCCCGACATCGCCGAACGCAAACGGATCAAGATCGGATAAAGCCGTCCAGAACGGCGGTTCTGCCGCGCCGGGTTGGTCGTCCCTGCTCGGAAGGAAGGTTAGTAGGTCGCGAAGGTGTCCGATGTCTGCCTGGATGTCGGAAGTATCGGTCACTTGCTGTTCCCCTTCCCCGTGGCGCCAGCTGTCCTACAGGGCGAAGCGTACTTGCCCCTGGCGTCAGGAAGTCCCAATGTCCTCAACTCGGCAAGCCCGGATGTGAACACTCGGTCAGCGGCTATGAGAGTGTGCTTACGTGCGGTGACCGGGTGTGTAACGCTCGTGCGATTCGGAGCGACAGTTCACCGTGCCGGGGGCCGTGGTGGTCCGGGCAGGTCGTTGGGGGTGTGGCGGTGACCGAGCTCGTCATGGTGGGCGAGGGCTCGCTGCTGGACGTGGTTTTCGTACACGGCCTTGACGGCGATGCCCATAGGAGCTGGTCGTCGAAGCGGTACGGTTCGTTCTGGCCGGCGTGGCTCGCAGAGGATGTCGACGGTCTCTCTGTCTGGTCGCTGGGGTATGACGCGGCGTCGAGTCGTTGGCTGGGGCATGCGATGCCGATCCAGGACCGGGCGATCAATCTGCTTGCTCAACTGGAGAGCCACGGGATCGGGCAGCGTCCGCTGTGCTTTGTCACCCACAGCATGGGCGGGCTGGTGGTGAAGGAGATGCTGCTACACGCGGCCGACGGCCGGGCCGATTACTCGGAGTTCGCGGCCGCCGCCCGAGGTGTGGTTTTCCTTGCTACTCCCCACGCCGGCTCTGAGGTAGTGACCAAGGCCGTCGTGGAGGCGCTGGGCATCGTTTACCGCAAAACGCCAGCGGTCGACGCCCTTGCGCGTAATGCGGCGCATCTCCGGCAGCTCAACACCAGGTATCGGAACTGGGTTGTAGACCCCACGGTGGACATCAGGCACAAGATTTTCTACGAGACCCGGGCCACCAAAAGCGTACATGTGGTGGACGCGGGCTCGGCCGATCCCGCCATTCCAGGCCAGACGCCCATCCCGGTGGATGCGAACCACATCGACATCTGCAAACCGGCTCGCCGCAGCGATTTGGTCTATGGCCAGGTCAGGCATTTCATCACCGGAATTGTCGAGGCGCTAGAAGCCGGTTCGCCTGACCCGGGCCACCTGCGAACACTCGACCCGGCTGGCCCCCACCAACCCGAACAGGAGTCAGGCCGGCCGGTCGCCGTCGAAAACATCGGCGATGAGTCGGCGGCGCTCAACGCCGAGTTCGCAAGCACGGGCGAGGCCGGGGCGAGGGCCCGGCCGGCTCACGTCACTAAGAGTGACCATAAGGTAGCACTTGGGAAGCTTTCGCTGATACGCGTTCGTTCTGCCTTCCGCGGTGGGTGGTGCCCACGGCTTACGATGGCGAGGCGAGTAGCTGTTGTGTTGGTGGTGTGCCTAGTCCTCGCCGGGTCGGTGTGGGTGGTCCTTCGCGATACCAATTCACGGTCACCGTCGCCTGGTGTAGTGCGAGCTGTAAAGATGTCGGCCGCGGTGTCGAATGAGTCCTACCGCCTGGTCTTCCCTGTGAACAATGGGCTAGCGAATGAGCAGTCGGTGGAGAGACTGCAAGTGATCATCTCGTTTTATGGGCCGCCTTGCGCTGAGTTACCGCCTGTGGTTATCTACGAAGTCGGCGACGTGGTTGTCGCGGAACCGTCAGGCGCGATCACGCAAGGGGCCGTATCGGCGGAGAACGGGCCGGCGGCAGGGTTCAAGGTGCCGGTGTCCGGCTTGATCAACTACGGTTGCGGATGGAACCAGGTGCAGCTCAGCTTCGCTCCTCCAGGAGCGATACTGAGCCGGCTTGCCACAACACCGATTGCGATCGACATTCCGAGGGAGATTGGTGTCACCTACCGCAGGATGCCTGACAGGGGGCCAGCGGAGAAACGTCTCGCCATGCCGACTCTCGAAGAGCTCAGCGAAGAACAGATAGTGGCTTTTCGCGTCATCGCGAAGGTTGGCGATGCGGACACGATCGAATCCTGTTTTTTGATCGCTCGCTCGGCAGCGTCAGGACCCCAAGACTGCGATTATAAACTCAGGGGCAATGCGGTCTTCTGGCGACAGACCGCAGTGAGTGAGGGAGAAGTCAAATACGAGCGATGAACAACCTGTCGTATATAGCGCACTGCAGGGATCGGCTTGATTTGTATTCGGGGTGGGAGGACACGTGCGTCTGGGCTTCATTGACGGCGTCGAGATTATGGCTGTGAGCACGGACGAGCCCTGGACTTTAGCTGTCGATACAATCGTCGTGCCGGCGGAGTCCACGTTTTCTGGGCTGGCCAAAAGCATGATCACCAAGCTAGGTCTCGACGAACGGCGGATCGAACAGACGATCGCGCAGATGGTGGACGAGCCGGTCTCGATCAAATTGATGGACGCCGGTGGAAAAGTTCACCGTACAATGTTGTTTGTTGCCGACGCCGGACTGAACGCCGACGGCAGTTTAACAGATAAGGCGATTCAGTCGGCGCTCGCGACTGCGGCCTCGATGTCTATCCAGTCGCTCGCGATGCCGGTAGGACTTGGCAGGCACTTCGGTATCGACCTGCTCAGGGCAGTGGGCGGTCACATCCACGCAACGAGCAACGCCTACTTCACACGTCTGAACCGAATCGTGCTCTTCGGTGGTGGCAGCGACATGGCACAGTCGATGGGGAATGATTGGCTGGACTACCTCGACGAGAAACCGGCTGGCGCGCACGAGGTACCCAGGGAGAGCACACTCCTGGGCGGCGTGTCCAGCGACCTCGTCCCAGCCGACAAGGTCATCGATAGCGGCCAGGACGAACTCGCGGTCACCACGTACTCGACAATGCTCGCGTCAATGATCGCCGGCAACGACACACCACTGCCCCTCTCCGTCGGTGTGTTCGGCGAGTGGGGCGCCGGAAAGAGCTACTTCATGGGGCTGGTGCGCGACGGTGTGAACCGGCTCAGTGCTACCCCAGGGTACTGCAATCGCACGGTGCAGATCGGCTTCAACGCCTGGCACTACGCGGACACCGACCTCTGGGCCAGTCTCGGCGACGTGATCTTCCGCGAACTTGAGCGGGCTGTCACGGCAACCTCGGACAGCATCCGGAGCGATATCGAACAGCAGCTGATCAACAAGATCAGTCACCGCACGGAACTGGAGTCCACCGCGAAGGCAGCTGCGGAGACGGCGAGCAAACTCCAGGCCGAGATCGACGAGGCCGCCGAGCAGCACCTGGCGACGACCCGTGACCTGTTGATGGCGATCCGTTCCTCCCCGCGGACACGTGCCCAGTTCGACGACACCTGGCGGGAACTCGGTGTACGTGACGAGGCGGATCAAGTCCGTCTGCTGTCGACCGAACTCCGACAGACAGCCACAGACGTCACAACGCTGCGCGGCCTCACCAGGGATAGGATCGGCAGGCTAGCTCTAGGTGGTGCAGTGGGCATGGTCGCACTCACTGCCATTCTGGCCGTAGCCGTGCCGCTCGCGAGCGTGGTCACCGGTGCGACGGCGATTGCGAGCGGCATTTGGGGCGGCTATATCCTCACCCGGGCTCGCGCGGGCTTCGGCCGCCTTCGCGAGCTGAGCACTGAACTCCGCGCTGGTATCGCGACTGCCGCCGACCAGCGTCTCCAACACACCGTCAAGGACACCGTCGACCGACTCCGCAAGGTCGAGTTCGATCAGCGGGTGGCCGAGAAGCAGTTGGCAGACGTCGTTGACGACGTCGCGGAACTGAGTGCGCAACTGACCGACCTGGACCCGGAGCGCCGGATGTCGGCGTTCCTGGCTGACCGCGCTCATGGAGACCGCTACACACGCGGCCTGGGCACGGTGTCCACCGTGCGTAGGGATTTCGAGGAGCTGGTCCGCCTGCTCGCCCAGTGGCGCGATCAGCCAGACGACCACCGAGTCCACCCTATCGACCGGGTCGTCCTTTACATCGACGACCTCGATCGGTGCGGACCACGTGAGGTCGTTCGCGTGCTCGAGGCCGTGCACCTAATGCTGGCGCTTGACCTCTTCGTTGTCGTGATCGGCGTCGACCCTCGCTGGCTACTGCGGTCCCTGGCGAGCCACTACACGGATGTCCTCGACGACCGTACGTTGGACCAGTGGCGCGTTGCGCCAGAGGATTACCTAGAAAAGATCATCAACATCCCGTTCAGCCTGCCTGCGATGTCGAAGTACAGCATCGGCAAACTGCTCCGGTCGACGTTGTCGTTGCCGCCTGTCGGGCCGGCGCAACGGGTGTACGCCCAGCAACACACGAACGTGCGGCGGGGTGACGACAATCTGTCGGATCCGCCGGAACTGTCTATCACCATCCAGCCGGGCGCCGACCTCGACCTGGAGACGCCGCCCGGGCTGCATCCTCTGACTGAACGCGAGATGACCTTCCTGGGTCACGTCGGCGGTCTCGTGCGCACTCCCCGCGCCGCCAAACGCCTTTTCAACCTCTACCGAATGATTCGCGCTACCCGGGCATTATCGGAGCCTGCGTCGTTCCTCGGCACCGAGGCCGACCCCGGCGCATTCCGCATCGTCATCATCCTGCTGGCGGTCCTCGCCGCAGCGCCCCGAAAAGCAGGGGACGTGTTCTGTGCACTGCGAGACGCCGAAGACAACGCGCCGTGGGCCACTTTCGTCTCTGATCTCAGCCAGCTTCGCGACAACGACATGTGGACCCGCCTCTGCCGCGACCTCAGTGCGATTCGACCCCAGCCTGCCCTACCCACGGTCCAAGACTTCCGTTCTTGGCTCCCCGCGGTCCGCAGGTTCTCCTATCTCGTCGATGACGCGCTGGCGCATTAACTTAAGTTGTACAATTACGAAGACTGGCTAATCAAGGCGAGGGCGCACGAACGATCGTCATCCTCGATGATCGGCGCGCTAGTGGTCTTCTGTCGGCGTTCGCGGCTCCCCCCAGTACTGCGGCGGGGCAGAAACGTTCCTCTATGGGTGGCAGCTTTCTTGTGTCTAGTCCTGGGGGCTCGGTAGTCGCGACTGATCACGTATTCTGGCGGAAGTGAACAACTACGTGTCGCACTATGAATGAATTCTCATTCTGTGCATGTAGCTCGACCACATTGCCTCCGCCGTCCTTGAGAAACGAAGCAAATAATGCTGATACAATTGTATTGTATGAGTCCTCTTTGCCTTGAACAAGTTGTGAAAGTGGGTGGTCGTTGACTATTATCCGGATCGCGCTGAAGCCGTTGGGTACGTCACTCTGCACGCTGAACGTTAACGTTATGTATGCATTATTTCTTTCTGTTCCACCTGAAGTCAATATATTTCGAGCCCCAGTGGCGAAGGTCGGCGATTTCCACTTACCTCCGACAGACGGCTCTAGCTTATTTCGGTCCACGACAACAAAATCTGAAACTTCGGCCATGATGTCCCTCTTTTGATGATCGGTGTAACTAGTCTGACTGTGGGGGAATACCTTGCGAGGCCGACCGGAGGTGGGCTGGTCTCATGCCTTGAAAGCTATTGGATCGATACTGGCGCAACCGATGTGATCAGATTGCCAACCTCAATGCGCCTTCGGTCATCGATCACTCCTTACCTCGCTGCGGGCATCTCGTGTAGGGTTCATTGCCGCGCGAATGAGCGACAGGGCCAACCGGGTAGCATTTTTCAACTTTGCCATCGAATGTCCACTTTTTGTCAGATCGTCATATCGTTGGCATCCGCAAGAAGGCCCATTGGGAGCGCACTGTGGCACTTGGCAGGATGGAAGAACAGTGACCGTGGTCAGTAAGGCAAGATGTGACGGCTCCGGGCTGCCCGCACGACTGGCCGACGGTGTAGCCGACGGAACGTGCTTCCGGTGACCCAACTGATTCGCGATGATGTGTGTGTGGCGGTCGCGGAACTGCAGGAAACGAGGCGCGGATGAGTCCCATGCGGCAGCGTTGGCGGAGCCAGTCATCGGCGGTGGCGATCGTATTGGCCATCGCCACGTCCGCGTGGGCGCTATTCGCTGCATTGAAACGGCCGCCCGACGTTCCACCGACGCCGCGGCCGGTCTGCACCTGCGACGAGCGCGCTGATAGTGCACGTCACGAGCCACGACACGGACCGCACTGGGCAGATCGCGCCGCGCTAGGGGTTGCGGTCGTGGCCATCATTGCGAGTATCTATTTGGCCCAGCGCCCGTACCCTGCCGACCCGACCCAGCTACCGACCTTCGGCACCCCGAATGAGTGGAAACACGTCAACTCCGTGGCTGACAGTTACGAACTGTTCGACTTTCTGCGTGCCAATGCGGGTCGTAAGGTACGCCTGAGCGTCGGATTCGAGATGAACGCCTTCGAAGATAGTTCGACTGAAGGGTTGACCGTGCCCGGTCCCTGCGCCGGAACTGACCCCAACTGCCTGGACGGGATCAACTTGAAGATCAACGATGTGTCCGAGCAGCGTCACGGCCTGTCCTTCCAACACGGTGAGTATGTGCTAACTGGCTACTTTGCTGACTTGGGCTCGCTTGGCGTGTGGACCGGCATCGAGGTTCTCGCCATCACTCCGCTCACCGCCGTCGAGGCGGTCAACTGACACTTGCTTGGCACATGCCGAGGCTTGCGGTGCTGCCCCGGAGGTCTTCGACTACAGTCCTGTCGATCAGGTCGAACGTCAGAGCCTGGGCAAACGCCGCGCTGTCGACCAGTTGACCTTCCTGCAGCGAGCGCCACTGCGGTCATCAACCGTCATGCACCCCGATCGACGATCTCGATGTAGCATGCGGGTCCCGGGCGGCCTGCATCATCGCCGTGTTGCGCCGGTCCAAGTCTTGGGCGTTGAGGGCTTGGGCCACGTGGGCCAGGGGCCAGCGCTGGTCCTCGCTCCAGCCGTACGCGGCGGGGCCGGCGCCGAGAGCGGCCGCCCGCTGGGCGTGCTGGGCGGGGCTGAGCCGGCACGAGTTTGCTCACGGTTACCTCGGTGGGGCGATTCGCACACCAGTTGGGCGGTGGTCCTGCCGGGCCAGGGAAGTTGTCCTAAAATCACGGGCGACTCGCCGCACCTCGTGTCGGCGAGGACGAGGCAGTTGGTCGAGGTCTTCGCTTGTTCGCCGAGGCTGGTCGGCCGGGTGACTATGGCTCATCACAAGACGTGCCGAAGAGAACCGGCTGCGCACTCCTCGCCGGGAAGTTCGCAGGTGACGCAGCATCGGCACTGGTAGAGGTGTTGTAAATGAGCGGGAATGGGTGAATTTCTAGCGAACTTTGTCCGAGTTGTGAAGGCTGTTCGCCGGATCACGGACCCGTCGCCGGCGGGTCTCGGGATCGGGCAGCGGTCGGTGACGGTGTCGACCGTAGGGTTGGCGCCGGCGATCCGGAAGCTGGCGGACGAGAAGATGCAGGTTCGCCTCGCGGTCTCGCTGCACACGCCCGATGACGAGCTGCGCGACACTCTCGTGCCCGTGAACAACCGGTGGTCGATCGACGAGGTCCTCTCCGCGGCCCGGTACTACGCCGACACCTCCGGACGGCGCGTCTCGATCGAGTACGCCCTCATCCGGGACATCAACGATCAGCCGTGGCGGGCCGATCTGCTGGCCAAGCGGCTGCGCAAGCACCTCGGGCAGCTGGTCCACGTCAACGTCATCCCGCTAAACCCGACCCCGGGCAGCAAGTGGGACGCGTCGCCGAAGCCGGTGGAGCGGGAGTTCGTGCGGCTGGTGAATGCCGGCGGTGTTGCTTGCACGGTCCGGGATACCCGGGGCCAGGAGATCGCCGCGGCTTGTGGTCAGCTGGCCGCTGAA
>NZ_PPHF01000098.1 GCF_002904335.1 Amycolatopsis sp. CA-126428 | reverse complement strand
CGACCCCACAGCTCAACCGGCGGCAAGCCGCCGGTCACCCGGCTGACCAACCTCCCTGGACATCACAGCTAGCGCGGCACCCGGCCGAGCAGGAAGAACTCCGGGTTCGGGCGGAGCGCAGTGAGGTGGGCGAGGCGGTTCGACATCGCGAACAACGCCGTGATCGCGCCGACGTCCCAGATCTCGTCGTCGGTCAGGCCGGCGTTGCGCGCGGCTTCGAGGTCACCTTCGCCGAACAACGCGGAATCCTGGGCGAGCGCCAGTGCCAGATCGACGATCGCGCGGCCGCGGTCGTCGAGTTCCACCTGCCACGGGTTGCTCGACACGCGGTCGGCCAGCTCGGGGTCCTTCGCGCGGATGCGCAGGATGGCACCGTGGGCGACGACGCAGTAGGTGCAGTGGTTGGCGCCCGAGGTGGCGACGACGACCAGCTCCCGCTCGGCCTTGGTGAGTCCGTCGGTGCGTTCCATGAGCGCGTCGTGGTAGTCGAGGAACGCCCGCAGCTCGGCGGGGCGGTGGCCGAGGGCGCGGAAGATGTTGGGCACGAAGCCCGACTTCTCCGCGATCGCACCGACTCGTTCACGCAGGTCGTCGGGCAGGTCCTCGAGGTCCACCACCGGAAACCGGCTCACGTCGCTCATGGGCTTCACGCTAGCCGTGGTTGGCTGTCGGCGTGACGGACTACGTCGACGGGTACTGCGAACGCGTTGCGCCCGGGCTCTGGGGTGAGCCGCTCGACAGTCTCAGCAGCCTCGCGTTCCTCGTCGCCGCCGTGCTCGTGTGGCGGCTGGCCAAGGGGGATCGGACCGGGCGGGTGCTCGCGGTGCTGATCGGGCTCGTCTTCGTCGCGAGCACCGCCTTCCACCTGCTCGCGACGCGCTGGGCGGCCGTCGGGGACTCGGGCGCTCTCCTTCTCTTCGCGGCCGTGTATGCCGTGTTGTTCACCCGCGAAAACTGGGGCCCGCGCTGGGCGTGGGCCGCCGCGCCGGTGTTCCTCGCGCTGACCGTCGGCTCGGCGTTGCTGGGTGGCGGGCTCTACCTGGGCGCTCTCATCGGCCTCGGCGTCTTCGCCGCGATACTCGCCTTCAAGCGCGACACCCACTGGACGCACTCCGCCGTGGCAGGTGCCATCTTCGCGCTCTCATTGAGCTTGCGCGGGCTCGACCGGGACGTGTGTGACTACGTCCCGGCCGGCACGCACTTCCTCTGGCACCTGCTCACCGGCGTGGTGCTCTACCTCGTGTCACGGACGCTCGTCCGCCGCGAGAGTCCTTAGTGGACACCGATCGGGCGCAGGTCCTTGTCGTTCTCGTCGGCGTGGTAGTCCTCGGCGTTGGTGTCGTCGGTGCCGTTGAAGACCTTCAGCTGCCGGGCGATCACCGTCACGATCACCGTGACCACCAGGTTGCCGATCAACGCCACGAAACCGACGTAGATCTGGACCGCCGAACCCGCGAACGGGTGCCAGCCGAACAGCGACAGGTTGCCCAGTGACAGCGCCGAACCGCCGAAGTGCTGCTTGCCGTTGGCCGGGTTGGGGATGCCGTACAGCATGATCAGGCCCCAGCCGATGCCGACGACCCAGCCCGCGATCAGGCCCCAGCGGTGGAACCAGCGCGTGTACAACGCGAGCGCCACGGCCGGCAATGTCTGCAGGATCAGCACGCCGCCGATGAGCTGGAGGTCGATCGAGAACTGCGGGTCGATCAGGATGATCACGGCGACCGCGCCGAGCTTCACGACCAGCGAAGCGAGCTTCGCCTGCTTCGCTTCTTCCTGCGGTGTCGCGTTCTTGCGGATGTACTCCTTGTAGATGTTGCGCGTCCACAGGTTGGCCGCGGCGATCGACATGATCGCCGCCGGCACCAGGGCGCCGATCCCGATCGCGGCGAACGCGATGCCGGCGAACCAGGACGAGAACTGGCTGTCGAACAGGACCGGGACGATCGTGTTGCCGTCCGCCTTGCCGGTGGCCGCGTTCGTCAGCGGCTTGACACCGGCGGTGATCGCCACGTAGCCGAGCAGGGCCAGCAGGCCGAGCACCAGCGAGTACGCCGGGAGCGCGACCATGTTCCGCTTGATGACGTTGCGGCCGCGCGAGGCCAGCACGCTGGTCAGCGAGTGCGGGTACAGGAACAGCGCGAGCGCCGAGCCCAGGGCCAGCGTCGCGTACTGCAGCTGGTTGTTGGCGTTCAACAGGATGCCGTCGGCCTTCGACGGGGTCTTGTCGAACTTGGCCACCGCCGTGTCGAAGATGTGCGACCAGCCGCCCAGCTTCGAGGGCAGGTAGATGATCGCCACCAGGATCACGATGTAGATCAGGATGTCCTTGACGAACGCGATCAGCGCGGGCGCCCGCAGGCCGGACTGGTAGGTGTAGAAGGCCAGGATGACGAAGGCGACCAGCAGCGGCAGGTGCCCGACGATGCCGGAGCCGTTGATGCCCATCGTCCGCAGCACGGCTTCGAGGCCGACCAGCTGCAGCGCGATGTACGGCATGGTCGCGACGATGCCGGTGATCGCGACCAGCAGCGCGAGGATCGGCGAGCCGAAGCGGCCGCGCACGAAGTCGGCCGGGGTGACGTAGCCGCGCACCCGCGAGACCGACCACATCCGCAGCGCCGGGAGCAGGACGATCGGGTAGACGACGATCGTGTACGGCAGCGCGTAGAGGCCGAGCGCGCCGGCGCTGAACACCAGCGCGGGCACCGCGACGAACGTGTACGCCGTGTAGAGGTCACCGCCGAGCAGGAACCAGGTGATCCACGAGCCGAACTTGCGGCCGCCGAGACCCCATTCGTCCAGGTGGTCCAGCGTGCTGCCCCGCTGCCAGCGCGAAGCCATGAAGCCGAGGACGGTGACCAGCGCGAACAGGATCGTGAAGATGATCAGCTCGGGCCACTGCAGGTTGCTCATCGAGCGTCCCCCTCGTCCAGGTCCTCGACGCTCAGCTTGTCCGGCGCGTCAACGGTCGGGCTCTTCCTCGTCATCAGGTAGACGATCCAGGTGCTCAGCACCCCGACGCCGACCATGAGGAATTGGAACCAGTAGAAGAACGGCAGGCCGAACAACCGTGGACCGTCCATGTTGAACAATGGCGTGACCAGGACCAGCAGCGGGACGATCAGGAGCAGGTTCCACGGGCTGAACTGAAACCCGCGCACCTTTCCGTCGTGCTTCACAGTCGACATCGGACCTCACCTAACACTCCCGTAACCGACTGCCTGACCTTAAGACCTCAGTGACAGCGAGTCACGCTTGTCCGATATCGATTTGATCGCCCCGGTCGCCGATGCCGACCAACGTCGGTTGCCCCGCACCTACCGGCCCGATATCAATAGCCCGACTCCGCACGCGCAAACCCAAAAGGGGCAACCGTATGACACGACTCCGCTACGCGGTGGTGATCCCGGCGATCGCCGGCACCCTGCTGGCCGGGTTCACGCCTGCGTTCGCAGGTCAGGAGGTCGCGGCCGGTAAGCAGCCGCTGAACTCCACGAACATCCCGGCGCAGTACGCGAACCAGAAGCTGGACTGGCACAAGTGCGCTGTCCCCTCCGAGCTGCCGACGGCCCCGCCCGCGGGTGCCGAGGACATGGAGTGCGCGACCTACAAGACCCCGCGCAACTGGTACCAGGCCAACGCCCAGATCGACCTGACCATCGCGGTCAGCCGGCTGAAGGCGACCAAGGACGCGACCGCCAGCGTCGTCACCAACCCCGGCGGCCCGGGTGCGCCCGGCCGCAACTTCCCGGCCCGCCTGCGCAACCAGCCGAAGCTGCGCGAGCACCAGGAAATCGTCGGCTTCGACCCGCGCGGCACCGGCAAGAGCACCAACATCACCTGCGGCGGCGCCATCGGCACCGGGTCGGACCTGGACCCGCGTGACCGCGACCGCGGCAACCTGAACCTGATCCTGCAGGCGACGAAGTACGCGGCGCTGTCCTGCCAGCAGAAGTCCGGCGAGCTGGGCCCGCTGATCAACACCGACCAGACGGTCAAGGACATCGACCTGCTGCGCGTGCTGCTCGGCCGCGACAAGATCAACTGGGTCGGCTACTCCGCGGGCACCTGGATGGGCGCGCACTACGCGCAGGCCTACCCGGCCCGCACCGGCCGGTTCGTCCTCGACTCCTCGACGGAGTTCACCACGACCTGGCAGAAGTCGTTCGACTGGCAGCCGCTCGGCTTCGAGCGCCGCTTCCGGGCCGACTTCCTCCCGTGGGTGGCGAAGTACGACAAGCTCTACCACTTCGGCACCACCGGCGAAGCGGCCCGCCAGACCTACGAGCAGGTCCGCTACGCCCTGACCCAGGGCGCGGTCACCCTGCCCGACGGTTCGACCGTCTCGGCCAACGGCCTCGACTCGTTCATCGCGTCGCAGATCTACTCCAAGCGCGCCTTCCCCGGCCTGGCCGACTACCTGGTCAGCGTCCGCACGCTGACCCAGGGCACCGCTTCGGCGCAGGCCAAGTCCGCGGCCGCGCAGAAGGTCAAGGCCGGCGACAAGAGCACCGTCACCTACGGCCCGCAGCCGCTGATGGTGCCGGCCGACGGCGACTCCTACGACGCCAGCTTCTGGACCATCCCGTGCAACGAGGGTCCGTGGACCGGCTCGCCCAACAGCGCCATCAAGGACTCGCAGAAGCTGATCGACCAGCAGCTGCCGCTCCTGGGTGCCGGCTGGTTCATCCAGCCGTGCCTGTTCTGGAAGAAGCCGCCGTCCCCGCTCCCGGTGCTGGACGGCAAGGGTGTCCCGCCGGTGCTGATCGTCGAGTCGGAGCACGACCCGGCGACGCCGATCGAGGGCGCGCGGCGCGCGCACAAGGCGTTCGCGGGTTCGCGGATGCTGACGATCACCGGTGAGGGTGACCACGGCATCTACGCCGGCGGCAACGCGGGTGTGGACAAGGTCGTGGAGGCCTACCTCGTCGACGGCGTGGTGCCGAACGACCAGAGCCTGCCCGGCATGCCACTTCCGGTGCCCGCGGGCGCCTGACACCACAAGGGCTGGTGGCGGCCCCGCCGAACGGAGGTTCGGCGGGGCCTTTCCACACCTGTGCACAGAGTTGTCCACAGGCGGTGGACAACTCCGGTGGTATTAGAATCACACCCATGGTTCGGGTACCGCTTACGGATGAAGAGCGAGAACGGGGCGAACGCCTCGGCCAGGCACTGCGCGCGGCGCGGGCCGGCCGGAGCATGGTCGAAGTCGCCGCGGAGGCGGGGATCTCGGTCGAAACGCTCCGGAAGATCGAGACCGGGCGCATCCCGACACCGGCCTTCTTCACGGTCGCCGCGATCGCCGATGCCGTCGGCCTGCCGCTGGAGGAGCTGCGCGCGGCCGTCACGCCCGCCGCGTCACCCACGCTTTCGCAGGCGAGCTGACCTGCGGAAATGCCCTGGCACCTCACCGAGGACATCGAAGACTTCCTCGCCCGGACCGGCGACTTCCTGCGCTCGCGTCCCGCCCTGCACACCTCGCAGCTGACCCGGCTCGAAAAGTTGCGGACGCAGGAGGAAAAGGGCACGCTCTTCGGCCGGCTGGAGCAGGACGGCGAGGTCCGCGCGATCTGCTACTGCCGCCCGGCGCAACGCCTGATCCTCACCGCGGTCGCCCCCGGCGAGGCCGACGCCCTCGCCGCGGCACTGGTCGGCCGGCCGTTGTCCGGCGTGACCGGGGAGGACGACACCGCCGGCGCGTTCGCCGAGGCGTGGCGACGGCACACCGACGCGGTGCCGGTGCCCGGGGTGCGGGTCCGGCTCTACCGGCTCGGCACCCTCACCCCGCCGGAGCCGATGCCCGAAGGCCGCGCGCTGGCCGCGCGGGACCGTGCGGAGGTCATCCGCTGGTGCAGCGAGTTCGCCACCGCGGTCGGGCAGGCGCCCATCGCCGACGAGCGGTCCTGGGCTGCGTCGAACTTCGCCGGCAAGCAGTTCACGTTCTGGGAGACCGATTCGCCCGTCGCCATGGCGGGATCGACCCCGGTGCTGGCGGGCATGGTCCGGGTCGACCCCGTCTACACCCCGGCCCGGTTCCGCGGCCGGGGTTACGCCGGTGCCGTGACGGTCGCCGTGAGCCAGGCCGCGCTGGCCGCCGGTGCGACGGACGTCGTCCTCTACACCGATCCCGCCAACGTCACCAGCAACGCCCTGTACCGCCGCCTCGGCTACGCCCCCATCGCGGCTTTCCAGGGGTACGACTTCCGCTAGGCCGGCCGCAGCTGCTTGAGGATGTGCTCGCGGTCGTTGAGGAACACGCACCCGGGCACCGGCAGGTCGTAGCTGTTGAGCAGCTTCTCGAAGTCCGAAAACTCGTCGGCGGAGAAGCCGAAGCCGACCCGGTACGCGTGCGCGGCCAGCACGTCGGCCAGTTCCTCCCACTCGCCGGCCCACAGCAACGTCCGGTAGTGCGTGTAGTCCTCCGGGGAGAGCCGGTTGCCGATCGTGGTCAGGACGCTGTCGGCGAAGAAGCTGATCCGGTTGCCCTTGAGGTCGGCGACCGTCGGGTTCGCCGGGTCGCGCGCGGTGTCGGGGTTGCGGACCACGCCGGGCCCGGCCACCGGGTAGGCGGTGTGCACGTGCCCGTTGTCCTCGACCAGCACGATCAGGTGGACGTTGAACCGCTCGCCGGCACAGCGCCAGCGGCCGTTGCGCTGCTGCCGCCGGGCCTCGCTGGGGTCGTTCGCGACGTCCTTGACCACGGAGATGATCTGCTCGTCGGTCCAGCCGGCCGGGAACTCGCTGGTCGCCCTGCGCCCGACGCCCGGTGCGTGCCCGCCGCCCACTCGCTGCTCCCTTCGTCGCACCGAGGGTAGGTCAAACGGCGGCGGCGAGCAGCACGATGCCGACCACCTGGAGGTCGAGACCGCGGAAGAGCTGGCGGGCGAGGTTGGCCGGCATCGGGCCCATCGGGGTGTCGACGAACGCGGGATTCGCGTAGTCAACGGCGGTGCGGGTGACCGTGCGCAGGATCGAAAGCACCGACAACGGCACGGCGAGCCACGCCGTGGCGGCGAACGACGTCCCACCCGCGAGGGTGACCACGACGAGCACCGTCCCCCAGAGCAAACCCACCCCGGCGAGCACCAGGCCGTGGGCCAGCACGAGGGCGCGGTCCGCCGAGCCCACCCACCGCCGCCGGCCCGGATTGCGCCAGAGCTCCCCGAGCCCGCCGCCGAACGGCATCAGCGCGACGTACCCGCCGATGCCGATCAGGACCGCGCCCGGGGCCGTCGGCACCGCGATGTGCGCGACGACGACCGCCAGGCCGACCAGCAGCGCCGCGCCCGCGTACCGCGCCCGGCCGAGGGTGCCCGCCCAGGCCAGCCGCAGCGGCGTCGGGCGGCGCAGCGAAAGCCCGCCGGTCGGCGCGGACGGCGGGAGCAGCATCATCGGGTCGAGGAAGGTGACGGCGACCGAGCGCAGCACCCGGCCGTCCCACCCGGCAAGCAGCGCCGCCCGGCCCGCGCGCGACACCGGTTCGCCGCCGAAGGCCAGCGGCAGCGCGGCGGCGAGCACCCCGGCCGCGACGAACTGGACGGTGGCCGGGCCGAGGCCCAGCGCGGCGATCACCAGGCCGAGAACCGCGAGCGCCAGCGGACCCAGCGCGTCGAAACGCAGCGACGTCCGCCGAGCCGAAGCGAAGGCCGCCACCCCGGTCGCGACGACGATCGCGACCGCCGCCCGCCACTGCTCCAGCCCGGCGCCGCCGACGGCGAGCAGCAGCGCGGCCAGGTAGCCGGTCACCACGACCACCCCGGTCCACGCGCCGAGCAGCCGCAGCGTGACGACGCGGGCGCGATCCACCGGGGCGAAGTCGAGCCAGGTCAGCTCGGCCGGCTCGACCCACGCAAAGCCGCGCCGCAGCAGGCCGCGCCAGCCCACCGCGCAGCAGAGCGTCAGCAGGCCGAGCACGGCCGGGAAGTCCACAGTGGACGATCCGTAGAGCGCGGGGCGCCAGCCGTCGACGTGGAAGAACGCGGTGAACAGGAACCCGAAGCCGAACAGGAGGACGAAGGTCGCGGTGTCGCCGCTGAAGATCCCGCCGAACCGCTTGCGCCCCGGGACCCGCATCCGGCGCGGGGCCGTCGTCACCACAGTTCGAGCACGCTGTCCGCGGCTTCCAGCAGCGGCGGGTGGTGGGTGGCCACCACGACCGCCGCGCCGGCCGCCGTCGACCGGGCGAT
Source organism: Amycolatopsis sp. CA-126428 (assembly GCF_002904335.1). Classification (GTDB taxonomy): domain Bacteria; phylum Actinomycetota; class Actinomycetes; order Mycobacteriales; family Pseudonocardiaceae; genus Amycolatopsis. The sequence goes on along the minus strand of NZ_PPHF01000098.1, from coordinate 160,155 downwards.
CACCTCGACCAGCCACTCCTTGCCCGCCGTGTCCAGCGCGCGTTCCGGCTCGTCCAGCAGCAGCACCCGGTGCGGCCGGGCGGTGACGCCGAGCAGCAGCAGGCGGCGGCGCTGGCCCGCGGAGAAGTGCCCGGACGTCACGCGCATGCGTTCGCCGAGGCCCGCGTCGCGCAGGAGTTCCTCGTGGTCGCCGAGGTCGGCGCCGAACGAGCCGGACAGCAGCTCGAGGTGCTGCAACGGCGTCAGCTCGGCGAAGAAGTCGGAGTCGTCGAACAGCACCGACACCTTGCGCCGGAACTCGACGTCCCGCTCGTCCGGCAGCTTGCCGTCGACCAGCACGCGGCCCCGCTGCGGCTTCTGCATGCCGTAGAAGCAGCGCATCAAGGTCGACTTGCCGACGCCGTTGGGCCCGACGATCGCGGCGCACTCCCCGGGGTCGACGGAGAAGTCGAGGTCGTCGAACAGCCACAGCTCGCCGGCCCGGACGCCGAGCGCCTTCGCGTCGATCATCGGAGGGCTTCGAGGACCGGGGCGAACTGGTCCATGTTGTGCTCCAGGACGGTGTAGTAGGTCAGGCCGAACCGTTCGCGGTGCGCGTGGAGCTGCTCGGCCACTTCGGCGGGGGTGCCGGCCAGCACGGTCGGCAGCTCGGCGAGCTGGGCGGCCGTCAGCAGACCCTGGAAGGTGTCTTCGAACTGGCTGAGCGCGGCCTTGCGGTCATCGGTGATGTGCACGAAGTGGACGAGCAGGTTGAACTCGGCCTCGCGGTCACCGAGCTTCGACCGGACGAACCGGACGCGCTCCTCGATGTCCCCGGCCGTCGCCGGGACCAGCGCGGCGCCGTCCGGTGTCTTCGCCGTACCGGTGAAGCCGATGATGTCGGCGTGCTCGGCGGCGAGCGTCAGGATCCGATCGCCGCGGCCGCCGAGCAGCAGCGGCGGTCCGCCGGGACGCACGAGCGCGGGCTTGTGCTCCGGGTCCGCGTAGAGCCGCTTGAGCTCGGCGATTGTCCGCTCGAGGTGGTCGACGCGCTCGCGGGCGGACGGGAACGGCATCCCGGCGGCCTCGAACTCCTCCTTGACGTACCCGGCGCCGAGCCCCAGCTCCAGCCGTCCGCCGGTGAACTGGTCGGTGCCGGTGACGTCCCGGGCCAGCAGCACCGGGTTGTAGAACGGCGTGTTGAGCACGAAGGTGTTCAGCTTGACGCGCGAAGTGACCTCGCCGGCGAGCACCAGCGCCGGGAACGGCGGCGCCATGCCCAGGTGGTCGGCCGCGGACAGGACGTCGTAGCCGAGATCCTCGACCCTGCGGCACTTCTCGACCCAGGCGGCGCGGGTGTCCGGCACGACCATGTTGACGCCGAAGCGGAAATCCCCAGTCATGCTGCCCAAGGTACTCAGTGGAGTTTTTCGAGCACCGGGGCGAGCCTGGTCAGGTCGTCTTCGAGCACCGTGAAGTAGCTGGCGCCGAGGTTCTCGCGGGTGCGCAGCAGCTGCTCGGCCACCGCGTCCGCCGAACCGACGAGGACCGTGGCCAGCTCGCCGAGCTCCTCGACGTCGAGGTGCGGCACGAGCCGGTGGGCCGTCTCCAGGGCGGTCCGCCGGTCATCGGTGATCCGGACGAAGTGGACCATCAGGTTCAGCTCGACGTCCCGGCCGTCGAGCACCCGCTTCACGAAGCCGGCGCGCTCGGCCAGCGCGGTGGCATCGGCCAGGGCCAGCCGCCCCTCGGCCGCGCCGGGCGCGGTGCCGGTGAGGGCGATCGTGTCGGCGTGCTCGGCGGCGAAGGTCAGCATCCGGTCGCCGCGGCCGCCGAGCAGCAGCGGCGGCCGCGGGCGGCCGGTGAACGCGCGCTCGATCTCGGTGACCACGTCGGCGAGCCGGCGGAACCGGAGGCCGGGCGTGCCCCAGTCGATCCCGGCGGCTTCGAACTCCGCGCGGACGTACCCGGCGCCGACCCCGATCTCCACCCGGCCGCCGGTGAACTCGTCGAGCGCGGCGAGGTCGCGGCTCAGGAGCACCGGGTTGTGGAAGCTCGCGTTGAGGACGTAGGTGTTCAGCCGGATCCGCTCGGTCGCCTCGGCGGCGAGCAGCAGCGCGGGCACCGGCGCGACCCGGCCGAGGTGGTCGACCACGCCGACGACGTCGTAGCCGAGGTCCTCGGCTTGGCGGCACTTCGCCACCCACTCTTTCCGGGAGCCGGGCACGTACAACGCCACGCCGAAGCGGAAGGGTCTCATGCCCGCGAAGCTACCCGGCCAAAAGGTCGTGAGTGGTAAGGCGGGTTAGAACCCGCCTTACCACTCACGACCAGGTGCGGCAGACTGCTCAGGCGAGGCGCTGGGCCAGCGCGTCGAGCTCGTCACGCAGCGACGTCGGCACCCGGTCGCCGATCTTGTCGAACCACTCCTCGATCAGCGGCAGCTCCTCGCGCCACTCCTCGGGCTTGACGTCCAGGGCGGCCTGGATGTCCTCGAGCGGCTCGGTCAGGCCCTCGGTGTCGAGGTCCTCGGCGCGCGGCACGAAACCGACCGGCGTCTCGACGGCGTTGCCCTTGCCCTCGACGCGCTCGACGACCCACTTGAGGATCCGCGAGTTCTCGCCGAAGCCCGGCCACAGGAAACGGCCGTCGTCGCCGCGGCGGAACCAGTTGACGTAGAAGATCTTCGGCAGCTTGTTCGCGTCGGCGTTCTTGCCCAGCGTCAGCCAGTGCTTGAAGTAGTCACCGGCGTGGTAGCCGAGGAACGGCAGCATCGCCATCGGGTCGCGGCGGACGTTGCCGACCGCGCCGGCCGCCGCGGCGGTGGTTTCCGACGACATGGTGGCGCCCATGAACACGCCGTGCTGCCAGTCGCGGGCTTCGTTCACCAGCGGCACCGTCGTCTTGCGGCGGCCGCCGAACAGGATCGCCGAGATCGGCACGCCCTTCGGGTCGTCCCACTCCGGCGCGAGGATCGGGCACTGCGACATCGGCGTGCAGTAGCGCGAGTTCGGGTGCGCGGCCTTCTCGTCCGAGTCCGGCGTCCAGTCCTGCCCCTTCCACGACGTCGCGTGCTCGGGCTGGTTCTCCATGCCCTCCCACCAGATGTCGCCGTCGTCGGTCAGGGCGACATTCGTGAAGACCGTGTTGCCCTTCTCGATCGTGCGCATGGCGTTCGGGTTGGTGTGCCAGTCGGTGCCCGGCGCGACGCCGAAGAAGCCGAACTCCGGGTTGACCGCGTACAGGCGGCCGTCCTCGCCGAAGCGCATCCAGGCGATGTCGTCGCCCAGGGTCTCGGCGCGCCAGCCCGGGATGGTCGGCTGCAGCATGGCGAGGTTGGTCTTGCCGCAGGCGCTCGGGAACGCGGCCGCGACGTAGTGGACCTTGTCCTCGGGGGAGATCAGCTTGAGGATCAGCATGTGCTCGGCGAGCCAGCCCTCGTCACGGGCCATCACCGACGCGATGCGCAGCGAGTAGCACTTCTTGCCCAGCAGGGAGTTGCCGCCGTAACCCGAGCCGTAGCTCCAGATCGCGCGCTCCTCGGGGAAGTGCGAAATGTACTTCGTTTCGTTGCAGGGCCAGGAAACGTCCTGCTCGCCCGGTTCGAGCGGGTGGCCGACGGAGTGCAGCGCGGGCACGAATTCGCGCTCGCTGCCGTCCGGCGCGACGAACTTCTCGAGCGCCGCCTTGCCGGCGCGGGTCATCACGCGCATCGAAGCGACGACGTAGGCGAAATCCGTGATTTCGATACCCAGCTTGGGATTGTCGTCGCCGAGCGGACCCATGCAGAACGGGATGACGTACATCGTGCGGCCGCGCATCGAACCGCGGAACAGCTCGGTCATGGTGGCCTTCATCTCGGCCGGGTCCATCCAGTTGTTGGTCGGACCGGCGTCCTCGGGACGCTCCGAGCAGATGAAGGTCCGGTCTTCGACGCGGGCGACGTCGTCCGGGTCGGAAGTGGCCCAGAAGGAGTTCGGCTTGGACTTGAGCTGCACGAACGTGCCGGCCTCGACCAGCTCCTGGTTGATCCGGGCGGCTTCTTCGTCAGACCCGTCGACCCACACCACGCGGTCCGGGGTGGTCAGTTCGGCGACCTCCCGGACGAAGGACAGCACGCCGGTGTGCGTCGTCGGCGCGGTGTCCAGTCCGGGGATGGCGACTGCGGTCATCTCTACTCCTGACTTCCGACGACAAATGCGCCCGCACCGGAACGACGTTGTCCCGGTGCGGGCGTCATTGCCGGCGACCGAATGGCTTCGCACACCGGCTGGCGAACCGGTGTCAGCGATTTGGGATTCCCCGAGAGTAGCCGCATGACCGGCGAGTAACCGAGAGCTGACGTGTAGGTTCTCTCACAAGAACGATAAGGGAATCGATTCAGATGTCACTTGATCGGTGGATTCGCTGAAAATCTTCCGGTGGCCCGGGACACAGCTGTGACCTGGTCGTTTTCATTGACGACATGAAGAAAGCCCGGGGCCGCAGCCCCGGGCTTTCAAACTATGACCTGGATCACTCAGTTCGGCGAAATCCACTGCCCCGTGCCGGAGTCGATGCGCGCGACGCCTTCCAGCGTCTGCGTGCCGGCCTCGCCCCAGGCGGCGTCGGCGGCCGGGTCGCTTTCGGCGTTCATCAGTCCACTGGAGACTTCGGTCCACTGGCCGGGGCCGGCGTGCTCGAACGTCGTGGTGGTGCCGTCGGACTCGGTCTGCACCGCGATGTCCGCTTCGCCGTCGCCGTCCTTGTCGGTGAAGGCGATGGTGCCGCCGCTCTTCGTCTCGACGATGGCGGTGTCGTTGTGCCCGTCGTGGTCGGTGTCGATGGTCGCGACCCCGGCGTCCACCTCACCATCCGGCAGGTCGGCGTGGATGTGGCCGCCGGAGCTGTCGTCGCGGCCGGTGCCGGAGTCGTCGTGGCCACTGCCGGAGCCGTCGTGCACCCACTGGCCGCTGGCCTCGTCGTAGACCGCCTGCTCGACGACCTTCCCGTTCTCGTCCAGCACGGCGTAGTGGTCGGCCTCGCCGTCGTGGTTCGTGTCGATGAAGGCCTGCGCCGAGCCGTCTCCGTGCTCGATGATCGCGGTGTCGTTCACCCCGTCTTCGTTCACGTCGTAGTTGACCTCGGCCTGGTACTCCTGGCCGTCGACGTGGACGTGCATCGCGTCCGGGCTGCTCGCGTCGGTGTCGCTGCCGCCGCTCTCGTCGACCCACATGGGACTTCCCCCTTCGAACCGGGTAACACGCTCCGACCTGCTGTCTGAGGGTATGACTCACCGTAGGCCCGTTCGGTTCCGCTCCACAACCGGACCGCCGGTCAGGCCGTTTTGTCCCGGAGGGCCCGGATCCGCGTCAGGAAGGCTTCGGCGCGGTCACGGCCGTCGCTGACCTCTTTGAGCCGCTTCGACACGACGGCGATCTTCTTGGCCCGCTCCTGCGCACCCATCTTGATCGTCTTGTCGACTTCCTTCAGCTCGGCCTCGATCGCGTCGATGCGCCGGCCCAGCGCCTCGTCGAGCGCCATCGACAGCTGCTGCTCGGCCTCGATGAGCTGCTCGGCGACGAGCTGGTCGAGCGTCGAGCGGGCGTCCGCGATGGCCTCGACCAGCCACTGCTTCATGTGCTGCTTGTCGGCCGCGTGCTTGCGCGTGCGGGCCATCCACCAGCCGGCCCCGAGGCCGATGATGATCGTCGCGGGCAGCACCACCGGGTTGAGGATCGCGACGCCGGCCAGCGGGAGCGCGGCCACCTTGCCGGCCCCGACGCCGCCGGAGATGCCCATGAAGACGAGCAGCTTGTCCTCGGCCGTCGGCGGCTTCTTGTCCGGCGGGCGCAGGACCACCGGCGGGCCGCCCGCCCGGGCGAACTGCGCGCGGATGACGTCGAGCTCTTCGGGCGAGAACAGCTCCGACAGCGAGACGTTGGTGACCTGGTTCAGGCGCTGCGAGAGCAGCATCGAAATCCGCTGCGACGTCGTCTGCAGCGCGAGGTCGACCTGCTGGGGCAGCGCGGCCAGCTCGTCGCGCTTGGCCGCGTCGATCAGCTGGCGGAAGTGGGTCTGCGCGTCCCGCATCTGCCGGGCGCTCTCGTGCCCGATCTCGACACGGGTGCGCTGCACCTCGCCGCGCAGCTTCAGCTGCCAGCCGCGGGTCGACGTCCGCCGCTCGGCCTGCAGCCGGTCACGGCGTTCGCGCAGCTGCTCGGCCTCGGCCTCACCCGCGGACAACGCCCGGCTCTCGGCCCGCAGCTTCGCCTTGAGCTCGCCGAGCGCACTGGACAGCGCACGCAGCGTGTTCGCCTCGCCGAGCATCGCCGAGCGGCCGACGAGCAGCTCCTGCAACGCCGTCTGGATGGCGGCGACCCCGGACTTCTCGCGCAGCATCGCGGCCATCTGCTCGTTGGGCGCCTTCGCCGCGGTCTCGAACATCCGCGCCGACACCGGGTGGAACACCGCGTCGGCGAAGCGGGGCGCGTGTTCGCGCAGCAGCTGCCGGTCGGCCTCCATCACCTCGCGCCAGCCGCGGAACATGTCCACCTTGGTCAGCGCGAACACGACGGTCTCCACGCGCTCGCCGACGTCACGCAGGAACTGCAGCTCGGTCGAGGTGAACGGCGCCGACGCGTCGACGACGAAGAGCAGCGCGGTGGCGCCCGCGGCGGCTTCCTTGGCGAGCTCGCCGTGCATCGAGTCGAGCCCGCCGACGCCCGGCGTGTCGACCAGCGAAAGCCGTTCCAGCAGCGGCACCGGCCCGGTGACCTCGACGTACCGCGGCGGGATCTGGCCCGGCGGCAGCTCGTGCGCGGCGGAGACCCAGTTGATCAGCTGGCCGAGGCCGATCGGCACCGGGGCGAGCTGGCCGGGGTAGCAGGCGTGCGCGGCCCAGGCGTCCGCGTGGTCGAACACCAGGTACGTCGCGGTGGCGACGTCGGCGTCCACCGGGGACAGTCCCGGCATCGCGAGCAGCGCGTTGACCAGCGAGCTCTTCCCGCGGTTCGTCTCGCCGACGACCACGACGGCCGGCTTCTTCGGCCGGGCCCGCCGGATGCCGTCGACCCACTTGGCGGCGTCCGGATCGGCCTCGCGGACGACGGTCAGCAGCTGGTCTCGGGTCGCGGCGACCTGCGTGGGCAGGCTCGGCGCGGTCGGGGCGCTCACGGGTTCTTCTTCGCGTAGACGGTGACGATCGGGGCGCGCAGCAGGCGGTCGTGGTCGGCGAAGCCGGCGACCTCGGTTTCCGCGACGATGCCGTCGAGCGCGGGGTCTTCGGTCGGGACCGCGCCGCCCGCTTCGTGGTGCGCCGGGTCGAACCGCTCACCGTCGGGCCGCAGGGCTTGGACGCCGATCGCGGCGAGCCCCTCTTCCAGCCGTTCGACGACGCCGCCGCTGCGGGCGCGGTCCAGGGCGTACAGGCACATCTGGATCAGTGCCTGGCGATCAGCGAGGGCGCGCTCGAGATCGGTGACCTGCTGCTGCAAGGGGTGCACATCGGTGTCCGACGCGGCGGCACCGCGGTCGGTTCCGTCCTTGCGAAACCACGCCATGACCACAGTCTGGCGGACTCAGCCGCCCTGCGGGTGCGGAACCGGGCGAAGGAACCGGATCAGGATCGTCCGGAGGATCGCCTGCTCGGCGGGCAGATCGAGGTCGTGCTCGAGACCGGCCCGCGAAATCATCGCGTCGATCAGGCCGGCGACCCAGCCGGCGGCCGCGCCCGGGGGGACGCCGGGGTCGATCAGCCCGGCTTCGGCGGCGCGGGTGACCAGCACGGCCAAGCCGTCCCGCAGCGCGCGGTCGTTGCGGCGGATCAGCTCGGCGAAGTCGTTGTCGCGGGCGGCCTGGGCGGCGGCTTCCAGCACGAGCCGCGCGACCGCAGGGTGCGCGAGCTGGCCGGCCAGCTCGGTGACGACGTCGAGCAGCGCCGCCAGCGGATCGGCCGTCTTCGCCGCGGCTTCGAGGCGGCCGGCCGTCTCGGCGGCGTCGTCGGTGAAGATCGCCGTGAACACCGCGCGCTTGCTGGGGAAGTAGTGGAAGAGGCTGCCGGAGCTGATGCCCGCGGCCCGGCAGAGGTCCGCTGTCGTCGTCCGCTCGAAGCCCTTCTCGGCGAAGCAGCCGGCGGCGGCGTCGACGATCGCGCGGCGCTTGGCCGCGTGCTTGGCGGGGTCGACCGTCCTCATCGCTCGACCGGCGGCTCGTCCTGCCAGGGGTAACCGTGCTCGGCGAAGGCCGGCGCCAGCTCGCGGCCCGGGAGGTCGGTCTTCTCGCGGGCGATCTCCCGGCCGTCGGTGGTGCGCAGGACGAGCTCCTTGCCGTCGAGGTAGACGGCTTCGAGGTCGGCTTCGATCCGCCGGGTCTTGTCGCCGCGGACCAGCGTGACCCGGGTCGGCGACACCGTGACGACGAGCCGCTCGTGCGCCCAGATCGCGGCGAACACCAGGCCGAGCACGAGCCCGCCGGCGACCGCGGCCAGCGTCGCCCACGGCTGCGGCAGCTTCGTGAGCACCTTGAACACGCCCTGGAACGGGAAGGCGGGCAGGTCGCTCACCCAGGCGGCGATGGCCCAGACGCCCACGCCGAGCGCGCCCCCGACGAGCGGGCAGCCGACCCAGGACCCGGTGCGCAGCCAGGGCGGCTCGTCGACGGTCGTCTCCATGCCCATCATTATTAGACCGCGCGCTCGGTTTATGGCGCGCGGGGTAGGGCAGCGCGATGTCAGACGAGGTCGTCGATGACCTGGCGGAGGACTGCTTCCAAGCCCGGGCCGTTTTCGGCGAGGCGGGAGGAGACCAGCAGCTGGTCTTCGGCCGTGCGCAGCCAGATCGAACCGGCGACCGAGATCTCGATGACGTTCAGGCGGAACGGGTAGGCGCGGCGGCCCTGCTTCACCTCGGCCTCGCGCACCAGCTGGCCGAGCCGCTCGCCGGCCACGATCTGGCGGCGGTAGAAGCCGGGTGCCCACGGGGTGGTGCCCGACGGCTCGTTCGTCCCGCGCAGGGCGGGGCCGCGGGCGTTGGCGAAGTGGCGGGCCGCGGCCGGGCCGAAGAACTCGAGCGCCTGCCGCATCGCCGACCCCTGCGCGAGCGCGGGCCGGCCGTAGCGGGAGCGCGGGCTGCGCGGATCCGGGTCTTCGCGGTGGCGCAGGAAGGCCAGCAGGTCGACCCACCAGTCGGCCCACTGCGCCTGGACGGCCGCGCGGTCGAGCCCGGCCGGGATGTGCACCGGGACCTGGGGCTCCACCGGCGGCAGCACCTGTCCTTCGGAAACGGACAGCGCCAGGGCGTCACGAATGTACAGAGCGGCGTCGACCTCGGTCTCGCTGCTCCAGCCGGCCCGCCAGGATGTCGTGTTTTCTAGGCGCACGCCTCAACAGTACGCGGAAAGGCGGGCCCACCAGCGGAATTCGGCAAGGCGGAAACAAGCTCAGGCGTCGCGGACCTGTTGCCAGATCAAGAAGTACGCCCGGTGGACGACGTGGGCGACGCGGCTCTGCGCCGGCGTCGCACCGAAGGACGCGAAGGACCGCCACCAGCCGGCGCGCTCGAGCGCGTGCGCGGCCAGCTCCGGCCGCGGGGCGCCGGGCTTGCCGAGCTGGGCGCCGATGTCGGCGTTGCTGCCGACCCGCAGCACCTCTTCGGACAGGTCCTCCGGCATGTCGACCGCGCCGGAGGCGACCAGCGTCAGCGCTTCGAGCAGCCGCAGCTGGTGGGCCTCGGGCTTGGCGAGCAGCACCTCGATGGCGTCGTGGACGCGCTGGCGCTCGGCCGGATCGGCCGAGGCGTGCGCGAGCGCGGTCACCGAGGCCAGCGCCGCGGCCGCCTTGATGCCGTCGGCGCGGGCGGCGAACACCACCGCCAGCCGCTGCCGGACCGCCTCCAGGCCGGACGCGTCGAGCAGCGCCCGCCGCAACGCGCCCGCCGTGATCTCCGGCTCCTTGCGGACGGCCTCGACGCCGTGCGAGACGCCGAACAGATCGAGCTTCTCGAGCAGCCGCAGCCGGGTGCCCGCCGGGACGTCGCACTCCCAGCTCGTGAAGATGTCGGCCGAGATCAGCATGGTCTGCAGGACGTCGTCGTCGAGCTCGGCGAGCTGGCGCAGCGCATCGGCGTCGGCGGAGGTGAAGCCGCCGGACTCGGCGGACTCGGCGATCAGCCCGATCACCGGCAGCACGTCGGCGACCCGCGGCTTCAACGTCGACGCCTGCTTCTCGGCGAGCAGCGTCGCGGCCTTCCAGACGTCGCCGCCGGACCCCTCGACGGACTCGGGCGCGATGGTGTCCGCCTTGTTGAGGACGGCGATCGCGTTGACCGGGCCCGCCTCGCGGCTTGCCGTGGCCGCGGTGAAGGCGGCGAGGGCCTGCTGGTCGTCCGCGCGAACGCCCTGGGTGACGACGTACAGGACGGCTTCGGCGCCCGCGACGGCGTTGCGCGAGGTGTCGTCGAGCTCGTCCGAGCCCTCGTCGTCCTCTTCTTTGCGGTGCTTCGCCGCGCCCAGCAGCTGCTCGGTGCGGGACACCGAAGCGGCGTCGAGCGAGCCGAGGCCCGGGGTGTCGATCACCGTCATGCCCTGGAGGACGGCGTTGGTCAGGTACGCCTCGATGTGCGACACCCGCTCGATGTCGACGCCCAGCTCGGCGGGGATCATGCCGTCGGACGCGAACGGGAGCACCTGCTTGCGGCCGTCGGTGAAGACGATCTCGACGCGGTCGACCGTGCCGTACTGGAACCGGGTGACCAGCCGCGTGCACTCGCCGATGTCGGTCGGCGCGACCCGGCGCCCGATCAGGGCGTTGACCAGCGTCGACTTGCCCGACTTGATCCGGCCGGCCACGGCCACCTGCAGGGGCGCCCCGAGCCGGCGCAGCACCTCGGCGAACCCGGCGGCGGTGCGCGCGGAGACCTGCGGCTGCAGGCGGTGGCACAGGTTGGCCACCGACATCGACAGCGGGCCCGCGAGCCGGCCCTGCTCCGGTGACGTCACGGCCCCCAGCCCTCCCCGTCGTAGGCGACCACCCCCCGTGAATCGTGCCATGTGCCTCATCCCCAGGTCGCACCGAAGGTGCTACCGGCGACCGACGCGCGAACTCCGCCGGGCGACCTAGTGTTGTGTGGTGCGACGGCTGAGCCTCTGGATGCGTGCCCACCCCATGGCGGGTGACACCGTGTTCGCCGTCCTGCTCGGCCTCTTCGACCTGCTGCTGTTCACCGCGGACGGCCTGGACGAGCTCGGCGGGCTGCCGCCCTGGTACGTCGCCGTGCCGGTCGACATCGCGATGGTGCTTCCGCTGGTGTTCCGGCGGAAGTCGCCGCTGTGGTCGGCCTACGTCGTGCTGGTGCTCAGCGTCGTGCACGCGACGCTGGCGCTGGGCATCGCCAGCGTCGCCGGGCTGGCGTTGAGCATCTACTCGGTCGTCGTCTACGCGGGGCGGCGGCAGGGGCTGATCTTCGTCGGCGCGGTCGTGGCCGCGTCGGCGCTGCAGCTGGCGCTGGAGCAGACGGACGAGCTCGGCATCTCCGTGCTGCTCCTCGCGTTCGGGATCGCCCTGTGCTGGACCCTCGGCGAGTTCGTCGGGGCCCGGCGCGCCTACGACGTGGAAGTGGAGGCCCGGTTGCACCTGCTCGAGACCGAACGGGACCAGGCCGCCCGGATCGCGGTGGCCGAAGAGCGCGGGCGGATCGCGCGCGAGCTGCACGATGTCGTCGCGCACGCGGTCAGCGTCATGGTCGTGCAGGCCGACGGCGCTTCGTACGCGATCCAGAGCAACCCCGAGCTCGCGCAACGGGCCCTGCAAACGATTTCCGAGACCGGCCGAGGAGCGCTCGGCGAACTGCGGCGCCTGCTGGACGTGCTCCGCAGCGACGACGCGGACGGCGAGCCCCGGGTCCCGCAGCCGGACGCGCACGCCCTCGCCGAGCTGGCCGATCGGATGCGCGCCGCCGGGGTGCCGGTGGACCTGGAGCTCGGCGAGCTCGGCGACCTGCCGGCCGGCGTCTCGCTGGGCGTCTACCGGATCGTGCAGGAATCGCTGACCAACACGCTCAAGCACGCGGGGCGCGGCGCGACCGCCGCGGTGCGCGTCCAGCGGACCGGCGACCTGGTGGAGGTGCTGGTGTCCGACGACGGCGCTGGCCGCGTCCCGCAACTGGTCCCCGCCGGACGGCGCGACCCCCGGCTGCCGGGCGGGAACGGCTTGATCGGCATGCGCGAACGCGCGCACGTGTACGGCGGGACATTGGACGTGGGCCCGGCTCCGGGCGGAGGGTGGCAGGTCCGCGCGGCCTTGCCGGTTAGGTTGGACAAGTGATCCGGGTGGTGGTCGTCGACGACCAGGAACTGATGCGCGTCGGGTTCCGCATGGTGCTGGGAGCGCAGGCCGACATCGACGTCGTCGGCGAGGCCGGCGACGGCGCGCAGGCCATCAAGATGGCCGAAGAACTGCGTCCCGACGTCGTCCTGATGGACGTCCGGATGCCGGTGCTCGACGGCGTCGAAGCCACCAAGCGCATCGTCGCCGACGGCACCGCGCGCGTGCTGGTGATGACGACGTTCGACCTCGACGAGTACGTCTACGCGGCGCTGCAGGGCGGGGCGAGCGGGTTCCTGCTCAAGGACACCCAGCCCGACCACCTGGTGTCGGCGCTGCGCGCGGTCGCATCGGGTGACGCCGTGGTGTCGCCGTCGGTCACCCGCCGCCTCCTGGACCGCTTCGTCGGCACCGGCGGCTCCCCGATGCGGGACACCGCCGAGCTGGACGTGCTCACCGACCGCGAACGCGAGGTGCTCGTGCTGATCGCCAAGGGCATGTCGAACCTGGAGATCGCCGACGCGCTGTTCCTGTCCGAGGCCACGGTGAAGACGCACGTCGGGCGGATCCTGGCGAAGCTGGAGCTGCGAGATCGGGTGCAGGCCGTGGTGCTGGCCTACGAAACCGGTCTCGCCCGCCCCGGCATCGCCTGAAATCAGCGGAAGTCGTCCGGCGGCGTGGCCGCCGGGTCCTTGCCCGCGTCGCGGACCTCGGTGAGCCAGCGGCCGAAGTCCGGGCGGTCGCCGTCGACGTCGGTGTAGCCGTACTCCTTCATCAGCGTCCAGGACGCCAGCGTCCGCCCGGCGAACCGGGCGACCTCCGGGTCCTGCGCCAAGGCCGCGACGCCGCGGGCCAGCAGGTACGGCGTCTCGGAGATCTTGAAGTCGACCGGGGCGAGCTTGCCCACCGCGTCGCGCCAGTTTTCTTCGGTGACCCCGAAGTGGTCGAGCATCGACTCCGAGCGCAGGAACCCCGGGGTGACGGCGAGACCGACGCAGTCGTTCTTCTTCAGCTCGACGCCCAGCGCCCGGCCGAGCGCGCGGATGCCGCACTTGGCCAGGTAGTAGGGGAGGCCCGCGCCGACGTAGTCGTCGTTGTCGCCGTCGGTCACCTCCAGCACGAGCCCGCGGCGGGCGACCACCAGCGGCAGCAGCTTGTGCAGCGCGATGAGGTGCGTGTCGAGTGCGTTGTGCGTGAGGGTGAGCGCGTCCTCCAGCGGCGTCTCCCAGAACGGCGCGTCGAAGTGGAAGTACATGTCGCCGCCCCAGACGTCGTCGACCAGGATGTCGATTCCGTCCACTTCGGACTCGATACGGGCCCGCAGGGCGTCCACATCGGACACGGAGGTGAAGTCGCAGCGGACCACGACGGCCTTTCCGCCGGCCGCCTCGACCAGTTCGCCCGTCTCTTCGATCGTCTCCGGGCGCTTCATCGGCGACACCGTTTCGCGCGTCGTACGCCCGGTGACGTACACCGTCGCGCCCGCGCGGCCCAGCTCCACCGCGATCGCCCGCCCGCAGCCCCGGGTCGCCCCGGTGACCACCGCGACCTTGCCTGCCAAGCTCATGAATCCTCCCGTCCCCGCCACGCGGACAGCACCGCGTCGACGTCCTCCGCCAGCCGGTCGGCCAGCCGCCCGTGCGGCCGGATCGACCAGTCGATCGACACCCCGTTGAGCACGCCGAGCACCGCCCGCGCCGCCCGCGGCACGCTCGGCGCGTGCGGCAGCGCCGGAGCCGCCGCCCGCACCAGCCGCCGCAGTTCGTCCTCGACCGCCGTGAAGTGCTCGCCCAGCAGCGACCGCAGCACCGGGTCACCGATGTCCACGCCGAGCTGGCCCAGGTGGTTCGCCGCCTCTTCGGCGTCACCGAGCACCGCGTAGACCGACACCGCCGCGGCGCGCAGGCCGTCGACCGGGTCGTCCGCCCGCTCGGCGCACGCCCGCATGTGCTCGACCGCCCGCCGGGTGGCCCGCCGGCTCATCGCCTGCAGCAAGCCGCTCTTGGAACCGAACCGCTGCGCGACCGTGCCGACCGAGACCCCCGCTTCCGCGGCGACCTGCGCGAGCGTGAAACCGGGGCCACAGCGGCCGATCACGGTCTCCGCCGCACCCAGCAGCCGCTCGTCGGTGATGCTCCTCGGCCGGGCCACGGCATTATTGAACCACAGTTCATTAATGCCGTCGAATCAGGGTCGACTCAGGGTCATCACGGATCGCGCATCGGCCGAAGAGCCAGCAAGGTACTACTCAGGTAGGGGGACCGGTTCGGCCTACAGGGTGACGCGCGAACCATCCCCGACCCGCGACGATGAACGCGTCGTAAGCGAGGGGCGAAGAGGAGCAGTCATGATCGAGGCAACCGGCCTCACCAAGCGGTACGGAAAGACACTGGCGGTGAACAACCTGTCGTTCTCCGTGGCCGCGGGACAGGTCACCGGCTTCCTCGGTCCGAACGGGGCGGGCAAGTCCACCACCATGCGGATGATCCTGGGCCTGGACAACCCGACGGGCGGCCAGGTCACCATCGGGGGCAAGAAGTACCACGACCTCAAGGAGCCGCTGCGCACCGTCGGCGCGCTGCTCGACGCGAAGTGGGTGCACCCGAACCGTTCGGCGCGCGCCCACCTGCTGTGGATGGCGAAGTCCAACCGCATCCCGGCCGCCCGCGTCGACGAGGTGCTCGACACGGTCGGGCTGACCAGCGTCGCGAACAAGCGCGCGGGCGGGTTCTCGCTCGGCATGTCCCAGCGGCTCGGCATCGCGGCCGCCCTGCTCGGCGACCCCGAGGTGCTGCTCTTCGACGAGCCGGTGAACGGCCTCGACCCCGAGGGCATCCTCTGGATCCGGAAGTTCATGCACCGGCTGGCCGAGGAAGGCCGCACGGTGTTCGTGTCGAGCCACCTGCTTTCGGAGATGGCGCTGACCGCGAGCAACCTCGTGGTGATCGGCCGCGGGCAGCTGATTTCGCAGTCGACCACCGAGGAATTCGTCTCCCGCGCCGCGGAAAACACCGTCAAGGTGCGCTCGCCGCAGCTGGCCGAGCTGCGCGAGGTCCTGCAGCGGGCGAGCGCCGGGGTCGCCGACGAGGCGAACGCGCTCGTGGTGTCCGGGATGGACAGCGACAAGATCGGCGAGATCGCCGCCGCCAACCGGATCGTGCTGCACGAGCTGAGCCCGCAGACCGGCTCGCTCGAGCAGGCCTTCATGCAGATCACCGGCGACTCCGTCGAGTACCACACCGGCCTCGACGCCGAGGCGCAGCACGTGCTCGAGTCCGCCAAGTAACCGGGGAAACCAAGACCATGAATCTGCTCGCCGTAGAACGCATCAAGCTGTTCTCGACCCGCTCGCCGTGGTGGTGCGCGCTCATCACCCTGGCCCTGGCCATCGGCTTCGCGGCCATCTTCTCCGGCGCGTCGCCCGCCGACGAACGGGTCACCGTGGCCGCCACCCAGTTCGGCGGCTCCCAGTTCGGCATCGCCGTCGTCATGGTGCTCGCCGCTCTCGCGGTGACCACCGAATACCGCTTCAACACCATCCGGACGACCTTCCAGGCCGTACCGCACCGCTCGCCGGCGCTGGTCGCCAAGGCGATCGTCGTCGCGCTCGTCGCCCTGGTGATCGGCGAGATCGCCGCGTTCGGCGCCCTCGGCCTCAGCCTGCTGATGCGGCCGAACGACGGCCTCGGCCTGCACACCACGCAGGACTGGCTGAACGTCGCCGGGCTCGGGCCGGTGTTCGCGGTCGCCGCCGTGCTCGCCGTCGCGCTCGGCATCCTCATCCGGCACAGCGCCGGGGCCATCGCCCTGCTGCTCATCTACTACTTGGCCGTCGAGGAGCTGGTGCAGCTGATCCCGAAGGTCGGGCACCACATCCACGAGTGGCTGCCGTTCAACGTGGCGAACAAGTTCCTGCGCGGCTCGGCCGTCGCGGGCGACGGCCCGGCGCCGTCGGATTCGCCGCTGAGCCCCGGCTGGGCGCTGGCGTACTTCGCCGGCATCGCGCTCGTGTTCCTGCTCGTCGCCCTCGGGGTCGCGAAGAAGCGGGACGCATAGGGGAGAAAAAGGGGGAACAGGGGAAAACACCGGATCCGGGTCGCGCTGTCGGGGGGCGACCCGGATCCGGTGTTTCGCAGTAGGCTCGCCTGGACGGACGGGGGAGCCCATGATCGAGGCGACAGCACTGACCAAGCGGTACGGCGCCACGACCGCGGTCAACGAACTGACGTTCACCGCGCGCTCCGGGCGCGTCACCGGCTTCCTCGGCCCGAACGGCGCCGGCAAGTCCACGACGATGCGGCTGGTCCTCGGCCTCGACCGGCCCGACGCGGGCCGGGTGCTCGTCGACGGTGTCCCGTACCAGCAGCTGAAAGATCCACTGAGGACGGTCGGCGCGATGCTGGACGCCACCTGGCGCCACCCCGGCCGCAGCGGGCGCGACCACCTGCGCTGGCTGGCCGCGACCAACGGCATCCCGGACAAGCGCGTCGAAGAGGTGCTGGCGCTGGTCGGGCTGACGAGCGTCGGCTCGATGCGCGTCCTGCAGTACTCCCTCGGCATGCAGCAGCGGCTCGGGATCGCCGCCGCCCTGCTCGGCGATCCGCGCGTGCTGCTGTTCGACGAGCCGGTGAACGGCCTCGACCCCGAGGGCATGGCGTGGATCCGGCAGCTGCTGCACTCGCTGGCCGCCGACGGCCGGACCGTGTTCGTGTCCAGCCACCTGCTGCCCGAGATGGCGCAGACCGCGCAGGACCTGGTGGTGATCGGCCGCGGCCGGCTGATCTACCAGGGCACCATGGACGAGTTCATCGCACAGACGAGTGAACACGGCGTGCGCGTGCGCACCCCGCACGCCGACCGGCTGCGGACGGCGCTGACCGGGCAGGCCGAGTTCACCGAAGCCAACGGCGCCTTCGTGGTGTCCGGGGTGGACAGTGACCGGATCGGGCAGCTCGCCTTCGACGCCGGCGCGACGCTGCACGAGCTGAGTCCGATCACCGGCTCGCTCGAGCAGGCCTATCTCGACCTCACCCGCGACGCCGTCGAATTCGCGGTGCCGTCCCCGGAGGCCTCCCGATGATCGCCAACCTGCTCCGCGCCGAGCGCATCAAGCTCTTCAGCACCCGCGCGCCGTGGTGGTGCCTGGCCATCGCGATCATCGCGCCGCTCGCCCTCACCATGCTGATCTTCGCGCTGGCCGGCCCGGAGATCCCGGCGACCGTCGGCAACACCCAGCTGGTGAGCGGCAACGGCCGGACCGTGCTGCTCGTCCTCGCGGTGTTCGCGACCGCGTCGGAGTTCAACTGGGGCACCATGCGGCTGACGTTCCAGGCGGTGCCGAGCCGGGTGCCCGCGCTGCTGGCCAAGGTCCTGGTCGTCGGCGCACTGGGCACGGTGCTCGGGCTGGTCATCAGCTTCGGTTCGTGGGGGCTGGCGTCGCTGGTGCGGCCGGACGCGGACCTCGCGCTGCACACGGGCGCCGACTGGCGCTCGGTGCTCGGCCAGAGCCTGGTCTTCCTGTTCACCGCGGTGGCCGGGGTCGGCGTGGCGCTCCTGCTGCGCAGCGTGGCTTTCGCGCTGACGGTGGTCATCGTGTGGACCCAGGTGCTCGAAGGCCTGTTCGTCTTCATCCCGGGCTTCGGCAAGTACGTCTACCAGTGGATGCCGTTCCACGCCGCCGACGAGTTCGTCGGCGCGAGCGGGCTCACCACGGGGCCGCTGGGGTTGCCGTCCGCGCCGCTCGGCCCGTGGGGCCACCTCGGTTACTTCGCGGCGATCACCGTTGCCCTGTACGTGGCCGGCGTACTCGTGACGGCACGGCGTGACGCCTGAGCGTGACCGCGGTCTCAATAGCGCACGAAACCTTGTTAACAAAAGGTGAAACAACTGTGGCTTCTCTCACAGCCGCCGGACATACTGCTATGACCAGGCAAGATTCATAAGTGAACGCACCGGACCCGTCTGAGCTCCCCCTGGAGGTGAATCTTGACGGTGGACACCGGGCAAGAATTGGGCGGCACGATTCCCCGAGCCCGCGTCGAAGACGACGCTCCCCGGCTCGAACCCATGCTCGACCTCGAATGGTCGCGGGCGATCGAACTCCCGCAGGCCGCGATGACGGCGGCGACGCCGTCCGAACTCCGCCGCGCGTGGGTGCACCGCGCACCTCAAGACAGTGTCCTGGCCCTGTTCCGCGCTTCGGCCGGGATGGCGGGCCAGATCCCCGCGCCGTGGTGGCTGCGCGCGATGGCGGACGGCAAGCTCGATTCCCGGGAACAGGGTTTCCGCGTCGAAGACCGGATCGCGCAACTGCTCGGGCCGCGCCCGGGGTGGGAATTCGTCCCGTGGGCCGCGGACGGTGAATCCGGCTACTGGGAGTTCATGCCGTCCGAACGCGGGAAATCGGGGCACGCGATTCCCACCACGGTGATGAACACCGACCGGCACCCGGGCTGGATCGACGTCCTGCCCGCGCACACCGGGCGCACCCCGGACCCGATCCCGGTGGCCGGACTGGCCGGGCTGCGATCTCGACTCGGGGTGTTCGAAGCCGTTCGTTAACCTCGGTGGGTGGAGAACGAAGACCAGCCCCGGCTGCGCAGCGTGGTCAGCTACGTCAAGCGCGGCGGCCGGATGACCGTCGGGCAGCAGCGCGCTTGGGACGAACTGTGGCCTGAGCTGGGTCGCACCGTGAGCGAGCTGCCCGCCGGGCCGCTGGACTTCACCGCGTGGTTCGGCCGCGAGGCGCCGGTGATGCTGGAGATCGGCTCCGGCATGGGCGAGACGACGTCGCAGCTGGCCGCCGCGGCGCCGCAGCTCAACTACGTCGCGGCCGAGGTCTACGACCCCGGTCTCGGGCAGCTGATGCTGCGCGCCGAAAAGCTCGGCGTCGAAAACCTGCGGCTGCTGCACGGCGACGCCGTCGTGCTGCTGACCGAGCACGTCGAGCCGGAGACGCTGCACGGTGTGCGGCTCTTCTTCCCCGACCCGTGGCCGAAGAAGAAGCACCACAAGCGGCGGATCGTGTCGCCGTCGTTCGCCGCGCTCGTCGCGTCGCGGCTCGCGCCCGGCGGCACCTTCCACCTGGCGACCGACTGGGAGAACTACGCCGAGCAGATGCTCGAGGTCTGCTCCGCGGAGCCGGCGTTGAAGAATCGGTACGACGGCTGGGCGCCGCGGCCGGAGTGGCGGCCGGTGACGAAGTTCGAGCAGCGCGCGGACGTCGAAGGCCGCGTCTCGCACGACCTGATCTTCGAACGGCGCTGATTCGAGAAAGGCTGAAGGGGACTCTCCCCGGATCCCCTGCGGAGAAAGTCCCCTTCAGCTCACTACCCCCGGTATCCGCTCCTGCCCCGACGCCAGGAGCGGACGCCTATTCCTCGGCCAGCGGCTCGGCCTGGACCCGCTTGAGCGCGGGCGTGCAGACCGAAGCGCCGAGCAGGGCCACCCCGACCCCGAGCACGACCGGCGCGAGCAGCCACGGGCTGAGCACGATGCCGCGCTCGTCGACCATGCTGTAAAGCCCAACACCGACCAGTACCCCGACGATTCCCGCGCCGATGGTGGCGACCAGCGCCGGCAGCGCGGCTTCCATCCGCAACGCCCTCGCCAGCACCCGCACCGGCGTGCCCGCGGCCATCAGCGCACCGAACGTGCGGCGGCGGTCCATCACCGAGCCCGCGGTCGCGACCGCGGCACTGCAGCCGGCCAGGATCCCCGCCGCGATCAACCCGATCACGGTGACCCGGCGCAGGTCGCCGAGCTCGGTCTGCTGGTTGAACAGGTACTGGTCGCGGCTGCCGATCTCTTCGCCCGCGGCCGGTGCGGCCAGTGCCGTCCGCACGATCTCGCGGTTCGCGTCGGTGGTCGGCGCGACCACGGTGACGTACTTCGGCGTGAAGCCGTCCGGCAGGGCGGCCGGGTCGATGATCGACGTGCTCGACAGGTCCGGGTCGGGAACGTGGACGGCTTCCGCCCGGGTCCCCGATTTCACGGCCGAGGCCGGCCCTTCCCAGTCGTCGGCGACCTTGTACTGGGCCAGGTCGAGCGCCGAGTCGCCGAAGACGGCCGGGCCGCCCGTGCAGTTCTCCGGCTTGAGCCCGAAGCGGGTCAGCTTGACGGCGTCGGCGCAGGTCATCACCAGGGCGCGGTGGCCGTACCGGTTGGGTGCCTGCCCCTTCACCAGGTAGACCTCGCCGACCGCGACCGCCTTCTCCGGCTGGCCGTACTTCTGCAGGGACGCGTTGGCCTGGTCGACGATGGTGCGCGCGTGCCGGCCATCGGTGTCGACGTAGAGCACGGAGTCGGCGAACGACCGCCCGCCGCCGGCCATCGATTCGAACGTCGGCAGCAGCGTCAGCGCCATCGACCCGGCGAACACCGCCAGCACGATCCCGGCGGAGGCCCGGTAGGCGCCCTTCGGGTCGTCACGCAGGCGGCGGCCGGCGAGCAGCGCGGACGGGCGCCGCCAGATCCGGACGAACGTGCCGCCGACCGCCGACGTCACCCACGGCCCGACGATCGCGGCCGAGCCGACCAGGAAGAACAGCCCGGCCATGACGAACCCGATCCCGCCGTATTCCTTCGCCGTCGTCACCGCGACGAGGAAGAACGCCCCGGCCGCGGGCAGGGCCAGCAGCCGCCACCAGTGCAGCGGCTTCTTCGTGTGGCCGCCGGTCGCGAACAGCGGGTTCTTGAGGACCCGGCGCAGGCCGAGGACACCGGCCAGCACCACGAGCACCGGGATGGCCACGACGATGAACACCGTCAGGCCGACCGGCAGCGCGAAGTCGGAGGCCAGCCAGGTGCCGCCGGCCCACGGCACGAACGACGCGAGGCCGTGCAGCGCCGGGCTGATCAGCAGCCCCAGCAGCGCGCCGATGCCCGCCGACAACGTCGTCTCGGCCGCCACCATGTTGGTGACCTGCCCCGGGGTCGCCCCGGCCAGCCGGATCGCGGCGAGCCGCCGTTCGCGGCGGGCGGCGGTCAGCCGCGCCGACGACGCGACCAGCACCAGGCTCGGCACCAGCAGCACGATGATCCCGACCCAGGACAGCAGCATGAGCAGCGGGTCCGGACTCGCCTTGCCGCTGGGGAAATCCGCCAGCGGGTAGGCGTTCTCCGGCATCGCGTCCGGCGTGTGCCCGACGAGCGCGACGAGCTGTTCCGGGAACCGGAGGGCGCCCTCGCCGAGGGCACCGACGGGCTTGCCGAACCGGTCCCCGAGCTGCGCGGCCGGGTGGGCCTGCAGGAGCCGGCCGAGCGCGGGGGACACGACGGTCTCGCCCGGCCCCGGCAGTTGCGGCACGCCCGGCGGCAGGGCGAGCGACCCCGCACCGGCGACCGGCGCGATGTCGACGCGGACGATCTGCTGCCCGTCGAAATAGTCCGTGGCGGAGTTGAACAGCACCTTCTGCGGGCCGTCGAGCTGGTAGCCGACGTGGTGTTCGCCCTGCCAGAGGGCGCGCTGCTCCCGGTTCTGGGTGGCGAACGGCAGCGTCGCCAGCAGCAGCACCAGCCCGGTCGCGACGGCCACCCCGATCGCGGTGAGGATCGCCGACGTCCGGGTCCGCCGGTCCACCTTCAGCACCCGCAGGGCGATCTGGAGGGAGTTCACGCCGCCAGCCTCGTCGCGATCAGGCCGTCGCGGATGGCGACGGTCTTCGGCATCGACTCGGCCAGCTCGCGGTCGTGCGTCACCACGAGCACCGCGGCGCCGGTCTCGTGGGCGGCGCCGAGGAGGGCGTCCATCGTTTCGCGGCCGGTGCGCGTGTCGAGCGCGCCGGTCGGCTCGTCGGCGAAGATCACCTTCGGCCGGTGGGTCAGCGCCCGCGCGATCGCGACGCGCTGGGCCTCGCCGCCGGAGAGCTCGCCGGGACGGCGGCGTTCCTTGCCGGCCAGGCCGAGGCGCGAAAGCCAGAGGCGGCCGGCGTCGATGGCCTCCTTGCGCCCGAGCCCCGCCAGCAGCGACGGCAGGGCGACGTTCTCTTCGGCCGACAGCTCGGCGACCAGCATCCCCGACTGGAAGACGAACCCGAACTCGGTGCGGCGCAGCTCGCTGCGCTTCTTCTCGCCGAGGTGGTCGACCCGCTGCCCGCCCAGGAAGATCTGCCCGTCGTCGGCCCGGAGGATGCCGGCCAGGACGTGCAGCAGCGACGTCTTGCCCGAGCCGGACGGCCCGACGATGGCGACGGCGTCCCGCGGCTGGATGTCGATGTCGATGCCGGCCAGGGCGTGCTGAGTGCCGTAGCGCTTCACCAGCCCGCGGCCGGACAGCACCGGGCCGCTCGTCGCGTGTGGAGTGTTCGGGTCCACGAGGTTCTCCCTGCCGTTTCGGATCTTGACGCCGATGAGCTTCGCCGAGATCGGGGGGCGCCCACTTCGGGCAGACGGCCAGTCACGCCCCGGCCCGCCTCGGCCGATCGGCCGAGGGAGGGCGGGCCACTCGGCCAAGGTGCGGGCGCCGGGGGATCACGTAACGTCACATCGTGCCCGCCGCGCCCCTGCCGAAAACCCTCTACACCCGAGCCACCGCCCTGGTGCGGCGCATCGGCGTGCCCTCGGCCGTGCTGGTCGCCGCACTGCTGTTCGATGTCGTCTACACCACGCAGGCGGCGCTCGACGACGCCGGCCCGCGCTTCGTCGACTTCGGGCTCTTCCCCGGCATTTTCGCGATGGCGGCGTGTGGGCTCTGGGCCCAGAAGCGGGCGGCGGTCGCCGGGGTGGCCGGCGGCGGGGTGCTGATCATCTCGACCCTCTTCATCCACGCGGGCCGCATCCCGCCGTACTCCAGCGTGCTGCCGAAGGTGACCATCACCGAGGTCGTGGCCGGGGTGCTGATGGTCTACTTCGTGGCCCGCCGGGCGCGGGCGGGCGTGGCGTTCTGCATGGTCGGCTTCCTGGTCGTCGCGGGCCTCGTCGCGGTCTTCGGCCGGTACGGGAGTGTCGCCGACATCGACGGCGGCACGGGCACCCAGGCACTGCTGTTCGGCCTGCTCCTGCTCGTCGCCCCCCTGGTACCCGCCATCGCGGCCCGCGACCGCAGCCCGCGCGGGGAGCCGCGGAGCCGCCTGCTGCGCCGGGTGAACGAGCTGGCGATGGGACAGTGGCCGCTGATGGGGCTGCTCGCCTTCGCGCTGCTGTTCGAGTTCGGCTACACCTACTCCAACACCGCCCGCGGGTTCCCGATCCTGTTCTGCTCGATCGTCGCGGCCGTCATCGCCGTGTTGTCCCCGCGACGGCCCGCGGACGCCCTGCTCGGCCTCGCCGGGATCATGCTGCTGTCGGCGGTCATCACGCCGTTCCTGCAGCTGCGGTCCTACGACTACCCGGTGCCGGGCGGCATCCCGGCCACGCAGATCGTCGCCGGCATGGGCGTGGTGGTGAACCTGACCCGGGCCCGCGGGCTGAGCCAGTCCTGGGCGCGGGTCGCCGTGCTGTCGAGCGTCGTCGCGCTCGGCGCGATCCTCAACTCGGACGCCCGCCGGGGCCTGCAGACCGATCCCCAGACCCTGTCGGTCCTCGCCTTCGCCGCGACGCTGATGCTGGGCATTTCCATCGCCGTCGGCTTGATGCTGCGGTCGCGGGACTCCGAACGCACCCAGGCCGTGCAGTCCGCGGTGAGCGACGCGCAGACCGCCGAGCGGATGGCGCTGGCCCGCGAGCTCCACGACATCGTCGCCCACCACGTGACCGGGATCGTCGTCCAGGCGCAGGCCGCGCGGATGATGGCCGAGAAGAACCCGCAGATCGCGGTGGACGCGATGGGCCGGATCGAGAACGCCGGCGTCGAAGCGCTCGCGGCGATGCGGCGGCTGGTCCGCTCGATGCGGGGCGACGCGCCGGCCGGGTCGAGCGAGTTCAGCGAGCAGGCCACCACCGACCTCGGCGCCGACCTGCGGAAACTGGTCGAAACCGCCAACCACGGCGTGCCGACGTCGATGCACCTGGACCTGCCGCCGGACCTGCCGCACGAGGTCGGCCGCTCGGCGCTGCGGCTGGTGCAGGAGTCGCTGACGAACGTCGGCAAGCACGCCTCGGGCGCGACCGAGGCGCTCGTCGTCGCCGAGGTGGTGGGCGCCCAGCTGCACCTCCGGGTGACCGACGACGGGCGCGCGACGGCACACCGGCCGGCCGGCGGGTCGGGCGGCTACGGTCTGGTCGGCATGCGCGAACGCGTCGCGCTGCTCAAGGGCCGGTTGTCGGCCGGGCGGGGCCCGGACGGCGGCTGGCGCGTCGAAGCGTGGCTGCCGCTGGCGGCCGGAGAAGACACGGAAGGGGACGAGTGATCCGGGTACTGATCGCCGACGACCAGGAGATGGTGCGGATGGGCTTCCGCATGATCCTGGACGCGCAGGACGACATCGAGGTCGTCGCCGACGTCGCGGACGGCGTCTCGGCGGTCTCGAAGGCCCGCGAACTGCGCCCCGACGTCTGCCTGCTCGACATCCGCATGCCGGGCCTCGACGGCCTGGAGGTGGCCCGGCAGCTGGCCGGCCCGGACGTGGCCGACCCGCTGAAGGTGGTCGTCGTCACGACCTTCGACCTCGACGAGTACGTGCACACGGCGCTGCGCAACGGCGCGCACGGCTTCCTCCTGAAGGACGCGGGCCCGGCGCTGCTGATCGAAGCGGTCCGGGCGGCCGACCGCGGCGACGCGCTGGTCTCGCCGCAGATCACCGTGCGGCTGCTGAAGCACTTCAACGCGTCCGGCTCGGCGAAGCGGCAGGTCGCGCCTCCGTCCGAGCCGCTGACCGCCCGGGAGCTGGACGTCGTCAAGGCGGCCGCGCGCGGGTTGACGAACACCGAAATCGGCGCGGAGCTGTTCATGTCGCTGTCGACGGTGAAGACGCACCTGGCGTCGGTGCAGAGCAAGATCGGCGCGCGGAACCGGGTGGAGACCGCGGCCTGGGCGTGGCGGAGCGGAGTCGTC
Organism: Amycolatopsis sp. CA-126428; assembly: GCF_002904335.1. Lineage (GTDB taxonomy): Bacteria > Actinomycetota > Actinomycetes > Mycobacteriales > Pseudonocardiaceae > Amycolatopsis. Next base: position 134,947 of record NZ_PPHF01000098.1, on the reverse strand, counting down.
TCGTAATTCCGGGTGCGTAGTATCCAGAGATGCCACGCCGTTTCCACGCCCCTGTCGTTCTCCCGGCCGATCCGTCCTGTTCGCTTCTCCGTGACGCGGTCGTCGATGTCGACGCCGATGGGCGCATTTCCTACTGCGGACCGGCGGCCACCGCCCCCGAATCCGCCGCACCGGTCACCACCCTGACCGGCATCCTGCTGCCCGGCTTGGTCAACACGCACGCACACAGCCCGATGACGCTGCTGCGCGGCATGGGCGGCGACCTACCGCTGCTGCCCTGGCTGAACGAGATCATCTGGCCGGCCGAGGCGAAGCTGCGCCCCGAGGACGTCCGCACCGGCATGCTGCTCGGCTCGGTCGAGATGCTCCGCCACGGCGTCACGACCAGTGCCGAGATGTACTTCGAAGGCGAGCAGCTGGTCGACGCGGTCCTCACGACGGGCGGCCGCGTGCTGGTCGCGCCGCCGGTGATGGAGCTGCCCGGCCTCGACTGGCGCGCCCAGCTGGCCGGCATCGAGCGCTGGATCGACACGGACGGCCTCCGCTTCGGCCACGGCGACCGCATCGAGCTGGGCTACGGCCCGCACTCGGCGTACATGCTGTCCGCGGAAGGTCTCCGGGCGACGGCGGAGTCCGCTGCTTCGCGCGGTGCGCTGGTGCAGATCCACGTCGCCGAAGCGGCGGCGGAGGACACCGCGGTGCGTGCTTCGCACGGTTCGGTGCCGGCGCTGCTGCGTGAGCTGGGCATGCTGGACGGCCGGGTGCTGGCGGCGCACTCGATCCACCTCTCGGACGAGGACATCGCGTTGTTCGCCGCGCACGGGGTCGGCATGGCGCACTGCCCGGGCTCGAACGCGAAGCTGGCTTCGGGCATCGCGCGGGTCGCCGACCTGCGCGCGGCGGGGGTCGCGGTCGGCCTGGGCACCGACGGCCCGGCTTCCAACGACGACCTCGACCTGTGGGAAGAACTGCAGCTCGCGGCCATGTTCGCCCGGCTGGCCACGGGCGACTCGACGGTGCTGACGGCGGCGGACGTCTTCCTGCTGGCCACCCGCGGCGGGGCGGCGGCGCTGGGCCGGCCCGACATCGGGGCGCTGGAGGAGGGCCGGTGGGCCGACCTGGTGCACATCGACCTGGACGACCCGGCGTTCGCGTGCGGCCTGGAGGTCCCGGACGCGCAGCTGCTGTCGAACCTCGTCTGGGCGGCCGGTTCGCGGCGGGTCCGGGACGTCTGGGTCGCGGGTGAGCAGGTCGTGGCCGAGGGCGAGCCGGTGAAGGTGGACCGGGCGAAGGTGCAGGCCGGCGTAGCCGAAACGGCGGCGCGGCTGCGGGCTTAACGCGGGCGGAGGATCACTTCCGTCGGGTGGGCGTCCGGGGTGGCCGACACCGCGGTCACCACCGCGGTGGCCACCGAGTCCGCCTTCAGCAGGTGCGAGGTGTCGTACTCGCGGCCTTCACCCGCGAAGATCGCCTGCTGCATCTCCGTGTCCGTGCGGCCCGGGTAGACCGACGTCACGCGGATTTCGCGCTCCTCCTCGCGGAGGGCGTCGGCGAAGGCGCGGACCGCGAACTTGCTCGCCGCGTACGGGGACCAGCCCGGGCGGGCGTTCAGGCCCGCGCCCGAGTTGATCACCACCACGTGGCCGCGGGCCGCGCGCAGGGCGGGGAGCAGCAGGCGGGTCAGCTCGACCACCGCCAAGGTGTTGATCTCGAAGTTGTCGCGCCACGCCTCGGCCGAGACCTCCTCGATGCGGCCGAGCCGGGCGACCCCCGCCGAGTGGACCAGGACGTCGAGGGACGAGATGTCCGCGACCGCCGAAGCGAGCGAAGCGGGGTCCGACAGCTCCACCGGCCACGGCGTCGCGCCCGGGAGCTCCTCCGCCAGGGCGGCCAGCGCGTCGGCGTCGCGGCCGCCGAGGAGCAGGCGGTGCGTCGGGGCCAGCTGGTGGGCGACCGCCGCGCCGATTCCGCGGGAAGCGCCGGTCACCAGGGCGAGGGGAAGATCCGTCATGCCTCCACCGTAGCTACGCGAAGCCCACGTCCACCGTGCGGTCTTCGCGCTTGCCGGGGCCGAGGGGGTGCGGGTCCGCACAGCCGGACGCCGGGTCGGCGTCGGAGTCACGGGCGTCGTCGCCGGTGTCCTTGGCCGTCGGGTGGTGGCCGTCGGCGGTGAAGCACAGCTGGTACGTGCCGTCCTCCAGGCCGTCGAAGCCGTACGCCCCGTCAGCGCCGGTGACCACGCTCGCCACTTCCTTGCCGCTCGCGTCCTTCAGCACCACCTTGACCCCGGCGAGGCCCGGTTCGCCGGCGTCCTGCAGGCCGTTGCCGTCCGAGTCGGCCCAGGTGAAGTCGCCGATCCGGTTCACCGGGGAGAGCAGCCCGAGGTCGGCCGCGAAGTCTTCGTGGGACGGCCCGCCCACGGTGCGCGGCGCGGTGCAGCCGTCCGGGCCGGCGTCCGAATCGCGATCGTCGCTGCCGGCGTCGCGGCGGGTCACGGTGAAGTCCGCGGGGACGGCGAAGCAGACCTGGTACGTGCCGTCCTTCAGCTTCTCGAAGCCGTACTTGCCCTTGTCGTCGGTCGTCGCGGTGCTGACCGTGCCCCCCGCGCCGTCCTTCAGCGTCACCTTGACGCCCGCGACGCCGGGCTCGGCCGGGTCCTGCAGGCCGTCGCGGTTGCGGTCCGCCCAGACGAAGTCGCCGATCTTCGCGATGGCCGGCGGCGGCAGCACCGTGATCGTCGCCGACGCCGTCTTGTCGCCCAGCGTGCCGCCCGGGTGGTGCACGCCGGTCACCTTCGCCGTGTTCACGTGCCCGCTGTCGGCCACCGTGAGGTCCGGGTGGTCGCAGGTCAGCTGCCGGTTCGCGCCCGCGGCCAGCGCGAACGGCTCGAACGTCCCGGGGCACCACGGGTCCTGCACCGTGATCCCGGTGAGGTCCTCGGTGCCGTCGTTGGTCACGGTGATGCGGTAGTGCGCGGTTTCGCCCGCGGTGACCGTCGCGAAGGAGGCCCACGCGCCGGTCGCCGGGTTCCGCACTTCCTTCTTCACCGAGTACGCCGCGAGCCGGAGGTCGACGCAGTCCCAGTGCAGCCGGTCGAGGGTGGTCGTGGCGAAGAACTTCACCGCAGCCGCTTTCGCCGGCGCCGGCGCCGCCGGGAAGTCCTGCCGGTCGAGGGCGCCGTCGCCGGCGAAGTGGTCGGCGACGAGCTTGGTCTCCTGGATCTGCGTGCCGGTGGCGTCGTAGAACCGCAGGCCGGTGGCCGGTTCGTACCTCGGCGCGCGCGAAGCGGTCCAGACGCTGAGGGTGTAGACGCCGCCGGGGACGAACCGCTCGGTCTGGTAGGCGGTGCTGGTCTTGCCGTCCGGCGTCTGGACGACCGCCGCGCGCTGCCCGTCGACGGCGTACTCCCGCTCGGTCAGCAGCTTCGGCACCTTCGCGGCCGGTGTTCCGGGCGGGACGGGGGCGGCCGGGGCGAACACGTACCCGTCCGGGGCGCCGTTGCGGGCCGCGAGCTCGACGCTCGGGTTCGCCGCGAGCCCGCCGCAGACCGGCGGCGCGTCCGCGGCGGTGGACGTGGATGCGGGCACGACCGCCGCCGCCGCGATCGCCACCACCGCCACCGCCACCGTGCGCCCCGAGAAGATCACCTCTCGACTATGGCGCGCGGGCCGGGCCCGCACCGGCCGAGAACCGTCCACTTAAGAGTGAACCTCGTTCCGGTGCGGGCCCGGGTGCGTCAGCGCTCGCCGATGCGGCCGGGCAGCCCGAAGCGGCCCTTCTTCCACACCGAGACGATGGCCGGCCGCGGCTGCGCGGTGCCGCCGTCCGGCCAGTGCGACGTCGGGTTCGCCGAGCTCGCCGCGTTCTCACCCGGGTGCTGGACCGCGACGAGCACCAGGTTGTCGGTGACGACCGGGCCGCACGTCTCGGCGCCGACCGGCACCGAGAGGAACTGCTTGACGTGCCCGCGCTCCGGACCGGTGACCGGCACCGAGAACAGGCCGTCGTTCGCGCCGAGGGCGTTGCCGTCGGTGGCGATCCACAGGTTTCCGTGCCGGTCGAAGGCCACGTTGTCCGGGCACGAGATCGGGCTGACCTGGTCCTTCGGGAAGCCACCGAAGTAGGTGTCCGCCGCCTTGGGGTCGCCGCAGACCAGCAGCAGCCGCCAGGAGAACCGGGTCGAGGCCGCGTCGCCGCAGTCCTCCTCCCACTCCAGGATGTGGCCGTTCTTGTTGCCCACCCGCGGGTTCGGCTCGTCGACGCCGGCCTTGCCCGTCGCGCCGCGGTCGCTGTTGTTGGTCAGCGCCGCGTAGATCCGGCCGTTGACCGGGTTCGGCTCGATGTCCTCCGGCCGGTCCATCTTCGTGGCGGCGACCTTGTCCGCGGCCTGGCGCGTGAAGACGTAGACCTCCTCGGCGGTGAAGCCGTCCACAAAGGACTTGTCGCCGCTGACCAGGGGGAGCCACTCGCCGGTGCCGTCGAACTCGCCGTCGGCGGGCAGGGTGCCCTTGCCGTCGATCTCCGCGGCCGGGCTGTCGCCGGTGAAGCGGCCGACGTAGAGCGTGCCCTCGTCGAGCAACGCCGAGTTGTGCCGCCGCGCGTGCGCGCTGTTGCCCGGCTTGTACTTGCCCTTCGAGACGAACTTGTAGATGTACTCGAACCGGCTGTCGTCCCCGGAGTAGACGGCGACCCGGCCATCGGCGGTGATCTTGATGTTCGCGGCTTCGTGCTTGAACCGGCCGAGCGCGGTGTGCTTGACCGGCGTCGAGTTCGGGTCGTTGGGGTCGATCTCGACGACCCAGCCGAAGCGGTTCGGCTCGTTCGGCTCCTGCGCGACGTCCCAGCGCTTGTCGAACCGCTCCCACTTGCGGGTGCTCGTGCCGGCGCCGACGGAGTAGCGCTTGAGCCGCGCCGCCGCGACCGGGTCGGTGACCTTGTCGGAGTTGGCGAAGTACTGGTCGAAGTTCTCCTCGCCGGAGAGCACCGTGCCCCACGGCGTCACGCCGCCGGAGCAGTTGTTCTGCGTGCCGCGGACCCGGCGCCCGCTCGGGTCGGCCGAGGTCTTGAGGAACTTCGAGCCGGCGGCCGGGCCGCGGACCTCGAAGATCGTGTCGAGGGTGATCCGGCGGCCGTACCGGCTCGGGACGACCTCGAGCCCGCCGTGGATCGGGTCGCGGCGGGCCTGCAGCACCGAGAGGCCGTGCGCGGCCCAGGCAATCTTCGCCTGCTCCTCGGTCGGGTTGGCCGGGTCGTACTGGTCGGCCGGGAACATGTGGACCTCGGTCGTGTACTCGTGGTTGACCACGAGCAGGTTCGACAGGCCCAGCGGGTCCTGCGGGATCAGGCCGACGAAGTCGTTGTTGTAGCCGAACTGCTTGGCCTGCGCGGCCGCGGTCTGCTTGGCGAAGTCGAACTTCGGCGCGCCCGCGACCACCGGGTCGCCCCAGCGGACGACGACGCGCTGGGCGTAGCCGTCGGGGACGCTGACCGCGTCGAGCTTGTTCGGCGGGACCGGCGTGAAGTCGGTGCCGGGCACCGGCCGCGGTGGCCTCGGGGCGTGTCCGGCGGGCGCGGCCGCCGCCGTGCCGGACAGGGCGGCGAACCCACCGGCCGCGGCGGCCAGCACGGCACCGGCCTTGAAGACCCGGCGGCGCGAGATGTCCTTGACGACGTCGCCGAAGTACTCGTTCGCGGACTCGTTCGCCTCGGGGCGGGCGCACGCGTTGCCGCAGCGGTATTCGCAGGTGACCGGGGAGCGGCCACCCGGGTGGGCGGGGAACAGCGGGAGCAGGCGGTCGAGCACTTCGCCTCCATGGTGGGAGTTCGGGAACGCACTGAACCTAAGCTCCCAAAACCAGCCATTCCAGACATTCAGGTGAACGGCGGGTGTACTGCTGCCCCGAATGGACGTGTCAGAACTCTTCCCCGACGAGCACGGCTTCCTCCGGCACGGTGTGCGGGTCCGCCTTCTTCTCCCGCAGCGAGAGCAGCGCGCCCGCGACGACGCACAGCACGGCCGAGGCGACGAACGGCGCCTGCGGCGAGCCGAACCACTCGGCGACGTGCCCGACGAGCGTCGCGGCGACCGCGCCACCCAGCCAGCGGCAGAAGTTGTAGCCCGCGCTGGCGACCGGGCGCGGCGCGTCGCTGATCGCCATCGCGGTGCCGGTGAACAGCGTGTTCAGCAGGCCGGACACCAACCCGGAGACGATGATCCCGGCGACCAGCACCGGCTTGCTCGGCACGGCGAGGACCAGCATCAGCACGGCGTACCCGAAGACAGCGGCCGCGGCGGCGTGCCGCTCGCCGAGCCGGGCGGCCAGCCGCGGCGCGAGGGCGAACCCGGCGACGGCCACGCACAGGCCCCAGCCGCAGAACACCAGGCCGACGGCGATCGCGCTCCAGCCGAGGACGAACGGCGACCAGGCGAGCACCGCGAAGAACGCGGCGGTGTACAGCGCCGAGGCGACGGAGGTGCGCAGCAGGCCGGTGTGCTTCAGCGCGCGCAGGGGGTCGAGCAGCTTGATCGGCGCGCGCTTTTCGTGCTTGTCGCTGTTGAGGAACACCGCGCACAGCACGAGCGCGCCGGCCATCAGGATCGCGGTGCCGAGGAACGGGCCGCGCCAGGAAATCGAGCCCAGCAGCGCGCCCAGCAGCGGGCCGACCGACAGGCCGACGCCCAGAGCGGCCTCGTAGAGCAGGATCGCGCCGGACTGGCCGCCGGTCGCGGCGCCGACGATCACCGAAAGCGCGGTCGCGATGAAGAACGCGTTGCCGAGCCCCCAGACCGCGCGCAGCCCGACGAGCTGCTCGATCGACCCGGCGGCCGCGCAGAGGGCGGTGGCGGCGACGATCAGCGTCAGCCCGGCGAGCACCGTGCGCTTCGCGCCGAAGCGGGCGCTCGCCGCCCCGGTGACCAGCATCGCGACGACCTGGACGCCGAGGTAGGACGAGAAGAGCAGGGTCACCTGCGACGGCGTCGCGTCCAGGCCCTTGGCGATCGAGAGCAGGATCGGGTCGACCAGGCCGATCCCCATGAAGGCGATGACCGCGGCGAACGCGGTGATCCACACCTGCTTGGGCTGGTCCTTGACGGCGTCCAGCAGGCTCGAGTGGTGTTCAGCGCTCATCGCTGATCAGTTCCTCCTTCTTCGTGTCGACAAGCAGCTTGGCGAGAGCAGGCAGGGCGGCCTCGATCGCGGCGCGGTCGGACTCGTCCATGGCGATCAGCCGCTCGCGGAGGAACTCCTCGCGAGCCGTCACCAGTTCGGCGTAAAAACGCAGGCCCTCGTCGGTGACTTCGACCAGCACCGCGCGGCCGTCGGCCGGGTCCGGGCGGCGGGTGGCGAGCCCGAGCCGTTCGAGCCGGCCGACGACGTCGGTCATCGACGGCAGCTTGACCCGTTCGTGCTCGGCCAGCGCGCTCATCCGGCGCGGACCGCCGTTGACCAGCTCACTCAGCACCGAACCCTGGGTGAGGGTCAGCGTCAGCTGCGGGGTCTGGCGGCGCACCTGGTGGTAGAGCCGGAAGACCAGCGGCCGCAGCCGGTGGGCGAGATCGGTGATCGCGGAAGTCACTTAGCCAGGCTAACAAAATTTAGTAAGGGTAGCTAAGTAAGTCGGCTCACAGGCTAGGCTCGGGCCATGGACGCGGTGATCTTCGACCTCGACGGCGTACTGGTGGACTCCGAGCGGATCTGGGACGAAGTGCGGCGCGCGGTCGTCGCCGAGCACGGCGGCACCTGGCGCGAGGAGGCGACCCGCGCGCAGCAGGGGATGAGCACCCCGGAGTGGGCCCGCTACCTGGTGGAGGAGCTGGGCGCGCAGCTCACGCCGCCGGAGATCGCGACGGTCGTGGTCAAGCGGATGGCCGCCCGGTACGCGGCGGAGCCACCGTTGATCCCGGGCGCGGTGGACGTCGTGCGGCAGGTGTCGGCGCGGTGGCCGGTGGCGATCGCGAGCTCGTCGCCGGTGCTCCTGATCAAGGGGTTCCTCGACGTCACGGGCCTGCCGGTGGGGGCGGCGGTGTCGTCCGAGCAGGTCGGGGCCGGAAAACCGGCGCCCGACGTCTACCTGCGGGCGGCCGAGCTGCTGGGCGTGGCGCCGGCGGACTGCGCGGCCGTGGAGGACACGACGAACGGGCTGCGGTCCGCGCTGGCGGCGAAGATGGCGGTGTATGCGGTGCCCAATCCGCACTTCGCGCCGGACCCGGAGGTGCTGAAGCGGGCCACGGCGGTGGTGGAGAAGATCACCGACCTGCCGGGCGCACTCGGGCTCAGCTGACCTCGAAGCGCACCGGCGGCGAGTCCGGGTTCACGTCGGCGAGGAACACCTGGCCCGAGTTCATCGAGGTGATCAGCTTGCCTTGGCTCAGGTCACCCGCGGCGTCGTAGAGGCGCAGCACGTGCACCGCCCGGTCGACGAGGAAGACCGCCTTGCCCGCGGGCAGCGGCCCGCCGTTCTTGCCGATGTACCCGGCGTTCACGGGAGATCCCGACACGGGAACGCACGACGGCGACTCGACGCCGAAGTACGATTCCGGCCCGCCGTGCGTCGCGCCCTTGGGCAGCGCCTCGATGCAGAACACGGGCCGTCCCGTGTCGTCGAGGGCCTGGGAGGCGTACGAGGTCCAGGTGTTCGTCTGCCCCACGAAGTCGGTGAGCGCCTTCAGCTCACCCGCGGAATTCAGGCGCAGCGAGAGCAGGGGCCGCGCGAGCACCAGCTCCTGCCCCTGGCGGGCTGCCGGCTCCGGGCCCGGGCTCTGCGCGGTGTTCAGGTTCGTGGCCAGCAACACGCTCGTCAGCACCGCCAGCACCGCGGCCAGCGGCGCACCCCACACCGCCGCCCGGCGGCGGCGCGACGGCCGCCGCTGCCGGCGCTGCTGCTCGGCCCAGGCCGCGTCGAGGTTGGGCGCGACCTCCCCGGCCTGTCCGCGCAGTGCTTCGGCCAGCTTGCGTTCGAGGTCGGTCATCGCTCACCTCCCAGGTCGTCCCCCAGGTGCTTGCGCAGATTCTCCATCGCGTGGTGCGTCGTCGCCTTGACCGTGCCCGGGGAGATGCCCAGGGTCTCCGCGATGGCCGCCGTGCTGAGGTCCAGCCAATAGCGGAGCACCAGCACCTCGCGCTGTCGCCGGGACAGCCGCACCAGCACCGCGCGCAGCCGCTGGTGCTCCCAGTTCGCCACCGCCCTGACCTCGGCCGACAGCTCGTCCGGCGGCCGTTCCTGCGGGGTCCGCCGGACGACGCGCAGGTGCCGGGTCCGCGAGCGCGACATGTTCACCACGATCGTGCGGAGGTAGCCGGCCACCCGGGAGTGGTCGGTCAGGGAGTCCCAGCGCTGGTGGAGCTTGACGAAAGCCTCCTGCGCCACGTTCTCCGCGTCGTCCGCGCCGAGCAGGTGGGCCAGCCGGGTCATCTGGCCGAAGTGCTCGCGGAAGAGGTCGTGGAAGGTCGGCGCGCCCAGGTCCCCCGGCGCGCTTTCGCCCACACTCGCACTCACACCACGCCAACGCCCACCCCGCCCCACCGGTTTAGTGCACCACGCGAAGAAGGCCGCCACCAGCGGTGACGGCCTCCTCCGAAGATCAGCTCTACCGCTCCACCTCGCCGCGGATGAACTTCTCCACGGCGTCACGGGCGGTCGCGTCGTCGTACTGCTCCGGCGGCGACTTCATGAAGTAGGAGGAGGCCGACAGGATCGGGCCGCCGATGCCGCGGTCGAGCGCGATCTTCGCGGCGCGGACGGCGTCGATGATGATGCCCGCCGAGTTCGGCGAGTCCCACACCTCGAGCTTGTACTCCAGGTTCAGCGGCACGTCGCCGAACGCGCGGCCCTCGAGCCGGACGTAGGCCCACTTGCGGTCGTCGAGCCACTGCACGTAGTCCGACGGCCCGATGTGGACGTTGCCCTTGCCGAGGTCGCGGTCGACCTGCGACGTGACGGACTGGGTCTTCGAGATCTTCTTCGACTCGAGCCGCTCGAGCTCCTTCATGTTCAGGAAGTCCATGTTCCCGCCCACGTTGAGCTGCATCGTCCGGTCGAGCTGGACGCCGCGGTCCTCGAACAGCTTCGCCAGCACGCGGTGCGTGATGGTGGCGCCGACCTGGGACTTGATGTCGTCACCGACGATCGGGACACCGGCGTCTTCGAACTTTTTGGCCCACTCCGGGTCGGAGGCGATGAACACCGGCAGCGCGTTGACGAACGCCACCCCGGCGTCGATCGCGGCCTGGGCGTAGAACTTGTCCGCCACCTCGGAGCCCACCGGCAGATACGACACGAGCACGTCGGCCTGCGCCTCGCGCAGCGCGGCGACGATGTCGACCGGGGTCTCGTCGGACTCCTCGATCGTCTCGCGGTAGAAGCGGCCGAGGCCGTCGTGGGTGTGGCCGCGCTGCACGGTGACGCCGAGCGGCGGCACGTCGGCGATCTTGATGGTGTTGTTCTCGGAGGCGAAGATCGCCTCGGACAGGTCGCGGCTGACCTTCTTGGCGTCCACGTCGAACGCGGCGACGAACTCGATGTCGCGGACGTGGTAGCCGCCGAAGTCGACGTGCATCAGACCGGGGACGCGGGTGGCCGGGTCCGCGTCGCGGTAGTACTGGACACCCTGGACCAGCGACGCCGCGCAGTTGCCGACGCCCACGATGGTTACCCGTACGCGGCGGTTCTCGCCCATGGGGGTTTCTCCTTCAATCCGTAATCGTTTCAGTAGGTCTGGTGCCGCTACGCTGCGGCCCGGGCCGGGCGGCTCAGGTATCCGGACCCTGCCGTTCGGCTTGTTCGTGCGCGATCAGCTCGTTGAGCCAGCGCACCTCCCGCTCGCTGGTCTCCAGCCCCAGCCGGTGCAGCTCGCGGGTATAGCGATCGATCTTCTCCTCGGCCCTGGCCAGCGCCGCCCGCATGCCCTCACGGCGTTCTTCGACGCGGCGGCGGCGGCCCTCGAGGATCCGCATCCGCACGTCGGCCGGGGTCCGCGAGAAGAAGGCCAGGTGGACGCCGAAACCTTCGTCGTCCCAGGTCTGCGGCCCGGCGTCGCCGAGCAGCTCACCGAAGCGCTCCTTGCCCTCCGCGGTGAGCTTGTAGACGCGCCGTCCGCGCCGGGACCACGCCCGGTCGTCGGCCTCGTCCAGCTCTTCGACCAGGTACCCGGCCCGCAGCAGCTTCCGCAGGGTCGGGTACAGCGAGCCGTAGGAGAACGTCCGGAACGTGCCGAGCGTCTCGTTCAGCCGCTTGCGCAGCACGTACCCGTGCATGGGCGCTTCATGCAGAAGACCGAGGATCGCGAACTCCAGCACACCGCACCCCCTTCCGGGAACAAACCGAGACCACCCGCGTTGCTCCGAACGAGCGCCTCGATCCAACCTACTCAGCCACTATATCGCGCCGATACATCGAAGTGGCGAAGCTAACCTCCCCCACCACCCATCGGGGACGAAATTCACCGGAGAGTTATCGAACGTCCGGCGTGTCCGGGCCGGTCCCGGGCTTGGCGGCGCTAGGGGGCGTGGACGCCACAGGAAGAGCCCGTACTCTGTTCTCGTGATTAACCAGCGGCAGGTCGTGGACTACGCGCTGCAGCGCCGTGCGCTGCTGGCCGAAGTCCGCTCCGGGCGCGTCGGCAGCCACGAAGCCTGCGACGCGAGCCCGTACCTGCTGCGGGCGGCGAAGTTCCACGGCCGGGACGGTGATCTCCCCTGCCCGATCTGCCGCCAGGAGCCGCTGACCCTGGTGTCCTGGGTCTACGGCGACGAACTCAAGCACGTCGCGGGCTCGGCCCGGAACCCCGAAGAGCTGGCCAGGATGGCGGGCTCGTTCGCCGAGTTCACCGTGTACGACGTCGAAGTGTGCCGGGCGTGCCACTGGAACCACTTGGTCCGGTCATACGTCCTGGGCACAGGGGAACCGGCGGATCCACGAAGGACCGCACGCCGGTGAGCCACCGTACGACCATCGCAACACGCAGGTCAGTGCCCCTGCGGGTACTGATCCGGGAGGCCCATCCGTGACCGACGACAACCGCTCCTGGCCGAACCAGGAGCCAGACGCACCCCGCCGCGGCCAGTGGCCGGGTGAAGACGCGGGCCCCGCGTGGCCCGGTGAGTCGCCCCGGCGCGCCACCCCGCCTCGAGGCAACGCCGGGCCGTCCTGGCCCGCCGGCGACGAAGGTGGCCGGCAGTGGCCCGGTGAGCAGCCACGACGCCCGCAGGCGCCCGGCGGCCAGAGCGGTGCGGCCGGCGGCCGGCGCCAGCCGCCCCCGTCCGGCGGTCGCCGTCCCGGTCAGCCCCCCGGCTCGCCGCCGCAGGGCTTCCGGCAGCCCCCGCCCGGCGGCCGTCGTCCGGAGCCGGAACCCGAGCGTGAGCCGGATCTCATCACCCACCACGCGCACAACGGGACCGAAGACGGCTACGAGCCGTACGACGACGACCGGTTCGACGAGTTCGCCGACGACGTCGAGCCCCAGCAGGAGCTCGACGAGAAGGGCCGCAAGGTCCTCACGCCGGCGCAGCGGAAGAAGCGCCGCTGGAAGATCATCCGCCGGGTCGCCTACGCCTGTGTCGGCGTCTTCTTCGTCGTTCCCGCGATCGCGTTCGTGATCACCTACTTCATGGTCGACGTGCCCACGGCGGAGAGCGTCGCGGCCCTGCAGAGCCAGCCGATCACCTACTACTACGCCGACGGCAAGACGGTGATGGGCAAGGAAGTACCCAAGAGCGGCAACCGCCAGCTGCTCAAGCCGGGCGAGATCCCCGACGTCGTCAAGCACGCCGTGTACTCGGCCGAGGACGCGACGTTCGAGACCAACTCCGGCTTCGACGTCACCGGCATCCTCCGCGCGGTGTTCAACCAGGCCACCGGCGGCCAGGGCGGTGGGTCGACCATCTCCCAGCAGTACATCAAGAAGGCCACGGAGAACGACGCCCCGACGCTGACCCGCAAGTGGACCGAGCTGGCCAAGTCGTTCAAGATGAACAACCAGCAGTCCAAAGAAGAGATCATCACGGGGTACCTGAACATCGTGTACTTCGGCCGCGGGGCGAACGGCATCCAGGCCGCCGCGAAGTCCTACTTCAACAAGGACGCCAAGGACCTCAGCGCGTCGGAAGCCGCGCTGCTGGCCGGCCTGATCCAGGGACCGAGCAAATCGGAGAACCAGGACTACGCCCAGCGCCGGTGGACGTACGTGATGGACCAGATGGTGGCCAACAAGTGGCTGCGCGCGGATGAGCGCACGGCGGCGCAGTTCCCCACGCCGATCCCGAAGAACGCCAACAAGGAGCAGGACTCGGGGAAGATGACCTACCAGCTCCAGCAGCGGATCAAGGAAGAGCTGGGAGCGAAGGGCTACGACGAGACCAAGCTGTTCGCCACCGGCGCCAAGATCTACACCACGATCGACCCGGCGGCGCAGGACGCGGCGGACCAGGCCGTCCAGCAGGGCATGAAGGGCCAGACGGACGAGAAGCTGCTCGCCGCGCTCGTGGCCGTGGACCCGAAGACCGGCGGGATCCTCGCCTACAACTACGGCCCGGAAACCGTCAAGGACAAGGACGGGCAGGACGCGATCGGCCAGGACCGGGCGAACCAGGCCCGCAACCCGGGCTCGTCGATGAAGCCGTTCGACCTGACCGGGTTCCTCAAGATGGGCGGCGGCCTCGGCGACATCTTCGACGGCTCGGACAACCGCAAGTTCCCCGGGGTCGCCAAGCCGGTCCGCAACGCGGGCGATAACGAAAGCTGCGGTCCGCAGTGCACGGTCGCGCGGGCGATGGAGATTTCGGCGAACACCGTGTTCTACGACATGGTGTTCAACAAGGTGAAACCGAAGGGGGTCGTGACGGCGGCGAAGCAGGCCGGTGTCCGGACGACCGACGAAGGTGGCACCGCCACGCTGTTCGACGGAGACAACAACATCTCGCTCGGCGGTGGTAAGACCCAGGTGGCCCCCAGGGACATGGCTTCGGCGTACGCGTCGTTCGCCAGCGGCGGCGTTTACCACGAGCAGCACTTCGTCTCGAAGCTGACGAACGGACAGGACGAGGTGGAGTTCGACGAGAACAACATCAAGTCCAACCCGGCGTTCGACAACGACGCGGCGAAGAGCCAGCAGATCGCCGGCAACGTCACCGAAGCGCTGAAGCCGGTCATCGGGCATTCGAGCCTGAAGTGCCCGACCGGCCACGAGTGCGCCGGCAAGACCGGTACGCAGCAGTACTCGCCCAAGGAGGGCGACCCCGCCTCGTACAACAACCTCAACGCCCAGACCTGGATGGTGGGCTACACCCCGTCGGTGTCCGCGGCGGTGTGGGTCGGCGGCGACGGCAACCAGCCGCTGCACGACGCGAAGGGCAAGCCGATCTTCGGTTCGACGATCGCCGGCCCGACCTGGGCGAACTTCCTGAACCTCTACCTCAAGGGCAAGCCGGCGGAGAAGTTCGACAAGGTCGAGCCGCTCGGCAAGGACGTCAACGAGGTGACCACGACGCCGCCGAAGCCTTCGGAGACGGCGACGCCGACGGAGACGCCGACCTCGACGCCGAGCCCGACGCCGACCGAGACCCCCACCGAAACCGAGACCTCGACGTCCAGGACTCGGGGTCGGCCGGGCCCGACCACCCCGTCGCTGCCCGGCGGCGGTGACGGGCTCGGCAGACCACCGGGTTCGGAAGGATGACCTCGAAGGCCTCGCACTGTTTCGGTGCGGGGCCTTCGTTTTGGTGAACCACCGCCGTCCGTGGTCCGTGTGGAGTGTCGAGGGGCCTGCGCCCGCAGCCCACCGGCGTACCGGAGGACAGCCCGTGTACACCGACCGAAATCGCTCGAGGTCCGGCCGGAGGCCGGTTCCGCGTGGTCGCTACCAGCCACGCCGGCCGCTCCCGCGGCCGGACGCACCGGACGCACCGGACGAGCTCGCCGCCGACGTCACCCCGAACCCCCTACCGGACCGGCGCCACCGCCGCTGGAAGACGGTGCGCCGGGTGCTGTACGTCTTGTCCGGGCTGTTCTTCCTCGTGCCCGCGGTCGCCTTCGTGATCACGTACTTCGCCGTCGACGTGCCTTCACCGGACAAGGTCGCGCAGTCGCAGGGCCAGGCGGTCACCTACCTCTACGCCGACGGCACCGAGATGGGCAAGGACGTGCCCGCCGGCGGGAACCGGCAGATCCTCGACCCGGCCCAGATCCCGGACGTCGTCAAGAAGGCCGTGATCGCGACCGAGGACGCGTCCTTCGAGACCAACTCCGGCTTCGACCTCTCCGGTATCGCGCGGGCCGCCTTCAACCAAGCCACCGGCGGGTCCGGGGGCGGCTCGACGATTTCGCAGCAGTACATCAAGAAGGCCACCGGCGACGACTCGCCGACGTTGACCCGCAAATGGGTCGAGCTCGCGAAGTCGTTCAAGATGAACCAGACCTACCAGAAGGCGGACATCATCACCGCCTACCTCAACACCATCTACTTCGGCCGCGGCGCGTACGGCATCCAGGCGGCGGCGCAGGCGTACTTCGGCAAGGACGCGGCCCAGCTGAACTACTCCGAGGCCGCGTTGCTCGCCGGGCTGATCCAGCAGCCGGGCCGTTCGGAGAACGCGACGGTCGCCCGTGACCGGTGGGGCACGGCCCTGGACCGCATGCAGCGCAACGGGTACCTCACCGCCGCCGACCGGAAGGCCGCGAAGTTCCCGGCACCGGTGCCGCTCGTCGAATCGCGGCCGGGGACCAAGCTCAACCCGTTCGTCAAGAAGCAGGTCAAGGCCGAGCTGGCCGCGGCGGGGATCCCGGAGGAGAAGTACTACGCGGGCGGGTTCCAGGTGTTCACGACGATCGACTCCAAGGCGCAGGAAGCCGCCGAAAAGGCGGTGGCCGAGGGGATGGCCGGGCAGACCGACGACCGCATCCTCGACGCGCTGGTCGCCGTCGACCCGAAGTCCGGCGGCGTGCTCGCCTACTACGGCGGGGCGCCGATCGTGAAGGGCCCGAACGGCGAGGACCAGGCCGGCCGCGACTGGGCGGACGAAGCGCACAACCCCGGGTCGTCGATGAAGCCGTTCGACCTCACGGCGTTCCTCAAGGGCGGCCGCGGGCTGAACGCGGTGTTCGACGGCCGCTCGCCGCGGACGTTCCCCGACGTGCCGCTGCCGGTGCGCAACGCCGGCACCAGCAGCAGCTGCTCCGAGCAGTGCACGGTGGCCGAGGCGATGCAGCGGTCCACCAACACCGTCTTCTACGACATGGTGCTCAACGTGACCAAGCCGGGCGGGGTGGCCGAAGCCGCGCAGGAGGCGGGCATCCGCACGAAGGACACCGGCGGCCGCAGCGTGCTGTTCACCGGGGACAACAACATCTCCATCGGCGGCGGCCAGACCGCGGTCACGCCGGCGGACATGGCCGCGGGGTACGCGACCTTCGCCGCCGGCGGTGTCCAGCACGGCCGCCACTTCGTGCAGAAGGTGACGAACTCCCAGGGCGAAACCGCCTACGAGGCCGACGTGCGCGCGACGGACGCGTTCGCGGACAACGACCGCGGCAAGAGCCGGCAGATCGCCGGGAACGTGACCGCCGCGCTGGCGCCGGTGATCCCGTTCTCGCGGCTGACCTGCCCGCCCGGCCACGAGTGCGCGGGCAAGACCGGCACCCAGCAGCACACGCCCGGCGACAACGAACCCGCGTCCGCGGCGAACACGAACTCGCAGACGTGGATGGTGGGTTACACGCCCTCGGTCTCCGCCGCGGTCTGGGTGGGCGGCGACGGCGACAAGGCGCTGCGCGGGCCGACCGGCCAGCCGCTGACCCCGTCCGTCGTGGCCGGTCCGGTGTGGCAGCGGTTCATGCAGCTCTACCTGACCGGGAAACCGGCCGAGCGCTTCGACCGCGTCCAGGCGATCACCGCGCCGCAGGACGACCAGCTCCAGCTTCAGTTCCAGCAGCAGCAACAACAGCAGCAGTTGCCCCAGCAGCAGCCGGACCAGCGCTTCACCATCGGCCGGGGCGACAACCAGGTCCAGCAGCAGCAACAACAGTTCCAGCAACAGCTTCAGCAGTTCCAACAGCAGCAACAGAACCGTGGGGGCCGGCGCGACGGCCGGCCTCCCAGAGCCGGGAACGGGAACGACACCGGCCAGGCCGACGTCGGCCCGTGAGCACCCCGGCCGGGCGGGGAAGGTGGCCGTGACCTCGGATGCTGGGGGTCACCGAGGTCACGGCCGGTCAGGGGGTCAGAGCTCGACCACGGTGCCTTCGACGCCGGCGCGGTGGGCCGCCTCGATCACGCGCAGGGTCTCGACCGACGACGCCGGGTCGACCGGGAACTCGCCTTCGCCGCGCAGGGCGTCGCGCACCTGGGCGTAGAACTGCTCGTAGCGGCCGGTCTCGGTCGGCACGGTCTCGATCTCCGGGCCGACGCCGAGCTTCCCGGCGTCCGCCGCGGGCTCGGTGCCCCAGCCGGCGTCGCCGGGGCGCAGGCCCGCCTTGATCTGCGGTTCCTGCACGTCGAGGCCGTACTTGGTGAAGGTCGCCCGGTCACCGAGCAGCCGGAACCGCGGGTTCTGCGTGCCCGCCAGCGCGGTCGCCCACAGGTGCGAGCGGACGCCGTTCGCGTGGTGCAGCGCGACGAAGACGTCGTCGTCGACCTGGACGCCGGCCCGGCGGCGGTCGACCTCCGCGTAGACGCGGGTGACCGGGCCGAACAGCTGCAGCGCCTGGTCGACGATGTGCGCGCCGAGGTCGTAGAGCAGGCCGCCGGCCTCGGCCGGGTCGCCGAATTCGCGCCAGTTGTCCTTGGGCTTCGGCACCCAGCGGTCGTAGCGGGATTCGAAGCGGAACACCTCGCCGAGCCGTCCCGAATCGAGGACCTTCCGCACGGTGAGGAAGTCGGAGTCCAGCCGCCGGTTCTGGAAGACCGTGAGGCCGACGCCCGCCGCCTTCGCCGCATCGACGACCCGCTGGGCTTCGGCCGCGGTCGGCGCGAACGGCTTGTCGACGACCACCGGCAGGCCGGCTTCGATCGCGCGCAGGGCGAGCGGCACGTGCGTGCGGTTCGGCGTGCTGACCACGACGAGGTCGAGGTCGCCCGCCCGCTCGAACAACGCGTCGGCGTCCGGCACGATCTCCGCGCCAGGGTGGTCGATGCGGGCTTGCGCGGCGTTGCTTGACGTCGTGATCACCGCCGGCGTGAGCCCGGGCGTCGCCGCCACCAGGGGCGCGTGGAAAACGCGGCCCCCGATGCCGTACCCGAGGATGCCCACGCGCAAGTCGTCCGCCATGCCGTCATTAAACCCCGCCGCCCCTTGATAAAACAACAGCGTTGCCTAACTGGCCGGACGTGCGAAGATCCTGTCCATGGCGGACACCGGGGTGAACCTGCGCGACGTGCGCGAGCACAACCGTGTGCTGCTGCTCACGCACATCCTCCGCGCCGGTGGTCTCAGCCGGGTCGAACTCGCCGAACGCACCGGGCTCACCCAGCAGGCCGTCTCCAAGATCGTCCCCGAACTGCTCGACACCGGCCTGCTGGACGAGGAGCGGCTGCCGTCCGCCGGCGTGGGCAAGCCCCGCACGGCGCTGCGCATCCGGGCGGGCGCCAGGCACGCACTCGGCGCGCGCCTCGACCGCGACGAGTACCGCGTGCTGCGCGCCAACCTCGTCGGCGAGGTGGAGGAGACGGCGGGTGGCCCGCTGCCACGCGGCTTCACGCCCGCGCAGGCCGTCGACGCCATCGGCACCACGGCCCTCGAACTCGCCGACGGCTTCGACGTGCTCGGCCTCGGCCTCGGCGCGGTCGGCCCGCTGGACCACCGCGCCGGCCTGGTCCGCGACGCGACGAACATGCCCGGCTGGCACGACGTGCCCCTGCGCGAGCTGCTGGAGCAGCGCACCGGGCTGCCGGTGACGCTCGACAAGAACACCAACGCCGCCGCGTTCGCCCGGCTCTGGCCGCACGGCGAGCCGACGGCGACCGCGGTGGTGCTCGTCGGCACCGGCATCGGCGTCGGCCTGCTGATCGACGGGCGGCTCTACCGCGGCCCGCGGACCAACGCGGGTGAGTTCGGGCACACCACGATCGCCTACGACGGGCCGCGCTGCGCGTGCGGGCGGCGCGGCTGCGTCGAGATCATGGCCAAGCGGGCGCCGGACACCCGGGCCGCCGCCGGCTTCCTCGGCATCGGGCTGGCCGACCTGGTGCAGGTGCTCGACCTCGAGCGGATCGTGCTGGCCGGGCGGGCGGTCCGGGACGAGCCGGACGTCCACCGGGAAGCCGTCTCGGCCCGGCTCGAGGAACTGCTGCCGCTGCCGCACTGGCAGCGGATCGAGGTCGTCGAAGACGCTTCCGGCGAGGAGATCGTCACCCGCGGCGCGGCCGCGGAGGTGCTGGCCTCGTTCTACGCGAATCCGGCATGATCACCGGCTTCACCACCGCGCACGCCGATCACCGATACGATCCGCCTCGTGCCAGAGGAGACCACGCGGGAGCCGGAACCCGGCCCCGTGACGCTGACCCGGGCGGAACGGATCGTCCCGAGCTGGAACGAGCCGCTCGCGGCGGCGGTCACCAGACCCCTCGGCGGCCCGCTCGGTGAGCACGCGGCGGTCGGCAGGCACTGGTTCTGGTCGCCCCAGCGCGTCGGGCTGCTGCTGGCCACCCTGGCGCTGATGCTGTGCTGGTTCGGCAAGGGCTCCTGCATCCAGCAGTACCAGGACTCGAGCGGCGCCACCCAGCTCGACTGGCGCGCGGGCCGTCCGTTCGTGGCCATGTGCTACTCCGACATCGTGCCGCTCTACGGCTCCGAGCGGCTCGACCGGCCGGGCACCTTCCCGTACTACACGTCGTGGCAGGAAAGCTCGCAAACCGCCGAGAACAACACCCGGTACATGGAGTACCCGGTGCTCACCGGCCTCTTCCAGTGGGCGAACGCGAAGCTCGCGGCGGGCTGGCTGAACGTCGCCGAGTCCGGCTGGCTGCCCGGCGCGCTGCCGGTGGCGGTCTACTTCGACATCACGGCGTTCTTCCTGGCGCTCGCGTGGCTGGTCACCGTGTGGGCGACCGGCCGGACGGTGAGACGCCGCCCGTGGGACATGGTCCTGGTGGCGATCTCGCCGCTGGTGCTGGTGCACGCGTTCACGAACTTCGACGCGCTCGCGACCGCGTTCACCGCGACCGGCCTGCTCGCCTGGGCGCGGAAACGCCCGCTGCTCGCCGGTGTCCTGCTCGGGCTGGGCGCGACGGCGAAGCTCTACCCGCTCTTCCTGCTCGGCGTGCTGTTCGCGCTGTGCCAGCGCGCGGGCAAGCTGACACCGTTCTGGAAGACCGCGGGCGCCGCCGTGGTGACGTGGCTGGCGGTGAACGCGCCGTTCATCCTCACCGCGACCCGCGGCTGGTGGGAGTTCTTCCGGATGAGCGCCCTGCGGCCGATGGACCCGGACTCGCTGTACAACGTCTTCTCGTACACCAGCGGCTGGGCCGGGTTCGACGGCGTGCTGCAGAAGAACCAGACGCCGACGTACCTGAACGTCACGGTGGCCGTGCTGTTCCTGACCTGCTGCGCCGGGATCGCCTACCTCGCGCTGGCCGCGCCCCGCCGGCCGCGCGTCGGCCAGTTGGCGTTCCTCGTCGTGGCCGCGTTCCTGCTGACGAACAAGGTGTGGAGCCCGCAGTACTCCCTGTGGCTGGTGCCGCTGGCGGTGCTCGCGATCCCGCGCTGGCGGCTGCTGCTCGGCTGGATGCTGATCGACGCCGTCGTCTGGGTGCCGCGGATGTTCTACTACCTCGGCGTCGACCACAAGGGCCTGCCCGAGGGGTGGTTCCTCGGCACGGTCGTGGTCCGCGACCTCGCCGTCATCGGGCTCTGCGTGCTGGTCGTCCGGGAGATCTACCGCCCGGCCACCGACCTGGTGCGGATGGACGGCGACGACGACCCGGCCGGCGGCTTCCTCGACGGCGCCCGTGACGTGATCATCCCGAACGCCACCCGGCGCCGCCGGAAGGCCGTCACCGTCTAACCGAGCTGTTCCCGCAGGTAGGCGATGTCGGCGGCCTGCCCGTCGGCCGGCGTCTCGACGACGACCGGGGCGCCCGCCTCGCGGGCGACGGCGACCAGCGCCTCGGGGTCGATCGTCCCGTCGCCCTGCACGATGCTGGCGTGCCGGTCGCGCGTCGAGCCGAACTCGTCGCGGGAGTTGTTGAGGTGCACCAGGTCGATCCGGCCGGTGATGGCCCTGACCTTGTCGACGGCGGTGGCGAGGTCCCAGCCCGCGGCGTACGCGTGGCAGGTGTCCAGGCAGAACCCGGCGCCGAACTCGCCGACCTTGTCCCACAGCCGGGCGATGACGTCGAGGTCGCGGGTCATCGCGTTCTCGCCGCCGGCGGTGTTCTCGATCAGGATCGGGACCTTGAAGCCGCCCTTCTCCTGCTCGCGCTCGAACAGCTTGCGCCAGTTGTCCAGGCCGGCCTCGGCGTCGTCGTTCGCGCCGACGTGCCCGCCGTGCACGATCAGGCCCTTCGCGCCGATCGCGGCCGCACCGTCCGCGTGCTGCGTGACGTTCTTCCGCGACGGGATCCGGATCCGGTTGTTCAGCGAAGCCACGTTGATCAGGTACGGCGCGTGGATGAACACCTCGACCGGGTCGGCCGCGATGGCCTCGCCGTGCGGGTGCGGCTTCGGGGCCTTCCAGCCCTGCGGGTCCGAGAGGAAGAACTGGACGACTTCGGCTTTGCGCTCGACGACCGCGGGCAACGGGTCGTCGTCACGGACATGGGCGCCAATCAGCATGCGTTGCACGCTACTCCCGGGCCCGTTTCCGGCCGGTGGGCCCGGTTGGTGACGCTCGTGGAGTACCGTGAGCGCGTTCCGTGATCCAGATTGGTCCGACTGCCGGAGGGCATGATGGGGAAGCGCGTCACCCGGATCACCGCACTGGGTTTCACGATCGCCGCCTCGGCCGCGCTGGCCGCGCCGGGCGTGGCGAGCGCCGATCCCAGCCCCACCTTGGGCGGCGACTGCCAGGCCACGCTGCAGCAGGGGAGTGCGAACGGCCTGGTGCTCGACGCCGGTGCCCCGCTGAACGCCCCGAACCAGCTCACCATCGGCCTCGACTCCAGTTCGCGGAACACGAACGGCTCGGCCCCCCTGCTCACGCTGCCGCTCGGCGACACGGTGAAGGCGCTCGGCATCGGCCGGGTGCCGCTGGTCGGCGACGCCGCCGCGAAGGGCGTCTGCCCGGTCGCGCAGGGCACGGTCAACGCGGTCGGCAACCTGACGCAGGGCGTCGCCGCCGAACTGCCGCCGGGCCCTTCCGATCCCGCTCCGCCCGCTCCGCCGGGGCCGAACCCGCCCAGCCCGGGCCCGAACCCGAACCCGCCGGCCCCGGGGCCGGACCTGCCCGGCTCGAGCACCGGACCGGTGGTCACCGGGCCGGGCAACGCGGGCCTGCCCGGCGACACGATCTCGGGCATCTTCACCAACGCCGCACTGCTGCCGGGCACCCTGGTGCAGGCGCCGGTGATCGCGCAGATCATCCCCGGTCAGCAGGTCCCGCCGCCGACCGTCGACGCCGAGCGGCCCGGCACGGCGGAGGCCCTCCCGGCGGTCACCCCGCCGGCGAAGCTGCCGATGCTGCTCGCGGTGCTCGCGCTGGCGGCCGTCGCGGCCGCGCTCGTCCGGGCCTGGATTCGCCGCAGCCCCGCCTGACGCACGGTGACCTCGGCTTCCACCCGAATGCCGGACATTTCTGAACGAGCGGGCGTCACCCGGCTGCCTTAACGTCGTTGTACTGGTAAGTAGGCGACGACCAGGGGCGGCGAGCATGCGGGATCGGACACGGAGGGCAACGGCGGTCGGTGCGGCGGCGGTCGCCCTCGCGGGTTCGGCCGTGCTCGGGATGCCCGGCACCGCCTCGGCGGACACGCTCACGGCCAAGTGCGGTGACACGATCAGCGCCAAGCCCGGGGACACCGTCAAGGCCACGACACCGCTGCTCGGCCTCCCGCTCAACCTGGGCGTCGTCACCGAGGGCACGAAGGTGCTGACCGGGACGATCAACGCCATCCTCGGCACGCTCTGCCAGGTCACCGTGAACGTCGTGAACACCGTCGTCTCGCCGGTGCCGGTGGTCGGCGCGCCCGCGGCGAGCGCCATCAACCAGGGCGTCCAGGGCGTGACCGGCGGCACCCAGCAGGGCCTCCGCTCGCTCACCGGCGGCGGCCAGCCCGCGCCGCAGCAACCCGGCGGCACGGGCGGGAACCCCCAGCAGCAGCCACCGGCCCAGGACGGGTCCGGCGGCGCGCCGCAGCAGGGCGGGACCCCGGCGGGCACCACGCCGATCCCGGACGCGAACAGCCCGCTCCTGCCCGGCTTCGCGAGCACCCCGCTGTTCGGCGGCTTCCCCTTCACCTTCGGCACCGGCTACGCCCCGATGCGCGACTACAGCGGCATCCCGTTCGCGACGGCCGGGTTGTTCACCCCGTCCCCGGCGATCCGGTACGGCAGCCAGATCCCCGGTTACGCGCCGCAGTACGGCCTCACCGGTCCGGCCGGCACGCCGGACGCCGCCTCCGGCGTCCAGACCGCGGGCCAGGCGGAAGCGCTACCCTCGGCGTCGGACGGCTTCACCAACGGGTCGAACCTGCCGCTGCTGATCGCGGTCCTGGCGCTTTCCGGAGCCAGTGCGGGCCTCGTCCGCACCTGGGTGCTCCGCCGGATGGCCGCTGCGAATTGATCCGACTGCCGAGTATCTTTCACGTATCTCGGTCGTTCATTCTGGTGTTGCCCGGAACGACGCCCCCGTAATTCCCTGGAGGACAGTGCTCGTGCGGAAGACCCTGACCGTCACCGCCATGGTCGCTTTCTTGGCCGGCGGCGCATTCCTCTCCACGGGCACGGCCTCCGCCGCCACGACCCTCGTCAGCAACAGCTGCACGGGCTCGGTCAGCGGGCAGATGGGCGACCAGGTGGCGATCGACGGGGCTTCGGTCAAGACCCTGGTCACCAACGGCGCGAACAACGCCGGGACCCTCGCCGTCGGCAGCTGGGCGGGCGATTCGATCGCCAAGAACCACTCGATCCCGGTCGGCCAGGTGCCGAACGCCGCGGGCGGGGAGGCGAACGGTGCCGCGATCGGCAAGGCGGTGCGCACCGCGCTGGCCGCGTCCGGCACGTGGGGCCTCGGGCTCGACTGGAACAAGACGCTGAACAGCGTGGAGAGCACGGTCGCCGCGGGCTGCGGCCTCACGGTGCTCGCGAGCAACTACGTGGCCCCCAGCACCCCGGCCCAGCAGGGCGGCGGCACCGGCACCCAGCAGGGCAGCGGTACCGGCACCACCCCCGGTGGCGCGTCGGGCAACCTCTCGAACCTCAACCCGGGCACCGCCGGCGGCACCGGCGGCAGCGCCCCGATGCGCGACTACGGCGGCATCCCGACGGCGACCGCCGGCACGGCCGTCGCCCCGGGCGTGCGCTACCCGGCGAACGGCACCCTCCCCGGCGACGCGGCCGCCCCGCAGGCGGGCGCGGGCGACCAGAGCGGCCAGGGCGTGGACATCCGCGACGCCGGCAACGCGCAGTCGGTGGCCTCGAGCAGCGCGCCGAACGACGTGCAGCTCCCCATGCTGATCGCGGTGATCGTGCTCGCCGGGGTGACCGCCGGGCTCGTCCGCACCTGGGTGCTCCGCCGGGCCGCCTGACTCCCCGGAGAAGACCCCGCTGTCCGGTCTCCCCGAGGCCCCCAGGTAGCCTTACCTGGACAAACCCTCCTGTCACGGACAGTCCGTGACCGCGAGCCCATAGGAGGTGAGTGGTTGTGTCACGCCATTACGAGGTAATGGTCATCCTGGACCCCACGCTCGACGAGCGCACTGTCGCTCCGACGCTGGACACCTTCCTCAACGTGATCCGCACTTCGGGTGGAAGCGTCGAGAAGGTCGACGTCTGGGGCCGTCGTCGCCTCTCGTACGAGATCAAGAAGCACGCCGAGGGCATCTACGCCCTGCTCGACCTGAACTCGTCCTCGGACGCGGTGAAGGAGCTGGACCGCCAGCTGTCGCTGCAGGAGACCGTGCTCCGCACCAAGGTCATGCGTCGCGAGGTCAAGCGCGCCGCGGCCAAGCCCGCCGCCGCCAAGGCCTGAGCCGAAGGGGAATCCCGATGGCTGGAGACACCGTCATCACGGTGATCGGCAACCTGACGTCCGACCCGGAACTGCGCTTCACCCCCTCCGGTGCGGCGGTCGCGAACTTCACCGTCGCGTCCACCCCGCGCACGCTCGACAAGCAGTCGGGCGAGTGGAAGGACGGCGAGGCGCTGTTCCTGCGCTGCAACATCTGGCGCCAGGCGGCGGAGAACGTCGCCGAGTCCCTGACCCGCGGCGCCCGCGTCGTCGTGCAGGGCCGCCTGAAGCAGCGGTCCTTCGAGACGAAGGAAGGCGAGAAGCGGACCGTCGTCGAGCTCGAGGTCGACGAGATCGGCCCCTCGCTGCGCTACGCCACGGCCAAGGTCAACAAGGTCAGCCGCGGTGGCGGCGGTGACTTCGGCGGCGGTGGCGGCGGTGGGAACCGCGGCGGCGGCGGTGGCGGCGGAATGCCGGCCGACGACCCGTGGGGTTCCGCGCCGGCCGCGAGCAGCAGCGGCGGTGGCGGCGGCTTCTCCGACGAGCCTCCGTTCTGATCTCGTACACATCCACAAAGATTTGAATTACCAGGAGTAGACAGTGGCCAAGCCACCCATCCGCAAGCCCAAGAAGAAGGTCTGCGTGTTCTGCAAGGCCGAGAAGAAGGGCCGCCCGGAACTGATCGACTACAAGGACACCAACCTGCTGCGGAAGTACATCTCCGACCGCGGCAAGATCCGTGCCCGTCGCGTCACCGGCAACTGCAGCCAGCACCAGCGTGACATCGCCATCGCGGTCAAGAACTCCCGCGAGATGGCGCTGCTGCCCTACACCTCGACCGCGCGCTAAGGGAGGGCACAGACATGGCGAAGATCATCCTCACCACGGACGTGGCCAACCTGGGCGGCCCCGGCGACATCGTCGAGGTCAAGGACGGTTACGCGCGCAACTACCTGCTCCCGCGGGGCTACGCGATCCCGGCCTCCAAGGGCGCGGAGAAGAACGTGCGCACCATCCAGCGCGCGCAGGAGAGCCGTCGCATCCGCGACCTCGACCACGCCAAGGAGATCAAGGCGACGCTGGAGGGCCTCGGCGCCATCCAGCTCACCGGCAAGGCGGCCGAGGGCTCGAAGAAGCTCTTCGGCTCGATCACCTCGGCCGAGATCGTCGACGCGATCAAGGCGGCCGGTGGCCCGCTGCTCGACAAGCGCGTCATCGAGCTGCGCGACCACATCAAGACCGTGGGCAAGCACTCGGTCGGCGCCCGGCTGCACCCGGACGTCAAGGTCGAGGTGCGGCTCGAGGTCAAGGCCGTCGCGCAGTAGTAAGGCAGTTACGTCGTGAAAAGGCGGGTCGCCCCTGGTGGGCGGCCCGCCTTCACTCTTTTCGGGGAACCTCGGACACCTCGGCGGCGTCGGAGGAGAATGGGCGCCGGATGCGAAGGGGTGGATCGGGATGGGTAACGAGGTCAACATGTCCGCGCCGGCCGGTGGCGGCGGCTTCACGTTCGACGCCGACAAGATCGACGGCGTCATCAAGAAGTGGCAGGACCTGCAGGCCGACTTGAAGCGCGACTACGACGACGCCAACCTGATGGCGAACGTGAAGGCGCCCGGCAAGGAGTTCGCGAGCGGCGACTGGGAGAAGCTCGCGAACCCGTCCGGCAAGGCGTTCCTCGAGCAGAACCAGAAGATGCAGGACTACGTCAAGAACTACATCGAAGCGCTCACCGCCGCGAAGCAGAAGATCACCACCAAGGAGTCGGACGCATCCGCCGACCTTTCGAAGACGGGGAACCAGCCCACGTGAACCGCCGACTCATCGCCGTCCCGGCGCTGGCCTTCGCCGTGCTCGCGCTGGCCGGCTGCGCCGGCAAGACCCGGGGCACCGCCAACCCGGCGCCGTCCACCGCCGAGTCGAGCAGCGAGACCACCCGGTCCACCGCCGACACCGCGCCGAGGGTGCCGAGGCCGCTGGACACCGCGTCGATCACCTCGGACGCCTGCGCCACGATCGACGCCTCCGGACGCTCCACGCTGGCCCTCGGCGAGGGCGCTCCGCGCACCACGGGCAACGGCCCGAGCTGCACGTTCCAGGAAGCCGCCGACCCGGGCAACCAGATCGACGTCACGACGGTGACGGCGAACAAGAACGGCCTGCAGGACGTCTACGACACCAAGGCCAACGACGCCTACTTCGGCGAGTCCCAGGCTTACGGGTACCCGTCGGTCTACGCCGCGGCGGTGGACGGGCGCAAGAGCGGCAAGTGCGGCCTGTTCGTCGGGGTGACCGACCAGCTGGCGGTCAACATCCTGGTGCAGTACGACCACGGCGCCGGGGCGTCGGACCCGTGCACGGTGGCGCAGAAGTTCGGCGAAGCGATGATCCACGCCTTGGGAGGCTGAGATGCTGGAACTGGTGCTCCTCGGCGGCTTCGCCGCGTACAACATGGCCACCACGCATTCGGACGACCACACGTCGGTGCAGGGCGACCGCAAGATCGACTGCTACGACATCTGGGAGAAGATCACCACCGGTCCGGGCGCCGGTTCGATCGAGAACGGGCAGTCGGCGGCGAGCCGGCTGAAGGGCGCCTACTCCGAACGCCTCGGCACGATCGACGCGCTGGCCAAGGAGATGGACGCGGCCTGGACCGGCGGCGGCGCCGAAGCGGCGCAGAACGCCGGCGCGCACCCGCTGCGGGTGTGGATGCAGGACTCCGGCACCAAGCTCACCGACTCCGACAAGTACCTCGGGGAACAGCACAACGCCTTCACCACGGTGCACGCGCAGGTGCAGCAGGTGCCGAAGGACCCGCCGAAGAACAACCTGCTCAACGCGGTGACGCCGTGGACGACCGACACCGACCGGGCGATCCGCGACTACAACGCCAAGGGCCAGGCCAACGTCGACGCCTTCAACACCTACTACAAGGCGAGCAACGACAACGGCCAGAAGATGCCCACGTACTCGGCGCTCCAGGGCCAGCAGGAGAACGTCAACGTCGACGGCGGCAAGGACGGCAAGAAGAAGCCGGGCGGCCAGGACGGCAACGGCTCGGGGGACGGCAACGGCAACGGGACCGGCGATGGGACCGGCACCGGAACCGGCTCGGTGCCCGGCGTGAACATGCCCGGGCCGGGAGGTGTCCCCTCCTTCCCCGGCCGGCCGAACACCCCGGGTGGCAGCTTCGACCCGGGCAAGGTGCCGGGCTTCGACCCCGCGAAGCCGCCGAACTTCGACCCGTCGCAGATCCCGGGCGGGAACTACGACCCGTCGAAGATCCCCGGCGTCGGCACCTACACGCCGCCGAACTTCAGCGACGGCACCCACTCGTCGGGGTTCACGCCGCCGAAGATCCCCGGGGCCGGCGGCTTCGGCCCCGGCGGCTCGGGCGGCGGGGGCGGCGCGGGTGACTTCTCCATCCCCGGCGGTGGCTTCGGGCCCGGCGGCTCGGGCGGCATCGGCGACCCGGCGGCGGCGGGCTTCGGGCCGGGCGGCGGTGGCTTCGGCCCCGGCGGCGCGACCGGTGCCATGCCCGGTGGCGCGGACGCGGCCGGCACCGGCCGGGGCGGCACGGGTGCCGGCGGGGCGATGGGCGGCGCGGCGGCGGGACGCGGCGGCGCCTCCGGGATGGGTGGCATGGGCGGCATGCACCCCGGCGGCGCCAAGGGCCAGGGCGGCGGCGACGAGGAACGCACGTCGAAGTACCTGCTCGGCGACGACCCGAACGACATCTTCGGGAGCGACGAGCTGACGGCGCCGCCGGTCATCGGCGAGTAGCGCACGCGGGACCACCGGGCGCGTGCCAAGATGGGCGCGCCCGGCGTCTTTCGCTGCACCGGGTTCGAATTCCTACTGGGGGAAAGCGTGCTGGACAGGCAGGTCACCATCACGACCGGCACCCTGATCACCTTGATCCGGCGCCGGGGCGGCGAGCCGCACACGGTGCTGTCCGAGACGCCGACCTGGTACAGCGACGAAGCCCAGCGCGCCGAGGACGAGCGGGCCAACGCCGAGCTCGCCAAGGCCGGGCTGTTCGGCCCGCGCGGCATGCACCCGGGGTTCGTCGCGACGATCGAGGCGATCGCCCGGCCGCAGCTGGAGTACTACGGCTGGGTCGACGGCGGGTTCCAGGGCAAGCCGGTGAGCTACCGGCTGCTGGCCGGCAGCGCCGGGGGCGAGGCGTTCGTGCTGGCCAAGCACGAGGAGCTGGACGTCGTCGTGCTGGCGTCCTCGCGGCCGGGCGAGCTGCTCGACGACTTCCTCGGCCAGATCCCGAAGCTGGCCCCGGGCCGCGGCACACCGATCGCCGTGCCGAAGAGCCAGCTCGAGGGGACCGCCCGCAGGGACGACGGCGGCGGGTTCGCGGTGCTCCGCAGCGACCGCCCGGCCGAAGGTTCGCAGGAGGTCGAGGAGCTCCGCCGGATCCTCGCATTGCGCCGGATGGGGAGTGGCAGCCTCTACGTCGCGGCCCGCAGCCGCACCGGCGCGCGGCACCGGATCGAACGCCCGGTGAACTACATCGATACGTCGGAAGGCCGATGGTTGACCGAGGAGATTCCGGGACGCGGCGAGAACCGGATCGCCTTCACCCCGGCCGACCAGCGCGTTCTCGCTGACCGGTTACGCAGCGCACAGGGCCGGCTCACCGCGGCCTGACCGAACGTGCGTTCAGGCCACCGGGTGACGCGTCTACCCTCCGTGATATTCATCCACAGGCCGTGTGGGTCAATGGGCTCGAACTGGTCCACGACACGCCGAAGGACGGACTTCGCGCGACACGCCGGACGAGTTTTTCGCAAGTTCTCCACACCTTGTTCACAGCCTCTGACCTGCGGATTCCGCAAAGCCGATCACGCTTGTCCCCAACTTGTCCACAGCTCTGGCGGCACCTGTGATTGGTTACCCCCATTCATCCCCAGGTTGTCCACAGAAGGGTCCCCACCCTGAATTGCCATCGGCCGTCCGGGGGATCTAGCGTGCCCGCTCGGGCCTGTACTCACGGTGGCGCTCCGCGTGTCTGCGGCAGCCGGCCGGCGTTGTCGCCGATCATCGGGGGGCGAGGTCCGGGGTGGCCGGACGCACGAGCGCCGGCCACGTGCTTCGAGAGCAAAGATCCGGCATACTCGAACGAGTGTTCGACACGATGAGGAGGTGTCCGGGGCGGTGGCGCTGACCGACGACCGCAGTCCGATGTACGCGGAGTCCGACCCGGGCCCGAGCGATCCCGGCCCCGGCGGTGGCGCGTTCGACCGCCAGCCGCCGCAGGACATCGCGGCCGAGCAGTCCGTGCTCGGCGGCATGCTGCTGTCCAAGGACGCGGTCGCCGACGTCATCGAGGCGCTCGGCCCCGACGACTTCTACAAGCCCGCGCACCAGGCGATCTACGACTGCATCCTCGACCTCTACGGCCGTGGTGAGCCCGCCGACCCGATCACCATCTCGGCGGAGCTGGAGCGGCGCGGGGAGCTGGGCCGCGTCGGCGGCGCGCCCTACCTGCACACGCTGATCGCGACGGTGCCGACGGCGGCGAACGCCGGCTACTACGCGGAGATCGTCTCGGAGAAGGCGGTGCTGCGCCGCCTGGTCGAGGCGGGCACCCGGATCGTGCAGTACGGCTACGGCGCGGCCGCGGCCGACGGCGCGAACATCGACGAGGTGGTCGACCGCGCGCAGGCCGCGATCTACGACGTCACCGAGCGGCGGACCAGCGAGGACTACGTCGCGCTGGAAGAGCTGCTGCAGCCGACGATGGACGAGATCGACGCGATCGCCTCGCGCGGTGGCCAGTCGCAGGGCATCCCGACCGGCTTCACCGACTTCGACGAGCTGACCAACGGGCTGCACCCGGGCCAGATGATCATCGTGGCCGCCCGGCCCGGTGTCGGCAAGTCGACACTGGGCCTGGACTTCGCGCGCTCGGCGTCGATCCGCCACGGCCTGACCAGCGTCATCTTCTCGCTGGAAATGAGCCGGACCGAGATCGTCATGCGCATGCTTTCGGCCGAGGCCAAGATCCGCCTCGCCGACATGCGCGGCGGCAAGATGTCCGACGACGACTGGACGCGGCTGGCCCGCCGGATGAGCGAGGTGTCCGAGGCGCCGCTGTTCGTCGACGACTCGCCGAACATGACGATGATGGAGATCCGCGCGAAGGCGCGCCGGTTGAAGCAGCGCAACGACCTGAAGCTCGTCGTCCTCGACTACCTCCAGCTGATGACGTCCGGCAAGCGCGTCGAGTCGCGGCAGCAGGAAGTCTCGGAGTTCTCCCGGCAGATGAAGCTGCTGGCCAAGGAGATCGAGGTCCCGGTGATCGCGATCAGCCAGCTGAACCGTGGTCCGGAGCAGCGCACGGACAAGCGCCCGATGCTGTCCGACCTGCGTGAGTCCGGCTCACTGGAGCAGGACGCCGACCTCGTCATCCTGGTCAACCGCCCGGACGCCTGGGAGCGGGACGACCCGCGCGCGGGCGAGGCGGACCTGATCATCGCGAAGCACCGCGCCGGCCCGACGGCGACGATCACCGTCGCGCACCAGCTGCACTACAGCCGCTTCGTCGACCTCTCGCACGACTAGCCGAGGGCGCCGTACCCGCGGACGAACGCCGTGAGGAGCCGGCCGAACGTCTCGCGGTCTTCGTCCGGCCAGTCCGCCATGACCTCCGCGAACACCCCGCGGCGGAAGGCGTGCAGCTCGTCGAGGTGCGCCTGGCCGGCTTCGGTCGGCACGAGCACCGCACGTCGTCCGTCGCGCTGATCGGCTTCGCGGCGAAGCAGCCCTTGCTCGACAGCGCGCGCCACGAGCCTGCTGGCGCGCGGCTGGTCGACGCCCATCGCCGCGCTCAAGGCCGTCACCGTACTGGGCTCGCCGCGTTCGGCGAGCTCTTCGACGACGTCGAGCAGCTCGAACACCGGGTCGTGCGCGCCGCGGCCCCTCGCCTTGCCGATCCGGCTGAGGGCTCGCCGCTGCTGGCTGCGGCGGATCGCGATCATGGCGCGCTCGACGTCGGCCACGCCGTCCGGCATGGTTGCCCCCTCTCCGAACTACATGTACTTTTACATGCAGTTGTTCACCGACATATCGGAGTCCTCATGAAACCCCTCGGCTGGTGGCTTCGCCACCTCCACGAGCTTCTCGAATCCTCCATGGCCCGGACCCTCGACGCGGAGTCACTGACTCGCCGGCACTGGCAGGTACTCAACACGATCGCCCTCGGCGCCCGCACGCCGGAGCAGGTCGACACGGCGATGGCGCCGTTCGTCACCGGCGAGGGCTCGATGGCCCCGAAGGTGGCCGACCTGCGGGCCCGCGGCTGGGTCGGCCAGGACGACACCTTGACCGCCGACGGCCGCGAAGCCCACACCCGCGTCGAAGAGCGCATCAAGGAGTTCCGCGCGAAAGCCGTCGAGGGCATCAGCGACGACGACTACCGCACCACGCTGCGCACACTGGAGCGGTGCGCCGCGAACCTCGGCGCCGCCTGAGGAATATCCCGGGCCGCGGCAGCGTCGGATACTCTAGTAGTTGAACTTTCAAGCACTGGAGCGCTCGATGACCCGCACCCCGGTTCTCTACCTCAGCCACGGCGCCCCGCCGCTCGCCGACGACACGACGTGGACCCGCCAGCTCGCCGGCTGGTCCGCCGACCTCCCGAAGCCCCGCGCGATCCTGGTCGTGTCGGCGCACTGGGAGGAAGCACCGCTGACCATCGGGGCGACGACGACCGTGCCGCTCGTGTACGACTTCTGGGGCTTCCCCGAGCGCTACTACCAGGTGAAGTACGCGGCTCCCGGCGCGCCGGAGCTGGCGGCGAAGGTCCGGAAGCTGCTTCGCTCGACTGAGACGCCGGTGCACGACGCCCCGGAGCGCGGCCTCGACCACGGCGCCTACGTGCCGCTGGTGGAGATGTACCAGGACGCCGACATCCCGGTGCTGCAGGTCTCGATGCCTTCGCTCGACCCGCGGGAGCTGTTCGACGTCGGCCGCAAGCTCGCGCCGTTGCGCGACGAAGGCGTGCTGATCATCGGCAGCGGCTTCTTCACCCACAACCTGAGCGGCATGGCCCGCGCCACCGATGGGACGCCGCCGGCGTGGTCGGCCGAGTTCGACCACTGGGGTGCCGAGGTCCTGCGCAGCGGCGACGTCGACACCCTGCTGGACTTCCGCCACAAGGCGCCGGCGGCGACGCTCGCGCACCCGCGGATCGAGCACTTCGCGCCGCTGTTCGTCTCCCTCGGCGCCACCTCGGACGAGGGTTCCGGCCGCACGGTGATCGACGGCTTCTGGCACGGCCTGGCGAAGCGTTCCCTCCAGTTCTCCTGACCTGTCCGCGAGACGCGAACGAGCCCCAGGAGCCGGACCGGCTCCTGGGGCTCGTCGTCTCCAGGGAAGGAGTGCCATTCGGTGTTCGCGGGTGGTCCCGCAGCCGCGGTCACGTCGCCGGAGCGCTCCGTGCGAGGTCGCCCTCGCGGCGCGGTGGAGCGCCTGCCGCCGTGACAGCGGGGTTCGTGGGCCGGCGGGTTCCCCGGTTCCGGAGAACCCGCCGGCGTCACCGCACTACTTGCGCTTCACCAGACCCAGCAGCTTCGCGAGGAAGCCGGTCGAGTCCAGACCCGACATCGCCGGAACCTGCGGGGTGCTGTCCAGCACCGGCAGCTTCGCGTTCACCGGCAGGGCCGGGACGGCCGGCAGCGCGGTCGGCAGCGCCGTCGGCAGGGCGACGGGCAGGGCCGGGGCCGCGACGGGCAGGCCGGTGGCCGGCACGTCCGCACGCTGGGTGCCGTGGCTCCCGAGGGTGCCCAGCGACGCCAGGCCGTTCACCGGCAGCGCCGGGACCGAGGGCAGGGCCGGCTTCGGCAGCGCCGGAACGCCGCCCAGGGCCGGCAGCGCCACGGGCAGGCCGGCAGCCGGCACGTCCGCACGCTCGGTGCCGTGGCCCCCGAGGGAACCCAGCGACGACAGGCCGTTCACCGGCAGCGCC
This sequence comes from Amycolatopsis sp. CA-126428, assembly GCF_002904335.1. Lineage (GTDB taxonomy): Bacteria > Actinomycetota > Actinomycetes > Mycobacteriales > Pseudonocardiaceae > Amycolatopsis. The sequence continues at coordinate 100,869 of NZ_PPHF01000098.1, read as the reverse complement.
GGCGCGGTGGGCAGCGCCGGAGCCGGCAGGTGCGCCAGCCCCGAGGCACCCGACAGCGGGCTGGTCACCGACGGCACGTCGGCGCGCTTGACAGCCAGCGGAGCCGCGACCGGCAGCGCGGGCAGGCCCTGGGTGGGCAGCTTGGCGGCCGGCAGGTTGCTCGCGAGCCCGGCCACCGCCGGCAGCACCTCGGTGGGCAGCTCGGCGTTCCGCAGGTTGCCGACGAGCCCAGCCACCGCGGGCACACCCTGAGCAGGCAGCTTGGCGGCCGGCAGGTTGCCGACGAGCCCGGCCACCGCGGGCAGCGCCCGCATGGGCAGGCCCTGGGTGGGCAGGCCCTGGGTGGACAGGTTGCTGGTCTGCACCGCGCTGGTCAGCCCGTTCAGCGACGGAAGCCCGCCGACCAGACCGGCGACCGGCAGCTTGCCCGACAGCCCGTCCAGCGACGGCAGGCCGCCCTGGGTGGGCAGGCCGCCCCGGGTGGGCAGGCCACTGCGGAGCGCGGCCAGCGACGGCAGCTCGTCCACCGCCAGCTCCGAGCCCTCGTGCGGGAAGGCGATGGGGTCCACGGCCTCGTCGTCGATGCTCGTCGCGTCCGTCGCGTAGGCGGTGGCCACCCCAAGCAGCTCGAGGGGCACGCCGAAGATCTGCACCGGGAGCGCGAACGCGTGGTACGCGTTGATGCCCGACAGGCTGGACTGGTCGCCCGCGGTGAGCGCCTTACCGCCGTTCTCCGTGGTCAGCGTGTTCTCGCCGAGGGCGTTCGCCACGCCGCCCACGGTCACCGCGTCGCCGAACAGCTGCGCGATCGCGGTCACCGGCAGGTCGAGGATGTTGCCGGAGATCGCGCCTTCGACACCGGAGGTGGTGTCGTCGCCCGAGTTCTCGACCTCGGTCATGTTGATGCCGGCGCCCTTGGCGACACCCGCCACGCTGGCGGCGTCACCGAAGACCTGCGCCACCGCCAGCGGGTCCACGCCGACGATGTTGCCGGCCACGCTACCGCGGTTGCCGCTGGTGGTGGCGTCGCCGCCCGCCTCCGACGCGACGTCGTTGGTGCCCTTGCCGGTGCCGAGCGCGGCCGCGGCGATCCCGTCGCCGAAGACCGAGCCGGCGCCCGCGATGGGGGCCTTCACGATGTTGCCGGTCAGTGCACCGTCGCGGCCGTTGGTCAGGGCGTCGCCGCCCGCCTTCGCGTCGGTGATGTTGTCGTTCTCACCGGTGCCGATGCCGGCGAGCGCGCCACCGACGCCCATCGCCTGCACGGGCAGCGCGACCGGAGCCTCGATGATGTTGCCCGCGGCGGCGCCGACCGGGCCGGCCGCCTTGAGGTCGCCGCCCGCGATGGACGTCGTGTCGGTCGAGCCCTTGCCGTGGCCCTGGCCGATCAAGGCGCCACCGATGTTGGCGGCCTGCACCGGGGTCGACAGCGGGACCGCGCCCAGGTTCGAGCTCAGGAAGCCGTTGTCGTCGTGGGTGTTGCCACCGCCGCCGCCGTGGAGGACCTTGGTCTCGTCGGCCGCGCCGGAGCCCTGGCCGATGAACGAACCACCGATGCCGAAGACCTCGGCGGGCAGGGCGACCGGCACCTGGACGAGGTTGCCCGAGCCGGACGAGTCGTTGCCGAGCGTGCCGTCGTACCCGCCGGCGGTGACCTTCTTGTCCTCGGTCGCCGTGCCGGTCGCGTTGCCGATGTGGCTGCCGCCGATGCCGAAGACCTCGGGCGCGCCCGCGGCGTGGGAGTTGACGGTGTTGCCACCGAGGAAGGCGCCGTTGCCCCGGGTGTAGCTGCCGTCGCCCGCGTTGGCGTCGGTCGTGTTGTCGTGCGCGGCGTTCGCCTGGCCGATGTAGGTGCCACCGATGCCGAACGCCTCGACCGGCAGCGCGAGCGCCGGGTTCAGGACGTTGCCCGATCCGCTCGAGTTGTCACCGGCGGTCGTGACCAGGCCACCCGAGTCGACAGTGCTGGAGGAGCTGCCGGTTTCGGGGAGGCCCGCCGAGGCGTTGCCGATCCACGAGCCCGCGACACCCGCGACGTTCGCGATCGGGGACAGCGCGGCCGCTCCGGCGTTGCCGGAGAGGAACGAGTCGTTGCCGCTGGTCGCCAGGTAGGTCGGGGAGCCGCCACGGACCGTGCGGATGGCCCCCGCCAAGGCGTCGGCGGAGGTGTTGCAGCCGTCGGAGTCCGACAGCGAGCCCCACACCGCGCCGGAGTTGCAGTTGAACTTGACCGGCAGGGCGATCGGCGCACCGACCACGTTGCCCGACCCGGAGGCCCGGTCGCCGGAGCTCAGCAGCGAGCCGCCGGAGGCGGCGACGGTGTCGGCGGAGTAGCCGTGGCTCTGCCCGTTGCCGAGCAGGTAGGACGCGGCGTTGCCGGTCACCTGCACCGGGGTGGCGAACTGGCCGCCCACCACGTTGCCGGAGAGCGAGGAGCCGTCGCCGTTGGTGGCGACGTCCCCGGTCTCGGCGGTGCTCTGGCTGGCCGACCCGCCGATCACGCGGCCGGTGCCGCCGGCGACGCCGCCGCCGTTCCCGGCGATCTGGACGGGGAGCGCCCAGTCGAGGACGACGGCGTTGCCCGCGAGGCTGGAGTCCCGGCCCGTCGTCTTGACGTCCTGGTCGTGCGACCAGGTCTGCGAGTGGTCGGTGCCCGCGACGTTCGCGTCGCCGATCACGCCGATCGCGTTGTCGACGATCTGGATCGGGACGACGAGGTCGCCGGTGACCTTGTTGCCCTTGAGGTTCCGGTGGCTCGGGGTGAACTTGCCGACCAGCGTGCTGTCGCTGATCGGGCTGGCCTGGTCGAACTGCTTCGCGGCCTCGTTCGCGGCCTTGGTGGCCGGCTTGGTGCTCAGCTCCGTCTGCCCGGCGGGCAGGTCCAGCTGGCCGAACGGGACGCCGACCGCGTTGTTGGCTTCCTGGATCGGAACCGTGACGTTCAGGTCGAGCGGGGAGGCAGGGGTGTCAGGGTTGACGTTCTCGTCAGCCGAGGCGATGCCGGTGCCCAGCATCAGCAACCCACCCGTGACAAATGCGGTCTGGAGTCCGCGCTTTGCCCACGTCTGCATGGGGTTTTTCTCCTTTATTTCGGGTTCCCTTGCGGGTTCATGGGTGTGCGCTCGTCGAAAAGGGGAATGGCGTCCGAGCGCACCGAGGGGATGGCACTTGGTGCGGGCGCGAGAGAGCGCACCGCCGTGTCACGGGGATGGAGCGGACGCGAAGCCGTCAGCGAAGGACGGACGTGGACGCGTCAGCGGCCCGTGAAGGGAGGTGTTCAGTCAGGAGTGACGCCGGGCTGTTCGCCCGGGGTGCGCAGCGAGTGGCGCAGGCCGGCGCGGCTCATCGCCGCGACGGCGGTGTCGACGGCATCGGTCGTCCAGAAGGGGACGCCGAAGTTGAAGCCGTCGAGGTGTCCACCGGGGGCCGTGGTGCCACCCGGGGCGGTGGGGACGGCCGGCGCGATCGGAAGCTGCGCCGGAGTCAGCGGCGACGGCAGGTCACGGTGCCCGTTGCGGGCGTGGCCCGCGGCATCGGTGCTGTCGTCGTACTGCCAGCCCACCGGCATCGCGAGCGCGGCTCGCTGCGCGGCGGGAAGTTCGACGGTCGAGACGGCGGGGGTGCCCGCCGCCTGGCCGGCGCCGGAGGTCACCGGCTGCTGCTCGACCGGGGCGAGGCCCGGGAGGACGGGAAGCGGGACCAGGCCGCCGTGCTGGGCCGGGTCGAGCAGCTGCCACACGTGGCGGCCGAAGTCGGTGGCCGGCTCGGGGGCGATGGTCTGCTCGATGACCTGGCGGGTGTCTTCCGGCTTGCGCGCGATGTGCTCGAACGCGCCGAGGGTGCGCTGGGCCGGGCTCAGCACCGCGTCGTCGGCGAGGTCCGTGACGGAGTTGCCGACGTGCTCGGAGACCTCGTGCTGCAGGGTGGCGGCGTCGGTGCGGCCGCACGGGCGCGGGGCCTGCGGCTCGCTCCACGTCGTCGCGTCCTGGTGGCAGACCGCGTCGGCGACCTCGCCGGCGACGTCACCCGCGAAGTGCCCGGCACCGCGGTTCGCGTCGCCGAGCCCGGCCGCCGTGGCGTCGGTGACCGGCGTGACGGAGGCGGTGCCGACCTCGACGGTGGGGCCGGCCGCGGTGTCCGCGGAAGCGGTGGCGCCGGAGACGAGCCACGCGGCGGCGGTGCCCGCCACCGCGCCGCCGAGCACGAGCAGCGCACGCGACACGAGACGGCCGGCGCGCTTGGCGCCCTGCCCCTCGTTCGTCGCGGTGTTCGCCACTCGTCGTCTCCTCGTACCTAGTTCGTGATCAGGTCGTTGCGGAAGCGACCTAATCAAATCGGCACCGCGCCGCGCACCCTTGACGCGACTTGATGCCCCCATCGTGTGAAAGACACACGGTGTAGCCCGGTTTGACGGTCGGTGATCATGCCTGGCCGCCCGGTGTGTCGGACGCGGCCGTCGGAAAGCGGCCGAATCGGGCGGTCCAGCCGCTACGGTGAGCCGGTGACCCACGCGCGACGCGAAGACCCGTTCCTGCCGGAGCACGAGGACGTCACCGGCCTCGTCCCCCGGGGCCTACGCATAAGTGCCGCACTCGCGTGGCGGTTGATCGTAGTGGCCGCGGCCCTGTACGCCGTGGTCTGGCTGATCGGCTACCTCTCGGTGGTCGTCATCCCGCTGTCCATCGCCCTGCTGGTGTCCGCGCTGCTCGCGCCGGCGGTGCAGAAGCTGGTGGCGGTGAAGTTCCCGCGGGGGCTGGCGACGGCCATCGTGCTGATCGCCGGTCTGGCCGTGCTGGGCGGGCTGCTGACGTTCGTCGTCACACAGTTCTCCTCCGGCCTGCCGCAGCTGCAGCAGCAGGTGAACGCGAGCCTCGACCAGATCAAGAACTGGCTGCTCAACGGGCCGCCGCACCTGCGCCAGGAGCAGATCCAGGACTTCATCAACCAGGCGATCGGGTTCATCCAGAACAACCAGGCGTCGATCACGACGACCGCGCTGACCACGGCGAGCACCGTCGGCGAGATCCTCACCGGCTTCCTGCTGACGCTGTTCATCACGATCTTCTTCCTCAGCGGCGGGGACGGCATCTGGTCGTTCCTGGTCCGCGCCGTGCCGCAGCGGGTCCGCAACCGGGTCGACGTCGCCGGGCGCCGCGGCTTCGCGTCGCTGGTCAGCTACGTGCGGGCGACGGCCGCGGTCGCCGTGGTCGACGCCGTCGGCATCGGGGTCGGCCTGTGGATCATGCGCGTCCCGCTGGTGATCCCGCTGGCGACGCTGGTGTTCATCGGCGCGTTCATCCCCATCATCGGCGCGGTCATCACCGGTGGCGTCGCCGTGCTGATCGCGCTGGTGACCAACGGGTTCATCGGCGCGGTGATCGTGCTGGCCATCGTGATCGGCGTGATGCAGCTGGAAAGCCACATCCTGCAGCCGCTGCTGCTCGGGCGGGCGGTGAAGCTGCACCCGCTCGCCGTCGTCCTGGCCATCACCGCCGGCCTGGTCGCCGGCGGGATCGCCGGCGCGCTGCTGGCCGTGCCGCTGCTGGCCGTGCTGAACGCCGGGGTGCGCTCGCTGCTGCACGAGACCAACCCGGACCCGGCCGAGGTGAACGTCCTCAAGGACCAGGCCGCGCAGCCGAACGACGCCGAGCCCGGGTCTTCGAAGGCCGAAATCGCGACGGTCGGCGAAGCCGAAGCCGACTCCTCCACGGCGAAGCCGCCGACGCGCAGCAAGAAGCCGTGACCGTCCGGCGGATGCCCGACCCGGTCACGCCCATGTGGCGGGGCGTGCTCGCCTTCCGCTTCCTCACCTGGGCGTTCGCCTGCGGCACGGTGATCGTCCAAAGTGGTCAGTACCAGCGCGAGTGGCTGGCGTGGACGATCCTCGGCGTGATGGCCGTGTGGTCGGTCGTCAGCAGCTTCTTCTACCTGCGCGAGCGAACGCGGCCGCCGGCGCTGGTCGTCTTCGACCTCGTGCTGTCCACCGGGTTGCTGCTGACCTCGCCGTGGGTGCTCAGCGACGCGCAGTTCGCGCTCGACGTCCCGCTCATCACCACGGTCTGGGCGGCCGTGCCGCCGGTCGCCGCGGGCGCGCGGTTCGGCGCGGCCGGCGGGGTGCTCGCCGGGCTGGTCGTCGGCGTGGCGACCGGGCTGGCGCGGGAGAAGTTCGACCTCGACGTCGCCCGCGACGGCGTCCTGCTCGCCGCCGCCGGCCTGCTCGTCGGCATGGCCTCGACGATGGCCCGCCGGTCGGCGGCGAGGCTGGAGCAGGCGCTGCGGAAGGAAGCGGCGACGGCCGAGCGGGAGCGGCTGGCGCGGTCGATCCACGACAGCGTGCTGCAGGTGCTCGCGCGGGTCCGCAAGCGCGGCAACGAGGTCGGCGGTGAGGCGGCGGAGCTGGCCCGGCTGGCCGGCGAGCAGGAGATCGCCCTGCGGTCGCTGGTGACCACCGAGCCGGCGGCGCCGAACGACAGCGGCCAGATGAGCCTGCGCGCCGCGTTGCAGGTGCTCGCGACACCGTCGGTGCAGGTCTCGGCCCCGGCGGACGACGTCGAGCTGCCGGCGCACGTCACCGGCGAACTGCTCGCCGTGACCCGGGAAGCGCTGGCGAACGTCGAGAAGCACGCGGGCCCGGACGCGCACGCGTGGGTGCTGCTGGAGGACCTCGGCGACGAGGTCGTGGTGAGCATCCGCGACGACGGACCGGGCATACCGGACGGCGTTCTCGAGCAAGCCGCCGCGGCCGGGCACCTCGGCGTGGTGGAATCCATCCGGGGGCGGGTCCGCGACCTCGGCGGGAGCGCGACCCTCGACACCGGCCCCGGCCGGGGCACGGAGTGGGAGGTCAGGGTGCCGAGCACGAGGGGTGCGAGATGAGCGACGAACCGCGGATTTCCGTGATGGTGGTCGACGACCACCCGATCTGGCGGGACGGGGTGGCCCGCGACCTGACCGAACACGGCTTCGACGTGCGGGCGACCGCGCCGGACGCCGAGGCGGCGCTGCGGATCGCCCGGACCGTGCTGCCGGACGTCGTCCTCATGGACCTGAACTTGGGCAGCACTTCGGGGGTGGACGCGACACGCGAGATCACGTCGGCGCTGCCGTCGACGAAGGTGCTGGTGCTCTCGGCGAGCGGCGAGCACAAGGACGTCCTGGAGGCGGTGAAGGCCGGCGCGTCCGGCTACCTGGTCAAGTCGGCGTCCGCGGTGGAGCTGGTCGACGCCGTCCACCGCACCGCCGCCGGCGACCCGGTGTTCACCGCGGGCCTGGCCGGCCTGGTGCTCGGCGAGTACCGGCGGATGGCCGACGCGTCGATCGCGGACGCCGCGAGTGCCGAGCCGCCCCGGCTGACCGAGCGCGAAACCGACGTCCTGCGCCTGGTCGCGAAGGGGCTGACCGCGCGGCAGATCGCCGAACGGCTCGTGCTGTCGCACCGCACGGTGGAGAACCACGTGCAGTCGACGCTGCGGAAGCTCCAGCTGCACAACCGCGTCGAGCTGGCCCGGTACGCGATCGAGCACGGCCTCGACGAGGAGTAGCTACGGCAAGACGGCGAAGCCGGACCAGGTGCTCGTCGGCAGCGCGGCCTTGCCGAGGCGCCACTGGGGCTCGCCCGGGTGCCAGGCGGCGAGGACGCCGTCGGCCAGCACGAGGTCGCCGGCGTCGGACCAGCCGAACCCGCCGCCGCGCTTGAGGTGCTCGGTGATGAACGGCATGGCCGCGACGTGCTCCCAGTTCGGCGTGTCCGGGTGCAGCAGCCAGAGGTCGCGGGTCTGCGTGCTGGTGCTGCGGTAGGCGGGGTCGGCGAAGTCGACGGCCCAGACGCCCCCGTCCCGGGACGGGACGACGGTGGGCGTCCGCGCGATCACCGGCCGGCTGAGCTGCTGGTGGCGGTTGTTCCGCAGGTCGACGAGGGTGAGCTCGGTCAGGCCGTCGAGGAGCATCCAATCGCCCGCGACGCCGAGGATGCGCGGCGCCTGCTGGATCGTGCGGCCGGTGTCGGGGTCGATCAGGGCGTCCGTCGACGAGGTGTTGCCGGAGTCGATGGTGATCAGCAGGCCGTGCGGCGTCCCGGCGCGGACCTCGGTGTGGCAGCTGGCGGGCTGGCCTGGGCCGAGCTCGCCGCCGGAGAGCGAGACGCGCTGCAGCCGGCACGCGTCGGGCGCGTCCGGCCGGATGACCCACACGCTCTCGCCGTCGACGGCGGGCGCCACCGACCAGGCGTGGCCGAGCGAGCGCGGCGGACTCGCGGGGCCGGTGTAGACGAAGGCCTCGAGCGGGTCGGTCGTGCCGGTCGGGTAAGCGATCAGGACAGCGGACTTCCCGACCCGCAGGACGCTCATCCCGACGTCGCCGCCGGGATAACCCGGCGGGGTGGCGACGGATCCGCGGTCGGCGTCGAACAGGGTCGGGCCGGTGGTGGGGAGCAGAGCGGTGACGCCGATGCCGCCGGTCGCCGGCCCGCCGGCGAGCCCCTCGGGCAGGGTCGGCGGGGCGGTCGGCGTCGTGCTCGGGGCCGGCGGGGGTGGCGGTGCCGGCCCATCGGCGGTGCACCCGGACAGCAGGATCAGCGCCACGCCGAGCGCGGCGGCTGCGCGGACTACGGGTCCGTTCAGGGTTTTCCCCCGATCTCCCTGGAGAAATCCGGTTCTACCATCGTGGACATGGGTGAGGAAGAGACCACGGCGACGGAACCGGTGACCGAGACCAAGCCGTTGAGCGAGCGCGATCTCCGGGTGTCCGACGACGAGCGTGAGCACGTCGTCGGCGTGCTGCAGAAGGCGATCGGCCGCGGCATGCTCGACCTCGACGAGTTCACCGAGCGCACCGACCGCGCGCTGGCGTCGAGGACGCGCGGCGAGCTGAACGCCGTGCTGGCCGACCTGGCGGGCCTCTACCACCCGGCCGCGGCCCTCACCGCCGCGCCGTCGTACGCGCCTCCGGTGGGCTACGGCGGCTACTCGACCGGACAGCGCTTCGAGCTGAACGCGAAGTATTCGTCGCTGCACCGCGGCGGGCCGTGGGTGGTGCCGTCCGAGCTGGTCGTGCGCAACAAGTACGGCTCGACGAAGCTCGACTTCACCGAGGCCCAGGTGCAGTCGCCGGTGGTGCACATCGAGCTGGACGCCAAGTGGGGCTCGGTCGAGATCATCATCCCGGAGCACGCGGCGGTGGACCTGAACTCGATCAGCGACGTCAAGTTCGGCGCGATGGAGGACAAGACGCGCAGCAACGGCCGGATGGGCAACCCCCGGTACGTGCTGAGCGGCCGCGTGCACGGCGGATCGCTGGTCATCCGGCACCCGCGGCGCGGCCTCTTCGGCTAGCCGGGGCCCCTCTGCCCCCGGCGTCAAGAAGGCCTCCCCACCCAGGCATCGGGTGGGGAGGCCTTCGCTCGTCAGGCGCCCAGCGGCCGGATCGACCGCAGGTGCCGGGCGACGAACCAGACGAGGACGGCGAAGGCGACGGTGGCCAGCCCGGCGGCGACGTGCAGCCCGGCGGGGAGGCCGTAGGAGCGGGCGACGGCGTTGCCGAGCGTGCCGACGGTGGCGAGGCCGAAGGAGTAGCCGAACTCGTTGACGGTCTGGGCCAGCGAAGCGGCGGCGCCCGCCTTCCGCACCGGAACCGAGCCGACGACGAGGTCGGTGCCCAGCGCGACCATCGGCCCGACACCCAGCGACGTCACGGCGAACCCGAGGGCCGGCCACACCGGCCCGGCCGCGGGCTCGACGAGGGCGAGGATCGCCATGCCGGCCGCGGCGAGCGCCACGCCGCCGGCGATCAGCGCACCGGGCCGCACCCGGCGGGCGAGGACCGGAGCGGCGAGGAAGCTGACGGTCGAGCCGGCCATCCCGGGCAGCAGCCCCAGCGCGGCCCCGACCGGCGACAGGTGCTGCGCGAGCTGGAAGAACTGCGCGACGAACAGCATGGTGGTGCCGCCGAGCATGCTGAACAGCAGCATCCCGCCGAGGGTGGTGCGGAACGCCTTCGCGGCGAACAGGCTGAAGTCGATGAGCGGGTCGGCGAGACCGCGCTGCCGCTTCACGAAGACGTACCCGATGACCAGGCCGGCCCCGAGCGCGAGCACGGCGGCGAGGTGGACACCATCCCGCGCGAGTTCCTTGACGCCGTAGACGACGGGCAGGATCGCGGCGAGGGAGAGGGCGACGCTCGCCAGGTCGAGGCGGCCGGCGGTCTCGTCCCGGTACTCCGGCAGCAGCTTCGGGCCGATGACGAGCAGGAGGACCATGGCGGGGACACCGAGCAGGAACACCGAGCCCCACCAGAAGTGTTCGAGCATGAAGCCGCCGACCATCGGCCCGACGATCGCGCCGACGGTGAAGCAGCCGGCCCAGATCCCGATGGCTTCGGCCCGCTGCCGCGGGTTTTCGAACAGGGTGCCGATGAGCGAGAGGGTCGAGGGACCGAGCGTGGCCCCGGCGATCCCGAGCGCCGCCCGAGCGGCGATGAGCATCCCGGCACTGGTGGAGAAGGCGGCGAGAACGGAGGCACCCCCGAAGGCGGCGGCCCCGATGAGCAGCAGCTTCCGGCGGCCGATGCGGTCGCCGAGGGTCCCCATGGTGACCATGAACCCGGCGACCATGAAGCCGTACGTGTCCATGATCCAGAGCTGTTCGGTGCCGTCGGCGTGCAGGCTGACGGCGAGTTTCGGCAGGGCGAGCACGAGGACGAAGACATCGAGCGAGACGAGCAGGGTGGGCAGCGCCAGCACGGCCAGCCCAACCCACTCCCGACGCCCAGCCCGGACGGCTCGCACCGGCCCGGTTTCGGCCGCGGCGGCTTCGGCCGGGGGGGCTCCGGCCGGGCCGGAGATGGTGGCGGTCATGGTGAGGTCCTCTCGACTCGGGTGCTTCGCTTCTCACCCCTGCGTCGAGCGGCCACGGGCGGGATCGACAACGGCCCGGAATCTTTTCGAATCGAACGCACCGAAGGCCGTCCCGGAGATCGCGGGACGGCCTTCGTGAAAGTCGAGGCGGGTTGTCCACACCCCTCGATCATTGTGGACAACCACGCTGTTCCAGGTTCGCACAGATCAGCACTGTCGGTGATGACCGATAGACTGAAAGTGGGGGGCGCCCCCCGCGGCGGAGGCATGATTCGCGCTGGAGCGAAACGACCGAGCCGGGTGAGATGACAAGCCCGGGCGATCAGGCAAAGGGACTAGCGCCGAGCAAGCCACAGCGACCCGAGCGCGGGCCAGCCAGTCCTGCCGAACCAATCGGCGCCGGCCGAGGCTCGACCCGGGCCTTCAGTCGTCGTTCCTCAGGGGCGCGCCGCCGCTCGGGCCGATGTCGGGTCCGATGTGGCCAGGGTTGCTTCCGCCAAGGCTTCGCACTCCGCGAGGGTCGTCGCCGCCAGGCTGGCTCCCACCGCGCGGACGGCCGGGGCGTTCATCGACAGGCTCGTCAGGCCCAAGCCCGCCAAGACCAGGGCCAGGCGCGGGTCGGCCGCCGCTTCGCCGCAGACGCCGGCCGGCTTGCCCGTGGCCTTGGCCGCGTCGCCGATCAGCTTCAGCAGGCGCAAGAGGGCCGGCTGCCACGGGTCGTTGAGCTTGGCCACCGCGCCCAGCTGGCGGTCCGCCGCGAACGTGTACTGGGCCAGGTCGTTCGTGCCCACCGAGACGAAGTCCACCGCCTCCAGGATCTCGCGGGCGCTCAGTGCCGCCGCCGGGATCTCGATCATCACGCCCGCCCGGGCGATGCCCGCGGCCCTCACCCGCGACGCGAACCAGGCCGCTTCCTCGACCGTGGCCACCATCGGGGCCATCACCGAGACCTCGGCACCGGAATCCCCGGCCGCGCCCGCGATGGCCTCGAGCTGGCGGTCCAGCACCTCGGGGCGGTCGAACGCCACGCGCAGGCCGCGGACGCCGAGCGCCGGGTTCGGCTCGGCTTCCGGGGACAGGAACGCCAGAGGCTTGTCGGCGCCCGCGTCGAGCGTCCGGACGATCACCGGCTTGCCGCGGAACGGCGAGAGCACCGCCGTGTACGCCGCGCGCTGGTCGGCGACCGAGGGCTCGTCCGAGGCGTCCAGGTAGCAGAATTCCGTGCGGAACAGGCCGACCCCTTCGGCGCCCGCGTCGGCCGCGGCCTGGGCGTCGGCCGGGGAGCCGACGTTGCCGTAGACCTTCACGCGGTGACCGTCGGCCGTCGCGCCCGTGCCGTTCCACTCGGCGAGCTGGGCCACCGTCGCCGCGACGACCGGGGCCGACGGGTCGGCGACCTCGACGGTGCCCGTGTCGCCGTCGACCGCAAGCGCTTGCGCGTCCAGTGCGAGCAGCCCGCGCACCGCGACGACGGCCGGGATGCCCAGCGCCCGCGCGAGGATCGCGGTGTGGCTGGTGGGGCCGCCCTCTTCGGTGACCAGGGCGAGCACCTTCGCCGGGTCGAGGCCGGCGGTGTCGGCCGGCGCGAGGTCGCGGGCGACCAGGACGCTCGGCGACGCCAGCTCGGGCACCCCCGGCGGCGCGATGCCGAGCAGTTCGGCGATCAGCCGGTCGCGCACGTCGCGCACGTCCCGGACGCGCTCCGCCATGTACCCGCCGGCCGCGGCCAGCGCTTCGGCGAAGCCTTCGGCGGCCTGGTGGACGGCGCGCGCGGCGGGCAGGCCCTGCGTCTTGACCAGCGTTTCGGCCTGGGCCGTGAGCGCCGGGTCGGCCGCCATGGCCGCGGTGGTGATGAGGATCGTCGCGGCCTCGCCGGTGGCGGTCTCGGCCTGCTTCTCAAGCCGGCCGGCGACGGTCGCGGCCGCGGGCGCGATCCGGGCGGCCTCGGCGGCCGGGTCGGCCGGGGCGGGGGTTGCGGCGGGCTCACCGAGCGGCTCCGCAACGCGGACGACGGGACCACTCGCGCGGCCGGGGCTGACGGCGACCCCGCTCAGGGACCCCTCCGACGCACGCTTTCCCGCGGAGGCGGCATCGGGCTCGGCCGACGCACTCCTCCCCGCGGAGGCGGCATCGGGCTCGGCCGACGCACTCCTCCCCGCGGAGGCGGCATCGGACTCAGCGGAGGCGGCATCAAACTCAGGCATGGTCTAGACCATAACTCAGGTACGCCTGGATATCTCGTGGTGGCGGGCACAAACCGCGGTGCCGTACCTGGTCGAGCACCGGCCGGACCTCTTCGCGCCACCAGGAGTCGGCCAATTCGTCGCGGCTGTGGACGGGCCGTCCGGCCAGCATACGGCGGAAACCCCAGGCCTCGGCCGAGTCGGCGAGCCGGAACCAGTCGGCCGGGTCGTCGAGCCACAGCCCAAGGCGGACGTCGTCCGGCAGCGGCACGCGCTCGAGGAACATGCGCTCGGCGGTCTTCGACGGCAGGTCGGCGAGCGTCAGGCAGCGCAGCGCGCACGCGACCGTGCTGATCCAGCGGACCCGCGCGCGGATGGTCCGGACGCCGCGCGCCCGGGCGATGCCGACGCGGTGGTGGCCGTCCTCGACGAAGAACATGTCGGAAAGCCGCACGAGCCGCACCGGCGGCAGGTCCGCCGACGTCCGCGTCAACTGCTCCCAGCGGTCGCGCAGCGCGCGGTTGCGGGGGCGGAACTCGCGGTCGAAGTCGCCGGCGCGGGCGACCGTGCCGACGACCCCCTCCAGTGGCACGTCGTAGACGCCTTCGTCGAGCTCGGTCTGCTTGCCGAGCGCCTTGAGGGTTTCGTCGAGCGGCATGATCGCGAGCCGGTCGGGACGGCGTGCGTCCGCGATCGCCCGCAGCTGAGCCGCGTAGCCGCGCCACCAGGCCGAGTCGAACGAGTCGCCCATGTGACCTGCAACACCGCAACGCGGGTGATCATTCCCCCAGGTCGGCGGCGGTGGGGTAGGACGGCTGCGCGCCGTGCCGCGTCACGCTGAACGCCGCGACACGCACGGCTCGCTTCGCCGCGGAGACCAGGTCGGCTCCGTCGGCGAGCGACGCGGCGAGCGCGCCGGCGAACGCGTCCCCGGCTCCCGTGGTGTCCACGGCCTCGACCTTCGGCGACTCCACCCGGCTCACCGACCCGGCTTCGACGACGACCGCGCCGGCCGCGCCGAGCGTGACGACGGCCGCCCGCGGCCCGAGGTCGAGCAGCTTCCGGAGGTCCGCGCCGGGTCCGGTGAGCCAAGCGGCCTCGTGCTCGTTGACCAGCAGGACGTCGAGCCTGGCCAGGGTCTCCGGGGAGAGCTTCGCCGCCGGTGACAGGTTCAGCAGCACCCGCACACCCCTTTCGGCGGCCCGCGCGACGGCGTGCTCGACGGCCGGCAGCGGCACCTCCAGCGAGAGGACCACGACCTCCACCCCGTCGAAGACGGCGTCGACGTCGGCGGGCTCCAGGCTGGAGTTGGCGCCGGGGGAGACGAGGATCGAGTTCTCGCCATCCGGGGTGACGGTGATGTAGGCGATGCCGGTCGGCCGGTCGCTGGTGCGCACGAGCCCGGTGTCGACGCCGGCGGCGCGGAGCGAATCGAGCAGCAGCCTGCCGTAGGGATCGTCGCCGACGGCGCCGAGCAGCGCGACGTCCGCTCCGAGCCGGCCCGCCGCGACCGCCGTGTTGGCGCCCTTCCCGCCCGGCGAGAGCACGGTGTCGCCGCCCAGCACCGTCTCCCCACCGCCCGGCCGCCGATCCACCGCGACGACGAGGTCGGCATTGGCGGATCCCACAACGAGGACGTCGGAGTTCATACCCGCACTGTGCCAGAAACCGGCCCGGACCAGGTCAGCACCGGCAAGCAAGGAGAAAGTGAAGGTTTTTGTAACTTATCCGGGGCTGAGTGCGACAATCATGCGAGCAGCGGAAGGCCGTCACTCGATCGGGGGATGTCCGTCCCCCGGCCGTCACTTGGTGGCTCCGGTCCCGCTCTCCTGGTGCGTCATCGCGGAGACGTGATGACGTTGCCCCAACCGGCGCGAGCCGGGCAGGGCATCGGGTCGCCGGCGCCGATCACGTAGCCCCCCGAGTGATCGGCGTCGGCGGCGCCCCCGTCACCCCTGGCCGAGCGCCAAGGGCACGCCCGCCGGCAAGACGCTGCGGATGTGCGTTTCGAATTGCTTCACCGCCGTCGCGCTCAAGGTGCGTGGCAGCCGGTACCAGCCGTCGCCCAGCCGCAGGTGGTCGAGGTCCGGGCGGTCGAGCGGGAAGTCGACGGCGGCGGGCCGGAATTCGAGAAGCCCGGACGGCAGCCTCAGCTCCGCGATCTCCGGCCAGGACACCGTGAACTTCCGGTAGTACGTCGTCCACCGGAGGCCGGCGGCCGAAAGCTCCAGGAGGACCCGCGACTTCCGGGAACGGCTCTGTTGTTCGAGGACCGTCCACCAGGACACGCCTGCGAAGACGGCGATGAACACGACGAGGCACGCGGTGCGGATCCCGTGCCGCGGGCCGAACTCGATCACCGCGCCGAGCCCCACCTCGATCATGAGGGCGAAGAACCGCACCCAGCGGAGCAGCACCCGGTTCCAGCCGTTGACGTGGATCGTGACGGAACCGGACGGCTCGACCGGCGGCGGCACCCACTCCGGCACCGCCGTCCGCACCGGCGGCGGTGGCGCGGGAACCGGGGTGTCGGGGACCCGTTCGGGCGTGACGCCGACGTACTTCGCCAGCAGCTCTCGCACGCGCGGGACCTCGGTCTCGCCCAGCCCGAGCCCGGCCACCAGGAAATCACCGCCGCCGATGCGGACGAGGCTCCGGCTACGGCTTTCGAACCGGTCGTCCGCCGGGGTGAGCACGACCTGGTGACCGGTGTCTTTCCGGGTGCTGTCGACGACCGAAGCCGCCCGGAGTTCGTCCCACCGCAGCGCCCACGCGAGGCCGCCGATCACCCGGGAGATCCCGGCGGGCTCGATGACGAGCTCGTTCCGGACCGGCTTCTTCAGCGATCGCCAGACCAGGTTCAGCCCCAGCAATCCGAAGCTTCCGCCAAACACCCACCCAGCCAGGCGAGGGCTCTGCTGTGTGGCCGCCAACGCCATCCAGAAGAATCCACCGGCCACGCACAGGAGCACGCCGGCCTGGATCCAATGCGGCCCATCCGTCTGCGAAACGACGAGTCGATCACCCTGCGGCCCGGTCACTCGATCGACCCCGAAATCCGCTGCGTGCCCGGCTGTTCGAAGACCGGCGGCTGAACGGTGGTTTCCTTGTCCGGGGCATCGTCGTCGTCCCCGCCCGTCCAGTCGTCGAGCCCCTCGGCCTTCTTCTTCCGGGACTCCTTGCGCCATTCCTTCTTGGCGTCGTCCCAGATCTCCTTGCCGAAGTTCTCCCCGAACTTCTCGCCGAACTCCTTCCGGACGTCGCCGCGGAACTCCTTGCCGACGTTCTCGAGGTTCTCCCCGAGTGGCTTGTCCGCCGAGACGACCTCCTTCCACCGCTTCCGATCAGGCCGTTCGTCCTTGACCTCTTCGAGGAACGTCCTTGTGTCACGCGGTTCGTCCTTGATCAGCTTGCCGACCTTCTTGAGCGGGCCGGGCAGGCTTTCCGCGCCGCGTTTCAGGGCGCCCTTGACCCGCCGGAAGATGTCACCGATGCGGTGGAACAGCTCCTGCGCCTTCTTGAAGGCCTTCAGCAGCTTCTTGATCCACTCCATGCACTTGCTGCCGGTCTTGACCGCTTCCGCGGTGCCCTCGGTGGCCATGCCCACCGGCAGGGCCGGGCCGACGTACCGGCAGGCGATGCTGATGAGCTTGCCGACGCATTCGGAAATCAGGTCGCGCACGATCGAGCGCACCACGCTCAAGATCGTTTTGCAGATGTCGACCAGCTTCGCGATCGCGTTGGCCCCGGTCGCGACACCCGCATACGTCGCTGCGCGATCTTCGGCGAAGGCGCGGTAGGCGTCGGCCGAGGCGCCTTCCCAGGCAGCGCTGTCCTTCTTGACCGTGTCTTGGAGGCCGGTGCTGATCTTCTCCAGTTCCTTGCCGACGTTCTCCCAGGTCCCGACCATGTTTTCGAGGGCCGTCTGGTCGCCGGTGAGCCAGTCGAGAGGTTCTCGCAGCCAAGGGAAGAACTCCATCGCCCACCCGACCCCGGCAGCGGCGACTGTGCCGAACGGGTCCGCGACGAGTTCCGCGAGATCGCCGGCACCGAACGCGGCGTTCACCAGGCCTTCGGTCCAATTGCCGTCGGCGACGGCGGTGCCCGCGTCCCAGAAGTCCTGGAAGAGGCCGGCGCCTTCGAATGCGCTGCGGTCGTCCGCCGCGTCCGTCTTGATCAACGGGTTTTCGGCCACCGCTCAGTCCTCCACCTTGAAGAGGTCCTTGAACTCCGTCTCGTCGGCTTCCTTCAGCTGCTGCCACAGCTGGATGCGGGTCGAATGGTCGTAGGACGACGTCGATGCCGATTCGATCGCGATCTCCGCCGCCTGCTGGGCGAGGGCGCAGATCGCCGCGAGCGGGATGCCGAGCAGACCGAACGCTTCGGGGTGCTCGGTCGCGCGGGCGGCTTCCTTGCACTTGTCGATCCGGTCGGTGATCGCCTCGATGTGGTCGCGGTGTTCCCGCAGCTCCTGCGGGTCGACCGCGAAGCCCGGGCCGCCTGGTCCGGCCATGGTTCCCCTCCCTCGCCCGCGCTTCAGCGCAGGTAGTCGCCGTCGCTGAAGTAGTCGTCGTCGCGGCCGTCTTCGGACGGCGGGCGCGGCGCGCGCGGCGGTTCCGGCGGTTTCGGCGCCGCGGGCGGCTGCCGCTCCTCTTCCGGCACGAACCGGTCACCCTCGCTGCGGGGCGCAGCCGGCGGCGGCGCAAACCCCTCCGGTTCGGGCGCCGGGAACGCCCGCTCGAGCCGGCTGACCAGCTGGTGCATCACTTCGGGCCCGACCGGATCGGTGACCCCGGCCCGCATCGCCCCGGCGAGCTTGCTCTGGGCGGACTTGACGGTGCGGAGGATCTCCTCGGCGAGGTCCGGTCTGTCCCGCACGCTCAGGCCGATCTCCAGGCCGACGAGGTTGCCGGCGTGGTCGACCTTCACCCCGATCTGGCCGTCTTTGCTGCGCTCGGAAACCGAGACCGCTTCGATCTCGCCGACCATCCGATCGGCTTTCCGCTGCGACTCCGCCATCCGGGCTTCGAAGCCCGCGATCAGCTGCTCAGGATTCGACACGCGAACCTCCCCTGTTCACGTCAGTAACCGTACGGCGACCGAGTGTGGCACACCGCCCCGACAGTTTCGGGGGAGTTCCGGTTTTCCCCACCTCGACCGGGTGGCAATCCCGGTGTTCGTGCTGGTCAACGGCTCGTAGCGTGGACCGCTATGAGCATCTCCGACTGGAAACGGACGATCTATGCCGCCCTCGCGCTGCCCGCCTACCTGGCCGGTCCGAAGGCCCGGAAGCACCTGGCGCGGCGGTGGCTGGACGCCGAACCGAAGAAGGGCGGCTTCCTCGCCGCCGTCGCGGCTTTCCCGGTCGCCTTGCTGGTCTGGTACCTCGTCGGCCGGATCACCACCTTCGGGTTCTTCTGGACCGAAGAAGGCGCGGCCGGGTCGTGGGGCGGCCCGTCGCTGATCGGGGCGTGGGCCGTGCACTTCTTCGGCGCGCTCGGCATGGTCGTCATCTGCATGTGGCTGCTGCGCCCGCTGACGCGGTGGCAGGTGCAAACGCCTGACCTGGCCGATTCGCCGCACAGCCGGTAACCGGTGAGGTATTGTCCGTGACGCAAGAGGGGAGATCGAACGCGAGGGGAGCGCTGTTCGGTGGGGTTGTTCGGCGACATGCTCGACGCTGCCCAGCACGTCGGGTCCGAGATCGCGCACGCCGTCGAGTCGGGCGGTGAGCGGCTCGGCAACGTCCTGACCGGCGCGGGCGTCGGCCTGCTCGCGGGCGGGCTGCCCGGCGCGGTCGCGGGGGCCTACGTCGGCTCGCAGACCGGCACCGGGGCGGCGAACCCGCAGGCTTCCGGGCTGTCACCCGGTCAGCTGGTCCAGGCCGTGCAGAACGGTCCCGGCACCCAGTCGCTGCAGGACGTGCACCAGGCCGGCGTCGACCAGTCGGCCTACCAGCGCCGGCTCGAGCAGGACACGCGAGAACTGACCGCCGGTCTCGAATCCGCGTGGACCGGCGGCGCGTCGGACGCGGCCCGCGAGCGGCTCCAGCCGTTGACGGCGTCGGCCGCCTCGGCGTCCACCACCCTGGATCGCAACTCGACGCTGGCCCAGGCGCAGATCGAGCAGTTCCACCAGCTGAAGAACACGCTGCACCCGGACGTCACCGACCAGCCGCCGACGCGCAGCGCCTGGGACGTCGCGACGCCGTGGGACACCGACACCGAAGACAAGATCAACCGGTACAACCAGAAGGCCCAGGAGAACGTCGAGCGGTACAACGCGTATTCGCAGCAGTCCAGCTCGAACACCGCGGCCCGCACGATCGACTACGGCCAGCTCGGCGCGTACAACGGCGGCGACTTCAAGGTGCAGGACCCGAAGAAGCCGATCGAGCCGCCACCGCGCAAGCCCACCCGGACCGGTGGCGACGACGACCGGTCGATCGGCACCCAGGTGCAGCCGCCGCCGGCCGTTCACCCGCCGGTCGTCCAGCCACCGCCGCCGCCGGGGCACGTCACGCCGCCAGGGCAGGTCTTGCCGCCCGGGCACGTCACGCCGCCACCGGGCTCCCACACGACCGGCGTCGACGACAGCGTTCGCGCGCAGAGTTACGTGCCGCCGTCGACGCAGTACCCGCCGGGCTACCAGCCGCCAGGAACCGGATTCGGCCCCGGATCGGGTCCCGGCGGCGGCTTCGGTCCCGGTTTCGGGCCGGGCTTCGGCCCTGGTGGCGGCGGATTCGGACCGGGCTCGTCGTCCGGCACCGGCGCGGGCAGCGGTCCCGGATCGGGTGCCCGCGGCCCGGGCTCGGCGACCGGAGCCGGCGTCCCCGGCGAAGGACGTCCGGGTGCGGCAGGCGGGATCCGCGGCGGCGCGGCGGGCAAGCCGGGCTCCCCCGGGATGGGCGGCATGGGCCAGGGCGCGAAGGGCGGCAAGGGCGAGGAGGACACCGAACACCAGCGCGCGTCGTACCTGGTAGAGGCGGATCCGGAGAGCGTCTTCGGCGGCTCCGATGAGCGGACGGTGCCCCCGGTGATCGGGCTGTGATCTTCCTGCCCAAGGCCGCCCTGCTGACCGCGTGGGAGTGGGAGCGGCACGGCACACCGCCCGCGGTCCTGGGCGCCGACAACCTCTGGCTCGGCGACGAGACCCGCAAGCGGCTCGACGAGCAGGTCCTCGACGTCCTGGCGTCACTCCGGCTCGCCGCGGGCGGCACGTTGACGCGCGAATTCCGCGACGTCCTGCGCGTCCTGGCGAAGGGCGCCCGCCAGTTCACGGCGTGGCTAGGGGACATCGAAGCGGACGAATCGGGCGCGGCGCTCGTCTCCGCGGCCGGCCCCGACGCGCTCCGGCTCATCCGGAAGGACGACACGGTCCGGATCGACGCCGTGGAACCGTCGCGGCTCGCGGAGTCGCTGATGGACGTGCTGCCGCCGGTGCCGCCCGCACGGATTTCGGCCGTGTCGATTCCCGAGGCGCGGTTCTCGGGCCGGGCGGTCGAGGACTCGTACGACCTCGACGACCCGACTGTCGACCGGGGGCAGGACCCGTTGCCCTGGGCGCGGCGGCTGATGGCGGCGCGGCGGACGGGGCTGCACCAGTGCTACGCCGTGAATCGGGGGATGCGCAGCGCGCCGATCACGGCGGTGGATGTCGCCGGGACCGGGCGGGTGCTGACGTACGTGTACCCGGCGCGGGAGCGGATGGTCAGCTTCCAGCCGGGGACCCGGGGTGCGCTGACCGATGTCCTGTACGCGACCCTGAACGGGTTAGGGGGAGGACGATGACGGGTTCGATGTTCAGCGGGATCGGCTTCTGGGCGACGGACATGCCGGGCGGTGGATCGCAGCCCGCCGGCGGGCAGGGCTTCGCGATGAGCTCCGACGAGATGCGCGCGATGCTCAAGAAAGCCGAAGACCAGCTCAATACCGTCAGCGAGCAGATCCGTCAGGCCGACATCCTGAGCCGGGCGAAGCCACCGGCGGAAGAGCCGGTCAGCCAAGCGGCGGTGAACGGCCGGAACGGCATCAACGAGGCCGGCCGCTACTACCAAGGCCATCTGCAGTACCAACTCGACTACTACACGGAGCTGACTCTCCGGATGAGGCAAGCACTCGGCATCACGGAAGCGGCAGACCAGCAGGCCGCGGATTCGACGAAGAAGATCAAGGGGTCGCTCGAATGATCCGACGGATTCTCGCCACTACGGCCGCCGCGATCACCGGAGTGGCAGTGCTGGCCTCCTGCACAGGCGACCGCCAGACACCCGGCACGGCCACCCCAGCTCCGTCGAGCAGTGCGGAACTGCCGAACAGCGGAGCACCGAAGGTGGACAACCCGTTGCCGGCGAAGGTTCTGGAGGGCAGCCCGTGCGATTCGGCCCTCACCGAGCAGCAGTTGACGGACTACCTCGGACAACCCGGCGCCGCGAAACCCAAGGACTCGGAGCTGGGGCCGATGTGCGACTGGGCCAGCACCTCGGGAAGCGGCGCCGGGATCCTGATCGCCTTCGAGACGAAAACCGGCCAAGGACTCAGCCTCACTTACAAGGTCGAAAAGCCGAAGGCCAGCCGCTGGGTCGACGACCTGGCGCCGGTCCAGGGCTATCCGGCCGTCGGTTACGTCGACGTGGGCGCCAGCGGTCAACGCAGCTGTGTGATCGTCGTGGGTGTCGCGGACGACTTGGCCTATTCGGTCTCTTTGGTCCTGGGCAGCGACTCGGGCAAGGACGCCTGCCAGCTCGGGCGCGGGGTCGCCGACACGGTGCTGACCAACCTCAAGGCGCGGGCCTGAGCTGCACCTTTTCGTTACGGCAGACCTCGCGTTAATGCAAAATCTGTCGTACCAACCACCTAGACTGTTCGGATGAGCCACCCCACCCGGAGGGGTCGCGCGCGTGCGGCTACCGAACAGGACATCCGGCGGACCGCCCGGAAACTGCTCGTCGAGCAGGGGCCGGAGGCGGTCACCCTGCGTGCCATCGCGCGGGAGCTGGGGATCACCGCGCCCGCGCTCTACCGGTACTACGAGTCCCGGGACGACCTCGTCGAGAACCTGCGGCTGGACGTCTGCGCCGACCTGGCCGACGACCTCGCCGAGGAGATCGCCGAGCTGCCGGACGACGGGATGCTGCAGCTGTTCGCCATCTGCAAGGGCTTCCGGCGGTGGGCGCTCACCCACACGAAGGAATTCACGCTGGTCTTCGCGTCGCCGACCGGCGGTGTCGGGTCGACGTCGGGAAGTGCGCTGAGCCGGGTCGACGAGCCGTTCGGGCGGATCTTCCTCGCCGCCGCCGGGCGGGTGCTCGCGCGGCACGACATCGTCTTGCCGTCGGCGAGCGGTGTGCCCGACGAGCTGCGGGACGACCTGAAAACCTTCCAGGAGTCGCTGGTCACCGTGCTCGTCGAGTCCGAGCAGGGCGTGCCGGTGGAGAAGATCGACCTCGGCGTGACGTACCTGATGATCCAGTTCTGGGCCCGGCTCTACGGGCACGTCACGCTCGAGGTCTTCGGCAACTACCCGATCCCGATGTCCAAACCGGACGTCCTGTTCGAAGCGATGCTCGCCGATCTTGCCCGGGAGATCGGGCTCTATTCCGGTTAGGCCGCGTGGCCGCCGTCCACGGACAACACCGCCGCCGTCACGTATGCGCTGGCCGGGGCCGCCAGGTAGGACACCGCCGCGGCCACCTCCGACGGCGACCCGTAGCGATCGAACGTCGTCAACGCGCGCTGGTCCGCCGCGTAGGGACCGTCGGCCGGGTTCATGTCCGTGTCCGTCGGGCCCGGGTGGACCAGGTTCACCGTGATGCCGCGCGGGCCCAGCTCGCGCGCCAAAGCCTTGGTCAGGCCGACCATCGCCGCCTTGCTGGTCGCGTAGAGCGCCATGCCCGGGCCGGGCACGCGATCGGTGACGCAGCTGCCGATCGTGATCACGCGGCCGCCGTCGGCCAGGACACCGGCCGCGGCCTGGGTCGCCGCGAACACGCCGCGGACGTTCACTGCCAGGACGCGGTCGACGTCCTCGAGCGCGGTCTCGGTGAAGGCGCCCACGAATCCGACGCCCGCGTTGTTCACCAGCACGTCCAGCCGGCCGAACTCCGCGACGGTCGCCGAAACCGCCGCCGACACCGCGGCCGCGTCGGCCGAATCCGCCTGGATCGCCAGGGCGCGACGGCCGAGCCCCTTGATCTGCTCGACCACCTCGGCCGCCCGCGCGGCGTTGTTCACATACGTCAGCGCGACGTCCGCGCCGTCCTCGGCGAGCCGCAGTGCGGTGGCCGCGCCGATGCCTCGGCTGCCGCCCGTCACCAGTGCCACCTTGCCGTCGAGGGTCATCCCCGGTTCTCCTTCGATCGAGCCGTTTTCGTTGACAGCTCAATCAAATCGGGGATGACCGCCGACCACCGGCGTCTTTCCGCCCTCGCGTTAGAGGACGATGTTGACCAGCCGGCCGGGCACCACGATCACCTTGCGCGGCGAGCCGTCGCCGACCATCGCCGCGACCTTCTCGTCCGCCAGCGCCGCGGCCTGGACCTCGTCCGACGACGCGGAAGCCGGGACCGTGACCCGGGAGCGGACCTTGCCGTTGACCTGGATCGGGTATTCGACCGAGTCCTCGACCAGGTACTTCTCGTCCACCACCGGGAACGGGCCCTGCACCAGCGAGTCCACGTGCCCCAGCCGGCGCCACAGCTCCTCGGCCAGGTGCGGGGCCAGCGGCGCCAGCATCAGCACCAGCGGCTCGGCCAGCTCACGCGGCGTCGACGCGGCCCCGCCGTACACCTTGGTGACGTGGTTGTTCAGCTCGATCAGCTTCGCGCCGGCCGTGTTGAACCGCATCTCCGCGTAGTCCTCGCGGACGCCCGCGATGGTCTTGTGCAGCACCTTGCGGTCCGCCTCCGAAGCGTCCTCAGTGGACACTCGCAGCTCGCTGGTCGTCTCGTCGACGACCAGGCGCCACAGCCGCTGCAGGAACCGGTGCGCACCGACGACGTCCTTCGTCGCCCAGGGGCGCGACATGGCCAGCGGGCCCATCGCCATCTCGTAGAAGCGGAACGTGTCGGCGCCGTAGTTCTCGGCCATCTCGTCCGGCGTGACGACGTTCTTCAGGCTCTTGCCCATCTTTCCGTACTCCTGGGTGACCTCTTCGTCGTCGAAGAAGTACTTCCCGTCGCGTTCCTCGACCTGCTCGGCCGGGACGTAGACGCCGCGCGCGTCCGTGTACGCGTACGCCTCGATGTAGCCCTGGTTGAACAGCTTCCGGTACGGCTCCTTGGACGTCACGTGGCCCAGGTCGAACAGCACCTTGTGCCAGAACCGCGAGTACAGCAGGTGCAGCACCGCGTGCTCGACGCCGCCGACGTACAGGTCGACGCCGCCGGTGTCGTCCGCGCCGTACTCGCCGGGCCGCGGGCCCATCCAGTACTGCTCGTTTTCCGGCGCGCAGAACGTCTCCGAGTTCGTCGGGTCGACGTAGCGCAGCTGGTACCAGCACGAACCCGCCCAGTTCGGCATCGTGTTGATGTCGCGGCGGTAGGTCTTCGGGCCGTCGCCCAGGTCCAGCTCGACCTCGACCCAGTCGGTCGCGCGGGCCAGCGGCGAAGACGGCATCGAGTCGCGGTCCTCGGGGTCGAACGTCACCGGCGAGTAGTCGGCGACCTCGGGCAGTTCGATCGGCAGCATCGACTCCGGAACGG
The DNA here is from genome assembly GCF_002904335.1 of Amycolatopsis sp. CA-126428. Classification (GTDB taxonomy): domain Bacteria; phylum Actinomycetota; class Actinomycetes; order Mycobacteriales; family Pseudonocardiaceae; genus Amycolatopsis. The sequence continues at coordinate 76,136 of NZ_PPHF01000098.1, read as the reverse complement.
CGTGGACTTCGCCGTCCTCGTCGTAGACCACCGGGAACGGCTCGCCCCAGTAGCGCTGGCGCGAGAACAGCCAGTCGCGCAGCTTGTACTGGACGGTCCCGATGCCGGCGCCCTTTTCGGCCAGCCAGTCGATGATCGTCTTCTTGGCCTCGGCGACGTCCATGCCGTCCAGGAAGCTCGAGTTGATCGCCGGGCCGTCACCCGTGTACGCCTTGCCGTCGAACCCTTCGGACGGCTGCACGGTCCGGATGATCTCCAGCCCGAACTTCTCGGCGAACTCCCAGTCGCGGACGTCCTGGCCGGGGACGGCCATGATCGCGCCGGTGCCGTAGCCCATCAGCACGTAGTCGGCGACGAAGATCGGGATCTGCTTGTCGTTGACCGGGTTCGTCGCGTACGCGCCGGTGAAGACGCCGGTCTTCTCCTTGTTCTCCTGGCGGTCCAGCTCGGACTTCCGCGACGCGGCGACGCGGTACTCCTTGATCGCCTCGGCGGGCGTCGCGGCGCCACCGGTCCAGCGTTCGTCGACGCCCTCGGGCCAAGCGGCCGTCGTCAGCTTGTCGACCAGCGGGTGCTCCGGCGCCAGCACCATGTAGGTCGCGCCGAACAGGGTGTCCGGCCGGGTCGTGAAGACCTCGATGCCGTCGTCACCGGAGGAGAACGTGACGCGGGCGCCGTGCGAGCGGCCGATCCAGTTCCGCTGCATGGACTTGACCTTCTCCGGCCAGTCCAGCAGGTCCAGGTCGTCGACCAGGCGATCGGCGTACGCGGTGATCCGCATCATCCACTGCCGCAGGTTGCGGCGGAAGACGGGGAAGTTGCCGCGCTCGCTGCGGCCGTCGGCGGTGACCTCTTCGTTCGACAGCACCGTGCCCAGGCCCGGGCACCAGTTGACCGGCGCTTCGGAGATGTACACCAGCCGGTGGTCGTCGATCACCTTCTTCCGCTCGGACGCGCTCAGCGCCGCCCAGTCACGGCCGTCCGGCGTCGGACGCGAGCCGTCCGCGAACGCGGCCTCCAGCTCGGCGATCGGGCGCGCCTTGCCCGCCTCGGTGTCGTACCAGGAGTTGAAGATCTGCAGGAAGATCCACTGCGTCCAGCGGTAGTACTCGGGGTCGATCGTGGAGATGCGCCGGCGTTCGTCGTGGCCCAGGCCCAGGCGCCGGATCTGGCGCAGGTAGGTCCGGATGTTCTCCTCGGTCGTCTTGCGCGGGTGCTGCCCGGTCTGGACCGCGTACTGCTCGGCCGGCAGGCCGAACGCGTCGAAGCCCATCGTGTGCAGCACGTTGCGCCCGATCATCCGGTGGTACCGGGCGAAGACGTCGGTGCTGATGAAGCCCAGCGGGTGCCCGACGTGCAGACCGGAGCCCGACGGGTACGGGAACATGTCCTGGACGAACAGCTTGTCGCTGGGCACCGGCTGCCCCTCGACGGCGAGCGGCCCGACGGGGTTGGGCGCGTGGAAGGTGCCCTGGTCGGCCCAGTGGTCCTGCCACCGCTGCTCGATCTGCCCGGCCAGCGCGGCCGTGTAGCGGTGCGCGGGGACGTCGGTCCCTGTCGCCTCAGTCATCGCCGTCATCCTTTGGTTTCGAGCCGCTCCAGAAACAACTCGACCCCTCAGCCACCAGGGCATGAGGGGTCGCCGCGCCGGCCAGGCCGGGCCTGGTCAGCGCGGCAGGCTAAGGAGCCGCCGAGCCGTGTTCATGTGCACATCGTAACTTGCTGGTCAAAGCCGTTCCGCGGGGACCGCCAGTGCGGCGAACTGGGTGACCTGGGTCGCGGAGAAGTTGTTGTCGCTGACGATGATCAAGCTCCGCTCGCCGTTCGGCAGCTTCGGGCCCCAGGTCATGCCCTCCAGGTTGTCTACTGTGGACAAGCCGAGGTCGGCCGCGTCGAAGAGGAACCGCTTCTTCACCGGCTTGACGTGCTTCGCGTCGCTCAGGGACTGGACATTCAGGACGTTCGTCGCGCCCTTGGTGTCGATCTCGTAGACGCGGACCTTGTTGCCGACGCCGGTGACGAACGAGCGTTCCATCATCAGGAACTTCGTCGGGTCGGCCTGGTCGACGGCCAGCATGGAGGACACGCCCGTGGTGGCGAACGCGCCATCGGGCACCGGTGACGCGAAAATCGGCTCCTGCGGGTAGGCGTACTGCGCGAAGACCGGACCGAACCGGGACTGCAGGGTGATCCGCGACAGCGCGCCGGCGGTCGTCGTCGGCATCGGGCCGTCCTGGAGCAGCGGACCTTCGACCTCGCTGGCCAGCAGCGAGCCGAACCCGGTGAACGTGATGCCCTCGAGCACCAGGTTCTGCCGCGGGCCCGCCGTCGGCGTCATCTTCTCGTTCGCCGGGATCGGCAGGTCACGGACGTAGGTCCCGTCGCGGCGCGCCTCGCGGACCGACGGGTCGATCAGCGTCGTCGCCGTCCGCTCGCCCTCCTGCGCCCAGTAGTAGCCGCCGGTCCACGGGTCGACGCGCAGTTCCTCGGGGTCGATCGTCTGCTCGTTCTGCGGCTTCGAGGCGTCGTTCTGCGTGAGCGGCGGGTACGGCGTGCCGTCCGGGCGCAGCAGCGGGTGGGTGCCGGTGAAGGTGACGTCGCCGACTCCGTGGGCGGTGACCGGGAACGTCGCCGTGTAGAACCGGGCCGGGTTGATCGCCGACCGGTCGTCGCAGATCAGCGCGTAGCCGCCGGTCCGGGGGTCGTAGTCGATGCTGGACAGGCCGCCGACCGTCGTGCCCTGGAACGGCAGGGCGTTCGGGACGATCTTCTCGCCGAGCAGCCGGATCGGCCGCTGGTGACTCTCGGTCGCCTCAGCCGGCGCAGCGGCGAGGATTCCCCCGATCAGGGCAGCGGTCAGGACGGTGGGCAGTACGCGCGGTGACATGGCCTGTAGCACAGTCGATCAGGGTATCCGGCAGGTTGCCGGGACGTCACGCTTATCCTTGACCTCGTGTTCGCTATCGCGCTGGTTCCGGTCGTGCTGGGTCTGCTCGTCGGTTTTGGTGGGTTCCTCGGGTTCCGTGAGCGCTTGACGCGCGAGGGCGGCACCGGGGTGCGCACGGAAGCGGCGTTGCGCAGCGAAGAAGCTTTCAAGCTGGCCAACCGCGTCGCGGGCCTGCCGACCATGGCCGGGGGCGCGATCGCCGTGCTCACCGGGCTGGCCGGCCTGGCCATGCCGACGACCGGTGGTCTCGTCTCCGCCGCGCTCGCGGGCGTGCTCGCGATGCTGGTGCTGGTCATGGGCGGTGGCGTGCTCGGCAACCGGGCCGCGCTGACCGTGCCCGCCCCGGCTCCGGCGGTGCCCGCCGGCTGCAGCGGCTGCGCGTGCGGCGCCGGCGGCTGCGGCGTCTTCAAGAAGGAAGAGGCCTAATTTCGCTGGAGGTCACCCGGGTGGGTGGCCAGTAGCGCCAGCGGGATGCCCTGGCGGCGCAGGACCTGGCTCCACAGGTCGCCGTCCGGCGAGGCCAGGATGTCGCTCGGCAGCGCGGGCACGATGACCCAGTCTTCGCGCTCGATCTCGCCGGCCAGCTGCCCGGAGTCCCAGCCCGCGTACCCGGCGAAGACGCGCACACCGCGGACCTTCGGCACCAGCGCCTCGGGATCGGTGTCCAGGTCGACCAGCGCGACCGGGCCGCGGACCGCGATCACGCCCGGCACGCTCGCCGCCGTCTCGCCGGTGCGCAGCGCGGCCAGGCACAACGCGGTCTTCTTCTCGACCGGCCCGCCGACGAACACCGCCTGCGGCTCGGCGACGTGCCCACCCCAGTTGGGCAGCACGTCGTGCACCGCGACGTCACTCGGCCGGTTCAGGACCACGCCGAGCGTGCCCTCTTCGCGATGATCGATGACGAACACCACGGTCCGGCGGAAGTTGGGGTCGACCATCGTGGGGGCGGCGACCAGGAGCGTTCCCGGTTCAACCTCGGCGTCCGCTGGCACAGACCCATGATCCCACCCTTGGCCGGGCGAATGACTTCGGCTCGGGAACAATCGCCCCAACAGCCTCGTTTGAAACATGTGGCCGGCGCACTCCGTGTCCCCCGGGCTCACTGAAGAACCGCCTTTGTGGAATACCGTCCGGCTGGAGCCACACTGCGCATAGCCGCCGAGAGGCGACCTCAGTGCGTCGGCCACCCTCTACTCTGGCCTCGTGACGATCAGCGCCCGGACGGCAACAGTGCGAAGAGGGCCGCGAGAGCTTCTCAAGGACCCCGACTTCCGACGTCTGCTCTTCACGCGCTTCGCCGCCAGCTGGGGCGACGGCGTCTTCCGCGCCGGGCTCGCTGGCGCAGTCTTGTTCAACCCCGAGCGGGCCGCCGATCCGCTGGCCATCGCGGGCGGATTCGCCGCGCTGCTGCTGCCGTATTCAGTCGTCGGGCCGTTCGCGGGCGCGCTGCTGGACCGCTGGGACCGCCGTCGCGTCCTTGTCTTCGCGAACCTCCTGCGGGGGCTGGCGATCGTCTGCGCGTCGGCCGCAGTCGGATTCGGATTCGGCGGAGTCGGGCTGTTTTCGCTGGCCCTGGCCGCGGAAGGCATCTCCCGCTTCATCGGCTCCGGCCTCTCGGCGTCGCTGCCACACGTCGTGGAGGAAGAGAGCGTCGTGACGGCGAACGCCTTCGCCACGACGCTCGGCTCGGTGGTCGCCGTGATCGGTGGCGGCTGCGCGATCGGCTTGCGGGCGCTGTTCGGCAGCAACGACATCGGATCGGCCGAGACGACCGTCTTCGCCGTCCTCGGCACCTTGGTCTCGGCGTTCATCGCGCGCGGCTTCGCCAGGGGCGTGCTCGGGCCGACGGTGGTCGACGAGCCGCCGAACCCGGTGCTCGCCGTCGCGCGGGGGCTGGCCGACGGTGCCCGGCACGCGTGGCGGGCGCCCAGTGTCACCGCCGGGTTCATCGCGCTGTTCGCGCACCGGGCGTCGTTCGGGGTGTCGCTGCTGGTCACCGTGCTGCTGATGCGCAACTACTTCACCGACCACGGCGTCTTCCGCGCCGGCCTGCCCGGGCTGGGCCAGATCGCCGCGCTCGCCGGGGCCGGCCTGCTGGTCGCCGGCCTGCTGACCGCGCGGCTGATCCGCCGGTTCGGCCGGCTGCGTGCGGTGCTCGGATCGCTGTTGTTCGCCGCGATCGCGCAGTCCGCGCTGGGGCTGCCGATGCTGCTGCCGCTGGCGCTGCTCGCGTCGTTCGTCATCAGCGGGGCCGGGCAGGTGCTCAAGCTCTGCGTCGATTCGTCCATCCAGCTCGACGTCGCCGACGAAGCCCGCGGCCGGGTGTTCGCGCTGTACGACACGCTGTTCAACATCACCCAGGTGGCGGCGGTTTCGCTGGCCGCGCTGGTGGTGCCGGACGACGGCCGTTCGCCGGGCCTGCTCATCGCCGCGACGGTCTGCTACCTCGTCGGCGGAGCCGGGTACGTGCTCGCCCGGCGGCGTGCGATTCGCTGACGCAAACACCCGAACCGGTCACGATGACTGCTCCATTGGCATTAGGGTGACGGGCAGTCATTAGTAGGTTCGAGGGACACCGGGGGCACCTGTGACCACCGCGGGCGACGACCGTGCACGGCTCGAAGCACGGAATGCCGCGATGAAGGACCAGATGGACACCCTCCTGGAGAACTTCGAGCGGCAGACCGCGCAGCTGCGCGACGCCCAGGCCGCGGCCGCCGAAACCACCGCCCAGGTCAGTTCCCCCGACGGGCTGGTCCGCGCCACCATCGACGCCGGCGGCAGCCTCGCGAAGCTCGAATTCGCCCCGAACACCTTCGAGCGCACGACCCCCGCCCAGCTCGCGAACACCGTCCAGTCGCTGGTGCGCCAGGGATCGATGCAGGTCAAGCAGAAGATCGCGGACCTGATGACGCCGATCACCGAGGGCCTGCCCGACCTCGCCGACCTGGTCGAGGGCGCGCCGTCGCTGGCCGGCCTGGTGCCGCCGATCCCGGAGTTCGTCGCGGAAGAAGCGCCGGCACCGCGACCGGAGTCGTTCGAGGACGGCGGGTCGATCCTGCGCAACGAGCAGCCGCCGGTCCCCGCGCCCAAGCCGGCCCCGAATCGCGTCCGCCCGCCGCGTGACGAGGACGAAGAGCCACCGTCGTCCTGGATGACGAGGGGCGACTGATGCCGGATGGGGGTTCCGGGTTCACCGCGGAGCCGGACGCCGTCCTGCGCGCGTCGAACGGCCTGGTGACGGCAGCCGACGCGCTCGACAACGCGGCGAAGGCACTGCAATCCGCGCTCGCGGCGCAGGGTGAGTGCTGGGGCGGCGACGACTCCGGCAAGGAGTTCGCCAAGGACTACGTGCCGGGCGCGCAGGGCGCCGTCGACGGCTTCACCAACCTCGTGCAGGGGTTGCGGGGCATGCAGCAGAACGTCGCCAAGTCGATGAAGGCCCTTTCGGGCGCCGACCAAGACGTGACGTCCCAGCTCGGCAAGGGGCAATGACGCGTGGGGATGGAAATGCCCGACGCGGTCAAGTGGCTGCTGCCGATCGTCGTCGGGGAGAGCTGGCCCGAGGGCGACGAGACCAAGCTGCGCGCCCTGCGCGACGCGTGGCACACGGCGTCGTCGGCGGTCGGCCCGGTGGCGGAGACGGGCGGCCAAGCGGCGTCCGGCATCCGCGACAACTGGACGGGTGACGGCGCCGACGCGTTCGCGGAGCAGTGGACGAAGTTCGTCGAGGGCGACGAGGCGTACTTCAAGCAGCTGGCCGACGCGGCGAAGGCCCTCGGGGATTCGTGCGACCAGACGGCACTGGACGTCGAGTACACGAAGTACATGATCATCATCTCGCTGATCGTCCTGGCGGCCCAGATCGCGGCGATGATCGCGGCGGCGGCGGTGACGTTCGGCGGCTCGACGGCGGGCATCGCGCCGGCCCAGATCGCCACCCGGATGACCGTGCAGATGCTGTTCCGGCAGCTGCTCGAGAAGCTGGCGCAGCAGGGGTTCAAGCAGGTCGCGAAGGAGCTGCTGGAGAAGCTGCTCAAGCAGGGCCTCAAGAAGATCGGCATGGAGGTCCTCAAGAACGAGGCGATCAACCTCGGCATGGACGCGGGCATCCAGGGCCTGCAGATGGCGAAGGGCGACCGCAAGGACTGGGACTGGTCGAAGACCTCGGACGCGGCGATCTCGGGCGCGGTCGGTGGAGTCGTGGGGGCGGCTTCGGGGTCTATCGGGCGTGGCGCGACCGAGGGGCTTTCGCACAGCGCGGGTGGGCAGATCGCGGACGCGGCCATGCGGGCGGGGGCGCGGGGCGCGGTCGAGGGAGTGGCCCAGACGGTCGGCCAGGCGGCGGTGACCGGGGATCTGGGGTCGTTGACGCCGGAGCAGCTGCTGATGGGGGCTTCGAGTGGGGCCGTGGGGGGCGCGGTCGGGGGCGCGAAGGAGCAGCTGCACTCGGTCCACGAGGCGAACATTCCGCGGACCGACGCCGACTCTGGTGCCTCGGGTGACTCCGGTGGGGAGTCGCGGCGGGAGACGGAGGAGTCGAGTTCGGCTTCCGAACCGGAATCCCGGGGTGAGTCGTCTTCCGAGCCGGAGTCGCGCGGGGAGTCCTCTTCGGAACCGGAGTCCCGCCGTGAGGCTGCTTCGGAGCCGGAGTCGCGCCGTGAGGCCTCCTCCGAGCCGGAATCGCGAGGGGAGGAGCCTCGCCGCGAGGCGTCACCCGCGTCGGAAGCGCGGACGGCATCCGAGCCGGACGTCCGGCGAGAGACCGAACCGCAGCAGCGTGCGGACAGCGGGCCGCAGCCGGTTTCCGAGCACCGTGCACCCGAGGTGCCGCGACCCAGCGCCGACCACGTCCAGCAGCCGACGGGCGGCGCCTCATCGCAGGGTGGCTACGGCATGGCCCCGCCACCGCAGGGCTTCGCCCCGGAACCGGGACGCCAGAGTGGCGGCGGCCGGCCCCAGGACAACGTCGGCGCGGCCGGATTCGCGGGCGGGCCGAGCCAGCCGTTCGCGGCGGAGGGCGGGACGGCACCGTTCCAGAACGGGCCATCGCCGCAGCAGGCGCCACCGCCGGGTGGATTTACGCCGCCGCCACCGGGCGGCCTGCCGAACGCCGGCGGTCCGGGACACGCGGGTGGCCCGGGTCCCCGCCCCGGCGGCCAGCCGACGCCGCAGGGCGGAGGCGACCAGCCGCGACGGGTGCCGCCGCAGGACCCTCGCCGGATGCTGCAGGGCGGTCAGCCGCCGATGCCGCAAGGCGGGTATCGGCCGGGAGGCCAGCGTCCGCACGGTGCGCAGCCTGGTGGGCAGGCGCTCCATGGGGGACAGCCGGGTGGCCGGCCGCCGCACGGAGTGCAGCCGGGCGGCCAGTCCCCGCCGGCTGCCTTCAGTCCGCAGCCGTTTCACGGCGCGCAATCGGGCGGCCAGCCGACGCACAGCGGGCAGGCCGCTCACCCACACGGCGCTCAGCCGGGCGGCCAAGCGCCGCACAACGGACAGCCCATCCAACCCGGTAGCCAGCCACCACACGGAACGCAGCCAGCGCAGTTGGGCAGCCAACCACCGCAAAACGGACAGCCAGCCCAACCCGGCGGCCAACCGCCGTACCGGGGGCAACCGCTTCAGGGTGGTGGGCAGGCGCCGGTTGGGGGGCCGGGGGTTCCGCCCGGGGCGATGCCGCCGCACGGTTTGCAGCCGGGGGTGCGGCCGCCTCAGGGTGGGGTTTCGCCGGTTGGGGCGCATGGGCAGCCGCCTCATGGTGGGGTTGCTCCGCAGGATCCGCGGCGGATGCCGCCGCAGGGTGGGCAGCGGCCGCCGGTGGGTGGGGGGCAGCGTCCCGCCGGGTATCCGAACCAGCCTCGGGGTCCGCAGGGTCCCGGGCCGCATCCCGGTGGACGGCCGCCGATGCCGCCTCCGCCAGGTGGACGGCCGCCCGGGCCGCCGCACGATCCTCGGCTGGGGGCGCCGCGGCCGGCCGGGCCGCCGCAGGTTCCGCCTCCGCGGTTCGGGCCGCCGCAGGAGCAGTTGCCGCCGCGGCCGGTGGACCGTGCGCTGGAACAGCCGCGGACGCAACGACCGTTCGAGCAGCCAGCGCAGGACCGCCCGATCCCGGCGGCCGAGCCCATGCAGCAGCCGGTGGCCGAGCAGTCGCCAGTGCGCGAAAAGCCGGTCGAGCAGCCGGGGGCCGAACACCCGACGGACCAACACCCCTCGGCCGACCCACACCCGGCCGGGCACGAACCCGCCGGTTCGCCGCGCGAGCACGACTACGGGCAGCCCGGCCCCAACGAGCCCTACCTCACCGATCCTCGCTTCCACACCGATGACCCCGCCGGGATCAGGCGGATCGAGGACACCTTCATGGACTCCGGGCACCACAGCCCGGTCGACGGCGAATGGCGGCACGAACAGGTCCGGCGCGAGGCACTCGCCAAGCGCGACCAGTGGCACCCCGGCATGTCCGACGGCGGCGCGGTCGCCGTACACGCGTACACCCGTTACGAGATGGTCGGGCCGCTCAACCACGCCCTTCGGATGGGTGGCCCCGAGCTGCCCCATCTCGCTCCGCAGGCCGCGGCGCTCGTCTCCGGGCTGAACGAACTGCCGCCCCACGAGGGCGTTGTCTCGCGACGGGTCGACTTCAAGGGTGATCTCTCGCGGCTGCAAGCCTTCCTCGCGCGGTTCCACGATGGTGCGCACATCACCGAACCGTCGTTCCTGAGCTCGTCGAAGGTCGACGCCCAGCACCCGCGGAGCAAGTTCCCCGGGGAAGTCGAGATGCGGATCCAGTCCAAGACCGGGCGGGACGTCGAGGGGCTGGCCAGCATCCCGGACGAGCGCGAAGTCCTCTTCAAGGCCGGGACGCAGTTCAAGATCACCGGCATCGAAGAAGGCCCCGGGCACCCCAACGCCGACCCGCGCCGGCCCGGCGAGCCGCACTACGTCGTGCACGCCGAAGAAATCGCTCCCGGGGAGCCGGGGCACCTCGGTGAGGCCGATGCCCGCGACGCCATCGAGCAACGCCGGGCCGAAGAACGCGCCGACGAAGCTCGCCGCCAGCGTGAAGCCGACGAAGAGCTCGAGCAGTTCTACGCCGAGCACCCCGAGTACAAGCCGAGCGGTGACCTGGCCGGCAAGCTGAACGCCTTCGACCCGCCGGGTGCCGAGCCGCTGCCCGAACGGCGGCCGCCGGCCACCGGGGAGCCGGACGGGGGCTGGTCGCGGCTCGCCGCGCCGCTCGCTCCCGGTGGGCCGCCCGTGCTGCACGCGGGGTCCGTCGAGACGCCGCAGCAGCACGCGCGGCTCGTGCGCGACGCCGTTCCCGAGCTCGGCGGGGTCAACACCCGCAACCACTACCGCCCGGACGGCCTCGAAACCGGGTACCGGACCAACGCCGCCGAGTCGATGGTCGCCTTCGAGCGGCGGATGAACGGCGAGGACGTCGTCGCCGGGCCGGCGCGGCAGCAGAGCGTCAGCGAACAGCTGGACGGGTCGTGGAGCAGCCGGGACAGCTTCGACGGCGTCGCCCGTGAGCTCGGCGAACGTCCGGTCGGTGCGCGGAGCGCCGTCGCCTTCGAGACGCCCGGCGGGGAGTCGCGGCTGGTGGCCGCCGTGCACACCGAGCACGGGGTCCTGTTCGCCGATCCCGTCAGCGGGCGGCTCGCCGAACTGCCGCCCGACGCCACCGGGATCCACTCGATGCCGCTCGGCGGCGGGGACGCGCCGCCGCCCCACGTCGCCGAGACCGAAACGATCAACGACCGGCTCAACCCGGCCCCCGGACGCCTCCCGCACGACGAGGGCTACCTCTTCGACGGCGAGCACCGCGGCACCCCGGCCGACCACGAGAGCATCCGCCGCGCGGTCGGCGACGAGGACATCTACCAGCAGATCCACGACCGCGCGCTCGCCCGCCGGGACGCCGCCGGGCTGCCGGTCACCGACGAGGGCGCCGTCGCGTTGCACGGCTACACCCGGGGCGAGTACGCCTACGACGTCAACGAGGCCCTGCGTCGCGGCCCCGGTCACCCCGGGTTCGACCTCGCGCAGCAGAACACCCGCGCGATCGTGGACGGCCTCAACCAGGTCGCGCGCGAGTCCGGCGAGACCATCCGCGCCTACGACGTCGGCGGCGACCCGCGGCTGGCCGAGCTGGTCGCCGGGCCGTACGAGCCGGGCTCGGTGGTCGTCGAGCCCGCGTTCTCGAGCGCGTCGATCAAGACCGGCGAGTTCTCGACGTCGAAGTTCGGCGACGACGTCGAGCTGCACGTGCGCTCGGACAACCTGCGCGACATCTCGAAGCTCGCCGAGAACCCGGGTGAGCGCGAATCGCTTTCGCCGCCCGGCACCCAGCTCCTGGTGCACGAAAAGCGGCTGGAGATCTCGCCCGAGGGCCGCCGCAAGTGGGTCGTCGTGGCCGAGGAGATCGGGCCCGGCCACCCGCGATATCTCGAGCCCGAGGCCGCGCAGCGGAAGATGGCCGAGCGCCGGGCCGAGAACGAGCACAACGCGGCCGAGTTCGAACGGCGCAAGCAGGCCGCGATCATGGAACGCCTCGGTGGCCTCGGCGAGCCGGAGCACGTCACCCCCCACCAGCCGTCGGTCCACGACCTGCCCGAGGCTCCGGCGGAAGCACCGCCGGCCCCGGTTTCGGTGCACGACTACTCGCGGCTGGCCCGGGCGACGAACCCGCCCGCCGAACCCGCCATCCACGCCGGCGGGACGACGCCGTCCGAGCGCGCGGCCTACGTCCAGGACCGGCACCCCCACCTGCGCGAGGTCAACCCGGGCTTCCACCAGCCGGGCGCCTTCGAAAACGGGTACGTGACGAACTGCACGCGCGGTCCCGAGGCCTATATGGACCGGCAGCGCGGCGGCGACATGACGGCCGAGCCGGTCCTGCCGCACGAGATGGGCAGCCGCGGCACGCTCGAACACCTCGAGGGCCGCTTCGGGGAGACGTTCTCCGCGCGCGACAGCTACGACGACGTCATCCGCGAGATGCGTGGCATGCCGGTCGACCACCACGCCGTGGTCGCGGTGAAGTACGAAGGCCCGAACGGGGTCGAATACGGGCACGTGGCGATGGTCGTCCACACCCGCGAGGGCGTCGCGTTCATCGACCCGCAGTCCGGCGACCTGATGCACCTGCCGCAGCCGCCGAAGAGCATCAAGCTGATGCACGTCGGCACGCCCGACGAGGTGCACGTCGGCACCGAGCACGGCACCGGGGAGCACGGCGGGTACGGAACAGCGGCACCGCACGACGCCTTCCTGGCCCGCGACGACGTCGCCGCGGCGCTCGACGGGCACGCGGACGCCGACTACATCCGCGCCCACCTGGCCGAGCACCCCGGCCTGGTGCGGGTGCTGTCCGACCCGGCCAACGACGACCTGACGCGCTCGCTGCTGGACAACCCGAAGACACTGGCCAGCCTGCTCAAGCACCCCGAGGCGATCCCGATCCTCGAGGACGCCGTCCACGAGGTGAACGAGCGCGGGTACAGCGTCGTCGACGACGTCGAGCATCAGGGCGTCGAGCCGTTCGACCCGACTCCGGAGCAGGCGGAGATTTCCGCGGACGTGGCGCTGATCGCCGGCGAAGCCGCGCCTGAAGCGCTGCGGCACGGCAGCTTCGACCCAGCACGAGCCGGTGATCCGGATTACTGCAGGCAATGGGTTGCCGAGGAACGCGAGCGCTGGCCCGAGACGCAGGGCACGCTGAACCGCATCACCGAGCGGATCGCCGGAGAGACCGATGGCCATGCGGGATTCCGGCCGGAGCCGAAGGACGACGTCCGGGCACTGGCGAAGATCGCGAAGTACGGCTGGGATGGTTCCCTGCTGCACGACCTCGTCGGCACCAAGATCCAATTCGAGCGGGTGGCGGACATGTACCGCGCGCTGGACGCGGTGCGCAACGATCCCGAGCTCACGATCGTCGACTTCACCGACCGTCTGGCCCAACCGAAGGGCAGCGGTTACCGGGATCTTCAGCTCAACGTGCGGCTACCGAACGAACATGTGGCCGAACTGCGGCTCCACCTGACGCACATCGACGAGGTGGCGTCGTACGAGCACGCCCTCTACGAGGTGCGCCGCGACTTCGAGACGCTCAGCAGGAAAGACGGGCGTGAAGGCCTCCTTTCGCCGGAGGAGGCAGCCCTCACCGCAGCGCTGACCGAACAGGTCCGAGGTCGGTTCGAGGAAGCGTTCCGGCGGGGACTGACATCCGAGGAGAGCGGCTGATGGCCTTCCGAACGCCCATGTTCTACAAGTACTACGCCCAGACCTACCGGATCGACTCGACACCCGATGGCGGATTGAAAGGCACCATCCTCAATCTCCGCACGGGGTTCTTCGAGCAAGACCAGGACAGCAGCCACATCCGCGAGCTCATCTGGTCGACCACGGAGTCGAACATCGGAGGTCCGTTCGACGAAGAGAAGTTCGTCCAGGAGACCGAAATCGAGCGGAACCACTACCTGTCCGGCGACGGCCCGATCTTCGCGCTCTACGAGACGATCAACGGGATCAACGGCACAGCGTTCCGGGAGGGCCGCCGCCGGACTCCTCAGGAGACCGCGCTGGTCCGCGCGCTCCAGACGCGCACCTTCAAGATGTGGGAAGACGAAGCCGCCCGCCGAGCCGCCGGGGAGCCGCCGTCGTTCACGGTGACCAGCCGGTTCAACGCGGGGCGATGATTCACGTGGAACATCGACTTTCGCCCGACGAACAGCGCACCCTCCTGGTGCGCCTGGGAAAGCTCGTGCGCGAGCACCGCGTCAACGCCGGCGTGCCCGCCGTCGCCGACTTCCGGCAGGTCGGGAAGCACACCGAGACCGCGGGGCACAACACGGCGATACCGGACGAGCTGGCCGACCTCTTCACCGAGCTGCGGGCCGGCATGTACACCGAGGGCCGCGGCACCTGGCTGCAAGCGCGGTTCGCCCTGAACGCGGACGGCAGCTTCGACTTCGACTTCGCGCTCGACGACGATCCGGTGTGGACCGACCCGCCCGAGCCGGCCGCCTGGCCGGAGGAGCTCGCCGCGTTCCCGCGGGCCGACGAGCACATCCCGGACTGGTGGCGGCTGCGCGCACAGCTGCCGCTGGGCGTGGTGTTCCGGCACGCCGACGTCGGCGGCCCGGACGTCGAGCGGCCACCGCTGACCGACACCGAGGTGCCGCTCGTGCTGCAGTACCTCGAGCGGGAAGCCGTCGTGCACGAAGACGGCGACGAGCGCTTCCACACCGACGGCACGTGGATCTGGTCCGAAGCGGTCCCGCTCCTGCTCGAGAAGCACGGCGTGCCGCCGGAGCCGGACCTGGTCGCGCACATCCGCCGGCACCACTTCCAGCCGCCGTACGTCGAGCCGCTGGTCCGGCGGACCGCCGAGGCGGACCTGCTGGGCAAGCCGCGGCCGAAGCCCGGCCGCGCCGACGTGAAGAAGACCGCCGGGGACGTCCTCGCCGAGCTGGAGACCACGCCGGACCCGCAGCTCGGTGACGAGGAGCTGCTGACCGTGCTGGTGCAGCGGCTCGGCGAGCACGGGGTGTGGCCCGAGGCGTACCGGGTCGGCGAGCGCGCGGACGGCGCCTGGTGCCTCAACTACACCGCCGACGGCTGGGAAGTCGCAGCTCACGCCGGTGGGAAACCGCGCGCGCCGAAGTACTTCGCCCGGCTCGAGGACGCCGCGCAGCAGCTGCTGGGCGCGTTGCTGCTGCACCCCGCGCGGATGACCGCCGGGCACGAAACCCCGCTGGAGACCGCGAAAGAGCTCGACGACTGGCCGGTGCACCCGGCGCCGGGTGAGCCTCCCCTCACCCTGCTCCGCAACAAGCGCATCACCAGGCTGGTGGCGGGTACGGTCGTCCTGCGCTTCGGCGAGGAACCCGGCAATCTCGTTCACCACGGCGAGGTACGGTTCGCCACGACGTCGCTGCCGCTCGAACGGGAGCGGCTGCGGCGGAGCTACCGGCTGAGACGCCCTCTGCACGTGATCACCGGCATCACGGTTCCGTGGGCGAACCTGCCGGGTGGCGCGGTGGCCTTCGTGCTGCCGAAGACGATCGCCGAGCACGAGTCCGACGGAAGCCTGGAGAGGATCGAGTAGGTGGAAGCGGCGGAAGCGATTGCCAAGGTCGGCCAGTGGCTGCGCGCGGTGCACGGCCCGGACGTTTCCGGCCCCGCGGGCTTGCGGGTGGACACCGAGAAGGTGCTGCGCATCCCCGAGGGCTGGTCGGTGCCCTACAACACCATCGCGGTCCTCGACGAGGGCCGGCCGGAGAAGGAGATCTTCCCGCCGCCGTCGGTCGTCGTCCGCGAGCCGGACGGCGAACTGCGCCAGGCGCACCCGCACCCGGGCGGGCTGTCGGTGCCGGTGGCCTTCCCCGGCCAGGAGAACTGGCGCGAGGTCGTCGACCCCGAGTACGTCAAGGCCGGGCTCGGCGAGCTGGGCGTGCCGCTGCAGGCCGTCGCGGGCTGGGTGAAGGTCGACGCCGAGGGCAACCAGACCGGCGAAGAGCGCGAAAACCCCGAGTACAAGGCCGGGCCGATCCGCCGCGGCTACCCGAAACCGGACAACACCCTGGAGACGCTGCTGTCGTTCGGCAGCGTCGGCTGGCTGACCCGGGAGCTGCTGCTCATCGGGCTGATCCGGTGCGAGGTGTTCGTCCCGCTCGACCTGGAGACCGGCAAGACCGACCGGTTCTACTTCGCCGAGGAGCGCAACGAGCTCAAGGTGTTCAGCTCGACCCGGCACCTGCCCTCGCGCGAGCACGGCTGGTGGAAGGTCGACGTCGCGACGCTGGCCGAGTTCGAGCACCCGCCGAACCTGGTGATCAACGGCGGCCCGACGACCATCGAGGACGTCTCCAGCGGCGAGCTCGCGGAGATCGTCAAGCGGTTCCCGCGCCACGAACCCCGCATCGACGTGCACGGCCGTTGCCCGGAGGCGGAGGAGGACCTGATCCGGGTCGCCACCGAGACCGCGGCCCGGATGGGCCTGCCGGATCCGGTGAAGCCGCCGCTCCTGGCGGCCGAGAAGGCCCGGCGGCGCGGCTTCGAGCTGACGGCCGAGGAGTGCGCGAAGACCGTGCTCGGCGAGTCCTGGCTGAAGCGGCTGAACATGCCGGAGCCGCCGCGCAGCAAGCCCAACGACCTGCGCGCGAACGGCCTGGCCCCGGCGTACGACAACGCCGGCCGCACGGTGCCGCGCCTCGACACGTTCGGCAAGTACTTCGAGCGGGACCTCGACGGCTTCCGCTACGGCTGGCAGCGCGTCACGGGCGCGTATGTCGGCTTCGCGCTCGGCGAGGCCCTCGGCGCGGCCGTCGACCGGATGATGCTGCACGACATCCACGCGAAGTTCGGCATCGAAGGCGTCACCGACCTGATCCCGGCGTTCGACCAGCCCGGCCGGATCGGCTCGCTGACCCAGCGGCTGCTCTTCTACACCGAGGCCGTCATCCGCAGCCCGCACCGCGAGCAGCCCGAATCCCGCGAGGCCGAGGCGCTGTTCCCCGACGTCGTCCGCGGGGCGCTGCAGCGCTGGCTGCGGACCCAGGGCGCGCCGATGGACGCCCTGGACGGCTGGCTCGTGCAGGTCCCGGACCTGCACGCCCGGCGGGACATCGACGACGCCGAGCTCAACGCCTACCACCAGCTCGCGACCGGGGCCGCCGGCGCGGTGCCGATGACCGGCCCGGCCGCGCTGATCTCCGCCTTGCCTGCCGCGCTGACCATGGCCGGGCCCGGCAGCGGGTTCAGCGGTGGGGCGCGGCAAGCGGTGCGCGAACTGGCCGGCGTCACCCACCCCGACGAGCCCGACCTGGCCGCCGCGACCTACCTGACCTGGCTGTTCGAGCACGCGCTGACCAAGGACGCGTTCAGCTTCCCGATCTGGAACACCAGCCGTGAGGTGCTCAACCCGGACAACCAGTTCCAGCAGGGCCCGGAGTGGACGGCGATCAAGGACATGGTCGCCGAGTCGGTGCCGTTCTTCGGCGAGCACGGGCTGCCCGACCTGCGGATACCGGAGCTGATCGGCGACGGGAAGACGACGCTGTCGGTGCTCGGACGCGCCTTCGCCGCGTTGTCGGGCTTCGAGAACTACCCGGAGCAGGCGCTGCTTCGCGCCATCAACCACTCCGGCCGCAGCGCGCTCACCGGGGCGATCGCCGGTGCCCTGCTCGGGGCGCGCACCGGCATCCCCGGGCTGCCGCAGAAGTGGGTCGACCAGCTGGAACTGCGGTACCTGGTCGAGAACACCGCTTCGGACGCCTACTGGCACTTCGACCGGCACTCGGCGCTGAGCGCGCTCGGCGACGCCTGGATCGAGCGGTACCCGCGGCATTAGCGCGAGGATGGGGAGAATGGACGAAGAGGAAGCCGCCGCTCGCGCGCGGGAATGGCTGCGCACGCGGCCCGGCGGCGACCGGCTGCGGATCCGGCCGGAGCTCACCGTGCGCCGTCCGGACGGCTGGAGCTTCACGGTCAACGCGGCCGCCTACCTGGACGGCACCGACGTCGGCGCGGGCCTGTTCCCCGGCCCGGTGGTGCGCGTGCCGGTCGACGGCGGCGAGATCGGGTTCGACCAGCCGGCGATGGCGAGCACGCCCGCCGAGGCCGGGTGGCGGCCGGACGTCGACCCCGAGTTCGACGAGAAGGCGTTCCCCGAGCTGGACGTCCCGGTGCGGGCCGTCCGCGGCTGGACCCGGGCGGACGGCGAGCACCGGGTCAACGAGCAGTACACCCCCGGCCCGGTCTGGCGCGGGTTCCCGGCGCCCGCGACCGACCCTGAGAAGCTGCTGAACTACCTCGCCGCGAACTGGATCAGCCGCGCCGAGTTCGTCCTCGCCCTGCTGGACTGCGAAGTGCTGGTGCCCCTGCTCGACACCGGTGAGCCGCTGCTGCGGCCGGTCCCCGGCACAGGCGGGCGCGAAGTCATCGCCTACAGCTCGTCGGCGAAGGTGCCCGGCCGGTACCCGCACCGGTGGCGGGTCTCGGTCCGGGAGCTGCCGCCGTCGTCGGGGCTGACGCTCGACCCCGGCACCGACCTGGTCCGCAGCCTGACCGCCGCCGAGCTGGCGGCGGCCCGCGGCGCCGCGACCGCACCCCGGCCCCCGGTCGAGGAGCCCGCTCCGGAAGCCGGGCCGGAGGTCGCCGCGGCACTGCCCGCGCTGGTCGCGGAGTTCGGCGTCGAACCGCCCGACCTGCTGGAACGCCACCTGCGGTACGCCCTGGACCACGCCCGCGACCAGCACTTCGAGCTGACCTCCGCCGAGTGTGTCCGGTACCTGCGCGGGTTCGCCTGGCAGTACCGCAACGGCGTCCGCCGCCGGGCCGGCCAGGAGCCGGAATGGCCCGCCGACCTGGGCGAGAACGGCCTGATCGCGCACGTGGACGAAGACGCGCGCCCGCGGCCGGTGCCGTGGACGTTCGGGAAGTTCTCCGCCTTCGGGACGCCGGCCGACCGCTTCGCGTGGCACCGGATCGTCGGTGCGTACGTCGGCTTCGCGATCGGTGACGCCCTGGGCGGCGGTGCGGACCCGACGAGCCCCCTGCCGCTGGGCGGCCTGACGCGGCACCTGCTGTTCCACACCGACATCGTGCTGCGGGGCCTGCCGCCGGTGCCGACCGGCGAAGTCCCGGCGACCCTGCCCGAACCGGACCCGGTCGGCTGGCTCGCCGTCGCCACCCGGCACGCCGGCCCGGCGCCCGCCGAGTTCTCCGCGCTCCTGGCCACGGCGTTGGCCGCGACCCCGGCCGGCGCGGTGGCCGTCGCGGACGTCGACGGCGAGCGGTACGCGAAGGACGTCGCCCGCGAGCTGACCGGCAGCGCGGCCGGTGCCGAGGTCACCGAGGGCGTCGAACTGCTGATTTCCCTGTTCCAGGCGCTGCTGACGCGGGAGACGTTCGCGTTGCCGGTGCACGTCCGCCTGCACGAGATCGGTGGTGACCTGGCGGCTTCGACGCTGGCGCTGCGCGCGGACCGCGACGCCGACGACGTCACGCAGCTGGAGTCCATCGGCGACGGCCGCAGCGTCCGGTCGGTGCTCGGCCGCGCGCTGTTCGCCGCGGCCAAGCGCGGCTACGACCCGGAAGCCGCGATCAGGCTCGCCGCGCGGTCCGGGCCGGTGGCGGGCGCGATCGCGGGCGCGCTGGTCGGCGCCCGGGTCGGGGTGCCCGGCCTGCCCTGGGCCGCCGAGCTGCCCGACCTCGGCCTGCTCGACGACGTCGCGAGCGACGTCTTCTGGTACTTCAACCGCAACGGCCTCCGGGCGGAGACCGCGGAACACCCCCGCTGGGAGCGCCGGTACCCGAGCGGCCGGTTCGCCCCGGAACCGAAGGGACCGAACTTGCGATCGCGGCTGCGGGGCAGCCTGCTCGCCGGGGCGATCGGGGACGCGCTGGGCGCGAAGACCGAGTTCGACTCGATCGCCCGGATCCGCGAAATCGCCGGGCCGGCCGGCATCACCGACTTCATCCCCGCGTACGGCGGCGTCGGCCGCATCACCGACGACACGCAGATGACGCTCTTCACGCTCGAAGCGCTGATCAGGGCCCACGCTCAGGAGCGCCGGTCCGGGTCCGCGGACGTCGTCCACTCGCTGCAGATGGCCTACCAGCGCTGGCTGCACACCCAGGGCGTCCCGTGGGAGCGGGCGCGCGGACCGCAGTCGGCGGCCGAGGCCGCCGACGGTTGGCTGGTCACCCACCAGGAGCTGTTCAGCCGGCGCGCACCGGGCCTGACCTGCTTCGGCGAGCTCGAGGCGTACGGCCGCTCGGGCGTCCGGGGCACCATCGACCGGCCGGTGAACAACTCGAAGGGCTGCGGCGGCGTGATGCGCGCGGCGCCGATCGCGCTGTGGTCGGACGACCTCGCCGAGGTGTTCCGGCTCGGGGCCGAGAGCGCGGCGCTGACCCACGGTCACCCGAGCGGGTACTTGTCGTCGGGGTGCTTCGCGGTGATCGTGCACGAGCTGCTGCACGGAAAGCCGCTGCTGGACGCGGTCGCGACCGCGCGGGCTGAGCTCGTGAAGCACCCGGCGCACGAAGAGCAGAGCGCGGCGCTCGACGCGGCGCTGGCGCTGGCGGAGCAGGGGCCGCCGACGCCGGAGAAGCTGGAATCGCTGGGGCAGGGCAACGTCGGCGAGACGGCGTTGTCGATGTCGGTGTACGTCGCGCTGACCACCACCGACGCCGACTCGGCGTTGCTCGCGGCGGTCAACCACAGCGGCGACAGCGACTCGACCGGTTCCGTCTGCGGCAACCTCGCCGGCGCGATGTACGGCGAGGAAGCGCTGCGGCAAAGCTGGCTGGACCAGCTGGAACTGCGCGAAGTCATCGTCGGCCTCGCGGACGACGCGCTGACCGAATTCGGCCCGGGTGCGCCGGGCGACGACCGGTGGTTCGCTCGGTACCCGGTCGACTAGGTTCTTGGGGCTACTGGGGACGGGGAGGACAAACGTGCGTAACCGGGTTGAAGTGGCCGAACGCCCGGACGGCCTGTATGCGACGTGGGGCGAGGGGACTTTCCGCGCGCAGCGATCGACCACGGACGGCACGGTGCTGCTGGCCGTGCTGCCGGAGGAGGAGCCGCCGGAGGGCTTCGACAAGGAGTTCGACGGGCGTCCGGCACGGGTGGTGCCGGCGAGCGAGGTGCCGTCGACGTTCACGCTGCGGACCTTCGCCGAGTACGACGGCGAAGTCTTCGAGGTCGCGCCGGGCGACCGGCCGGAGCTGACCCTGCGCTGGGTCCGCGACGACGCCGCCCGCGCGGCGCAGCTGGGCCTGACCGACTTCTCGGTCACTGTGCCGGCCAAGCAGGTCACGGCGCTGTGGCAGACGCGGCTGGACTTCTCCGAGACGCCGGAGGCGCGGCCACAGCCGGGCACCGGCGACCAGAACGCGCTGCTGCGCGCCATCGGCCGGACGCTGCTGCACACCGTGCCCGGTGGCTGGGCACGGGTCGGCGCGCAGTTCCGGCAGGTCGGGAACTACGCCGAGATCGAGGTCCGCGCGGTCGGCGACGAGGACGGCCCGGTGTCGGTCTCGCTGCCCGCCGCGCCCAAGCTCGGCGGGCTCTTCGCGCGGCTGCGGGCGGCGATGTTCCAAGCCGAAGCCGGGACGTGGTTCCAGGGCACGTTCACCCTCGACGACCAGTCGCAGTTCGACTTCGACTTCGACGCCGACCGCGAGCCGGACTGGCGGGTGCCGCCCAACGACGGCGGCCGCCCGTCGACCGCCGCCTACGAGCTGGAGCTGGCCACCTTCCCGCGGACGCCGAAGCACCTGCCGGCGTGGCTGACGGCGAAGGCGGGCTTGCCGCTGGACGTCGTGTTCCGGCACGCGCGGGTCGCCGACTCCCACGTCGAGGGCGAGCGCCCGGTGGTCACCCGGCCGCCGGTGCCGCCGGACCAGGTCCGCGGCCTGCTCGACTACCTGTTCCGGGCGCCGGTGGCGCTGCACCGGCCCGCGCCGCTGCCGGACATCTTCGGCGCGCCGGGGGCCAAGCCGGACGTGCCGAACGCGTTCCACACCGACGGCACCTGGATCTGGCCCGCCGCCGTGCCGCACTACCTGCGCAAGTACGGGGTGCCGCCGGAGCCGGAGCTGGTCGAGCACGCCCGCGCGGCGGGCTTCCGGCCGCCGTTCGTCCGGGAGCTCGTCCGCGCCACGGCCGAGGCGGAGGTCCTCGGCCAGCCGCGGCCGCCGCAGACGGCGGCGGACCTGCCGGACGAGCGCGCGCTCGCCCGGGTCGCGCGCGGCGAACCGGTCCGGAACCTGCGCGGCGCGGAGACCCTGGAGCTGCTCCAGCAGCGGCTCGCCGAACACGGCGTGCCGGCGGCGGCCTACCGGATCGGCGCCGGCGAGATACCGGCCGACGGTGTCTGGACGCTGCGCCGGGCCGAGAACGGCTGGGAGGTTTCGCGGCCGCCGTCCGACGAGCCGGTGGCGTTCGGCTCGCTCGGCGACGCGGCCCGGTTCCTGCTGGGCGTGCTGCTGATGCTGCCGCCGAGGCCGGCGGAGGAGTCCGACCAGCCGGCCGACTGGCCGATCCTGCCGATGCGCGGCGAACCGCCGTTGAACTTCTACCGGGGCAAGCGCCTGATCACGCTGCCGCCGGGCACCACGGTCGTCCGGTTCGGCAACGAGACCGGCAACCTGGTGCACGCCGACGGCGCGCGGTTCGTCGAGACGGCTCTGTCGTTCGAGCGCGAACGCGATAAGCGGCTCTACCGGGTGCAGCGCGCGATCCGCGTGCTGACCGGCGTGGCGGCGCCGTGGGGCGGGATGCCGGGTGGCGCGGTCGCCCACCTGCTGCCCCGCCCGCTTGCCCAGCACATCGAGACGGGCTCGCTCAGCAGGCAGTGAGCAGGACGGCGGGCGACCACCAGTAGTCGGCGAGCGGGGTGACGTCGACGTCGGTGAAGCCCGCCGTCCTCAGCTGCTCGGCCCAGACCGAAGCCGGGTGCTCCCAGTTCGTCCGCTGCTGCCCGGAGACGATCCCGAGCAGCACCGGCAGCAGGAAGCCCTGGGCGACCAGCGTGGCGTCTTCGCCGTACTCCGCCACCCCG
This sequence comes from Amycolatopsis sp. CA-126428, assembly GCF_002904335.1. GTDB lineage: Bacteria > Actinomycetota > Actinomycetes > Mycobacteriales > Pseudonocardiaceae > Amycolatopsis. Next base: position 53,603 of record NZ_PPHF01000098.1, on the reverse strand, counting down.
CGCTCGTAGCGCTCGACGAGCGACCGGAGGTGCTCCGGCGAGCCTTCCTCGAACTCCGGCACGTCGAACTCGGCCAGCACCAGCGTCCCGGTGCGCGGCTGCAGCGCCCGCAGCACCTCCGCGCGCTGCTCCGGCTCGATGGACTGCATCGCGAACGTCGATTGGACGAAGTCCCAGCCGAGGTCGTCGCGGGCCAGGAAGTCCTGCGCGGTCGACTGCCAGCACTGGGCGGACGGCACCCGCTCGTGGACGCCTTCGAGCAGCGCGGCCGACGGTTCGACCAGGTCGATCCGCGGCGGGAGGTGCGACGCCTGCTCCAGCGCGGGCACCACGGCGAGGCCGTCACCGCAGCCGAGGTCGAGCAGCGACTCCGGCTTCCCGGCGTCGTACCGGGCGGCCAGCTCGGTGCTCAGCGCCCGGTACAGCGCGACGTTGCCGCCGCCGCGGATGAACGCCGTGAACGCGCTCGGCTGGTCGTACACCGGGGCCGAGCCGTCGCCGGCCAGGTACGTCCGCAGTTCGTCCGCCAGCGTGGAGCCGGCGCGCCCGGCCTGGGCGGCGAGTTCGGCGGCCTGGTCGCGGTCACCGGACCGGTAGGCGGCGAGGGCGTCGGCCAGCAGCTCGATCGAGGTCATGGTCAGGGGATATCAGAACGGGACCCACAACGTCACCCGCGTGCCACCCCCGGCGAGTCCCGACTCGACCAGCGACGTCCCGCCGACCTCGGCCAGCCGGGCGGTGATCGACTCGCTGATGCCGAACCCGGCCGGGTGGTCGGCCGCGCTGAAGCCGCTCCCGTGGTCGCGGGTGATCACCGCGATCCCGCCGTCCCGCTCCTCGACGCGGACCACGACCCGGTCGGTGCCGGAGTGCTTCATCGTGTTCCGCATCGCCTCGCGGACGGCGTCGCGGATGGCGATCTGCCGGACCTCCGACAGCGTGTCGTCGTCGAGCTCGGCCACGACGAGCTGCGCGCGCAGGCCGTCGCGGGCCATCTCGGCGGCGAGCGCGGCGAGCTTCTCGCCCAGCGGCCGGGCGCCGGCCTCGGCCCGCTCGGACGCCGCCGACTCGATCGTGTGCCGGATCTCCATCGCCTGCGCCCGGGCCAGCCGCTGGATCTCCACCAGCCGGTCCTCGCCGTCGCCGGGGCCGGCCAGCGCCATCGCTTCCAGGGTCTGCAGCACGGTGTCGTGCAGCATCCGGTGCTGCTGGGCGCGCTCGGCGAGCCGCCCGTTGCGGGTGCCGTAGGCCAGCGCCAGCCGCGTGCCGAGGCCGGTCAGCACCAGCGCGGCGGTGGCCAGGAAGAGCTCCGCGAGCAGGACGGAGTACGTCGAGAACGCGGCCCCGGCCAGGAAGCCGCCGGTGTTCAGCCAGTTCGCCAGCATCCGCAGCGGAAAGCTGACCAGCCCGAACACCACGCCGCTCGGGAGGCCCAGCGCGAGCGTCAGCAGCCCGACCTCGCCGTAGAGGTGGATGCTCGTGACCGCGAGCGCGTCGAAGTACGCCGGTGTCGGCACGGTCAGCGCGATGAGCAGCGGCGAAAGCACCGTGAAGACCAGGTCGACGGCCAGGAGCTTCCCGGCGTTCCGGCCGCGGAACGGCGCCGAGCGGAACATCCAGCGCAGGCCGATGAGGTTCAGCGCCACCGACAGGAGCGTGAACACCCCGACCGGCAGCAGCCCGGTCGTGCCGTGCCGGAGGACGTAGACGCCGAACTGGCCGGGCACCGCGAGCAGCCGGTACGCCAGCGGGATGAGCACGACGTACCGGGTCGCGCGCAGCAGCAGGCCGTCGCGCTCGGTGGGATCGATCGGACCCGACATCCGGGAGATGCGCCGCAGCGCGTGCATCGGGGCCGGATCGGCGATCTCGTCGGGCAGCTCACTCGTGGCGGTGGCGATCGCGGGGGCACCGCGCCTCAGCAGCGCCACCAGGAAGCTGCCCCCGCCCGCCACGGCTCACGCGTTCCCGACGCCGTTTTCCGCGGCCCACTTCTTCAGCTCGGCGACCGCCTCGTCGTGGTCCAGCGGCCCGCGGTCCAGGCGCAGCTCCTTGAGGAACTTCCACGCCTTCCCGACGTCCGGTCCCGGCTGGAGGCCGAGCAGCGCCATGATCTGCTCGCCGTTGAGGTCCGGCCGCACGCGGTCGAGGTCCTCCTTGGCCTTGAGCGCGGCGATCCGGGCCTCGAGGTCGTCGTAGGTCGCCTGCAGCGCGGCCGCCTTCCGGCGGTTGCGGGTGGTGCAGTCGGCGCGAACCAGCTTGTGCAGCCGGGTCAGCAGGGGCCCGGCGTCGGTGACGTACCGGCGGACCGCCGAGTCCGTCCACTCGCCCTTGCCGTAGCCGTGGAACCGCAGGTGGAGGAACACGAGCTGGGAGACGTCGTCGACGATCTCCTTGGAGAACTTCAGCGCCCGCAAACGTTTGCGGGCCATCCGCGCGCCGACCACCTCGTGGTGGTGGAAGCTGACGCCGCCGCCCTCTTGGAACTCCCGCGTCGCCGGCTTGCCGACGTCGTGCAGCAGCGCCGCCAGCCGCAGGATCAGATCGGGCTCGGACGTCGGCTCGTGCGAAGTCTCCAGGTCGATCGCCTGGGCGAGCACGGTCAGCGAGTGCTGGTAGACGTCTTTGTGCTGGTGGTGCTCGTCGATCGCCAGCCGCATGCCGGACACTTCGGGCACCACCCGGTCGGCCAGCCCGGTCTCGACCAGCAGCTCCAGGCCCGGGCGCGGATCGGCCGCCAGCAGCAGCTTCGACAGCTCGGCCTGCACCCGCTCGGCGGTGATCCGGTCGATCTCCTCCGCCATCGACGTCATCGCGTCGACCACCCGCGGCGCCGCGGTGAAGTCCAGCTGCGCGGCGAAGCGGGCCGCGCGCAGCATCCGCAGCGGGTCGTCGGCGAACGACTCCTGCGGCGTCGCCGGGGTGTCCAGGATCCGCTCCCGCAGGGCGCTCAGCCCGTCGTGCGGGTCGATGAACGTCTTGGACGCCAACTCCACGGCCATCGCGTTGACCGTGAAGTCGCGGCGCAGCAGGTCGCCCTCGATGCTGTCGCCGAAGGTGACCTCGGGGTTGCGGCCGACGCGGTCGTAGGTGTCGGCGCGGAACGTGGTGATCTCGAGCTGCATGCCCTTCTTCGTCACACCGACCGTGCCGAAGGCGATCCCGACGTCCCAGACCGCGTCGCCCCAGCCGCTGACGATCTTCAGCACCCGGTCGGGCCGCGCGTCCGTGGTGAAATCGAGGTCGCCGGAGCGGCGGCCGAGCAGCGCGTCTCGCACGCTGCCGCCCACGAGGTACAGGCGGTGCCCCGCCTTGGCGAACCGTTCCGCCAGCTCCTCGGCCAGCGGGGAGACCTGCATCAGCTCCGCCACCTGCTTGTCGACCACGTCGTTCACGAAAATCCCACTACGTTCCAGGTGCGATTGCTCCAGGCACCGCCGGACACGGACACGGAGAGCCAGCCTACCGGGGCAACCGTTTGCTCTAGCATCGCAGCATGTCTGGATCAGCCGGCCGCCCCGGCGCCTCGAAGCCGCGCAGGCGGCGCAGGCGGCAGCGCGGCAGGCGCCTGACCACGGTCGACGAGACGTCGGCCGGTGGCCTCGTGGTGGACGCGGCGCGCGAACAGGCGGTGCTGATCGGCCGGCTCGACCGGCACGGCAGACTGCTGTGGTCGCTGCCCAAGGGCCACATCGAGGACGGTGAGACGGTGGAACAGACGGCTGTGCGCGAGGTGAAGGAGGAAACCGGCATCTCCGCGCGCGTCACACGGCCACTGGGCACCATCGACTACTGGTTCGTGGCCGAGAAGCGGCGCATCCACAAGACCGTGCACCACTTCCTGCTCGAAGCGCTCGGCGGTGAGCTTTCCGACGAAGACGTCGAGGTCACCGAGGTGGCCTGGGTCCCGCTGGCCGAGCTGGAGACCAAACTCGCCTACTCCGACGAGCGCAAGCTCGTCCGGAAGGCCAGTCAGATGTACAAGGAACTTTTCGCGCGCCCGGACGTCCTCGGACGAGACGAGCACGCCCCTGAGGGAGCCCCCGAGTGAAGCGGTTCGCCGCAGCCTTCCTGTCCGTCCTCTTCCTGGCCGTCCCCGCCTTCGCCGGCGCGACGGTGGCCCAGGCGCAGGAGGGCGCGCGCCTGCGCGTCGACCTGGCCGGGCTCAGCCCGCGGGTGATCACGAGCTCGACGACGACGCTGACCGTCACCGGCACGGTGACCAACACCGGCGACCGCCGCGTCACCAGGCCGCAGGTGCGGCTGCAGGTGGGGGACCGGGCGACGACCGAACGCGGGGTCGGCGACGTGCTGTCCGGCGCGGTCGTCAGGGACAACCCGCTGACCGACTTCACGTCGGTCGCCGACGTGCTGGAGCCGGGGCAGAGCGCGCCGCTGACCATCACCGTGCCCCTGACCGGGCCGCGGGCGAACCGGTTCTCCCTCCCCGGCGTCTACCCGCTGCTGGTCAACGTCAACGGCACCCCCGAGTTCGGCGGGCCCGCGCGGCTCGGCGCGGTCAGCATGCTGATGCCGGTGCTGGCCGGCCCGGGCAAGACGGGCGGGCGGACCGGTGCGGCACCGAGCATGACCCTGCTTTGGCCGCTGACCAGCAACGTCCCGCACGTCTACGCGGCGCCGTACGGCAGCCCGGTGGTGCTGGCCGACGACCGGCTGGCCGCCGAGATCAGCGGGGACGGCCGGCTGAACGCGCTGGTCACGTCGGCGTCGTCGGCCGTGCGGACCAACGCCAACCTCGCGAAGTCGATGTGCTTCGCGCTCGACCCGGACCTGCTCGCCACCGTCGACGCGATGACCCGCGGCTACCTCGTCCACACCGACGCCGGCAACGTCGACGGCAAGGGCGCCGAGGCCGCGAAGACGTGGCTGTCCGAGCTCCGCACCCTGGTCGGCGGCCACTGCGTGGTGGCGCTGCCGTTCGCCGATGCCGACCTCGACGCGCTCACCCGGATCCGGCCCGGCGACACGAGCCTGGTCGCCCGGGCGGCGACCGGCACCGCGACCATCCAGGAGCTGACCGACGTCATCCCGCAGACCGGCGTGCTCTGGCCGGACGGCACACCCAGCGCGTCGGCGCTCACCGCGCTCACCGAGGCCGGCGTGAAGACCCTCCTCACCGACGTGGGCAAGCTCGCGCCCGCCGCGGCCGGCGGCGGCGTCACGGTGCAGGGCAGCACCGTCCGCGTGCAGCCGACCGACTCGCTGATCACCGCCGCGATGACGGGCGTCCCGACCGTGCCCGGTTCGGTCACCGTGCCCGCCACGACCGAGCGGGCGGTCGCCGGCCAGAACGGCCTCGGCGCCCTCGCCTTCCGCGCCGGGCTGGGCCTGGCCGCGGGGCAGCAGCGGCCGGACCACCTGCTGGTCGCGCCGCCGCGGCGCTGGGACGCCGCGGCCGAGGAGTTCACCACCTACCTGCAGCAGGTCGGGGAGTTCCTGAACACCGGCCTGGTCACCGCGACCCCGCTGCCGACGTTGCTCGCCGCCGTCCCGGCGACCTCCGGCTCGGTCGGCGACGGCGGCCCGGTCCCGGCCACGGGCGTCGACCCCGACGTCGTCTCGACGCTGGCCGGGCTCGACGTGAAAGCCACCGGGCTGGCGTCCGCGATGCAGCTCGACCCGACCAAACGGGTGAAACCGGACGACGTCGTCGAGCCGATCCGGCTGGCCGAGCTGCGTGGCGCCTCCACGGCGTGGCGGGGCCTGCCGGCGGACGCCGCGACCACGAACGCCCAGGCCGACCTGACGGCGATCAGCGGGCGGGTGACCGTCTCGCAGCCGAAGCAGACCATCGCGCTGGCGTCCGGCAACTCGCCGCTGCCGGTGTACGTCAGCAACGACCTGCCGGTCGGGATCAACGCCCGGTTCGCCCTCGACAACAACACCGGCCTGCGCCCGGGGGACGCCCAGGACCGGTTCTTCCCGGCCAGCGGCGGCAAGAACTACTTCCTCCCGGTGGAGGCGCTGCGGGCCGGCCGGTTCAGCGTCGATGTGTCGTTGCGCACGCCCACCGGTACCCCGCTCGGGTCATCCGCGCGGTTCGAACTGACGTCCACCGAGTACGGCGCGATCACCATCATTGCGACCGTCGCCGCAGGTGTGGCCCTGCTTCTGCTCGCTTCCCGGCGGATCTACCGGCGGGTGAAGGACGCCCGCGCGGGCCGCGACGTCGTGGCCTGATCGCTCGGCCTTCGAGTGTTCCGGGCGGTTCGCGATTACCCTTGGTCCGCACGTGCGCGGCACCGGGCCGCGGCACCGGAGTAGAGCACCGAGGATTGGGCACGCGTTGGAGAGAGAGCCGGGCTTACCACCCGAGCGTGCGGGTCGTCCTCGGCGCGAAGGCCCCCCGCCCCCGCAACGGGGCGACGGGCCCCCGCGAGCAGCACAGCCAGCACAGCCGGTCCGCCGCCAGCAGCCGCCGCCTCCACCCCCGGAGCGCGGCCGCCGCCAGCCGCCCCGCAACGGCCACCCGCGCAAGATGCCGGCTCCCGACGACGCCACGGTCCGCGACCAGCGCCCGGTCCGCGACGACGTCCCGCCCCGCCGCCCGGCCCGCGACCAGCGGCGCGGGCGCGAAGACGCCCCGCCTCGTGGCCAGCGCCCCGCCCGCGATGACGCCCCACCCCGCCCCGCCCGCGACGACGGCTGGCCCGCCCACGACGAGGCTCCGGTCCGGGACCGCCCGGCAGGCGAGGAGGGGCCGCCTCGAGACGGCCGTCCCTTGCGCGACGGGCGTCCGGCAGGCGAAGACGCCCCTCCGCGAGACGGCCGTCCCCTGCGCGACGGCCGCCCGGCAGGCGAAGACGTACTCCCCCGAGACGGCCGTCCGGTACGCGAGCAGCGTCCGGTAGGCGACGACGGCCCCGGCCGGGACGGGCGGCCGGCCCGGCGCGTCCCGCCGCCGCAGGGCCCGCCTCAGCCGCCGCGCGGCGGCCCGCCCCCGCGCGGCGCGGGCCCGGCACCCACGCGCATCCAGCCGGTGCCGCCGGTGCCGCCGGTGCCGCCCCCGAACCTGCCGCACCCGGCGGGCCCGCCCGGGCCGCCGCCGCAGCAGAGCGCGTCGCTGCAGGGGCGGCTGCCGCAGCCGTCCGGGCCGCCGCCGCTGCCACCGCCCTCGACCCCGCCGCCGGGCAGTCCGGTGCCGGGCCCCGGCACCCCGCCGCCGGGCACGCCCGTCCCGCCCCGCGGGCGCGGCTCCCGGCGTCCGGCGCCCGTCCGGCCGTGGCAGGAGGAGGCGCAGCAGGCCCCGCGCCCACCCGACCCGGAGGCGACGCGGTTCATCCCGCGCACCGCCGGCGTCCCGATGAACTCGCGCTGGCCGGTCGCCGACCCCGACGTCATGCGGCCGTACGACGCGCTGGCCACCCAGGTCATGCCGGCGCTCAAGGGGCCGCTGGTCAAGCCCCGCCCGGACGGAGAAGCGCCGGAGGCCCCGGCCAAGGCGCCGTCGCTGGCGAAGGCGTCCGGCCGGATGGCCATCGCCTCGCTGATCAGCCGGATCACCGGCTTCCTGTGGAAGCTGCTGCTGGTCGGCGCGATCGGCCAGGGCATCGCGAACGACTCGTTCAACGTCGCCAACACGATGCCGAACATCATCTTCGAGCTGCTGATGGGTGGCGTGCTCGCCAGCGTCGTGGTGCCGTTGCTGGTGCGCTCGCAGGACGACCCCGACGGCGGCACGGCCTACACCCAGCGCCTGATCACGGTGGCGTTCTCGCTGCTGCTGGTCGGCACGGTGGTGGCGGTGATCGCGGCACCGGCGTTCACGAGTCTCTATGTCGACTCGTCCGGCGCGGCGAGCGCGGACCTCACCACCGCGTTCGCCTACCTCCTGCTGCCGGAGATCTTCTTCTACGGCGTGTTCGCGCTGCTCTCGGCCGTGCTCAACGCCAAGCAGATCTTCGGGCCGACGGCGTGGGCGCCGGTGGTCAACAACCTGGTCGTCATCCTCACGATCCTGGTCGTCTGGATCATGCCGGGCGACATCGACACCGGCCACGTCTCGATCACCGACCCCAAGGTGCTGACGCTGGGCATCGGCGTCACCGGCGGCATCGTCGCCCAGGCGCTGCTGCTGGTGCCGCCGCTGCTGCGGTCCGGCTTCCGGTTCAAGTGGCGCTGGGGCATCGACAAGCAGATGAAGGAGTTCGGCGGCCTCGCCCTGTGGATCCTCGGCTACGTCGCGGTGAGCCAGATCGGCTACACGATCAACACGCGCGTGCTGACCAGCGGTTCGCCCGGTGGGGTGACGGCCTACAGCAACGCCTGGCTGCTCTTCCAGCTGCCGTACGGCGTCATCGGTGTCTCCCTGCTGACGGCGATCATGCCGCGGATGAGCCGCGCGGCCGCCGACGGCGACCACAAGAAGCTGATCGGCGACCTGTCGTACGCGTCCCGGATCTCGACGGTGATGCTCGTGCCGATCTCCGCGGTGATGACCGTGGTCGGCGGCTCGATCGGCATCGCGCTGTTCACCTTCGGCAAGGGCACGCTCGACACGGCCGAGCGGCTCGGCGACGCGCTGGCGATCTCCGCGTTCGCCCTGCTGCCGTACGCGCTGGTGATGCTGCAGATGCGCGTGTTCTACGCAATGAAGGACGCCCGCACGCCGACGCTGATCATGATCGTGATGACGCTGGTCAAGGTGCCGCTGCTGTACCTGTGCCCGGTGTTGCTGGCGCCGGACAACGTCGTGCTCGGCGTGATGATGGTCAACGCGCTGACGTTCGTGGTCGGCGCGATCCTCGGCCAGGTTTGGCTGTGGGTGACGCTGGGCAACTTGCGCAGCAAGCGGGTGATCGGCGTGATTCTGTTCACGGTCGTGGCGAGCGTCCTCGGGGTGGCCGCGGCGTGGGTCGCCGGCAAGCTCGTGCCGGACTTCTTCGGGCCGCGGCTGGGCGCCTGGGCGAAGCTGCTGCTGCAGAGCGTGGTGGGCATCGTCGTCTCGTTCGGCGTGCTCATGGCCCTCAAGGTGGAGGAGCTCCAGCCGGCCACTTCGAGGTTCACCCGGTTGATCAAGCGCCGGTAACGATTGCGGTACGGAAGGCGACGACTCCCGCGTCGTATTCTGGGTAACCTTGGAGCGGGGAGCTAACGGGAGCGTGCGGGTGGACACGAGGCGGAGCGAACAGGCGGGGGGTGCGAACCACGTGGGCAAGGCCCAGGTCGGATCGCTGGCCCCCGGGCGCGTGGTCGGCGACGGCCGCTACCGCCTCCTCGCGCAGTTCGGCGTGGACGAGCGGGGTGACGCGCACCTCTGGCGTGCCCGGGACGGGCAGCTGAAGCGGGACGTCGCGCTGACCTTGCTGGTCGGCGACCCGGCGGACCCCGAAGCCGCCCGGCTGGCCCGGCGGACGCTGGAGCGCGCGACGCACGCTTCTAAGTTCGGCCACGGCGGCGTCGCCCGCGTGCTGGACGTGCTCGCCCTCGGCAGCGGCATCACCTCGAGCGAAGGCCTGCTCGGTGTCGTCGTCGCGGAGTGGACCAAGGGCAGCGACCTGGTCGACCTCGTCGCGCAACGGCCGGTGGCGCCCGCTGCGGCCGCGCGGATGGTGCAGGCGCTGGCCGAAGCCGTCGAGCAGGCCCACCAGAACGGGCTCGTCCTCGGCCTCGACCACCCCCAGCGCCTGCGGCTGACGCCGAGCGGCGCGCTCAAGCTCGCGTTCCCCGGCCCGCTGCCGGAGGCGACGCTGCGCGACGACGTCAAGGCGCTCGGCGCGGTCCTGTACCTGCTGCTGACCGGCCGCTGGGCGCTGCCCGGCGGCCCGCCTGCAATCCCCGCGGCCCCGATGACGCCGCAGAACCGGATCGTCCCGCCGCGCCAGCTGGTGCCGACGGTGCCGGCCGATCTGTCGTCGCTGGCCGTCCGCACGATCGAGGACGGCGGCAACGGCGGCATCCGCACCAGCGCGGCCATCCTGCGCGTCCTCGACCAGGTGGCCGAGGAAGAGGAACGCACCCAGCTGATCAAGGCCGTCGGCGGGGACGCCGCCGAGCCGGACGGCACGATCTGGACGACGAAGAAGCCGGTCAAGGACGTCGCCCGGCGGCGCAAGCTCGCCCTCGGCGTCACGGTCCTGGTGGTCGCGACCGTCATCATCCTCGCCTGGGGCGGCCTGATGCTGATCAACGTCTTCCAGGGTGATTCGAAGGCGAGCGGGCCGTCGATCAACGTCGCCGCGCCGCCGGCGTCGAGCCAGCAGAACGGGACGCAGCCCCCGCCGTCGTCGGCCCCGGCCCCGCCGCCTTCGCCGTCCGTGGGCGCCGCGGTGCCCCCGCAGTCGGTGGCCGTCTACAACCCCGAGGGCAAGGGCGACAACACCGGCCGGGCGAAGTTCGCGACCGACGGCAAGCCCGAGACGGTGTGGCGGACCGAGAAGTACAAGCAGCAGTTCCCCACCATCAAGCCGGGTGTCGGGCTGCTCGTCGCGTTCGAAAACCCGATCAACCTCAGCCAGGTGAAGGTCATCGGGGGCACCCCGGGCACCAAGGTCGAGATCCGGTCGGCGACCGGGAAGAACCCCGAGCTGGCCGACACGAAGGTGGTCGGCAACGGCGACCTGAAGGACGGCGAGACGACGATCCCGCTGGCCCAGCCGACGCAGGGCGAGTACTTCATCGTCTGGATCACCCAGCTGGGCGACGCGGACGGGCAGTTCATGACCGAAATAGGCGACCTGTCCTTCCTGCCTGCGGGGTGACGCACCCGACAGGGTCAGTAGGCTCTCGCGGGTGACAGCTGCAGCTCCCACGGATGCGGATCTGATAGCGGCTCACGCCGCGGGGGACCCTCATGCGTTCAGCGAACTCGTCCAGCGACATCGCGACCGCATGTGGGCGGTCGCGCTGCGCACGGTCCGCGACCCGGAAGAGGCCGCCGACGCGTTGCAGGACGCCTTCATCTCGGCGTTCCGCGCGGCCGGGAACTTCCGGGCGGAGTCGCAGGTCACGACGTGGCTGCACCGGATCGTGGTCAACGCCTGCCTCGACCGGATCCGCCGCCGCCAGGCGCGCCCGACGGTGCCGCTGCCGGAGACCGGCTTCAACGAGCCCGCCACCCCCCGCGACTCGATGGCCGAGCGGGAGACCAGCCTGCTCGTGCGCGAGGCGCTCGACCAGCTGCCCGAAGACCAGCGTGCCCCGATCGTGCTGGTCGACGTCGAGGGATACTCCGTCGCCGAGACGGCCAAGATGCTCGGCATCGCCGAGGGCACGGTGAAGAGCCGGTGCGCACGGGGCCGCGGGAAACTCGCGAAGGTTCTCGGGCACCTGCGGAACCCCGATGCGATTGCGAACGTCCCAACTCACGAAAGCAAACGGGCCGGGCGTCAGCCGGGTAGCGGGGAGGGACGATGACGGACGAAAGCCGGGGGATCGGGGGGACCATCGGTCCGCCCTGGTCTGTCGACGTGCTCGCCGACCTCCACGCCGGTGTCCTGGACGACACGCGCGCGGCGGAGCTGTGGCCGCTGGTCAACGCCGATCCCGAAGCCCGGGCGATCCTGGACGCCCTCGACGCCACCCAGGCCGACCTCGCGTCCCTGGCGGACGCGCCGGCCCCGCGGATGCCCGCGGAGTTCGCCGCCCGGCTGGACGCGGCCCTCGCCGCCGAAGCAGCGGCCGCCTTTCCCGGCCAGGCCGGTCCCCGAAGCGCCACGCAGGCACCGCGGCAGGCCGGGCCCGGGGACGCCCCGGTACTGGACCTCGCGGCGGCCCGGCGGCGCCGGAACAAGCGGCTCGTCTGGGCCGCCGGCGTCCTGACCGCGGCCGCGGCGGCGGTCGTCGCCGTGACCATCGCGATCCCTGGCACCGCGCAGCAGCCAGGCACCCCGAACGTGGCGGCCCCGACGGGCCCGTCGGTCGGCAACGACGGTGCCGGCGCGCAGGCCCTGGTCGGCAAGGCCATCGGCGTCCGCGACTTCGGCCCGCTGCAGAACGAGGACCGCCTGGACGCGTGCATCGCGGCCGCCGGGCTGGACCCGAAGGTGCGTCCCGAGGGCATCCGCCCGGTGAACGTGGGCGGCAAGGCCGGAGTCATGATCATCCTGACCACCGGCAAGCTCGCGCAGTTCCGCCTGGTGGCCTTCGGCGCCGACTGCGGGCCCGGAAATCCGGCCGTGCTGTTCGACAAGGTCGTCGGGGAGAAGTAGCGGCTGTCACCCGCGGGAACATGGCCACCTACCATCGTGTTGAGCCTGGTACAGGTCACTACGAGCGGAGGTCACGGTGGCTGCCGAGGAAATCAGGAACCTGATCGTTGTCGGGTCGGGTCCTGCCGGATACACCGCTGCCGTCTACGCGGCGCGGGCCCAGCTGGAACCGCTGGTGTTCGAGGGCACGCAGTTCGGCGGCGCGCTGATGACGACGACCGAGGTCGAGAACTTCCCCGGGTTCCGCGACGGCATCATGGGTCCGGACCTGATGGAGGAGATGCGCAAGCAGGCCGAGCGCTTCGGCGCCGAGCTGCGCGCGGAGGACGTCGAGTCGCTGGAGCTGACCGGGGACGTCAAGTACGTCGTCGCGAACGGCAAGCGCTACGCCGCCCGCGCGGTCATCCTCGCCATGGGTGCCGCGGCGCGGTACCTGAACGTCCCGGGCGAGCAGGAGCTGCTCGGCCGCGGTGTGTCGGCCTGTGCGACCTGTGACGGCTTCTTCTTCCGCGACCACGACATCGTGGTCGCCGGTGGCGGTGATTCTGCGATGGAGGAGGCGACCTTCCTGACGAAGTTCGCGAAGTCCGTCACCGTCGTCCACCGGCGTGACGAGTTCCGCGCGTCCAAGATCATGCTCGAGCGCGCCCGCGCGAACGAGAAGATCAAGTGGAAGCTGAACTCCGAGATCACCGGGGTGCTCGGCGACGGCAAGGTCGAAGGCCTGCAGCTGAAGGACACCAAGGACGGCTCCGAGTCGACGCTGGACGTGTCCGGCTTCTTCGTCGCGATCGGGCACGACCCCCGCAGCGAGCTGGTGCGCGGGCAGGTCGACGTGGACGAGGACGGCTACGTCGTCACCCAGGGCCGGACGTCGTACACGAACCTCGACGGTGTCTTCGCGGCCGGCGATCTGGTCGACCGCACCTACCGGCAGGCGATCACCGCCGCGGGTTCCGGGTGCACCGCCGCGATCGACGCGGAACGATGGCTCGCCGAGCACGGCGAATCGGACGCGCACGAGGCCCCCGAGCTGGTCGGCGGCGGGTACGGCGCGAGCACCAACTGACTTTCCGGCGTTCAACCACCCCTGAAGGAGAAACCATGGCCAACACCGTCAAGGTGACCGACGCGACGTTCGTCGACGAGGTCCTGACCAGCGAGAAGCCGGTCCTCGTCGACTTCTGGGCCACCTGGTGCGGACCGTGCAAGATGGTCGCCCCGGTGCTCGAGGAGATCGCGGCCGAGAACGGCGAGAAGCTGACCATCGCCAAGATCGACATCGACGAGAACCCGAACACGCCGCGTGACTACCAGGTGATGTCGATCCCGACGCTCATCCTGTTCCAGGGCGGCAAGCCGGTGAAGCAGATCGTGGGCGCGAAGCCGAAGGCCGCGCTGCTGTCGGACCTCGCCGACGTCCTCTGAACCGAACCAGCCCGGCGAACCCGGGGCCTGCGGGAACCCTCCTGCGGGCCCCGGGTTCGTTCGTCATTCGGGCTAATCTCAACGATGTTGCTTAATCGAGCGTGACAGCAGCCAGCGTGGGTACTCCACGAACGGGTTCTTGACTCACCTACCGGGCCTACGCTGTCACCCAGAGTTGGCAAGGCACAATAGAGGACCTGGGCTCGTCCCAGCGAAGGTTTTCCGAAATCCTGCCACGCACCGAGCCCCCGAATCCGGTGCCTGAGGAAGAGCGAGGAGTGCATGCGGGTACTCCGCCGCGGTGACGCCGGTCCGGACGTCGCCGAGATCAGGTCCATCCTGGCCGGGATGGACCTGCTCCCGCCGGTCACCGGTACCGACGACTACGACACGTTCGACGTCGCCGTGGAGCACGCCGTTCGTGCCTTCCAGCAGCGTCGTGGGCTGATGACCGACGGCATCGTGGGTCCGGCTACGTTCCAGGCGCTCAAGGGCGCCAGCTACCACCTGGGCAGCCGCCCGCTGTCGTACATGATCGCCTCGCCCGTCCACGGCGACGACGTCTTCACCCTGCAGGAGCGGCTCACCGAGCTCGGCTTCGACGCCGGCCGCCCCGACGGCTACTTCGGTCCCCAGACCGAGCGCGCGCTCAAGACGTTCCAGCGCGACATGCGCCTGACGCCGGACGGCATGTGCGGTCCGGCGACCATCCGCGAGCTGCACCGCCTGTCCTCGCCGCGGGCCCGGGGCGGGCGCCCCGTGTTCCTGCGCGAGCAGGAGCAGGTGCGCCAGGCCGGGCCGCGGCTGCGCGGCAAGCGCATCGTGATCGACCCGGGCCACGGCGGCGACGACCTCGGCGTGGTCGCCGGCGGCCTGCGCGAGGCCGACATCGCGTGGGACCTCGCCCGCCGGCTCGAAGGCCGGATGAAGGCCGCCGGCATGGAGGCGCTGATCTCCCGCGGCCCGAACCAGAGCCCCACCGAGCTGGAGCGCGCCAAGTTCGCCAACGACGCGGGCGCCGACCTGTTCCTCTCGCTGCACAGCGACAAGAACGCCTCGCCGCGCGCGCAGGGCGTCGCGAGCTTCCACTTCGGCAACGGCAACGGCACGACGTCCACGGTGGGCGAGCTGCTGGCCGGCTTCATCCAGCGCGAGGTCGCGGCCCGCACGGGCCTGCAGGACAACCGCACGCACTACAAGTCGTGGGACATCTTCACCCGCACCCGCTGCCCGGCGGTCCGGATCGAGATCGGCTACCTGACGAACCCGGACGACGCCCGCAAGCTCGGCGACCCGGCGTTCCGCGACATCGTCGCGGAGGGCATCCTGATCGCCGTCAAGCGCCTGTACCTGCTCGGCGAAGGCGACCAGCCGACGGGCACGTTCACGTTCGCCGACGTCCTGGCGCACGAGCTCGCGAAGGCCGAATAGGGTCGACCACAACCCCTAGCGGCTCTCCTTCACCTGCCCCACCACCCCTGGGGACGCCACGCGCGCGTCCCCAGGTTTCGGGGTAGTTCTCCACAGGTTTTCCACCGCTCCTATCAGCGCTCTGTGGATAACTCGGCACTTCTTCCACAGTTGTGCACACCGGCGTTACGGCATGCCGAAGCGCAGGCGCAAACGTTTGCGGATGAGCGATCAGGCGCGGCCGAGGCTCGGCTCGGCGGTGGTGATGGTCACCTGGCCGAGCAGCCGCTCCAGGGCCGCCTCGACGTCTTCCTTCCAGGTGATCGCCGAACGCAGCTCGAGGCGCAGCCGGGGCCACTTCTGGTGCGGGCGGACCGTCTTGAAGCCCACGCTCTGCAGGAAGGCCGCCGGCAGGACGCAGCTGTGGCCGCCGTCGGGGTCGGCTTCGTCGGGACGAGCGTCACCGAACGCCTCGATGGCGCGGACGCCCCGCTTGGTCAGGTCCTTGGCGACCGCCTGGACGAGCATCCGGCCGAGGCCACCGCCGCGGAACTCGGGCAGCACCTGGAAGGCGGTCAGCAGGACGGCGTCGGCACTCGGCGGCGACGTCGGGAAGGCCAGTGCGCGCGGGACGGCGTTCGGCGGGGCGTACAGCACGAACCCGACCGGCAGCGTGTCGCTGTAGACGATGCGGCCGCAGGAACCCCACTCGAGCAGCACGCTCGAGACCCAGGCTTCCTTCTCGACCTCGGTCGCGCCGAACTCCTCGGCCTGGTGCTTGAGGTGGGGCGCGAGCTCCCAGTACACGCACCGGCGACAGCTCTTCGGCAGGTGCTCCAGGTTGTCCAGTGTGACGCCCACGACGCGACGCGACACTCGCGACCTCCCCTGACCTGCGCTCCCGACCGGCTGCCCGCTCGTCAAGCCGCGCGAGATCCA
This sequence comes from Amycolatopsis sp. CA-126428, assembly GCF_002904335.1. Classification (GTDB taxonomy): domain Bacteria; phylum Actinomycetota; class Actinomycetes; order Mycobacteriales; family Pseudonocardiaceae; genus Amycolatopsis. The sequence continues at coordinate 37,656 of NZ_PPHF01000098.1, read as the reverse complement.
CGGCACGAACACGAGAGCCATGGTCGAGGATAGGCCGATGTGACGAGCACCGAAAGGCCAGGGGGTCCTGATGGGTGCCCGGTTACACTCGATGGGATCTACCAGCTCCCGCGGGAGTGACCGTGTCCGCCTAGCCCCGGGTGAACGTCGATGACCGAGAACCGCCCCAGCAAGCCGCAGAGCGGCCGTCAGAACCTCGATCCGCACCTGGAGCGGTACGCCGCGCGCACCGCCGGGATGACCGCCTCGGAGATCCGGGCGCTGTTCGCGGTGGCCAGCCGGCCCGAGGTGGTTTCGCTGGCCGGCGGCATGCCGAACCTGGCGGCCCTCCCGCTCGACACGCTGTCGGCGCAGGTGGCCGAGATCATCGCCGAAGACGGCCTGGTGGCGCTGCAGTACGGCTCGGCGCACGGCATCCCGGCGCTGCGCGAGCAGATCTGCGAGATCATGGCCCTGGAGGGCATCAAAGCGCACCCGGACGACGTCGTGGTGACCGTCGGCTCGCAGATGGGCCTGGACATGGTCACGCGGCTGTTCTGCGACCCGGGTGACGTCGTGATCGCCGAAGGTCCCTCGTACGTGGGCGCGCTGGGCTCGTTCGCCGCCTACCAGGCGCAGGTCGTGCACGTGGCGATGGACGACCACGGCCTGGTGCCGGAACTGCTGCGCGAGGCGCTCGACCGGACGGAGAAGGCCGGCCGCCGCGTCAAGTTCCTCTACACGATCCCGAACTTCCACAACCCCGCCGGCGTCACGCTGGCCGTCGAGCGCCGCGCGGAGATCCTGGAGATCTGCCGCACGCACGGCGTCCTGGTCGTCGAAGACAACCCGTACGGGTTGCTCGGCTTCGACGGGCAGACGTACCCGGCGCTGCGGTCGACCGATCCCGACAACGTCGTGTACCTCGGCTCGTTCTCGAAGACGTTCGCCTCCGGCCTGCGCGTCGGCTGGGTGCTCGCGCCGCACGCGGTGCGCGAGAAGCTCGTGCTCGCCGCGGAGTCGGCGACGCTGTGCCCGCCGACGTTCAACCAGATGATCGTCTCGCGCTACCTGGCCACGCACGACTGGAAGGGCCAGATCAAGAAGTTCCGCGAGAACTACCGCGACCGGCGTGACGCGATCCTCTCCGCGCTCGACCAGTACCTGCCCCCGGGCTGCTCGTGGACCAAGCCGGACGGCGGCTTCTACGTCTGGGTGACGGTGCCGGAAGGCGTCGACACGAAGGCGATGCTGCCGCGCGCGGTGACCGCCCGGGTGGCGTATGCGTCCGGAACGGGCTTCTACGCCGACGGGTTCGGCAGCCGCCAGATGCGGCTGTCCTACTGCTACCCGACGCCGGAGCGCATCCGCGAGGGCGTGCGGCGGCTGGCGGCGGTGCTGGAGTCCGAAATGGACCTCGCCCGCACCTTCGGTAACGTGGGCTCGCGCCGGATCCAGGGGCCGCAGAACCCGTCCCCGGACACGGTCTAGTTCTTTCAGCTAAGGAGTTTTCACGGTGGTCGACCGTACCGTTGCCGTGCTCGCCGGCGGGCTTTCGCACGAACGCGACGTCTCGCTGAGGTCCGGGCGACGGCTCTCCGCGGCGCTCAAGTCCGAGGGCCTCGGCATCGAGGAGTGGGACACCGACGCCGGCCTGCTGGAGCGGCTGCGCACCCAGCGGCCGGACGCGGTCGTCGTCGCCCTGCACGGCGGCGAGGGCGAGAACGGCTCGGTGCAGACGGTCCTGGAGATGCTGGACGTGCCGTTCGTCGGCACCGGCTCCCAGGGCTGCCGCCGCGCGTGGGACAAGCCGACCGCGAAGGCGCTCATCGAGAACGCCGGGTTCACGACGCCGGGCTGGGTGGTGCTGCCGCACAGCACGTTCCGCGAGCTCGGCGCCCAGGCGGTGCTCGACGCGATGGTGGAGACGCTCGGCCTGCCGCTGATCCTCAAGCCCGACCAGGGCGGCTCGGCGCTCGGCACCCAGGTGGTGCGCGAGGCGGCGGAACTGCCGGCGGCGATGGTCGGCTGCTTCGCCTACGGGGACACCGTGCTCGCCGAGCGGTTCGTGGACGGCGTCGAGGTGGCCGTGACGGTCATCGAGGGCGAGGACGGGCCCGAGGCCCTCCCCGCGGTCGAGATCGTCCCGGAGAGCGGCGTGTACGACTACACGGCCCGCTACACGGCCGGCCTGACCGACTTCTTCACCCCGGCCCGGCTCGACGACGCCGCGGCCAAGGCGGTGGCCGAGCTGGCCGTCGCCGCACACCGCGTCCTCGGCCTGCGGGACATCTCGCGGACCGACGCGATCGTCGCCCCGGACGGCGCGGTCCACTTCCTCGAAGTGAACCCGTCGCCGGGCCTCACCGAAACGTCGACCGTCCCGATGGCCATCGACGCGGCGGGCAAGTCGCTCGGCACGGTGTTCGGCGAACTCATCGGGCGCGCGATTTCTCGCTGACCCTTCGCACACGAAAGGCCACTGCGGAACCTCCGCGGTGGCCTTTTTCGTGTCCTCGATGATCATCACTGATCGTGGTCCTCACGGACGCGAGGAGCAATCATCACCGTGACGAAACACCCTGGGGTGATCCCTAATCGGTTTTCGGTGTCTGATTTGCCGTATTCGCATCGATGATCGCGACGATGCGCTCGAGGTCGTCGACCGACCCGAACTCGAGCGTGATCCGGCCCTTGCGGCGGCCGAGGTCGACCTTCACGCGGGTGTCGAAGCGGTCCGAGAGCCGGTTCGCGAGCTCCTGCAATCCGGGCGCCTGGATCGGCTTGCGCGGCGCGGGCTTCGGCTTGGCCGGCTTCTCGCTCTTCTTGAGCGTGACGGCTTCCTCGGTCGCCCGGACCGACATGCCCTCCGCGACGATGCGCGCGGCGAGCTCCTCCTGGCTTTCGGCGTCCTCCAGCGACAGCAGCGCCCGCGCGTGGCCCGCGGACAGGACGCCCGCGGCCACCCGGCGCTGCACCGGCAGGGGGAGCTTGAGGAGCCGGATCGTGTTGGTGATGACCGGCCGGCTGCGGCCGATCCGGCTCGCCAGTTCCTCGTGGGTGACCGCGAACTCGTCGAGCAGCTGCTGGTACGCCGCCGCCTCTTCGAGCGGGTTCAGCTGGACGCGGTGGATGTTCTCCAGCAGCGCGTCGCGCAGCATCGACTCGTCGGCGGTCTGCCGGACGATCGCCGGAATCGCCTCGAGCTCGGCCTGCTGCGAGGCGCGCAGCCGTCGCTCGCCCATGACGAGCTCGTACTCGTCGTTCCCCAGTTCGCGGACGACGATGGGCTGCATGAGCCCGAACGCGCGGATCGAGTGCTCGAGTTCGGCGAGCGCCTCTTCGTCGAAGACCTGGCGCGGCTGCTTCGGGTTCGGCTTGATCGAGCTGACGGGGATCTCGCGGTAGACCGCGCCGGCGACCTCACCGGCGTGCTGCTGCGCTTGACCGTTCGCCGCGAACCAGCCCTTTTCCTCGGCCGCCTTCTTGTCCGCCGCCGTGTCGCCGGGTGCGGGCAGGGGACCACCACCGGTGGGTCCGGTCGGGATCAGGGCGGCGAGGCCGCGCCCCAGCCCTCCTCGACGCTCGGTCATGTCGAACTACCTTTCTCCATCTGCGCGCCGCGCTCGGCGATCTCCTTGGCCGCGTCGACGTAGCTCATCGCCCCGCGCGAACCGGGGTCGTAGGCGAGCACGGTCTGGCCGTACCCGGGTGCCTCGGACACCTTCACGCTGCGGGGGATGACGGTCTTCAGCACGGTGTCGCCGAAGTGGTTCCGCACCTCGTTCGTCACCTGATCGGCCAGCTTGGTCCGGCCGTCGTACATGGTGAGGAGGATCGTCGAGACGCGGAGCTCGCGGTTGAGGTGCTGCTGCACGAGCTCGATGTTGCTCAGCAGCTGCCCGAGCCCTTCGAGCGCGTAGTACTCGCACTGGATCGGGATGAGCACCTCCTGCGCGGCGACCATCGCGTTGACCGTCAGGAGGCCGAGCGACGGCGGGCAGTCGATGAGGACGTAGTCGACGCCGATCTCGTCGAGGATCTCCGAGGAGATGGCCTCCTTGAGCCGGGACTCGCGGGACGCCATCGAGACGAGTTCGATCTCGGCGCCGGCCAGGTCGATCGTCGCGGGGACGCAGAAGAGGTTGGGGGACTGCTCGGTCGGCTGGGCCGCTTCCGCGAGCGTCACCTCGCCGATCAGCACCTCGTAGATGGAGGGTGTCCCGGAGCGGTGGTCGACGTCGAGCGCGGTGCTCGCGTTGCCCTGCGGGTCGAGGTCGACGACGAGCGTCTTGAGCCCGTGGACCGCGAGCGCGGCGGCGAGGTTGACCGTGCTGGTGGTTTTGCCGACGCCGCCCTTCTGGTTGGCCACCGTCATCACCCGGCGGCGGCCGGGGCGGGGGAGCGACCCCTCCTTGGGGTGCAGCAGACGGGCGGCGCGGGCGGCTTCTTCGGCGATCGGCGTCCAGCCCACGTCGTGGCTGGTCTCCGTGGAGTCGGACGGCGGGGGATTCACCGGTCTCGACACCTCCTCCATCTAGACGTCTGGTCGGTGGTCGAGTCGCTTCGTTTCACGTGGAACATCGCGACCCGTTAACGCTTCCTGCTCCGCGCCTTCGGCTTGCTTGCTGTCGGGAGACGACGGATCTTCACGACCGTGCTGGGAACCTCGAGGACCGCCGCACCACACTCGACGATGAGTGGATCGGCACCGCCGGCCTTGCGGATGGCGGCACCGTCCCGCTCGATCTCGTCCGCCGCGCTGGCGCCCTTGAGAGCGACCAGGAAGCCATCGGGTCGGACCAGCGGCAGGCACCAGTCCGCGAGACGAGCGAGCGGGGCGACCGCGCGAGCGGTGACGATGTCGGCGCCACCGAGCTGCTCACGCACAGGCGGCTCCTCCGCGCGTCCACGGACGATGGTGATCGGGAGTTCCAGCTTCTCGGCCACCTCGGCCAGCCAGTCCACCCGGCGGGCCATCGGTTCGAGCAAGACGATATCGAGGTCCGGTCGCGCGATCGCCAGCGGTACACCCGGAAGCCCCGCGCCCGACCCGACGTCGACGACGCGAGCGCCCGGAGGCATCTGCTCGCCGATCACCGCCGAGTTGAGCACGTGCCGCTCCCACAGCCGTTCGACCTCCCGCGGACCGATCAGCCCGCGCTCGACCCCATGCCGCTCCAGGAGTTCGACGTACCCGGCCGCTTGGTCGACGCGTTCACCGAACACTCGTCCCGCCGCGGCCCGCACGGTCTCCGCGGCCTCCTCCAAGCTCACTCCGCCCACTCCTCGTCCGCCGGTTTCACGTGAAACCGCGCTCGTTCGATTGTCCCCGATGAACCGGAGAAAACGAGCCGACAGTCCGCAGATGTGGACAACTCCACTCAGCCGGCCGCCGCCGTGGACCGTTCCACGTGAAACATCACCCGTGTAATTCGCTCGGCCGAGCCGTCGCGTTGGCCAACCGGACGCCGCTGAACCCCAGCGAGCTCCCGGCGGCCGCGTCCACGAACGACCAGAGGTTGGGGAGCACCCACAACTGGATCCCCGCCGACGCATGGAGCGCGAGCAGATCGCCGACCGGCTCCGGCGGGGCGAGAGGCTCCACGGGCGTCACCGCCACCATCGCATGCGCGTGCTCGCCGAACGGCCGGAACGACCAAGCCGCGAAGCGGTACGCGAACAACCGGACCGTCCGCATCGCCTCGAGCCATCCATACTCGATCGCGTGGACGCGGGAGTGGCCGCCCGGACCGAGAAGCGCCCGATCCCGCTCCACCGTTTCCGGCAGCACCCACGCCATCGCGCGCGGGCACTGCCGCGGGAACCAGTAGTCCGGCGCCCGCACCGCGTCGACCGCCCAGACATACGCCTCGGGCTGACGCGCCGTCGCTGCCACGTGCGGAGCGAAGCGGGTGATCGTCGGGTCCTCCGAGAAGTGCAGGACCTCTCCGGCTGCGGGGCGCATGGGCCACACCTAGCACACAAGAAAGCGGCCCCACCCGAACCTGCCGGATGGGGCCGCTCCAGAACAACCGGGTCTCAGGACTCCGGGAAGATCACCACGCGGCGCTTCGGGTCCTCGCCCTCACTCTCGCTCGTGACGCCCGAAACGGTCGCCACCGCGTCGTGGACCACCTTGCGCTCGAACGGGCTCATCGGCTGCAGCCGCACCCGCTCGCCGCTCTTCAGGACCGACTCCGCCGTCGAGCGGCCGAGCTCGCGCAGCTCCTCGCGGCGGTCCGCGCGCCAGCCCGCGATGTCCAGCATCAGCCGGCTGCGGGAGCCCGTCTCCTGCTGGACCGCCAGGCGGGTCAGCTCCTGCAGCGCCTCGAGCACCGTGCCGCGCGGGCCGACGAGCTTCTCGAGGTCCTCGCCGCCGTCGATGCTCACGATCGCGCGGCCGGCCTCAACGTCGAGGTCGATGTCACCGTCGTAGTCGAGCAGGTCCAGCAGGCGCTCGAGGTAGTCGCCGGCGATGTCGCCCTCCTGAACGAGGACGTCTTCGCCACCTCCAGCCTTCTGCTCGCCCGCTTCTCCGTCGGCCGGGGTCACGTCGTCCTGATCGGCGTCGATCGTGTCGATCGTCTCCGACATCATTCGTCTCCTCTCCGAACCGGTCGCGCCTCAGCGGCGCTTCCGGCCCGACTTCCTGGTCGAGTCTTTGAGAAGGCCCGGCACGCCGGTGCCGTTTTCCTTCGAGCCGTTCTGGCCACCTGCGTCGGCGGGCGCCGCGTCCGCCACGGTCGCGCTGTCCGCCTTGGCGGCGGCAGCAGCGGCGGCGGCCGCCTCCGCCGGCGTGGTCTGGGCGAAGCCGTGGGCCGAGCCCGCCTTCGTCACCTTCTTGGCCGAGCCGGTCTGAGCGGGCTGGTTCTTCTTCTGCTGGACCGGCTTCTGGCCGACCTTCGGCGCGGTGGGCTTCTGGCCCGGCTTCGGGCCGAGCGTCGCGCGCTTCTCCGCGGCCTCCGCCTTGCGGGCCGCCTCTTCCTTGTCGATCTTCGTGTAGACGAGGCGCTGCTGCATCAGGGTCCAGCCGTTGTTCGCCAGCCAGTAGAAGAGGAGGCCGAGCGGGAACAGGGCACCGAAGACGAGGACACCGAGCGGGAAGATGTACATCGTCAGCTTGTTCATGATCGCGGTCTGCGGGGTGGCCGACGCGGCGTTCTGCCGGGCCACCGAGTGCCGCGCGGTGAGGTGCGTGGCGATCGACGCGACGATCATCAGCGGTAGCGCGACCGGGAGCACGCTCCAGTGGAAGCCGACGTTCGTGGCGCCACCGCTGACGACCCCGACGCCGTTGTAGACCGCTTCACCGAGGTTGACGCCGAACAGCTTCGCGTTGACGTAGGACTCGACGTCGTGCTGGCTGAAGAAGTAGTTCTCGGTCTTCGGGCCGCCACCGGGCGGCGGCATCGTGAACGCGCGCAGGACGTGGTTCAGGCCGATGAACACCGGGATCTGCAGCAGCATCGGCAGGCAGCTGCCCAGCGGGTTGACGCCGTGCTCCTTCTGGAGCTTCTGCATCTCCGCGGCCTGGCGCTGCCGGTCGCTCGCGTACTTCTTCTGGATCTTCTTCATCTCCGGCGCGAAGTCCTGCATCTTCTTCATCGACCGGACCTGGTTCACGAACGGCTTGAACATGATGCCGCGGACCGTGAACGTCAGGAAGATGATGCCGAGGATCCAGGCGACCGCGGTCGATTCCCCGAAGACGAACCCGAAGACCTTGTGCCAACACCAGAGGATGAAGGACACGGGGTAGTAGATGAAATCGAGCACTGCTGCTACTCCTCGATCGGTGTTTCAGGTCTGCGGTGTCGCCACGAGAACGTCTCGGGCACGGGGTCACGGCCGGGTGGCGTCCACGGGCCGCAGCGCAGCAGCCGGCGCAACGCGAGGTAGGAGCCACGTCCGGCACCGTGCCGGGTGAGGGCTTCGACTGCGTACGCGCTGCAGCTCGGGTAGAACCGGCAAGCCGGCGGGAGGAAAGGCGAGATCGCCTTGCGGTAGAGCTTGATGGGAAGCAGCAGGACCCAGGCGACCGGGCCGGGCCGTGGCGGCTCGGCGACGTCGTCATCGAGGTGGTCGTGCGCTGGGTCGTGCTCGGGGGTGGCTCGCATGCCGGTCACACCGCTGATCCGTGGTCGGGGGTCGCGTCCGCGGGACGCGTCGGGCGGGGGACATCCCCGGCCGGACGGCGCGACGACAGTAGCCCCAGCCGACGCAACGCGGCGTCGAGATCGGATCCCAGCTCGGCGCTGGAAGCGGTCGACGACGGCGGCAATGCCCGTACGACCAACGCGGTGCCGGCGGGCAGTGTTCCGAGCCTGGCCGAAACGAGATGACGCAACCGGCGGCTGACGCGGTGGCGGACCACCGAGTTGCCGACGGCCTTGCTCACCACAAAACCCGCCCTGGCCGCCGGCACGGTGTTGGATTGCACAGTGTCGGCGGCCCCGGACGGGTCCGTGGTCAGCGCGTGGACGACGAGGCGGCGCCTGCCTGCCCGGGACCCGCGACGGAGAACCACGCGGAAGTCCTCACTCCGCCGCAAGCGTGCGGCAGCCGGCAGCACGGCGCGCCTCGGCCGGCGATCAGGCGGACAGCGCGCCGCGGCCCTTGCGACGGCGGGCCGCCAGGATGGCCCGGCCGGCGCGGGTCCGCATGCGCAGGCGGAACCCGTGGACCTTCGCGCGGCGGCGGTTGTTCGGCTGGAAGGTGCGCTTACCCTTGCTCACTGCTTCTCCTGTGTCTCGCGTTGTCCGTGTTCCCGCTCGCCGGAAGCAGAATTACTTCTTCCACCTGGCGTGTCGTGCGGGCGCACGGCAGTCTCTGGTGTCTCCTACCAACGTGTGGCCTCGTCACGACGAGCGACGACAACGTGGGCACGCGAAACGCACCCGTCGCATACGGGAGACCTTACGAGGGTACGCACCCCCGTCGGGCGGCCGGTAAGCACCCCCTCGGCCACGGTACGCGACCGGCCGGTGTGCCCGCGAAGTTCGACGCCGTGACACCGAATGGCAACGGGCCGTGCACCGTGAAATGCTGGCCGCCCAGGATGCCTTGTGGCCACGAGCGGGGCTTGTTAGCGTGCCTCTCTCGGGTCACCGGTCGAGGTGCACGAGTATCCGGGTGGTGGAGTGCCCACCGGCGTACGACGAGCCCGCAGGTGGTAGCGCCGCGGGTCGCCGTACATTAGTGCACAGCTGTGGACAACTATGTGGATATTCGCTGTGCCGGTGCGCGGACAGGTCTCCTGTGATCGCCGGGTGGAGTGACCGGGGAGTGCCGGGGCCGGCTCGGCCGTCCACGCCGACGAGGGGAGGGGAGCCAGACAGGTGTCGGATCACCAGCACAATCTGGGTGTCATCTGGGAACAGGTGGTACGCGAACTGTCCGACGGGACCCTGTCCCCCCAGCAGCGCGCCTGGATGCGCGTGACCCGTCCGATCGGCCTGCTCGACGGCACGGCGCTCCTGGCGGCGCCCAGCGACTTCGCGAAGGAAGCGATCGAACGCGGGCTGCGCGGCGCGATCACCGAAGCCCTCTCCCGGCGGCTCGGCCGCGCCATCTCCCTCGCGGTGAAGGTCGACAGCGCCGAAGCCGTCGCTCCGGCGCCCGCGCCTCACTACGCGCCGTCACCCGGCCGAGTGGAAAACGGCGCGAGTCCCGAACCGGCCCCGCCGATGCCGGCCAACGGCGCGCCGATGATGCCGCCGCCCCGGCCCGCCGAACCCCCGCAGCCGAGGCCGCCGATGCCGATGCCGGCGCACCAGGCCGGCGCGCCGAAGCCGGACGACGGCGACGACACCGACGAAGAAGTCGACGAAGAGGGCGAAGCGCTCGCCGCGGTCCACGAGATCTGGCCGACGTTCTCCGGCCAGCCGATCGCCGGCCAGCCGTACACCGCGCCGGCGCAGCCGCAGACGTCGAAGACGAAGCTGAACGAGAAGTACACCTTCGACACGTTCGTCATCGGCGCGTCCAACCGCTTCGCGCACGCGGCCGCGGTCGCCGTCGCCGAAGCGCCCGCCCGCGCGTACAACCCCCTCTTCATCTGGGGCGAGTCCGGGCTCGGCAAGACGCACCTGCTGCACGCGGTCGGCCACTACGCGCAACGGCTCTTCCCCGGCATGCGCGTCCGGTACGTCTCGACCGAAGAGTTCACCAACGACTTCATCAACTCGCTGCGCGACGACCGCAAGGTCGCCTTCCAGCGGCGCTACCGCGACATCGACATCCTGCTCGTCGACGACATCCAGTTCCTGGAAGGCAAAGAAGGTACGCAGGAAGAGTTCTTCCACACCTTCAACACCCTCCACAACGCGAACAAGCAGATCGTCGTCAGCTCCGACCGCCCGCCCAAGCGCCTCGAGACGCTGGAGGACCGGCTGCGGACGCGGTTCGAGTGGGGTCTCATCACCGACATCCAGCCGCCCGAACTGGAGACGCGCATCGCGATCCTCCGCAAGAAGGCGGCGCAGGACAGGCTGGCGGTGCCGGGCGACGTCCTGGAGTTCATCGCCTCGCGCGTCGAGGCGAACATCCGGGAGCTCGAAGGCGCGCTGATCCGGGTCACGGCGTTCGCGTCGCTGAACCAGCAGCCGGTGGACGCCGCGCTGGCGGAGATCGTGCTGCGGGACCTGATCCCCGACTCCCACGCCCCGGAGATCACCGCGCCCACCATCATGGGCGTCATCTCCGAGTTCTTCGACGTGACGCTCGACGACCTGTGCGGCCCCGGCAAGACGAAGGCGCTCGCCACGTCCCGCCAGATCGCGATGTACCTCTGCCGCGAGCTCACCGACATGTCGCTGCCGAAGATCGGGCAGACGTTCGGCGGCCGCGACCACACGACGGTCATGCACGCGGACAAGAAGATCCGCAAGGAGATGGCCGAGCGCCGGCGGATCTACGACCAGGTGCAGGAGCTGACCTCGCGCATCAAGCAGCGCGCCCGCCAGTAGCACATCCCTTATCTCCCAACGACTTCGGGGCGTCCACGCACTGTGGACGCCCCTTTGTCTTGCTTGGACACAGCCGTGCTTGGACACAGTCGCCTTTGGAGCGTCCGAAGCACGCGTACGCCCGCGAAGCAGCGAAGGCGTGTACGCGCGCTTCGCCAAACTCGTGAAAATTGTTTGTACACAAGGGGTTTTCCCCACCGTGTGGGCGGATTGCCCACAGTGCCAACGGATCTCCCACCAGCGCAGACACGAATTCCCTCCACACCCCGCCCACAGGTGATCCACAGCGCATCCACACCCTTGTCCACGCTGATTCCACAGGTTGCCCACATGCTGTGCACAGGAGGAGCCGATCACTCGGAAGAGGGGTTCGGACCCCGTCGGGCACCCCCAGACCCTGGGTACAAATCGCCCCACACCTGGGGACAACCGTGGGGACAACCGGGCCCATCTGTGGACGAATCCGGGGATGCCCGAAACCATCCACGGACGCCCCGATCTACCCACAGGTCCGCCACCAGGGTTCTCCACACGCCCGCGAGCCGTCCGACCTGCGCGAACGAGCTCAATCCACACAATCCACAACGCCTATTACTGCTACTGCCCTTAGATCTTCTAAGAGAGAGAACAAAACAAAAACAGGCGGCGGACGAAGTTGGGGACAGCTGCGAGATCGAGTCGTCATATCGACAAAGTCAAGGGGAGGCCGAGGTGACGGCGGCGCCCGCGACGGCCTACCGTGGACGCCTGCACCTGGTCCGGGTCCGCAGTGGGCTCGATCGTCGAAAGGATGCGCGCATGAAGATCCGCGTCGAGCGTGACGGGCTCGCCGACGCCGTCGCGTGGGTGGCCAGAAGCCTCCCCTCCCGGCCGCCGGTGCCGGTGCTGGGCGGTGTCCTCCTCGACGCCGGTTCGGACGGCGAAACCGACGCGCTGACGGTCTCCGGCTTCGACTACGAGGTCTCCGCCACGGTCGGGGTCCCCGCGACGATCGCCGACGGCGGCCGCCTGCTCGTGTCCGGGCGCCTCCTGGCCGACATCACCAAGGCGCTGCCCGCGCAGCCGGTCGAGATCTCCGTCGACGGCTCGCGCGCCACCATCACGTGCGGCACCGCGCGGTTCTCCCTGCCGACCATGCCGGTCGAGGACTACCCGCAGCTGCCGTCGCAGCCCGCCTTCGCGGGCGAGCTCGCCGGCGACGCGTTCGGCCAGGCCGTCACCCAGGTCGTCGTCGCCGCGGGCAAGGACGACACGCTGCCGATGCTCACCGGCATGCGGCTCGAGATCTCCGGCAGCTCGCTGACCCTGGTCGCGACCGACCGGTTCCGGCTCGCCATGCGCGAGTTCACCTGGCAGCCCGCCGAAGGCCTGGCCGACGCCGCGGTGCTCGTCCCGGCGCGCACCCTCGCCGAGGCGGCCAAGACGCTCGGCGCCAGCGGCGCCACGATCCGCCTCGCCCTCGCCAGCGGTGAAGGCCTGCTCGGCCTGTCCGGTTCCGGGCGCTACACGACGACCCGCCTGCTCGACGCGGAATTCCCGCCGTACCGCCAGCTGCTGCCCGCGTCGCACACGTCGCGCGCGGTGATCGACGTGTCGGCTCTCACGGAGAGCATCAAGCGCGTTTCGCTGGTGGCCGAGCGGGGGACTCAGGTACGACTGGAATTCGGGGACAACACACTGCGGTTGTCCGCGGGCGGCGACGACGAGGGCAGCGCCGAGGAAGAACTCCAGGTCGACTACGAAGGTGAGCCGGTGACGATCGCGTTCAACCCGGGTTACCTCGTCGACGGCCTGGGCGCGCTGCACAGCGACCGGGCGGAGCTGACGTTCACCACGCCGAACCGCCCCGCGCTCATCAAGCCCGCCGACGCCGAGGGCAACGTCGTCCCCGGCTACCTGTACCTCCTCATGCCGGTCCGTCTCCCGGGCTGACCGCATTTTCTCGAGCACGTAAGGGGATCTCATGGTTCAGCTCGGTCTGATCGGCCTGGGCAAGATGGGCTTCAACATGCGTGAGCGGCTGCGCGCGGCCGGTCACGAAGTGGTTGGCTACGACCGCAACCCGGACGTCACCGACACGACGTCGCTCGAGGACCTGGTGTCCAAACTGGACGCCCCGCGGATCGTCTGGATCATGGTCCCGGCCGGCGACCCGACTCGCCAGACCGTCACCGAGCTGAGCAACCTGCTCGCCGAGGGCGACATGGTGATCGACGGCGGCAACTCGAAGTACACCGACGACAAGCTGAACGCCGATCTGCTGGCCGCGAAGAACATCGGCTACGTCGACTGCGGTGTCTCCGGTGGCGTGTGGGGCAAGGACAACGGCTACGGCCTGATGGTCGGCGGCACCGCGGCCGACGTCGAGAAGGCCATGCCGATCTTCGACGCCCTGCGCCCGGAAGGCCCGCGCGAGGAAGGCTTCTCGCACGCCGGCGACGTCGGCGCGGGCCACTACGCGAAGATGATCCACAACGGCATCGAGTACGGCATGATGCAGGCCTTCGCGGAAGGCTTCGAGCTGCTCGAGGCCGCGAAGGTCGTCAAGGACGTGCCCGCCGTGATCAAGGGCTGGCAGCGCGGCACGGTCGTCCGGTCCTGGCTGCTCGACCTGCTCGTGCGCGCGCTCGACGAGGACCCGGAGCTGGACGACCTCGAGGGCTACGTCGAGGACTCGGGCGAAGGCCGCTGGACGCTGGAAGAGGCGATCAACAACGCGGTGCCGGCGCCGGTCATCTCGGCCGCGCTGTTCGCGCGGTTCGCCTCGCGGCAGGAGCACTCGGCCGCGATGCGCGCGGTCGCCGCGCTGCGCAACCAGTTCGGTGGGCACGCGGTGAAGAAGGTCGGCGGGTAAGGGCGGCCCCCCGAAAGAGGACACAGTGTATCTGCGGCACCTCCAGGTCACCGACTTCCGCTCCTGGCCGCAGGCCGATCTCGCGCTCGAACCGGGGCCGACCGTGCTGGTCGGCCAGAACGGTCGCGGCAAGACCAACCTGCTGGAAGCGATCGGGTACGTCGCGACGCTGGGCTCGCACCGCGTCGCGACGGACGCACCGCTGATCCGGCACGGCTGCGAGCGCGCGCTGGTGCGGGTCGCGGTGGTCAACGACGACCGCGAGCTGACCGTCGAGCTCGAGATCACCGCCGGCCGGGCGAACCGCGCGCGGGTCAACCGCGGTGCGGTCGGCCGTCCGCGTGACGTGCTCGGGATCCTGCGCACGGTGCTGTTCTCCCCGGAGGACCTCGCGCTCGTGCGGGGTGACCCGGGTGAGCGGCGCCGGTTCCTCGACGAGCTCCTGGTGCTGCGCGCGCCGCGGTACGCCGGCGTCCGGGCGGACTACGAGAAGGTGCTGAAGCAGCGGAACGCCCTGCTCAAGACGGCCGGGAAACGACGTACGGGCCGCGAAGACCCGTACGCGCTGTCGACGCTCGAGGTCTGGGACGACCACCTGGCGGTGGCGGGCGCGGAGCTGCTCACCGCGCGCCTGAACCTCGTCGCCGACCTCGCGCCGCACGCGGCTTCGGCGTACATGGGGGTCGCGCCCGACTCGCGGCCGGCGAAGATCACCTACCGGTCGTCGCTGGGGGCCACCCTGCCGGAAACGTACGGCGTACCGGATGGCGAACGGGCGCAACCCGAGGTCCTGAAGGACGTCTTACTCAAGGCGTTGGGCGAAGCCCGCAAAGCGGAGCTCGAGCGCGGGATCAGCCTGGTCGGCCCGCACCGGGACGAGCTGGAGCTGATCCTGGGCGAGGCACCGGCGAAGGGCTACGCGAGCCACGGCGAGTCGTGGTCGTTCGCGCTGGCGCTGCGGCTCGGCAGCTACGAGCTGCTGCGCGCGGAGGCGGGCGAGCCGGTGCTGCTGCTCGACGACGTGTTCGCCGAGCTGGACCGCAAGCGCCGCGCCCGGCTGGCCGAGGTGGCCGCGAGCGCCGAACAGGTGCTGGTGACCGCCGCGGTCGACGAAGACGTGCCCGGGGAGCTGGCCGGCACCCGGTTCGTGGTGGCGGATGGTGAGATCACGCGTGGCTGAGCACGGCGATCGAGCACCCCGGGTGACGGGCGGCACAAAGCGCACCCGATCTGGGGACAAACCTGTGGACAGTGTGGATAACACGGTGAACGAGTTATCGCCCCGCGTGACCATGCGGCCAGATGGGTGGCGCAAACCGCCCGGCGACGGACCTCCGCCGAACTCCAAGCCAGCTTCGGGCACGGAGCGTGATGCCGCCGCTGGGCCGAACGAGCCGCCGATGACGGGCCGCGATCTCGCGCACGCCGCGCTGGAGGCCGCGAAGGCCAAAGCCAAGGAGCGCGGTACCTCGCCCGGCCGGCGCCGCCCCGCCACCGGCGGTGGGCAGAGCCCCCGGCGTCGCCGCTGGTCGGGCCCGGGTGCGGACGCGCGCGACCCGCAACCGCTCGGCCGGCTCGTCTCCCGGCTGATGAGCGACCGCGGCTGGAACGAGAGCGTCACCAGCGCCCGCGTCTTCGCGCAGTGGGCGCGGCTGGTCGGCGAAGACGTCGCCGAGCACGCGCAGCCGGTCGCGCTCAAGGACGGCGAGCTCACCGTCCGCGCCAGCTCGACGGCGTGGGCCACCCAGCTGCGGTTGCTGCAGGGAAAGCTGCTGCACAAGATCGCCGCGGGGGTCGGCAACGGCGTCGTCAAGCGGATGCGGATCCAGGGCCCGACCGCCCCGAGCTGGCGGAAAGGGCCCCGTCACGTGCCGGGTCGCGGCCCTCGTGACACGTACGGCTGACCCCGGTTGCGCGATGCTCGGTTGAATGCCCCGAGAACGCATCCAGACCTCCCGAGCTACGTCAAGACTCGGCTCGAACCGATTTCGTCCGTCTGTGACGCGTTCAGGGGTGTCCTTGCCGCATGTCAGCAGACGCGGCCAAGTACACTGGAGGAGAGCGAGCGTCCGCTCGGGCGAGACGAGGAGAAACAACGCCGGTGACCGAGAACAAGAGCGAGTACAACGCGTCGTCGATCACGGTGCTCGAAGGCCTCGAAGCGGTCCGCAAGCGCCCCGGCATGTACATCGGTTCCACCGGTGAACGCGGGCTGCACCACCTCGTCCAGGAGGTCGTCGACAACTCCGTCGACGAAGCGATGGCCGGGTACGCCACCAAGGTCGAGGTTACCCTCCTCGCCGACGGCGGCGTCCGCGTCGTCGACGACGGCCGCGGCATCCCGGTCGACATGCACCCCAAGGAGAAGAAGCCGACCCTCGAGGTCGTGCTCACCGTGCTCCACGCGGGCGGCAAGTTCGACAGCGACTCCTACGCGGTGTCCGGCGGCCTGCACGGCGTCGGCGTCTCCGTGGTGAACGCGCTGTCGACGAAGCTGCTCGCCGAGGTCAAGTACGGCGGCCGCAGCTGGCGCCAGGTGTACACCGACCAGATCCCCGGCGAGCTGGAGGACCTGGGCCCGGCGTCCGAGACCGGCACCACGATCACCTTCTGGGCCGACAGCAACATCTTCGAGACGACGACGTACAACTTCGAGACCATCTCGCGCCGGCTCCAGGAGATGGCGTTCCTCAACAAGGGACTGACGCTGTCCCTGCGCGACGAGCGCGTCGCCGACGAGGAGACCGAGGCGGACGCCGAGGGCAAGGTCGCGCGGGTCAAGGAGAAGACCTACTGCTACCCGGGCGGGCTCGAGGACTTCGTCAAGCACATCAACGGCAGCAAGGACCCGATCCACTCCAGCGTGATCTCCTTCGAAGCGAAGGGCCCCGGCCTCGAGGTCGAGGTCGCGATGCAGTGGAACAACGGCTTCACGCCGTCGGTCTACACCTTCGCCAACACGATCAACACCCACGAGGGCGGCACCCACGAAGAGGGCTTCCGCGCCGCGCTGACCCGCGTCGTCAACACCTACGCGCGCGACAAGAAGCTGCTCAAGGAGAAGGACACCAACCTGACCGGTGACGACGTGCGCGAGGGCCTCGCCGCGATCGTCTCGATCAAGCTGTCCGAGCCGCAGTTCGAGGGCCAGACCAAGACCAAGCTGGGCAACAGCGAGGCCAAGACGTTCGTGCAGCAGACGTCGAACGAGTGGCTGGCGGACTGGTTCGAGCGCAACCCCACCGAGGCGAAGACGATCATCAACAAGTCGATCTCCTCGGCGCAGGCCCGGATGGCCGCCCGTAAGGCGCGTGACCTGGTCCGCCGCAAGGGCGCGCTCGACATCGGCGGCCTGCCCGGCAAGCTGAAGGACTGCCGCTCCACCAAGCCGGAGGAGTGCGAGCTCTACATCGTCGAGGGTGACTCGGCCGGCGGCTCGGCCAAGGAGGGCCGGGACTCGATGTACCAGGCGATCCTGCCGATCCGCGGCAAGATCATCAACGTCGAGAAGGCCCGCATCGACCGCGTCCTCAAGAACACCGAGGTCCAGTCGCTGATCACCGCCCTGGGCACCGGCATCCACGACGAGTTCGACCTCACCAAGCTGCGCTACCACAAGATCGTGCTGATGGCCGACGCCGACGTCGACGGCCAGCACATCACCACGCTGCTGCTCACCCTGCTGTTCCGGTTCATGACGCCGCTGATCGAGCACGGCCACGTCTTCCTGTCGCGGCCGCCGCTGTACAAGATCAAGTGGCCGCGGGCCGAGCCGGAGTACGCGTACTCCGACCGCGAGCGCGACGCCGTCATCCAGGCGGGTGTCGAGGCCGGCAAGCGGCTCCCGAAGGACGACGCGATCCAGCGCTACAAGGGTCTCGGCGAGATGAACGCCGAAGAGCTGTGGGAGACCACGATGGACCCGGCCAACCGGCTGCTGGGCCAGGTCACCCTCGACGACGCCGCCCAGGCCGACGAGCTGTTCTCGGTCCTGATGGGCGAGGACGTCGAAGCCCGCCGCTCGTTCATCACGCGCAACGCCAAGGACGTGCGCTTCTTGGACGTGTAGGCGTCTTCCTCGTTCTTCGCCCCCGCTAGGCCCCCGCACCCGAGAAGGACCTCATGACGGAAACTCTGCCGCCGGCTCCGGACCACGACCGGATCGAACCGGTCGACATCCAGCAGGAGATGCAGCGCTCCTACATCGACTACGCGATGAGCGTCATCGTGTCGCGCGCGCTGCCGGACGTCCGGGACGGGCTCAAGCCGGTGCACCGGCGGGTCCTGTACTCGATGTTCGACTCCGGCTTCCGGCCGGACCGCGGGTACAACAAGTGCTCGCGCGTCGTCGGCGACGTCATGGGCAACTACCACCCGCACGGTGACTCGGCGATCTACGACGCGCTGGTGCGGCTGGCCCAGCCGTGGTCGATGCGCTACCCGCTGATCGACGGCCAGGGCAACTTCGGCTCGCCGGGCAACGACCCCGCGGCCGCCATGCGGTACACCGAGTCCCGGCTCGCGCCGCTGGCCATGCAGATGCTGGCCGACATCGAAGAAGACACCGTCGACTTCTCCGACAACTACGACGGCCGGACGCAGGAGCCCGACGTCCTGCCGTCGCGCTTCCCGAACCTGCTGGTCAACGGCGGTTCCGGGATCGCGGTCGGGATGGCGACGAACATCCCGCCGCACAACCTGCGCGAGGTCTCCGAGGGCGTCGTCTGGGCGCTCGAGAACCCGGAAGCGACCGACGACGAGCTGCTCGCCGCGCTGCTGGTCCGGATCAAGGGCCCGGACTTCCCGACCAAGGCGATGATCCTCGGCACCTCCGGCATCGAGGACGCCTACCGCACCGGCCGCGGCTCGGTCCGGATGCGCGCGGTCGTCGAAGTCGAGGAGGACGCGAAGGGCCGCACGATCCTGGTCGTGTCCGAGCTGCCCTACCAGGTCAACCCGGACAACCTGGTCGAGAACATCGCGAACCTGGTCCGCGACGGCAAGCTCACCGGCATCTCCGACATCGCCGACGAGTCCAACAGCCGCTCCGGCATGCGGATCGTCGTCACGATCAAGCGGGACGCGGTCGCGAAGGTCGTGCTGAACAACCTCTACAAGCACACCCAGCTGCAGCAGAACTTCGGCGTCAACATGCTGGCCCTGGTCGACGGCGTGCCGCGCACGCTGCGGCTCGACCAGATCATCCGGCACTACGTGAAGCACCAGGTCGAGGTCATCGTCCGGCGGACCCGCTTCCGCCTCAAGAAGGCCGAGGAGCGGGCCCACATCCTGCGTGGGTACGTCAAGGCGCTCGACATGCTCGACGAGGTCATCGCGCTGATCCGGCGGTCGCCGTCCGCGGACGAGGCGCGGCCGGCCCTGATGGAGCTGCTGGACGTCGACGAGATCCAGGCCACCGCGATCCTCGACATGCAGCTGCGGCGCCTCGCCGCCCTGGAGCGCCAGCGGATCATCGACCAGCTGGCCGAGATCGAGCTGGAGATCGCCGACCTCAAGGACATCCTCGAGAAGCCGGAACGCCAGCGCGCGATCATCCGCGACGAGCTGATGGCGATCGTCGACAAGTACGGCGACGACCGGCGGACGAAGATCATCGGCTTCAGCGGCGAAGTCACCGACGAGGAACTCATCGCGGTCGAGGACGTCGTCGTCACCATCACCCGCACGGGGTACGCCAAGCGGACGAAAACGGATCTGTACCGCTCGCAGAAGCGCGGCGGCAAGGGCGTGCAGGGCGCGACGCTGAAGCAGGACGACATCGTCCAGCACTTCTTCGTCTGCTCGACGCACGACTGGATCCTGTTCTTCACGAACAAGGGCCGCGTCTACCGGACCAAGACGTACGACCTGCCCGAGGCCAACCGCAACGCGCGCGGCCAGCACGTGGCGAACCTGATGGCGTTCCAGCCGGACGAGCAGATCGCCCAGGTCATCCAGATCAAGAACTACGAGGTCGCGCCGTACCTGGTGCTCGCCACCAAGCGCGGCCTGGTCAAGAAGACCAAGCTCACCGACTTCGACTCCAACCGCTCCGGCGGCCTCATCGCCATCAACCTCCGCGAAGGCGACGAGCTGGTCGGCGCGGTGCTCGCGGCGGCCGAGGACGACCTGCTCCTGGTGTCGGCCGAGGGCCAGTCCATCCGCTTCCACGCGACGGACGAGGCGCTGCGGCCGATGGGCCGCCCGACGTCCGGCGTGATGGGCATGCGGTTCAACGACGGTGACGAGCTGCTCGGCGTCAGCGTGGTCAAGGAGGGCAAGTTCCTCCTGGTCGCGACCGACGGCGGGTACTCCAAGCGCACGCCGATCGAGGACTACCCGGTCCAGGGCCGCGGCGGCAAGGGCGTGCTCACCATTCAGCACGACCGCAAACGTGGCAGGCTGGTGGGTGCGCTCATCGTCGACGCCGAGGATGAGCTGTACGCGATCACCTCGAGCGGCGGCGTGATCCGCACACCGGCAGGCGATGTCCGCAAGGCAGGGCGGCAGACGAAGGGGGTCCGGCTGATGAATCTCGGCGAAGGCACCACTCTTCTCGCGGTCGCACGCAACGCGGACGAGCCCTCGGACGTCGCCAATGGTGAAGCTCCCGAAGCGCCCGAAGCGGGTGACGAGACGACGGCGCCGTCGGAGCAGTAAGTTCACAACTACGGACAGCGCCCCACGGCACGGGTAAGGACTGACTCTTCGTGACACCGACCGAGAATCCCGAGGCAGCGGGTTCGAACGGAACGCCGGCCAGCCCACCTTGGCAGCGGGTCGACAAGGAAGGCGACGCCGAAGCGACGGTCAAGCTGGCCACGGACGAGGCACCGCCCCCGGCCGCGGCAACGCAGCCCGTCACCCCCGAGCGTCAGGTGGTGACGGGCAGCGCAGCCCCCCGCCTCTTCGGCGGCGGCTCAGGCGACACCCCACCCGCCGGCGGCGAGGTCCCCCCAGCATCGACCCAGCGAGCCCGTCCGAGCGCGCTGCGTCGCCCCGGCCGCGGCCCGCGCCGGGCATCACTGCAGGTGAAGCGGTTCGACCCGTGGTCGGTGCTGAAGCTGTCCCTGGTCCTGGGCGTAGCGATGTTCTTCGTCTGGCTGGTGGCAGTCGGAGTGCTGTACACGGTCCTCGACGGCATGGGCGTCTGGGACAAGCTGAACGGCACATATTCATCCCTGGTCGGCGGCGAGGGCGCGAACGCATCAGCCGAACCCCTGATCAGCGCCGGCCGAGTGTTCGGCATCGCGGCCATCCTGGGCGCGATCAACATCGTCCTGGTCTCGGCCTTGGCAACGGTGAGCGCGTTCATCTACAACGTCTCGGCAGACCTCGCGGGCGGCCTCGAGGTAACCCTGTCCGAACGGGAGTGACCCGGTTGCAGGGCCCCCTCGGGGGTCCTGTAAAGTTCTCCTCGTTCGAGGGCCTATAGCTCAGGCGGTTAGAGCGCTTCGCTGATAACGAAGAGGTCCCAGGTTCAAGTCCTGGTAGGCCCACGCAGCAAAAAGGCTGGTTTGCGAGTATCGCAAACCAGCCTTTTTGCTACCTGGGCGACTAAGTGGGCGACTATGCCGCTCGGTCGTCGTCGGGCGTGCCAAACAGCTTGTCCATCGCGGTAGTGCCCTCCTCGATGACCGGCCGGAGCTGGTGCCGGTAGACAAGTTCCGTCACGGCCGTGCCGTCGTGGCCCATCAGGCGCGAGATGTCCTCGATCCTGACCCCGCTGTCCGAGAGCAGCGACGCGAAGCTGTGCCGCAGCTCACGGGGCGTCCAGTCGACTGCATGCAGCCCCGCCTTCGCAACCACCTTCCGAAACGCCCGTCGGACGTTGGCCGCGTCCAGCTCGGTACCGACGTCGGAGGCGAACACCAGTCCGGATTCCGTCCAACGGTCGCCGGCCACTCGTCGCGCGAAATCCTGCTTGACCTGCTGCACCCGCAGCGCTTCCCGACAACGCGCGGGCAGTGCAAGCGAGCGACGGGACTTGCGCGTCTTCGTGTCGCCGTTGTCCCGGACCGATCGCCACACCCGCACGTGCGGCGGGATCGGCGGGACGTCGCTCGGCCGCCCGATCAGGTCGACGTTCTCCCACGTAAGCGCCCTCAGCTCCTCGGTGCGGGCGCCGGTCAGCAGCGACAGCACGATGTACGCGCGGAGCTGTGTCCGCTCGGCCGCCGCGAGCACTGCTTCCGCCTGCTCGAACGTGAGCGACTTCGACGGACGGCCCGGACGTCCTTCAGGTACCTCGCACAGCAGAACTACGTTCCGCTTCACCTTCTCCCGAGCTTGGGCGCGAGAGATCGCCCGCAGCAGGATCGAGCGAACCTCGCGCAGTGTCCGCGTCGACAGGACCTGTGACCGCTCGGCCAGCCACCGGTCGACGTCATCCGCGCTCAGCTCACGGAGCTTTCGCGCCCCGAGTTTCCCGATCACATGCTTTGTCGCCAGGATGGTCAGCTTCTCGACCGTGCTCGTGCTTCGCCGTGGCAGGCCGTAGGCCAGCCAGTCCGTCACGGCGTCGGCGACCGTGAAGTTTCGGGCTTCGGCCGGCGTGCCCTCCTCGATCTCTCGCAGCATTTCGCGCAGCTTGTCCTTCGCCTCGGTCTTCGTCTTGCCTCGCGCCTTGCGCACGATCCGAGTCCCGTCGGGCCGGTACCCAACGGTGGCCTCTGCGCGCCAGCGCTGACGCGACTCTTCCCAGAAAAGGCCGCCGTCGCCGCGACTACGCCGACTCGCCATAGCTGACCCCCGCTTCGTTCATGAGCAACTGGACGTATTCCTGGATGGCGACGGCCGGCACGAGCCGGGCGCGTCCCTGCTTGACCGAGCGCAGGCGCCCCGAGCGCAACTGCTCGTAGATGACCGAGCGGCTCATCGACAGCAGGCGCATCGCTTCGGTGATCCGGTACAGGTGCCGTTCGGGCACAGCGACCGGCAAGGGTGCGGCGTTCATCGATCCCCCTCGTCGTCGTGGTCGGGCTTGGCGGCCGCGACATCCGCGACCTCCGCGACCGGGCTGGTCAACATGGGTGCGAGCGGCTGCTGTGTGCCGCGACCGTCCGCGACCCGGGTTGCGGAGGTCGCGGACGAGCGGGGCGGCTCCGCGACCCTCGATGTGTCCTTGACCTGCGGGGTTGCGCTGGTCGCGGAGGTCGCGCCGGATTCGGGTGGCGGGAGATAGCGGCTCCAGGCGTCAGCGAGCCCGCCGTCGCCGTCGATGCGGTAACCCTTGAGCGTCTTACCGCTGACCTTGAGGTCCTTCGGCCGGACCAGGTACCGGTCGAGTTCCTTCGCGAGACGGCGACTGTCCAGGGGCTTGCCCTGGACGTCGGTCCACGGCCCGTCTTCGATGGCGTGCAGCTCCCGGATCAGCTCGGCGGTGACCATCCGGTCGGTGTTCTCCGCCGCGAAGATCTGCCGGACGTCGGCCAGCAGCCGCACGCCGATCGATGCCGGTTGCGCGGTCGCTTCGAGCACAAAGTGACGACACGCCTTCCGCGCTGTCTCCGGCCAATGGCCGCCGGCCGCGTCCGCGATCGCGAGCAGTGGGCGCCAGATCTCGGCTGCCCGGTCCCGCACGCCGTCCGGGCGTTCCGGCCGCGCGCGGCTCACTTCGTCGCCGACCCGGCCGACCCACTCCGCCAGTTCGGCGCGCACCGGCGCGGACTCGCGCTCGACGTCCTCTTCGATGAACTCCTCTACTGCCTCGTCGAACCGGCGCTTGCGCATGTGCACGGTGATCGCCCGGGTGGTGATCGTGTCCGGCATGCCGCCGGCGATTCCGGCGAGCGCGACCGGCGCGTAGACCGGGAACCGGGTCACGTTCATGCTCTTGGCGTCCCCGACGCACCGCGTCACCGTCGCCGACCGCTTGTAGCCGGCGTTGAGCAGGGCGCGGAGGTCTTCGTTGTTCCCGCCGGTCTTCGGATTGAAGACTGCGTCGATCTCGTCGAACAGCAGCGTCATCGGTCCGTCGGCGAGCATCCGGAAGATCGCGGCCGGGGTGATGCTGATCGTCATCTCCGGCTTGGCCACGAGATACTGCGCGACCTCCAGCACACGCGTCTTGCCGCTTCCCGGCTCGGCCGAGTCGAGGATGAGGCGCGGTGTGACGTAGAGCCGTTCTGCGACGTGGGTGTGGGCGTACCAGAGGGCGAGCGTCGGAGCGGCGTGCTGGTTGGCGAAGGCGGAGAAGCGCGACACGAACGTCACGACCGCGTCGAGGACCTCGTGACCCGGCTTCGCGAACGCCCCGGCCGGGGTCGGCCCGAGCCACGCGAGCGGGACGACCGGCGCAGTCTCTGGCAGCGACTCGCTCGGCTGGGCGCCGCCGTCCTCCACCGGTTGGGGCGCGATGTGGCGGCCGCGCCAGACGCGCTGGCAGTTCTCCGAGCAGAAGTCGCCGGACGGTGAGTCACCGCGGGGGCGGCCGCACTGCTGGCAGTTCGGCGCCGGCTCATCGGAGATCACGAAGTCGATCACGGACAAGGTGTCGTCGAATCCGGACATCAGGCGGCCACCTCCAGACGTGCCGTCGGTTCGTCGTCGCCTCCGGCCTCGCAGTAGCGCCGCCACAGGTCGTCAATGCGCTCGGTGTCGTCGAGCTGGTGGCGGAGGATGTCTGTCGGCGAGTCGTCTTCGACGGCCTGCACCAGGCGGGCCGCGTGCTCCCGGACGGCGCGGCGGTAGGCGTTCTTGAGCACGACGGCTTTCAGCCAGGCGCCGTAGTACGGCGGCGGGAGGATCGGGCCGTCGGTGTAGGTCTCGACGATCCAGAGGCCGAGGCTGTGCAGGCGGTGCGCGCCGCCGGACCGCGGTTCCGTCTTCGTCCTCTCGCGGGCGTGGTCCATCACGGCCATCGGGGTCGGTGCGTGGCCCGCGCCGGTCAGTTCGATGACCAGCTGGAGGACGTGGGCGGCGATCGGCGAGCCGAAGTCGTCGGCGCGCATGCCGGCGAGCAGCCGACGGGCCCCTGTCAGCCGGACCTGCATCACGCAGCCCAGGAACTGACGCTCGGGGTCGAGCAATGTGGTCTTCATGGGGTGGCCTTTCGGTTGAGCTGCGCGTCAGCGGCTGTTGTCGCGGCGGTCGCGGTCACGGAGATCGCGGTACGACCGGCGGGCGCGGAGGCAGGAGTTGTAGGCGCGGCGGCCGGCGCGGAGCGTGCGACCGGTGCCGTCGCACCGGCGGCAGAGCCGGATCGCGCGGAGCAGTGGCGAGCGGAATTTGCCGAAGCCCCGGCAGGAGCGGCACGGCTTGTAGGGGTAGACCGCGCACGACCATGAGTAGCCGAGAGTGACGATTGTGAGAACGAGCAGGAGCAGGACGGTCGGGTTGCTGAGGGGGTTCAACGGAGCCTCCGGGGCTGTTTTTGGCCGCACTCGGCCCGCGCCTCTAGGTACTAGGGCGCTGATCAGCGGTGTTGTGGTGGTCTAGGGAGGGCTCTAGGTCTAGAGGGACGAGGCTCTAGACCTAGAGCCCTGCGCGAGCTAGCCGCTCTTGCGGTTCTGGTCACGCTCGGTCAATGCGTCGGCGATCCATTCGCGCTTGACGCCCATCCGGTTGGCGCCCTTGCCGGTGTCGGCGTCGTTGCCCCACACCTGCTTTGTGGTGATCCCGAGCGGCTTCAACGCGGTGGAGAGCTGGGTTGCCTTCGCCGCGCCGGTCGGTAGCTCGGCCCACGGGCCGTAGACCGCCGGCCGCAGCTCGGCGAGCCGGTCGACGATGCATTCCGACCATGCCTTTTCGGCGTCGCCGATCGCGGTCAGCACGTCGGCGAGCAGGGTGCTCGTGTTCTCGTCCTCTTCTGGCGCGAGGTCGAGGCCAGCGGCGTAGCCAGTCAGCCGTCCGGCCGCCAGTCGTGCTGTTCGTGCGCGGGCCGCGAGCTTCTCCGCGTCCGGGCCGTCGATGTACACGCCGCGGGTGATGCGTGGCTCGTCGCCTTCGCCGGCCAGGTACCCGATGCCCTTGTCCCGAAAGGACAACGTCGTGGCCCGGATGCCGTTGCGATACGACGAGGTGCCGAGCACCATGTCGTTGGCCTGCTGGCCGGTGACCTTGAGGCAGAACCGCATCACCGCGTTGTCGCTGATCGCGGTCGGGATGCTCTTCGCGTCCGGCCGCTGCGTCGCCAGGATGATCACGATGCCCAGTGCCGGGCCGCGCTTCACGAGGTCGGTGCAGACCTCCTCGATCTCCGCGCCGTACTCCGGGTGCTCGAACCACTTCTGGCACTCGTCGACGCCGATCACGATCGGGTGCAGGCCGAGGGACTTCTTACCGGCCAGTTCCGGCGTGACCTTGTTCTCCGGGCACAGGTCCTTCGGCAACTCGCGGATCACCTTCGCTCGGCGCCGCAGCTCGTCGGCGAGCGCCCGCAGGTCGGCAACGGCGTAGGCGATGTCCTCCGGCTCGTCACCGGCGCGGTACCGGTGCGACACCGGCGCCAGCGGCGAAAGGTCGCCGGTTCCCTTGAGATCGAACGAGTGCAGCTCGGCCCGCGGGTCCAGCGCGGCGATCAGCAGCAGCTCTCGCAGCGTGAACGTCTTGCCCATCCGCGGGATCGCGCCGATGACCATCGAGATGAACATCAGGGTGATGTCCACCCACCGGCCGCGCTGGTCGGTGCCGAACGGTTGCGGCTTGAACAGGTCCACGGTGCCGGGCTTCCGCAGCGGCCAGGCGGCCTGTCGCGACTTGGACAGGTCCTGATCGCCGACCCACAGGACCATCCGCCCGGGGTGAACCTCGGCGTTGCCCTCCGGCCAGACGCAGCCGAGGGGACGGCCAAGGCCGGACGCGAGCTTCGCGCGCCGCTCGACCACTTCGGACACCGTGACGCCCGGCGGAAGGTCGACGTCGGCGCGCCAACCCGGCCCGTCGCGAGTGATCGGCGCCGTGAACCCGATCGCGTTCGGGTTCTTGGCAAGGGCCTGGTTGATGCCCGCGATGCCGAGCACCGACAGCGCCTGAACGACGTTGTCACTCGTCAGCTTCTGGACCTGAGTGGACAGGACGGCGCGAGACGACACCACCGGGTTGTCCCGGGTGGACCCGAGCTTTCCGAGCAGTCCTACCGCGATGGCGCCGCAGGCCCAGATCACCCACTCCGGCAGGACATTCGGCAGCGTGAACACCAGGACCAGGCCGACCGTCGACACGAGACCGAGCTGAATCAGCCGGAGCACGACTCGCCGGTCCCGCTGCTGCGATAGCTTCAGGTACAGATGGCCTTATCCGCCGTAGCCGTCTCCGAACGGGCCGGACGCCCTTCGGCGTCGGTCACGTACCGGCCGGTTGCTGCCAGCAGGAGGAGAAGGCCCCGAGGGGAGCGCACCGCGAGCCGAAGCGCGTAGAGCGGTGACCGGGCCGCGTGGTAGCCGGCCTTGTGCGCGTAGTGCTTCCCCACCCATTTCGCGGCGTCCTTCGCGTCGGCCGTCGACTTGAGGTAGCTGGGGACGATCGCCTGGCGGTTTTGCGAGCGGAGGCGGTCCAGCCACGACGAGCCATCCGTGACCGGGCGGTCCACCGGGACAGCCGGCGACCGCTCCGCGGCCTCGTCACCGAGCTCGGCGTCGATGACGAACGGGTCGGCCTCCCCGGCAGCCGTGCCGGGAAACGCGATCACGCGGCCGCCGTTCGGTTCGTTGGTGGTGCTCATCAGTCGTTCACCTCCTGGTCGGTGGTGTCGCGTACGAGGTGTGCGAGGGCAGCGCCGCAGCCGAGGACGACCACCGGGAGGCAGGACACGAGCGTGGTGACCGGCCAGGGAGCGCGTTCGACGTCCGCCGCGGACATCAGGTGATAGGCGACCTGGCCGACCATCCCGAGGACGAGCGAGCCCAGGGCCGACCACTTCGCGAAGCTGCGAACCCGCTGGGTCCGGGTCGCCGGAGACAGCCAGACCCGTAGGGCGAATGCTGCGTAGGTCTCGACCCCGATCGGGAGCGTGATTGCCGAGTTGATCGTCAGGTGATCCCAGATGCCCGGCAGGAGCTGGATCGGACCGAACCCGGTCAGCCTGCCGAGACCGACCCAACCGCTCCAGACGGCGACGAACGCCGGCAGGGCCAGGAGGAGCACCGGCCACAGCTTGATCCGCCGCACCCTCTCCGGCCGCGCGCCCGGGTCTGCGGTGACGTTGACCTGTGGCTTCGCGTCACCCGAGGCCGGTTCTTCCGGAACCTCGAACTCTTGGTCCAGGTCCTCGACCTCGGCGGGTTCCGTCACCGCGTGCAGCTTCCGCACGGGCTTGGTGTCGGCCTCCTCGTTCAGCGCGGCGAGGATGGCGCGGGCCTTCGGGGCACCCACCTTGAACTCGCTCATGATCCGGTTCCGGGACGGGCACTCGCCCAGGTCCGCGGCGAACTCACGGACGCGGGGCAGCAGGTCGGTGACCGAAGACGGGTACGCGCTCCGGGTGTTCGTGGGCGTGTCGAGCCCTACCATGGGTGTTCTCCTGACTGGCTTGGAAGTGGTTGGGAGAAGCCCGGTCCGGCGGGTGGTTCTTGGCGGTTCCGTGCGCCGGGCCGGGGCGGCTTTAAGCAGCCGCGCCGGGGCTGTCCGACCGGCCCCGGAGAGCCGAGTTGATGGTCTGGCGGCTGATGCGCCGGACGTGTCGAGCGTGGCGGCCCGGTCCGGGCTCGGCGCCAGGCTGGTGCTCGCCGTTTCCTGGTCGTGAGCCGTCACGAAGTACTCGGCGATCATCGCGTCGATGTCCGACTCGGTCAGTCCGTCCGGGGCGTAGCTGGGCAAAGGGATGAGGTCATCCATTGGTGTGAACTCCAACGACTTGTAGGTCTCCCGCTCGGGAGCGGCCGGTGTCGGCCGGAACCCAACGTAAGTCCTGTCTATTAACTCTGTCAACTGACATGGGAGAACTGACTTAGCCAACTGACTTGGCCTACGCTGGTGGTATGGCATCCCTGAACCCGGACGACCCGCGTGCGCCGTTCTTGCAAGTAGCCGGCGGTCTCCGGGCCGCGATCCTCTCGGGGGAGTACGCCCCCGGGGCGCAGCTGCCGACCTACCAGGAACTGGCCGATTCCTGGGGGGTGGCGGTGAACACGGCCAAGAGCGCGGTTGCCCACCTCAGGGAAGAGGGCCTGGTGGTGATCCGGCACGGCAAGGGCTCGTTCGTTCGTACCCAGCCGGCCGAAGGCGACTCCGCAATTCGTCCTGAGGCCTCGGGGGACGAGCGGGTCTGGCAGGCCATTGCCGAGATCAGGAAGCGTCTCGGCGAGATCGAGCGGAAGCTGGGGGAGAACTAGCCGAACAGGGCGCGGAGGAACTGCACGACGCCGTCGATCACCGCGCCGATGCCGTGTGCGGCTCCGCTGGCCCAGCTCGCCGAGTCGGCCGGGTACTTGACGATCAGCACGACGATCGCGAGCCCGACGACCAGGCCGATCGCCTTGCCGACCAGGCCGCCCCCGCTCTTCATAACCGGGAAGTTGTTCTTCGCCATCACGGTCTCCTTTCGTTCTGCGACGGGCCTGTTGGCCGGTCCGGATCGGGGTTTTCGATCCGGCGTTGTCGCTGATGAACTCAGGAAACCGCGCGGGGGCGGGGGTGCAGCAGTGTGCACGCGGGGGTGCGTTTTTGCACGTGGGGGGTGCACGGGGGGTGCTTTAATGACCTGCGGAGGTACCGGTGGTCGACAAGGGGAAGCAGCCGAACGCACTTCTAGCTGCGGTTATGCGACAGGTGGGGGCGACTAACAAGGGGTTCGCCCGCCGGGTGCGCGAACGCAGCCAGAGAGACGGCGGCGAGCTGGTCAGCGCGGACCACGTGTCGGTCAAGCGCTGGCTCGACGGCACGAAGCCGCACCCGCGCACCTGCCAGCTGATCGCCGGGGTCCTTGGCGAATTGCTGGGCCGGCCCGTCGGCCTCGAAGAGATCGGCTTCGGCACAGCGGCCGAGACCACGTCGGATGACGTAGGCCTGGAGTACCCGGAGGAGATCGCTCACAGCCTGGTCGCGCTGGGCGCGATCACCGAACTCGAGCTGCGGACACCGAAGCGGGTCGGCCCGCTCGCCGTCGTGCCGGAGGCTTGGAGCGGCCTGCTCATCCGGTGGCTGACCGACTCCGACGAGGAAGGATCGCGGCCGCCGACCGAGCCGCGCTCGATCACCGTCGTGGACGTCGAGGCGGTTCGCGAAGCAACCGCGATGTTCAGCAGCTTCGACTACAAGTACGGCGGCGGCCGGCCGAAGTCGCTCGTCGCCTCGTTCCTCGACCAGGAGATCTTGCCGAACATCAGGCACGTGTCCCCGCAGGACCCAATCGGACGGGAGTACTTCCGGGAGGTCGCTGCCCTGACGCGGCTCGCCGGCTGGACGGCCTACGACACGGGCGCGCACGGCCTCGCGCAGCGGTACCTGACGCAGGCGTTCCGCCTGGCGAAGGCGGCCGGCGACAAGGCGCTGTGTGGTCGAATCCTGGCGGGCATGTCGCACCAGGCGAACTTCCTCGGGCACTTCCAGCGGGCGGTCGACCTGGCGCGAGCCGCGTACAAGGGCGCGAACGGCTACGCCACCCCGACCACGATGGCGCTGTTCCACGCGATGGAAGCCAGGGCGCTTGCGTCGCTCGGCAGGGCGGAGGACGTCACGGCCGCGCTGCTCACGGCTGAACGGTGGCACTGCCAGGGCATCCGGGAAAACGACCCCGAATGGATCCACTACTTCGACGAGGCCGAGCTACACGCCGAGTTCGCGCACTGCTTCCGCGACATCGGAAACGCCGAGTTGGCGAACCACCACGCGGCCGCGTCGATCGCGGCTTCGGAGTCGACTTACGTCCGCAGCCTCTCGTTCTGCCGGACCGTGCTGGCCACGTCCCACCTGCAAGGCGGGAACCTCGAAGAGGCGTTGGACGTGGCGAGGTCGGTCGTCGAGACCGCGGCGAAGCTGAAGTCGTTCCGGGTGATCTCGTATCTCGACGACTTCCGCGGACGACTGGGCGGTCATGCCGGCGACCCGTTGGTGAAGGAATTTCTCGACTTCGCCAACATCCACCTGCCGTCAGAAGACCTTCCAGTGTCGGGGCGCCTGGTCGTCGCGTAGGTCGCTGATCCGCTTCTCGACCTCGGCTTTGACCTCGGCGGACTCGTCGACGGTCTGCGAGAGCCACATGGTCATGTTCAGCTCTCGTGTTGCCCTGAGCACGGGGAAGCCCGGCCAGTCGATCGGATCGAAGCCATAGGCCGCCGTGTACGAGTCGTACTCGGCTTCGGAAGCCCAGCCGAACGCCTGGTGGCGGACGGAGAGCACGGCGGCGTCCCACTCGCGCGGTCCGTAGGCGAAGTCCTCGAAGTCGATCAGGTTCAGCGTCCCGTCGGGGGAGCGCATGACGTTCCCTGGGTGCGCGTCGCCGTGCACAGGGCCGGCGGGCAGCGGGAACTCAAGCTCTAGGAACTTCTCGGAGAGTTCCTCATACCGCTCACGCAGGAAGTCGAGGTCAGCCTCGGACAGCTTGCCTTTCAGGGCTTGAAGACGCGGCTCGACCTTCGGCATCGGGGAGAACGTCGGCAGGCGGAAGTCCGTCGGATGGGAGAGCGCGTGCAGGTCGTGCAGCAGCTTTCCGAACTCGGCCGGAGTGATCGGTGTGTCGTCCTCTTCCAGGCAGTTCCAGAACGTGACGGGTAGCCCGTCCTCGACGAAGGGCTGTTCGTTGCCTTCGAGCACCGTCGCGGCGGGGAACTGGTTCTCGGCAAGCCACCCGGCGACGAGCACTTCCTTCGTGGCGGCCGGGATGGAGCGGCCGACGCGTACCACGGCGGAGCCGTCGGCCAGGCGGTAGATGGCGTTCTCCCCGAACCGGACGCGCTTCGCGTCGGTCGCGTCCAGCCCGGCGAAGGTGCACGCTGCCTCGAAGACAGCTTGTGTCCGCTCCGTCGTGAAAGCCTTCGTCGATGTCATCAGACTCCTCAATCGGGGTGCCTTGGCCAGGCTAGAGCTTCGGCAGGAACGTGTGCTCGGCGAATCGGGGGCGTGAGGCCCGGCCGGCGCGCCGCTCGGGGGGAAGCAGGACGCGCCGGCCGGGGGCTTAGGGCCACGCGTTCTCGGCGGCGTGGCGTCGTAGTGCTCGTGCGGCTTTCTCGTAGGTCGTCAAGGCGGCTTGGTGGGTGGAGTAGACGGCGCCGTGGTGGCGGCGCAGCGCGACGGCGAGGGCGCCGGCGCGGTGTTCGTAGAGGGTGAACGGTTCGACCAGGCCGGGCGGGCAGTTGGCGGTGGGAACGATGCGCACGGTGATCCGCGGCCTCCTGGTCCAGGTGCGCAGCTGGTCAAGCTGGTTGCGGAGGACGTCAGGGGTACAGGCGTCGGGGCGTGTGGTGGCCTCGCCGATCAGGAACGTGTTCTGCGGGCCGGTCTTGTCAGTTAGGGCGAGCTGACGTGCGGTGCGGAGCAGGCAACCCACGTCGGCGGCTTCGAGGGCGAGTAAGCCGGTGTCGCGCAGCGCGCGGGCGTACTCGGCGGTTTGCAGCGTCTCGGGGATGAGCGAAGGTGACCACTCCGTCACGCGGGTGGAGCGCTGTTCGTAGGCGGTGCGGAGGAGGTGCTCGTTGTGCCCGGTGTGGTCGATGAAGTCGCGGTCGTGGGCCCGGTCGGCAAGGTCGATCAGCTGGTCGCACACCTCGGTTGGCGAGCGCAGAACGCCGAGGATGCGTGCGACGGTTGTGCCTGGTGGCGTGCGTTGGGCAAGTTCGTAACTCGACAGCGCGGCGTAGTGCAGGTCGACCATGTCGGCGAGTCGGCGCAGGCCGATGCCGCGCTGAGTTCGGGCCTCGCGCAGGCCGCCGGCCAGGGCGATGACGGCTGGTCGCAGGGCAGCTTCGGTCACGGTTCAGACCGCTCCGTTCCGTCGTTGGCGTCTGGTTCAGGTGCGCTGACCAGGGCAGATGGATCGAGTTCGGTGCCGTCGAGTTCGCCGGCGCGGCGGGTGAGGGCAACGCCGACATGGACGAGTTGGCGGCCGAGGGTGCGCAGACCGGCGGCGTAAGCCGCGTCGTCCGCCTGGAGGGTCAGCAGCTCGACCGTCACGCGCCCGATCGTGGAGTTGACCTTCGAGAGCGCGGCAAGCAACACGCGGTCACGAGCGTGCACGCGGCACCCCGATTCGCCGGTGCCCGTTCTGGGCCGCGCAGACGGGACACACCCGGCCGGGCCTCGGGGATGATGCGGCGGCGGCTGATGCTGGGCCGGTCGTGTTCCAGCGGGAAGCGGACGTCGGTCAAGCACCAGGGCAGCAGCATGACGAGCCGCGGGTTGGCCATCTCCGAGTGCAGATACAGGTGAGCCCACCCGTCGCCGCCGGTGAACTCGTGCCACTCCCAGAAGTCCCGTAGCGAGTCGGCGCCGGTCATCGGCCTGTCGTCCAATGCGGTCATCGGAGCCCTCGCTCGACCTCGAACGCCCGGAGAGCGGCGGCAGCTTGCTCCCAGTCGGCATCGGTCATCTCCGCGAGCGTCGTCGGATGCCGGTAGGTATCGAGGTCGATCTCGTTGAGCCGCTGACCACCCGAGTTGAACAGCGACGCACCACACCAGAACGTCGGCCGGTCGTCGAAGTGCTCCCCGGTCATGGCGCCTTGCACCCCCGAGCTGTGCGAGCGTCGCGCAGCGAGACGGTCAACGCGTCACCCAGCTGGTTACGCAGCTGCGCGGCCGACTCGGCGCTGAACAGGATCGGTTCGCCGGGAGGCGTCGAGCTGGTCAGCGCGATCCGGTCGTCATCCCGTACCTCGACCTCGACGTGTGCCGGACCGCCGAGCTGGTCCACACCCTCGGTGCTCTGTCGCGTACGTCGTCGATCACGCATAGTTAGTGACCGTACAAAGGTGCAGGTCACAAACGTTTCCTGCTGGGAAACCCAAGTCTGTACTCTGAG
Source organism: Amycolatopsis sp. CA-126428 (assembly GCF_002904335.1). Classification (GTDB taxonomy): domain Bacteria; phylum Actinomycetota; class Actinomycetes; order Mycobacteriales; family Pseudonocardiaceae; genus Amycolatopsis. The sequence continues at coordinate 3,960 of NZ_PPHF01000098.1, read as the reverse complement.
GCGCATGGACTCGATCGGCATCACGATCCGCCGGCTTCGCCGTTGGCGTGGCCTGTCCCTCGAACAGCTCGCCGGCCTGTCCGGCCTGTCGAAGGGCTACCTGTCCAAGATCGAGAACGAACGCACGGCGATCGACAAGCGCTCAACCCTGGTTGCGATCGCCGGCGCGCTCCGCGTCAGCCTCTCCGACATAACCGGCGACGGGCTGGAGATCCGCGACCCGCAGGCCGACTCCGCCATCCCCGCAATCCGCGACGCCCTGCTGAGCACCGACCTCGACGGCACCGAACCGCCGATCGGCGACCTAGCACAGCTGCTGTCCGAAACGCAGCTGGTCGCAGCCCTGCGACAGGCGAACCAGGACGCCGAGGTCGGCGCCCGGCTCCCCGAGCTGCTGCTGGCCCTGCACACCCACGTCGACAAGCCGGACGCGCTCCGCTCGCTCGTCACCGCCACCCACACCACGGCCCTGCTCACGAAGGGCCTCGGCGCGTTCGAGCTGGCCTGGATCGCCGCCGACCGCGGCCACGAGGCAGCACAGCGGCTCGGCGAACCCGGCTGGATCGCCCTCGCCGAGTTCGCACGCACACAGGCCCTCTCCGGCCTCGGCGCGCACAAGCGAGCGTCGAAGCTCGCCGAACGCGCCCTGGACTATGTGCCGGCCGACGCGTACGACGTCCGCGGCGCGCTGACCCTCACCACCGGCTACACGGAATCGGTCCTGGGCGGCGACGCAACCGCAGCGCTCGACGAAGCCGCAGGCCTGGCCGAGCACGTCGAGTACGGCAACCGGAACTTCCTGCTCTTCAGCCCGGCCAACGTCGTGCTCTGGCGCATCTCATCAGCCCTCGAACGCGGAGACCATTCCGAAGCCGCGCGCCTGGCCGCGACCGTTGACCCGGCCGAGTTGACTATCGACTCGCGCCGTACGACCTTCCTGGTAGAGCGCGCTCGCGCGCTCTACGGCATCCGCCGCCCCGACGAAGAGGTGCTCGCCTTGCTGGTCCGGGCCGAGAAGCTGGGACACATCCGGACCCGAACGAACCCGTTCGTCCGAGAGATCATCTCGACGATGCTTGCTCGCGCTCGTCGCGAAGGTGTGGCTCGCGAAGTCCGCGGCATGGCGGACCGGATGGGACTGATCAAAATCGCTTAGAAATGGCCGTAGTGGTCGCCTCTCGGTTGAGTTATGGCAGTTGCCAGGTGAGCTTGCTGACGATCGTCGGTTAAGCGATGGCGAAGGTGGTCAGGCCGCGCAGAGGAGCGCCTGGAGTACGGAGAGGATGACGGTTTGGCCCCAGCCGGTGGCGGGGTCGAGGTCGTAGCGGGCGCGAACGCCGGTGTTTCAGTCACCTGTATCCCTCCTGAGGCCAGGTGAGCTCACCCGCTGGCGTAGCGGACCACGATCGGTAACACTGTGCAACCATGCATCCATTAACGCGAGTCTACGGCGAAGAGTTCTTGCGATATGTCCTAGCCATCGATAATAGTGAATCGCTCGAAACTTCCGACATGAGCGGCGGCAGTCGCGGACAGGTTCTTAATTTCCTATCGGGACTAGCTGGCTCACCTCCCGTCGAAGCAAGTTATGAGATTGCCGCATTTCAAATCATCTCAACCCTAAGCGGCTACGATCAAACCCATGCCACTTCTGTAGTCAATCACCTTCGAATTCTCGCCGGAGGTTCCTCGTGCGAAGTCGAGGCTGTCGAAGATCCAGTTCTGAAGCACCTGCTGACTATTGCTCGTGACGTTTGGCCGATCTACCTTATTTCGCTGCCAATTGCCACGCCTCCAAATATCTTTCCCGCCGTCCTTCCGGGAATTTATCAACACGCAGAGATGGCAAAGCTCTGTGAAGTAATTGCGTCGGATGGCGAGCTAGTCAAACTATTCCCAGGTATAGACCGCACCGGTCGCTCGTTCGCACATCTCGATGCCGCCCACAGTGCGGACAGCGTTATTTTCGACTCAACAGGACGTGGTGGAAGTCTGCAACCTTCCACACTTGCTGGCTTTATGCTCAGCCATGCGGCCTCTCGGGCACTCATCAGCAACGGGTCACTGACATGGCGCACAATGAGCGATAAGGCCAGAGAAACCGTCGAGGCAACAAGGTTACTCGCAAAGGGGAGGACCGTAAAGATGCCTACTCTAGTCGGTATCAGCGGCCTTCGAATCTCCAATTCGCTAACATTCCCCGTCGCTGACGGAATCTTACGAGCACCTCGACCCATCGACAGAAAAATTCTGCCGCCAAATGTGGAAAATTTGTCTGCAGTTTACGAAACGAGCTTCCCAGTGCAGATTATCCACATCGGCGACGCTGCGCTGCCACTCGCTGACTTTTCAGCTGTCTTCACAAAGCATCAGTCGAAAATCGACGAGTCCCGACGATCTTTTCAGCGTTCTTTCGACATGCTGCGCGCAGCACTCTTACTCGGCTCCCCGTCGCACGAGCCTCTGCTCGTAAACGACGTTGCCAGGTTCACGACTAACCCTTTGGTTGCAGGCGGTGTGCAGACCTGGAGTAGCATTAGGCCTGGCATTCCCTCGCATGAACTTGTGGCGTCTCATGTTGAAGAACTGAGGAAATGGCACGAAATGATAGTAGGCAAACATCACTCATCACTCGATGTCGGGCTCCGTCGACTACTGTCGGCCACCACATTACGCGCTGATCCGTCCGATGCTTTTGTCGATGCAGTAATTGCATGGGAGAACATGTTTGGTGCGAAGACTGAGACAAGTTTCCGGGTTACTGGTTCAATCGCGAAGCTGCTGGGGCCTGAGGATCCGGACGGCCGAATTGATTTTCGCAGGAACCTCGTAACCCTATACGAAAAGCGAAGTCGCCTGGTCCACGGCGGCAAAGAGCCATCCGCAAAGGAGCTCGAGCAATTTCGAACGCGAGCGATCGAAATCGCCACGGAATGTTTTCGAAAGCTATACCGAGATAGGCCGGACCTTCTGCCGCTCGAATCAGAGCTGAGGAGCGCACGAATTCTTGTAGAATGATCTCTTCCTGCAGGCCGCGCAGAGCGCTGACCAGGGAGCGAATGTTTCGCTGGTCAGCGGCGAGACGGGGTCGCACCTTGCATCGCGGTGGTCAGGTGGGTTTGCGGACGAGGCCGGTGTAGGCGGCGATGGCGAGGGTGGCCAGGCCCCAGAGGAGGGCTTGGAGTACCCAGAGTGTGGCGGTGAAGGTTTGGCCCCAGCCGGTGGTGGTGTCGAGGTCGCAGTGGGCGCGGATGCCGGTGGTGCCGAGGGGGAGTCCGCGGTCGATGCCGAGGCCGATGAGTTCGACGGGTGAGCAGGGTGTGCCGGGATCGGTGGGTTTGGCGGTGGTGGGTGGGACGCGTTCGGCGGCGTGGTGGCCGGGGTGGGTGGTGACGTGCCCGGCGAGCAGGCTGAGTGCGGCGGCGAGGGTGAGGACGACGGCGAGAGCAGTAACGATGCGCTGGGCGCGGTAGCCGTAGCGGCCGAGCCACCCCCAGATTGCATGTCGCGCGCGTGCGAGTCGGTTGCCCAGAGCTTCAGGGTTGCGGCGGCGGAGGTCGTGTTGCTGGGTGATCAGTACTTCGCGGGCGTTGTTGTCGTGGCCGGCGGCGCGCTCGGTCGCGGCGAGTTGCTGAAAGGGCTGGGGGCTGTAGGTGGGGGTGTGGTGGACCAGCAGATGCAGCCATTGACGCCACGAGGTTTTACGCAAGCTGGGGTAGGTCAGCCCGTGGGCGGTGATGGTGCGGTGGCTGTCAGGGCAGTCACGGCGGCTTATGCTCTGTCGACCGGCCGGGCACACGGCCGTTGGCGGGTACAGCGCCGCGGTGATCTGCGCCTCAAGCAGTTGCAGGAGCGGCCCTGTGCTGTTGTCCAGCTTGGACACTAGCAGGACAGCTTGTCCGCCTATGTGGGCGTTGAGCAGGCGTATCGCGCCGAGTTCTCCGGTGCCGGTGATGGTGG
>NZ_PPHF01000097.1 GCF_002904335.1 Amycolatopsis sp. CA-126428 | reverse complement strand
CACGCTGGCCGACTCGTCGGTGATGGACCTGATCTCGTCGGGCCTGAAGTCGGGCAAGTCGGAGGAGTGAGCTAGCGTCTCCTGGAGTCAGAGCCCTTCCGGCTTCGCGCCGGGAGGGCTCTGTCATGACACCCCGCGTGGCGCGGCTCGAACGCATGTTCTACGCTGTGCCGCGAACCACACCCACTTCCCGGGCAAGGAGACGACACGACGATGACCGTGGATGTCCTGACGCACGACGAGGAAACGGCTTCGGCTCCGACCGAGGCTCCGGCTTCGACTCCGGAGGTTTCCGCCGACGAGGCGACCGTCACCGAGTCCGCGTCCCCGGCCTCCCCCTCGGAGGGCGACGCTTCGCCCGCCGAGGAAGAGGCCCCCAAGCCGAAGCGCGGCCGCCCGAAGGGTGCGGCGACGGCGTCGACGGCGAAGAAGACCCGCACGGTCGAACTGACCCTGACGGTCACCGGCACCGCCGACGGCGAGTGGCAGGCCGAGCTGAAGAACGGCTCGAAGTGGGTCGCGAAGGGCCTCGAGATCCCGGCGGCGGCGGTGTCGCGCGCGGCCAAGGAGCTGCACGCGGACCTGTCGGGCCCGATCGACGAGGTGATCAACCAGGCCCGCGAGGCGCAGGCGGCGAAGGTCGCGGCGCTGGAGGCCGAGCTCGAGAAGGCCAAGCAGGCCCTCGCCGAGCTGGACGCCTGAGGCTTTACTCCGGGAAGCGCCCGGTTCCGCATCGGCGGGGCCGGGCGTTTCCGCTTTTCCGGGCGTTCGGCTGGACGTCGAAGTCGTTCAGCCACGCTTGGAAGTCGAGCGGACCGTAGAGGTATTTGCCCGGCGCGACGGGCATGTCCGCGGAGTACAGCGCAGCGATCGTCTCGTGGACCAAGTCGTCGTCGATCTCTTCGCCGAACCATCGACCGGCCCAGTCGGACGCCTCGACGGGCGCGAGTCGTCCGTCAGCGAGTTCACCGAGAACGTGCCGCACCTGCCCGCGCGTCGGCGCCGGCCGATCTTCGCCCATCCGCCCTCTCCGCCAAGACAGGCGGCCCCCGCCCTATCCCGGGGGGCGTCCCCTGGTCCAGTCTACTGGCCCCCACCTGCAAAAACCCGCCACTGAGCGATCTGTGGACAACTTCCGCCAAGCTGCGGAAAAGCGGGGTCACTGTGGATGGCCGTTTGCGTTGCCGCCGCGAATCCGCTATTACGCGATCGGTGGGCGGGCCGGCAGGGGTGACTTGAACTCCACCCACATCGAGTCCGTCAGGGCTTCCACGTGGTGGGTCACCCCGCGTGGGTGCACGGCCGAATCGCCCGGCTCGAGGACGGCCTCGACGCCGTCCACCGTCCCGCGCAAGCGGCCCGACAGGACGTAGACGATCGAGTCGTGGTCGTGCGCGTGCGGAGGTGATGACACCCCGGCCGGGTAGTGGATCAAGTACGCCAGGCCGCTCACCGCCTGCTCCAGCAGCCGGAACCGGCCCTCGCCGCCGAGTAGCGGCCGGCCCTCCACCTTGATCAGCGGGTGCCACACCTGCTCTTCCATGCCGCCATCATGACCCAGCTCGGCTGAGAGTCCACACAGGACCACTTAGGTAAGGCAGCCGTTATTTAGGCGCACCTGACCGAGAATCCCCAGTCTCGCCACGATTCCGCTTCCGTGTTTCACTGGTCCGGTGACCGAAACGATCGACGGTGACGCCGTGGAACACGCTCACGAACCGCACCAGGGCGTGGGCGGGAAGCTGAACTGGCTGCGGGCCGGGGTGCTGGGGGCGAACGACGGCATCGTGTCCGTGGCCGGGATCGTCGTCGGCGTGGCCGGGGCGACCACGGAAAGCACCACGATCCTGACCGCCGGAATCGCCGGGCTCGTCGCCGGCGCCTTTTCCATGGCCGGCGGGGAATACGTTTCCGTGAGCACCCAGCGCGACACCGAACAGGCCTTGCTCCGGCTCGAAAAGCAGGAACTCAAGATGATGCCGGAGGCCGAGGAGCGCGAGCTCGCCGAAATCTACGAAGACAAGGGCCTCTCGCCGGAGCTGGCGAGCCAGGTCGCCCGCGAACTGACCGAAAAGGACGCCCTGCAGGCGCACGCGGAGGCCGAGCTCGGCATCGACCCGGACAACCTCACCAGCCCGTGGCAGGCGGCCTGGGCGTCGCTGATCGCGTTCTCGGTCGGTGCGCTGCTGCCGCTGCTCTCCATCGCGTGGGCCGGCGTCTCCCTGCGGGTGTGGGCGTGCGCGGCCGCGGTCGTCGTCGGCCTCACGCTGACCGGGTGGGTCAGCGCGAGGCTCGGCGACGCGAACGTGGGGCGCGCGATCCTCCGCAACGTCGGCGTCGGCGCCCTCACCATGGTCGTGACCTACTTCGTCGGGGTGATCTTCGGGGTCACCGTCGGCTGACAGTGACAATGGGGGTGACGGGGTCGCCCGTCCGAGTTGCCCCTTCGGCTGACCGACCTTTGGTGTCTTTGCTGAGATCTGTCGCTCGGCGCGGGTGACCCCGTCGTGCACGTCACCTGCGTGAGCGGCGTGACCTCATAGGAGCCTGGCCAGAGGCCCCGTCACTGTCTTGTCCGCCCGTTCGGTGGGTGCCGTGCCACCACCGGATGAGGGAGATGGCATATCCACGATGACAAATCTCGGCACCTACGTCACGGTCGGCGTCGACACCCACCTCGAGACCCACGTCGCAGTGGCCCTCGACCAGGTCGGGCGGGTGCTCGCGCAGCGGTCCTTCAGCGCCGATCCACCCGGGTACCGATCACTGCTGCGCTGGAGCCGCGCACTAGGCCAGGTCCACGCCTTCGGCATCGAAGGCACCGGCTGCTACGGCGCCGGGCCGGCGCGGGCAGCACGGCGAGCCGGGCACCGGGTGATCGAGGTCGACCGCCCGGACCGGCGGACCCGACGAGCCCGCGGCAAGTCCGACCCGGTCGACGCCGAAGCAGCAGCACGCGCCGTGCCGGCCGGCACCGCGACCGGAGTCCCGAAGAACCGGGACGGCAACGTCGAGTCCATCCGCGCGCTCCGGGTCGCGCGACGAGGGGCAGTACGGATCCGGATCCAGGTCGCCAACCAACTGCATGCCCTGGTGATCAGCGCGCCCGAGCTGGTGCGCGAGAACTTGCGTCAGCTGTCCACCCGTGACCTGGTCACCACCGCCGCCGCGCTGCGCCCCGGACCCGCCCTCGATCCGACCTCGGCCACGAAACACGCCTTGAAAATCCTTGCCCGACGCCACCAGGACGTCGACCACGATATCGCCGTCCTGGACGACCTGCTCCAGCAGCTCGTTCCGCATGCCTGCCCAGGACTTCTCGAACTGTTCGGCGTCGGAACCGACACCGCCGGCGCGTTGCTGGTCACTGCAGGCGACAACCCCGATCGGCTCCACAGCGATCCCGCCTTCGCCAATCTCTGCCGGGTAGCGCCGCTTCCCGCCAACAGCGGCAAGACCACCGGTCGCCACCGACTCAACCGTGGCGGCGACCGGCAGGCGAACGCAGCTCTCTACCGCATCGTCCTCTGCCGACTACGCTACGACCCACCAACCCGCGCCTATGTCGCACGACGCACCGCAGAAGGACTGACCAAACCCGAAATCATCCGCTGCCTCAAACGCTACGTCGCCCGCGAAGTCCGCCACGCCCTACTGACTTGACGATCCATAGGAGCATCTCAGTGCACGCCCTTCATCAGCTTGCGGATGAAGGGGATGCCGAGGAACAGCAGCACGCCGACACCGATGGCGACCAAGCCGACCGTGCTGAAGTACGGCGCTTCGTCGTCGACCGAGTAGTACTCGGCGAGCTTGCCGGACATCGCCGTGCCGAACGAGATCGACAGGAAGTTCAGCGCCACCATCTGCGTCCGGAACGCCGCCGGCGCGAGCTTCGTCGACAGCGACAGCCCGACCGGCGAGAGGCACAGCTCGGCGATCGTGAACACGAACAGGATGCCGACCATCGCCAGGATCGGGCTCGCGTTCTTGCCGCTGCCCACCATCGGCAGGAACAGCAGGAACGCCGCACCCATCAGCACCGTGCCGAGGACGAACTTCATCGGCGTCGACGGCTGACGCTCGCCGAGCTTCGTCCACAGCGCCGCGAGGATCGGGGCGAAGACGATGATGAACACCGGGTTGATCGAGTTGACCCAGGACACCGGCATCTCCCAGCCGAACAGGTTCCGGTTCAGCCGCTGGTCGGTGTAGGCCGCGACGACCGTGAACTGCTGCTGGTACAGCGAGAAGAACACCGCGCTGGCGATGAACATCGGGATGAAGGAGAACACCCGGCTGCGCTCGACGCCGGTGATCTTGCCGCTGGTCAGGATGACGAGGAAGTAGACCACCGAGATCACGCCGACCACCCACACGACGACGTCGGCGAGGTTGCCCGGGTTGACGACGCCGGTGACGACCAGCCCGACGACCGCGGCCACCAGCAGGAGGGCGGCGCCGATCGCCAGCACGCGCCGGGACGCCGGCAGCGGATTCGGGACCTCCTTCGCCTTGTCGCCGAGGTTCTTGCGGCCGAACGTGTACTGGGTCAGGCCGAGGGCCATCCCGATCGCCGCGAGCCCGTACCCGAGGTGGAAGCCGACCTGGGTCTGCGCCAGCCCGGTCAGCAGCGGGCCAACGAAACCGCCGAGGTTGACGCCCATGTAGAAGATCGTGAAGCCCGCGTCGCGCCGCTCGTCGCCTTCGGCGTAGAGCGTGCCGACGATCGCCGTCGCGTTGGACTTCAGCCCGCCGCTGCCGACCGCGACGCACACGAGGCCGACGCCGATGCCGGCCAGGCCCGGCAGCAGGGCCAGGCTGAGGTGGCCGATCATGATCAGCACGGCGCTGTAGAACAGCGTCCGCTCGGAGCCGAGGAGGCGGTCGGCCACCCACGCGCCGATGACGGCCGACAGGTACACCAGGCCGCCGTACGCGCCGACGATGCCGAGCGCGGACTCCTGCGCGAGACCCAGACCACCCTGTTCGACCCGGTAGTACAGGTAGATCGGCAGGATGCCGAGCATCCCGTAGTAGGAGAACCGCTCCCACATCTCGACGCCGAAGAGGTTCGCCAGTCCTCGTGGGTGCCCGAAGAACCTCGTGTCCTGCTGGACCTCGGTTGAGGTGCTCACAGCTCGTCTTCCTTTTTTCAGGGAACTTCGTTGTCGATTGGCATGGTAGGAGCCCACCGCGTGACCCACCACCGGCACAAGGTGTGGCGGCGATCATGACAATGCGTGACAAAGCGCCGGTAAACTGGGACGAAGGTGCGCCGGGAAGCCTGGTCGGCAACAGTGATCAGCGACCCCTGGAGCTGCCCCGATGACCCGCCCGTTGAGCGAATTCGCCCGCTATCTGCGCACCGAAACGACCGGCGGGCTGATCCTGCTCGGCGCGACGGCGGTCGCGCTGCTGTGGGCCAACTCGCCGCTGCGAGACAGCTACTTCGCGCTGCGCGAGTTCCGGCTCGGCCCGGAGTTCCTGCACCTGAACCTGACGATCGGCGACTGGGCGAAGGACGGCCTCCTCGCCCTGTTCTTCTTCGTCGCCGGGCTGGAGCTCAAGCGCGAGCTCGTCATCGGCGAGCTGTCCCGGCTCAAGCAGGCGGTCCTGCCGGTCGTCGCCGCGATCGGCGGCATGGTCGTGCCCGCGCTCGTCGCCCTGGCCGTCGGCTGGGGGACGCCGGGGATCGAGCGGGCCTGGGCGATCCCCGTCGCCACGGACATCGCGTTCGCCCTCGGCGTGCTGGCGCTGACGGCGTCCAACCTGCCCTCGAGCGCCCGCGTCTTCCTGCTTTCCCTGGCCGTGGTGGACGACCTCGGCGCGATCGTCGTCATCGCCGTGCTGTTCACGTCGGGCTTCGACCTGGTCGCCGTGGCCGTCGCCGTCGCCGCGCTCGCGCTGTACGCGTTCCTGCAGCACCGCCGGGTCCGGACGCCGTGGCTGTACGTCCCCCTGACGCTGGTCACCTGGGTCGCGGTGCACTCGGCGGGCATCCACGCCACGATCGCCGGGGTCGCGCTGGGCCTGCTCACCCGCGTCCGGGCCGACGAGGGCGAGGAGGAGGCGCCCGCGCTGCGGCTCGAGCACCGGCTCCAGCCGTGGTCGGCGGCCGTCGCGGTGCCGGTGTTCGCGCTGTTCGCGGCCGGGATCTCGATCAACGCCGACGCGCTCGGCGCGGTGTTCACCACGGCGTTGCCGCTCGCGGTCCTCGCGGGGCTCCTCGGCGGCAAGGTCGTCGGCATCCTCGGGGCCGGCCTGCTCGCCGTTAAGCTGCGCCTGGCGGAGAAGCCACGCGGGATGGGCTGGCGGGATCTGGCCGCGTTGTCCGTGCTCGGCGGGGTCGGCTTCACCGTGAGCCTGCTGATCGCGGAGCTGTCGCTGCCGGACGGCCCCAGCGAGCTGGCGAAGGCCGCGGTGCTGATCGCGTCGGCGACGGCGTCCCTCCTGGCGGCGGCCTTGCTACTCCGTCGTAGCAAGGTTCATGCGCGATTCCCCGACACACGGTGACTCCGCCGCGCCCGGTAACGGGACACATGGCACGATGACCCGGTGAGCAGCCCCAAGCACGAACGCACCGGCCCCGACGGCGTGGGGGCCGTGCCTTACCTCCCGCTGTCCTCCGCTTCCGACATCCCCGGCGACCAGTCGATCGGCCGGCTGGTCGGCGACGCGACCCAGCACATCTCCACCCTGGTCAGGGCCGAGATGGAACTGGCGAAGTCCGAGCTCGTCGGCGAGATGAAGAAGGGCCTCAAGGGGGCCATCTTCTTCCTGATCGCGCTGACGGTCTTCCTGTACAGCACGTTCTTCCTGTTCTTCTTCGCGGCCGAGGGGCTGGCCGAGTGGGTGCGCTACCGCTGGATCGCCTTCGGCATCGTGTTCTTCCTGATGCTGCTCGTCGCGGGCGTGGCCGGGTTCCTCGGCTACCGCAAGGTGAAGAAGTTCAAGGCACCGGAGCGGACCATCGCCAGCGTCAAGGAGACCGCGGCCGCGCTCAAGCCGCAGCGCGCGCCCGAAGCCGGCCTGACCACCCGCGACTGAAGTCGTTGCACGCGTCCCCCGACCCGTCGATCGTCCGGCTCGACGGCCCGTGGGTCCACCGTGACGTGTCCGCGAACGGCATCCGCCTGCACGTCGCCGAGCTCGGTGACGGGCCGGTCGTGGTGCTGCTGCACGGGTTCGCCGAGTTCTGGTGGACCTGGCACCACCAGCTGCCGGCCCTGGCCGACGCCGGGTTCCGCGCGGTCGCCGTCGACCTGCGCGGCTACGGCGACTCGGACAAGCCGCCCCGCGGCTACGACGCGTGGACGCTCGCCGGTGACGTCGGCGGGCTGATCAAGTCGCTCGGGGCGCGCCGCGCGCACCTGGTCGGGCACGCGTGGGGCGGCATGCTCGCCTGGACGGTCGCGGCGCTGCACCCGCGGCTGGTGTCCTCGGTGACGGCGATCGGCGCCGCCCACCCGCTCGCCCTGCGCTCGGGCGCCGCCCGTCCGTGGCGCGGCCAGGGCCGCGCGGCCGGGCACCTCTTCCGCTTCCAGGTGCCGATGGCGCCGGAGAAGTGGCTGGTGAAGGACGACGCCCAGGCCGTCGAGGACCTGTTCGGCGGCTGGGCCGGCCCCCGCTGGCGGTCCACTCCGGACTTCACCGGCAGCGTCGAGGCGTTCCGCCAGGCGATGCTCGTGCCCGGGGTCGCGCACAGCGCGCTCGAGTACTACCGGTGGGCCTTCCGCGCCCAGTTCCGCGGCGAGGGCCGGCGGTTCACCGACGCCGTCGACGCCCGGATCGCCGCCCCGACGCTGCAGCTCCACGGCGCCGACGACACCTGCATCCTCCCGGAAACGGCGACGTCGTCGACGCGCTGGGCGGGCCCGCACGCCGAGGCGGAGATCTGGCCGGACGTCGGGCACTTCCCCCACCTCGAGGCGCCGGACCGCACGTCGGCGGCCCTGGCGGGCTTCCTCAAGCGAGACTGATGGCGTTCTTCGCCCGCTCGACCGACTCCTCCGACGCCGGCCCTTCGGGATTTTCGGTGGCCAGCGCCTGGTTGAGCGCGACGAAGGGCCGCATCCGCCGCTCGTAGGCCGCGAAGGCCTCTTCGTGGGTGGCCCGGCCGAGTTCCTGCGCGAGGACGTACGCGCCGACCAGCGCGAGGCTCGTCCCCTGGCCGGACAGCGCCGAGGCGCAGTAGCCGGCGTCGCCGACCAGCACGACCCGGCCCGCCGACCAGCGGTCCAGGTGGATCTGGGCCATGGCGTCGAAGTAGAAGACGTCCGCGGCGGCCATCGCCTCCAGCAGCTTCGGCACCTCCCAGCCGACCCCGGCGAGCCGCTCGGCGATCAGCCGCTTCTGCTCCGGGACGGCCATCCGCGGCAGCGGTTCCGAGCCGAAGCCGAGCGTCACGCGCAGCTCGCTGTTGTCCCGGACGGGGTAGGCCACGCCCCCGGTGTGCTCGTGCCGGAACCAGACCTGCCAGTCCTCGAGCCCCAGGAAGTTGGCCGTCGGGAAGATCGCCAGGTACTGGCCGAGGTGCCGGGTGAAGTCCTCCTCCGGGCCGAAGGCCAGCCGCCGCACCACCGAGTGCAGGCCGTCCGCCCCGACGACCAGGTCGAACGTCCGGAAGCCGCCGCGCTCGAACTCGACGCGCACCCCGTGCGCCTCTTCGGTCAGTGCGGTGATGGAGTCGCCGAAGACGTACTCGACGCCGGGGGCCTCCAGCAGCATCGCGACGACGTCGTCACGCAGGATCTCGAAGTCGGCGCTGTCCAGCCGTCCGCTGGTGAAGGTGTGCTCTTCCGACCGGAACAGCTCGTGGCCATCGCCGTCCACCACGGACATCCCGCGCATCCGGGTGCGCAGCGCGCGCATCCGGTCGCCGAGCCCCATTTCCTCGACGACGTCGAGCGCGACGCCGCGCACGTCGATCGCCTGGCCGCCGGTGCGCGGGCCGGGCGCCCGCTCCACCACGGTCACCGCCCAGCCTTCGCGCGCCAGGAACCAGGCCAGGGTGCCGCCGGCCACCCCGGCGCCGGAGATCAGGACGTTCCGCATTGTTTCCTCCCAGACTCGTACGCTTGTACGCTCCACTGTGGAGAACACCCAGCCAGCAGGCCATTTCTGTACTAGCACAGATGGCTTTCTGTACTAGGTCAGGAGACCGGCGTGAAGTACGTGGCCATCGCCGACGCGCTGCGGGACCGGATCGCGCGAGGCGAGCTTCCGCCGGGGGCGCGGGTGCCCTCGACGCGGCGGCTCGCGGCCGATCACGGCGTCGCGATGGCGACCGCGGCGAAGGCGCTGGCCCAGCTGAGCCAAGAGGGTCTCGTCCGCGCGGAGCCGCGGTCCGGCACGGTCGTCGCCGACCGGGATCGCCGCGGTGGTTCTCCCGGGCTGACCCGCGAACGGCTCGTGCGGACCGCCATCGCCATCGCCGACACCGAAGGCCTCGGCGCGCTGTCCATGCGTGGCGTCGCGGCCCGGCTCGGGGTCGCGGCCATGGCGCCGTACCGGTACGTGCGCGGCAAGGACGAACTGGTGCTGCTCATGGCCGACGCCGCGTTCGGCGAGCGCGGCTACCCGGCCAAGCCGTCGGGCGACTGGCGCGAACGGCTGACGCTCGGCGGCCGCACGCTCTGGACGCTCTTCCGGCGGCACCCGTGGCTGGCCCAGCTCGGGCCGGTCACCGGGCCGCTGCCCCTGCCCAACCTCGGCATGCACGGCGAATGGGCGCTGACGGCGTTGTCCGAGCTCGGCGTCGGCGCGGCGGCGCTGTGCGACCTGCACGTCCTGTTCTTCAGCTACGTCCAGGGCCTCGCCATCCACCTCGAACGCGAGCAGCACGCGCTGGCCTCGTCCGGGCTGTCCGAGGACCAGTGGATGGACCGCCAGCTCCCCTCGATGGGGCCGATGACCACGGGGCGCCCGGTGTTCGCCGAGATGCTCCGCGAACTCGAGCGGACCGGCTACGACCTCGTCTTGGACGACATCTTCGAGTCCGGCATGCGGGCCCTGCTGGACGGCCTTGCGCTGCGCTTCGGGCGTTAGGCCGCGCAGGAGCCGGTGGACACGTTCGTCGTCTGGGAGGGGGCCGCGTCGACCTCGGCGCGCACCTGCTCGGCCGTCAGCGTGAAGCCGGTCTCCGGGTCCTCGACCGCCGCGCCGAAGACGACGCCGATGACCTTGCCGTCCGGGGTCACCATCGGGCCGCCGGAGTTGCCGCTGCGGATCTCGGCGCGGACCGTGAAGACGTCCCGCTGCACGGTGTTGGCCTCGTAGATGTCGGGGCCGCGCAGGTTGATCCGGCCGCGCACGCGCGCCGGCGTCGCCCGGTACGGGCCGTCGAGCGGGTAGCCGAGCACGACCGCGCTGTCGCCCGCGGTCGCCGTCTCCGGGGCGAACCGGAGCGGCTCGGCCTTCAGCCGCGGCACCGCGAGCACCGCGATGTCGACCTCCGGGTCGAAGTAGACGACGCGAGCGGGGTAGTCGCCCTGGGTCGTCTCGATGCCGACGGTGTCGGTACCGGCCACGACGTGCGCGTTCGTCATCACCCGCTGCGGCGCGATCACGAATCCGCTGCCTTCGAGCGAGCGCGAGCACGAACTCGCGCTGCCGCGGATCTTGACCACGCTGCCGTGCAGCTGCTGGACGATCTCGCTGCGCTGCAGCGCCGGGTCCGGCGGCGAGGTGTCCGCCGTCGGCGCCTTCTGGAACGGGTCCACGATGGAGGGGAAGCCGGACGCGTCGAGCAGCTTGCGCAGCTGGCTCGGGAAGCCCTGGGCGGCCTCCGGCATGGTGTCGTTGACCTTGCCGAGCACCACCGAGTTGTTGATCGCCTTGGCCAGCCACGGCGCGCCGGACACGGCCGTCAGCGGCGTCGCGATCAGCCACGCCACCACGAACACGACCAGCGCCTGCACGACCGCGCCGAGCGTCTTGTCGACGCCGGAGAGCTTGTCCGGGTTGATCTTCTGCCGCAGCCGGCGGCCCACGTAGACGCCGATCGCCTCGCCGAAGGCGACCAGGAAGACCACGGTCGCCACCGCGAAGGCGACCTTCCAGACCGGGTCGTCGAAGAACGAGACCACGACCGGCGCGAGCTTGATCCCGGCGACCGCCCCGAGCACGACGCCGACCAGCGACGGCAGCGCGATGATCACACCCTGGTATGCGCCGGACACCGCCGCCAGCACGGCCAGCAGCAGCACCACGACATCGACCCAGTTCACCGCGTCACCCCCCGCTCAGTACCCGCGCCTGGAACGCGGCCAGCGCCTCGTCGAGGTCCCGGACGTCGCCCGGGTCCCATTCGCGCTCCCAGCCTCCCAGGCTCAGGAGCACCGACAGCAGCCCGGC
Source organism: Amycolatopsis sp. CA-126428 (assembly GCF_002904335.1). Lineage (GTDB taxonomy): Bacteria > Actinomycetota > Actinomycetes > Mycobacteriales > Pseudonocardiaceae > Amycolatopsis. The sequence continues at coordinate 56,788 of NZ_PPHF01000097.1, read as the reverse complement.
GGTGAATCCCCACACGAACAGGCCGCCGACCTCGAAGGCCGGCCCCTTCCAGGGCATGCCCTTCTTCTGCACCGTGAACCGGTTGGCCGGGTCGACCAGGTCGGCGACGGCGACGCGCGCGACCGACGCCGTCTCGCCGGGGTCGACCGCGTGCACCGGCGACGGTTCCGCCCAGTGCGCCAGCACCGGCGTCACGGCGAACCCGGACACGGGCACGAACAGTTCCGGCAGCACCGCGATCGGCCGGACGCCAGAGGGGACGACGCCGGTCTCCTCTTCGGCCTCGCGCAGTGCGGTCCCGACCGGGCCGCCGTCGCCCTCCTCGGCACCACCGCCGGGGAAGGCGACCTGGCCGGCGTGCGAACCCAGCGTGTCGGCGCGGCGCTGCAGCAGGATGTCCGGCTCGCCGTCGGCTTCGCGCTCGCCGAAGAGGATGAGCACCGCGGCGGGGCGCGGGTAGGCGTCTTCGGGTGGGCTGAACCGCGTGAACGTCTTGGCGTCGACCTCGCCGCTCACCTTGACCAGCGGCCGGAGCCACTCGGGAACCGACTCGGGTTCGACCAGTGGTCCGATCACCTTGCCCCCTCGACTGCCGCGCGCACCTGGTCAGTGTTCACGAACGAGCGAGGATTCGCGATGAACCGCACCTGACCGCCGGCGGTGACGAGGTAGGACGCCGGGAGCGCCGAAGGCACCTTCAGCGCCGTCCGGACGGGCCCGCTCGAGCCGTCCCCGTCGAACACCGACGGCAGGTGCACGCCCAGCTTCGCCAGCAGGTCCAGGCCGTCCTTCGCCGGGCTCTGCACCTGGACGCCGAGCACGCGCACGGCCCCCGGCTGCCGCGCGTACTCCTGGAGCACGGGCAGCTCGGTCCGGCACGGCCCACACCACGACGCCCACACGTTGACCAGCACCGGAGCCCCCGCGAGGGCCTTGCCGACGTCGACGGGCACGCCGTCGCCGAGGCAGTCCGCCGTGACGCCTTCGAGCTGCTTCACCGGCTGCGCCGGCCCCGGTGCCGGGCACGGCTGGAGCGCCGCCGCGGCCCGGGCGGGCGCCAGGTCCCCCGACGGCTTCGCGGCCGGGGCGTCACCGCCGCGCGGCAGCAGCGCGACGATCAGCGCCACCCCCAGCACGGCGGCGGCCAGCGCCCACTTGGTGACTCTCGTCACCGAGGCGCCGCCAAAGCCAGGATGTGGTCCTTCTCGACGCCCTTGACCAGCTTCGCGGCTTCGTCGAACCCGGTCGGGCCGGTGCCGTACGACGGGCAGTCCTTGGCCAGCGGGCAGGCGCCGCAGGCCGGCTTCTTGGCGTGGCAGACGCGGCGGCCGTGGAAGATCACCCGGTGCGAGAGCATCGTCCACTCCTTGCGGGGGATCAGCTCGCCGATCGCGTGCTCGACCTTGACCGGGTCCTCCTCGGTCGTCCAGCCCCAGCGCCGGACCAGCCGGCCGAAGTGGGTGTCGACGGTGATGCCCGGGATGTCGAAGGCGTTGCCGAGGACGACGTTGGCCGTCTTGCGGCCGACGCCGGGCAGGGTGACCAGGTCCTCGAGCTTGGCCGGGACCTCGCCGTCGAAGCGCTCGACCAGCGCCGCGCCGAGGCCCATCACGGAGTTCGCCTTGGCCCGGTAGAAGCCGGTGCTCCGGAGGTATTCCTCCAGCTCGGTGCGGTCGGCACCGGCGTAGTCGGCGGCGGTCCGGTAGCGCTTGAACAGCGCGGGCGTGACGAGGTTCACCCGGACGTCGGTGGTCTGGGCGGACAGCACGACCGCGACCAGCAGTTCCAGTGGTGTGGTGAAGTCGAGCTCGCAGTGGGCGTCCGGATACACGTCGTCGAGGCAACGCTTCATCCGCCTGGCGCGTCTCACCAGAGCTAACCGGCTTTCACCAGCGCCCGCACGGGGGGCGTTCGTGGTGGCAGGTGGCACCCCGATAGCCTACGGGCGCCGTCGGACGAGCCGGGCACTGCACCGGTGGACGACCGACACGCCAGAGCACCACCTCGGCGCGTTTTCCGGCCGCCATGAGCGAGGATCTGGAGTACATGCTTCTCACTGAGTGTTTCGGGATGTGTCTGGGGGTTCGGTCGTGACCGTCTGGTTCGTCATCCTGGTCCCCCTGGTCATCATGTTCTTCGCGCTCTTCATGGAGCGGGTGGAGAGCCGGCTCAAGCACGTCGCGGTGCAGGAGAACGAGGTCGAAGAGTTCCTCGAGCAGGCGCAGCCCAACGAGGTCAGGGCGCTCTACGGGCACGGCATCGGCCGCGCGCTGGAGCTGTTCCGGCTGCGTAGGCTGGGCGGACGGGCAGCCAGGCTACGCGCGCGTCGCGTGCGGAGTTAGGCTCCACGTTCGAACGAGATCGTTTCCGCCGTGCGCGAGTCCGGCGAGCGATCTCGGGAGTACGCCCTAGACTGACGCGCAAGTGATCGGCGTCACGCTCCTCCAGCCAAGGGGGAGCGTGATCGTTTCTCGACGAGGAGGCACCCGAGGTGGACGAAACCCTGGCCCGTGCGGGCATTTTCCAGGGTGTGGAGCCGGCAGCGGCGGAGGCGCTGGCCCAGACCTTGGAATCCGTGGAGTTCCCCCGCGGCCATGTCATCTTCAACGAGGGTGAGCCCGGCGACAAGCTGTACATCATCCAGTCCGGCAAGGTGAAGATCGGCCGCAAGTCCCCGGACGGCCGCGAGAACCTGCTGGGCATCTTCGGCCCGTCCGACATGTTCGGCGAGCTGTCCATCTTCGACCCCGGCCCCCGGACGTCGAGCGCGACCACGGTCACCGAGGTCCGCGCGGTCACCATGGATCGCCCGGCCCTTCGCCAGTGGATCTCGACCCGCCCGGAGATCGCCGAGCAGCTGCTGCGCGTCGTCGCGCGCCGCCTGCGCCGGACGAACAACATGGTCGCCGAGCTGATCTTCACCGACGTCCCGGGCCGCGTGGCGCGGGCGCTGCTGCAGCTCGCGCAGCGGTTCGGCAGCCAGGAGGCGGGTCTGCTGCGGGTCACGCACGACCTGACCCAGGAAGAGATCGCCCAGTACGTCGGGGCGTCGCGCGAGACCGTCAACAAGGCGCTCGCCGACTTCGCCCACCGCGGCTGGCTGCGGCTCGAGGGCAAGAGCGTGCTGATCCTGGACCCGGAGCGCCTGGCCCGCCGCGCTCGCTAGCCGTCTTACGTCGAAGGCCTCCTCACCCAGGCAGGGTGAGGAGGCCTTCTTCATGGCACACAACTCTTCTTGACACATAACAAAGAGCCGGGCGCCACCCCCGACGTGGCGCACCGGCTCTTCGTTGTTGCGCGGACCATCCCCCGACGATCCGCGCTCCCCGCCCTCCGGGCCAGGCCCCGACCCGTGTGCCGGAGGGAGCTGGGTTTTTCTGTGCTGTTGTTCAACCATCACGGCCCATACCCACGAATTCAAGGCCATTCACTCTCAAGGACGCCGCCTGGGCCGTTTCGTTGCAGGAGTCCACGGAGAATATCGTGAGTGTTACCTGATCGAGACCTGCGCCTCGATCCGAAGATCTGCCACCAGTCTGCCGGTGACGCACCTGACCGTCAAATAACTGGTACTGACGTACCAGTATGCGGCATACTTGTACGCGTGTCCCAGTCTGTCTCGAACCACGAAAGCCGCACTTCTCTCGCCGACTACCGCACCGCGCTGACGACCCGCGCGGCCCGGTGGCCGGTCGTCGCGGCCGTGCTCGCCCGCCTGCCGATCGCCATGATCGGCATCTCCGCCCTGCTCTACGTCCAGCGGGAGACGGGCTCCTTCGCCGTCGCCGGGCTCGTCTCGGCCGGTTCACTCGTCGGTGTGTCGGTGGGTGCGGTGGTGCAGGGCAGGCTGATCGACCGGTTCGGGCCGACACGGCCGCTGCTCACCGTCGCGGTTCTGCTGGCGCTGTCGATGACCGCGCTGGTCACGGCCATCGAGTCGCACGCCGCGACCGCCGTGCTGGTCCCGCTCGCCACCCTCACCGGGCTGACCGAGCCGATGGTCGGGTCGGCGTCGCGGGCGCTGTGGGGGCGGCTGCTCCCGCCGGGCGGCCCGCGCAACGCCGCCTACTCGTACGAGGCGATCAGCATGGAGGTCTTCTTCATCCTCGGCCCCGGCGTGGCCGGGCTGCTGGTCATGGCGCCGTGGGCGGGCACCGGCCTGGTGCTCGGGGTCGCCCTGCAGTTCACCGGGGCGGTGCTGTTCGCGCTGAGCCCGGCTGTGCGGCAGTGGGGCCCGGTTCCGGGTTCTTCGGGGTCGCTGCTGGGCGCGCTGGCCGGCCCGGGCATGCGCACGTTGGCCATCGCCGCGCTGGGCTTCGGCGTCGTGATCGGGTTCGTCGAGGTCGCGGTGCCGGCGGCGGCCACCGAGGCGGGCTCCCCTTCGACGGGCGGGTTGCTGCTGTCGGCGTGGTCGCTGAGCTCGGTGGCGTTCGGCGTCGCCTACAGCCTGCGCCCGTGGCCGCGGCAGCTGGGCCTGCGGCTGCCGGTGCTGCTGGGCGGGTTCGGCGCGCTGGTCGCGCTGCTCGCGTGGCCGTCCTCGCTGTGGGGCCTGGCGCTGATGATGCTGCTGGCGGGCGCGTTGATCACGCCGCAGTCGACGTCCCACTCGGCGGCGATCGAGGTGGTCGCCCCCGCGGGGACGGCGGCGGAGGCGTTCGGCTGGGTCCTCACCGCCGTGACGCTGGGGCTGGCGGCCGGCCAGTCGATCAGCGGGTACGTCGTCGAGCACGCCGGCCCGGGCGCGGCCTTCCTGGCGGCGAGCGTGGCCGGGCTGGTGCTCGCGCTGGTCGTGTGGCTGCTGCGCGGCACGGTCCGGGCTCCCCGGTCCGCGCCCGTTCCCGAGCTGGTCAACGCGTAGCCCGCCGGTTTTTGTCGGTGCCGGCCGGTACCTTCCGGGCATGGACGTCACCGCGCCTGCCCACCGCCTCTCGGCGGCCGTCTCCGCCGCGTCACGCCTGCTCCCGGCCCGCGCCGGGCTGCGGCTGGCGGCGGACGCGGCCGGCCTAACGGTCGCCGGTGCGGCGCCGGACCTCGCCGTCCGGTTCGGCTGCCCGGCGACCACGCACACGGACGGTTCGGTCGTCATCCCCGCGGCCCCGCTGGCGGAGACGCTGAAGGTGCTCGAGACGGAGCTGGTCCGCTTGGTCGTCGAAGGCACCCGCCTGGCGTTGCGGCTGGACAACGCCCGGTTCGCGCTGCCGCTGCTGCCCGAAACCGGTGTCGTTCCGGACCCACCGGCCCAGGTGTCCGAAGTGGACGGAGCAGCGTTCGCATCGGCGTTGCGCATCGTCGCGGGCACGGCGGCGAAGGACGACCCGCTGCCGCTGTTCACCGGGGTCCGGGTCCAGGCGTCCGGTACTGGGTTGACGTTGACGGCGTCCGACCGCTACCGGATGGCGGTGGCCCGGCTGCCGCTGTCGTCCCCGGGTGCCCTGGACGTCCTGGTCCCGGCGGCACTGCTGTCGGAGGCGGCCCGGCAGGCGCGCGGCCGGGTGGGCCTGCACATCGGCCCGGGCCGGTTCGGGCTGAGCTGGCAGGAGGGCCTGGTCGCGACGGCGGTCCTCGACGCGGGCTTCCTCTCGGAGGACTCGATCCCGTCGGGCGCGGTGGACACGAAGGTGACGCTGCCGGCGGAAGCGCTGGCGGCGGCGGTCCGCCGGGTGGGGGTGTACGCGGAGGACAGGCGAGTGCTGACGCTCGAGGTCGGTGACGCCCAGGTCCGCTTGGCAAGCGCCCGGCAGGACACGGGCGAGGCGGAGGAAGTGCTGAAGGCCGACGTCAGCGGCGGTCGGACGTCACCGTCGTTCCAGGCGAGGTACCTGCTGGACGCGCTGGCGGCGTTCGCGGGTGAGCGGGTGGTGCTGTCGATCCAGCCGGGGATGCGGGCGTGCATCCTGCGGGCCGCGGAGCCTGGGGAGGTCGAGCTGACGTACTACCTGATGCCGATGCTCAGCCGATGATCTCGGTCCGGGAGGTGTGGGCCGCTTTCCTCAACGGAGAACGGCCCAGCACACTCACCCCGCCGAAGCTGAAGCTGCCTTGACCGCCGCCTCGACCTCGGCGAAGGAGGGGTTGACCATCGCCCGGGAGCCGACGATCACCGTCGGCACGGTCTCGTTGCCGTTCGCGACCTCGCGCACCCGCGCGGCCGCCGCCGGGTCCTCCCAGATGTTGATCGCGCGGATGGTGAAGCCGCTCTTCGACAACGGGCGCTCCAGCGCGGCGCAGAACCCGCACCCCGGCCGCCAATAGAACTCGACTTCGACGTTGCTCATCCGTTCTCCTCCGACCGCAAGTAGTCCAGCTGCGCCTGCACGCTCCACTCGGCGGGCGCCCACAGCGCCCGGTCGACGTCGGCGTAGACGACCTCGACGACCTGGCGCGGGGTGGCGTCCGCCCCGAGCGTCTTCAAGGCCGAACGCACCTGGTCGAGCCGCTGTTCCCGGTGGGCGAGGTATTCGCGTGCGGTCGCGGGCAGATCGGGGAGCTCCGGGCCGTGGCCGGGCAGGCCGGCCGTCCCGGCCGGCAGCTCGATCAGCTTCCGCAGCGAACGCAGGTAGTCGCCGAGGTCGTGCAGCACCGTCGTGCCGCGCCCGAGGATGGTGTCGCCGGTCAGCACCTGGCCGTCGAGGACCAGCGACACCGAGTCGCCGGTGTGCCCGGGGGTGTGCAGGACGCGGAGGGAAAGGCCGCCCGCCGAAATCACTTCGCCGTCCACAAAGGACGACGCGCCGAGGCACAGCGCGGGGTCGAACGCCCGCACCGGCGCGCCGGTGCGCTCGGCGAACCACGGCGCGCCCTCGGCGTGGTCGGGGTGGTGGTGCGTGAGCAGGATCAGCTCGACCGGAGCAACAGAAGCCAGCAGCTCGAGGTGCTCGAGGTCGCGGTAGCCCGGGTCGACGACCACGGCCGGGCTCGACGGCGTCGCCCGCAGCACCCAGCTGTTGGTGCCTTCGAGCGTCATCGACGACGGGTTGTTCTCCAGCAGCACCGACGCCGTCGCGGACACCTGGCGCAGCACGCCGTACGCCGGGGCGCTCATCGCCGCTCCAGCACGACGCGGACGTGGTCGTTCTCACGGATCAGCGTCGGGGCGATCCGGACGATTTCGCGCGGCGCGTTCAGGACGTCGTCCGCGGTGGCGAACGCCGCCAGCTCGCTCAACGTCAGCCAGGTCGGCGGCATCAGCATCCGGCGGCCCTCGCGCGCGTCGGCGATGGCGTCTTCCGGGCGCTGCCAGCCGGAGCTCGACGCCTCCGAAGTCGCCCCGTCGGCCTCCTGGCCTTCGGGCAGCTTCGCGACGTAGAACCGGGTGTCGTACCGGCGCGGTTCCTGCTCGGGCGTGATCCAGTGCGCCCACGGGCGCAGCAGATCGGCCCGCAGGGTCAGGCCCGCGCCGGCGAGGAACCCGGCCAGTGACACCTCCCGCGTCTCCAGGGCCTGGCGGGCCGCCGCGTACGGCGTGACGTCGGTGAGCACCGCGTTCGCGCCGCCCGCGAGCAGCACGCCGGACTCCTCGAACGTCTCGCGCACGGCCGCGCAGGTCAGTGCCCGCGCGAGCGCGTCGTCGCAGCCGAACCGCGAAGCCCACCACGACGGGTCGGGCCCGGCCCACGCCACCGACGTGTCGGCGTCGCGCCGGTCGACGCCGCCGCCGGGGAAGACGGTCATCCCGCCGGCGAACGGCATGCCCTTGACCCGGTGCTGGAGGAAGACCTCGACGCCGTCGGCGCCGTCCCGGACCAGGATGACGGTGGCCGCGTCCTTCGGCGTCGCCGGCGGGCCGTCGGCGTTGGCGCGGGTGGCTACCCCGGCGCCGACCGGGATGTCGAAGACGAACTCCGTTGGCTGCTCCACCCGGGCAACATACCTCCGCCACCCGACGTCCCGTCGCGCAGTTGTGGCACGCCGGACACGGAAAAGGCGGCACCTCCCGGAGGGGAAGTGCCGCCTTCTCACGAAAAGCGTCCTACGGAGCGGTCCAGCCGCGCTGGTCGCCACCGGAGCGGGACGCGCCGTTGAGACGCATCTTCGCCGCCTCGGCCCGTTCGCGCTCGGCCAGCTCGGCGTGCAGCTCGCGCAGCAGCGCCCGGTCGCGCTCGCTCAGGCTCGGGTCGTCCAGGTCCAGCGCCGGCAGCTCGACGACCTCGTGCATCGACGGCTTGCCCGCGGCGATCTCGCGGCCCTTCTCCGGGTCCTCGGCCAGCGCCTGCCGCAGCTGCGCCACCTCGGCCGGGGTCAGGTCGGCGGTGCGCTCCGCCCGCGTCTCGGACCGCGCCTTGCGGGGCGGCTCGGGTGCGGGCGGCGGCGACACGATCGGCACCACCGGGGCGACCGGCTCGGGCGGCGCCGTCGTGGTGCTGCTCGACCGCATGCTGTGCCGGCTGCCCGACTCCGCGAGCGGCTCCGACGTCACCGGGGGCGGCGGCTTCACGGGCTCCGAGCGGTACGACGACGAACTCGACGTCGTGCTCCCGGTCACCCACGCCGGCGACGCGGCGGCCGAAGCGGCCTGGTGGTACTCGGAGTGCGCGACGCCGGGGCCGCTGACCTCGACGACCGAGTGGATCCCGGCCCGGCGCAACGCCGTGTCGACGCGGAAGGCGACGGCGGGCGGGTTGCCCTCCGGCCCCAGCTCGACCAGCACCACCCGCTGCGGCAGCGCGCCCGGCACGCTGCCGGCCGGGGTGTTGCGCCACACCGCGTGCACCGACCGGACGTCCGGCAGCACCTGCAGGGTCCGGTCGAGCGCCTCGGCGATGCCGAACTCCGGGCCGTTCTCGCCGGTGAACCGGTGCGTGCTGACCGGCTCGGCCTCGTCGACCAGCAGATCGTTCGCCAGCGTCGCGTCCGACCGGCTCATCTCGAGGACCAGCGCCAGCTCGCGCTGCTCGGCGGAGCTGACCGGGATCCGGCCCGCGATGAGCGTGCCGGTGGTCAGCTCGACCGCCTCGTCGATGTGGGCCCGGGCGATCAGCTCACGGGCTTCCGTGAGCGCGCTGTCGTCGATCCGGCCCGCCAGGGCCAGCAACAGGTTGTGCAGGCGCAGGGGCACCGAGAACCCGTCCATGGGCGGGCCGTCGTGGACCTCCACCATTGCCTTGCTCCCTCCCAGCTCGCTGGCGGGCGAGCGTTATGCGGCTACTAGCCGGCTTCCCGTCACCGCGCCCACGCAGACCAGCTCTGAGTCGGCCAGCGCGGCCCGGTGGTAACCCGGCAGGTCGAAGCGCGGCGGGATGACCTCGACGCTGGGCTCTTCGTCGCCCAGAACGCGCAGCACGCGCTGCAGTTCGCCGGTCAGCCTCGGCAGCCCCGCCTGCGCGGTGATGAGCAGGACGCGCTTGGCGGTCCCCTGCCCGACCACACCGACGTGCCGCCAGCTCTGCCGCACTTCCCCCACGTCCGGGCGACCCCGCAACGTTGCGTGGATCAGAACGGACACGGAGTCGACCGAGTTAACCCATTCGGGCGCACTCGACGTGAATGTGTACCGGTTCTCGGAGACGTCGTCTACCCCCAGCGTCGAACTGACCTGGTGCCAGTCGGCGCCGTGCGGGATGAGCCCGGCCACGAGCAGGCGGTACTCCGTCTGGTCGAGGTCAATCCTGTGCTTAAGCAAAGACCTCGGCAGGGTCCGGGCGAGGGTGCCCATGGCCCCTTCGCCGAGCCAGTCGCGGAACCGCCACAGCAGCTGGTCGGGCAGCCGCCCGGCGAGCCGGATCAGCAGCTCGTGGGTGGACTGCTCGATGTCCGGGTCCATCACTGCACCTCCACGATCAGTTCGACCTCCACCGGCGAGCCGATGGGCAGCTCCGCGACGCCGACGGCCGAGCGGGCGTGGATGCCCGCGTCGCCGAAGACCTCGCCGAGCAGTTCGGACGCGCCGTTGACGACCGCGGGCTGACCGGTGAAGCCCTCCGCGGAAGCCACGAAGCCGACAACCTTGACGATCCGCGCGACGTTGTCAATGCCGACCAGCGCGTGCACGGCCGCGAGCGCGTTGAGCGCCGAGGTGCGGGCGTGGCCCTTCGCCTCTTCGGGGCTGATCTCCGCGCCGACCTTGCCGGTCGCGGCGAGCACGCCGTCGACGAAGGGCAGCTGGCCGGAGGTGTAGACGTGCTTCCCGCTCTGGACGGCGGGCACGTACGCGGCCAGCGGGGCCGCGACGCCGGGCAGCTCGATGCCGAGCTCCTTCAGCCGTTCGCTCCAGGTCACCGGGTCAGCCCTTCGGACGCTTCAGGTAGGCGACGTGCTGCTCGCCGCTCGGGTTCGGCAGCACGGTGACCAGCTCCCAGCCGTCCTCGCCCCACTGGTCGAGGATCTGCTTCGTGGCGTGGATCAGCAGAGGGACGGTGGCGTACTCCCACTTGGTGGCGCTCATGGATCGGAGCGTAGCCAAGCGGGCAAGACCGCCGGGGAGGGCCGCCGGATTTCGGTCCGCGACGCGCCGTCGCCACCCCGGACTGTGGCCCATCTCACGTCCGGTTCGAACCGCTAGCGTGGGTCCGTGGACACCTGGCGCGTGATCGCGACGGCACTGCTCGCGGCGGCCGGGCTGCCGCTGATGCTCGTCGTGATGGCGAAGGTGCGCGACCGGACGCAGAGTTCCGGCCAGGTCGCGCTCGGCGGGGTGATCACCTTCACCCTGCTGGCCGTGGTGGGCGTGCTCACCCTCACCGTGCTGCCCGGCCTCGTGAGCTGGGCGCTCGTCGCGGCGGTCGCCGCTGCGGTCAGCGTCATGCTGCTGGCCAGCTGAGCACTGATTTAGGGTGAAGAAGTGACCATTTCCCATGCCGGCTGGACCGACGAGCTTGCCCGCGCCCGGCTGCACTTCGTCACCGGCAAGGGCGGGACGGGCAAGACGACGCTGGCCGCCGCGCTCGGCCTCGCGCTCGCCCGCGAAGGCCGTCGCGTGCTGCTCATCGAGGTCGAGGGCCGCCAGGGCATCGCCCAGCTCTTCGACACCGAGCCGCTGCCCTACGCCGAGCAGCGCATCGCGTCCGTCCCGGGTGGCGGGGAGCTGCGCGCGCTGCACATCGACGTCGAAGCCGCGCTGCTCGAGTACTTCGAGATGTTCTACAACCTGGGCTTCGCCGGCCGGACGCTGCGGCGGATGGGCGCGATCGAGTTCGCGACCACGCTCGCGCCGGGCCTGCGTGACGTCCTGCTCACCGGGAAGATCAAGGAGTGCGTCGGCCGGACCGAGTCCGACGGGCGGCACACCTACGACGCCGTCGTCGTCGACTCGCCGCCGACCGGCCGGGTCGTCAAGTTCCTCGACGTCACCAAGGCGCTGACCGACCTCGCCAAGACCGGCCCGATCCGCGGCCAGGCCGACGGCGTCGTCCGCCTGCTGCACTCCGGGGAGACCGCCGTGCACCTGGCCACGCTGCTGGAGGAGATGCCGGTGCGCGAAACCGTCGAGGCCGTGGCCGAGCTGGACGGCGCCGACCTGCGCCCGGGCGCGGTGCTGGTCAACCGGGTCCGGCCGCCGCGGCTGCCCGCCCGTTCGGTGACCGCCGCCGCGGACGGGCGCGTCGACGCCTCCCGCGTCCGCACCGGGCTGGCCTCCGCCGGGTTGAAGCTGCCGCAGGAAACCCTGGACGCGCTGGTCGACGAGACCGTCGAGCACGCCGTGCGGGTCGCCGCCGAACAGCGGGCCCGCGAGCAGCTCGCCGAGGCCGACCTGCCGACCCTCGAGCTGCCCGACATCACCGACGGCATCGACGTCGCCGCCCTCTACGAGCTGGCCGAAGCCCTGACCGACCAGGGGGTGCGGTTGTGACCACCATCGACATCGACGCGTTGCTCGATGCCCCGGAAAGCCGCGTGATCGTCTGCTGCGGCTCCGGGGGCGTCGGCAAGACGACCACGGCCGCGGCACTGGCCCTGCGCGCGGCCGAGCGCGGCCGCCAGACCGTGGTGCTGACGATCGACCCCGCGCGCCGGCTGGCCCAGGCGCTCGGCCTGCGCGAACTCGGCAACCACCCGCGGCAGGTGCAGGTCGAGGGGTTCGAGCCGAAGGGCGAGCTCTGGGCGATGATGCTCGACATGCGCCGCACCTTCGACGACATGGTGCGCGTGCACGCCGGCCCCGAGCGCGCCGAGCAGCTGCTCCAGAACCCCTTCTACCAGACGATTTCCACGTCGTTCTCCGGCACGCAGGAGTACATGGCGATGGAGAAGCTGGGCCAGCTCGCCGCCACCGGCGAGTGGGACCTGATCATCGTGGACACCCCGCCGAGCCGGTCCGCGCTGGACTTCCTGGACGCGCCGACGCGGCTTTCCTCCGCGCTGGACGGCCGGATGATCCGGCTGCTCACCGCCCCGGCGAAGGCCGGCGGCTGGGGCCTGCGCAAGGTGGTCAACGCCGGGTTCTCGATGTTCGCCAAGGCGGTGTCGACGATCATCGGCGGCCAGCTGCTGACCGACGCGTCGGCGTTCATGCAGGCCTTCGACAGCATGTTCGGCGGCTTCCGCGAGCGCGCCCGCAAGACCGCGGAGCTGCTGCGTTCGTCCGGGACGTCGTTCCTGGTGGTGGCCGCGCCGGAGCCGGACGCGCTGCGCGAGGCGTCCTACTTCGTGGAGCGGCTGTCGGCCGAGTCGATGCCGCTGGGCGGGCTGATCGCGAACCGGACGCACCCGGTGCTCGCGAAGCTTTCGGGCGCGGAGGCGCTGGCGGCGGCCGAGTCGCTGCAGGAGGGCGACACGAACGCACCGCTGGCCGAGGCGGTGCTGCGACTGCACGCCGACCGCGTTGAGCTGGCGGCGCGCGAGGAACGGCTGCTGGCGCGCTTCACCCGGGCGCACCCGGAGGTGGCGCTGGCGAAGGTGCCGGCACTGGCCGGCGACGTGCACGACCTCGAGGGCCTGCACGACATCGGCGTGAAGCTCGCCGGCTGACCTGCCCACACCCGTCGTGAGTGGTAACGAGGGTTCTAACCCGCCTTACCACTCACGACCGGGTGCGGCAGGACGTTCAGCCGACCGAGACGCGCTCTTCCGCGTCCCTCTTGGCCGCTTCGAGCAGTTCGGCCCAGCTCACCACGTCGGGACGGCGGCGCAGCAGAGCTCGCCGCTCCCGTTCGGTCATGCCGCCCCAAACGCCGAAGTTGATCCGGCCGTCGAGCGCTTCGGCGAGGCATTCCGTGCGGACCGGGCAGCCCATGCAGACCGCTTTCGCGCGGTTCTGCTCCGCACCCCGGACGAACAGGCCGTCCGGATCGGCGTCCCGGCAGGACGCGTTGATTCGCCAGCTCGACTGGTTGGTTTCCATACCCCCAGCTCCCTACCCTGGTGATCGACGCACCAGCGGGGGAAAGGCACTGCGCTCCTTGCCCCCGCGAGCGTGTCTCCCTCAGCTCACGTCGGTTACCCGGGCACCTCCCCGGTGCCGGTGCCGCCGTTCGGACCAGGCGAGCTCCCACCCGCGTTGATCCATCCGTCGGCTTTTCTTCGTGAGACGTTGACGGACTGTAGGGGCCCTCGGTTCCCCCCGTCGAGACCCAGAATGCCCTCCGTTACCAGTTGTCACCGAAGGGGGGCTGTTTTGTCACTGAATTCACACCTCCGGAGACACGGCGTCACCGCCGCCCGATCCGTTCCGGGTAGCCTGGCCCTCGTGCGAAAAGCGGATGGTTTGTTCAAGCTCATCGGCCTCTGCCTGCTCGCGGGGGTGCTCGTCGCCGGCATGCTCTTCCCCGTCGTGGGGGCCGCCGGGGTCATGTCCAACCAGGCCAGCGAGACGGTGGAGAAGACCTCCTCCGACCTCGCGGACATCCCGCCACCGCTGGTGACGACGGTCACCGACAGCACCGGCAAGCCGATCGCGACCCTGTACAGCCAGTACCGGCTGCCGATCAACGAGAACCAGATCAACGAGGCCATGAAGTGGGCCCTGGTCTCGGTCGAGGACAAGCGGTTCTACGAGCACCACGGCGTCGACTGGCAGGGCACGCTGCGCGCGGCCGTCAGCAACAGCACCGGCGCCGACACCCAGGGCGCCTCGTCGCTGACCCAGCAGCTCACCAAGAACTACCTGATCAACGTCGTCTACCGGAACGACCCGATCGGCCAGAAGAAGGCTCAGGAACAGTCGATCTCCCGCAAGCTCAAGGAAGCGCGGATCGCGATCAACCTCGAGACGAAGCTGACCAAGCAGCAGATCCTGGCCAACTACCTCAACATCGTCGAATTCTCCCGGCAGATCTTCGGGATCGGCGCGGCGGCGCACGCGTACTTCGACACCACCCCGGAGAAGCTCACGGTGCCGCAGGCCGCGCTGCTGGCCGGCCTGGTGAACAACCCGATCAACAACGACCCGTGGAACCACCCGGACAAGGCCACCGCGCGCCGCAACCTGGTGCTCGACCGGATGGTGGACAACAAGAAGCTGGCGAAGGCCGACGCGGACCGCTTCAAGGCCGAGCCGCTGGGCGTGGTCCCGGACAACCCGAAGAAGCCGCCGGCCAACTGCATCGGCGCGGGCCCGGAGGCGGGCTTCTTCTGCCAGTACGTCGAGGACTACCTCCTCAAGGCCGGCGGGATGACGAAGGACCAGCTCTACTCCGGCGGCTACACGATCAAGAGCACGCTGGACGAGCGCGCCAACCACGAGGCGAAGGCCTCGGCGGAGGCGCAGGTCAACAAGACCCAGCCGTACGTCGCGAACACGTTGTCGCTGATCAAACCGGGCAAGGACCGGCACGAAGTGGTCGCCTTGGCGGCGAACCGCGACTACGGGCAGAACCAGGCCGCCGGTCAGACGACGTACGCGTTGCCGGCGGGTGTGTACAACACCGGTGGCGCGGGGTCGACGTTCAAGATCTTCACGTCCGCGGCCGTACTCGACAAGGGCATCGCGGGGATCTACTCACCGGTGGAAATGCCGGACAGTTACACCTCGCACGTGTTCACCACCCAGAAGGGCGGGTGCAGCACCATTCCGACCGGGAAGCCGGCCAGCTACTGGTACTGCGTCGGCAACGCGGGCGACTACAGCAAGGCCGCCGCGAACGCGACGCTCCAGACGGCGCTCGCGACGTCTCCGAACACCACGTTCGTGGGGCTCGAGGACCAGCTCGGCAGCACCGGGCCGGCCATCGACATGGCCAAGCGGCTCGGCCTGCGTGAAACGATGGCCAGCAACACCGGCGGCGGCCCCGTCGACCCGAACGTCAAGGCGAAGAGCCAGAGCCAGGCGGAGGCTTACGGCCCCACCGGGAACAGCCCGGGGCTCGGCGCGTTCACGCTCGGGTTCAGCCCGGTGAGCGGCTTGGAGATGGGCAACGTCGCCGCGACGATCCTCTCCGGCGGCGTCTGGTGCCCGCCGACACCGATCGCCGCGGTGACCGACCGCAACGGGGCACCGGTGCCGATCAAGGAAGCCCCGTGTGAGCAGGCGGTGCCGGAAGGCTTGGCGAACACCCTCGCTGTCGGCATGAGCAAGGACGACCAGCCGGGCGGCACCTCGTTCGCGGCGGCCAACGGCGTCGGCTGGGACCGCCCGCTGATCGGCAAGACGGGCACGACGCAGGGCAACGTGTCGGCGGCCTTCGTCGGCGGCACCCCCCAGCTGGCCGGCGCGGCGATGACGTTCAAGTTCGGCGGCGGCCAGGGCGGTATCTGCGACGCCGGCCCGGGCAACGTCCGCGTCTGCGGCGGCGGCAACATCTTCGGTGGCAAGTCCCCCGCGCGCACGTGGTTCGGCGCGATGAAGAACATCCTGGACGCCAGCCAGCCGGTGATGCAGCTGCCGGCTCCGGACCCGAAGTACATGGGCGGCGGCCCCCGCTAGATCCGGCCGCGGCGGCGGGGCGGGAGGTGCGGAACCTCCCGCCCCGCTTTCGTCTCGGTCAGCCGCTTCCCATGTCCACCAGGATCAACGAGTTCCACCACGCGTAGAGCTTGTCGAGGTCGTCGGCGGTGCTGACCTTCGTGGACAGCAGGATGCCCGCCACCAGGTTCTTCTTCTCGGTCCACACCAGCTGGGCCGGGTCGCCCAGGAAGCAGGTCAGGTACTCGCCCGGGACCGGGTTGCGGACCTCCGCCCGGTAGTACGTGCCCCAGATCTTGGGGTACGTCTTGGGGCGGCACGCACCTTGGGCGTCGTTGCGGGCGAGGCCCTGCGTCCTCACGATGTTCTGGAAGAACGCGTCCATCGCCGCGGCGTCGGCGAAGCGGAGGAATCGCGCGCCGGTCGGCTCGGCGAACCACACGTTGCCGATCTTGACGTCTCCGACGGTCGAACCGGCGCACTCGACCGCCGCGACCGCTCCGGCGGGCGCTGCCGCGTCGGTGCACGTCCGGTAGATCGGCGGTACCGCGGCGGCCAGGCGCTCGTCGTGGGCCGGCTTCGATTCCGAAGTGGACGGTGGAGCCGACGTCTCCGGGGACGGTTCCGTCGGCGGCGTGGACGGCTCACCGGTCGTCGGGGGGTTCGTCGTCGGTCCCGGTCCGGCCGTCTGCGTCGTCCTGTCCCGCGTCACGACGTACGTGATCACCAGCGCCACCACGACGATGCCCGCCAGCACGGCGCACAGCGCGATCCACCGGTTCCGCTGCGACTTCGCGGGCGGCGCCGGCGGCGGCGCGACCGGGGCCGGGAACCGGGCGCTCGGCGGTCCGGTGAACGGTCCCGTCGGCGGGCCCGGGTGCGGCGCGGTCGGGAGCGGCATCGGCCGCGGCGGGGTCATCGGCGCCGGAGCAGCTTGCGGCACCACGCCCGGCAGCGTCTTCTGCCACGTCGGGATGGGCGGTGCCGGTGCGGTCACCGCCGCGGAGACGGCGTCGGCGAACGCCCCCGCCGTCGGGTACCGGTCCGCCGGGTTCTTCGCCATCCCGCGCGCCACCACCGCGTCCAACGCCGGCGGCAGGCCCGGGCGCGCCCGGGAGAGCACCGGCGGCGGGGCGGTCAGGTGCGCACCCATCTGCGCCGCCGCGCCCTCCGCCGGGAACGGGCGGTGCCCGGTGAGGCACTCGAAGAACACGCACGCCAGCGCGTAGACGTCGACGAGCCCGGTGATCGGGGCGTCGCCGAAGCGTTCCGGCGCCATGTAGTCGAGGGTGCCGATCACGTTGCCGGTGCCGGTGATCGACGTCCCCTCGGCGGTCATCGACCGCGCGATGCCGAAGTCCACCAGGTACACGAAGCCGGCGCTCGTCACGAGCACGTTCGACGGCTTGACGTCGCGGTGCACCAGGCCGTCCACGTGAGCGGCGTCGAGCGCGCCCGCGACCTGCGCCACGATCCCGGCGGCCCGCGCGGGGTCGAGCGGCCCGTCCGCCAGGAGCTCCTTGAGG
The DNA here is from genome assembly GCF_002904335.1 of Amycolatopsis sp. CA-126428. Lineage (GTDB taxonomy): Bacteria > Actinomycetota > Actinomycetes > Mycobacteriales > Pseudonocardiaceae > Amycolatopsis. The sequence continues at coordinate 39,487 of NZ_PPHF01000097.1, read as the reverse complement.
TCGCGGCCCTCGACCAGCCGCATGTCGAGGTACAGGCGGCCGTCGATCTCGCCGTAGGCGTGGATCGGAATCACGTGCGGTTCCCGCAGCCGCGCGACGATCTGCGACTCGCGGCGGAAGCGCGCGCGGAAGGCTTCGTCGGTGACGAACGGCTCGGACAACAGCTTCAGCGCGACGACGCGGTCGTGCGCCGTGTCGTAGGCGCGGTGGACCTCGCCCATGCCACCGCGGCCCAGCAGGCCCTCGATCCGGTACGGCCCGAACTGCTCCATCGTTCTCCCCAAGCCCCCCGGCTCAAGACCCGTGACAACCGGGGCTTCGCCCCGAGCCGGGGGCTCCGCCACCCGGAACCCCCGAAAGACCCCATTCAGGCCGACGCAGATGCTAAGCGCGAGGTTCCCCGGAACGGCGGCGAAGTCATCCAACTGTTGAGCACGTATCCTGGACTTCGTGAGCACGCTCAGTAACACACGCACGTCGGGGGCGACGGCCGCGCGCCTCGCCGCGGGGACGGTCGCGCTGGGAGCCGCGACCCTCGGTTACGCCGTGGGCATCGAACGGCGCCGCTGGACCCTCCGCACCGCCGAACTCCCGGTGCTGGCGCCCGGGTCCCGGCCGTTCACCATCCTGCACGTCTCGGACCTGCACATGCTGCCCGGCCACCACAGCAAGCAGCGCTGGGTCGCCGCGCTCGACGAGCTGAACCCGGACCTCGTCGTCAACACCGGCGACAACCTCTCGCACCGGACAGCCGTCCCGGCGGTGCTGCGGGCGCTGGGCCCGCTGCTCGACCGGCCCGGCGTGTTCATCTTCGGCAGCAACGACTACTACGCGCCCAAGCCGAAGAACCCGGCTCGCTACCTGATGCCGCGGGGCAAGAAGAAGCGCATCCACGGCGTCCAGCTGCCGTGGCGCGACCTGCGCGCGGCGTTCGTCGAACACGGCTGGACCGACCTGACGCACGTCCGCCGCACGATCGACGTCGGCGGGCAGCGGGTCTTCGCGGCCGGCGTCGACGACCCCCACCTGCGCCGCGACCGCTATGCCGACATCGCGGGCCCGGCCGACAGCGGCGCGGCCGTGCGCCTCGGCGTGACGCACTCGCCGGAGCCGCGGGTGCTGGACACGTTCGCCACGGACGGTTACGACCTCGTCCTCGCGGGCCACACCCACGGCGGCCAGCTCCGGCTCCCGGGCTACGGCGCCATCGTCACCAACTGTGACCTGGATCGCAGCCGGGCACGGGGGGCGTCGCGGTGGGGAGCGCACATGTGGCTGCACGTCTCGGCCGGGCTGGGGACGTCGCCGTGGGCCCCGGCCAGGTTCGCGTGCCCGCCGGAAGCGAGCCTGTTGACGCTGGTCCCGCGCGGATCAGGCACCGAGGAACCGCGTAAGGCGGCCCGCCGGAAAGCCCGTGACACGGTCCGCTAGACTTCTCCACGACCCGTTAAGCAGTACCTCGGGGTGTGGCGCAGCTTGGTAGCGTGCCTCGTTCGGGTCGAGGAGGTCGTGGGTTCGAATCCCGCCACCCCGACGAGAGCGCCGAGAGGGCCGGTGTGCTGGCGGAAAACGCCAACCACTCCGGCCCTCTCGGTGTTTTTTGGGGTCGAACCCCAAACCCCGCCGGGCGGCTTCGCCCCCGGACCCCCGCGCGTCCCGGCTATCGCGTGGCCGTCACCTCGACCCAGCACTGGCTGAAGTCGCCGTCCCCGCTGCGCACCCACGTCTGCGCCGAACGAGCTGCGCTCGCCAGCTGGTCGCGGTCGCGGCCGAACTGCGGGTCCGCCACCGCCTCGCTCAGCCGGGACTCCACGTACTTCGCCAGCCCCCGGTACGTCATGTCCTCGCGGTAGCGGGCGCGCGAGACGATCCCGGTGAACCCCGCGGACGCGCAGTGGTCCGTGATCGAGCGGCCGGCGAACGGGTCGCCGCCCGCGCGGCGGCGCAGCAGGTAGTGGCCGCGCAGCGCGGCGTCGACGTTCGCCGTCTTCGGGCGCAGGCGGGCCTTGCTCCAGTCCGATGTGGACAAGGCCAGCCGGCCGCCGGGGCGAAGCACCCGGTGCAGCTCGGCCAGCGCGTCCCGCGGGGCGGCCAGGTGCTCGAACAGCGCATGGGAAAACGCCACGTCCACGCTGCCGTCCGCGAACGGCAGGTCGTACGCCGACGCCACCAGGAAGTCCACTGTGGAGCGTCCAGCGCGGCGGGCCGCGTCCCGGGCCATCGCCACCTGGCCCGCGTCGCGGTCGACGCCCGTCACCCGGCCCTCCGCGGCCAGGCCCAGGGTGATCGAGCCGGGGCCGCAGCCGAGGTCGACCACCCACATCCCCGGCCGGAACAGGGGCTGGGCGAACGTCGCGCGCTCCGCCGACGTGCGCGCGGACATCATCGACACCGCGTCTCGCCCGTAGCCCGGCGCGTAACCCTCCAGCACCCCGCACACAGTACGGCCAGAAGGTGGCAGGATCGAGGGGTGAGCACGCAGTCAGCCAAGCAATTCCCGCCCGCGGTGGTCCCGGACCGGCTGTTCGACGACGCCGAAGCCGAAGCCCGCTGGCGCGCCCGCTTCCACGCCCCGCGCATCTCCGTGCCCGAGTGGGCCCGCGACGCCCCTGACGCCAACGTCTACGTCTCCAACGCCAGCGGCGTCTGGGAGGTGTACGCCTGGAACCGCGCGACGGACGAGCACCGCCGCGTCACCGACCGGCCCAACGGCACCCTGCACTCGACGCCGTCCCCGGACGGCGAGTGGATCTGGTGGTTCGACGACACCGACGGCGACGAGTTCGGCGCCTGGGTCCGCGAGCCGTTCGCCGCGACCGAGGGCAGCAAGCCGGAGAAGGCCGTCCCGGACGTCCACGACGGCTACCAGGCCGGGCTCGAGATCGGCGCGAAGATCGTCGCGGTCGGCGTCTCGACCGACGACGGCAGCGAGCTGTTCGCCCGGATCGGCGGCGAGACGCGCCGTTTCTACAGCCACCCGGACGACGCCGGCATCGCGTCCCTGTCCCGCGACGAGAGCCTGATCGCGATCTCGCACTCCGAGCACGGCGACTCGCGCCACCCCGCGCTGCGGGTGCTCGCGACCGACGGGTTCGAAGCCGTCGCCGAAAAGTGGGACGGCGAGGGCAAGGGTCTCTCCGCGCTCGAATTCTCCCCGCGGCCCGGCGACCAGCGGCTGCTGGTGGTGCACGAGCGGCGCGGCCGCGAGGAGCTGCTGGTCTGGGACGTCCAGGCGGACACCGAGACCGAAATCGAGCTGGACCTGCCCGGCGAGGTCGTCGCGGGCTGGTACCCGGACGCGCGCGCCCTGCTCGTCGTCCAGTTCCACGAGGGCCGCAGTTCGTTGTACCGCTACGACCTCGACACGGCTGCATTGTCCTCAGTGGACACTCCGGCCGGCCGGATCGGCGGGGCGGGCGTCCGCCCGGACGGCACGGTCGAGTACTCGTGGTCCAGTGCCGCCGAGCCGACCGCGGTGCGGGCGCGGACCACCGACGGCGCCGACGCGATCCTGCTCGAACCGCCGGGTGAGCGGGCGCCGGGGTCGGAGCCGGTGACCGACGCGTTCGTCGAAGGCGTCGGCGGCCGGATCCACGCGCTGTTCTCGCGGCCTTCGGGCGCGCCGGACGGCCCGCTGCCCACGGTGTTCTCCCTGCACGGCGGCCCGCACGCGGCGGACGAGGACCGCTTCTCCGCCTACCGCGCGACCTGGCTCGACGCCGGGTTCGCCGTGGTCGAGGTCAACTACCGCGGCTCGACCGGCTACGGCTCGGCCTGGCGCGACGCCATCGAGGGCCGTCCCGGGCTGACCGAGCTCGAGGACGTCGCCGCGGTCCACGACTGGGCCGTCCAAACCGGACTCAGCGACCCGGCGAAGTGCGTCGTGAACGGTGCTTCGTGGGGCGGCTACCTGTCCCTGCTCGCGCTCGGCACGCAGCCGACGCGGTGGGCGGCGGGTGTCGCCGGGGTGCCGGTGGCGGACTACGTCGCCGCGTACGAGGACGAGATGGAGCAGTTGCGCTCGTTCGACCGCGGGATCTTCGGCGGCTCGCCGGAGGACGTGCCCGCGGTGTACCGGGAGTGCTCGCCGATCACGTACGTCGACGCCGTGACGGCGCCGGTGCTCGTGCTGGCCGGCGACAACGACCCGCGTTGCCCGATCCGCCAGATCGAGAACTACCTCGAGCGGCTCGGCGGCCGCGACCTGCACCACGAGTTCTACCGCTACGACGCGGGCCACGGCTCGCTGGTGATCGCCGAGACGATCAAGCAGACGTCGATCGAGGTCCACTTCGCACTGCGGGCCCTCGGCCTCCGCTGACGCACCCGCCGGGAGACCTGCCCGGTCTCCCGGCGGCGGCTCAGCGTTCGGAGTGCAGGACGCCGCCGGTGGCCCAGTGGTCGGCACCGACCTCGACGAGCGTCACCTGGACACCTTCGGGCTTGCCGCCGCAGGTGCGGATGAAGGCGTCGGTCAGCTCCCGGACCAGGGCGCTCTTCTGGGCCGGCGTGCGGCCGGGGAACATGGCAACGCTGATCATCGGCATGGCGGCTCCTGCAGGTAGGCGACGCCCGGAAGCTAGCACCACGCCGGGATGGCGGCCGCGTACTGGGGTACGAGCCGCGCCCCCAGTGACGCCTTCATCTCGGCCATCTTCTTGCCGAACACCACGGACGCGCGCCCGTTCTCGATCGCCCAGCGCACCGCTTCGCCGTAGAAGTGGAAGTACAGGTTGGGCCGGCCGCCGTCCTCCGGCCGGAGCGCACCCCAGTGCCGCGCGATCGGCTGCGCCGGGTGGTCGAACAACGTCGCCAGGGCGAGCAGCCGGCCGGTACGCGTGTCCCGGTACTCGATCACCCCGACATCGGGCTGACGCAGCAGCGCCGTCAGGTAGCCGGTGAAGTGCGGCAGCGGCACGATCGGCACGTCGCGGTGCTTGCGCTCGTTCACCCGGAGCACCTCCGCGACGGCGACCGGGTCGGCGTCCTTCCCCGGCACGAACCGCACCTCGGCCGACGGATCGGCGTCGAAGGTGCGGAAGATCTTGCGCAGGTTCTGCTTCCGCTTCCGGGCCAGGGAGTTCATCCAGTCGTCGCGGCAGCCGAACCCCGCGAGGTCGAGCACGGCGATGTCCTCGGTCTGCCGCACCAGCCGGAACCGGCCGGAGACGGCGTCCCGCCCCGCCGCGCCGATCTGCCGCAGCAGCAGCCCGCCGAACCCGGGCCCGAGCACGGCCCGCATCGCCGGGACGTACGTTTCGAGCAGCCGCCGCACGCCGCCGTCGGCGTCGTCCTCCGCGAACCACCAGCCGGGTTGCGAACTCGCGCCGGGCCCCCGGACGTCGAGCCCGCCCACGCGGCCCCGGCCGGCACCGGCGAACCGGTACCGCCGGGTGCGGCCGGTCACCCACGCGGCGCTGACCACCCCGCACGGCCGGTCGCCGTCCCGGAACACCGTGATCGGCTGCGGGGTCCGCGCGGCCCAGGCCTGGGTGACGAGCACCTCCCAGCTCCAGTCCGCCCGGAGCCCGGCTCGCTCGCGCAACGCCGTCCAGTACGCCGGTTCCGGGTCGTGGCGCGGGTCGAGGACGTCGATCATCGGCCCAGCACCGGCCGGGGCACGGCCACCGAGAACAGGCTCCGCGTGCCGAAGCCCAGCGCGGACTTCTCGGGCAGCATGGCCCGGCCCGCGGTCAGTTCCGGCCGGCGGGCGGCGATCATGTGCGCCACGCACTTCGCGTAACAGTCGACATAGAGCCCCTTCCGGCCACCGGCGGCGCTCGGCCGCGCCGCCCAGTGGTGGACCGCGCAGCCGCTCTCGTGGTCGATCATCGTGTTGAAGCCGAGCAGCCGGCCGGCGCCGTCGCGGTAGGTGCGGGTCAGCACGTCCGGCCGCCGGACGAGCGCGTCGAGGTACCCGGACGCGATCGGGCTGCGGGTGTCCAGGTGCAGGCCGCCGACACGCGAGCGCTGGCCGCCCGCCCAGGCGCGTTCGTCCTGCCGGGCGCGGTGGGCGTTGAGGAGCACCGCCAGCTCGTGCGGGTCGAGGTCGGTGCGCCCGAACGCGGCTTCGGTGGCGACGTCGGCGCGCAGGTACCGCCGGACCTCGGGGCTCAGCGACGCCTCCCACTCGGCCGGCGTGGCGTACGTGTTGCGCAGCACGGCGGCCGGATCGATCTCGCGGCTGATCCGGCCGCGGCCCGCCAGCGCCGGCACCAGCTCCGGGTTCATCGCCCGGTAGACCACCCCGAGCAGGCCGGCCCCGACGTACCGCCGCAGTGCCCGTTCGAACTCGCGGATCGCCTCGCGCCGCGAAGGCGCGTCGACGTCGTCGTCGAACACGCACGCGGGATAGCCGCTCAGCAGCGGGAGGTAGACCTCGGCCCAGCGCAGCGGGAACCGGCCACCGGACACCGGCGCGAACTCCCGCGCACCCCAGCCGCGGCACACCATCACCGACAGCCCGCCGACGACCCGGGCGCCCCGCCGGACGACCGCGAGCACCGGCGGGTTCTTCGCCAGCCACGCCTCGCGGCGCAGCAGCTCGTAATCCCACACGGGCGGCAGGCAGCGGCCGCGGAAGCCGGCCCACCCCTCGGGCGGCGGATCGGTCCGGGGGTCGTGGACGTCCACGACCGACGTCGTCGAGGCGGGCGCGGTCACCGGCCGAGCACCGGCCTCGGTGCCGCCGCCGCGTACAGCTTGCGCGGCAGGAAACCCAGCTCCTCCTTGAGCTCGTTCATCCCCCGGCCAGCCGACAGCTCCTTCGCCCCGCGCTGCGTCATGAACCGCACCGCGCGGACGTAGGAATCGAAGTACAGGCCCGAACCCCGGCCGCGCTCGTCCAGCGGCAGCGCCGCCCAGTGCTGCATGCAGGGGCTGTCCGGGTGGTCGAGCAGGGTGTTCACCGCGAGCAGCCGGCCGCTGGGGTCGGCGTAGGTGAGCGTGTGCACGTCCGGGCGCCGGACGAACCGGTGCAGGAAGCCCGCCGACGGGACCGTGCGCGTGTCCAGCGGCAGCTTCCCGTAGCGCTCCCGGTGCGCCTTGACCAAGGCGGCGACCTCGGCGCCGTCGACGTCGTCGCGGCCGGGGCCCCCGCGGACGACCAGCTCCGGGTCTTCGGCGATCCGGCGGCGCCGCCGGCGCAGGCTGGAGCGCCGGGCACCGGGGAGCGTCTTGAGCCAGTCCTCTTCGGACTCGAACCGGTTCTCCAGCACGGCCGTGGGCTGCGCGAGCCGGACCAGGCGGCCCCGGCCCGCCGTGTGCCCCGCGAACTCCTCGTCGATCGCGCGGTAGAGGACGCCGAGCAGGCCGGGCCCGAGGTGGCGCCGCAGCGCCCGTTCGAACTCCCGGAGCAGCCCGGCCCGGTCGCCTACCGGGAAACCCGGTGCGAACACGATGCCCGGGTAGCCGCTCAGCCACGGCAGGAACACTTCGGCCCAGAACGGCCGCAGCGATCGCCGCCCCGGCGCGGGCGCGAACCGCGGAGCCAGCCGCGGGTAGCAGACCAGGACGGACATTCCGGCCACGACCTCGCCGCCGTCCGTCGCGACGGCGATCCGCTGCGGGTTGCGCGCGCCCCACGCTTCGAGCCCCAGCAGCTCGTAGTCCCACACCGGGTGCAGCCGCGCGGTCCGGAAGAAGTCCGCCCAGCCCGCGGGGGCCGGGTCCACGCGGGGGTCGTGGAACTCGAACCTCATGTGAGGACGACCGGGGTGCCGTGGCGCGGGCAGGGAGCGATCTCGCCGCGCACCCCGCCGGCCGGGAGGATGTCCACGAACCGCGGGGAATCCTGGCGCAGCAGGGTGAAGGCGAGCCCGCCGTCCGTCGGCCGCGCGTAGACGTGCGGCCAGTCGAGGTGCCAGCGGCCGCAGTTCCCCAGTGCGCCGAGGTACCCGAGCACCGGGTCGTGCAGCACGCCGTAGGGACCGCTGTCCAGCGAGTCGAGTTCGCGGTGCGGCACGGCCTCGACGCGGTCTTCGCCGGGGAACGCGGCGATGGCCTTGTCGTCACCGACCACGAGCACGCGGTGCCCCCGGTGCAGGGCGGCCGTCAGCTCGCGAAGCACCGGCGCGTTCGGCCCGTCCGGGTCCGCGACGCAGCCGCGCACCCCCTTCGGCAGGTCGGCCGGCGGCCGCAGGTCGTCCGGTCCGAGCAGGACGACCAGGCTCCCGGGCCCGGGAGCCCGTGCCGTCCGCAGCACCCGGCCGAGACCGCGCACGGGATCGGGCCGGGACGCGCCGCCGGCGAGCGGGACGAGGTCGACGAGCTTGTGCACGGCTTCCGCGAGGGGCGCCGCGCCACCGTTCGTCCCGGTGCGACCGGGCACGACGACCGGGTCCTCCCGGCCGTCGAGCGCCCAGCGCTCGCGGTAGAACGGCACGGTGGCGAACGCCGACCGCACCGCCCGCCGATAGGCGGCACGCCACACCAAGGACACCCCCGGATTCCCCATGGCGCAGGAGTCTGAGCCATCCGGTCGGCTTTGGGAAGCAACTTCACGGAAGAACAGACCGAATGCCCTAAAGTCGCGACTTCCTCCCTGGGCTGAAAGGAGGAATTCCCGCCGAAGCCGTCCCCAAACGGAACCTTTTCTGCTTATAACTCGCAGGTCGCACAGACAGGCAAGCCGTCTTACCGGATCCACTGGGGGATTCATGAGTAGTAATACCACGTTCGGTGACCGAATGACCACGAGACCGGCCCTGCGCGCCAGGCGCCGTCGATGACCAGGACTTTCCCTGGACCAACCCAAAGTGGACTCAGCGTAGTCATTCCGTGCTTCAACGAAGTTGAAAACCTCGAACCGTCCTATCGGGAAATAACCAACGAACTAGGTCACTACCCGCTGGAACTGTTTTACGTCGACGACGGGAGCACCGACGGGTCACTGGAAGTGATCCGTTCACTGGCGGCCGGTGACCCGCGCGTGCGCTATCTGTCCTTTTCCCGCAACTTCGGGTTCGAGGCCGCCTTCTCGGCCGGTTACCGGTATGCGGCGAAGCCGTGGATCCTGCACGTCGACGCCGATCAGCAGTTCCCCGCCGCCGAGGCGGAGAAGCTGATCGCGGCGGCCGAGCAGGGCAACGACGCGGTGTTCGGCGTCCGCACCAACCGCCAGGACCCGCGGCTGCGGCGCTGGGGCACCGCCGCGTTCCACTTCCTCGGCCGGCGCGTGCTGCGCATCGAGATCCCGCCGGGGGCCACGGCGTTCCGGCTGGTCCGCGCCGAGCTGGCCCGGAAGATCGTCGACCTGCGGCTCGGCACGCCGTACTTCCTGGCCACGGTCCCCCGGCTGACCAGCCGGTACACCTGCGTCCAGGTGGCGCACCGGGCCCGGGAACGCGGCGAGTCGAAGGTGGGCTTCGGCTTCCTGGCTTCGCACGCCATCGAGCTGTTCGTCGGCTTCACCAGACGATTGACGACGGCGGCGTCCGTGACGGCCCTGGTCGCCGGCGGGCTCGGGGTACTGGCCGCCGGCGCGGCCACCTTCGGGCTGCTCGGCGCGAGCGCCACGGCCGCGCTGCTGTTCGCGCTGCTCAGCGTGCTCCTGGTCGTCCTGTCGCTGACCGTGCGCTACCTCGTCGTGGTCGGCGCCGGGCAACCGCGGCCGCGGCAGTTCTACGTCCGGGAAGCGAACGTCGCCGTCGACGCGGACGACCGGCTCTTCACCTCGGCGGACCCGGCGGGTCCCCGGCTCATCGATGTGCAACTGGGGAAAGGCGTTTCAGCGTGACGAGTTCGAACAACGACCCGGCGAGAACCCTGGTGATCCTGGGGGGCGCGGACGGTTCGGTCAGCACCTACGAGCGCGCGCGGGAACTGGGGTTCCGCACGCTCTGCGTCGACGTCCGGCCGGGTGCGCCGGCGGTGGCGTACGCGGACGAGTTCCTGCAGGTCAGCGTGCGCGCACCGGAGCAGATCGCGGCCGCGCTCGACGGCCGCCGTGACCTCGCCGGCGTGCTGAGCCCGGCCAGCGACGTCGGGCTGCCCGCCCTGGCGTGGCTGACCCGGCACTGGGGCATGCCGGACCCGCTGCCCGTGGCCGCGGTCGAAGCCTCGACCGACAAGTCCGTGTTCCGCGCCCTCTGCGACCACCTCGGCCTGCCGGGCTACCGCAGCGTCAGCGGCCGTCCCGGACCGGAACTGGTCCACGCGGCCCAGCAGCTGCGGTTCCCCGCCCTGGTCAAGCCGGTCGACTCCTCCGGCAGCCGCGGGGTCGTCTCCTGCGCCGGTCCGGGCCGGTTGACCGCGGCGTTCAGCGAGTCGCTCGCGTTCTCCCCCTCCGGACGGCTGGTCGTCGAGGAACACCTCGACGGCTCCCACTTCACGATCGAGGCGCTGGTCGTCGGCGGCCGGATCGTCTTCCACGCCGTCACCGAACGAACGCTCACCCCGCCGCCGTTCTTCGTGACGTCGTCGCACCTGCTGCCCGCCGAGCTGCCGGCGGACGCCGAGCTCCAGCTGGTCGAGGCCCTCGACCTGATCTGCACCGAGCTCGGCTACCGGAGCGGGCCGCTCACGCTCGACGCCGTGCTCGGCCGGGACGGGCAGCTGTACCTCGTCGAGATGGGCGCGCGCATGGGCGGGAACGGGCTCGCGGAAGCGATCGCGCAGTGCCACGGCGCCGACCTGATCGCCGCCGGGATCGCCACCGCGACCGGCGACGAGGTGCGGCTGGAGCTGCACGAACCGAAGCCGACGCTGGTGCACGTCCTCGCGTCCGACCGCGGCGGGCACCTGTCCCGGGTGGACGGTGCCGAGGACGTGCGCGCCATGCCCGGAGTGGTCGGGCTCCACCTGTTCGCCGACGAGGGTTCGTTCGTCCGGCCGTACGAGCAGGCTGGGCACAAGCTGGGTTACGTCGTGCTCACCGCCGGCTCGGTGCCCGAGCTGCTCACCGCGGAGAACGCCGTGCGCGGCACGCTCAAGTTCCTGCTCCACGAGCAGGACATGGCGGTACCGCTGCCGTGACGGGCCCCTCGGTCGCCGCCGCACCGGCCGTGGCGCCGCCACGGCCGGCGGTGGTGCTGCGGCTGCTCGCCGGCCGGGGCGCGTTCCGGCTGTCGGTCCAGCTGATGGGGCTCGTCCTGATCACCGCGTGGGGCGCCGGCGACTACGGGCGGTTCGCCACCGCGCTCGGCCTGGTGACCTGGCTGAACTTCATCCCGGGCGCGGCGGAGAAGTCCGCGCTCAAGGCCCTCCCGCGGCTGCGGCTGACCCGGGACGCGGTCGCCGCGCTCGCGGTCCGGCTCGCCGCGGTGCCGGTGCTGGTGGTGCTGGCCGCCATGGCCGTCGCCCTCGTGGTGGCACCGCGGTCGGACGCGGCGCTGTACCTGACGGCGGCGGCGTGGTCGATCTCCGGCGGGCTGCTGATGACCGTGTCCGGTCTGCACCGGCTGCGCGGTAAGTCCACTTTGGACGCGGCGGCGTTTACCGCCGGTTCGGCCGTGGTCGCCGCCGTCACCTGCGTGACGTGGGCGGTGCGGTGGCCGCCCGGGGCGCACCTGGCGATGCTGCTCGGCGGTCTCCTGGTGATCCTCGGGGTTTCGGTCGCCCTGCTGCCCCGGCCGTGGCTGCGCGGCGGGGGGCTGCCGGGGCACCGGCTGCTGCCCGCGTTCGGGCGCAGCACGGTCCTGCTCGGCCTGACCGAAGTGCTCGACGTGCTCGCGACTTCGGTGGTGTTCGGCGTGTTCGCGCTGTCCGGGCGGACCACCGAAAGCGGCCCGTTCTACCTGGCCCTGCTGGTTTCGAGCGCGTTCTGCTCGCTGCTGTTCTACCAGCTGAGGGTGCACCAGCCGACGGCGTCGTGGCGGATGCGCGGGACCGGCGCGGCGGCCGGCCGGGCCCGGGCGGCCGAGCTGCTGAAGCTGGTCGAACGCGGCGGGATCGCGTTCGCGGTGCTGCTGGCCGCCGGTCTCGCCGTGCCGTCGACCCGGGCGGTGCTCACGGCCGACAGCTACGTCGTGCTCGGGGTGCTCGTGCTCGTCGAGACGGCGTTGTACGCGACCGGCATCTACGCGAGCTTCCTCGTCGAAAACACCAACAGCAAGGTGCTGACGCTGACGTCGGGCGCCGCCGTCGTCTCACTGGCCGCGACCGCCGTCGCCGCGGCCCTGCTCGTCCCGCCGCTCGGGCCGGTGGGCGGGTTCGCCGCGCTCGTCCTCGCACTCACGGTCAAGGCCGCCGTCCTGCGGCGCCTGGTCCGCCGTCACTGATGTCTGCACAAGGGGAGAAGGAAGTCATGTACGTACTGGGCATCAGCAGGGTCCACGACTCGGCCGCGGCACTCGTGCGCGACGGCGAGATCATCGCCTTCGCCGAAGAAGAACGCTTCACCCGCGTCAAGCACGACGGCGGCTTCCCCGCCGAGGCCATCAAGTTCTGCCTCGACCGCGGCGGGATCACCCTCGCCGACGTCGACCACGTCGCCTACTACTGGCAGCGCTGGAAGGAAGGCATCCACGCGGCCAAGGTGTTCGCGCGGTACTTCCCGGGCACCCTGGACGTCTTCCGCAACGACAACGGCGACGAGGGCGGCAAGTCGGCGGGGATGGTGGACACGTTCAAGACCGGCGGTGGCTCGGGCAGCGACGACTACCACGTCGGCGGCGCGGTCCTGGCGCACATCAAGCGGTCCTACACCCTCGCGCAGGACGTCAAGGACGCCGCGGAGTGGACCGGCCCCACGAAGTTCAAGACGCACCTGGTCGACCACCACCGGGCGCACGCGGCCAGCGGCTACTTCATCTCGCCGTGGGACGAGTCGGCCGTGCTCACGTTCGACGGCATCGGCAGCGACGGCACGGCCACGTACCTCGCGCACGGTCGCGGCGACCGGATCGCCGACCTGCGGCGCATCAAGTTCCCGCACTCCCTCGGCGCGATGTACGCCGGCGTCACCGGCTACCTCGGCTTCTACCCGACTCGCGACGAGGGCAAGATCATGGGACTCGCGCCGCTGGGCGAGGACACCTACGTCGACGCGTTCAAGCAGCTGATCCACCTCGACGACGACGGCGGCTTCGAGCTGGACCTGAGCTGGTTCGGCCACCACCGGACCGGCAAGCACGTGATGGCGAAGAAGTTCACCGACACCTTCGGCCCGGCGCGGCCGAAGACCCGCGTGACGGCCGAGAACCCGGTGCCGCAGCACTACTGCGACATCGCCTACGCCCTCCAGGTGACGCTGGAGGAAGCCGGCCTCCACCTCGCGCGGTGGCTCCAGCGCGAGACCGGTTCGAAGCGGCTGTGCGTCGCCGGCGGCGTCGCGCTGAACAGCGTCATGAACGGCCGGATCCTGCTGGAGACGCCGTTCGAGGACTTCTTCGCCCAGCCCGCGGCCGCCGACGACGGCTGCGCGCTCGGGGCCGCGCTCGAGGTCTCGGTCGGCAAGTACCACCGCCCCCGGCCGCGGGACGGCTACACCTACACCGGCCCGGACTACACCGAGGCCGAGATGGAGGTGGCGTTGCAGGACGCCGGAGTCGAGTACACCCGCGTCGCCGACATCGCCGCGCACACGGCCGCGAAGGTGGCGGAGGGGCGCATCGTCGGCTGGGTGCAGGGCCGGATGGAGTGCGGGCCGCGGGCGCTCGGCAACCGCTCCCTCGTCGCCGACCCGCGCGACCCCGAGTCGAAGACCCGGATGAACGAGAAGGTCAAGCACCGCGAGGCGTTCCGCCCGTTCGCGCCGTCGTGCCTGGCCGAACGCGCGGGCGAGTACTTCGTCAGCGACTACCCGTCGCCGGTGATGCTGCTGGTGTTCGACGTGCTGCCGGACAAGCGCGCCGAGGTCCCCGCGATCACCCACGTCGACGGGACCGCGCGGGTCCAGACCGTCAGCCAGGAGGACAATCCGCTGTACTACCGGATGATCAGCGAGTTCGAGAAGCTCACCGGCGTGCCGATGGTGGTCAACACGTCGTTCAACGACAACAACGAGCCGATCGTCGCCAGCCCGCAGGACGCCATCGCCTGCTACCTGAAGACCGACGTCGACGCGCTGGCGCTCGGACCGTTCTGGGTGGAGAAGGAACTGTGACGCTCTTGGAATCGCCCGGCCTGGTCGCCGCCCTCTACCGGCGGCGGCAATGGCTGTGGCTGGTGGCCGCCGTACCCGCGGTGGTCACCACACTGCTGATCATGGTGGTGCTGCCGCCGGACCAGACGCTGGACAACGTCGGCGACTGGGCGTTCAAGCTGTGCCCGTTCGTCTTCGCGGTGCTGACGGTTTCGCTGTTCCCGCGGGGCCGCTTCGGGCCCGCGTTGCTCGTGTTCGCCGTGTTCGTCTACATGTCCTATTTGGACACTGAGCTGGTGATGCGAGTGCAGGGCTTCGCGCGCTCACCGGACCAGGACTTCCAGCCCGTGTACCAGTTCGAGCTGTTCGTGACGACGTTCATCGTGCTGTTCGCGCTGCTGGCCTACCGCCTCGGCGGCGGCCGGACGGCGAACGTGCTCAAGGTGGGTGTCGCGTCGATCCTGGTGGTCATCTCCGGCGTCAACGACCTGACGTTCTGGGCGCTCAACGACGTCTGGTCGGCCGGCACGAAGCCGACCGAGCTGAAGTGGGCGTCGCACATGATCGTGTTCCTCGGCGGGCCGCCGAGCATCCCGGCCGCGGTCGCGTTCATGGCCGTGCACCTGGTGCTGGCCGCGATCGTGGTCGCGCTGCCGGTGGGGCGGTGGGTGACGGTCAGAGTCCGCGGTTCGCAGCCTGCAGCTTCGTGACGGCGGCCGCGTCGCCCTCGAAGTCCAGGGTGACGGCGTCGCGGCCGAACACGAACAGCAGCAGGTCGACGGGGTCGCCGACCACGGTGACCGGGTCCGGCCCGGTCTTCACGGCGGCCTCGCGGCCGTCGCGCGTCTTGAGCGTCACGCCGACGGGCGCCTTGCGGAGGTTGAGCTTGGCGCCCTGTTTGGCCGCGCGCCAGGCGGCGGCGTCCCGGGTGGGGTCCGCGGGCCGCGGTTCCCAGCCGTCCTGCGCGCGCCGGACGTCCTCGTGGTGGACGAGGAACTCGGCGGTGTTGGTGAGCTCGTCGAGCGGGCCGATCGCGGTGGGCCAGAACTTCGACGGGCCGCTCCGCACCTGCTCGACCAGGTTCGCCCACGGTTTCGCGGCGTACCGGTCCTGCACCTTCTTGGTGTACCCGGCGAGCGCGGGCACGACGATGCCGGGAGCGGCATCCGCCCGGTGTTCACGCACGACGAGGTGCGCGGCGAGGTCCCGCGTGGTCCACCCCTCGCACAACGTCGGCGCGTCCGGCCCGAGATCTTCGAAGAGCGCACTCAGCGCCCGGCGTTCGTCAGCAGCGACACCCATGACGTCGACGCTACCCGCCGGTAGCCGCCCTGGCGACGCGATGTGAGCTAGTGGTGGAACGCGGTCGCCTTCGCCGGGTCCTTCGGGCGGCCACCCAGCTGCTCCAGTTCCGGGAGCACCCGCTTCAAATCGGCCAGCAGCAGGTCCGCCAGGTCGTGCGTGAAGCCGTTGCGGACCACGATCCGCAGCACCGCCAGGTCCGTCCGGTTCTCGGGGAACGTGTACGCCGGGACCAGCCAGCCGCGCTCACGCAGCCGGCGGGACACGTCGAAGACGTCGAAGCCGACGTCCGGGTGGGTGGTGAACGCGAACACCGGCAGCTGATCGCCTCGCGTCAGCAAGGAGAACGGCCCGAGCGCGGCGATTCCTGAAGACAGGTGCAGGGCGACGTCACGGGAAGCCTGCTGGACGGCCTGGAACCCGGAGCGGCCGAGCCGGACGAACGTGTAGTACTGGGCCGCGACCTCGGCGCCCGGGCGGGAGAAGTTCAGCGCGAACGTCGGCATGTCGCCGCCGAGGTAGTTCACGTTGAACACCAGCTCGGCCGGCAGGGCGGCCTTGTCGCGCCAGATCACCCAGCCGACGCCCGGGTACACCAGGCCGTACTTGTGGCCCGACGTGTTGATCGACGCCACGCGCGGCAGGCGGAAGTCCCACTCCAGGTCCGGGTCGAGGAAGGGGGCGATCATCGCGCCCGAAGCGCCGTCGACGTGCACCGGGATGTCCCAGCCGGTGCGCTCCTCCAGCGAGTCCAGGGCCGCGGCGATCTCCGCGACCGGCTCGTAGCTGCCGTCGAACGTCGAGCCGAGGATCGCCACCACGCCGATGGTGTTCTCGTCGCAGCGCGCCACGGCTTCGTCGGCGGTCAGGTGGTACCGGTCGCCGTCCATCGGGACCAGCCGCGGCTCGACTTCCCAGTACTCGCAGAACTTCTCCCAGCACACCTGGACGTTCGCGCCCATGACCAGGTTCGGCTTGCCCGCGCGGCCGAGGCGGGCCCAGCGCCGCTTCAGCGCCATCCCGGCGAGCATGCACGCTTCCGACGACCCGGTCGTCGAGCAGCCCATGATGTCGGCCGGGTCGGGCGCGTGCCACAGGTCGGCCAGCATGTTCACGCAGCGCCGCTCCAGCTCGGCCGTCTGCGGGTACTCGTCCTTGTCGATCATGTTCTTGTCGACGCACTCGGCCATCAGCTCGCGGGCCTGCGGCTCCATCCACGTCGTGACGAACGTGGCGAGGTTGAGCCGCGCGTTGCCGTCCAGCATCAGCTCGTCGCGCACGAGCTGCAGCGCGGTGTCCGGCGGCAGCGAGTCCTCGCGCAGCTTGTCGTGCGGCATGACGAAGCCCGCCGCGAGGGCCGGGTTCGCCCCGGCGTAGAGCGGGTTCGTCCCCGCCGTGCGGTCCGGGCGGTCGGCTTTCCCCTGATGCAAGACCATGCCACCGAACGTACTGGGCCCGGGCGCACAAAAAGGGCCGCTCCGTCCGGAACGGCCCCTTTGGTGGAAAAATCGGTTGGCGGGAAATCAGGCCTGCTGGGCCTGCCACATCCAGTGCGCCTCTTCCAGCGCCCGGGTGATCTCGATCAGCAGGTCCTGCGTGACGAGGTCACTCTTGTCGGTCTCGTCGATGCGCTGGCGCAGCCGCTCGATGAGCGCGGCCAGGATGTCGACGATCGCGGCGACCGTGGCCTCGACCGACTGCCAGTTGTCCGGGTAGTCGGGCACACCCGAGCTCTCGACGACGGTCTTCGCCTTGCCGTTCGGCGAGATGCCGATGGCGTTGGCGCGCTCGGCGACCTCGTCGACGTACTGGCGCGCGGTGTTCACGAGCTCGTCGAGCTGCAGGTGCGCGCTGCGGAAGTTCGAGCCGACGACGTTCCAGTGCGCCTGCTTGGCGATGAGGGACAGGTCGACCAGGTCGACCAGCGTCGCCTGGAGGGCGTTGCCGGTGATCTCCTTGTCGGCCTCGGAAAGCGGGCTCTTGATCGGAGACTTGCTCATCTGGCGTGATCCTTTCCTCGGACTCGTGCGGAGTGTCGGGGGTCAGACGGTGGCGGAGAGCGCGACCTCGATGTTGCCGCGGGTCGCGTTGGAGTAGGGGCACACCTGGTGCGCCTGCTCGACCAGCTGGTCGGCCTGGGCCTGGTCGAGGCCCGGAAGCGAGACGTTCAGCGCGACGCCGAGGCCGAACCCGACCTCCTGCTTGAGCACGCTGACCTCCGCGGTCACGGTCGAGCCGTTCAGCGGGACCTTGGCCTGACGCGCGACCAGCTGCAAAGCGCTGTGGAAGCAGGCCGAGTAGCCGGCGGCGAACAGCTGCTCGGGGTTGGTCTTGTCCCCACCGGGGCCGCCCATCTCCTTCGGGATGGCCAGCGACTCGTCGATGACGCCGTCGGACGACGTCACTTCGCCGTTGCGGCCGTCGCCGCGCGCCGTTGCCACCGCGGTGTAGATCGCCTGACCCATGCTCAGCCTGCCTTCTGTCGCGGACGCTCCACAGCGAGCGTCTCACTGGGCACAACATCCCGCACCCGCGGAACAGTGCCCCCACATGGCGGGCATCACGTCTGATGGCGTACCCGGCTACCCCGAGGCGAAACGCTATGCGGCGCGGGTCACCGCGAACTCGGCGACCTGTCGCCCGATCAGGCGAAGGGTGCGGATGCTCTTCTCGTCTGAAGCCCCGCCGGCCTCGTCGAACTTGGTTTCGGCCGAGTTGATCGAGCCGCCCAGCGGGGTGGCCCAGCCGCGCAGGGCGTGCGTGATCGTGCGGAGCTGATCGAGCGTGGTGACCGCGGCCTGCCAGCCGAACGCGACGGCGGCGAGGCCGACCGCGCGGCCGTCCAGGTAGGGGCGGCGGTCTTCCCGCAGGTCCTCGACGTAGTCCAGGGCGTTCTTGACCAGGCCGGACAGCGCGCCGTGGTAGCCCGGCGAGACGACGATGATCCCGTCCGCCTCCCGGATGGCGGCCACCAGCCGGGTGGCGCGCTCGTCGCGCTCCGGGACGCCGGCGTCGTAGAACGGCAGCACGAGTTCCGGGCCGGTGATCAGCCGGGTCCGGACGCCCGCTTCGGCCGCGCCGTCGAGCGCGATCTTCAGCGCGCATTCGGACTGCGAGCCCTCACGCAGAGAGCCGCCGATCCCGAGCACGTTGACCGTCCTGGCTGAAGTCACGTTTTCCAGGCTAACCCCTCGACATAACTGGAGGACCAGAGTCTGGGACGGAGGTCCCGGTCACACCTGGACCAGCTACCTACTGGCAAGTAACCTGACCCGCATCCCGAGGCTGATGGAGGAACCATGGCGATCCCGCTCCCGGTCCGTGTCCAAGCGGCCGCGTCACAGCTGGCGTTCTGGCTGCCCACGCCGGTGCGGCGGGCCGCCGCGGGCCGGACCGTCCGCATCGACGGCCAGGACCTCGCGCTCGACGCCCAGCTTCTCCTCCGGCTCCAGAGGATCGCTCGAGCCGAGCTGGTGCGCGGGTCGGTCGAGCGGTCACGCACGCTGCTCGACGCGGCCAGGCACCTGGTCAGCGGCAAGCCGATCGAGCCGGTTTCGGTGCGCGAAATCGCCGTCCCGACGCCTGATGGCGAGCTCCCGGCCACGCTGTACACGCCGGTGGGGCTGCCCGAGGAGTCGCCGCTGCTGGTGTTCTTCCACGGCGGCGGCTGGGTGATCGGCACCCGCGCGAGCCACGACAACGCCGTCCGCTTCCTGGCCAAGCACGCCGGGGTGCGGGTGCTGTCGATCGAGTACCGGCTGGCCCCGGAGTTCCCGTTCCCGGCGGCGACGGAAGACGCGCTGGCGGCGTTCGACTACGCGGTGGCGAAGGCGGGCGACCTGGGTGCCGACCCGGCGCGGATCGCGGTCGGCGGCGACAGCGCGGGCGGCAACCTCGCCGCCGTCACGGCCCAGCAGGCCGTCCGCCGCGGCGGCCCGGTGCCGGCGTTCCAGCTGCTGATCTACCCGGCGACGGACTTCGCGCGGCGCTACCGCTCGCAGGACCTGTTCGCCGAGAACCTGTTCCTGACCGACGTGCACATGAAGTGGTTCGAGGGCCACTACGTGCCCGAAGGCACCGATCTGACCGACCCGCGGCTCTCTCCGTTGCGCGCGGACGACCTGAGCGGCCTGCCGCCGGCCTTGATCGTCACGGCGGGGTTCGACCCGCTGCGCGACGAAGGGGAGGCGTACGCGGAGAAGCTGCGCGAGGCGGGGGTCGAGGTGGCGCTGCGCCGGCACGAGGACCTGATCCACGGGTTCATCAACTTCACCGGCGTCGGCACCCGGTTCCGGGAAGCGCTGGCGGAGATGGCGGGTGCCCTGCGGCAGGGATTGTCCAAAGTGCACTGAACCGCCGGGAACGCCGGAGCCCGGCGGCGGAGAAATGTCCGCGGCCGGGCTCCGGGCCCCCGGTTTCCTTCGGTGGCTACGACCCCGGCAGCGGCGGCACCGGGAGGGGCAGCGGCGGCACCGGCAGCCCGCCGAGCAGCCCGCCCAGGATGCCGGTGACGGCCGCGAGCAGCGCCTTCACCAGGTCGCTGACGATCTTCAGCGGGCCGGGCAGATCGGGCAGGGACGGGATCGGCAACGGCAGCGGCGGCAGCTGGCGCGCCTTCGCCGTCGGGTCGGCCAGCAGCCGGGTGGACTCGTCGGCACGGCCCTTGGCCAGGCCCGCCAGCTGCCCGGTCTCGGTCTGGATCGTGTAGCGCTTGCCGGCCGCGATGTCCCCGAGCACCGGGCTCAGCTGACCGAGGTCCGTCCGCGTGGCACCGACGTTGCCCGCGTAGGCCACCTTGGTGAGGTCGTCACGCATCTGGAGCACCTGCGCGGCGAGGGCCTGGGTGCTGGAGGAACCCTTGCCCCCTCCCGGGCTCGCCGACGCGTTCCCCGCCGTCGCCACCGCCAGCAGACTGCCGGCCGCCACCAGGGCGATGACTCGCCCGAACTTGGCTTTCATTCCTTACCTCCTGGCATCGAGACCTGACGAGGTAAATCGATACCCCCCGTGTCGGAGATAAGCCACCCGATCACCGATTCGGGATGTTTAACACCCTTACGTGCCGGATCTGCATGAGGCGAACTGGCCCGCATTGGATTAACCCCGAAACCTTGCCCGTCCCCCCGAAGATCATCATGACCGATTCCGAGGATCACCGCTGGTAGCATCCGTCCACTATGGAACGCTTCGGTAACCCACACGAGTGTAAACAGTGATCATTTAGCTTCATCACTCCGTCGGACCGCGTGTCCCGACTGCTCCAGATGGGGCGTCCCCCACGCTCGCCCCGCCACCCACACGGTTCCCCCCGAGGTGGCCGGGAAAAGGCGAAATCAATTCCGGAATGCACGCCCGATCAGAGCGGCAGGCCCGCTTCCAGGTGAGCCAGCGCCTGGTCGAGGATCACCAGGGTGTCGGCGCCGGGGTCCGCCGCGGCCCCGGCGAACGCGGCCATGACCACCCCGACCACCGCGCCCGCCCAGTTGCGGACCTCGAAGTCGTCCGCCGACCGGCCGGTGCGGCGCGCGGCCATCCCGGCCAGCAGGTCGATGCCCTCCGCGAACTTGTCCATCACCGCGGTGCGGAGCTCGGGCTCGCGGAACACGAGCACCTGCCGCCGGCGTTCCCGCTCCCACTCCTCGGCGGGGATCTGCGCGCGGATGGTGTCCGCGGTGGCCCGCAGCGCGGCGGCCGGGCTGAGTTCGGGCGGCTGCGCCAGCGCGGCCTCGATGAGCACCGGGTCGAACGGGTCGTAGAGCACCGTCGCTTCCTTCGTCGGGAAGTACCGGAAGAAGGTGCTGGGCGAGATCTCCGCCGCGGCCGCGATCTGGTCGACCGTCGTGGCGCTGTAGCCCTGCTCGTGGAACAGCCGCAACGCGTGCCGCTGGATCGCGGCGCGCGTCTTGGCCTTCTTCCGCTCCCGCAGCCCCGTGGGCTCAGCTGGCGACGACGTCATGCTCCGATTCTCGCGGCTGCGCTCCCGCCGCCGCCCGGCCGGGCAGGAACACCAGCGCGAGCAGCGCTCCGGCGACGCCGAGGCCGGTGCACACCCACAGCGTCGCGGCCATGCCGTCGGTGAACGCGGCCCGCGCGGACGCGGCGAGCTCGGGCCGGTGGAGCTGCTCCGCGACGGCGACCGCGGCCGAGGCGCTGCCCCGCACCGCGTCGGCGACGGGCGCGGGCAGGCCTCGCACGTCGACGCCGTCGCGGTAGCCGCCGCTGAGCACCGTGCCCAGCACCGCGACGCCGATGGTGCCGCCGACCTGGCGCAGTACCTGGATCAGCGCCGAACCGGCCCCCGAGCGGCCTTCGGTGAGCGCGCCCATGGCCATCGTCATCAGCGGCGGGAGCGTGGCGCCGGTGCCCAGCCCGATCACGAGCTCCCAGCCCACGGTGGCGCCGTAGCCGCCCGACGGCGACGTCGTCGAGCCCCACGCCAGCCCGGCCGCGAGCAGCACGAACCCGCCCGTGACGACCCCGCGCACGCCCAGGGCGGCGACCAGCCGCTCGGCGAGCTTCGCCGACACCAGCATCCCGCCGATCAGCGGCAGCAGCCGCACGCCGGTCTGCAGCGCGTCGGCGCCCTGCACCGCCTGGAACAGCTGCGGCAGCACGAACAACAGGCCCATCAGCGCGAACGACGCCACCGTGGCCAGCACCGCGCCCCAGACGAACCGCGGCTCGCGGAACAGCGCGAGGTCGGTGAGGGGCGCGGCCACCCGCGTCTGCGCCCAGCAGAACGCCGCCACCAGCGCGGCACCCAGGCCGATCAGGCCGTACGTCGCCGGGTCGGCCCAGCCGTGCTCGCCGGCGTGGACGAACCCGTAGGTGAGCGCGAGCAGCCCGGCCGCCGAGAGCGCGATACCGGTGAAGTCGATCGCGCCGCGCCCGGAACCCGGCGTGCGGGGCAGGAGGAACAGCACCGCGGCGACGCCGATCGCGGTCATCGGGACGTTGATGAGGAACACCGAGCCCCACGCGAAGTGGTCGAGCAGCCAGCCGCCGAGCAGCGGCCCGAGCGGGATGCCGGCGAACATCGCCATCACCCAGGTCGTCAGCGCCTTCGCCCGCTCCTCCGGCGGGAACAGGACGTTCAGCAGCGAGAGCGACAACGGGATGAGGAACGCGGCCCCGGCGCCGAGCGCGACGCGAGCGGCGATCAGCTCGCCCGGCGAACCGGCGTAGGCGCACCACAGCGAGGCCAGGCCAAACTCCGCAAGGGCTCCGAGCAGCAGTTTCTTCGGGCCGAACCGGTCGCCGAGCAGGCCCGCGGGCAGCAGCAGCGCGGCCAGCGCCAGCGTGTAGGCGTTGCCGAACCACTGCAGCTGCGTGGTCGTGGCGCCGAGGTCGACGGCCAGCGTCGGGACGGCGACGTTGAGCACCGTCAGGTCGAGGCCGATGGTCAGCAGGCTCACCGCGAGCGCGCCGAGCGCCCACCACCTGCGTGGATGTCCTTGAGTCATAGTGACCCCCAATTGATAGCGACTACCAACTGAGAGTAGCTATCATAATTTCCCGGCACCAGGGGGAACGGCCGGAAATATGTTGCACGGACGTACCACCTTGGGTTCTCATCGAGGACGTGCCGCTGCAGCCCTACCGCCGGGTGCTCTCCGTCCCCCGCGTCCCGTCGACGATGGCCCTGATGTTCCTGGCACGCCTTCCGATGACCATGAACGGCGTGCTGATGACGCTGTACATCGTCACCGGGCTCGGCCGCGGCTACGGCGCCGCCGGGCTGGTCGGCGGCGGTGTCACGCTCGGGATGGCGCTCGGCGCGCCGATGCTCGGCCGCTGCTTCGACCGGTACGGGCTGCGCCCGGTCGTCGCGATCTGCGGCATCGGCACGACCGTGTTCTGGATCGCCGCGCCGCACCTGCCGTTCGAGGCGCTCGCCGTGGTCGCGATCCCGGCCGGGATGCTTTCGGTGCCGGCGGGCTCGCTGGCCCGGCAGGCCCTGGCCACGCTCGTGCCGCCCGAGCAGCGCCGCGCGGCCTACTCGCTCGACACGATTTCGATCGAAGCGACGTTCATGATCGGCCCCGCGGCCGGCATCGCGGCCATCACGGCGTTGTCCCCGATGTGGACGCTGACCGCGCTCGGCGTGCTGTTCGGCGGCACGGCGTTCCTGATCTGGCTCGTCGACCCGCCGATCCGCGAGGGCGCCGGCCAGGCGGACGAACTCGGCCCGCGGCCGCCGCTGCGGAGCTGGCTCACCGGCCGGCTGGTGGGGACGCTGCTGATCGCGGGCGGCACGTTGTTCGTGCTCGTCGGCACCGAACTGGCGACGCTGGCGGCCCTGCGCGCGAACGGCGAGCTCGGCGTGACCGGCCTGGTCATCGCGGTGATGTGCATCGCCTCGATCACCGGCGGCATCGTGCACGGCGTGGTGAAGCGGTCGCTGCCGCAGGGCGTGCTGATGCTGCTGCTCGCGCTGCTGGTGATCCCGGTCGGCCTGGCGGACCACCCGTGGTGGCTGCTGATGCTGGCGCTGATCCCGACCAACCTGATGTGCGCGCCGACGCTGTCGGCCACGACCGAGACGGTCAGCCGGCTCGCCCCGGCGCAGGTCCGCGGCGAGGCGATGGGCCTGCAGGACGCGTTCACCCGGCTCGGCCTGGCCGTGGGCGGCCCGGTGGTCGGCTTCGCGATCGACCACTCGACCCCGGAATGGGGTTTCGTGGCGGCCGGGGTCGGCGGCCTGGTGATCGCCTCGGCCGGCCTGCTCCGCCGCCGGGCCCCGGCCACCGCCGCGGAACCGGCCCTCGCCGAGACCTGCAACTAACGCTGTCGTGAGTGGTAATTCGGGTTAGAACCCTGATTACCACTCACGACAGCCGCGGCAGACTGCTCAGCCGCAGGCGGCGCGGAGCGCGTCGAGCTTGACCACGTTGCGCTGCACCCACTGGGCGACGACGCCGGCGTCCTCGATGCGTTCCTTCTGCACCTGGACGTAGGAGTCGGCCATGCCGAGCAGCGCGTTCTTGACGTCCTGGTCCTGGACGTCGCCCGCGAGCTCGCGCAGCCGCTTCTCCTTGTCCTCGGCGCGTGCCTTGAGCTTGGCCGGGTCGACCAGGGGGTTCAGGTCGGCGAGCCCGAGCGCCTCGGCGCACGCCGCGACCTTGTCCGCCGTCCTGCCCCCCTGGTCGACCGCGTTGCCGACCTCGGTGCACCCGCCCAGCAGCAGTGCGACCCCGGCCAGCAACGCGGCCGTCGTTCCACCCCTCGTCATGGCGCCAAAGGTACCCGTCAGCCCTTGACGCAGACCACCTGCTTGAGGTGCGCCACCACCTCGACCAGGTCCGTCTGCGCGCGGATCACCGTTTCGATGTCCTTGTAGGCCGCCGGGATCTCGTCGACCACGCCGGAGTCCTTGCGGCACTCGACGCCGGCCGTCTGCGCCGCGAGGTCGTCGGCGGTGTACAGCTTCTTGGCCTTGGTGCGCGACATCCGCCGCCCGGCGCCGTGCGAAGCCGACTGGAACGACGAGCTGTTGCCCAGCCCGCGGACGATGTACGAACCGGTCCCCATGCTGCCCGGGATGATCCCGAGATCACCCGATCCGGCGCGGATCGCGCCCTTCCGGGTGACGAGCAGCTCGACGCCGTCGTAGGTCTCTTCGGTGACGTAGTTGTGGTGGCACGAGATCGCGTCGTCGAAGGTCGTGCCGGGCACGACGTCCGCGAGCGCCAGCTTCACCAGCGCGACCATCGTGGCCCGGTTGCGCGCCGCGTAGTCCTGCGCCCAGAACAGATCGCGCCGGTAGGCGTGCATCTCCGGCGTGCCCGCGACGAACACCGCGAGGTCCCGGTCGGGCAGGTCGGCGTTGTGCGGAAGCTTGCGCGCGACGGCCATGTGCCGCTCGGCCAGCTCCTTGCCGATGTTGCGCGAACCCGAGTGCAGCATCAGCCAGACCCGGCCCTCGTCGGCGCCGCCTTCCTCGAGGCAGACCTCGATGAAGTGGTTCCCGCCGCCGAGGCTCCCGATCTGCCGCGCGGCCCGGTCGTGCAGGTCCTGGACGCCGGTGTGCAGCTCGCCGAACTGCTTCCAGAACGCGTCCCAGCCGCCGACGCCGTGCACCTTCGCCGGGTTCACGGGCGTCTTGTGCAGCCCGAAACCGACGGGCACGGCGCTTTCGATGCGCCGGCGCAGCTTCCCGAGGTCGTCGGGCAGGTCGCTCGCGGTGAGCGACGTCCGGACGGCGCTCATCCCGCACCCGATGTCGACCCCGACCGCGGCGGGCGAGACGGCGTCGCGCATGGCGATGACGCTGCCGACGGTGGCCCCCTTGCCGTAGTGGACATCGGGCATCACGGCGACGCCGTGCACCCACGGCAGGTTCGCGACGTTGTGCAGCTGCCGCATGGCCTGCTCTTCGACCGACGCGGGATCCGCCCACATCCGGATCGGGACGCGGGCCCCTTCGACCGCGGTGTACATGATTTCCTCCCCTTGAAAAGCGTTTCGCGGTGCCCAGGATCCCCCGGGCACCGCGAAACGGCCAAGCGAGTTTTCAGTTGTCCACTGTGGTCACTACAGCTGCTGCGCCACCAGCTCCGCGATCTGCACGGCGTTGAGCGCCGCGCCCTTGCGCAGGTTGTCGTTCGAAATGAACAGCGCCAGGCCGCGGCCGCCCTCGATGCCCTGGTCCACCCGGATCCGGCCGACGTAGCTCGGGTCGTTGCCCGCCGCCTGCAGCGGGGTCGGGATCTCCGACAGCTCGACGCCCGGCGCGTGGTTCAGCAGCTCCGTCGCGCGCTCGACCGACAGCGGCCGCTCGAACTCCGCGTTCACCGAGATCGAGTGGCCCGAGAACACCGGCACGCGCACGCAGGTGCACGAGACGCCCAGCCCTGGGATGCTGAGGATCTTGCGGCTCTCGTTGCGGAACTTCTTCTCCTCGTCCGTCTCGAATTCGCCGTCGTCCACAATGGACCCGGCCATCGGCAGGACGTTGAACGCGATGGGCCGGACGTACTTCTCCGGCGTCGGGAATTCGATCGCCGCGCCGTCGTGGGTCAGCAGCGACGCGTGCTCGGCGGCCGCCCGCACCTGGCCGGCGAGCTCGTCGACACCGGCCAGGCCGCTGCCGGACACCGCCTGGTACGTCGACGCGACCAGCCGGACCAGCCCGGCTTCGTCGTGCAGCGGCTTCAGCACCGGCATCGCCGCCATGGTGGTGCAGTTGGGGTTCGCGATGATCCCCTTCCGCGCCTCCTTGATGGCCTGCGGATTTACCTCGCTGACGACCAGCGGCACGTCCGGGTCCATCCGGAACGCCGAGGAGTTGTCGATCACCGTGACCCCGGCCGCGGCGAACCGCGGCGCCTGCGCCTTCGACGTCGATCCGCCCGCCGAGAACAGCGCGATGTCCAAACCGGACGGATCCGCCGTCGAGGCGTCCTCGATGGTGATTTCGGTGTCGCGCCAAGGGAGTTTCGTCCCCGCCGAGCGCGCCGAGGCGAAGTAGCGCAGCTCGGCGACCGGGAATTCCCGCTCCGCCAGCAGCTTGCGCATCACCGCACCGACCTGGCCGGTCGCGCCGACCACTCCGACCCGTAGCCCGTCCGCCATCAGCGACCACTCCCCGCGTAGACGACGGCTTCTTCGTCGCCGCCGAGTTCGAACGCCTCGTGGATCGCGCGCACGGCGTCGTCGAGCTGCGCGTCCCGGATCAGCACCGAGATGCGGATCTCCGAGGTGTTGATGATTTCGATGTTGACGCCGGCCTCGGCCAGCGCCTCGCAGAACGTCGCCGTGACACCCGGGTGCGAGCGCATCCCGGCGCCGACGAGCGACACCTTGCCGACGTGGTCGTCGTAGAGGACCGACTCGAAGCCGATCTCCGCCTTGACCTTCTCGAGTTCCTTGACGGCCTTCGCACCGTTGGCCTTCGACAGCGTGAACGTGATGTCCGTACGGCCCGAGACGGTGCTGGACACGTTCTGCAGCACCATGTCGATGTCGATCTCGGCGTCGGCGATCACGCGGAAGATCCGGGCCGCGGCACCGGTATGGTCCGGCACCCCGGTGACCGTGATCTTGGCTTCGGAGCGGTCGTGCGCCACACCGGTGATCAGGGCTTGTTCCACGGGGATCTCCTCGATAGAACCGGTCACCGTCGTGCCCGGCTTGTCACTGTAGGAAGAACGGACTCGGATGGGGACGCCGTAGCGGCGCGCGTACTCGACCGACCGCAGGTGCAGGATCTTCGACCCGCTCGCGGCGAGCTCGAGCATCTCTTCGTACGTGACGGTGTCGAGCTTCTTCGCGTCCGGCACCACCCGCGGGTCGGCCGTGTACACACCGTCCACATCGGAGTAGATCTCGCAGACGTCGGCGTTCAGCGCGGCGGCCAGCGCGACGGCGGTGGTGTCCGAGCCGCCGCGGCCCAGCGTGGTGATGTCCTTGGTGTCCTGCGCGACGCCCTGGAAGCCCGCGACCAGCGCGATGTAGCCCTGCTCGAGCGCCTCGGTGACCCGGCTCGGCGTGACGTCGATGATGCGCGCGTTGCCGTGCACCGACGTCGTGACGACGCCGGCCTGCGAACCGGTGAACGACCACGCCTCGGCGCCCTGGGCCGCGATCGCCATCGCGACCAGCGAGTTCGAGATGCGCTCACCGGCGGTGAGCAGCATGTCCATTTCCCGCTCCGGCGGCGCCGGGTTGACCTGCTGCGCCAGGTCGAGCAGCTCGTCGGTGGTGTCACCCATCGCCGAGCAGACGACGACGACGTCGTTGCCCGCCTTCTTGGTCGCGACGATCCGCTCCGCCACGCGCTTGATCCGGTCGGCACTTTCCAGCGACGATCCGCCGTACTTCTGGACCACGAGGGCCACGCCCGAACCTCCTCGCGGGCCGGGCGGCTCCCTGGTGGGCACCGGAGAGCCCCCGCGTCCCATGATTTGAACTGGAGCCTACCGGGGCTTCGGCGGCCCGCCACCCTCTTGACGTGGGGCGGACCCCGCCGGTGGGTGTCGGGGAAGTAAATCTTCCGCAACACCAACGAAATGCGCGGAGCCCTTCCTCCCGAGTGATGCAGCGCACGCCTGGGTACGGTGAGGGACGTGCGGAAACCAGCTGTGACGAGCGTCCCGATCGCAACCCTGATGGCGGAACGGTGGAGCCCGCGGGCTTACGACGAGTCGGCCGCGGTCACCCCGGAACAGGTGCGGGCCCTCCTCGAGGCGGCCCGCTGGGCGCCGTCGTTCGGCAACACCCAGCCGGCCCGCTACCTGGTGGGCGTCCGCGGCACGACGACGTTCGACGACATCCTCGCGACGCTCAATTCGGGCAACCGGGCCTGGGCGCACCGGGCGAGCCTGCTGCTGATCGGCGTGATGATGACGACGAACGAGAAGGGGGAAGTCCCCTACGCCGAATACGGGCTCGGGCTGGCTTCGGAGAACCTCGTGCTGCAGGCGGTCGAGCTGGGGCTGATCGCCCACCAGATGGCGGGCTTCTCCCCGGACGCCGTCCAGGCGGCTTTCGCCCTCCCGGAGGACGCGGTGCCGAAGGTGGCGATCGCGGTGGGGTCGCCGGCCGAGCCGGACGTGCTGGCGGAGGACTGGCGGATCGAGCGCGAGAAGGCGGACCGGGTGCGGCTGCCGCTGGCGGAGTTCGCGTTCAGCGGCCAGTGGGGCAAACCGGCGCTATGACGCCCCGCCGGCGCGGCGGATGACCTTGGCCAGGATCCCGGACACCACGAGCCAGAAGATCGCCGCGATGCCGTAGTTCACCAGGACGCGCAGCTTTTGGTCACTCGGGGTGAACAGGTCGCTGAAGCCGAGCGCGAGGCTGTCGGCCCAGGACTTCACGAACGAGACGATGCCGTTGTCCGGGTTGGCCGAGCCGACCGTGAAGATCACGTGGATCACCAGGATCGCGGCGAAGACCAGGCCCACCCAGCGGACGATCGACGCGACCAGCGAGGCCACCCGGCCCCCGGTCCGGCGCCAGTCGACGGCGGCGCGACGGGAGACACGGGTCTCCTCCGACGACTCTGCGTGCTCACCCATGCCCGCAGTTTCGCACGGTGCCACGCCGATTGCTACCCACAGGTAACCGACCGGGTCACGGTTATGTTGCGGCCCGGCTTCCCTCCGCCCGCGTTCCCTGGTTATGGTGGGTCCGTGGCGCGTGCTCTCCTGCTTCGCTGCCGCGACGGGGCCTGACCGGACCGGCTCCCCGTCGCGGGGCTTCGTGGTGCCGGTCGCACCCGTCGATCTGGAGACACCCCTTTCATGAGCTCGCGCATCCGCAAACCCTCTCGCCCGGCTCCCGCCGACCAGCCCGCCTGGAACACCCAGCGCGGCACGTCCATGCCGGTGCACCGCTACCGCCCCTGGTACGACCTGATCGAGAACATCGATCTGCCCGACCGCACCTGGCCCGAGAAGCGCATCGACCGCGCGCCGCTGTGGTGCGCCGTCGACCTGCGTGACGGCAACCAGGCCCTGATCGACCCGATGTCGCCCGCGCGCAAGCGCAAGTTCTTCGACCTGCTCGTACGCATGGGCTACAAGGAGATCGAGGTCGGCTTCCCGGCCGCGTCGCAGACCGACTTCGACTTCGTCCGCGAGATCATCGAAGAGCACGCCATCCCGGACGACGTCAGCATCCAGGTGCTGACCCAGTGCCGTCCCGAGCTGATCGAGCGGACCTTCAAGTCGCTCGAAGGCGCCCCGCGGGCGATCGTCCACATCTACAACTCGACGTCGATCCTGCAGCGCCGCGTGGTCTTCCGCGAGGAGCGCGAGGGCATCAAGAAGATCGCGACGCAGGCCGCGGAAATGGTCGTCGAGCTGGCCGCGAAGCAGCCGGACACCGACTTCCGGTTCCAGTACTCGCCGGAGTCCTACACCGGCACCGAGCTGTCCTACGCGCTCGAGGTCTGCAACGCCGTCACCGAGATCTGGCAGCCGACGCCGGAGAAGTCGGTCATCCTGAACCTGCCGGCGACCGTCGAGATGGCCACCCCGAACGTCTACGCCGACTCGATCGAGTGGATGTCCCGGAACCTGGAACGCCGCGACTCGGTGATCCTGTCGCTGCACCCGCACAACGACCGCGGCACCGGCATCGCCGCCGCCGAGCTGGGCTACCAGGCCGGCGCCGACCGGATCGAGGGCTGCCTGTTCGGCAACGGGGAGCGCACCGGCAACGTCGACCTGGTCGCGCTGGGCATGAACCTCTACAGCCAGGGCATCGACCCGCAGATCGACTTCTCCGACATGGACGAGATCAAGCGGACGGTCGAGTACTGCAACCAGCTGCCGGTCGGCGAGCGCTCGCCGTGGGGCGGTGACCTGGTGTTCACCGCGTTCTCGGGCAGCCACCAGGACGCGATCAACAAGGGCCTCGACGCGCTGAAGGACGCCGCCGGCAAGCAGGGCGTGCCGATC
The DNA here is from genome assembly GCF_002904335.1 of Amycolatopsis sp. CA-126428. Taxonomy (GTDB): domain Bacteria; phylum Actinomycetota; class Actinomycetes; order Mycobacteriales; family Pseudonocardiaceae; genus Amycolatopsis. The sequence continues at coordinate 8,758 of NZ_PPHF01000097.1, read as the reverse complement.
GACGAGTACCCGTGGGAGGTCCCGTACCTGCCGATCGACCCGAAGGACGTCGGCCGCACGTACGAGGCCGTGATCCGGGTGAACTCGCAGTCCGGCAAGGGCGGCGTCGCCTACATCATGAAGGCCGAGCACCAGCTCGACCTGCCGCGGCGGCTGCAGATCGAGTTCTCGAAGGTCATCCAGCGCTACACCGACACCGAGGGCGGCGAGGTCGACCCGGCCACGATGTACAACGCCTTCTCGGCCGAGTACCTGGAGCTCAAGACGCCGCTGGAGCTGGTCCGCCAGCACGTCCGCGACAACGGCGACGGCGAGTACGACATCACCGCGACCGTGCGCGTGGAGGGTGACGAGCACGAGGTCACCGGCCGCGGCAACGGTCCGATCGCGGCGTTCTTCGACGCGCTGTCGACGGTGGGCTTCGACCTGCGCCTGCTGGACTACAGCGAGCACACGCTCTCGCCGGGCGACGACGCGCGCGCCGCGTCGTACATCGAGTGCGCGATCTCGGACCGGGTGTTCTGGGGCATCGGCATCGACCCGTCGATCGTCACGGCGTCGCTGCGCGCGGTCGTTTCGGCGGTGAACCGCGCCAACCGCTAGCTGGTGAAAGCCGAGCGGCTGGTCGCGCTGCTGTTCACGCTGCAACGGCGGCGCAGCGCGACCGCCGCCGAGCTCGCGGTGGAGCTCGGCGTCTCCGAGCGCACGATGCACCGCGACCTGGCGGCCCTGCGCGAAGCGGGCGTTCCGCTGTGGACGGAGCAGGGGCGGCACGGCGGCTTCCGCCTGGTCGACGGCTGGCGCTCCGGGCTCGACGGCCTCACCGCGCGGGAGGCCGTCGCGCTGTTCGCGCTGGGGGTGCCGGACGCGCTCGCCGGGCTCGGTCTCGACACCGCGGGCAGCGCGGCGCGGGCGAAGGTGTCCGCGGGAATGCCCGCCGAGCTGCGGGAACACGCGGCTCTGGTGGCGGGCCGGTTCCACCTGGACGCACCGGGCTGGTTCGGCTCGCCGGACGAGCCGCCGGCGCTGGCGGCGGTGGTGCGCGCGGTGTGGTCGCAGCGGCGGATCTCGGTGGCGTACCGGCGCCGGGACAAGGTGGCGTCGCGGGAGCTGGAGCCGCTGGGGCTCGTGCTGAAGGCAGGGGTCTGGTACCTGGTGGCGCGCGTGGTCCCGGACGACGCTGTGCGTACTTACCGGGTGTCGCGGATCTTGGAGGTCGTCGCTTCGGAAACCGCCTTCTCGCGGCCGTCATCGTTCGACCTGGCCGACTGGTGGCGTTCATCGTCGGCGGCGTTCGAGCAGGTGCCGCGGCCGCTGCGGGTACGCGCGCGCCTGAACCGCACGGCGGTGCGGGAACTGCGTCGCGTGTTCGGGGACGAGCACCTGGCGGACACGCTGGTCTCGCTCGGGACGCCGGACGCGGACGGCTGGGCCGAGGCCGAGCTCGCCCTGGAAGACGACGAGATCGGCCTCGGCCAGCTGGTGGCGTTGAGCCCGGGCGTGGAGGTGCTGGAGCCGGCTTCGCTGCGGGCGGCGCTGGCCGCGATCGGCGCGGAACTGGCCGCCCGCAACGACTGATCCACAGGGGTTGGCGAATGTGGACAACTCCCGGCCGCAGTGGGCGTTCGGCCGGTTTTGTCGCCCCTCACCGATAGACTGGACTCGGGGACGCCCCCCAGGGAGGGCAGGGTTCCGGCAAAGTCGTGGTGTTGTCATGTGGGGATTCCGAGCAGGGTGAGGGCTCGGGCGGTGTGGCGCAGGGCTTGGGCGATGTTGGTGTGCCCGGCTTGCCGGTGTGCGCTGGTGGCGAGGTTGCGGAGGCTGGCCATCACCCGGGGTACGGTGCCGGTGCGGGCTCGGGATTGGTCTTCGTTGTAGGTGACGTCGCGGACCCAGTGCAGTGTGTTTTCGATGTGCCAGTGCCCGCGGACGTAGCCTCCGATGTGGGCGGGGTGGGCATAGCGGCCGGTGAGGCTGGTGAGTCCGAATGCGGTGTGGGCGGAGCGTTTCCGGCTGGGTGTGGTGGGTGGTGTAGCGCTCGATGAGGAACGCGTGCCTCGCATGCGGGAAGTCGATGACCGGGTAGCCGAGGAACTCGCCCAGGGATGCGAGCTGGACGGTGCGGCGTTCGCTGCGGCCGTGGCCGTGGCCGGTGGTGATGTGGGCGGGGATCTCGTGCCAGGGCAGGGTGTCGAGCAGGCCATGGAGACGGTGCTGGTTCTCCTTGACGGTGAAGACGTAGTCGGCGCCGCGTCGATGCAGGTAGCGGGCATGGTCGGCGGTGGTGTGCAGGGCATCGGCGGTGACCACCCGCCCGGCCAGGTCGATGGTGTCCAGCAGCGGCTGGAACCAGGTGATTTCGCTGCTGCCGGCCGGTACCTGGCGTTGCCCGACGACGACGGCGTTGTCGTGGGTGATCGCGGCCAGCAGGTGCACTCCGGCGCCTCCGGTGCGGGTGAAGGTGCCGCGCAGGGATTTGCCGTCCACCGCGATCGCGGTCGGCGCGGTTTCGGCCGGATCAGTGTTGCCGCTGGTGTCGTGTCCGGTGAGCCAGCTGCTGATCACGTCGTCGAGGATGTCGCCGTCGACCCGGCCGGCCACGCGCCGCACAGTGGCCTCATCGGGTGCTGCGTACCGGGCTTGGCGGGAATCGAATCGGGCGCCCAATGCGGCCAGTACTGGTTGTGGGGCGTCGGCGGCCCATTCGCCGATCGCGGTGAAGGATTGTGCGCCCGCGACGACGGCTGCGGCGGCGAGCGCCACGATCGACCCGATCGAATGCCGCACACCACGCCGATCTCGTGGATCAGGCACCCCGGCGAGATGTTTCCGCAGGTCAGGCATCCATAGTGGGTCGGTGGCGGGATCAACGACCGGGGCCAGGCGATCACGTACGACAGGGATCAGGCACGATTGGGCAGCGGGCACGGCTCTCTCACACGATCATGGGACTTCGACAATCACATGATCAACGAGAGCCGTGCCCGCCCTGCAACCAGGCCACAAGACTTTGCCGGAACCCTGCCAGGGAGGGCGGGGGGCGCGTCAGCGGTAGCCGGTGGTGTCCGCGGGCTTTCCCGCGTCCGCCACCTCCGTCATGTACCGCCAGCCGTCCGGCCGGCTGCCGTCCACATCGTCCACGCCGTATTCCTTCGCCAGCTGCCCGCTGTTCAACGTCCGCCCGGTCCACCGGTGCCGGTCCGGGTCCGCGGCCAGCGCCGCCACCGTGCGGCCGACGAACGTCGGCGTCTCGGAAATCGCGAAGTGCGGCACGCGCTCGCAAGCGTCGCGCCAGTTCTCCTCCGTGACCCCGTAGTCCTCCAGCATCGCCTCCGACCGCAGGTATCCCGGGGTGAAGGCCACCGCCGTCGCACCGTGGGCGGCCAGCTCGGCCGCCTCACCGATCGCGAGCAGGTGCGCCGACGCCTTCGCCAGGTAGAACGGCAGCGAAGTGCCTTCGCGGTACTCCGCGTTGTACTCGGCCGTCCCGTCGGTCAGCTCGACGACCAGCCCGCCCGGCCGGCCGATCAGCAGCGGGAGCAGGAAGTGGCTGGTGATCAGGTGCGCGTCGATGCCGAGGCGGATCATCCGCAGGCCCGCGTCGAGGTCGTGCTCCCACACCGGCTTGCCCCAGCCCAGGTGCTGGTCACCGCCCCACAGGCCGTCGACCAGGATGTCGAGGCGATCGATGCGCTTGGCCAGGGCTTCGACCTCGGCCGGCACCAGGTGGTCGACGCGGATCGCTTCCGCCGCCCCGCCCGCCCGCTCGATCAGCTCGGCCGTCTCTTCGATCGTTTCGGGGCGGTCCACTTCGGACCGTCCGGCGCGCGTCGTCCGGCCGGTCACGTAGACGAAGGCGCCCGCGCGGCCCAGTTCGACGGCGATCGCCCGGCTCGCGCCGCGCGTACCGCCCGCCACCAGGGCGACTTTTCCGGAAAGTGTGTTCATGCGCCCCAGCCTCACGGCGAACCATGACAACTCCTGGCATGGTTTCGGCGAGTCTGTGGACGAGCTGTCGGGTTGCTGTGAGTCCCCGCTGATCGGGAGTGCTTCACGGGGAGCGGGCGGTTAATGGAGGTGTGAACGGATCGACGGCGGGCCTGCTGGTGCTGTTCGTCGTCGCGCTCGTGCCGCTGCTGCCCACCGAGGTGACCATCCTCGGCATGGGCATCGAGGCCGCGCAGGGCGGGACGTCGCTGGCGCTGGTGATCGCCGTGGCGAGTGCCGGGTGCCTGGCGTCCGACCAGGCGCTCTACGCCCTCGGCCGGTTCGGTGGCCGGGCGGCGCTGGACCGGCTGAGCCGGCGGAAGAAGATCGCCGCCGGCCTCGGCTGGCTCGACGGGCGGCTGCAGCGCCATCCCCGGCCGGTGCTGGTGGTCGCCCGCTGGCTGCCGTCGGGCGGGACCCTCGGCGCCCTCCTCGCCGGATCACTCCGGTGGCCGATGGCGGAGTTCTTCACCGCCTCGGCCGTCGGCGTCACTCTCTGGACGTCGTACGTGGCCTTCCTCGGCTACGCGGGCGGCCGGATCGTCACCGAACCCGGGATCAGCCTGCTGCTCTCCCTGGCCGTGGCCCTGGTCCTGGGTTCGGTGATCACCTACAGCGTGAAACACAGCGCTAAAGCGACTTGACCGCTTCCAGGATGTCCGCCGGTTCGGTGCGCGTGACGAAGTCCGGGTGGACGTCGATGTAGCGGATCACCCGGTCGCGGTCGACCACGACCACCGCCGGGTGGACCAGTTCCCAGGTGCCGTTGACCTTCTCGAGGTCGGTGCCGAGCGACTCCATGGCGTCGCGCACGGGCTCGGACACCGGGTAGCTCAGCCCGAGTCCGCGCGCGACCGTGCTGCCCACGTCCGAAAGCACCGGGAACCCCAGGTCTTCGACCGGCACCGAGCCGTCCGGCCGCTGCGGGCTGATCGCGGCCAGCGTCGCGCCGTACTTCCCCAGCTCGGGCAGCACTTCCTGCTGGTAGGTGCGCAGTGTCAGGTTGCAGTACGGGCACCACTGGCCGCGGTAGAACACGAGCACCGCCGGCCCGGCCGCCACCAGCTCGCCGAGGCTCGCCGGCACCCCGTCGGCGCCGGGCAGCGTGAAGTCTTCGATCTTGCCACCCGCTTCGGCGAACTCGGTCGCGCCGCCGCGGCGGCGGTCGGCTTCGAGGATCGCGAAGATCTCCGGCGGCAGGGCCCCGCGGGCTTGGTCGTTGACCCCGATCAGGGCGTTCTCGAGTGTCATGGATCCCCCTAGCAGTTGTACTGATTGGTACAGTGAAGCAGACTGTACTATCCGGTACATGGACACGCAAGCGGCTTCGACCCCGCGCGGCAGGCGGACCCGCGAGGCGATCGTCGACGCGGCGGCCACGCTGATGTACGTCGACGGCGTCGCGGGCACGAGCGTCGACAAGGTGCTCGCCGCGAGCGGGGCCGGGAAATCGCAGATGTACCACTACTTCAAGAACAAGGAACAGCTGGTCGGGGCGGTGATCGATCGCTACCTCGAGCAGGTCCTCGGCAACCAGCCGGCGATCTTCACGCTGGCCTCCTGGGCCGATCTGGAAACGTGGACCGAGCAGCTGCTGGACGTCCACCGCCGCGCGGGCGCCCCGATCGCCTGCCCGCTGGGCAACCTCGCCGGCGAAGTGGGCGACAACCCGAAGCTCGCGCCGCTGGTCGACCAGGCCTACCGGACGTGGGAGTCCCATCTCGCGCGCGGACTGAAAACCCTGCAGGACAACGGCGAACTGGCCGCGGACGCCGACCCGGCGCGGCTGGCGCAGGCGGCGATGACGTCCGTCCAAGGTGGACTGCTGCTGGCGCACATCCGGCACGACCTCACAGCGCTGGAGGACGCGCTCGCCATCGCGCTGGCCTACCTGCGCTCCCACGCTCGTGAGTGGTAAGGCGGGTTAGAACCCGCCTTGCCACTCACGAGCCGGTGAGCTGACCGATCTCTGCGCGCAGTTCCTCGATTACCTGGGCCACCGCAGGGCGCTGACGGGCGCCGGTCCGGCAGACCGCCTCCACCAGGCGGGCCGCGCGGATGCCGGCGAGCGGCCGCCCGACCAGCCCGCTGCCGGGGCCGGTGTTCATCGTGTACCGGGGCAGCAGGGCGATGCCGTGGCCGGCGGCGACCAGCCGTTCGGTGATCCGGAAGTCGTTGATCCGCTGCACCACGACCGGCCGCACGCCGGTGCGGGTGGTCAGCGAGCGCAGCACGTCGTCCACCGGGAAGCCGAAGTCGACGCTGATCCAGCGTTCGTCCGCCAGCTCCGCCAGCTCCACGCGGCGCTGGTCCGCCAGCCGGTGCCCGGCCGGCAGCGCGACGTCGAGCGGTTCACGCAGCAGCGGCACCACGTCGAGGCGGCTCGAGGCGAACTCCGGCGCGTGCTCGTCGCGGTGCGCCACGACGATGTCGTAGTCCGCGACCAGGCCGGGCACCTCGGGCGGCGTCATGTCGACGTCCCGGACGTCGATCTCCAGGCCGTCGTACCCGGCGACGCGGGTCAGCAGCCCCGGCAGCAGCATCAGGCCGGCCGACTGGAAGATCGCGATCCGCACCCGCCCGCGCGGCGCGCTGCGGTAGGTGTCCAATTCGGACTCCGCCCGCTCGAGCGCGGCGAGCACCTCGTCGGCGCGGGCGACCAGCGCGCGGCCGGCGTCGGTCAGCCGCAGGCCGCGGCCCGCCGGCTCGGTGAGCGGGAGGCCGACCTCGCCCTGCAACGCGCGCAGCTGCTGCGAGACCGCCGACGGCGTGCAGTGCAGCGCCCGCGCGGCCGCCGTCACGCTCCCGCGGTCGGCGAACTCCCGCAGCGTACGCAACCGGCCCAGATCCACGCCGACACTGTACTTGAAGCACCGCTACAAGGTTCCTGCAGATATTCTCGCTGGTCCTTCACTGTCCTCGTTGTCACAGTGGAGGCATGCCCGCCCGTGATCGCCTGCTCGCCGTGCTCGTCGCCGTCCTCTGGGGCCTCAACTTCCTGGCCATCCACGCCACGCTCGGCCAGTTCCCGCCGGTGTTCGCGGGCGCGCTGCGGTTCGCCGTGATCGCCGTCCCGACGATCTTGTTCGTGCCGTGGCCGAAGGTGCCGGTGCGGCACCTGCTCGGGTACGGCCTCGGCTTCGGCACCGGCCAGTTCGCGTTCCTGTTCATCGCGATGGACACCGGCATGCCGACCGGGCTCGCGTCGCTGGTGCTGCAGGCGTCGGCGCCGTTCACGGTGCTCCTCGGCGCTGTTTTCCTGGGCGAACGCGTCACGCCGCAGCAGCTGGCCGGCATCGCGCTGGCGGTGGCCGGGATGGCCGCGATCGCGTGGCAGCGGTCCGGGCACGCCGCGCTGCTGCCGATGATCCTGACGCTGCTGGCCGCGCTGAGCTGGGCGTTCGGCAACCTGAGCACGCGCCAGGCCAAGCCGGACAACCCGCTGCACTTCACGCTGTGGATGTCGGTGGTGCCGCCGCTGCCGATGTTCGCGCTTTCGCTGGTCATGGAGGGCCCGGCCGCGCAGTGGCGGTCGCTGACGACGCTCGGGACCCCGGTCGGCCTGACCGCGCTGGGCGGCCTGACCTACGTCGTGCTGATCGGCACGGTCGTCGGATCGGGCCTGTGGACGACGCTGATGCGGCGCAACCCGGCCGGCGTGGTGTCGCCGTTCTCGCTGCTGGTGCCGGTGGTCGGGCTGACGGCGTCGTTCCTGCTGCTGGGCGAGCGGCCGACCTGGCCGGAGGTCGGCGCCGCCGTCGTCGTGATCGCGGGCGTGCTGCTCGGCTCCCTGAAACGGCCCGCACCCAAGCCCGAGCTAGTCGCGGTCTAGGCGGCGGTCTCTTCCTGCTTCGGGGTTTCCGCGTCGCTCTCGCCCTTGTGCTCGCGGCCGAGCCGCTTCTTCATGACGATGAAGACGACGACGCCGAGGACGATCGCGGCGATCAGGCCGTACTTGGAGAAGTCGCCGAGCCACTTCTCGGCGGCCTCCCCGACGTAGTAGATGAGGGCGGTGGTGCCGCCTGCCCAGGCGATGCCGCCGAGCGCGTTGGCGATCAGGAATTTCGGGTAGTGCATGCGCAGCGACCCGGCGAGCGGACCGGCGAGGATGCGCAGGAACGCGATGAACCGGCCGAAGAAGACGGCCCACATGCCACGCTTGTTGAAGATCCGTTCGGCGTTGGCGATGTGCGTCGGCCCGAAGTGCTTGGGGAACTTCCGGCCGGCCCAGGCGAACAGCCGCTGACCGCCGGTTTTCCCGATCAGATAGCCGATGCTGTCCCCGATGATGGCACCGGCACTGGCCACAACGCCGACCCACAACGGGCTCAGGTTCGGGTGGCTCAGCGTGAGCAGGGCGGCGCTGACCAGCACCACCTCGCCGGGCAGGGGAATACCGAGGCTTTCGATCATGATCACCGCACCGACGATCAGGTACACCGAGATCGGCGGGATCGCCTCCAGCCACTGGTCGATGTGCACAGCCCGTACCCCCTGCAACGTACGTCGGGATTGGTGTTCGCTTTCCGAAGAGTACCGGGACGGCCCGCGCCGGGCGGCATCCTCAGGTATTGACCGAGGTACGACTTAGGTCGGGGTCACCCAGTGGGGCGAGCGACGGAGCTGCCGGAAAACGGCGCTCCCGGAGCCCCAGCGAGCACACCCCCCTGCCGAACCGATACGCGGCCGCATCAGCGGACGGCACGCCGGGTCAAGGCACGCTTTCCCGCCTTGACGCGGCGTGACGGCCGTTGAACAATCCGGCGTTCGG
>NZ_PPHF01000096.1 GCF_002904335.1 Amycolatopsis sp. CA-126428 | reverse complement strand
GATTAGCTCAGCGGGAGAGCGCTTCCCTGACACGGAAGAGGTCACTGGTTCAATCCCAGTATCGCGCACCACGAGTCCACCCCCGGATTTCGTGGGAAGTAGGTACCACGGGCGATTAGCTCAGGGGGAGAGCGCTTCGTTCACACCGAAGAGGTCACTGGTTCGATCCCAGTATCGCCCACGAGATTCGCTCGAAGAGCCCTGCTTGCCGAATGCGCAAGCAGGGCTCTTCTCGTTGTGTCCGGTGGGTGCGGCTTTTGATCCACATCGGACTCGTTGATCACAGCAGGCGGCGTTGGAGCACGTCTGCGGTGACTGTGTGGACCATTTTCTCCAGCTCCCCGGTTTCGGGGAGGGTTCCCCGGCGGCGACCCGCGAGGAGCAGATGGGCTGCACCGATCAGGGATAAGGACAGGGACTCCACCTCGGCGTCCGCCGCGATGCGGCCCTGTTCGCGCTCGGCTGACAGGTAGCGCTGCAGCATGTCTCGGGCCTCCGCCAGGATGGGGAGGCCGTTTTGGCGGCGTAGGCGGACGCGCAGCTCGTCGCGGAAGAAGACGAGGCTCGTCAAGGCGAGGGTGACCGGGTCGAACAGTTCCGCAAGGGCGTCGATGAGGTTTTCCGCGACCGTCCGGGTGCCCGCCGCCGCGCGCAGGAGGGCCGCCTGATCCGCCAGGCGGGTGATGCGGTCGCGGGTGAACTCGGCCAGGAAGTCGTCGAAGTCGGCGAAGTGGCGGTGCAGGACGCCCTTCGCGACGTCGGCCTCCGTCGTCACCGCGCGGCTGGTCAGCGCGTGCGGGCCGTCGCGGAGCAGCACCCGCTCGGCCGCGTCGAACAGCTGCTTGCGCACATCGCGCAGGTGAACCCCGGTCGGCATGCCCCCATTCTCCGGCACGAGCGCCGGTTGCCCTAGTGGGCGAGCGCCCATTAAAGTGGGCACATGCCCACTCAACCTCATGAAGCGCGCGCGATGGCGGAATCCTTCGGGACGGACGTCGAACGCTACGACCGGGCGCGGCCGGAGTACCCGCGCGAGCTGGTGGACCGGATCGTCACCGCAAGTCCCGGGCCCGACGTGTTGGACGTCGGCTGCGGCACCGGAATCGAAGCCCGCCAGTTCCGCGAGGCGGGCTGCCGCGTGCTCGGCATCGACCCCGACGCGCGAATGGCCACCTTCGCGCGCCGGGGCGGGCTCGACGTCGAGGTGGCGAAGTTCGAGGACTGGGAGCCGGGCGGCCGCACCTTCGACGCGGTGGTCGCCGGCCAGGCTTGGCACTGGGTGGACCCCTTGGTCGGCCCGGCCAAGGCAGCGCGGGTCCTCCGGCCCGGAGGCCTGCTCGCGGTGTTCGCCCACGTGTTCCAGCCGCCGCCGGAGGTAGCGGCGGCCTTCGCGGCGGCGTGCCGGCGAGTGTTGCCGGACGCGCCCTTCGCGGCGGAGTCCCGCCCGGCGGCGGAGATCTACGACGTGATGTTCACCGGATTCGCCGACGCGATCGCCAAGGCGGACGGCCTCGGCGCCCCGGACCGCCGACGTTTCGAGTGGGAGCGGAGATACACGCGCGAAGAGTGGCTGGACTTCCTGCCCACAACGGGCGGCTTGACGAGACTGCCGCCGGACGCGCTGGCGGAGGTGCTGTCCGAGGTGGGCACGGCCATCGATGGGCTCGGAGGCAGCTTCGTGCTGCCGTATACAACCTTGGCGGTGGTCGCTACGCGCCTCGACAACTAAAGTTGTCGGTGAGAGTGTGGAGCCACACGGGAAAAGCCTCGAATCGTCCGGCTGATCACGAAGGGCCGGAGTTCGTGGCGGAGCACCACACAGGGGGAGTCCTCCACCTCGACGGCCTGGCCGCGCGCGCCTAACCGGCCCCCGGCCCCCGGCCCCCGGCGGCCTAACTCCCGGCCGCCCCGGCTGCCCTGACCTGGCTGGGCCCGCCCCTAACCCCGGCCAGAACCTTGGCCCTGGCCCTGGTTCTGGCCGCCCGGCGCCTGGCCGCCCCGGCCCGGCCGCGCCCTAACCCGGCCGGGTTGGGGGCTCCGGCCTTCGGCGCCCGTAGCCCCTAACCCGGCCGGCCCGGGGCCCAGGCCTCCGGGCCCCGGGCCCGGCCCCTGGCGCTTGGCCGCCCCGCCGGCCTGGCCCGGCGAGCACACCCCCCTGCCGAACCGATACGCAGCCGCATCAGCGGCCGGCACGCCGGGTCAAGGCACGCTTTCCCGCCTTGACGCGGCGTGACGGCCGTTGAACAATCCGGCGTTCGG
>NZ_PPHF01000095.1 GCF_002904335.1 Amycolatopsis sp. CA-126428 | reverse complement strand
GTGGACTCACAAGCTCCGATGTCATCACTCACAGTGCCCATCCCGCCGGACCTCAGCCCGGCGTGTCGAGCCGGAAACACCGATCTTGGGACAGTCCCCTCGATCACGCGAGTTCGCCTTGGATCACGCGGAGCCCGGTGCTCGGCGGGGCATCTCGCGTGATTGAAGGGGCATCACGTGTGATTGGAAGGGCATCACGTGTGATTGGCGGGACGACACGAGCTGGTCAGCTGGTCGTAGAGGTCCAGGTGACGGCGGGCGCAGGGCTCCGGGCGGTAGCGGGCGTGGGCGCGTTCGGCGAGGAGCCGGCCCAGGCGGGCCGGGTCGGGCTCGGCGAACAGAGCCCGTAGGCGTTCGGCGAGGGCCGGGACGTCGCCCGGTGGGGCCAGGAACGCGGGCGCGTCCGGGACGTCGAGCATGGCGGGGACGCCGCCGGTGGCCGTGGCCAGGACCGGCTTGCCCGCGGCCATCGCTTCGGCCACCACCAGCGGCTGCTGCTCCATGGTGGACGGAAGGACCAGCGCGTCGGCCCCGGCGAGCAGGGCGGGGACGTCCGGCCGGAAGCCGAGGAACGTCACGCGCCCCGCCAGCGGCGGCTGCCGCGCGGCCCGTTCCGCCGCCGCGCGTTCCGGGCCGTCGCCGACCACCGTCAGCCGCGCGTCCGGCGGCAGCACCCCCGGCAGCGACAACGCCGCCAGCAGGTCGAGCACCCCCTTGCGTTCCACCAGAAGCCCGGCGAAGACCAGGTGCCGCACCGGACCCCGTGGCGGGACCGGCGAAGCAGGGGCGACGCAGTTGTCGACGTGCACCAGCCGCCCGGCGGGCACCCGCAGGCGACGGCGCAGGAAGGCCCCCATCGCCTCGGCCGGCACGATCGTCCGGTCCAGGACGCGGGCGACGACGGCGTCCCCGGCCAGCACCGTCCGCGTGTACAGCGACGGCCCGGCCGCCCCGCGCGCGCCCCGGAACCACGGCTCCGCGACGTCGTCGGGCACGCCGTGGTAGGTCTGGACCAGCGTCGGCCGGCCACCACGGGCGAACCGCAGCCCCGCGATCACCAGCCCCGCGCGCCGGTCCTGGGCGTGCACGACGTCGGGCCGCCACGCCCGCAGCGCCGCCCGCGCCCGGCCCGCCGCCGCGAGGTCTTCCTTGTCGGCCACCGAGAGTTCCTCGTGGTGACCGTCGAGCAGCGAGGCGCCCCGCGCCGGCACGGGACCGAAGACGCGGACGTCGTGACCGTCGGCGGCCAGCGTCGCGGCGAGCCGGACGGTGACGTCCACCGGACCGCCGCGGTCCTGGGTGAGCAGATAGGCGATGCGGGTCACGAGAGGCGCTCCGACGGGGTGAGTTTGTCGACGAGGGTGGCGATCTGGTCGGTCATCCGCCCCCGGTCGAAGGACAGTTCGACGCGGCGGCGGCCGCGTTCGCCTTCGCGCCGGGCCAGCCCGGGGTCGGCCAGGCGCGCGGCCACGGCGTCGGCGAGCCGTCCGACGTCGCCGGCCGGCAGCACCGCGCCCGCGTCCGCCACGCTCTGGCGCATCCCGCCGACGTCGAACGCGACGACCGGCCGCGCGCACGCCATCGCTTCCAGCGGCACCAGCGCCATGCCCTCGGCGCGCGAGGGGAGGACGACGACGTCCGCGGCGGTGTACCAGGCGGCCGGCTCGTCGGTGCGCCCCGCCCAGCGCACGGACGCGTGCCCCGCCACCGGGTGCCGCTCGCGCCACACCGGGCCCATCGGCCCGTCGCCGGCGAAGACGAGCCGCGCGTCCGGCAGCCGCCGCAGCACCGCGGGCCACGCCGACAGCAGCTGGTCCTGGCCCTTGAGCTCGGCGAGCCGGCCGAGGCAGACGGCGATCGGCGCGTGCTCGGGCAGCCCGAGCCGCCGTCGCGCCGCGGTCCGGTCGCCGGGGACGAACCGGGTGGTGTCGACGCCGTTGCAGACGACTTCCGCTTCGGCGGTCACCCCGGCGGCCCGGCCGGCGGCCAGTTCGTCGTCGCTGACGCACACGACGAGGTCGGTCCACCGCGACGCGAGGCGTTCCCACGCGGCGGACGCGCGGCGCAAAGCGCCGCCGGCCGTCTCGAAGGACCACAGGTGCGGCTGGAACACCGTGGGGCGGCCGCCGCGCACGGCCAGCCGGCCGGCCAGGCCGGCCTTGGAGCTGTGGAGGTGGACGACGTCGGGGTCGAGGTCGGCCAGGAGCCGCCGCAGCCGCAGCGCCTCGGCGACCGAGCCGGGCCCCGGCGCGCGGCGCGCGGCCCAGCCACGGACTTCGAGGCCGAGTTCCCGGGCGCGTCCGGCGAGCCAGCCGGACGGCGGGCAGACGATCGTGACGGCCCAGCCGCGATCCCGTTGCGCCACGGCGAGTTCCAGCACGACCACGGCGACCCCCGCGGTCACCGGCTGGGAGACGTGCGCGAGCTTCACCGCAGACCGCCCCGGCGCAGTTCGGCGAGCGCACGCCGCTGCAGCAGCAGGGTCGCCCCGGCGTACCCGGCGACGAGGACCGCGGCTTCGGCCACCACGCCCGGCAGCGAGTCCCCGAACCACCGTCCGAGGACCACCGCCGGCACCGCGCCCGCCGCGCAAGCGAGCGTGACGCGCGCGAACATCCCGCCCAGCTCCGCCACCGGAGGCGCCACGCCGAGTCCCGCCAGCACCCGCCACGCCGCCGGTACCACCAGCCACGCCGCCCCGCACTGCACCAGCGCGACCGCCCCGATGCCGGCGTGGGTCAGCACCGCCAGGCCCACCGCGAGCAGCACCAGGTGCGTCGTTTCCAGGGCCAGATAACGCCGGACGTGCCCGGTCGCCTTCACCGCCTGGTACCAGATCTGCAGCAGGCAGATCCCCATGCCGTAGCCGGAAAGCAGCACCAGCGGGCCGGCCGCGCCCGCCCACCGCTCGCCCAGCAGCACGACGTGGCCGGCGAGGACCGCGAGCGCCAGGTACAACCCGCCCGTCACCACGAGCACCGCGCGGGTGAACCGGGTGACCGCCCCGCCGAGCGGCGTCCCCTCGCGCCGCAACCGCGTGAACACCGGGAACGCGACCGCGCCGAGGACGACCGCCACCATGATGTACGGCACCCAGGCGAGCCGGTACGCCAGCGAGTAGACGCCGACCGCGTCCGGCCCGAGCCCGTGCCCGACCGCGAAGTAGTCGAGGTTGACCAGCAGCGCGCCGACGACCGCCGCCGGCCCCACCACGGCCACCCAGCGCAGCACTTCGCGCGCCGCCGCGGGATCCCAGCACGGCCGGACCCCGCCGCGGGCCAGCGCGCCGAGCAGCGGTTGCGTCACCGCCGTGACCAGCAGGCCGAGCACCAGCGACACCGGCCCGGCGCCGCACGCGGCGAGCACGACGGTCAGCACCGCGCCCAGCACCGCGCTGCCGCCGTCGGGCAGCAGCCGTCGCCGGAAGTCGAGCTCCCGGTGCATCAGGCCCATCTGCACCCCGCCCGCCGCCGAGAACGGCAGGCCGAGCGCGGCCAGCCGGACCAGCCCGGCGGCGTCGGGCGTGCCGAGCAACGCCGTGAGCGGGCCGGCCGCGGCCACCAGCGCGACGGCCAGGGCGAGCCCGGCGCCGACGCTCAGCGTCAGGACGGTGCCCGCCGTCCGGCGCGGATCGCGTTCGGTGCGGCCGATGACGTCGTAGACCCCGATCGACTGGACGACCTGGCCGAGGTTCACCAGCGCCACCGCGAGCGCCACGGCGCCGAGCTGGCCCTCGGTGAGCAGGGCGGCCAGCACCAGCGTGACCAGCATCTGGCTGCTCTTGCTGACGAGGTTGACCACGCCCAGCCACAGCGAGCCGCGGACCGCGCGGGTCCCGAGCGCGGCCGTCACGCCGGACGCACCCGGCGGGCGGCGGCCACGGCGAGGCCCCACGCGACGACCACCGCGACCCCGTCCACGGTGACCGCGGCCCGCGACCCGAGCACCGAGCCCACCAGGGTATCCACTGTGTACAAATGCGCGAAGGGGACGGCGAGCGCGAGGACGGCCAGCCCGGCCGCACCCCAGCCCGGCTCGCCCCGGTGGCGCCACCACAGCGCGGCCACCACGGCCATCGCGGGCACGGTGATCAGCACGTCACCGGGCTGGTGCACCACGCAGACCACCACGGCGAGGAGGGTCAGCAGATCGGCGATCGGCGCCTTCGCGGTCCGGACGAGCAGCACGCTCGTCACCAGCACACCGGCCAGCACCACCAGTTCGACGCCGGAGGGGACCCACCCGGTGACCCGGAACAGCACCGCGGCGACGTCGATGCGTTGCGCGGTCACGGAATCGACGGCACCGTAGTCGGTACCGCGGGCGTGGGTGAGGTTCGCGACGACGACGTCGAGGAACGGCCCGATGCCGCCGCCCCGCACCACGAGGAGCACGACGACCGGCAGGCTGGCGGCCGCGGCGATGGCCGTGCCGAGCAGGGCGACCCGCCGCGAGCCGCGGGCGAACAGCAGGACGGCCAGCGGGAAGCCGTACTGGGGCTTGAGCCAGGCGAGCGCGAGAGCGGCGGCCGCCCACCCGGGCCGGTCGCGCCGGGCCAGCAGGGCCCCGGCCGCGCCGAGGGCGACCAGCGGGTTGATCTGCCCGACGTAGAGCTGCGCCTTCCCGACCTGGCTGGTGACCAGCAGCGCGGCGACGACGGCGGTGGCGACGGCGAACGGCACCGGAACGTACCGCCGGACGGCGTGCGCGGTCAACGCGGCGAGCGCGACGAGCAGCAGCAGCGAGAAGAGGGTGAACGCGACAGCGCCGGCGCGGTAGCCGGGCAGCGCGAACGGCGCGTGCAGGAGGAGGTGGTAGGGCTGGTAGAGGTTGAAGTCCTGCCGCACCGGCCAGCGCCCGGTCATCACGGCGGGGTCGTAGGGGTTGCCGCCGGCGAGGAATTCGCGGATGGGGAAGTAGAGGGCATCCCGGAAGTCCTGCAACCGCTCCTCGCCGACGACGGCGGGGGTGGGGAGCGGGACTTGCCACGAAGGCGAGATGGCGTGCCAGGTGCTCACGGCTCCGGCGAGGGTCGCGAGGAGGAGGACGAGACGCTGCTTCGGGGACAGGCCCGCGCCACGGGTGAGGGCCGGTCGCCGGCCGGGGTCGGCGGCGGTGTCTCGCTGCGAGGCACCACCGCGGCCGATTCGCCGGTGGCGGCCGGTGGTGGTGGGAGTGTCGGTGTCTTGTCGCGAGCTCATGCCTGCACCTCCGCTGGGCAGGGGGCGGGACGTGTTGCGCTGGGCGTGGTTGCCGTGCCGGGAACCGTGGGTTGCGAAGTCATGCCTGCACCACCGCCACCAGCACCGCATCCGCCGCCAGCACGCCGACCGTCGCGGTCAGGTCCGCCTGGTCGCGCCCCGCCGTCGTCACGGCCACCACCGAGGCGCCCTCTCCGTGCTCCTCCGGCAATCCCGCCGCCAGCTTGGCCGCCGTCTCGGTCAGGTCGGGGGTCACCGGCAGCACCCGGACCGGCCGGCCGGCCGCGCGGCAGAGCACCGCCAGCCGGTCCGCTGCCGAGGGGTCGTCCTCGCGCAGGACCGTCACCGGGCGGTGCACTCCCGCCGCCGCCAGTGCCCGGCGCACCGGGCCCGGGCCGGCGCCGCGCGGGGTCAACCGGCGCAGGGCCGCCGTCGCCAGGCCGGCCGCGACCGCGCCGACCAGGGCCAGCCCGCCCACCAGCGGCACGTCCGGTGCCACCGTGAGCACCTCCGGCCGCGCGTCCAGCGTCCGCAGCTTCCCGGCCGGCGCGAGGAGATCCGCGTCGATCATCGCCTTGCCCAGCGCCAGCGCCGTCGCGCCCGCCTGCTCCGGCGAGGCCGCGCGCACCGACAGCCGCGCCAGGCCCGACGCCGGGACCAGCTCGACCGACACGTGCCCGGCGAGCTCGTCGGGGCCGTACCCGGACACCGGCGCCGCCGCCGCGAGCACCGACGGGCTGCGGGCCAGCTCGACCAGCGCCGGCAACGCCAGCGAAACGACCTCGCCGTAGGGAGCACCGTCCGCCGCGGCGGGGCCGGCGAGCAGGCTCACCCGGCCCTGGTACTCGGCGCCGCGCGTCAGGCCGACGATCAGCACGAGGGCCCCCACCAGCAGCGCCACGGCGACGCTCGAGACCACACTGCGGTACTTCATCGGGCACCTCGAAGCAGTTCGTCGTAGGACTTCATGAGCGGGTGCGGGTCGTAGTCGCGTTCGACGGCCCGGATCCCTTCCAGCGCCGTGGTTTCCCGCGCCGCCGGGTCGAACAGCAGCGTGGTCAGCGCCGCGGCCGTCGCGGCCGGATCCGCCGGCGGCACCACGATCCCGCCGCCGCCGGCCAGCACCCCGGCGATCCCGCCGACGTCCGTCGCGACCACCGGCCGGCCGGCCGCCATCGACTCCAGCACCGCCAGCGGCAGGCCTTCCCAGTCGCTGGTCAGCACCGTGACGTCGGCCGCGGCGAGCAGGTCCGGCACGTCCGCGCGGGTGCCGAGGAACTCGACCCGGCGGCCCAGCTCCTGCGCGCGACGCTCCAGCTCCGGCCGCAGGCTGCCATCGCCGGCCAGCCACAGCACGGCGTCGCCGCCGACCGCGGCCCAGGCGTCGAGCAGCACGTCGTGGCGTTTCTGCGGTTCCAGCCGGGCCAGGCAGAGCGCGACCGGCGTCCGCTCCGGGACGCCGAGGGACGCGCGGATCTCCGCGCGGCCGAACACCGGCGGCCTCGGGAACACCGCGTTGCGGACCACCACCGGACGCTCCAGCCCCGACGCCGCCAGCCGGTCGGCGGTCGCGGCGGACACCGCGACGACCCGGCCGGACGTGCGGCGCAGGATCCGCGCCGCCGCCGGGTAATCCGGCTCGGCGACGCCGTGGAAGACGGTGACCGGCCGCCGCCGCCCGGGGGCGAGCGCGAGGCGGGCCACCAGGCTCGCGCCGACGTTGTGGGCCAGCACGACGTCGGGCCGGAACCGCGCGATCGCGCGGCGGGTGGCCCAGGCCGCCTTCAGCACCCCCGCCTTGCTGCGGCGGGCGAGCGGCACGGCGAACGTCGGCGTGCCGGCCGCGGCCAGCGCGTCGGCGCGGAAGCCCCCGCCGCCGGCGACGGCGGACACCCAGCCGTACTCCTCGCCGCGGGCCACCATGCCGGCCACGAGCGTCTCCGCCCCGCCCGCCCCCATCTCACTGATCACGTGCAGCACCCGCATCGGCGCTTCCCTCCTTCTCGAACCCGGGTTTCGGCCGCGACGGCGAGCGCGGCCAGCGACCACAGCGGCAGGTAGTACTGCTCGGACAGGAACGTCGAAGTCACCAGGACGGCCAGCAGCGACGCCTGGATCGCGACCGCTTCCGTCCGCTGTGCGCCGGGGCCGGCCCGCCGGACCGTCCGCTCGCTCGCCACCGCGGCGGTGGCGACCACCCCGGCGAACAGCGCGAACCCGGGCAGGCCGAGTTCGGCGGCGACCTCGAGGTACATGTCGTGCGCCACCGGGGTCTGCTCGTCGACCTCGGCGTTGTGCGACTCGGCGGCGTAGTGCTCGCGGAACCCGCCGGGGCCGACGCCGAGCACCGGGTGGGCGGTCAGCATCCGGGCCGCCGCCTGCCAGCGCAGTTCCCGGGTGTCCACATTGGACGCGGCGATGAAGGTCTTCTCCTGCAGGGCCCGGTCCAGCTGCGGACCGGCGAACGCCCACGCGCCCAGCCCCAGCCCGGCGACCGCCACGGCCGCGGCGGCGAGCACCCGCCACGGCAGCACCCCGCGCAGCAGCAGCCAGCCGACCGCGGCGGTCAGGCCGAGCGCGCCGCCGCGGGAGAACGTGGCCGTCGCGCCGGCCACCAGGACGATGCCCGCGGCGGTCAGGACGGCGCCCCGGCCCCGGCGGTGCAGCGCCGCGAGCAGGGGCACCGCCGCGACGAGGAAGTAGGCGAGGTCGTTCGGATCCGGCTGCGGCCCGCTCGCGCGCGCTTCGCCCTCGGCGACCAGGGCGTAGAGGGCACCCGCGCCGGCCGCGGTCGCGCCCGCGGCCGCCGCGAGCAGCAGCCACCGGATCGGCACCTCCCGGCTCGCGACGTCCGCGAGCACCGCGGTGACCACCAGGAACGGCAGCCAGCGCACGGTGTACTCCGCGGTGAACGGGCCCGCCCCGTGCACGGACGCGGTCGCCGCCAGCACGACGGCGAGAAGCGTGAGGACGGCGTACAGCGGAGTCGGCCGGGGCGGCTGCCGGCGGCGGATCCGCACCGCGAGCCAGACCACGGTCAGCAAGGCGGGCGCGACCTTGCCGAGCTGGCTCTGCACGGCCGTCAGGTAGCCCTCGACCGGCGCCAAGCCGACGGTCGCGCACGCGAGGACCCGAAGCAGGGTCGTCTCGAGGTTTCCGCGTGTCGGAGGCCGGACGACGGGGTGAGCGATCATCTTCCGGCGTCCAACCGGGTCACCGGCCGGGTGCGCCGCACAGCCGTCCGGCTGACGTACTCGCCGGTGCCGACGACGTCGAAGTGCTCCCGCAGCGCGGAAAGCACCCAGCCGAGCCAGGCCACCTTCCGCGCACCCGGTGCCGCCATCCCGGGGAAGAACTCCATGCCGGGAGCGTCGGCGGCGCCGAGGACGTCGGTCGGGTGCAGCAGCAGCGAAGGCGACACCCCGCGGACGAGGCAGAGCCGCAACGCCGTCCGGAAGTACGCCCGGGCCAGCCGCGGCGAGATCGCGTGCAGCTGCAGGAGGTACGAACCGTGGATCGGCGTGCGCAGCAGCGGCATCGTCGTCACCGGCAGCTCGACCAGCGAGCTGTCCGCGCAGGTCTGCCAGCGGTAGGCGTGCACCGGCGCGAGCACCCGGGAAACCCCGCCGAACAGCTCGCCGAGCCCTTCTTCCGCGGCTTTCGCCGTGCGGTTGTGGTACGCGCGGGCCAGCGGGCCGATCCACGTCGGCAGCGTGCTGGCGTCGTAGGCGTAGCCGCGTTCGGCGAGCAGCTCGACCAGGTCGCGCGTGACGCTGTAGCCGGGGCCGCGGAACCCGCTGGGCCGGGGAGCGCCCGCGGCGGTGATCGCGGCTTCGGTCCGGCTCAGCTCGTCCTCGAGCCGCTCGCGGGAGTAGCGGTGCAGCCAGGGTTCGTGACCGAAGGAGTGGTTGGCCACCTCGTGCCCGGCCGCGGCGATCTCGGCCACCGCCTTGGCGCCGTCTTCGCGGACGACGTCGGCGCCCACGACGAAGACCGTCGTCGTCAGGCCCTGTTCGCCGAGGATCTCCAGCAGTCGCGGCACCGCGGACGGCAGGAAACTGGGCCGGTCGCGCCAGCCGGGATCACCGTGGGTCTTGAGGTAGGCCCACAGGTTGTCGAGGTCGACCGAGACGCTCGCGAGCGGCCGCGGGGTCACGCCGCTTCCCCCGCGAGAGCGGGCGCGCCGGCGCGTGACTGCAAGCCGAGCAGCAGGACGCCGCACACGACCACGGCGAGGCCGGTGGCGACCCACGCCCCCTGCCCGGCGACGACGTGGTCGCCGAGGACGGCGATGCCGGTGACCGACGCGAGCACGATCGTCGTCGCGTCGGCGGTGGCCACGACCGCCGCCGCCGGCCCGCGCTGCAGGGCCGCCGCCATCGAGGCCTGGCCGAGCACCGCGGCCGCCAGCATCAGCCAGGTCAGCGGATTTCCCGGCAGGGCGAGGAGATCGAGGTGCGCGAGGGTCCGGCTGGCGACCGCCACGACGGCGAACGCGACCCCGGACAGGACCGCGGCCGGCAGGAACGTCCCCGCCCGGCCGGCCGGGATCATCGCCAGCCCGGTGCCGAGCACCACGACGGCCAGCGCGGCGACCCCGGCGGGCGGGAGATCGGTGGCGACCGAGGCCGACGACGACCCGGCCAGCACGACCAGCCCGGAGGCCAGCAGCACCAGCGTCATCGCTTCCCCGGTGCGGATCCGCCACCCGAGGACGAGCACCCCGAACGCGGTCGCCAGCCCGATGGCCGACGACGACGCGGCCTGGACCAGGTACAGCGGCAAGGACGCCCGCGCGAAGAACGCGAGCGCGAAACCGCCCAGCTGACCGGCGAAACCCAGCAGGTACAGGCGATCGGCGGCGAGCCGGGCCAGCAGGCCCAGTCCCGCACCCGGCCGGTTCCCGGCCCGCCGCGCGGCGACGCTCTGCGCGACGATCCCCACCGCGTAGAGCACCGCGGACGCCACGAGCACCGCGTAATCCACCACGAACGACTCCTCACGTCCCGCCCCGCGTACCGGGTGACCCGGCAAAGCGTAGGAACGCGGAAGTGGCTTCACTTTCGAAGGATGGGATTCGGGAATTCGTCACGCTCCGGCACTGATTCGCGCGCTTCCGGCCACCCCAAAGCGTGACGCACCGCAGTGTCCCGATCGGCAGAACACATGGCGTAACAACGGTTCGGTGATCACCGGCGCCGGCGTCCGGCCGACATCGTGCTCACCTCCGTTTCGCCACCCGTTCGAGCTACAAGAACCCCGGTCATAGGTTCGCGCACCCCACACGATCGGTTAACCGGCTGGAACGCCCGGCGGGCCGTCAGTACGTTTTTCCCACCGAGGCGGAACACTACGTTGAATACCGCCTTGGCAACTGTCTTATCGAAGACAATTGTCTTATCGAGGGAGAACCCATGCTGAAGAAAATCGGCTTCGTCGCCGCCGCCATGGCGGCCGGGGCATTCGTCACCGGTGGCATCGCGTCCGCCGGGACGCCGGACGAAGAGCACGGCCACCACCACGGCAACTACGGCTACGACCACACCGGTCAGGTCGGCCTGGTGAACCTGAACAACACCGACGCGCTGCACAACGTCAACGGCACGCTCGGCCTCTGCGGCAACGACATCAACGTCCTCGGCGTCCAGGTGCCGATCCACGACTCGCTCAACGGCATCGGCGTGCCGATCCTGTCGCCGGGCGCCAGCGAGGCGAGCGGCGAGTCGCCGTACAACTGCGCCTCCAGCGGGCTCGCCGACGGCGGCACCAGCCAGGGCGAGTGACTTTCCGCTCCGGCGGAATGAATGGTTTTCCGAAATGGCGCGGCCTCGGTTCGCGCCGTGAAGTATCGCCCCGGAACCGGGGCGGGCAGTTGAGGAGTTTTTTCTCGTGATCAAGCAGCTCGGATTCGTCGCGACCGCACTGGCCGCCGGGTTGGCCGCCTTCGGCGGCTCGGCCTCCGCGACCACCGTCAGCGTCTCGGGCCACCCGGTCGACCAGAGCGAACAGTTCGGCCTGGTCAACCTGCAGAGCCTCGACGCACTGCACAACGTCAACGTGGTCGGCGGCGTCTGCGACGACAACGTCAACGTGCTCGGCGTGCAGGTCCCGCTGCACGACGTCGCCGACGGCATCGACGTCCCGATCCTGTCGCCGGGGGCGCACGAAGCCGAAGGCTCGACGCCGTCGAACTGCGCCAGCGGCAGCATCGCGGACGGCGGGACGGCCCAGGGCCACTGATCGACCCGGTGGGAAGAAGCCGTCGCACGGAAAGCAGTTTCCGTGCGACGGCTTTTCGCTGTGCCCGGAAAAAGGGGGGAGTGCGACCGGTCCGCCGTGTCGGGACGGCGCAAGACGGCTTGGATGGGGGCTGGGAACCGGCGAAGTCGTGCGTCGCCCGGCTGCGGGCTCGGCTGAGGGGTTCACACCCCGCCGGTTCCCAGCCGGAAACCCGTTCCCGGGGTCGAGGGGAACGCGTTCCGTGTGTCCGAGCCTACGGCTTCCGCCTCCTTTCCGTGGTGTTTCGTGGAGTGATGGTGTCATGAACGAGTGTACGAATGCGGCTCGTTTCCGGAAAGCGATCTTCCGCCTTAAACCTCGCTGACCCGATCGGGCCAATCACGGCCCGGTCAGCGGCTTGCGGTGCGCACCCAATGGTGTCGTGCGGTGGAATTCACACCATTCTCTCAGTATGTTTCCCTCACGCGGGACGGAGCACACACACCTCGCCGCCGTCCTGTCCGATGCACCGACTGATCGAGGAGAACAAATGCTGAAGAAGATTGGGTTCGTCACGGCTGCCATGGCGGCCGGCGCTTTCCTGGCCGGTGGCGTCGCGGCTGCCGGTACGCCCGACGGCCACGACCACCACCACGGTGGGCACACCGGCCAGCTCGGCCTGCTCAACCTGAACAACACCGACGTGCTGCACAACGTCAACGCCGCGCTCGGTGTGTGCGACAACGAGATCAACGTGCTCGGCGTCCAGGTGCCGATCCAGAACTCGCTCAACGGCATCGGCGTGCCGATCCTGTCGCCGGGCGAGCACGAGGCCAGCGGCGAGAACCCGCAGAACTGCGCCTCGAGCGGCCTCGCCGACGGTGGCACCAGCCAGGGTCACTGAGTCCCCGCGCCACGGCCGCCCGTTGTGTGTGCGGATGCCGGCCGAGGCGCGGAATCCGGCGCCGCGCCCGAGGTGGTGCGGCGTGCCCGGAACAGGGAGCGAGCTGCACACTCCGGTTCCCCGTCCCGGGCACGCAGCGATCCCGGCGCCGACGCCGGCACGGGTGGGACCGGCCACCGGGCAGAACCGGTGAGCCGGCCCCACCCGGCGCAGGCAAAAGCCGCGACCGACACGTCGGTCGCGGCTTTTCCATGTGTGCGCTCAGCGGCGCCCGAGCAGCCTCCCGACGACCCCGCGCCGGCGCCGCGGCTCCGGGCCGGGCGTGGTGCCCACGCGCAAAACGATGTCCAGCACCGCCGCCTGCTGCTCGGTGGCGGCCCGGGTGAAGCCGGGTGACGCCGCGACGGCGCGGCGAAGGTCATCAGGGTCGGCGGTGCCGCTGTCGAACCCGGTGACCCGGGTGACGTCGATGGGGCCTCGGCACGGTGTTTCCACGCGAAAGTTCTCCTGCGGTCGGACGGTCCGTATCCCGTTATCGCTCCGTTACCGCCCGCGCGTTACCGTCCCGGCGTCCCTCGGTCAGGTGAGAAGCGGACCCGCTCGTCCGGCAGTGCCGCTACATCGCTCAGACGCGGCTCCACTGCTGGTTCGCCTGGCCGTTGCAGGTCCACAGGATCGCGTGGGTCCCATTGGCCGTCGCGGCGCCTTCGACGTCGAGGCACAGTCCTGATTGGACGTTGCGGATCGTGCCGTCCGCGCCCAAGGTCCACTTCTGGTTGCCCTGCCCGGTGCACGAGCGGCTGAAGACGCGGGCTCCGCTGGTCGTGGCGTCGAGGCACTTGTCGCCGAAGACGCGGATTTCGCTGTTCTCCCAAGTGGTCCACAGCTGGTTGGCGGCGGTCTGGCAGTCCCAGATCAGCGTGCCCGCGCCGGAGGCGGTGGAGGCATTGTCGACGTCGAGGCAGCGGTTGGCGCCGGCGCCGCGCAGCCGCGACGTCGTGGCGGCGAGCGGGGTGCCGCCGGATACGCGGTAGGCGGCGGCGCCGTGGGCGGGGACGCTCGCGCTGATCGTTCCGCTGCTCGCCGAGGTGCCGCCGGTCCACAGGTCGGTCAGGGTGAACGACGTCCCGGCGAGCCCGATCTGCGCGGCGGTGGTGCTGATGGTCGTGGTGGCGCTGCCGCGGTTGAGCAGGCCGACGGCGACGGACCCGTCGGCCAGCGGCTTGGCGAAGACCTCGACGTTGCCGTCGTCGCGGACCCGGCGGCCGCCGGCGCCCAGGCGGTCCTGGTCGACGGCCAGCAGGCGGGGGTTGCGCAGGACGGCGCTGATGTCCGCCGACATGGTGCGGATGTCGTTGCCCGCCATCAGCGGCGCCGCCATCAGGGCCCACAGGGCGAGGTGCGCGCGGGATTCGGTCAGTGACAGGCCGGGGCGGCCGACGACGAGCATGTCCGGGTCGTTCCAGTGCCCGGGCCCGGCCTGGGCGGCCAGCGGAGCGGTGACGTCGAGGACGTTGCCGACGCCCATCGGGTAGCTGTTGGTGTTGCCGTTCTGCCAGATGTCGAGCAGGTCTTCGGTGGTGCGCCACAGGTCGGCGACCTGGCCCCAGTCGTACTTGTCACCGGTGATGGCGTGGTAGCTGTTGGGGTTGATGCTGTAGACGATGGGGCGGCCGGTGGCGCGCACGGCGTCGCGCATCAGGCCGAAGCGGCTGACCTGCTCGTCGCGGGTACCGGCGGGGGAGCACCAGTCGTACTTGAGGTAGTCGACGCCCCAGGAGGCGAACGTCCGGGCGTCCTGGGTTTCGTGGCCCTGGCTGCCGGTGGAGCCGGGGTAGGCGCCGCCGCGCTGGGCGCACGTGCGGTCGGTGGGGACCTGGTAGATGCCGAACTTCAGGCCGCGGGCGTGGATGTAGTCGCCGAGGGCCTTCATGCCGCTGGGGAACTTCGAGGCGTTGCCGCGCAGGTTGCCCTGGGAATCGCGCTGCGGGTCGAACCAGCAGTCGTCGACGACGACGTACTGGTAACCCGAGTCGCGCATGCCGGAGGAGACCATCGCGTCGGCGGCTTGGTGGATCGTGGACTCGCTGACGTTGCACCCGAAGCTGTTCCAGCTGTTCCAGCCCAGCGGCGGGGTGACCGCGGGGCTCCCCGGCGCGGCGACGGCGGCGGCCGGGACCGCGGCGGACAACGCCACCGCGGCGGCCGCCGCGGTGAACGAGTGCAGGATCCGTGAACGGGTTCGAGCGGGCATCGTCGCCCCTTTCCGACGGGCGGACCGAAGTTAGCGTTAACACTTCCGGTCGCGCGCTGGCTCGTGAAAATTTCCGAAAGTTTCGGCTTGGCTGACCCGGTGGCCCACGTATGTATAGAGGAAGCCCGATGCCGCGTCCACCTCCCTTCCGCGGATTGCCAAAGGTGCGCACCCGTGATTACAGTCCCCTCTCTGGGAGCGCTCCCACTTACGCCTGGCTCGACGACGAGGAGTGGCGAATGCGGGCAAAGAGATTCCGGGCTGGTCTGGTGTTACTGGCGGTGACGGCGCTCGGGCTGACGACGGGATCCGTGCCCGCGTCCGCCGCGACGTACGAGCGGCTGCTCAACGGCACCTTCGCCGGCGGCACCATCGACCCCTGGTGGGCCGGGTCCGGGACCACCGGCCACGTCACCGGCGGGGAGTTCTGCACCGACGTCACCGGCGGCACGGCCAACGGCTACGACGCGCTGGCCGGCCAGAACGGCGTCCCCTTCGAGGCGGGCCAGCAGTACACGCTGACGTTCGACGCGCACGCCACGACCACCCAGCAGATCTCCGCCGTCGCGGGCGAGGCCGTCTCGCCCTACCGGCAGATCTCCCGCACCGACCTGACGGTCACGCCCGCCACCCAGCACTTCACCGTCACCTTCACGTCCACATTGGACTTCCCGAACGCGGGCAACGGCCAGCTGGCCTTCTGGTTCGGCGGCCAAGCCGCGAACAACACCGTCTGCCTGGACAACATCTCGCTGATCGGCGGCGTCATCCCGCCCGGCGGCCTGCCGCCGACGAGCGGCATCCGGGTGAACCAGGAGAGCTACACCCCCGGCCTGCCCAAGCACGCCACGGTGATCAGCGGTTCCTCGACGCCGGTGACGTGGACGTTGCGCAACTCCGCCGGCACCGCGGTGACCACCGGCCAGACCCGGCCCCGCGGCGCCGACGCCGCCTCCGGCGAGAACGTCCACGACATCGACTTCTCCGCCTACGACACCGCGGGCACCGGGTACACCCTCGTCGTCGGCTCCGAGACGAGCTTCCCGTTCGACATCTCCGCGGACGGCCTGAAGAAGCTGCGTTACGACTCGCTGGCGTTCTTCTACCACCAGCGCAGCGGCATCGCGATCGACGCCCGGTACGTAGGGGCGACCTACGCGCGCCCGGCGGGGCACCTCAACGTGGCGCCGAACCAGGGTGACGACAACGTGCCCTGCCGGTCGGACCTGAACTGCGGCTACACGCTCGACGTCCGCGGCGGCTGGTACGACGCGGGCGACCAGGGCAAGTACGTCGTCAACGGCGGCATCGCGACCTGGGAGCTGCTCGACGAATACGAGCGCGCGCTGAAGCTGGGCGACGCGAGCGCGCTGGGCGACGGGAAGCTGGCCATCCCCGAACAGGGCAACGGCGTCCCCGACATCCTCGACGAAGCCCGCTGGGAAGTCGACTTCCTGCTCTCCATGCAGGTGCCCGACGGCAAGCCGAACGCGGGCATGGTGCACCACAAGATCCACGACGCGCAGTGGACTGCGCTGCCCACCCGGCCCGACCAGGACAGCCAGCCGCGCCGGCTCTCCCCGCCGAGCACGGCGGCCACGCTGAACATGGCCGCGGTCGCGGCGCAGGCGTCCCGGCTGTGGCGGACCATCGACCCGGCGTACTCGGCGAAGCTGCTCGCGGCGGCCGAGAAGGCGTACGCCGCGGCGAAGGCCAACCCGAACGTGCTCGCCGACCCGAACGACGGCACCGGCGGCGGGACCTACGGCGACAACACCGTGACCGACGAGTTCTACTGGGCCGCCGCGGAACTCTTCGCGACGACCGGCAAGAGCGGATACCGCACCGACGTCACCGGATCCTCGCTCTACCGGGGGGTCAGCTTCAACACCCACGGCTTCGACTGGGGCTCGACGGGCGCGCTCGGCGACATCACCCTGGCGCTGGTGCCCACCGACCTGCCCGCGGCCGACGTCACGGCGATCAAGTCGGCCATCACCACGACCGCCGACAGCCACCTCGCGCAGATGGCGGGCATGGGCTACCCCGCGCCCTACCGCACGGCCGACGGCACGTACGAGTGGGGATCCAACGGCCTGGTGGCCAACAACGGCGTCGTGCTGGCCCTGGCCTACGACTTCACCAAGCTGGACAAGTACCGCGACGGCGCGTTCCAGGCCATGGACTACCTGCTGGGCCGCAACCCCGCGAACTACTCCTACGTCGCCGGCCACGGTGACCAGGCCGTGCAGAACGTGCACCACCGGTTCTGGGCGCACGAACTGGACCCGTCGCTGCCGACCGCGCCGCCCGGGGCGCTCTCCGGCGGGCCCAACAGCGGCCTGCAGGACCCGACCGCGGCCCGGCTGCTCACCGGCTGCGCGCCCCAGCGCTGCTTCGTCGACGACATCCAGGCGTACTCGGTGAACGAGGTCGCCATCAACTGGAACTCGGCGCTGGCCTGGCTGGCGAACTGGACCGCGGAGAAGTCGCCGTCCGCGGTCGACACGACCGCCCCGGCCGCCGCGGGCAAGCCCGTCGTCTCGGCGGTGTCCGCCACCGGCGCGACGGTGACCTGGACGGCGTCTTCGGACGCGGAGAGCGGGATCAAGAGCTACGACGTCGTCGGCGTGACCGGCTTGGCCCGCAAGGTCCTCGCCACCGTCACCGGAACGACCGCGACCCTGACCGGGCTGTCGCCGTCGACGGCCTACACCGTGGTCGTGGTGGCCCGCAACGGCGCCGGCCTCACCGGGCCGGACTCGGCGTCGACGCAGTTCACCACGCTGCCGGACGCCTCGGGCGGCGGCTGCTCGGTGGCCTACACGGCCACCTCGTGGACCGGCGGCTTCACGGCCTACGTCACGCTGACCAACACCGGGACGACGGCGTGGCCGACGTGGACGCTGAAGTTCGCCTTCCCGGGTAACCAGAAGGTGACCCAGGGCTGGTCGGCGACGTGGGCGCAGTCCGGTGCGGGCGTCACCGCCACGGCGCTGCCCTGGAACGCCTCGGTGGCGCCGGGCAAGTCGGTTTCGATCGGCTTCAACGGCAGCTTCACGGGCAGCGGCAACCCGTCGCCGACGGCCTTCGCGGTGAACGGGAAGACCTGCGGCTGACGGCCTCGCCGGTCGCTCGATCGGCGAACCGCCGGAGAGTCCGCTAGCGTCACACCCGCGGGCAGGTGCGCCTCCTCCCCCTCGGCGCGCCTGCCCGCTCTTCTCGCCTCCGCACCCGGGCCTTGTCCCGGACCGTTCCGGCGCTCACCATGAGGGCCCGGGGCGGGAAGGAGGACGCCGTGGACGAGCCGGCGATCGTCGCGGCGGACCTGCGCGTCCACCGCGGCGGCGAAGAGGTCCTGCGCGACATCGGGTTCACCGTGCGCCGCGGGACGGTGACCGGGCTGCTGGGCCCGAACGGCTGCGGCAAGAGCACGCTGATGCGCTCGATCGTGGGCGTCCAGCTCGTCGAATCCGGGCACGTGACGGTGCTCGGCAAGCCCGCGGGACATCCCGAGCTGCGCCGCCGGATCGGCTACGCGACCCAGGAACCGGCGATCTACGCGGACCTGACGGTGACCGAAGCCCTGCGCTACTTCGCCGCGGTGCTCGGCGCGCCGCCGTCCGATGTGGACCGAGTGATCACCCGGACCGGGCTCACCACCTCGGCCCGCGTGCTGGTCGGCCGCCTCTCCGGCGGCCAGCGCGGCCGGGCCAACCTGGCCGTGGCGCTGCTCGGCACCCCCGAGCTGCTGGTGCTGGACGAGCCGACGGTCGGTTCCGACCCCGAGCTGCGCGACGAGCTCTGGAAGCTGTTCCACGACCTGGCCGCCACCGGCGTCACGCTGCTGATCTCCAGCCACGTCATGGACGAAGCCGCGCGCTGCGAGGACCTCCTGCTGCTGCACCGCGGCCGGCTCCTGGCCCGCGGCACCCCCGAGGCGCTGCGGACGCGGACCGGCGCGCCCGATCTCGAGCAGGCGTTCCTCCGCCTGATCAAGGGCCGTTCGGAGGCGGCGCGATGAACGCGCTGGCCACCACCCGCCGGATCCTCACCCAGCTGCGCCACGACCCGCGCACGGTGGTGCTGCTCGTCGCGGTGCCGAGCGTGCTGATGATCCTGCTGCGGTACGTGCTCAACTCGGAGCAGCGGTTCAGCGCGGTCGCGCCGGCGTTGCTGGGGATCTTCCCGTTCACGATCATGTTCCTGCTGACCTCGGTGACGACGCTGCGCGAGCGCACGACCGGCACGTTGACGCGGCTGATGACCATGCCGATCGGCAAGCTCGACCTGCTCCTCGGCTACGCGCTGGCGTTCGGCCTGCTCGCGACCCTGCAGGTGGTCGTGGCCGCCGGGATCTCCCTGACCTGGCTCGGGCTGGACATCGCGGGCTCGGTCTGGGTCCTGCTGCTCATCGTGGTGCTGGACGCGCTCCTCGGCACCGCGCTCGGCCTGTTCGTCAGCGCGTTCGCCCGCACCGAGTTCCAGGCGATCCAGTTCCTGCCGGTGTTCGTGCTGCCGCAGTTCCTGCTGTGCGGCCTGTTCGTCCCGCGCGGCGACATGGGCTGGGTGCTGAGCGCGGTGTCGGACGTCCTGCCGCTGTCCTACGCGGTGGACGCACTCACCCAGGTGACCCGCTCGGCCGAAGTCGGCGGCACCCTGGTCCGCGACATCGGGATCATCGCCGGCTGCGCGGTCCTCGCGCTCCTGCTGGGGGCGGCGACGTTGCGCCGCCGCACCCCCTGAGAGCGCAGGTGCCGAAAGTCATCGACCGGCGAGGCCGCCCATGATGGCGTCGATGAGGGCCTGGTGGGTGACCGCGTAGGACTTCCGGTCGAACAGGCCGAAGCCGTATTGGCCGTTGTTGCCGTTGTCCCAATAGACGGTCGCGGCGCCGTACTTCTTGGACGTCGACACGATGGCGCGCGCGAAGTCGGCGCGGTACCGGTTGTTGGCCGAATCGAACGAAGACTTGTCGATGGACCCGTATTCGCCGACGACGACCGGATAGCCCTTCACGACGAATGCGTCGTGCACCAGTTTCAGCTGGGCGTCGAGGTAGTCTTCCTGTCCCCAGGTCGACTTCTTCGCCGGATTGGCCGCGCCGCGGCCCCACTGGGTGATGGTGCCATTCTCCTCGCCGGCGAAGTCCCAGGGGCTGTAGTAGTGCACGGAAATCATAATCCGTTTTTCGGCGGCGGGAACCGACGAGGAGCGGAACTGGTCGGTGGGCAGCGTGAATCCGTAGTTCCCGGTGGTGTAGTCGATGTTGGTGTTCCAGCCGGCGATGAGCAGCCACCGCGAACCGTTGTTCCCGCCGGTCTTGCGCACGGTGTCGACGAAGAGCTGGTTGTAGGCGTTGATGTTCGAGTAGCACGGCTGCGTCGGGTTGCCGTACTGGCCGTCGAACTCCTCGTTCATCGACTCCAGGACCAGGTGCTGGTCGTAGCCGGCGAACCGGGCCGCGACCTGCTGCCAGACCTTCTGGTACTTGGCTTTGATGGTGGCCTGGTTGCCGGAGTCGCAGATCAGCCAGGAGCCGTTGACGGTCTTGTAGCCGTCGCCGTGCATGTTGATCAGCACGTACAGGCCGCGCTGGTAGGCGTAGTCGGCGACCTGCTGGATCCGGTTCAGCCAGGCCGCGTTGACCGGGTAGTTCGGGCCCGCGCCGATGTAGCCGAGGTAGGAGACGGGAATCCGGACCGTCTTGAACCCGGCGGCCTTGACCTTGTCGATGAGCGCTGGGGTGACGGCCGGCAGCCCCCACGCCGTTTCACTCGGCACGCCGTTGCTGTTGGCTTCCAGCTGATTTCCCAGGTTCCACCCGGCACCCATGTCGGCGACGATCTGTGAAGCATTCAGCGAAGTGGCGGCGGTGGCCGGAGCGAGCCCGGACACGCTCGCGGTGACGGCCAGTGCGGCGGCGAGGAAGCCGGACCGGAGCTTCGTTGCTCTCGAAGTCATGAGGGATACCTCTCGTGCCCATTGGTGGACATATTCCAACATGCCCGGTGCTCGCCGTCAATCCTTTCGCCGATGCGGATCTTTAATGCGGAATCTCGGCGATCGAAGAAATCGAATAATCGAAAGAATCGACGTTTTTGCGACGGCGGCCGGCGGGAATCCGGCTCGGTCGGCGGCCTCCTGGCGGCAGCGCTTAAGGTGGAGCGTGTCCGGTGCCGGACCGAGTAGAGGAGTGCGCATGCAAGGAGTGGATCCCTCGGTGCCGCCCAGTGGCACGGGGTGCGCGGACTGCGAGGCCGCCGACCCGCAGGGCTGGTGGTTCCACCTCCGGCGCTGCGCGGAGTGCGGGCACATCGGGTGCTGCGATTCCTCGCCCGCCCAGCACGCCAGCGGCCACGCCGCCGCCAGCGGGCACCGGTTGGCGCGCAGTTTCGAGCCCGGTGAAGAGTGGTTCTGGGACTACGGCGAAGAGGTGCTGTACGAATCCGGCCCCGCGCTCGCCGCTCCCGAACACCGGCCGCTAACCCAGGCCGTGCCCGGCCCGGCCGAGCGGGTTCCCGCGGACTGGACCCAGCACCTGCACCAGTAGCCGCTCCGGTCTCGCGGGAGAGCGGATCCGGCACGGACCACGCCGGCGACGGCCCGCCCGACGGCAGCCGGCCCGCACCCGGCGAAGGGCACGGGTTCGCCGGTATGGGAGAACGCGCGGCGCTCTACGGCGGCACGCTCACGGCGGGTCCCGCGCCGCGGCTGGGCCGTCCGGGCGGTCCTCGACGTCAGCCCGCTCCCGGGGGCCCGGCGTGATCACCATGCTCATCGCGGACGACCAGGTCCGGCAGCGCTTCGGCTTCCGGATGCTGTCGGAGGCGACGCCCGACACGCAGGTGGCGGCGAAGCGGCGCACGGCGCTGCGGGCGGGAGCGAGTGGGTTCCTGCTCAAGGACTCCCACCCGGAGGAACTGCCGACCGGCATCCGCGGGGTGGCCCGGGGGTGACGCCGTCGTCGCCCCGCGCTGGGCAGCGTTGACGGACCGTGAGCGGGAGATCCTGGTCGCGATCGGCCAGGGCCGGACGAACGGTGAGATCGCCGAGCGGCTGGTGCTGTCGGAGTCGACGGTCAAGACGCACGTGGGCCGGGTCCTGGCCAAGATCGGCGCTCGCGACCGCATCCAGGCGGTGATCATCGCCTACGATCTGAGCCTGACCCGGCCCGGCTGAGGGGTTCCCATGCTGAGTGACGAAGAGCGCCGAGCGGCGAAGAACGCGTACAAGCAGCGCGGCCGGGACGAGATGTGGGCCCGCCTCGGCCTGAACGCCGGACAGCTGGCCGACCTGCTCGAGCACCTGGAAGACCACTTCGACGACGACTCGGCCGACGACTGCGACGGCGAGCTCACCCTGACCCGCGAGTGGGCGCTCCGCGAGGGGCTCAGGCCGGCACCGCTCGAAGACCGGCTGCGCGAGCTCGGCGGCGGGTGCGACTGCGAGGTCCTGGCGAACCTGGACCCGGCGGACTGGGTCTGACCCCGCGCGTCACAGCCGGCGAAACCGCGCCTCCAGCAGGGCGAACACGCCGAACACCGCGATCCCGGCCGCCAGTGCCAGCAGCAGCACCTGTCCGTACGGCTGCACGGCCAGCGTCTTCAGCGCCGGATCCAAGCCGGCGGCCTTGCCGGGGTCGTAGCGGACCGCCGCCAGGACGAACATCGCCCCCACCGTGGCGTAGGTGATTCCCACCGCGCACCAGCCGATCTGGCCGAGCCGGGTGGTGGACAGCCGGAGGGTGCGGGACGCGCCGCCGAAGTCGAGGTCGTGGAGGAACTTCTTCCGCGCCCCGCGGTAGGCGAGCCACGCCGCGACCACGATGACCAGGACGCCCGCCGCGATCACCGCGACCGCACCCCACGGCCGGCCCAGCACGCTCGCGACCACCGACCCGGCCTTGCCGGACGCGCCCATCGCGGTCTTGCCCGCGCTGTAGGCGACGAGGCCGTACAGCACCACTTCGACGCCGCTGACGGTCCGCCGCACCCAGCGCCGCCGTGGCTCGGCGTTCCGGTGGCCGGCGATCGCCTCGGTGAGCTGCCACAGCGCCAGCACCCCGGTCCCGGCGGCGATCAGCCAGAGCAGCCACGCCCCGCCTTCGGAGGCGACGATCTGCAGCGCGCCCGCCTTGTCGGCCCGCTCGTTGTCGCCGAGCGCCACCTGAGCAGCCAGCCACGCGACGACGAGGTGCACCGCCGCATAGCAGGTCAACCCGATCCGGGCAAGAAGGCTGAAAACTCTCAGTTCGGGCATGAAGGTGAGTTTTGCTCACCTTGGCCGGTTTGGCCAGACGCGATCGGCGCAGAGTCCCGCAACCCCCGGCTGATGCTGTCGGCGCACCGGCGCTACCGGCACGATCCGCTGACGGTCGCGGTGACCGGGGCGAGCGGTCTCGCCGGGACGGCGCTGACCGTCTTGCTGACCACCGGCGGCCACCGGGTCGTCCGGCTGGTGCGGCGGCCCGCCGAGACCCCCGGCGAGCGGACGTGGCAGCCGGAAGACCCGGCGGCGGACCTGCTCACCGGCGTCGACGCGGTCGTGCACCTGGCCGGGGTCCCGCTCGCCGGCCCGTTCGACGACCGCCACCGCCGGGCCGTGCGCGAGAGCCGGATCGCGCCGACGCGGGCGCTCGTGGACCTGGCCGCGCGCACCGCCGGTGGGCCGAAGGTGTTCGTCTCCGCGTCCGCGGTCGGCTACTACAGGCCGGACCGCGGCGACGAGCTCCTCACCGAGGAAAGCGAGCGCGGGCAAGGGTTTCTCGCCGACGTCGTGACGGACTGGGAAGCGGCCACCGAGCCGGCGTCGGCGGCGGGGCTGCGCGTGGTCCGGGTGCGCACCGGCCTGGTGCTGAGCCCGCGCGGCGGCCTGCTGCGGCTGCAGTACCCGCTGTTCGCCGCCGGGCTGGGCGGCCCGCTCGGCACCGGGCGGCGGTGGATGCCGTGGATCGGTCTCGACGACCTGGCCGACGTCCACCTGCGCGCCCTGGCCGACTCCGTCCTCTGTGGACCGATCAACGCGGTGAGCCCGGAACCGGTGCGCAACGCCGAATACGCTCGCACGCGAGCCGGCGGTCGCCGACCAGCGCGTGGCAGCTCGGCGGCTGACCGCGGCCGGCCACGAATTCCGCCACCCGAGCCTCGCCGACGCCCTCGGTCACCTGCTCGGCACCGCCGCGGACCTGATCGACTCCGCCGCCGGAGACCGAGCATGACGGTCCGGCCGGCCTGCCGTACCGCTTCGTGAGATTCCGGCCCGTGCGCCGAGCGGGTGAACTCCGGCGCGCGGCTGCGTCGGACAGCGGTACGCAGTTGGTCCGTTTGCCACGGCGGTTGCTGCGCATGCCCGGGTTTGGTTCTCCGCTCCGGCGGTTATCCACCTCGTTCCGGTCGTCCGACCGGCGAATCCGCCGCGTTGCCCGCTAATTGCCGGTGCGGTAGAAAGTTATTACACGCCGCTTCGCCTTTGAGCGAATGAGTGGAATTGTCCATCGCTACCTCCCCTGGGGGAACCTGTGCCTGATCGTCACGCTTTCGTTTCCTGCGCTCGTCTCATGGGTCGGGTCGATTCCGCTTACATGGACTGCGTTTCGGACGTCGTGGCGCTCCTGCTGGCGCACGCCGGGGTGGCCGACGTGCGCACGCCGTTCGCCTACCAATGGGCGTTCCGCGTCGTCGGCGGAATCGACGGGGTGCTCGAACCCGACCTGCCGCCGCGGGCGCGAGACCGGTCGGTCGCCCGCTTCACCGGGCTCCGGCCGAAATGGACGGACATCGAATCGACGGCGGAATGCCTCGATTCGTGGACGGCGGAGATCGGCCGCGGCAACGCGGTCGCCGTCACCGCGGACGCGTTTTTCCTGCCGTGGCTGCCGTATTGCGGAAATGAGCACATGGAACACGGATTCGTCGTCGAAGGCGTCGAAGGAGGCCGCGAACCCGTGCTGCACGTGGTGGATCCGTATGAAAACCGGACCCGGTGGGGGCACGCGCGGCCGACGACGACCAAGGTGGTCCTCGGCGACCTGGGGCCCGCCCTGGGCCGGGGTGCCTGGGCGGTGCTCGAACCGTGCGGGCCGGCGGAACCGCTGGACCCCGAACGCGAAGTCCGGGCGAACTGCGAAGCCGTCCTCGCCTCCCACGCCGACGGCACGGCGGCCGCCTTCGCCGGGCAGTACCGCGAGCCGGACAAGGCCGCGTTGCACCGGCTCGCGCTGCAGAGCTGGCTGATCACCCGCGACCGGCAGCTGCACGGCCTCTGGCTGCGGGAACTGCCCGGCACCCCCGCGCCCGGGTTCTCCCGCGCCTTCGACGAAACCGTCCTCCCGCGCTGGCAGAAGCTGCAGGAGCTCACCTACATCGCGATCCGCCGCGTCGAAGCCGGCCGCTCGGTGCCGCCGGCCGTCCCCGCGGCCCTCGAAGCCGCGCTGGCCGCCGAAGCCGAGCTGGCCGGCGCCTCCCTCGACCATCCGGAAGGAACCGCTTGATGCTCATCCACCAGCACTTTTCCGCACAGGCCCGGCGCACGCCCGGCGCCGTGGCGGTCGTCGAAGACGACGGCCCGTCGATCACCTACGGCGACCTCGCCCGCGCCGCCGCCGGGCTGGCCGGGCAGCTGGGCGACCGGCCCGGCCGGGTGGCGGTGGTGAGCCGCAAGCGGATCGGCACAGTGGTCGCCTTCCTGGCCTGCCTGCGGGCCGGCCGCGCCTACGTCCCCATCGACCCCGCCCACCCGGCGGACCGCCGTGACTTCGTCCTCGCCGACGCCGGCTGCGAAACGCTGCTCGACGCCGAATCCCTGGACGTCGACGCGCTGCGGCAGCAGCCGGAAGGCGGGCCGGCGCCGGTGGGCCCGGACGACGAGGCGTACGTGCTCTACACCTCCGGCTCGACCGGCACGCCGAAAGGCGTCGTCATCACCCACCGCAACGCGGCGGCGTTCACCGACTGGGCCGCCGCCGAATTTCCGCTCACCGCGCAAGACCGGGTCGCGGTGCACGCACCGCTGCACTTCGACCTGCCCGTCTACGACCTCTACGCCGGCCTGCGCGGCGGCGCCGCCATGCACCTGGTGCCCGAGCGGGCCGCGCTCTTCCCGGCGGCGCTGGGACGGCTGCTGCGCGAGCGGCGCATCACCAGCGTCTACGCCGTCCCGACCGCGCTGGCCGCGCTCGCCCGCCGCGGCGGCCTGACCACGGGCGACCTGCCGGAGCTGCGGCAGATCCTGTTCGCCGGCGAGGAGTTCCGGACGGCCGCGCTCGCCGAGCTGATGGCCCTGGTCCCCGGCGCGGCCGCGGCCAACCTGTACGGGCCCATCGAGACCAACGTCGTCACCGCGCACCGGCTGCCGGGCCCGCCGGACCCGGCCGGCCGCCTGCCGATCGGCCGGCCGGTCACCGGCGCCGTCATCGGGCTGCGTGACTCCGAGGGGCACATCGAATTCGACGGCGAGGGCGAGGGCGAACTGGTCGTCGCGGGCGGCTGCGTCACTCCGGGTTACCTGGGCCGGCCGGACCTGACCGGCGCCGCGATCGTCCACTCCGGACAGTTGCGCTGCTACCGCACCGGCGACATCGCCCGCCGCGACGCCGATGGCACGCTGCACCTGCTGGGCCGCGCGGACGGCCTGGTGAAGACCCGCGGCTACCGCGTCGAGCTGGGCGACGTCGAAGCCCACCTGGCCGCGCACCCCGGCGTGGACGGCGTCGCCGTCGTGGCGCTGCCCGACCCGGCCACCACCCACCGCCTGCACGCCGCGGTCGTCCCGCGCGCCGGCACCGACCACGACACGCTGCCCGCGGACCTGCTCCGCCACTGCCGCGCCCGGCTGCCGCACTACATGGTGCCGTCCCAGGTGCACGTCCTGTCCTCGCTGCCCACCACGAGCACCGGCAAGACGGCGAAACGGGTGCTGGCCGAAACGCTCGGAGGAGACAGCCGATGACCGACACCCTGGCCCGGACGGTCGCCGACGTGCTCGGCGTCCCCGCCACCGACGTCCTGTCCGCCGAGTCCCTGTTCGACCTGCCCGGCTTCGACTCGATCGCGATCGTCTCGGTCCTCGAACGGCTCGAAGACGACCTCGGCGTCGAGGTGCCGGCCGAGCAGATCGTGCCGGAGGCCTTCGAAAGCCTCCCCGCCCTGCGGTCGCTGCTCGCCGCCGCCCTTCCGGAAGGAGCACGCCCGTGACCCCGCGGTTCCTGCACGACCTGCTCGACCGGCGCGCCGCCGCCACGCCGGATGCCCCCGCACTGGCCCGCGACGACCTGCGCTGGACCTACGCCGAGCTGGCCCGCCGGTCGCACACGCTCGCGGCCTGGCTCGGCGGCCGGGGTGTCGGCCGCGGTGATCGCGTGCTGGTCGCCGCGCCGCACGCCCCCGACACGGTGGCGCTGCTCTACGCCGTTTCGCGGCTGGGTGCGGCCTACGTCGTCGTCAGCGACCGGATCCGGCCGTTCCACCTCGACCACATCCTCGCCGACAGCGAGCCCGCGCTGGTGCTGGCCGCCGACGCCGCGGCCGAAACCGTTTCCCGCAGCACGGCGAAGGTGCACAAGCTCAGCGAGCTCCCCGCGACCGGGGACGCCGAGGTGCCCGCGTCGCGCGCCACCGGCGTCGACATCCTCAGCCTCATCTACACCTCCGGCAGCACCGCCATGCCGAAGGCCGTGGTCTCGACGCACGAGCAGGTGCTGTTCGCGGTGTCGGCGATCGCGCAGCGGCTGGGCTACCGCGCGGCCGACCGGGTGTTCTGCTGCCTGCCGCTGTCCTTCGACTACGGGCTCTACCAGGTCTTCCTCGCCGCCGAGGCGGGTGCCTGCCTGGTGCTCGGCGACGACGCCGCGGCCGGACCGGCCCTGCTGTCCACTGTGGAGCGCGAGGGGGTCACCGTGCTGCCGCTCGTGCCCGGCCTCGGCGCCACCCTGGCCCGGCTGGCCGCGCGGGCCGGGCGGTTCCCGGCGTCGCTGCGCCTGGTGACCAACACCGGCGCGGCGCTGCCGGCCTCGTTGTCGGCCAAGCTGCGGGAGTTCTCCCCGGGCCTCGACGTCGTGGCCATGTACGGGCTGACCGAGTGCAAGCGGGTGTCCATCGAGGACCCGAACGCGTACCTGACCCGGCCCGGCTCGGTCGGCCGGCCGCTGCCCGGCACCGAGGTCCTGGTCCTCGACGACGACGGCGCCGAGCTGCCGGCCGGGCAGGTGGGCCAGTTCGCCGTCCGCGGGCCGAACGTGATGGGCGGCTACTGGCGCGCACCCGAGCAGACCGCCCGCCGCTTCCCGCGCGACGCCTACGGCCGCGCCACCCTGCTGACCGGTGACCGTGGCCGCGTCGACGAAGAGGGCTACCTGTACTTCGAAGGCCGCGACGACGACCAGTACAAGCAGGACGGGTTCCGGGTCAGCGCGGTCGAAGTGGAGGGCGCGGCGGCCGACGTCGACGGCGTCACCGAAGCCGCGGTGCTC
Organism: Amycolatopsis sp. CA-126428; assembly: GCF_002904335.1. Lineage (GTDB taxonomy): Bacteria > Actinomycetota > Actinomycetes > Mycobacteriales > Pseudonocardiaceae > Amycolatopsis. The sequence continues at coordinate 53,335 of NZ_PPHF01000095.1, read as the reverse complement.
CCGCCCGCCGGCGACCGACCGGCCGTGCTCGCGGTCACCGGCGCGCTCGACCCCGGGCAGCTGCGCGAAGGGCTCGCCGAACGCCTCGAACCGCACAAGATCCCCGACCGGATCGAGGTCGTCGACACGCTCCCGCACGGCGTGAACGGCAAAATCGACAAGCGCGCTCTGGAGGCCGCCCTGTGATCACGCCCCTGCACGAGGAGATCGCGGCCCGCCACGGCACCCCCGCGTTCGTCTACGACCTCGACGCCGTCCGCCGGGCCCACGCCGACCTGACCGCGGCCCTGCCCCGTCCGTCCACTGTGTACTACTCGGTCAAGGCCAACCCGCACCCGCGGATCATCGCCCTGCTGCACGAGCTGGGCTGCGAAGCCGAAGTCAGCTCGACCGGCGAGATCGACGCCGCGCTCGGCGCCGGGGTGCCGCCGGAGGCCGTGCTGCTCACCGGCCCGGCCAAGACCCCGGAGACGGTCGCGCACGCCCTGTCCCACGGCGTCACGCGCTTCTCGGTCGATTCGCCCGACGACCTCGCCCGCGTCGACGACCTCGCCCGCAAGGCGGGTGCCGAAGCCCGGTGCGCGTTGCGCGTCAACGCCGACGAGCCGGTGCCCGGCGCGGGGCTCAGCATGACCGGGACGTCGTCGCAGTTCGGCGCGGACCTGTCGTGGGTGCTGGCCGAAACACCCCGGTTCACCGGGTTCCGGCACGCCCGCGTCACCGGGCTGCACCTGTACATGGGCACCAACCTGACCGACGAGAAGGACCTGCTGGCCCAGTTCGAGGTCGGGATCGGCATCGCCGAAAAGCTCGCCGTGCTCTTCCCCGGCCTCGACGAAATCGACCTCGGCGGCGGGTTCGGCCTGCCCTACGCCCGGGTGGGGGAGCGGCCGCGGTTCACCGGGCTCGCGGCGGCGCTGGAGACCCTGCTCGACGACCGCCTGCCCGCGTGGCGGGAGGGGGCGCCCCGCGTGTCCTTCGAATCGGGCCGCTACCTCGTCGGCGACTGCGGGGTGCTGCTCAGCCGGGTGGTGGACGTGAAGGAGTCCAAGGGCACCCGGTACGTCCTGCTCGACACCGGCGTGCACCACCTCGGCGGCATGTCCGGCCTGCGCCGCATCCCCTCGATCTCGGCCGACGTCCTGGCCGGCGGCGAGGTCGAGGACGAGCCGGTGACGGTGGCCGGCCCGCTGTGCACCCCGCTCGACGTCCTCGCCCGCGGCGCCCGGCTGCCGAGCACCGCGATCGGCGACCTCGTGAGCGTGCCCAACGCCGGCGCCTACGGCCCGACCGCCGGCCTGCTCGCGTTCCTCGGCCACCCGGCGCCCGCCGAGGCGGTCGTCGACGACGGCCGCCTGGAATCGGCCTCCCGGCTGCACGTGACCCGCAATCCGCTCTGACGAAAGGGAACCGACCATGGACACCGAACGCTTCGACACGATCCTGCGCAAGCACCTGAAGAACCTCGGCCCGCAGCAGGAGCTGACCGCCGACGCCCGGCTCAAGGAGCTCGGCCTGAACTCGATGCGCGCCATCGACCTGCTCTTCGACCTCGAGGACGAGTTCGGCGTAGAGCTGCCCGACGAGGCGATGACCGACGACACGTTCGCCACCCGCGACGCCCTGCTGGACCGGGTGCAGCAGGCGCAGGACACCACGGCGGGTGCCCGGTGACGGCGCTGGCGCCCGCGGCGCCCACGCTCGCCGAGCGCACGGCCCGCGTGGTGGGTGTGCTCGCCGAGCACGCGCGGGCGGTCGACGAAAGCGCCACGTTCCCGGCCGCCTCCCTCGACGCGCTGCGCGAGAGCGGGCTGATGGGCCTGCTGGTGCCGGTGGAGCACGGCGGCCTCGGCGGCGACCTGGCCGACCTGGCCCGCACCGCCGCGGAACTCGGCGGCGCGTGCCTGTCGACGGCGATGATCTGGGCGATGCACGGCCAGCAGGTCGCCGCGATCGCCGAGCACGCCGGGCCGCGGCTGCGCGCGGACCTGCTGCCGCGGATCGCCCGCGGCGAGGTCTACGTCGCCTCGGTCACCAGCGAACGCGGCAAGGGCGGGCACCTGCTCACCGCCGAAGCACCGCTGCGCCCGGACGGCGGCTCCCTCGGCATCGACCGCGACGCCCCGATCGTCACCGGCGGTGCGGTCGCCGACGGGTTCCTGATCACCATGCGGGCCTCGCCCGAAGCCGGCTACGACGACGTCTCGCTCGTCTACGCCGACCGCGGGCAGGTCACCGCCGAGCCCGGGCGCGGCAGCTGGAACCCGATGGGGATGCGGGGCACGCACAGCGTCCCGCTGCGGATCACCGGGGACGTCCCGGCCGACCAGCTCGTCGGGGCGCCCGCCGGGTTCCGGGCGGTGGCCATGCGGACGTTCGTGCCCGCCGGGCACATCGGCTGGGCCGCCTGCTGGCTCGGTGCCGCGCGCGGCGCGCTGAGCTCGGTGCTGGGCATGATCCGCGACCCGCGCACCCGCGGTTCGTTCGACCCGTCGTCCGAGCTGCTGCGCCGGCGGCTGGCCCGCGCCCGGCTCGACCTGGACACCGTGGCCGCCCTGCTGGCGCAGGTGATCCGCGACGCGGCCGACGCGCCCGACGCCGAGGCACCCGCCGTGCAGCTGCGGCTCAACGGCCTGAAGGTGCACGCGGCGGAGCGCTGCGCCGCCGTGGTCGACGAGCTGGTCGAGCTGACCGGCCTGCGGCACGGGTACATGCGGGACTCCGCGCTGCCGCTGGAACGCGTCCACCGCGACCTGCGTTCGGCGAGCCTCAACTACGCGAACGACCGGCTCTACGACGCCAACGGGGCGATCGCCCTGCTCGACCGCGACGTGACGCTGGCCTGGGCGGGCCGTCCGTGACCGCCCCGGCGGGCGACCGGCTCGCGTTCCGGTCCCTGATGGCCCAGTGGCCGACGGGCGCCACCATCGTGTCCACTTCGGACGGTAGCGCGCCGGCCGGTTGCACGGTGAGTGCGATGATGTCCCTTTCGGACAGTCCACCGCTGGTGGTGGTCTCGTTGCTGACCCGCAGCACGACCCTGGCGGCGATCAGGCGGGCGGGCCGCTTCGCGATCACCGTGCTCAGCTCGGCGCAGGCCGGCCTGTGCGCCGACTTCGCCCGGCTCCCGGTGACCGAGCGCTTCTCGGCCACCGAACTGCGCGAGATCGACGGGCTCCCCCTGCCGACCGGCGGCGTCGCGGCCCTGACCTGCGAGCTGGCGGACGAACTGCCGTACGCCGACCACGTCCTGCTCGTCGGCGCGCCGACCTGGACGGAGATCCGCGAGGACCGGGACCCGCTGCTGGTGCACCGGCGCGAGCTGAAGGCCGTGTCGTGACCGCCGTCGAGGTGGCTCCCGGGATACACCTGAGCGCCGCACCGGCCGACGAAGCGCTGGCCGAGCTGCCGGTGCCGGACTGGGCCGAGCGTGAAGCAAGAGCCATGCCACCACGCCGAGCCCGCGAATACCTCGCCGTACGAGCCCTATACGCGCAGCTGATGTCCGAAGTGGACGGTACAGCCAGCCCGCTGCACCGTACCGAGCGCGGAAAGCCGGTCATCCCCGGCCGGCCGGGGATGCGGGTCAGCCTGGCGCACTCCGACGACGTCGTCGCGGTGGCGCTGGCGCGCGGCCGGGACGTCGGCGTGGACGTCCAGGACGCGGGACTGCCCGGGCCGGCGATGCTGCGGCGGTGCTGCCCGGGCGAAGCCGGGCGGATGGCGGCCGAGCCGGCGGCGGGCGGGCGGGACTTCGCCCGCGTGTGGGCGGCGCAGGAAGCCTGCGTCAAGGCGACCGGGCAGGGCATCGCGGGCCGGCCCTGGCGCATTCCGGTCACCGCGGCGGCCCCGGCCGGCCGCTGGCGGGATCTCACGTGGACGCAGCTGCGGGGCCGCGGAAGCACCTTCGCGCTCTGCTGCGCCTACGCCGACCGAACGGAGGGGCGATGACCGACGGTTTGAGCTGCTACACCGCCAACCTGGCGGTCTACCTGGAACACCACGGCACCCCCGGCGCGGCGGACGCGATCGCCGTGTCCGTGCGGCTGGCCGTCGACCTGCGCCGGCCCGACGGGCTCGTCGCGGTCTCGCACCACGACCGCCCGCTGGACCGGATGGGCGACGGCACCCGGCTCACCTACCGGGGCCACCACGACTTCGGCGGCTTCCGCGCCGATCTCGACCGGGAGTTGCGGCGGTACGGGTGCGCCCTGGTCGTCGGCTACAGCACCCAGCTGCCCTGGGCCGCGCAGCGGGAAGGCACCGCGGCCCCGCACTTCCTGCTCGTCGACGGCTTCGAAGACGGCCGCTGGCACGTCGAAGACCGCTTCACCGGCCTGATGACCTCGGGGCAGCACCAGGAACCGTTCACCGGCTGGATCGGCGAGCCCGAGCTGGACCGCTTGACGCGCCGCGACGGACCGGAACCGGTGAAGCACCACCTGCGCAACACCCTCGCGTTCGGCTTCGAAAACCCGGCCCCGGCCGGCTGCCGTCACCTGCTGCTGCGCCGGCAGTCCCGGCCGGTGCACCCCAACCCGCTGCCCCCGCACTGGGTGACCGGGACCGTCGAGGCGCTCGGCGCCCTCGGGACCCACCTGGCCGACAGCGACGCGCTGGTCCGGGACCCCGACGTCGTCGACGACTGCTGGGCCGCGGCCCAGCACCACCTCTGCAGCCACCGGTGCCTCGGCCGGTACCTGGGCCGGACCACGAGCGGGCGGAGCCACGCCGCGCTCGAAGAAGCCGTGAAGTGCTGGGAAAAGCTGCCGCGGACACTGCGCTTCGCCGCGACGTCGGCGCGGCGCGGCCGGTCCCGGCCCACGCTCGTCCGCTCGGCGTTCGCCGAGCTCGCCGAGCGCGAACACGAAGCCGCCCAAGCCCTCACCGGTGCCGTTCTCGTGGCCGCCGGTGCGAGCGACTGACCCAGGAGGACGACATGACCGGATCCGTGGCCGAGGTGGCCGACCTGCTCGCCCGGCACCTCGACGAAACCCCGGCGGCGGGGATCACCGCCGAGTCCCGGCTCGAGGACGACCTCGGGCTGAACTCGGCCCAGGTGGTCGATCTGCTCTCGGAACTGGAAGAGCGGTTCGGCTGCGTGGTCGAGGACGAAGACCTCGACACGCTCGAACGCGTCGGCGACCTGGCCGCCATCGTCGACCGGGCCGGCGTCCGGTGAGCGTCGCGCTCGAGGCACCGGCCGATCCCGCGGCCCACGAATGGCGCACCCTCGACGTCGCCTGGCCGCCGGGCGGCGACCTGCGGGTGACCATCCGGGGGACCGGCGCGGGCAACGTGCTCGGCGGCACGTTCTGGACCGAACTGGCCGAGCTGCTGGAGCTCGCCGAGGCCACCGACCGGCCGGGCAGCATCGTCCTGGGCGGTGCCGGCGGCGTCTTCTCCCGCGGCCTCGACCTGCGCTGGTACGTCACCCGGCTGCGCCGGGCCGCCCGGCGCGGCGGGGACGTGCTCGCCGCCGACGCGCGGCGCCTGCAGGACACGATCACCGGCCTGGCCCGCAGCCGCCGCGTGGTGATCGCGGACATCGACGGCGAGTGCACCGGCGCGGCCCTGGAGCTGGTCTGCGCGTGCGACGTCCGCTACGCCTCGGCCCGCACCTGGTTCTCGCTGCCCGAAGCCGAACTGGGGCTGGTCGCCGACCTCGGTGGTCTCCAGCGCCTGCCCCGCCTGCTCGGCGAGGGCATCGTCCGCGAGCTGGTCCTCGGCGGCGGCCGCGTCGGCGCCGCCCGGGCCGAGCGGATCGGCCTGGTCAACGGCGGAACGGCGGAGCTGACGGCGTTCTCGGGTCGCGTGCGCGCCCAGCCCGGCGCCGTGCTCGCGCAACTCAAGCGCGAACTCGACGCACCCCATGAGGACAACCTGGCGACCGGCCTGGACCGGGCGGCCCGCTGGAACACCGAACACGCCCTGAACGGCTTGGCGAGGCGGATGACGGCCCGTCTCGGCGGTCGTTGAACACCCCCACTCGAAGAGGTGACTTCCATGTCCACCGCCCACGACACCCGCATCCGGCTGCGCCCGCCCACGATCGCCGACGCGGCCGCGATCCACGACCTCGTCGTGCGGTCCCCGCCGCTCGACGTCAACTCCCTCTACGCCTACCTCGTCTGGTGCCGCGACTTCGCCGAGACGTCCGTGGTCGCCCTGCACGAAGACCGGCTGGCCGGGTTCGTGACCGGCTACCGGCCGCCACGGGATCCGGACACCTACTTCGCCTGGCAGTCGGCGGTGGATCCCGCGCTGACCCGGCCCGGCCTGGCGTTCGCGATGATGGCCGAGGTGGCCGGCCGGGCCCGCCGCGCCGGCGCCCGCTGGTTCGAAACGACCGTCAACCCCGGCAACCGGGCCGTCATCATGCTGATCCGCAAGCTGGCCCGCCACCACGGCGGCACCCCCGAGGTGTCGACGCTGTTCGAGAGCGCCGACCTCGGCGGCGCGCACGATCCCGAGATCCTCTACCGGTTCCCACTCGCCGAACCGTGGGATTGAGATCCGTGAACGTGGGTAATCGATTACGGACAGTGTCGAAGCCGGTACCGGGGGAGGGTGGCTCATGAGCACCGGGGTGTTGCTGGCGTTCGCCGGGGTGGTCATGGTGGCCTACATCGTGCCCGGCCCGGACTGGGTGGTGGTCCTGCGCGCCTCCGCCAGGGCCCGGCGCTACGGGTTCCTCGCCGCGGCCGGGGTGCAGTGCGGCCTGTGCGTGCACATGGCCGCCGCCGCGCTGGGGGTGTCCACGGCGCTGCTGCACAGCCCGGTCCTGTTCACCATCCTCAAGCTCGTCGGGGCCGCCTACCTGGTGTTCCTCGGCGCCCAGGCGCTGTGGCAGTCGTGGCGGCGCCGACGTGGTGACGACGAAGCCGAACCTCCGCCGGAAGAGCCGGCGGCCGGGCTGACCCCGGTGCGGGTGTTCCGGCAAGCCTTCTTGTCCAACGTCCTCAACCCGAAGGCGGCGCTGTTCTTCGTGAGCGTCCTGCCGCAGTTCCTCGACCCCCAGGGCCCGGCCGCCGCGCAGGTGCTCGTGCTGGGCAGTCTCGACATCGCCCTCGGCCTCCTGTGGTGGGCGCTGTTCGTGCTGCTCACCGCCCGGCTGTCCGGCCTGATGCGCCGCAGCGGCCCGCGCAAGGCCCTCGACCGGGTGACGGGCACCGCGCTCGTCGGCCTCGGGGTCACGCTCGTCGCCACCAGCTGATTTCCGCCTCCAGCGCTCAAGAAGCGGGCGCGGTTCCTGGTTGTTCGCCGTGCATCGAGGGGTAAATCCGTGACCGAGGTCGTCCGCCGCGCGCTGCGGCGCTTCCGCCGCCAGCACGACGTTCCCGGCGTCGTCGTGTGCACCTTCACCGCCGCCGGGCCCGATGTCGCCGTCGCCGACGGCGTGACCAGCGTCGAGACCCAGCACGCGATGACACCGGAGACGGTGTTCCGGATCTATTCGATCACGAAGTTCGTGACCGCCACGATGATCGTGTCCCTCGCCGCCGACGGCGTCCTCGACCTCGACGCGCCCGTCGACGGCTACCTGGGCGGCCTGCGCCGCCGCACCGGAACCGGCAGCGACGGCACCACGCTCCGCCACCTGCTGAGCCATCGGGCCGGGCTGCTCCCGGACGCCGTGCTGCACGACGGGCTGAGCCGCGACCCGGGCGGCCTCGCCGTCGCGGTGCGCCACGACTACGCCCGGACGCCGGTGCTGGCGCGGGCGGGCGAGTTCTACGGTTTCAGCAACCTGGGCGTCAGCTTGGCCGGCCTCGTCGCGCAGGAGGTGACCGGCCTGCCCTTCGCCGACGTCGTCCGGCAGCGGGTGTTCGAGCCGCTCGGCATGGGGCACAGCACCCACGACCCGGCGGTGGCGATGACCTACCCGCTGGCCCAGCACCACCTGCCCGGCGAAACCGGGCTGCGCGTCGACCACGGCGCCAAGGCCGGGGCCAAGCACGAGCCGTCGTCGCTCTGCTATTCGACCGCGCTCGACCTGGCCCGGCTGGGCGCGCACCACCTGCGGGCCCGGACCGAGCTCGGCCAGATGCACCTGCCGCACGCGGACCCGCGGCTGGACGTCGACCTGCGCTACGGCCTCGGCTGCACCCTCTCGCCCGCCGTGCAGGGCATCCGCCAGATCGGGCACGAGGGGTCCTCCGGCGGGATGTGGGCGAAACTCGTCATCGACCCGGCCGCGGGCCGCGGGGTGGTGTGGCTGGACAACCGCGGCGAGGAACTGCGCGAACAGCGCTACCGGACCATCCGCGAGCTGTTCGACGGGCTCGGCCGCACCGACGCGGCCGGCGGTGTCTCCGGGTTCGGTCTCGGTCTCGCCGTCGAGCCGGAAGCCGTGCACGGCGAGTACGTCCGGACCGGGGCGCCCCCGTTGACGGTGGCCGGCCGCGCGGAACTGGAACTGACGGCCGATCGCGATCGCGCCGTGCTGATCCCGCACCAGCGCGCGGTGTGGCGCAGTGCCGACCGCCACGGACCGGGCGCGCCCCCGTGGGGACCGCACGCCGGCACCGACCGGATCGTCCTCGGGGCGACGGCGTGGCGCGACGGCTCCGTGCCGGTCGTGCACCTCAACGGCCTGCCGTACGTGCGGCAGGAATGGCGGAAGCGCTTGCGCTCCCGCACGACGGGTGCCGGGTGAGCGGCCCGGCGGTCAGCCGACGGTGAAGCTCGCCGAGAGCGTGGCCGCCGAGCTGGTCCCGACGTAGACCTCGATCTTGCCCGGCTCGACCCGGAACCGGGCGGTGTTGTCGTAGAAGCCGACGTCGTCCGGGGTGAGGGTGAACGAAACGGTCGTCGACGCGCCCGCGGCCAGGCTCACCCGCCGGAAGCCGCGCAGCCGCCGCACCGGCTGGACGATGCTCGCGACCGGGTCGCGCAGGTAGAGCTGGACGACCTCGTCGCCGGCCCGGCCGCCGGTGTTGGTGACGGTGGCGCTCACCTCGATCCGGCCGCCGTTCGCCGGCAGGCGTGCGCCGGAAAGCCGCAGCCCGTCGACGCGGAACGTGGTGTAGGACAGGCCGTGGCCGAACGCGTAGAGCGGGCTGCTGTCGAGGTCCAGGTACTTCGACGTGTACTTGTTGGCCGGGTCGGCGGGGCGTCCGGTGTTCTCGTGGTTGTAGTAGATCGGGATCTGGCCCACCGCACGCGGGAAGCTCACCGGCAGCTTGCCGCCCGGGTTCACCACGCCGAACAGGACGTCCGCGATCGCGTGGCCGCCCTGCACCCCGGGTGCCCACGCCTCCAGGATGGCGGGGGCGTTCTCGTCCACGGAAGCCAGGGTCAGCGGGCGGCCGTTGACGAGCACGACCACGAAGGGCTTGCCGGTCTCCTTGATCGCGGCGACCAGCTGCTGCTGCACGCCGGGGAGGCCGATGTCGCTGCGCGCCGCCGCTTCGCCGCTCATCGCGGCGGTTTCGCCGACCACCACGACGGTCACGTCGGCGGCGCGTGCCGCCTGCTGCGCGGCGGCGAACCCGCCGGTATCGGTCCCGTCGACGGTGCAGCCGGCGGTGTAGCTCACGGTGGCGCCGGGTACCGCGGCCTTGATCCCGTCGACGACGGTCACCGGCGGCGTCGTCGAGGCCCCGGTGCCCAGGCCCGCCCAGGTGCCGTTGAGGTCGTAGGTCGCCGCGCCGAGCGGCCCGACGACGGCGACCGAACCGGTGGTTTTCGCCAGCGGCAGCACGGGTCCGTCGTTCTTCAGCAGCACCATGCACCGCGCGGCGGCCTGCCGCGACGCGGCCAGCGCGGCCGGCGAAGGCGCTTTCACCTCGGCCGCTTCGTCGACGTACGGGCGCTCGAAGAGGCCGAGCCGGAACTTGACGAGCAGGATCCGGCGGACGGCGTCGTCGATCTGGTCGCGGGTGATCCGGCGTTCGGCGAGCAGCCGTTCGGCGAACCGGGCGTAGTTCGTGCTGACCATCTCCATGTCGACACCGGCCGGAAGGGCGGCCGCCGCGGCGTCCGCGCCGTCACCGGCGAGGCCGTGCAGGATCAGTTCTTCGATGCCGGTGTAGTCGCTCACGACGAACCCGCGGAAACCGTAGGCGCCCTTGAGGACGTCGTGCAGGACGTAGCCGTTGCCGTGGGCGGGCACGCCGCTGATCGTGTTGAAGCTGGCCATGACGGTCGCGACGCCCGCCTCGACACTGGCTTTGAACGGCGGCAGGTAGAGGTTGTGCAGCCGTTGCAGCGAAACGTCCACGGTGTTGTAGTCACGCCCGCCTTCGGCCCCACCGTAGGCGACGAAGTGCTTGGCACAGGCGGCAACCCGGTCCGGCGCGGAGTAGTCGTTCCCCTGGTAGCCGCGCACCTTGGCGACGGCGAACTGCGTCGCCAGATAAGGATCTTCGCCGTACCCTTCGGCGATCCGCCCCCACCGCGGCTCGTGGGTGACGTCCATCATCGGCGCGTAGGTCCAGTGGATGCCGCTGCTGCGGGCTTCCCGGGCCGAAACGGCGGCGTCCGTGCCCGCGACGGCGGGGTCGAAGCTGGCGCCCTGGGCGAGCGGGATCGGGAAGTTGGTGGTGTACCCGTGGATGACGTCGAGGCCGAAGATGAGCGGGATCCCCAGGCGCGTCTTCTCGACGGCAAGGTGTTGCAGGGCATTGAGTTTCGCGGCCCCGACCACGGAGAAGACCCCACCGAGCCGGCCGCCGGCGAGGGCCGCGCGGGCGGCGGTTTCGTCCCCGACGAGCTGCAGCTGCCCGAGCTTTTCGGCGAGCGTCATCTTCTGGAGCAGCGCCTCCACCCGCCGATCCCGCGCGGCGGCCGCTCCGGCGGATTCCCCGGCGGTCTCTCCGGCGGTCTCTCCGGCGGCGGCCGCGGGCGAGAGCAGCCCGAGGGAAGCCACCCCGCCGGCGACGCCGGCCAGCACCAGGCGCCGGTTCACCCCGCTCGCGGCCGAAGTTCCGTGACGATCCTGCTGCGACATGGCGGGGACCCTTTCGCGAGGCGAGCTCCGTTGCCCGGTCAGACCTGGTTCAGCGTAGTCACCGGCGGGCCGGCCGCAGCGTCAGCCGAAAACCGGTTCCCCGGCCACGACGTGCCTCGCTAACCTGACGGCATGCCGACCTACCGCGTCCTGGTCCGTGGCAAGTTCGACCGGCCCACGGAAGCCGTCCGCGCGACACTCCTGGCCAACGCCGGCACGGCGGACTTGGCGGACCTGGTGTTCAGCGAAACGGGAACGCTCGCCTACAGCCGGCACCTGGGCGGCTTCAGCTACCGCGTGGCGCTGGAAGTCGCGGCCGGCGAGGACGCCACGCAGCGAGCCCACGACCAGGCCGAGCTGATGGCGATGGAGCTGCTCGAGGGCGAGAACTACCCGTACCGGGATCTGACGGTCAGCTCGACCTGCATGGACGACGTGAAGGTCAACCGCCGCTGAGCCTGGGTAAACGGTTCAGCTGGACCTTGTTCCCCGGTTGTCGCCCTCGTAGATCTCCGCTTTCAGGATCGTGCGCCGGGGTACGGCGTAACCACGGTGCATCTTGACGAGGAAGTCGACGACACCCACCGCCAGGCGGTGGGTGTCCTGAACGACGGTCGCCCGGAACGGGCAGTCCGCGGTGTCGATCAGCGTTCTGGCTTCCAGCACGCCGTCGACGCCGATCACGACCGTGGCCTGGGTCGCCGCGGACGCGGTTGCCGCGATGGCGTCGACCGCGCCCAGGGCCATCTCGTCGTTGGTGCAGAAGATCGCGTCGAGGCGCTGCCCGGGTGCCAGGTTCCGGACGTGGGTCCGGACCGCGTTGTGCGCCCGTGAGCGCACGAACCCGCATCGATCGTCGGTGATGATTTCGACGTCGGGCAGGCCGGAGCGCAACGCCTTTTCGCAGCGTTGCTGCCGGCTGTCGTGTTCGAGACTGGCGATGATGAGCACCCGCGGCCCGGTTCGTCCGCGCAGCTGCTTGACCAGCCAATCGCCGGCCAGTTCGCCGAGTTCGCCCGTGTCGTAGCCGATGAACGCGGTGTTGTCGGGGTACTCCGACTCGGTCGGGAACGGCTCGAGGTCGGAAAACACGACCGGCAGCCGCGACTCCCGGCAGAACGTCACGAGGTCCTCGCGCAGCCTCGACACCTCTCCGGCGACCACGATGCCCCCGACGTAGGCGTGCTTCCGGTTCAGGATGCGGCGCAGGTGATGAGCTTGCGCGCCCGCGTCGTAGTCCCGGTCCGGTACCTTGAGCACGAGGTCGATGTCGTCCCGGTCGAGGGCGCTGTGCACCTGCTGCACCAGTGCCGCCACGTAGTACTTCTGCTCGAACGCCGACGTCAGCAGAAAAGCCGTGCCGGGCCTTTTCCCCGGCCTCATCGCGAACACGGCCCAGAAAACGATCGCGACGACGGCGGAAACCAGCGCGGACCACAAGATCGTGACTCCCGCGGAAATACCCCCTTGCAGGACTTTCGCCAGAACGGCCACAATGCCGCCGCTCACGACGGAAGTGGTCACCGCGAACAGCGCGGGAGTCTTGTCCCGGTTCAGCCAAGCCATCCAGGCACCCTCCCAGCGGTGTCGCCCGCGGGCAATCCTACTGGCGCCCGCGGCCGCTCATGCCAGGCCGAAATCGCGGCAGGGACAGCCGGAATGGTCACCGGCCCGGCGCGGTGGGGTACGCACGCCAGGCCGGGAGCTTGATCACGCCGGGACGAGCTGCCACTGTTGGTTGGCGCCGGTGCCGGCCGTGAGCGGGTTGCCGCTGTTGCGGTTGACGATGCGGTAGTTCGTGTCCGCCACGGCGAGCGCCGCGGTGGCCGTCGCCGTCCACCTGGTGAAGCGGCGACGCCACGCGGGCCGAGTTCGCTGCCTCATGACGCGGCTCCCGCGGCGTGCCGGGCGCTTCGTGACGCCCGACCGGAGGCCGCGCGTCTTTCGGTCCGAGTCGTCGCTCGCCTGCTGTTAGCGTTAACCGAATGGCCGTACGCGCGGCCTCGCCGTCACGGCCGGACGGCCGCGGTGATCGCCGCGGTGACGGCGGTGACCGCCGGCGTGGCGGCACCCGGGAGCCGGGCCACGAGCACCCGGCGGACCTCCGGTGGTGCGCCTTCCACCCGCAGGGAGATCACGCCGGGCGGGATGACCGGCGCCAGGCCGTCCGGGATCGTGGTGACCCCGAAACCTCCGGCGACCAAGTGCAGTTTGGTCAGCCAGCCGCGGGCGCTGTGGACGACGCGCGCTCGCCCGGGCAGGCCCGGCCAGACGCCGAGCAGGGGCTCCGCGCTCGACGACGGGGTGGCGATCCAGGGTGCGTCGACCAGTTCGTCGACGTGCACGGCCGCGCGGCCCGCGAACGCGCCGGTGGCCGGCGCCGCCACCAGGAGTTCGGAGTCCCGGACGGTCGTGACGTGCAGGCGGGGTGCCTCGCCGTCCGGCGGCCGGTGCGGTGGCCGGGAGGTGAGCACGGCGAGGTCGAGCGAACCGGTGCGCAACGCCCGGGCCAAGCCGGGCGTGGTGCCTTCGCGGGTGGTGACCCGGATTCCGGGCGCGGTCCCGGCGAGCCGGGCGAGCGCGGCGGGCAGGAGCACCGGCCCGGCGCTCGGGACGAGCCCGAGCCGCACGACTTCCGTGCGGGGAGCCGCCCCGATCAGCTCGCGTTCGGCCGCGTCGACCGACTCCAGGATCGCTCGCGCGTGGCGCAGCAGGGTGAGTCCGGGCCGGGTGAGCCGGACCCCGTCGGGCCGCCGCTCGAACAGGGTGACCCCGGCGCCGCGTTCCAGGGCGGCCGCCTGGCGGGAGACCGCGGACTGCGTGTAGCCCAATGCCGCGGCGGCCGCGGTGAAGCTGCCCGACTCGGCGATCCGGCAAAGCACCCGGAGGCTCGTGCTCGACACGTCCATGCCTACTACGCATAGCAGAGATGCGTGATCGGCGCTTCCCGCATGCCCCGGGCCGTCCTAGCTTGGCGGACGACGACAGAAGGGTTTTTCCATGCGTGCAGCGACATTGACCGCGTTCGGCGCCCCGCTCGAGGTGGGCGACGTACCCGACCCGGAAGCCGGCACCGGGGAGGTGCTGGTCGAGGTGCTGGCCACCTGCGTGCCCCCGTACGCGGCCGAAGTGTTCAGCGGGGAACGGCGCTATCCGCTGGAACCCCCGGTCGTGCCGGGGGTCGGCGGGATCGGCCGGCTGGTGCGCGTGGGCCCGGACGCGACCAAGCTCGAGGTGGGCGACCTGGTGTGGTGCGATTCGACGGTGCGCGCCCGCGACGACGCCCTGACCCCGGACATCACGCTGCAGGGCTGGAGTTCCCGCGGTGAAGGCGGCGCCCGGCTGGCCCGGTACCTGCACGACGGGTCGTTCGCCGAACTGATGCGGGTCCCCACCGAGAACGTGTACCCCCTGCCCGCCGGCGCGGCGGCGGATCCCGCCCGCTGGTCCGCGCTGGGGGTGCACACCATTCCCTACGGCGGGCTGCTGGCCGGCCGGCTCGCGGCCGGGGAGACGGTGCTGATCAGCGGGGCGACCGGCAACCTCGGCAGCAGTGCGGTCGCCGTCGCGCTCGCCATGGGCGCCGGGCACGTGGTGGCGCCCGGCCGCAACCGGGCCGCCCTCGACCTGCTCGCCGGCCGGTTCGGCCCGCGGCTGAGCCCGGTCGGGCTCAGCGGGGACGAGGACGCAGACCGCGCGGCCACGGCCGCGGCCGCCGGCGGCCCGATCGACCTCGTGCTCGACCTCCTCCCGCCGCAGGCACCCAGCTCGGTGACGCGTGCCGCCGCCATGACCGTGCGCGAGTACGGGCGGGTCGTGCTGATGGGTGGCGTCGGCATGCTCGGCGGCGCGGACCTCGCCCTGCCCTACCCCTGGCTCATGCGCAACTCGGTGACCGTGCGCGGCCAGTGGATGTACCCCCGCACGGCGAACGCCGGGATGATCCGGCTCGTCGCGACGGGCGCACTGGACCTCGCTCCCGAACGCGTCACCCGGTTCGGCCTCGACCGGGCCGGCGACGCGGTGGCCCACGCGGCCGCCCACGGCGGGCCCTTCGACCGCACGGTCCTCACCCCGGGGGCCTGACTCAAGCGGCGGAGGCGCTGGGCTCGACCCGGTGGGCGGCCACGTAGTGCGCGGTACCGATGGCTCCGGCGACGGCCAGGACGAAGCCCACCGCGGCCGCGGCGGTGAAGCCGTCGCGGACGCGGTCGTCCAGCACCACCACGCCGATGAGCGAGGAGACCGCCGTGTTGGTGGTGAACATGATGGCGGTGACGGCGGTCGCCCGGCCGCGTTGCAGGGCCATCGCGAACGCCACCGCCGCGACGAGCCCGTTGGCGATCATCGCCCACAGCGCCGGCTCGACGGCGAGGTGCCAGACCGGCCCGGACGTGTCGAGCGTCCGCGCCGAGATCCCGACGACGCTGAAGCCCAGCCCGCCGCAGAACCCGAGCACGATCGGCGACCAGCGGCCGTCCCGGCGCTGGACGGTGAACGCGATCGCCGCGATCACCACCGCCACGCCCACCAGCAGCAGCTTCCAGCCGGCCGGCAGCGCCCGCGCGGGGCCCGGGTCCGCGGACAGGCCGAGCAGGACCAGGCCGGTCGCGCCGACCCCCAGCGCGGCCCACCCGGCGCCGGCCAGCCGGACGCCGAGGATCGCGGAGATCGTCGCGGTCACGCCGACGCTGAACGCGAGCACCGACTGGACCAGGAACAGCGGCAGCCGGTGCAGCGCGGCGGCGGCGAAGACGAACCCGAGCAGGTCCACCCCCACCCCGAGGAAGTAGAGCGGCTGCCGGCGCAGCGCGACGAGGTCCTGAGGCGAGCCACCGAAGGCACCGGCCCGCCGCACCCCGGCCGACTCCAGGATGGAGCCACTACCCGAGGCGACGGCGGCCAGCACCGCGAGGACGTATCCGAGGAGCACGGCCTGAGTGTGCCAGCCGCCGGTGACCGGCCAGGCCGGAGTCCCCGCCCGGGTCCTCGGTGATCGAGCCCGGGCACGCGTCCCGGGTGCGTCGGCACCTCCGGATCGGCAAGCCGGGGTGCCCGAGCTGGTGACCACCAGCGGCGCGGCGACCCGGGAGTGACGGGCGGCCGGATTCGAACCAGCGTGTCCCCCTTGTCGAGGAGACGCGGCTGCCCTGCGCTACGACCGGTCCCTACCGGCGGAGACCGGCCGCCGGAAGCCGCCGGTCCGGGGCTCGAGCAGTTCGGCCAGCCGCAGCGGGGTGCGGTCCTCGGACATCGGGCCGATGAGCTGGACCCCGACCGGCAGGCCCTCGGCGGACCGGCCCGCGGGGACGGCGGTGGCGGGCAGGCCGGGCATGGTGGCCAGGCCGGCCCAGACGAGCTGGTCGAAGTACGGGTACTCGACGCCGTCGATGTCGATGCGCCGGTCCAGCGGAGTGGCGGTGTGGTCGTGCGGGAACGCGGGCGTCGGCGTGATCGGGCACACCACGGCGTCGAACTCGGCGAACAGCTGCCGCCAGCCGTGGCGGTGGATCTCGCGGCGGTGGTTCGCCTGGAGCCAGTCTCGGTGGCTGAACAGCAGGGCACGCAGCCGCACGGCCTCGAGACTCTCGTCGTCCGGGCTCAGCCCGGCGACGCGGGTCCGCAGCTGCTCGTCCGATTCGAGGGGAAACCGCGCCACGGACCCGGAAATCAGCAACTGCATGTAGAGCGTCGCGGCTTCGGTCAGGTCGGGCAGCAGCGGACTGTGCCGGGCGACGCGGGCGCCGCCGTCGGCGAGCGCGTCGGCGACCCGGTGCACGCCCGCCCGCACGGCGGAGCCGGTCGCGATGAGCGGGTGCTCGTCGAGGACCAGGACCCGGAAGTCGCTCAGCCGCTCGTGGCGAGCGGGCGGGAGGGCCAGCCGGTGCGCCACGCCGTGCGTCAGCGGGTCCGGCCCGGCCATGACGTCGAGCAGGAGCGTGAGGTCCCGGGCGCTGCGCGCCATCGGCCCGACGACGGCGAGGTCGAGGCCGACCGGCAAGGCCGGCTCGGACGGCGCGACCATGCCGCGGCTGGCGACCAGCCCCAGTGTCGGCTTGTGCGCGTAGACGCCGCAGAAGTGCGCGGGGGTGCGCAGCGAGCCGGCGATGTCGGAGCCGATGGACAGCGCGCCGAACCCGGACGCCAGCGCCGCCGCCGACCCGCCGGAGGAGCCGCCCGACGTGCGGGCGGGGTCCCACGGGTTGGTGGTGGTGCCGTAGATCTCGTTGAAGCTCTGGATGTCCTGCAGCCCCAAGGGAACATTGGTCTTGCCGAGCACGACGGCACCGGCTTCTTTGAGCCGTGACACCTGAACGGCGTCCTCGGCGGGCAGGAAGTCCCGATGCGGCGGCATGCCCCAGGTCGTGGGCAGCCCGGCGACGTCGTAGCACTCTTTGACCGTCACCGGAACACCGAGCAGCGCCCGCTCTTCACCACGTGCTCGTGCTTGATCGGCCCGTAGAGCGGCGGCCCGCGCCCGGTCGAAGTCGGGTACGCAGACCGCGTTGGTCACGTCGTCGTCGCGCTCGATCCGGGCGATCGCCTCATCGGTCAGTTCCACGGACGACACGGCACCGGACCGCAACGCGGCAATGAGTTCTTCGGCTGTCTTGAAGCTCCATTCCATGAATCCGAAGCTAGCGGCATGTCCTGGTGGGCACGAAATTCGAGTTGGTGCAACAAAAAATCGCGTGCGCAGGCCATGAAACGCCGCATCGTGCAACGGGACGCATGTCTCAATAGACGGGCTGGACGGCGAACGGCCGGTACCCGGCCACGGCGGGCAGGTCGAAGTGCTCGAACCGGCCGGACCGGATGTCCCAGCGCACCAGCCGGCTCGTGCCGCCGCGCTCGTGGGTGAACACCAGCGTCGTGGGCGTCTCCCAGAACGGGGCCGAAGGGATCGCCGTGCTGAGGTTGCAGCCTTCCGGCAACGGGTGTTCTTCCGGTTCGCCGTCGTCGAGGAGCCAGACCGAGGGCGGCGCGTACTGGAACGCGTACAGCAGTTCGCCGCCCGGGGCGAGCTCGTACTGCCGGTCGGCCGGCACCGGGGTCCGGGTGCCGTCCGGGCGGTGGTGGAAGACGCCGTCGGGGCCGCGTTCCAGCGCCGCGCCCGAAAGCGGGTCGATCTGCCAGAGGCCGGGCGCGAGCGGTTCCGGGTCGGCACCCGGGCGCCAGCGGAACGTCCGGCTGCCGACGTGGAAGCCGTCGGTGTAGAACAGGGCGCCGTCGATGACGGCCAGCGCGCGGCGCGTCAGCTCGTCGGTCCGGGCCAGGCTCGCGACCTCGCCGGTGGTGACGTCCAGCAGGTGCGGCCGGTCCCACGACCGGCGCCCGACGTGGTGTTCGACCCCGGCGAGGAACCGTCCGTCGGCACTGCGGACCGGGTGGGTGCCGAGGTCGGCGGGCAGCCGCTCGGCGGTGCCGTCCCACCGCACCAGCATCCCCGGGCCACTCGACGTGGCCACCGCGATCCCCACCGGCGTCTCGTGCGCGCGGTAGCGGTGCTGGTCGGGGACCCGGCCGAGCACGACCGGTTCGCCCGCCCGCCACACGATGACCTCGCCGTTGCCCCCGACGACGCCGGCCCGCGGCGGCGCCCCCGGGATCGTGGCCGGGTGCTGCGACCGCGACGGCACCACCGCCGGCACGGGCACCGACACCGGCTGCGGCTGCCGCCGCCGCGGCAGCGCCGCGATGCCCTCGCCGACCCGCTGCACCAGGTGGTCCGACACGGCGTAGGCGAGCAAGGCGGGAACCTCGCCCGGCGCGACGAGCAGCCGCTCGGCGAGGTCGCCGGCCGGCGCCGGGTCACCCCACGCGGCGACGCTGGTGAGATCCGCCGCGGCCCAGGTGTACCGGGCACTCGCGGCCGCCCGTTCCACTTGTACCGCAAGGGGTTCCGGCAGGAAGACGCGGTCGGCCGCGAGCGGCGGGTGTTCGGCGAGCCGGTACCCGTCGCCGTCGGTGACGAGCACCCCGGCGGCGACGAGGAGCGCGACCGCGTCCCGGTGGGACACCGGCGGCTCGACACCGAGCTGCGCGCAGATCGCCGCGTCCGGCGGATCGCCGGGCAGCGGCTCGTCGAGCCAGGAGTCCGGCCGGGGCGGGCCGAACCCGGCGGCGGTCCACGCGGCCGACATCACGGGATAGCCGAGCACCTGCTGCCATCCCGCATCGGGTGCGAAGAGCGCCGGCCGCGTCCGCCGCACCCAGCGGGGCAAGCCGGGGTCCGCGGACGGCCAGAACTGCACCAGCCAGACGTCGCCCTCCTCCTCTTCCGCAGCCGCGCGGCGGGCGATTCGTACCTGGAACAGCCCCCGCCGGCCGAGCTCCAGCGTCCCGTCGTACTCGCCGCCGGTGAGCAGCCCGAGGGCAACCCGCCCGCTGCGGCTGTGGAACGGCGACTCGACGACGTCCTCCCAGTCTTCGAACACGACCTCCGGCGGCGTGTCGTGGGCCTCGAGCCGGACCGACTGGAACGGGTCGCCGGCGTGGCCGTGCACCCACCCGTCCCCGGCCGTCGCGACCGTGCCGGACAGAGCCTCGGTCGCCAGCTCGCCGAGCAGCTCGTTTTCCAGTGGCGCCAACCCGTCCGCGCTGAAGCGGTCGCGGACCACCAGCGTCCCGTACTCCGGCAGGTACTCGTCGTCTTCCAAGATCCCCAGCAACGTCACCCTCCGACCGTAGCGAACTTCCGCGGCCAGGCCACGCGCCGGCGAGCGCCGGCATTGCCGGCTCGGGATCTGCCCGACGCGCCGGGACCAGGCGCGCCTGGTCCCGGAAGGGCGGTCAGCGGTTGCGCTGGTAGTGGCGGCGGGCTTTCATCCGGTTGCCGCACGTGGCCATCGAGCACCAGCGGGCCTGGTTGGCGCGGCTGCGGTCGAGCAGGAACAGCCGGCACTCGTCGTTGGCGCACGGGCGCAACCGGCCGGGTAGCTGCTCCTCCGTGGCGGCCCAGTCGAGGATCACCTCGACGGCCAACCGTGTGTGCGGAGGAGTCTTGGTTGTCCACAAGAGACCGTCCGAAGTGAACTCGGGCACCTGGTGGACCCCTTCGAGCAGCGGGCTCAACGCGGCAGGCGAGCTGGTTCCCAGCACCACGTCCCGCAAGATGTCCCGCGCCTCGCGCAGCGACGCCAGCTCTTCGGGGCTGCCGTCGCCGCCGTGCTCCCGCGCCCAGCGCCGGCCCGCGACCGGGTCGCCGAGCGCGTCCTGCTCCGCACCGTCGACCAGCGGCCTGCTGTTGAGCAGGTCCAGCAGCGCAGTCATCCGGACTCCTTCTCTAACCAGTTCGACCCGCTTGACAGGTTACCTCGTTCGTGCTTGCCTGGGAACCTAACCGGAACAAGTCCCCGAAGGAGTTAGACATGCACCCGGTACACCACCGGACCGCCGTCGTCGACGGGCACGAGCTCTTCTACCGCGAAGCCGGTCCCGCCGACGCCCCCACCATCGTCCTGCTGCACGGCTATCCGACCAGCTCGTTCATGTTCCGCGAACTCATCCCGCTGCTCGCCGGGGACTACCACGTCATCGCGCCGGACCACCTCGGTTTCGGCCACTCCGCCGCCCCCCTCGTGTCGGAGTTCACCTACACCTTCGACGCCCTCGCCGAACTCACCTCCGGGCTGCTCGACCACCTGGGGCTGAGCCGCTACGCCATCTACGTCCAGGACTACGGCGCTCCCATCGGCTGGCGGCTCGCGCTCAAGCACCCCGAACGGATCTCCGCGATCGTCACCCAAAACGGCAACGGCTACGAGGACGGTTTCGTCGAGTCGTTCTGGACCGACGTCTGGGCCTACGGGGCGGCTCCCGGCCCGGACACCGAGCCCGCCGTCCGCACCGCGTTGAGCCGCGATGCCATCCGGTGGCAGTACCTGCACGGCGTTCCCGACCCGAGCGTGGTCAGCCCGGACACCTGGGAACACGACTTCGCCCTCGTCTCCCGCGAAGGCAACGACGAGGTCCAGCTGGCGCTGTTCCGCGACTACCCGAACAACCGCCCGCTCTACCCGCTGCTGCACGAGTTCCTGCGCGCCGGCGAGGTTCCCGTCCTCGCCGTGTGGGGCCGCAACGACGAGATCTTCGGCCCGGCCGGCGCGCAGGCCTTCGCCCGTGACGCCGAGGACGCGGAGGTGCACCTGATCGACGGCGGCCACTTCCTGCTGGAGAGCCACCTGGAAGTCGTCGCGGGCTACCTGCGCGGCTTCCTCGGCCGCGTGCTGGACCGGCCGGGAGTCTCCTGACCGGCCTCCGACGGTGCTCCCGATCGTGGCGGCGAGCTGCCGCGATCGGGACGTCGTGCGGCTTTCCTTACTGTGCCTGAGGAACCGGAATTAGCAGCCGGGCGTACTGTTCGCGGTCCAGTTCGGTGATGAACGCGGGATGCCGGGTCGCGGTGCCCAGATCGCGCCAGATCCGCTGCGCCGGGTCCGAGTCGGCGAATCGGCCGGCACCCCCGACATCCAGCAGTTTGTCCGCCGCCTGGCGGATCTGCCGCGCGGCGAACCCGCAGTCCATCCGGGTGCGGGCGATGGCGAGGGGAGACAACCGGGCGCCCGTGCGGGTGGCCCGGTCGACGGCGTGGGCGGTGCGCGCGGCCTGCAGGATCGCGCTGTCGATGAGCATGGCGGCATCGGCGATGTTCGCCTGCACGGCGGGGGCGTCGATCGCCCGCCCGGGCGATCTCCCCGCGGAGACCAGCGGCCGGCCGGCGCTGAGTTTCGCCACGACGTGGTCGTAGATCCCCATGCCCATCCCCAGCACCGGTGCGGCCAGCGCGCCCATCAGGCCCTGCGGTTTCGGGACGCTCAGGGGCATCGAGGGCTCGGGGACGGCCCCTCTGGCCGGGAAGACGACCTGCTCCTCCGGGACGAAGACGTCAGCCGCGATGATCGTGTCGCTGCCCGTGCCGCGCATCCCGACCATGTTCCAGGTGTGTTCGACCGACAATCCGCTCGTCCGAACCAGGGCGAACCCGCTTTCCCGGGCGGACCCTTCGTCCTCGGTCACCACGCTGAGGATCGCCCAGGACGCGTTGTGGATGCCCGAAGCCCAGCCCCAGCGGCCGCTGAGCAGGTAACCACCATCGATCTTCCGTGCCGGCGCGACGCCGGCGGAGGAGCCGCACACGGTCGCGTCCGGATCCTCGTCCCAGACCCGGTGCCGTACCTCGTCCGGGAAGAGCCAGAGGGCGATCCCGGCGGTGTAGTACACCGTCAGCACCCAAGACGCCGACGCGCAGCCGCGCCCCACCTCCGCGGCAATGGCCGTCGCGGCGCACGCGCCGGCTTCGTGACCGCCGTACCTCCGCGGTGTGGCGAGGCGGAGCAGACCCTCTTTGCGCAGCGCCGCGATGTCGTCGTCGGGCAGCCTTCCCATGGCATCCGCGGCGTCCGCGTTGGCGCTCAAGACCGGCACCAGCGACGCCGCGGCCGACACGAGCGCCAGCTCTTCCGCGGGTAGGCCGGCGGTGAGCGCGTCCAGCCGATCGTGCACCGGGGGTGTGCTGCCGTTCGCCGTGGTGCTGGCGACCTGGCTCGGGTCCATCGGGGTCCCTCTCCGCTCCGAATCTGACACTGAGTAGCATTTGTGAAACTACAGTACCAGGTTTGGGGTGTAGTACCATCGGCCGGTGACCAGGCTGCCGGAGCGGGACGAGCGTCGTCCCGGCGCACGCGAACTCGCCCGGCGTGCCATGAGGGCGCAGGTGTCCGAGATGGCGCTCGATTTGTTCCTGGAGAACGGTTACGAGCAGACCACCATCGACGACATCTGCGCGGTCGCCAGAATCTCGCGCAGCACGTTCTTCCGGTATTTTCCGTCCAAAGAGGACGTCTTCGCGAGCGAGACCTCGGCCGCCGTCGACGAGATATTGGCGGCGTTGCGTCAGCGACCCGATGACGAAGCCCCGTGGTCCGCGCTGCGCCACGCGATGAGCCCGCTCGTCGAGTACTACGCGACCCAGACGGACCGCGCCCACCGGCTGGCCGCGCTCGCCGTGACGACCCCGGCCCTCGCGACGGTCCAGCAGGAAAAGCAGGCGAAGTTCCGGGCCCTGATAGCACCCGAGCTGGCACGACGGCTCGGGGTGGACCCGGCCAACCCGACCGATCCGCGGCCACGGGCGCTCATCGCGAGCGCCCTGGGCTGTTTGGAGGCCGCCGTCGCGGCGTGGATCGCGGGCAACGGAACGCAGCAATTGGGCCGGCTGCTCGACCGCGCGATGGACTCGATCAGCCTCTGAACTGCGTGCGCCGGGATGATCTTCGTTTGGGGGGATAGGTGAGTTCGATTGTCCGAAGAGGTTCCGGGGTACCGGGAAATCGGGCACGGGGAGTACGCCCTGCAGGGCCCCGACGGCTCCGAGTGGCGCGAGGTCACAGGCTGGCTCGAGCCGGGTGAAGTCCGTCAGCTTGTCGACGAGGGTGCGGTCCTGGTACTGCAGCTCTGTGAAAGCTGGGTCTGGGAGGCCGAGCTGGACAACGAGGTGCTGTCCCACGTCGTCACGGCGGTTCGTTCGCACCGGCTCGCTCGGGGAAAATACTCGGGAAACGTCATCTACGCACCCTCTCTGTGGCGCGACCAGGAGGGGCGAAAGTTGGTGCTGCTGGCGGAAGAAAACGCCAAGCGAAAGAACGTCATTCGCGAGCTTCGAGGCAACTACGAAGTTTTACGCGGCCTGTAGCGCGAGAAGGAGGGCGGCCATGGCAGAGGTCCGGCTCGATCCGATGACCCCCGAGGAATACGCGGAATACCACCGCGACGCGGTACTGGCCTACGCCGAGGCCCACGTTTCGGCGAAGAGCTTGCCGCCCGACGGGGCACGGCAGCGCGCGATCGCCGAGTATGCCGAACTCTTGCCCGAGGGCGCGGCCACACCGGGCCATCACCTCTACACCGCCCGCGACGGCGATTGAGCTTTCCCACGCAAAGCGGGGGTTTCCGCAGTAGCACGCTGGGACTCCCGCCCCGGCGCCTGACCGGAAGTGACATCACCTGTGGTTCCTGGGCGATGCCGCTCAGCTGGACCCGTCGGCGGGCGAACCGCGCGACCTATCCCTCCGAGCGCGGCCGACGAAGTCCGTCCAGCACAAGGGTGATGACGTCGTCGGCCTCGGCTCGCCAACGGGGGCGGTCGTAGGCCGCGCCAATACCGTGTAGCGCCATCATGACGGCACCCGCGTCCACGTCGTCGCGAACGGTGCCCGCCTTCACGGCCGCGGCCACCAGGTCGGTGACGGCCTGCTCCAGCGCCTGGCTGCCCTCGGCGAGGGCGCTCGAGTGATCGGCCCAGAGGGTGGCCAGCGTCCGGGCGAGGCCCTGGTGGGTGTCCATGTGGTCGACCATGCCGCGGAGGAAGGTCGCCAGCGCCTCCGCCGCGGGCCGCGTCGCCTGGAGGTGGCGGGCGCGGTCGCACAGCGTGGCGACTTCGCCGCGGTAGACCGCCTCGGCCAGCGCCTCCCGGGTGGGGAAGTGGCGGTACAGCGTGCCCGTGCCCACCCCGGCCAGGCTGGCGAAGTCGTCGAAGCGCAGGTCGAAGAACTCGCCGGCGGCGGCGACCTTCCGTGCGGTGGCGAGCAGGGCCTCGCGCTTGCGCTGGGCGTCGGCTCGCAGCGGCTTGTCGGCGGTCATGCGCTCCCTCGCGTTGACAAATGGAGATGACCTCCATATTTTGGAAAAGTGGAGATGACCTCCAGATCGAATCGTACCCCACGAGGTGCAGAGTGAAGATCCTGATGTTCGGCCGAGGCGTGATCGCCACCATCTACGGCTGGGCCCTGGAACGGGCCGGGCACGACGTCGAGTTCTACGTCCGGCCGGGCCGCGCGGCGACCTTTGGGGACTCGGTGGACCTCGACCTGCTCGACACGCGGCGCCGGGTGTGGGGGCAGCGCGTCGCCGAGAAGTGGCCGGTGCGCTACCGGGAGGCGCTGGAGCCGGACCACGACTTCGACCTGATCGTGCTGAGCGTGTCGCACCACCGCCTCGCGGAAGCGGCCGCTTTCCTGGCCCCGCGGGTCGGCCGGGCCACGGTGCTGGTCTTCGGGAACATCTGGGCCGAGCCGCCGGCGGCGATCGGCGCACTCCCCGTCGACCGGATCGCCTGGGGCTTTCCCCAGGCCGGCGGCGGTTTCGGTGCGGACGGCGTGCTCCATGTTGTACTGCTGCCGTCGGTCGTCTTCGGCACCCTCGGCCGGCCGCCGACCGAGCGGGAGCGGGCCGTGCGCCAGGTGTTCCGCGAGGCCGGCCTCCGGCTCAAGGAGCGTCCCGACTTCCGCGGCTGGCTGTGGGTCCATTTCGTGTCGGATGCCGGCCTGCACTCGCAGGGCCTGCGGCGGGGCTCGTTGTCCAAGCTGGTCGGGGCGAAGGGCGACTTGCGCGAGGCGCTGCTGGCCGGCCGCGAGTTGCTGCCGTTGCTCGAGGCGCGCGGCCTTGACCTGCGACGTCACCGCGGCGGTCTGCTGCTGTTCCGGGCGCCCGCCTGGCTGACGGCGCGCGTGTTCGCCTGGCTGACTGCTCATGTCGCGTTGGCGCGGATGTCTCTCCAGGCGCACTCCGACCCCGACGCCGAGGAACCGCGGGAGATCTGCCGGGACACCCTCGCGGAAGCACGACGGCTGGGCATCGCGGTGCCGCGGTTGGAAGCGGCGGAACCGTACTTCGCCCGTGAGGCGACCACCGCCGAGAAGCACGAGTTCCCCCTGGCCCGTACGTGCCCGTTCGCGCCGCCGCCCGCGTACGAAGAGATCCGGGAGCAGGAAGCGATCTCGCGGGTTCGCCTGCCCGACGGCGGGTGGGCGTGGGTGGTCAGCCGTCACGAAGACGTGCGGACCGTGCTGAACGACCGGCGGTTCAGCGCCGACCGGCAGCATCCGGACTTCCCGCAGCTGGTCAAGGGCGCGGCGGCGGCCCGGCGGCCGGACGACGAGCGCACCTTGATCGAGATGGACGCGCCCGAGCACGGGCCGGCGCGCAAGGCCGTCCTCGGCGAGTTCACGGTGCGGAGGTTGGACGCGCTGCGGCCGCGGATCCAGGAGATCGTCGACGGGCGGATCGACGCGCTGCTGGCCGGACCGCAGCCCGGTGACCTGGTGGAGTCGCTGTCGCTGCCGGTCCCGTCCTTGGTGATCTGCGAGATGCTGGGTGTGCCCTACGCCGACCACGGCTTCTTCCAGGAGCACACGGCGAAGATGTTCAAGCAGTCGACGCCGCCCGAGGAGCGGGGAGCGGCCATGGGGGCTATCCAGGGCTACCTGACCGACCTCATCGCGAAGAAGGAAGAGAACCCGCCGGACGACCTGCTCGGGCGGCAGATCGTCAAGCTGCGCGAAGAAGGCACCTACCGGCGGACAGCGCTGGCCGGCCTGGGTTTCCTGCTGCTCGTGGCCGGGCACGAGACGACGGCGAACATGATCTCGCTGTCGACCGTGGCGTTCCTGCGCAACCCGGAGCAGCTCGCGATGATCAAGGCCGACCCGGGCAAGACGCTCGACGCGGTCGAGGAGATGCTGCGGTACTTCACGATCATCGACGCGGCGGCGTCCCGGCTGTGCGTCGAGGACACCGAGGTCGGCGGGCAGCTGATCCGCGCCGGCGAAGGAGTCCTGGCGCTCGGTCATTCGGCCAACCGGGACCCGCGGGCGTTCGAGCACCCGGACGAGCTCGACATCGAGCGCGGCGCGCGCCACCACGTCGCGTTCGGGTTCGGGCCGCACCAGTGCCTGGGCCAGAACCTGGCTCGGATGGAGCTGCAGGTCGTGTTCGACACGCTGTTCCGCCGCATCCCCACGCTGGAACTGGCGGTGGACGTCGACGAGCTGCCGTTCAAGGACGACGCGAACATCTACGGTCTGTACCGGCTTCCGGTGACCTGGTAGCGAACTGCCGTCCCGCGTGCGGGCCGGAAGAAATGAAAGGCACGCCATTGCGCCGGCTTGCCTGGATGACAAAAGTCGCTCAATGTGCCATTCCTGAACTTTGTCGGTTTCCAACCCGTTTCGGAAATTGGTGCAGCCATTGTTCCGGGTGTAGTTGACGTCACTCCAACGGGTGATGGTGGAGATCATCCGCCGGGTTAGGCTGCCTGCAGCGGCCCCGGGACTTCCGGTCAGCTGAGCGGGAACGGCCTCGTCGAGGTCGCTGGGGGAAGGTTCAGGCCGTGTTCGGTGCGGGCAGACGCATGTCGATTTCACGAACCGCCGTTCGATTCGCCGTTTTGATTCTGAGTGTTCTTTCCCTGATCGGCGGCACCGTTTCGGTGGCCGCCGCCGCGCCGAAACCGCCGGCCGCGCCGAAGCCCGCCGCGCCGCCGCAACCCGCCGACTTCGGGCCCCAGGCGGCGAAGTCGGCCGATCTCGCCATCGACGGCTGGGGTGACGCCCAGGGCTACCACCTCGAGCTGGGCCGCGAGGCCGCCGGGTACGCCTGGCACGAGATCGCGCTGATCCATCCGGCCGGGTTCGACGACGCCTCCTGGACCGGCTACCAGTGCCTGTCCGGCGACGGGAAGTTCGCCGCGCTGGCGATCCTGCCCGCGTCGGCCGTGAACACCCAGGCCGCGCGCGACCACGGTGCCTTCGCCTACTCCGTCGACCTCGTCTCCGGGACGGTGCGCGCGCTCGCCGGTGGCGTCGGCCTGAAGTACTACTCGCCCGGGTGTGGCACCGGCGACGAAGCCGTGTTCACCGTCGCCGGGGGCCAGACCACCCGGCTGCTGAGCGCAAACCTCGGCACCGGCAAGATCGACAGCTCGGTCACCGCGCCGGGTCAGGTCACCTCCGCGGTGCCGGCCGCGGACGGCATCGTGGGCGTCGCGGGCAACCGGCTGGTTTCGGTGCCCGCCAAGGGAAATCCGGCCACCATCGCCACCGTCCCCGGTGACGCCTACGACCTGCGTCCCGCCGCCGACGGTGGCGTGAGCTTCCTGCACACCAAGGCCGGGACGAAGACGGCCACCGCGGTCCACGTGCAGGCGGGCCAGGTGACCACACTCGGCACCGGTGACCTGAGCCGCGTCCAGCTGTTCCAGGGCCGCGCCGGGCACGCCGTCCTCTCGGGCGCGAATTCCGCGGCCGCCGACGTCCTCGCGAAGGCGGGCGTCACCAGCGTCAAGGACGACGGCCTCGCGCGGGGCGCCACGGCGTCGTCGCTCGACGGTGATGCGTTGCTGGGCCCCGATGCCGACGGCCGGAAGTCCGCCCCGGCCATGCTGGCGACGAAGACCGGCAAGGTCCTGGCGCCGGAGGTCCCGGCCGGCACGGCGAAGGCCGCCACCGCCGTGCCGACGTACTCCGCCGTGCCGAAGGACGCCGCGCCCGCGCCGCGGGCCAGCCGCCTCAGCCCGCAGGGTGACGCCGCCCCCGCTGCCGCGAGGGCCGCGCCGAACACGGCCGAAGCGGCGCAGTCGCCGAAGTGCGCGGTGCCGCCGTTGCAGGCGAACCGGCAGGTCATGCAGCCCAGTCCGGCGCAGGTGAACTGGGCCGTGCAGATGGCGGAGCAGGGCTTGCTCACCGGCAGCGCGTACACGCGCCCGGCGAACTTCGCGAACATGGGCCTCGTCGGGTACGCCCCCAGCAGCGACTTCCCGCTGATCTCGCTGTCGCACCCCGCGGGCGGTTCGAGCACCGTGCCGCGATCGATCTACGAGGGCATCATGGCCCAGGAGTCGAACTGGTCGCAGGCGTCGTGGCACGCTCCGGCCGGCACCGCGGGCGACCCGCTGATCGCCAGCTACTACGGCGCGGGCGGCGACATCGTCTCGATCAACTACGCCGCTTCGGACTGCGGTTACGGCATCGGCCAGGTCACCGACGGCATGCACATCGGCGACCACTCGCTCTCCGAGCACGGGCAGTGGAAGGTCGCGGTCGACTACCAGGAGAACATCGCCGCGGGCCTGCAGATCCTGGAGAGCACCTGGAACCAGCTGTACTCCGCCGGGATCACCGCGAACAACGCCGACCCGCGCTACCTCGAGAACTGGTACTTCGCGGCCTGGGCGTACAACTCCGGCGTCCAGCCGAACGCCGCGAACGGCAACACCACCGGCTGCACGCCGGGCCCGGCGTGCACCGGCCCGCACGGCACCTGGGGCCTGGGCTGGACGAACAACCCGGCCAACCTCGACTACCCGCCCAACCGCGACCCGTACCTGCAGGACACCTACGCCGACGCCGCGCACCCCGCGAGCTGGCCGTACCAGGAGCGCGTGCTCGGCTGGACCGCGAGCCCGCTGATCCGCTACGGCAGCCAGGCCTACGCGAAGCCGACGTACAACGGCGGTCAGCGCTGGGTGCAGCCGGCGCCGTTCACCACGATGTGCACGGCCGACAACCACTGCGACCCGAACACCACGAACCCGGACAACCCCGGCGCCAGTCACTGCATGCTGGACGACTTCCAGTGCTGGTGGCACCAGCCGGTGACCTGGCTTCCCAGCTGCAGCACGACGTGCGCGACCAGCCCGTACGCCGTCTCGGGCGGCTCGGAACCCGGGAACCCGACCCAGAACCCGCCGACGTGCAGCCAGGACACGTCGAAGGTGCCGGGCGGTTCGATCATCGTCGACGACGAGCCGTCGCGGCTGAACCTGCAGGGCTGTGGCGCGGCGAACTGGTCGTCCAACGGCACGTTCACCTACACCTACGGCAAGAACTCCGCGGGTGACCCGATCGGCGCGATCGACACCCACCAGCTCGGCACCGGCCTCGGCGGCCGCGTCCTGTTCACCCACACCGAAGACGGCACGAACCCGTCGCTGATCAACACCGGGGTCTGGACGCCGAACCTGCCTTCCCTGCAGTACTACAAGGTCAAGCTGCACCTGCCCGGCCTCGGCGCGCAGGCGACCAACGTCGTCTACAACATCAACCCCGGTGGCGGCGTCTCGCCGTGGAAGATCCGCGTGAACCAGGCGTGGAACTCCGAGCAGTGGGTCACCATCGGCACGTTCGCCATGCAGAACGGCGGCAACGTCACCCTGAACAACAACGGCAGCTCGACCGGCCAGGGTGGCGAAGGCTATTCGGACTTCGACGTCGCCTTCGACGCCGTCGCGTTCGTCCCCATGGGCGGCACCCCCGGCCAGCCGATCGGGGGACCGCCGGGCATCCAGGACGCGCCGCGGGGCTCCAACCCGGCGTTCATCGCGTGCGGCTGCGCCCGCCGGACCGCGGGCGACCCGGTCGACACCTCGACGGGCTACTTCGGCCAGGACTTCACCGACCTGAGCACGCCCGGCCGGGGCGCGGCGCTGAAGTTCACCCGCAGCTACGCCGAAGGCATCGCCGATCCCGCCGGACCCAACAAAGCGCTGGCCGCGGACGGCCCGCTCGGCTGGGGCTGGACCTTCTCCTACAACCTCGCGGCGGTGACCGACGGCGCCACCGGGAACGTGACGGTCCGGCAGGAGGACGGTTCAGCGGTCACGTTCGTGAACAGCTCGGGCGCCTACGCCCCGGCCGCGCCCCGCTTCGACGCGAAACTGGTCAAGAGCGGATCGTCCTATGTGTACACCCGGCGCGGGCAGCAGATCTTCACCTTCGACGTCCCGAGTGGACACTTGACGGCGGAGACGGACCTGGCCGGCAGCAAGGCGTCGCCGCCCTACCGGACGACGCTGGCTTACGACGCCGCCGGCCACCTGTCGGCCGTCACCGACCCCGGCAACCGCACGTACACCCTGACCTGGACGGGTTCGCACATCACCGGTCTGGCCGACACGGCCGGCCGCCAGGTAAGCTACGGCTACGACGCCGACGGCAACTTGACCGATGTGTACGGCGTCGGTACCACCAGGACACCGTCGCCGAAGGATGACGACCACTACCGGTACGGCTACGCGGCCGGCCACCTGCTCACCTCCATGCGAACCCCGGCGAACTTCGGCGGCCCTGCCTCCGCGGTCACGTCGATGGGGTACGACAGCTCGGAACGCGTCAGCAGCCAGACCGATCCGGACGGCGCGACCACGACGTTCACCTACGGACCGGACGGTGGTTTCGCCGCCGGCCAGACCCTGGTGACCGACCCGGCCGGGCACAAGACGCTGGAGACCTACCAGAACGGGTTGCTGGTCTCGGAAACCAAGGGCTACGGCACCACCGACGCGGGCACCGCGGCCTACACCTACGACCCGGTCACCCTGGGCGTGTCGACCAAGACCGACGCCGACGGCAACACCGAGACCTTCAGCTACGACGACCACGGCAACCGGATTTCGGCCTCGAACGCGCTGGGCTTCACGACCAACTACGCCTACGACGACAGCGGCGACTTGCTGGAGACCATCGACGCCACCGGCGTGGCCACGGTCGACCAGTACGACCAGCAAGGGCAGATCCCGGCCGGTGCGGCCGGGGTGCTCGACCTGACCTCGACCACGGTCACCAGGGCGAACAACGTCGTCGAGTCCACCACCGGCAACTTCGGCCCGGCGCCGGTGCGGACGACTTCCTACTACTACGACGACCCCGCGCACCCGGGCGACCGGATCAGGACGGTGGACCCGAGGGGCAAGACGACCACCGACGCCTTCGACACGTTCGGCGACCGGACGACCAGCACCGACCCACTCGGGAACAAGACCCGCTACGGGTACGACACCGGTCGTGGCCTGACGACCTCCACCCAGGACCCGCTGGGGAAGACGACCGCCTACGACCACGACCCGTGGGGCAACGTCGTGAAGACGACGGATCCGCTCGGGCACACCGATTCCGCGGTCTACGACGCCGACGGGCAGAAGACCGCCGACACCGACGGGAACGGCCGCACGGTCACGACCTCCTACGATCCCGCCGGCCGGGCCGTCAAGATCACGCAGCCGGACGGGACCACCCAGCTGACCGGCTACAACCCGGACGGGACGACCGCCGAGACCGTCGACGGCAAGGGCGCGAAGACCACCTACGGCTATGACGGCCAGGGCCGGCAGAACTCCCGCACCGACGCCGACCAGCGGGTCACCACCGCTCAGCTGGACCCGGCGGGCCGCATCGTCACCAGCACCGACCCGGCCGGCCAGGTCACGACGTTCGGCCACGACGCCGCGGGCGAGACGACGTCGATCACCTATTCCGATACCTCGACGCCGAAGGCGGTTTACGCCTACGACCCCGTCGGCAGGCGGATCTCGCTGGTCGACGGGACGGGCACGTCGACCTGGACGTATGACACGTTCGGTGAGGTGGTCGCCCAGAAGCAGGGTTCGGGCGCGGTCGTCGGCTACGGGTACGACGAAAACGGCGACCGGACCTCGGTCACGTATCCCGGCCGGAGCACGCCGCTGACCCGGACCTTCGACGACGCGAGCCGGCTGGCCACGGTGACCGACTGGAACGGGAACAAGACCGCGTTCGGCTACAACGCCGACAGCCACCTCCTCACCACGTCCTACCCGAACGGCACCACGCTCACCAACACCTACGACGATTCGGGTTTCCTGTCCGGGACGTCGGCGGCCACCGGCACGGCCACGGTGCTGGCCGTCACCTACGGCCGGGACGCGCAGAACCAGCTGTCGTCGCAGACCGCCGGTGGTGTCGCCCAGAGCTACGGGTACACCCCGCGGGAACAGCTCGCCTCCACGACCTCCGGCGGTTCGGCGACGGCGTTCGGCTACGACGCGGCGAACAACCCGACCACCGTGGCGACCGCTACGCAGGCGTTCGACCCCGCCGGTCAACTGTGCTGGACCCTGCCCTCGGGCCCGGCACCGGGCGGCCAGGACTGCGCCACGGTGCCGAGCGGCGCGACGACCTACGCGTCCGACGCGCTGGGCCAGCGGACGAAGGCGACTCCGGCCGCCGGAACCGCTTCGACCTACGGCTACGACCAGGCCGGCCGGCTCACTTCGGCCACCGGCCCCGGAGGTTCCGCGAGTTACGTCTACGACGGCAGCGGGCAACGGGTCGCCAAGACCGCCGGCGGCGTCACGTCGGCCTTCGTGTGGGACATCAGCTCGCCGGCGAACGTGCTCTCCGACGGCGCCAACTCCTACGTCTACGGGCCGGACGGCCTGCCGATCGAGCAGATCGGCACCGGGGGCACCACCTGGTTCGTGCACGACCAGGTCGGTTCGACGCTGGCGCTGCTCGACGCTTCCGGTGCGGTCACCGGCGGCTACACCTACACGCCGTTCGGCCGGGCCACCCACACGGGCCCGGCGTCGACCCCGCTGCAGTTCACCGGGCAGTACACCGACGCGGAAACCGGGTTCGTGCACCTGCGGTCGCGCTACTACGACCCGGCCACCGCGTTGTTCCTCACGGTCGACCCGCTCTCGGACATCTCGGGCACGCCGTACGCCTACGCCAACGACAATCCGCTCAACTGGGTGGATCCCAACGGCCAGTGGAGCATCCTCGGCGCGATCGCGGGCGGCTTGCTGGCCGGGGCCGCCGTGATCGTCTCGGCGGTGGTCGAAGTCGGCACCGGCGGCGCGGCCACTCCCGCGGTCGTCGCCGGGGACGTGGCGTTGTGGGGCGTGGTGGGCTACCTCGTCGGCGGGGCGGGTTCCGACGTGGCCCACCAGGTCTCCGCCGCGATGAGCACCGGGCGCAACCCTTCGTGGGGCTACGTGCCCGCGCCCAAGTCGCTGCCCGGCTTCCCCAACGCCGTACCGGCCAAGGGCAAGACGCCGGTCCAGGGCGGTGGCGGGACCCGGAAGCGCTGGATCAACGACGACGGGTGCATCCTTGAATGGGACTCCCAGCACGGTGCGGTCGAGAAGTACTCGAAGAACGGAAGGAACCACCTCGGCGAGTTCGACCCCGACACCGGGGAGCAGACGAAGGACGGCGACCCGACCAGGCGAGTGGAGAAGTAGATGTGGGCGGTCACCGGTTACGGCCGGGATGAAAGCCAGGTGTTCGAGCAGGACCTCGCCGGGCTCGGCGAGGACGAGCTGACGCGTTTGCTCGGCGGCGATCCCGGCGAGTACCGGGGCGGTGACGTCGCCCTCTCCGCCGAGGGCCGGGAGCTGCTGGCGGACCGGCACGGAATCCGGTTCGAGCCGGACGTCGAGTACTTCCTCAGCTACTTCCGGGACTATCCCGGCCAGGTCGTGGGCCGGCCCGGCGACGACGGCGGGCAATGAGCCGTGAAGGATACTTCTGACTGTTCGCGCCGGCCCGCGCAGTGAAGTGGAGCTCGTGCGGCCGTCCGGGGCCGTCGCGCGAGCTCAGACCGCCACCGAGCGTTCGCGGAGCTGTGTTTCATCCGGACCGTCCGGGAGCCGTGCGATCAACCGTCCGAGCAGGGACCCGGGTTGCCCGGCCGTCACCGAAGCCGACGCTCCGGCGCTGCGAACCGGGCGCCGGCCCCGGGAAGCGCCACGATGCCCGCGCCGCGAATTTCGTCAGCGCGGGAAAGGGCGTGTTCGAAGAACGGTGTCTCGCCGGCGAAGTCGAGGTAGCTGGTTCCGGTCCGCAGAAACGCATCCAGCAGCACCGGCCCAACCAGCGTCGTCGGTCCCGGTCCCGTCCGGGCGATGTGCACGCGTCGGGCGTTGCGGTACCACCGCGGCCAGGCTTCCGCGTCGGTCAGGGCCTGCCAGACCCGCTCCGGCGAGGCCGTGACAATGCCTTCGTTGCGCGCATACACGGCCGCGTGTGCTGGGCTGTGCTCAGCGGGCCACGGAGGATCGGCCGCCACTGTTCAGAAGCCCATCGTGGTCGCGACGACTCGGTCCCAGACGCGTCCGGGCGTCAACGCCCGGGTGGTGATGAGCCCGGGCTCGATGATGGAGACCCGGATCCCGAACGGGGCCGCTTCGAACCGCAAGGCGTCGGACAACGCTTCGACGGCGTGCTTGGACGCGTGGTGGAACCCGCCAAAGGGGAAAGTCAGGCGACCTCCCATCGAAGAGATGTTGACGATGCGGCCTTGCCCGGCGGCGCGCATCGAGGGCAGCACCAGCTGGATCATGCGGGTCAACCCGAACACGTTCGTCTCGAACTGGTCGCGGACTTCGGTGGCCGCCGCGGCGCGCGCCCGGGCCAGCGACCGGGCCAGCAGCCTCGCCGCCACCAGCTCGAGCAGCTGATCCTTGTTCTTGACCCGCAGGTACAGCGCGGGCCGCGACATCTGTGCGGCCTCGGCGACATCCGCCATCGTGGTGCGGCGGAAGCCGAACTTCGCGAACGCGGTGAACGCCGCTGTCTCGATGGGATCGTCGAACTCGTCCTGCATGGTCTGGGCGGGTTCGGTGGAGCGGGCGTGGCGAGGTCAACGCTTCCGGCGACGGCCCGGGGTGCTGGTCCCGAAAATCACCTGGCACCCCTCTCGCCGGGTCCGAGGGCCTTCACCGCCGGCCGACAGGACCATCTCCAGGGCCAGCCGGCCCAGCCGCTCGGAGTCGATCCGGACGGTGGTCAACCGGGGTGACATGTCCCGAAGGCTCAAGGAGTCGCCGAAACCGGCGACGGCCACGTGGCGGGGCACGTCGAGTCCGTGCGATCGGGCGGCCGCGATGGCCCCGAGCGCCATGAAGTCGTTCACCGCGAACACGCAGTCCACGTCGCCGCGTTCCCGCAGCACCTGGGCCATGGCTTCGTAGCCGCCGTCGCGGTCGAACTCGCTGTTGACGATGTTCTCCTTGGCCAGCTCGATGCCGCAGCCCGCCAGGCCGGTCCGGAAGCCGGCGAGCCGATCCCGGGCGCTCAGCAGATCCCGCGGGCCGGCAAGAACGGCGAAGTCGCGGTAGCCCAGATCCGACAGTCCCGTCGCCAGCTCCCGGGCACCCTGCCGGTTCTCCACGACGATGGTGTCCACCGCCAGTTTGCGCTGGCTGACCGCGACGACCCGGCCACCCTGCGCTTCGAACCGGTCGATCTCGGCCTGCAGCAGGCCGGCTTCGGGCTGGTTCGTCGTGCGGCTCCCCGCGAGGATGATCGCCCGGTTGCGCTGGCGCCGGAAGCCCGCCACGTAATCGGCTTCCTTCCCGCTCCGCCTGCGCGTGCTGGCGATCGACACCATCAGGCCGTGTTCTTCGGCCGCCCGCATGACGCCCGACGCGAGCCCGGAAAAGTACGGATCGACGATGTCGGGCAAGATCAGGCCCACGACGTCGTCGTGGCCGCGCTTCATCGTGCGAGCGGCGACGTTCGGGACGTAGTCGAGCTCCCGGGCCGCGCGCAGCACACGTTCCCGCAGCTCGGCGCCGACCGTCCGGGTGCTCCCGTTGATCGCTCGCGACGCGGTCGCCAACGAAACCCCGGCCACCCGCGCCACGTCGAACAGTGTCGCGTTTCCCTCCACGGCCACCGACTCTACGGGTCGGAAGAGGGCTCACCCACGCTGCCCCCGCGGCCTGGGCCCCGGCGGGCGCGGCGTCGTGCTCCGGCTTCGCGACGGGTCACCGGCACGACGATGGGAATACGTTTTCCACACAGCGGGACTCTAACCCCTGGCGCGGCCGGTTTCAACACCGGCGACGACTTCCCACGGGACAGGACGCGGCCTGAGTGGTCGGATCGCACCACGGCGTCCGTGCACCCGGAGGACCTCGAACGAGCCCGCGTCACGTCCGCTACGCTCTGCGCCGTGCCGCGTGGAAAACCTATTCCACGAGGCGCCGCAACATATCTCTCTCTTCCGCTGCTTACGCCGGGTCCCGGTCAAGTCGCGCTCCGAAGCACCTCCGTCCGGAGGGTTGTCAGACCACCGTCCATTCGACACACTCGCGCCGCAGGGCAGCCGATGCCCGCTTCGGCAAGGCGCACCAAGACCAGTGCGGTACCGGCTGCCTTCGATGAAAGGACTTTCGTGAAACCCGCCATGCTCCTCAGGCTCGCGGCCGTCGTGGGCTTCACCGCGGCGTCCGCGGGCACCTTCCTCACGGGTGGCACCGCCAACGCGGCCACCACCACGTACTTCGTGAGCCCGGCCGGCTCCGACAGCAACCCCGGCACGTCGTCGGCGCGCCCGTTCAAGACGATCCAGAAAGCCGCCGACGCGACCGCTCCGGGCGACGTCGTGCAGCTGATGAGCGGCACCTACCAGGAGACCGCGACCGGCCGGGACGTCGTGAACATCACCCGCTCCGGCGCGCCGGGCGCCCCCATCACCTACGAAGCGTTCCCGGGTGCCAAGCCCGTGATCCACCCGGTCACCGGCTGGAACGGCATCAGGATCACCGGAGCCTCCCACATCAGGATCAGCGGGCTCGAAGTCGCGGGCAACGCCCTCGCGCTCGACCTGGCGGAGGCCCGGAGCCAGGCCGGCCGGCGGACGCCCGTGTTCAACACCAACTGCATCGGCGCCTACAAAGACGAGAAGACCGGCCAGCCGGCGCACGACCTCGACATCAGCGGCAACGACGTCCACCACTGCCCCGGCGGCGGGATCTCGGCCATCGACGCGGACCGCGTGACGATCAACGGGAATCGGGTCCACTCGACGTCCTGGTACACCGAGTACGCCACGAGCGGCATCTCCATCCTGCGCGCCACCGACGTCGGCACCGGCGACCCGGCGCAGTACAAGATCCGGATCACCGGCAACACGGTCTACGACAACGAGACCAAGGTCATCTGGACCCGGATCGGCAAGTACTCCGACGGCAACGGCATCATCATCGACACCCTCAAGGACAAGGAGGGCATGGGCGCCGACTACCAGGGCCGGGTCCTGGTCTCCGGCAACGTGTCGTTCGACAACGGTGGTTCGGGCATCCACTCGTTCAAGTCGCAGCACGTCGACATCGCGAACAACACCGCCTACCACA
Organism: Amycolatopsis sp. CA-126428; assembly: GCF_002904335.1. Lineage (GTDB taxonomy): Bacteria > Actinomycetota > Actinomycetes > Mycobacteriales > Pseudonocardiaceae > Amycolatopsis. The sequence continues at coordinate 15,644 of NZ_PPHF01000095.1, read as the reverse complement.
ACGGCCGCAGCCCCAACATGGACCCGTACGCCAACATCTTCGCCGCGTACAGCGCCGACGTGCGGATCTTCAACAACATCGTGGTGGCGAGCCCGGGCAAACCCGTCAACTCGAACGGCAAGAACACCGACGTCAGCTACGACTACAACATCTACTTCGGCGGTAACGCCCCGGTGGCCACCGGGGCGCACGACCTCGTCGCGGACCCGAAGCTGAGCCGGCCCGGCACCGACTCCGCGACCGCGAACTTCGGCCTGGTCAAGGGATCGCCGGCGATCGACTCGGGCTCCACGTCGCAGCTGGCCGCCATCGAAGCCGCGGGGCGGCGGCACGCCGGCCCGGCGCCGGACCGCGGTGCTCAGGAGTTCGCACCGGCCGGAACCACAGCCGCCGTCTCGACGCCGGCCGAAGCGGGCGGAGCAGCCGAAAAGCCCTCGCCGTCCGAAGCGGCCACGTCGGCGGCTGGTGCTCCGGCCGAGCCCGCCGAAGTGGCCGCGGCCGGCAACGCGGGCCCGGCCGGCCTTCCCCGCACCGGGATCGACACCCTTCCGCTCCTCGCCGGCGGCACCGCTCTCTTGGCCGCGGGCGTCGTGACCGTGGTCCTGGTCCGCCGCCGGCGCACCGGAACCAGCTGATCCGGAGCGGTACCCGCTTGCCGGCCCCGCCCCCCGCCGGGGCCGGCAAGCCCTTCCGGACTCCGGTCCGGCACGACCTGGCTTGGAGCAGACCATGACGATCCACTGGCCGAACGGCTTGGCTCCCGAGGAAACGACGATCCACACGCGCAACGAACTCCTGGTGGACACCGATGTCGAGACGATCTGGAACATCCTCGTCGACGCGCCGTCCTGGCCGGGCTGGTACGCGAACGCGCGCCGGGTCGCGCTGGACGACGTGACCGAGCTCGGTCCCGGCACCCGATTCCGCTGGACCACCTTCAACTTCCGGGTCGACTGCGTGGTCACGCTGTTCGACCCGCACCGCGAACTCGCCTGGACGGGAACCGCGTTCGGCACCCGCGGCCACCACCGCTGGCTCCTGGAACCGCGCCCCGGCGGCGGTGCGCTGGTGGCGATCGAAGAGACGCAACGCGGTCTCCTCCCCGGTGTCGCCGGGCGGTGGATCCGCCCGTGCCTGCTGCACTGGCACCAGCGATGGCTCGAGGGGCTGGCATCCGCTCAGCCGCTTCGCGCCTGACAGCGCCGGTGGTGCGGGAAGTTCGGGTTGACGATCTCGTCGATGTGGTCGAGCAAGTCGTCGTCGAGGAGGGTGCCGGCTCCCGCGAGCAGGTCGTCGAGCTGCGCGGGCGTGCGTGGGCCGATGATCGCCGAGGTGACAGCCGGATGCGCGGTGACGAAGGCCAGGGCGAGGTGGGGAAGCGGCAGCCCGGCTTGTCCGGCGAGCAGGCCCATCGCGAGCGGGCTCCACACCAGGACCCCCAGCCCGGACCGTTCGCAGACCGGCAGGATTCCGCGTTCGATCCCGCGGTTGAGGATCGAGTAGTGCGGCTGCTCGGTTCGGAACCGGGCCAGCCGTCGTCGTTCGGCCACCCACTGGGCTTCCACGATGTCCGACGCGGGCAGGTTGGAATGGCCGATGGCGCGGACCTTGCCGGCGCGCACCAGGTCGGTGAGTGCGCCGAGCGTTTCCTCGACGTCGGTGCCAGGCGCGGGGTGGTGGGCCTGGTAGAGGTCGACGTGGTCGACACCCAGGCGGCGCAGGGACCCCTCCACGGCGGACACGATCCACCGCCGGGAGCTGCCGCGCAGTGCCTTGCCGAGGATCTTCTCGGATTCGCCATCGCCGTAGACGTCGGCGGTGTCGATGGTGTTGATGCCGTCGTCGAGCGCGCGGTGGACGATGCGGACGCACTCGTCGGGATCGGGGTTGCCGTACGGACCGAACATCATGGTGCCCAGGGTGAAACCGCTGACCTGGATACCGGTCCGGCCGAGGGGGCGCGTCCGCATGGGGTGCTCCTCTCGGCGAAGATCAGGCCTGGCCGCGGAAGTTCGGAGGCGCGACAGCGTTGAGAGACATGGTTGCGGTCCTTTGTGGGCGGTTAAGGAACGTCCGCTAATTGCCGCGAAGTGCCCGTGACGAGATTCGGGCTGTCTTTGACCGGACAGCTCGTTGTCGATCAAGCCGGCTGTGCGCAGCAAGACGCCGACCGGCACCTTCGACGCCGACCACCGGTTCACCGAGACCGACGTCACCATCACCGGCGGCACACTCGCCGGGCACTCGCGCGCGGGACGCCTGCCCCGGACTCCCGTCACCGGCGAGCGGCCGGACGCGTGAAGGCGTTGCACCCGGCTTGCGCTCTCGGGCTCACAGGAGACCACAATGGACAGAGAGGAAGCGGAAGCAAGGATTCCGGATACCACAAAACCCCAGGCCGATGAGGATCGACCTGGGGTGGTGGAGGGTGCGCCATCAGGGACTCGAACCCCGAACCCGCTGGTTAAGAGAACGCGTTTTGGGGTGTCGGGTGGTGCCGAGTGATGTCGGACAAGACCTTTTCGGCTGGTCACCGGCCTTCGCTTGTGTCGGGCTTTACCGGTTCTGTCGTCGTGTGCGAGACCTCTCGGGCACTTCTCGGGCACGTGCGTGCCGGGTTCTGCCGGGCTGTTCGTGCAGGTCGTTCGTGGTGCGTGTGTGGACGCCGGGACAGGGTGGTTGCTGTGTTGAGCCCAGGCGAGGGGCGCGTTCGGATTCGAAGCCGAACTTGGTTTCCGGTGCCGTGGCGGTGCTGCCGTTCCACGGTGGGGCGGGTCCTGAGCGAGCAGCTCACCGTCGTGGCTTTCCCGCCTCGGACCGGATCAGCCGGTCGCGGAGCGAACGTTCGACGAGATTCCGGTGGCCGGATGGCCTTCGGCGGCGGTGGCGTGCACCTCGCGCGCTCGGGGCCCGGGACGTGTCGTGACCGCGAGCGGATCACCGAGAGCCGGAGGGCACCGGAAACCGCGGCCGGCCGGAATTCCGGTCCGACCGGCCGCGGTGGTGGTGATCCCGGCGGTGTGGTCAGAACGCCGTGATCCCGCGAGGGGTGCCGTTGCCGGTGGGGCCGTCGTAACCGGCCACCCCGGTGCACAGGTAGTCCTCTCCGCAGAAGCCGTTGGAGCCGCCGACGACGTCGCGGAGCGACTTGGCCCGCGCGTACAGCGGAGAGGCGTCCCGGTACCGCGCGCTGTGGCCGGCCAGCCCGATGATCCCGGCGACCAGCGGGGCGGACGCACTGGTGCCGCCGACCACCAGCCAGCCGCCGTCGGGGCCCAGCTCGTAGGTGTCGTAGACGGCCAGGCCGGTAGCCGGGTCGGCGACCGCGGACACGTCGGACACCGTCCGCATGCCGCAGTGCTCGTCGTGCTGCCAAGCCGGTTTCGCGATCCACGCCGAGCACCCGCTGCCGGCGCCGCTCCAGGCGTGCTCGGTCCAGCCGCGGGCGGTGGTGTCCTCGGTCAGGGAAGTCCCACCGACGGCGATCACCGTGGGCAGCACGGCCGGAACTGAGGCGGCCCGGAAGCCGTCGTCCCCGCTGGAGGCGAGGATCGGCACGCCGGGGTGGTCGTAGTGCCGGGCCGCTTGCGCGATCAGCTCACCGGACTCGTCGGCGCCGTAGCTGTTGGTCACCGCCGCGGCGCCCATCCGCACCGCGGTGTCCACCGCCTCCCCGAGATCCGGCATCTCGGGCCGGTCGCCCTCGACCAGCAGCAGGTGGCAGTCCGGGCACGCCGCGGAGACCGCGTCCAGGTCGAGCGAGATTTCGATGGCCCAGCCGGTGTGGGGAGCCGGCAGCGGCGCGGTCTCACCGCGTTGGTTGACCTTCCGGAAGCAGCCGTTGGCGGTGGTGCACTCGGGCAGCCCGTACTGCTTGCGGTAGACAGCCAGGTCGGCTTGGGCGTTGGGGTCGTCGTAAGCGTCGACGATCGCGATCGTCCGCTCGGCGCCTCCGCTGCCGGGCAGCCGGTAGGCCTGGCGCAGCCCGGCGGGACCGTACCCGGCCGGAGCCGTGGCCGGGGTGATCCCGGTGCGGTGGGCGGAGCGGTAGAGCGCCAGGCACCGGACGGCGCCGGGGGCGGTCCCGGCATTGCACGCCGGCGCGGGGGCTTGATCGGCGGTGGCGGGGCCGGCGGTGGGCACGGCCATCGAAACGGCTACGGCCGCGGCCGCGATCATGATGCTGAAGCGTCGGATGCTCAACGGATCCCGTCCTTCCGGTGCTGCGCCGGACCGGCGACGGTGAACGCCGCGGTCACCGTCTGGCTGATGGTGTTGCCCGCGGTGTCGGTGCCGCTGATCCGCAGGGCCGCGTCGGTGGCGGTGGTGGTGGCGGGGTTGGTCCACCGGGCGAGGTAGCGGTGGTTGTTCAGGTCGGTGACGGCCGCCCGGGTCCAGGTCTTGCCGCCGTCGAAGGACACCTCGACCGTGGCCGCGGTCGTCGGCAGGTCCAGGGTTCCCGGAGTGTGGCCGAAGGTGAGCTGCAGCTGGCCGGGGCCGGGCCGGACCGTCGAGGCCGAGTCGGTGTCGAGCTGGTAGCGGGTGGTCAGCAGCGACACCGCGCCGCACTGGGCGTTGTCGATCGTTTCGGCGAACAGGGGACCGCAGTGCCACGTGCCGGGCACGGTGCGGCTGCCGGAGTGCTCCGAGGAGAAGGTCCACTCGGTGTGCGTGTCGGTGGAGTGGCGGATCCAGGGCGCTTCCCTGGTCTGGTCGACGACGTAGGTGTAGCCGGATTTCGCGGCCGGTACCGTCACCGGGTCGACCGTGCCGGTCCCGGTACCTTCCGCCACCGTCGTGTCCCCGGCAAGCAACCGGTAGCTCGAAGCCCACACCGTGCCGGGGCGAGCCGGGCCGAGGACGTCCTGACCCGCGCTGTCGATCGTCCCGCTCGCCCAGACCCTCAGCTCGTCACCGTCCCGGCAGGCTTGGCACAGCCAGGTGCTTTCGGGCCTGTTGCGCACGCCTTGGAAACCCGCGGCGAGCGGGCCGCGGAAGAAGTCCATCGTGGTGGTCCGGCCGGGCGTGCTCTGGTGCCATTCGCCGATGTACAGGCTCGCGGGGTCCTCCGGATCGGCCAAGCCGGCCTCGCTGTAGACCGTCCCGGGGGGACCCGCGAGGTACGCGGTCCGCGGCGCGTCGTAGCTGACCGGGGAGAAGAGGCTGACCGGAACGGACTCCAGCGGCGTCCCGTCGTCGGGCATCGCCAAGGTCCACCCGTTCAGCCCGGTCATGCCGGGTACGTCGTGGTAGAAGGTGGGCTTGACGGTCGTCAGCTGGTCTGCGGTGATCTCGTAGTGCTGGTTGGCGGCGATGCTGCCTTCGCCGGCCAGCAGGACGTCGTAACTGTAGGGCTCGGGAGCGTCGGCCGGTGAGTCGCCGTGCGCCAGCGGGCGGAACAGCAGGTGGCCCACCGCGCTCGGACCGGTGGGCTGCACGAACACGGGCCCCTCGGCGACGTCGACGCCCATCGAGAACGCGAACTGGCCGCGGGCGTCGTAGTGGACCGTGTTCGGGCTCAGCGCCACGGGGCCGGTCGGACGCGGCGTGCCGACTGTGAGCTGCGCGGTCGCCTTCGCCGCGGAGACGGTGATTTCCTTGTCCGCCTCGACGGTGAACTCCGAGCTGAATTCCCGGACCGAGGCCAGCACTCCGTGCTCGTCGTAGGTGGTGCGGTAGGCATCCAGGCTGTAGTGGCCTTCGGGCACGCTCGCCCGGGCCTCGTGGCCTTCGATGGTCAGCGCGCTCGCGAACTTCCGTCCGTCGTCACTGTTGGCCAGGGCCATGAAGGTGCCGTCCCCGGCACCCGGCGGGTCGAGGTGGACCTTCAGCGTGTGCATGGGAAACCGCGGAGCGACGGGCTGCGGCGCGCCGGGGGCGTCCAGCCGCACGGCGGTGACGCCACCGAACAGGCTGCCGTCGCGCGTGCGCCGCCCGGTGGCTTCCGCGCCGACCTGACGCGCCAGTGCGGCACCGAAGCGGGGACCGGGCTCGGGAGCGGTGGCGCCGGGCCGGGCGGTGATCTTCACCGGCGTGTGGTCGAGACCGGCCCGGATCAGCGCGGACACGTCGAACAGAGCCCGGTCCAAGGCCTTGCCCAGGTAGGGCACCGCGATGGCCGGGATGACGTAGTCGTCGCCGCCGATGCGCTGGGTGAGGTACTCCGGGCGGGCGCCGTCACGGCCGCGCACGGTGATCCGCTGGCGGCCGGCGGCCTGGCTGACGATCACCTGGTCACCGGTGACCAGGGTGACCTGGTGCACCGCGGAGCCGGCGGGCCGGACGGGGGTGGCGCTGTGGGCCGCCGGCACCGGCACCGCGCACAACCCGGCTGCGATAGCGGAGGCGGTGACCCACCGGGCCGGCGGCGCACTTCTTGCTCGAGATCGCATGGCTCTTCCTCCGTCGAAGAACGTTTCGCCGGCCGGCGGGGATCAGCCGTAGAAGTGGATGTAGCGGAAGGAAGAGGCGTTCACGTCGTGGACGAGGTAGTGGCCGTCGCCGGCCCAGTTGTAGTCCTCGACGGTGACGGTTCCGCCGCGGACGCTGTCGACGATGGCGACGTGGCCGTAGGTGCCGTTGTCGGTCTGCGCGATGGCGCCGACGGTGGGGGTGTTGTCGACGCGGTAGCCGTCGCCGCGGGCGTTGTCGTCCCAGTACTTGGCGTCGCCGTAGTTGTTCGCGCTTTCGCCGTGGCGGTCGATGTTGAAAGCGGCCCACGAGACGCACTCGCGGTTGTACATGTTCCAGTCGTCGACGACGGAGTCCTGCGGGACGTTGCGCCACTTCGCGGGGTAGATGTCGCCGATCGTGCCGGCGGTCGCGGCGGCCGGCACGGTGCCGAACTCGGCGGCCATCGAGCCCGCGTGCGGGTGTGGCGCCGGGCTGGGGGTGGCGGTGGCGGTGGCCGTTCCGGCCGCGGCGAAAGCGATGGCGGCGGTGAAGCTGACTACGGCACGAGCGGTCCGGCGCATGGTGGCCCTTCCTGCGGGGGAGGCGGGGAAACGGTGTGCCGTGACGGTAGGTCCGGGTTCGCGCCCGACCCAGGCCTTTGTGGACGACTCGTTCCGCGGAAGGTGATCACGCTGGTCGGGGCCGGTCGTTCACAGAATTGCGTCACCACCGCCAGCCGATGCCCCGGATACCGGGCCGGACGTCGCGCGCGGCCAGCGTGGCGACGTGGGCGGCGCCGACGGACACCGGGCGGCTCGGGTGCTCCGGGCCGCCCAGCCCGCGCTGTTCGAAGGACCGGATCCGGGCGGGCACCCGGGGGCCGAACTGCACCTGGCAGACGTACTCGGCGACGGGCCGGGTGAACCGGCGGTGGTAGTGGTCGATGCGGGAGCCGTCCGCGAAGCGGATTTCGAACTCGACGACGGTGACTTCGCCGAGGGCGAGGGGGCGCTCCAGGCGCAGTTCGCCGGCGACCATCCCGGTTTCCGGATCGAGGCAGACCTGCCCCGGCCGCGCGGGCCGGGCGATGCGGTAGGCCGGGGGCGTGGTCAGGGACGAGTCGGCCTGGTAGTACGTCATCAGCCGGTCGACGCCGTCGACGGTTGCCTCGGCGACCATGCGGACCTGCAGGGCGCGCTCGCGGCCGTGCTCGTCCAGGACCATCCGGTCGTGGACGGACCAGAACGACAGCTGACCGTCGGGCGGCGGTTTCAGCTGCCCCGACACCGCCCGCAGCTGCGGCCACAGCCGCCGGCGTTCGATCCGGCAGGCGGGTTCGCCGAGCCAGCGCCCACGCGGTGCCCTCGGGCCGAGCTGGGAGGTCAGGGTTCCGGGGGCCAGGCCCAGCACCGACTCCAGGTGGGTGACGGCGACCAGGGATTTCTCGCGCTCGGGCTGCGAGCGGCCGCGGCGCCAGTAGGACAACGCCGATCGCGAAAGCCGCACCCCGCGGGCGGCGAGGTGGTGCTGGAGCCGTTCGAGGGAGAGCCCGGTTTCGTCGATCGCGGTGTCCAACGTGACCGCGAACGAACTCGGCTGCGGAGGAGTCACTTCTCCCATCATGATCACCGCCCGGACGAACCGGAACCGACGAAAGTCCTGCCCGCTGCCGGTCACCGGCGGAAAGCGCGTCGCCCGCCGGTGACCGGGGCTCGCGGTCAGGATCCGATCTGCTGCCGGATCCAGCTCAGGTGCTGGGCGATGCCGGTGTAGAGGGTGCTCGTCGCGCATTCGCCGCCGTTGTCGCCGGGGCCGTGCGTCTCGCCGACCAGCGTCCAGTTGCCGGTCGTGCCGACGACCGCCGGGCCGCCGGAGTCGCCGTGGCACGCCGAATGCGTGCGGTCGCCGGAAACGCAGACGTCACCCGAGCCGCCGCCACCGGCGTAGCAGGAACTGCTGGGCAGCACGCGCAGGTCGATCTGCCGCAGCGTCGTCGGGGTGCTGCAGCTCGGCCAGCTCGTGCAGCCCCAGCCGAGCAGCCGCGCGGTCGTGTTCGCGGCCGGGTTGCTCGTCGCCATCGGCACCGGGGTGGCCCGCACCGCCGTGGCCAGGTGCATCAGTGTGAGGTCGGTGCCGGGTTTGGTGATCCGGCGGTCGATGCGGCCCACCTCGCCGCCGGAGTTCTTGTTCGTGGAACCGATGCGGCCCTGCGACGCGCTGCCGCAGTGGTTGGCGGTGACGATCCACTGGGACGCGACGAGGCTGCCGCCGCAGCCGTTGCTCAGCGAGACCATGAAGCTGTAGGTCTCGGTGGCGGTCGTGCCGCCGATGATGCCGGGTTGGGCGCCGGAGGTCTGCTGGGCCTGCGCGACCCCGGGGACGGCCATCGCGAGAACCGCGAGTGCGGCCGAAAGCACCTTGCGCATGATCGCTCACAATCAGCGGCGTCGTCGCCGCTTGGTAGTCGGAACGGTCGGGACACACCGGAACACCGGTTCACCAGAACGGAAATCCCGGTGCCCGCACGATGTCCCGGCGTCGAGGAGGCGAGCCACCGTCGTCGGTAGGAAGACGAAAGTCGCGGATCGTTCCGGGGGGCGAGGCGGTTCGCGGAACACCGTTTCCGCCGGTATTCCTCCGCCACGGCACCGAAGACGCGCTCTGACCGGAGGAACGTTCACAGCCGCTCCCGCGATCGCGGGACGACCGGCCCGCCTCACGGCGCCCGGCGCGATCATCAATAGTTCCGTAGCCGTACGGGGCGGTTCCCCGGTTGTTCTCGGATCCGGCGTCACCGGAAAGTACCGGCAGCAACCTCGACAAGGAGCTGCCGTGAACTCGAGAAAACGCTTGCTGGGCGCGTTCGCCGCCGTCCTCGCCCTCCCGCTGTTCGCCGTGCCCACCGCGCACGCGGGCGGCAATCCGCCCGCGGTCACCCCGCTCGGCGGAACGCCGCTGCCGTCGGGGGTTTCGCCGTCTTCGGTCGGCGGGACGCCGGCGTCGGTCAAGGACTACCCGTTCATCATCGCGGGGCTGCGGGAGGGCGGGTCGCGGCCGCTCGGCCAGACCTGCACCGGATCGGTCGTCGCGCCGCGCAAGATCCTCATCGCCGCCCACTGCAAGGCGGCCGAAGGCCAGAAGTCGTTCCTCTACGGGCTCGACGACCTCAACGCCGGCGGTGGCACGTCCATCGGCGTCGTCAGCTACGACACCCACCCCAAGTACGTCAACTTCGACCAAGGCTACGACGTCGCGGTGGTGACCACCGACCGGGACATCCCGGTACCGGGCGGCCAGTACGCGAAGTTCGCCACCTCGGCCGACACCGACCTGAACAAGCCGGGCAAGACCGGCCTCGGTCTCGGCTACGGCAAGAAGGACTTCAACGACAACACCCGCGACGTCACGCTGACGAAGTTCAGCCTGCCGATCGTCGCCGGCAGCAACTGCAACGGGGTCGGCGCCGGGTTCCAGGAAGCCACCATGATCTGCAGCGGCTACTCCGACGGCCACGTCTCGATCCTGCCCGGCGACAGCGGCGGTCCGCTGATCGTCGACGGCAAGGTCGCCGGAGTCGCGTCGTGGAGCCGAAGCGACTTCAAGTGGTACAGCGTCTACGGCCGGCTCAACAACGACATGGGCGACTGGGTCAAGCAGCAGATCGGCGACGTCACCCCGCCGGAGACGTTCGGTCTCGGGGTCGCGCCCGGCACGGTCCAGGTCGAACCGGGCCAGTACGCCTCCGCTTCGGTGACGAGCACCGCCGGGAAGAACGGGCCGGAGAAGGTCGACCTGACCGCGTCCGGTCTGCCCGACGGGACCAAGGCGACCTTCCAGCCCGCGACGATCACCTCGGGGGAGACCGCGAAGCTGACCGTCGAAACGTCCGCGAGCACTCCGCAGGGGGACTACCCGGTCACGATCACCGGGTCCGGTCCGAGCGGCACGGCGACCGCGAAGCTGACGCTCACCGTCGGCAGCGGCCAGCCGCCCACGGGCGACCTGAAGGTGAGCGTCGACCCCGGTGGCGGGACCGTGCAGCCCGGCTTCTTCACCACGGCGACCGTCACCGTGGCCGGCGGCACCGGCACCGTGACGCTGTCGGCCACCGGGCTGTCGTTCGCGCCGTTCTTCAACCCCGCCACGGTGAACGGCGGCGGGACGTCGCGGATGCAGGTGATCGGACCGTTCCAGCGCGGGACCTACCCGGTGACGGTCACCGCGAAGGACTCGTCCGGCAAGACGGCGACGGCGACGTACACGTTGACCGTCCGATGAGGACTGGGGCGGGGAGGCGGTGGCCACCCCGCCCCAGGGGGATCAGAAGGTGATCGTGAAGCCGTCCAGCGTGCCGGTGTCGTACCGGTAGACGTCCCGCACCCGCACCTGCCAGGTGCCGTTGGCCGCCTCGGCGGCCGCGTTCACCGTGTAGGTGGTGTGGATGCCCGACGCCGACCCGGCGCCACCGGCCTTCTGCAGGGAGTAGACCGTGCCGCTCGGGCCGATCAGGTCGAGCGTCAGGTCGCCGGTGTAGGTGTGGGTGATGTCGACCTTCACCGCCAGCGCCGCCGACGCCTTGCCGTCGCAGCCGTCCTGGGTGATCGAGCTGGTGACCGCCGCTCCGGCGTCCGGGATCGCCACCGGCGTCGTGTTCGACTTCGCGCCGCACTTCGACGGCGGGGTGCCGCCGCCGATGAACGACACGTTCAGCAGCTTGTTCGGTGACCCGCTGCCGGCGTTCTTGACCACCCCGGACGTGGCGCCGCCGACGAGCGCGTCCCGCGTCTGCTGCGCGGTGGCGCCCGGGTTCGCCGCCAGATAGAGCGCCGCTGCGCCGGTCACGTGCGGGGTGGCCATCGACGTGCCGCTCATGTTCGCGCTGCTGCCGTTGGACAGCCCGAGCGACGTGATGTTGTTGCCCGGCGCGAAGATGTCCGTGCAGCTGCCGTAGTTGGAGAACGACGCGCGGTTGTCGTTCTCGTCGGAGGCGTTGACCGTGATCGCCTCGGGCACGTGCGCGGGACTGGTGTTGCAGGCGTCGGTGGAGTTGTTGCCCGCAGCCACCGAGTAGACGATGCCCGCGGCGATCGACCGTTTGATCGCGTCGTCGCCGACGCCGACCTGGTCCATGGTCAGGCTCATGTTCGCCACCGCGGGCTTGACGGCGTTGGCCGTCACCCACTCGATCGCGTCCACCGCGGCCGAGTCCGGGCCGTTGCCGGTGCAGTCGTTGCCGAGCACCTTGAGCCCGACGATCTTGACCTTCTTCGCGACGCCGTAGGTCTTGCTGCCGATCGTGCCCGCGGTGTGCGTGCCGTGGCCGTTGCAGTCGCTGCCGTTGCCGCCGACGAAGTCCTTGCCGATCGACGCGCGGCCTTCGTACTCGGGGTTGTCGGGTTTGATCCCGGTGTCGAGGTCGTAGGCGGTGACGCCCTCGCCGGTGTTGGGGTAGGTGTAGGACTTGTCGCGGGGCAGGTTCGCCTGGTCGATCCGGTCGAGGCCCCAGGTGGGGTTCGTCTGGGTGCCGGTGATCCGCGCCGTGCCGTCCTCGTAGACCGCGGCCACCGCGGGGTCGGCGGCGAGCCGGCGTGCCTGCTGCGCGGTGAGGTGCCGCGCGGAAAACCCGTGCAGGACCCGGGTGTAGGTCGACCGGACTTCCCCGCCGTAGTGCCCGGCGAGGGACACCGGGTTCGTGCGGGCTTGGGCGTCCTTCAGCACGACGATGTACTGGTCGCCGTAGTGCTGGCGGGCCGGGACCACGGTGCCCTCCGGTTGCGCGGCGGCCGCCGCGCCGGCCGTGGCCAGCGTGGCCAGGACCGCTGCGGCGAGTACGCCCGCCTTCCGATGAACTGTGCGCATGCTTCAGCTCCACTCACTCGAACAGGTGAATCGCGTCGCGGCCCGGCCGGGTGACCGAGAGCCACCGCCGACTCACTGTCGGGCGCGGTGATCTGCGAGAACAAGCGAGGCAGCGCCCCGTAGGGCTACGTAAACAAATGCCCGGGGCGTGGCCCTACGAAAGTTCCGTGCCTGCCGCCGCGGGTTCCGTGCAGCGGACGGTCGGTCCTACGCTCGGGCAATCCGGACAAGGTGGTCCGGACAAGGTGGTTCGGGGGCGGTGCCGCGCTTCGAGCAGGCGGAGGACGGCGATGACGAACGGGATCGTGACCAGGAGCGCGTCTCCTGTGTTCGTCGGCCGGACCGACGAGCTGGCCGCGCTGCTCTCCGCCGCCCGGCGTCCGCCCGCGCTCGTGGTGATCGAGGGCGAGGCCGGGATCGGCAAGACCCGGCTGACCGCCGAACTGACGGCGCGCCCCGAGCTCGGCCGGACACGGGTGCTGGCCGCGCGCTGCCGGCCCGGGCGGGAGCCGTTTCCGTACGGGGTGGTCGTCGAGGCGCTTCGGGAGGCGGGCCGGCACCTGCCACCGGCAGGTCGGCTGAGCCCGCTCGCGGGTGTTCTGGGGCGCTACGTCCCGGAGCTGGCGCCATCGCTGCCCCCGCCCCCGGATCCGCTCGGTGACAGCCGTGCGGAGACGCACCGCTTCTTCCGCGCGGTCCGGGAGCTGCTGGACTCGCTCGGCCCGCTGGTCCTGGTGGTCGACGACCTGCACTGGGCCGACGACGGGTCCCGGCGGTTGCTGCGGTTCCTCGCGGCCGACCTGCCACCGGGAACCGTTCTCGTGGTCACCTACCGGCCCGAGGACGCGCCCGGCGGGCTGCCCCTCGGCCATGCGCACCGCCCGGCGGCCGGCGGCTCGACCACGCGGATCCGGCTCGGCCCCCTCGATCCCGGCGGCGTGCGCCGGCTGGCCGCGGCGGTGCTCGGCGAGCCGGACATCTCCGCCGCGTTCGCGGCCCGGCTGCACGAGCGCACGGCCGGAATCCCGTTCGTCGTCGAAGAAGTCCTGCTTGTGCTGCGCGATCCGGCCGGAGCGGTCCAGGACGATGCGGTGGCGCGGCGCATGCTCGACGGAGCCGAGGTGCCGGTGCCGCTGCGAGAAGCGGCGGCCGAGAGGATGGCGGCACTGCCGCTCGCGGCGCGGCGGATCACCGAAGCGGCCGCGGTGCTCGGGGAACCCGGTTCCGCGGCGATCCTCGGCGAGATCGCGGGTCTGGAGGCGGCGCGCGGCCGGCAAGCGCTGGTGCTGGCTCTCGAACGCGCCGTGCTCGTCGAGTTCGCCGAATGCCGCTACGGCTTCCGGCACGAGCTCGCGCGGCAGGCCGCGTACCGGACGATTCCCGGGCCGCACCGGGAGCAGTTGCACCGGCGGGCCGTCCGCGCTCTGGCCGGCCGGAACCCACCGCCCCTGGCCGAGCTGGCCGAACACAGCCGCAAGGCCGGGGACGGCCCGGGCGCGCTGCGGTACGGCGAGGCCGCGGCCGACCGCGCGATCGACGCCGGCGACCCGGCGACGGCGATCGGGCTGCTCCGCTCCCTGCTGGCCACCACGGATCTCGAACCGTCCACGGTGGACAGGCTGGCGGTGAAGCTGGCGTCGGTCGCCGCGAACGGGGTTTCGCAGACCGACGTCATCACGACGCTGGAAGGGTTGTTGAGCGACGCTCGGCTGTCCGGCCGGTTGTCGGCGGAGATCCGGCTGAGCCTGGGCCTGCTGCTCGCCCGGCAGGCGGGCGGGCTGGAAGCGGCCCGCGTCGAGCTCGAGGTGGCGCTGGGTGGGCTGGAACACCGCCCGGACCTGGCCGGCCGGGCGATGGCGGTGCTGGCCCAGCCGTGGATCGGGGCGACGCCGTTGCGCGCCCACCGGCCGTGGCTCGACCGGGTCGACACGCTCATCACCACCACCTCCGACACCCGGTTGCGGCTGACGTTGATGGCCAACAACGTCCCGTCCCGGCTGCACACCGGTGACCGCCGGGCGTGGGCCGAACTCGAGGGCGTCCCACCCGCCGCCGGCACGGCGGAGGAACAACGTCAGCTGGCGCGGCTGTACTGCAACGCCGCCGACGCGGGCGCGTGGACCGGGCACCACCGGCGGGCGCGCGGCCTGCTGGAGCGCGGGATGCAGCTCGCGGCCGACTCCGGGACCCCGTACGTCGTCAGCACGGCCCGCACCACCGGCGTGCACATCGACTGGTTGAGCGGTGAGTGGACCGGGCTGGACGAACGCGCACTCGGGCTGCTGGCCGAATACCGCGATCTGCTGCCGGTCAGCAGCGAGCTGTCGCTGGTCCTGGGTCTGCTGGCCGGCACCCGCGGTGCCTGGGACCGTGCGGCGGCCCGCTTCTCCGCGATCGGCGTCGACCGGCCGGAGAACGCGGTCACGCCGGTGGTGGTCGCCGCGCACGGCGGGATCGCGGGCATGCTGCTGGCGCAGGACGCCGCCGAAGCGGCGGCGGCCGAGGCGGCCCGCGGCCTGGAGCTGTTGCGCACCAAGGGGGTGTGGGCGTGGGCGGGCGACCTGATCCCGACGGCGGCGGAGGCGTTCTGCCGGACCGGCCGCGTCGTGGAGGCCCGCGCGCTGCTCGACGAGCTCGACCGGGAGACGATCGGCCTGGACGCGCCGATGGCCCGCGCGGTCCTCGCCGACGCTCGCGGGATCGTCGCGGCGGCGGCCGGCGACGAGCCGGCCGCGATCCGGTTCTTCGACGAGGCAAGCGAACGCTACGGCCGGCTTCCGGCGCCGTACCCGGCGACGTTGGCGGCCGAACGCCGTGCGCGCTGCCGTCTCGAGCACGGAGACACCGGCGTGACGGGGGAAATCGCCGACCTCGCGGACGCCTTCGCGGCGCTGGGCGCCACTCGCGACGCGGCCCGCTGCCGCCACACCTCCCGCTCGATGGGCGGAGCGGTTCCGTCACGCCGCGGCCGCCGGGGATACGGCGACCAGCTGTCGCCGCGAGAGCTCGACGTGGCATCACTGCTGGCGGACGGCCACACGAACCGGGAGATAGCGGAGGTGCTGTTCCTGTCCAGGCGGACCGTCGAGCAGCACGTGGCCAACGTCCTGCGAAAGCTGAAGGTACGGTCGCGCGACGAGCTCGTCGGAGTTCGCGCGGGGTGAAGCGTTCTCGCCGGTTCGCGCGTCCGGCGCGGGACCGATCGGCTCGGTAAGAGCTGTTCGGCGAGCCCGGAGACCTCGTTGGGCCGGACGATTCGTTCGGCTCGCTGTTCTCGACGGCCGACTTCCCCGAGGCGCACACGCTCGGCGACGGGGATCGGCACGACCTCCTGCGCATCGTGACCGGCATCCCGGATCTCGACGTCGAACTGCTCAGCCGGTCGCCCTGGG
>NZ_PPHF01000094.1 GCF_002904335.1 Amycolatopsis sp. CA-126428 | reverse complement strand
ACCCGCCGGCATCTCCATAAACAGCGACCAAGCGCAGATCTCAATCAGCGGCCAGGGCGTCCAGAACGACAGAGCGGCCACTCCTTCCAAGCCACCCAACGGCAGAGAACCATCAGCCACACTCCATCGCCCTGAGCATCCAGAACATCCAGTCCTGAACACCAACAATCTTATGGAGAACCATGAGAAGCACTAAGCTCGGCGCGGGTTTCGCCGCCCTCGCCCTGGCGCTGACCGCGTGCGGCGGCGCGGGGGAGAGCGACGGCGGCGGCCAGCAGGCCGCCGATTCGGCGGTCGGCGTCACCAAGGACACCGTCGTCATCGGCACCCACCAGCCGCTCACCGGGCCGGCCGCGCCCGGGTACAGCAAGATTTCCGTCGGCGCCCGCGCGGTGTACCAGGCGATCAACGACGGCGGCGGGATCAACGGCCGCAAGATCGACTACAAGGTCGAGGACGACGGCTACAACCCGACGAAGACCGTCGAGGTCGTCAAGAAGCTCGTCCTGCAGGACAAGGTGTTCGCGATCGTCGGCGGGCTGGGGACGCCGACGCACTCCAAGGTCGTCGACTACCTGAACACCGAAGGTGTGCCGGACCTGCTGGTGTCCTCGGGCGCGCTCGCCTGGGACAACCCGCAGAAGGCGCCGATGACCTTCGGGTACCAGGTGGACTACACCCGGGAAGGCAAGATCCAGGGCAAGTACGTCAAGGACACCTTCGCCGGCAAGAAGGTCGGCTACTTCACGCAGAACGACGACGTCGGCCGCGACACGCAGGCCGGGCTGGACCAGTTCGTCAAGGACCAGGTCGTCGTCAAGCAGGGCTACGACAGCGCCAACACCGACGTGACGCCGCAGCTGTCCGCGCTCAAGGCGGGCGGCGCCGAGGTCGTCGTCTGCGCGTGCATCCCGGCGTTCACCGCGCTGGCCATCCTGGCCGCGGCGAAGATCGGCTACCACCCGCAGTTCGTGGTCAGCAGCATCGGCGCGGACCCGGCGACGCTGTCCGGGCTGCTGCAGGACTTCGCCAAGCGCGGCGGCGCCAGCGTTTCCAGCGGGCAGTTGCTGGCCGGCCTGATCGGCACCGGGTACCTGCCGGACGTCGCCCAGACGGCGGACCCGTGGGTCGCCTACTTCAAGGGCGTCCACGACAAGTACATCGCGAAGGAGCCGTTCACCAACACCGTGCTGTTCGGCATGGTGCAGGCCTACACGTTCGGCCAGGCGCTCAAGGCGGCCGGCCCGGACCCGACGCGGCAGAAGGTCGTCGACGCGATGAGCTCCGGCGCGCTGAAGGGCCCGGGCCTGACGCCGTTCGGCTTCTCGAAGGAGTCGCACGCCGGCTACACGGGCGCGTACGTCTTCAAGATCAACCCGGACACGTCGACGACGGTGATCCAGCCACCGGCCGTCACCGACCGCGGCACCGGCGCGATCACGCCGTACTCCGGTGAGCGGGCCACTCCGGAGCAGGTCAACCTGGTGAGCAAGTGACGACGGGCCGGCCCGTGGGCGCCACGGGCCGGCCCGCCCGCTCACATAGGGTGGCGACATGAGTGTCAGGGAGAAGGTCGTGCGGGCGGCGGTGCGGCTGTTCGCCGAGAAGGGCTTCGAGGCGACGACGGTCCGCGAGATCGTCGAGGAAGCCGGCGTCACCAAGGGCGGGCTGTACCACTACTTCGAGTCCAAGGACGACCTGCTCTTCGAGATCTACGCGGCGATGCTGCGGATGCAGACGCGGCGGATGGTGACGATCGCCGGGTCCGACCTGCCGCTGCCGGAGCGGCTGCACGCGATCATCGCCGACGTCGTGGTCACGAGCATCGCCGACCTCGACGCGGCGACGGTGTTCTTCCAGTCGTTCCCGTTGCTGGAGAAGTCCAAGCAGGTCCAGGTCCGCGCGGAGCGGCGCACCTACCACGAGCGGGTCCGCGACCTGGTCGCCGAAGGCCAGCGGACCGGGGTGTTCCGCGCCGACGTCCCGGCCGACCTGGTGATCAACTACCACTTCGGCGCCATCCACCGGCTGGGCATGTGGTACCACGCCGACGGCGAGCTGTCGGGGGAACAGGTGGGGAAGCACTTCGCGGACCTGATGCTGCGCAGCCTGCGTCCGTAGGAGCTCGGGCCTGTTTGACTTCGCCGCCTCCGTGGTACTGACCGAACTCAACGCTGTCCCGCTTTGGAGGGTGCTCGTGCAGATCCAGGTCAACACCGACCACAACGTCCACGGTGGCGAACGGCTGGCCACCTACGTGACCACCGACCTGGAGGAGGGCCTGTTCCGGTTCGGCGGGTGGTTGACCGGGGTCGAAGTGCACTTCAGCGAAGACGGCGGCAGCAAGCCGGAAGACAAGAAGTGCGTGATCGAGGCGCGCCCGAGTGGCAAGCAGCCGGTGGCGGTCACCCACCACGCGACCACTGTGGACGATGCCTTCGCCGGGGCGAAGCAGAAGTTGGTGCGGGTGCTGGATTCCCGGTACAACCGCGCCCACGACCACAAGGGCAGTGACAGCATCCGGCACATGCCCCCTCCGGAAGACCCGGCTCAGGTCGGGGTGCTCGAGGACGGCGAGAACTCCGGAGACACCACGCCGGGTGTCGGCTGACCTCTCTTCCGTGTCGGGCCCCGAAGCGTCCAGGGCCGGGCTGCTGCTCGGCGGCCGGGTTACCCTGGCCCTGACCGCGCAGCACCCGGTCGCCCTGGTCGCCCTCGCGTTCGCCTAGGGGCGTTGTCGTTCGCGGTCGGCCGCACGGTGCTCACCCGGATCCTGCACCTGGGCGACGGGTGCGCCGACGATGGCGGTTCCGCTGCGCAGCAAGCCGCGTCACCGGCGACGCCGGACGTAGTGGCCGACCAGCAGGGCGATCGCCCCGATCGCGATGCCGCCGGCGACCATCCGCACCGGCATACCGAGGCCCACCAAGGGACCTGCCGCGTTGACCGTGGCGCTGACCACCAGGACCAGCCACAGGAGAACCGGGCTCGAAGAACGCGTGGAAACGTTGTCGTTGTTCATGCCGGCAACGTTAGGGATCCGCGACGACGGCGAGAATGCCGTCCGCACCCGGATGCGGGGTGGTGCCTGCGCTACCCCGCGTCCCGGCCCAGGTAGGCCAGCACCGCCAGGACCCGGCGGTGCCCCGCGCCTTCGTCGGACGGCAGGCCGAGCTTCGCGAAGATGTTCCGGATGTGCTTGAGCACCGCGCCGTCGCTGACGACCAGGAGCTCGGCGATCGTGCTGTTGTTGTAGCCCTCGGCCATCAGCCCCAGCACCTCCCGCTCCCGGGCGGTCAACGCCTCCAGGGGGTCGGCCGCGCGGCGGCGGGCCATCAGCTGGCCGATCACCTCGGGGTCCATCGCCGTGCCACCCTTCGCGACCCGCTGGAGCGCGTCGAGGAACCGCTCGACCTTGCCGACGCGCTCCTTGAGCAGGTAGCCGACGCCGCCGACGCCGTCGGCGAGCAGCTCGACCGCGTAGCTCGTCTCCACGTGGGCCGACAGCACCAGCACCGGCAGCGCCGGGTGGATCTCGCGGGCGCGGACGGCGGCGCGCAGGCCTTCGTCGCGGTGGGTCGGCGGCATGCGGACGTCCATCACGACCGCGTCGGGCCGCTCGCCCTCGATGAACGCCAGGAAGTCCTCGGCGTTGTCCACCGCGGCGGCCACCTCGATGCCGGCCGTTTTCAGCAGCAGGGAGAGGCCTTCGCGCAGCAAAGCGTCGTCCTCGGCGATCACGACCCGCATGGCAGCTCCACTCGCAGCACGGTCGGCCCACCGGGTGGGCTGGTCAGGGTGAGGGTTCCGTCGAAGGCTTCGGCGCGGCGGCGGATGCCGGCCAGCCCGCTGCCACGGGACTCGTCGGCGCCGCCGCGGCCGTCGTCGCGGATTTCCAGGCACAGCAAGGACGCCGTGCCGCCGAGCGTGAGGTCCACTTGGGACGCGTTGGCGTGCTTGGTCACGTTGGCCAGCACTTCGGCGACGACGAAGTACGCGGCGGCTTCGACCGCGGCCGGGCGGCCCGTCTCGTACTCGACGGTGACGTCGACCGGCACCGGGCTGCGCTCGGCGAGCGCGCGCACCGCCCCGGCCAGGCCGCGTTCGCTCAGCAGCGGCGGGTAGATGCTGCGGACGACCGTGCGCAGCTCGGCCAGTGCGTCGGTCGCGGTGTCCTGGGCCTTGACCAGCAGATCGCGCGCGGTGGCGGGGTCGCGGTCGTACAGCTGGCCGGCGATGCCCAGCTGCAGCACGACCGCCGCGATCCGCGCCTGCGTGCCGTCGTGCAGGTCACGTTCGATGCGCCGCAGTTCGGCCCCGTGCGCCTCCAGCGCCGCCGCCCGGGTCGCGGTCAGCTCGGCGACCCGGTCCGCCAGCACGACGCCGGGGGCGGGCGCCAGCAGCTTCCGCGCGGTGCGGGCCCGCCACCGGGCGACCCGCGGCAGCTGCAGGGTGGCCGCGACCATGGCGGCGGCCACCAGCAGATCCAGCCCCGCCCGCGGCCAGGAGTCCACCACGATCCCCAGCGAGCCTTCGATCCCGCCGGGCACCAGCGGCCAGATCAGGACCGTGATCACCTGCTGGACCGCGCCGAGCGGCAGGCCGAACGCCAGCGCGCCGATGATCAGGCCGGTCGCGGCGTGGATGGCGAGCCACGCGAGGTCGCGGCGGGTGGCCGGGTCCTTGACCGGGGAGCCGTCGCGGTAGGGCTCGGGGATCGGCTCGCCGAGTGCGCGCGCGGCCCGGCGGCGGTCGAACCCCACCGGCCACCGCGCCAGCCGGATCGCCGGGGCCAGCGACGGGATCCCGACGCCGAACGGGCACAACAGCAGGACGGCGAACAGCCCGGCGAGGGCGAACAGCGAAAGCAGCGAGGTGCCGGCGCCGACCACCAGGTAGCGAACCGCCGACCAGCACTCGCGCAGGCGGGTCGTCACCCCGACAGTGTCCCACCCCACCACCGTGGTGGTGCTGGCGCTACCCCCGATCCACCCCTCCACGGGATCGAAGTCCCGGTGTGCGCGACCTAGTTTTCCTCAGGACGCAAGGAACAGTCTTAAGGGGACAGAGAATGACCACATCGAGCGCGTACGCGCTGGAGCTGACCGGGGTGCGGAAGGTGTACGGCTCCGGCGACGGCGCGGTCACCGCGCTGGACGGGGTGTCGGCGGGGGTGGCGCGGGGGACGTTCACCGCCGTGATGGGCCCGTCCGGCTCGGGCAAGAGCACCTTCCTGCACTGCGCGGCCGGCCTCGACCGGCCGACGTCGGGGCAGGTGCTGCTCGGCGGCACCGAGATCGGCAGGCTCAAGGAACGCGAGCTGACGGAGCTGCGGCGCACCCGGATCGGGTTCGTCTTCCAGGCTTACAACCTGCTGTCGTCGCTGAACGTGCTGCAGAACATCACGTTGCCGCTGCGGCTCGCCGGGCGGAAGCCGGACCCGCAGTGGCTGCGGGAGATCGTCGACGGCGTCGGGATCGCGAACCGGCTGGAGCACCGCCCGGCGGAGCTGTCCGGCGGGCAGCAGCAGCGCGTCGCGATCGCGCGGGCGCTCGTCACCCGGCCCGAGGTGGTGCTGGCCGACGAGCCGACCGGCGCCCTCGACACCCGCACCGGGCGGCAGGTGCTGGACCTGCTCCGCGCGATCGTCGAGCAGATGGGGCAGACCGTGCTGATGGTGACCCACGACCCGGTCGCGGCGTCCGCCGCGCACGGCGTGCTCTTCCTGGCCGACGGCAAGCTGGCCGGCCACCTCTCGCACCCCACCCCCGAGCGGGTGGCGGAGCGGATGACGCACCTCGGGGAGTGGTGAACGTGCTGACCCTCGCTTGGCAGACCATCCGGAGCCGGCTCGGCGGCTTCGCCGGCGCCTTCATCGCGATCCTGTGCGGCACCGCCCTGGTGGCCGCCTGCGGCGTCCTCATGGAATCCGGTCTGCGCGCCGGCGTCCCCACCCAGCGGTACGCCGCCGCGGCCGTCGTCGTCGGCGGGGCGCAGACCGTGCGCCCGCCCGGCGCCGACGCCCTCTCCACCGAGCAGGTCGGCGAGCAGCCGTCGGTCCCGGCCGCGCTGGCCGGGCGGATCGCCGCGGTGCCCGGGGTGCGCGCGGCGGTGGCTGAGCAGAGCTTCCCGGCGCAGGTCGTGGCCCGCGACGGGCAGGTGCTCGCCGGCCGGGAGTCGCTGGGGCACAACTGGGACGCGGCCGTGCTGGCGCCGTTCACCCTGCGCGGCGGCGACGCGCCCAGGACCGCCGGCGAGGTCGTGCTGGACGCCGACCTGGCACGCCGGGCCGACGTCGGCATCGGCGGCCAGGTGCGGATCACGACCCGGTCCGGGACGGAAGCGGTCAAGGTGAGCGGCGTCGTCGACGGCAGCTCGCGCCAGTCGGCGGTGTACTTCACCCCCGAACGGGCCGCGGAGCTGGCCGGACGGCCGGGCCAGGTGCACGCGATCGGCGTCCTCGCCGACCCCGGCGTCGCACCGGAGACCCTCGCCGAGCGGGTGCGGGCCGTCACCGGCGGCGCCGAGGTGGCCACCGGGGTCGAGCGCAGCAGCATCGAGTTCCTCGACGTCAGCCAGACGCGGACGCTGCTGCTGGCCATCGCCGGCTCGTTCGGCGGCTTCGCGCTGCTCGTCGCGGTGTTCGTGGTGGCGAGCACGCTGGCTCTCACCATCAACCAGCGCCGCCGGGAGTTCGCGCTGCTGCGCGCGGTCGCGGCGACCCCGCGGCAGATCCGCAAGCTGATCGGCATCGAGACGACGCTGATCGCGCTCGTCGCCGGCGTGCTGGGCGGCGTGCTGGGCCTGGCGGTCGCCGGGGGGCTGCGGGACGCGTTCGCCGCGATCGGCGTGATCCCGGCCGACTTCGGGCTGGCGATCAGCCCGCTCCCGCCGCTGGCCGCGGTCCTGCTCGGCCTGGGCGCGGCCCGGCTGGCCGCTTGGGCGGCGTCGCGGCGGCCGTCGTCGATCCGGCCCGTCGAGGCGCTGGGCGAGGCCGCGGTGGAACGCCGCGAGCTCGGCCGCGGCCGCCTGCTCACCGGCTGGGGCCTGGTGCTGGCCGGCGTCGGCGGCGCGCTCACCCCGCTGTTCCTGCGTGGTGACATCGCCGCCGCGACATCGTCGATGGCGACGCTGGTGATCGTCATCGGGCTGGCCGTGGTCGGGCCGCAGGTGACCCGGCTGGTGATGCGGTTCCTGGTCCCGGTGCTGACGCGGCTCTGGCGGATCAGCGGCTACCTGGCGGGCGCGAACGCCCACGCCAACGCCCGGCGCGTCGCGGCGGCGGTGACCCCGCTGATGCTGGCGGTGGCGTTCGCGCTCGTGACGTTCTACGGACCGATGGCCACCACGACCGCGGCCCAGCAGGAATCGGCGCGGTCGACGACCGCCGACTACGTGCTCACCGCACCGGGCGGGGTCTCGCCGGAGGTGGCCGCGGCGGCCGGCCGGGTGCCGGGGGTCGCGGCGGCGACGCCGGTGGTCCGCACGTCCGTGATCACCGCGGCGCCGGTGGGCGACAGCGTGGAGGTCCAGCGGACACCGGCGCAGGGCCTGGCGGCCGACCAGGCCGGGGCCACCCTCGAACTGGGCGTCGACGCCGGGCGGCTCACCGACCTGACCGGGGACACCGTCGCGCTCAGCGGTTCCGAAGCGGACTGGCTGGGCAAGAAGCTGGGCGACGAGGTCGAGTTCTACTTCGGCGACGGTGTCCCGGCGAAGCTGCGGCTGGTCGCCACCTACACGCACGACCTGGCCTTCGGTGACTTCGTCCTGCCGGTCGCGCTGGCCCGCGAGCACATCGGCGGCCGCCTGGACGATTCGGTGCTGATCCGGCAGCAGCCCGGCGCCGACGCGGGCGCGGTGACCGCGGCGCTGAGTGCGTTGCCGTACCCGGGTCTGGTGCTGGCCCCGGCCGCGGTCATCGCCGCCCCGGACGGCGGCGAACGGCAGGCGCAGTTCTACCTGAACCTGGTGGCGGCCGGCGTGATCGTCGGGTACCTGGCGATTTCGGTGGCCAACACGCTGGTGCTGACGACCGCGCAGCGCGGCCGCGAGTTCGCGCTGCTGCGGCTGGTGGGCACGGCCCGCCGCCAGGTGACCCGCATGATGCGGCTCGAAGCACTGGCCACGGTCGGGATCGCCGTCGTCATGGGGACGCTGGTGGCCTTGCTCCCGCTGGCGCTGCTCAACTTCGGGCTGCGGGGCAACCCGGTGCCCGCCGGGCCGCCGGCCGTCTACTTCGGAATCATCGCCGGTGCGGTCCTGCTCGGGATGGTGGCGATCGGCGTGGCGACGTCGGTGGCGCTGCGGGCCCGGCCGATCGACGCGATCGGGTTGCGCGAGTAGGAGGTGCGGGGTGAGCCGGGCCGGCTCACCCCGCACGGGCGTCAGCAGGCCGTGTGGGTGTCCACGCCGTCGTAGGAACTGACCAGGTACTGAGTCGTCTGCCCGATCAGCACCGCGGTACCCGCGGGCACGCACTTTTCGCCGACCTTGGTGCGGAAGACGCCGTAGGTCACGCTGTACACGTCGATCTTCGTGGCGGCGGAACCGCAGTTGCCCCAGTGGTAGTCGCGGGCGTTCGGCCCGGACGCGCCCTGCGTGGCGTAGTTGCCGCAGGTGACCGACGTCGACGCGGACGCCGTGCCGGCCGCCAGGGGCAGGGCCGTCACGGCCATCCCCAGCGCGAGCGCCGCCGCAATGCGTTTCATGTGAACCCCCCGTTGCGGGAAACAGTGCGGCGTCCACGCTAGCGCTTTCCGGGAGAAGCAAATCCGGGTCAATTCCCGGGGGTTGACGGAAGTCCCGCGCCGCGAGAACATCGAAAGTTTCCGAAAGTTATTGCCCGACCAGCGGCACCACTCGCATGCTTTTGCCATCCTGGCTCGCCTGCCAGCCTCGACGAGGAGGAAGCATGCTCACCAAGAAACGCGGCCGCAGCAGGGTGTTCGCCGGCGGCGCCGTCCTTGCGCTGATCGCCGCATTCCTGCCCGGAACCGCCTGGGCCGACACGGTCATCACGACCAACCAGACCGGCAACAACAACGGGTACTATTACTCGTTCTGGACCGCCGGTGGCGGCTCGGTCTCCATGACGCTCGGGTCCGGCGGGAACTACCGGACCAACTGGAGCAACGTCAACAACTTCGTCGCCGGCAAGGGCTGGAGCAACGGCAGCCGCCGGAACGTGAACTACTCCGGCAGCTTCAACCCCTCCGGCAACAGCTACCTGGCGCTCTACGGCTGGACGTCCAACCCGCTCGTCGAGTACTACATCGTCGACAACTGGGGCAGCTGGCGGCCGACCGGGACGTACAAGGGCAGCGTGACCAGCGACGGCGGCACGTACGACATCTACCAGACGACCCGCTACAACGCGCCGTCCGTCGAAGGCACCAAGACGTTCAACCAGTACTGGAGCGTGCGCCAGCAGCGGCGGACCGGCGGCACCATCACCACCGGCAACCACTTCGACGCGTGGTCCCGGGTCAACATGCGGCTCGGCAGCTTCAACTACTACATGATCCTGGCGACCGAGGGCTACCAGAGCAGCGGCAACTCGAACATCACGGTGGGCTGATCATGCGCGCGTGGAGCACTTTGCTGGCCACCGCGGCCATCGCCGTGGCGAGCACCATCGCCGTCACCCCGGCGCACGCCGCGGCGTGCAACGGTTACGTGGGCCTGACCTTCGACGACGGCCCGTCGAACGCCCACACCCCGGCCATCCTGAACGCGCTGCGGCAGAACGGGTTGCGGGCCACGATGTTCAACGAGGGCCAGTACGCGGCCGCGTACCCGGCCCAGGTCCGCGCGGAGGTGAGCGCGGGGATGTGGGTCGGCAACCACAGTTACACGCACCCGCACCTCACCCAGCAGAGCCAGGCCCAGGTGGATTCCGAGATTTCCCGGACCCAGCAGGCGATCGCGGCGGCGGGCGGCGGCACGCCCCGGCTGTTCCGGCCGCCCTACGGGGAAACCAACGCGACGGTCCAGTCGGTCGAGGCCAGGTACGGCCTCCGCCAGATCATCTGGGACGTCGACTCGGGAGACTGGAACAACGCGAGCGTGGACGCGATCGTCCAGGCCAACGCCCGGCTCACGAACGGCCAGGTCATCCTGATGCACGAATGGCCGGCCAACACCCTCTCCGCCATCCCGCGCATCGCCCAGACGCTCGCCGGCCGCGGGCTCTGCGCGGGGATGATCTCACCGCAGACGGGGCGGGCGGTCGCCCCGGGCTGACGGTGCTGGAGGTGGCGCGGTGGCTGCACCCCGCCGCGCCACCTTCTGATCCTCCACAGTGGATCCGGCGGTGCCCGCGACGGTGGTAGCCTGCCGCCGGTGGGGGGAGGGGGGTCATGGGGCAGCCGCGGGTGATCAGGGTCGTCGTGGTCGACGGATCGATCGCCGGCGCACTGGCCGCCGGGGCCCGCGTGGTCATCGCCGAAGCGACGGTGAAAACGCACATCAACAACGCGTTCGCGAAGATCGGCGTGCGCAACCGGATCGAAGCACTGCGGTACGCCGTGCAGCACGGCCTGGGCCGCGGCTTCCCGGCTGAGCGCTCAGCGGCCCGGTTTCTCGAGAATGATCGCGACCACCCCCAGCAGCAGGACGAGCAGCAGTATTCCGCCGCCGATGGCGGCGAAGCGGAGAAACAGGAAACCGAGCACTTCGTTCCTGGTCTTCCTTTCCGGGTGATTCCGGCGGGAAGGAAGCCGGGTGGATCACTCGGCGACGCGGGTGCGGCCGCACCAGGCGAACACCGGGACCTGGTCGCCGCCGCTGGTCGTGGTGAACTCGCCGTCGTGGGAGAAGTGCTCGTAGCCGCCGCCGAAGCTGACCTTCGCGACTTCGCCGATGCTGCCGACCGTCCATTCGCGGTGCCGGTCGATCAGCTCGGCGGGACCACCGGAAAGCGTCACCTTGATCTTCGTCATGAGTCTTCTCCGTGAGTCGGTCGGCGCGGGGAATGTGGTCTTCGTCTCTCGACGATGCCTGACGGCCGAATGCCGTGCCAAGATATCCGGCTTCTCCTCGGAATTCTTTTGAAGAGA
The DNA here is from genome assembly GCF_002904335.1 of Amycolatopsis sp. CA-126428. Taxonomy (GTDB): domain Bacteria; phylum Actinomycetota; class Actinomycetes; order Mycobacteriales; family Pseudonocardiaceae; genus Amycolatopsis. The sequence goes on along the minus strand of NZ_PPHF01000094.1, from coordinate 60,815 downwards.
GTTGACAGCGATTTCGGCGGGGTGGTAATACCGGCCAAGGCAAGGCGCTGGTTAACTCGGACATTTCACCGGACCGGTGACGGCCGGTCGGGTGCCGTTCCCGGAGCGTTCACTTCGGCTGCCCGCACCCGTCATTTGCGGTGCCTAAGTTTCTCCGCGTGGACGAACCCTTGGCCGTGCGAGCCCGCGGGATCACGAAGTGCTTCGGCGACGTCGTCGCGCTCGACGGCATCGACTTCGACGTGGTGGCCGGGCGGATCCACGGCCTGGCCGGCCCGAACGGCGCCGGCAAGACCACCCTGCTCGGGTTGCTGCTGAGCCTGGCCGTCGCCGACGAAGGGCGGCTGGAGATCCTCGGGAAGCCGGTGGGCCGGGCGCTCGCCGCACCCGCCGGGGTCGCCGGGTTCGTGGACGGGCCGGGCCTCTACCCCTCGCTCACCGCGCGGCAGAACCTCACGGCCCTGGCCAAGCTCGGCGGGTACCCCGTCGGCGACGTGCTCGACGAGGTCGGGCTCGCCGACGTCGCCGACGACCGGGTGCGCGGCTTTTCCCTCGGCATGCGCCAGCGGCTCGGCCTGGCGGCGGCCCTGCTCACCTCGCCCCGGCTGCTGGTGCTCGACGAGCCGGCCAACGGCCTGGACCCGGCGGGCAAGCAGCACGTGCACGGTGTCCTGACCCGGCTGGCGGCGGCCGGCACGGCGGTGGTGCTGTCCAGCCACCGGATGGACGACCTCGAATCGCTGTGCGCGGAGGTGACGATCCTGGCGACCGGCCGGGTCGTCTTCACCGGCCCGCCGGCCAAGCTGTCCGCGGAGAGCGGCGAGCTGGCCTACCGGCTGCGGACCGCCGACCCGGCCGCCACCCGCCGGGCGATCGAACAGGCGCGGGGGATCCGGCTCGTCGAGGCGCCGCGGGAGGCCGACGCGGTGGTCGTGCGGGCGCTCGTGCCCGCGCTGGACGAGCTGGTGCTGCGGCTGGGGCGGGACGGCGTCGCGGTGCGCGAGCTCGCGCCCGTGGTGTCGCCCCTGGAAGCGGCGTTCCTCGCACTGACCGGGCAGGAGGCCACCCGATGACCACGACCGTCGCCGCGCGACCCGTTCCCCTCTCGCGCGCCTACCGCTTCGAGCTCGTCAAGCTCTTCGCCACCTGGCGCATCCGCCTGCTCGTCCTGGCCTGCTGGCTCGCTCCCGCGGTCTTCGTCGCCGCCGTGAGCGAACAGAGCTCGCTGCCCGTCGACACGCTCTTCGGCCGCTGGATGAACGCCACCGGGTGGGCCGGCCCGCTCGTCATGCTCGGCTTCGCCGGCACCTACGCGCTTCCCCTCCTCACCTCCGTCGTCGCCGGGGACGTGTTCGCCGCCGAAGACCGGCTGGGTACCTGGCGGCACCTGCTCGTCGCCGTCCGGTCCGCGAGCCGCCTCTTCGCCGCGAAAGCGCTTGCCAGCCTCACCGTCCTGCTGGTGCTCGTCGCCGGGATGGCCGTCTCCAGCACCGTCGGCGGCCTGCTCACTGCCGGGAACCGGGCCCTCGTCGGCTTCGACGGGCACCTGCTCGCCCCCGGCGACGCGGCCACCGGCGTGCTCCTCGCCTGGGTCAGCGTGCTCGCCCCCACCCTGGCCCTCGCCGGGCTCGGACTGCTCGGGTCCGTCCTTTGGGGACGGTCGCCGATGGGCCTGCTCCTGCCCGCCGTCGCCGCCCTCGCCATGGCGCTCGCCCAGCTGCTGCCGCTGCCCGTCGCGGTGCGGCTCGCCCTGCCCAGCTACGCCTTCATCGCGTGGAACGGCCTCTTCACCGCCCCCACGCAGCTCGGGCCGCTGCTCGTCGCGGCCGGCGTCAGCCTCGGGTGGGCCGTGGCCGCGACGACGCTGGCGTACCTGCTGTTCCGGCGCCGCGACTTCACCAACGCCGCCCACGACGGCTCCGGACGCCGGGCGCTGGCCGCCGTGCCGCTGGTCGTGCTCTTCGGCGCCACCGCGGCGATCGTCGCCGTGGCGACACCCGCGCTGGGCTCGGGGATCAGCCAGGACAAGGTGCAGCGGTCGGTCGCCACCGCGTTCGCGCACCTCTACCGCCTGCAGGCCGGGCAGCTGCACCGCCCCGACGTCACCGAAGCGGAGCTGGCGGCCACGGCCGCGTGCACCAAGGGCGACGGCCTGGTCGAGGCCGAGGGGCCCGGCAACGACTGGCGGTGCGTCGTCACCTGGCACCTGCCCGGCGTCGCGGCCACCGGGTCGGCGATCTACCAGCTGGACGTCACCGCGGACGGGCGGTACGTCGCCGACGGCGACGGGCCCAAGGAAGTCAACGGCTACTTCCAGGTGCGGACCCCCGGGGGAGACCAGCCCAACCCGCTCTGGCAGTTCGACGCGAACGTCGAACTGCTCGCCACCACGAAGGGATGAGCTCCATGCAGGTAACACGCCGCAGAAGGCGGGCCGGGAAAAGCCGGCTGGGCGGCCATCGGCTGCGCTACGCGACCGCCGGCTCCGCCACGCTCGTGCTCATCGCCACCGGCACCGGTGTCGGCGTCGCGTCGACCGCGCAGTTCGGCAAAGACCAGGTCGGCCAGGTCACCGAGAACGGCCAGGTCGTCTCGGCCGACCAGTACCTCAAGCCGATCGGCGACCGGCTGGTCGTGAACAACGGCAAGATCATGGCGTCCGCGGTCAGCCCCGACGGCGCCCACCTCGCCGCGCTGACCGCCGACGGCGGGATCGCGCTGACCATCGTCGACCTGAAGAGCTGGAAGGTGCAGCAGCTCGTCGGCAACTCCGCGACGGCGAACCTGCGCATCGCCGGCAACGACGTCGGCCAGGAAGGCCCGTCGTACTCCCCGGACGGCAAGAGCCTGTGGCTCGCGCAGACCGACGGCTACACCAAGTTCACGGTGAACCCGGACGGCACGGTCGCCGCGCCGGCGCCGGTGAAGATCCCGGCGGACGGCACCAAGCACGCGCTGGTGGCCCAGGCCGTCTTCTCGCCCGACGGCGCGACCGTGTACTCCGCGGTCAACGGCCAGAACCGCGTCGTCGCCCTCGACGCGGCGACCGGCGCGATCAAGCAGAGCTGGGCCACCGGCAACGCCCCGCGCGACCTGGTCCGCGTCGGCACCAAGCTGTACGTCAGCAACGAAGGCGGCCACCCGGCGCGGCCCGGTGAGCCGACGCTGAACTCCTACGACACCCAGGTGCCGGCGAGCCGGTTCACCGGGGCCACCACCAGCGGCACGGTCAGCGTCATCGACCTCGCGAACGCGGCCGCCGCGCCGAAGAGCATCGACGTCGGCCTCCACCCGACCGCGGTGTACTTCAAGAACGGCGCGCTGTTCGTCACGAACACCGCGAGCAACAGCGTCTCCGTCATCGACACCGCCCGCGACAAGGTCGTCCAGACCATCGCGACCCAGCCGTGGCCGCAGGCCTCGGTCGGGTACGAGCCGGACGGCGTGACGCTCACCGACGACGGCCACCTGCTGGTGACGCTCGGCCGCGCCAACGCGGTCGCCGTCTACCGCTACTGGTGGGCGCAGGCGCCGGTGAGCTACGTCGGGCTGCTGCCCACGGACTACTTCCCGACGGCGATCACCACGGTCGGCACGGACGTCGTGGTCTCCAACACCCGCGGCATCGACGCCCGCCGTCCCACGACCGCGGCCGGGCACGGGACGCACGACACGACGTCGAGCGTGCAGAAGTTCCGGCTGCCGGACGACCGCGCGATCCGCGGCTACACCGGCCAGGTCTTCAAGCAGAACGGCTGGACGGACAACTCGGTCCAGGTGGCGCAGGACTACGGCCACCGCCGTCCGGTGCCGGTGCCCGACCGGCTCGGCGACCCGTCGACGATCAAGCACGTCTTCCTGCTGGTCAAGGAAAACCGCACCTACGACCAGGTGTTCGGCGACGATCCCCGCGGCAACGGCGACCCGTCGGTGACGCAGTTCGGCGAGAACGTCACGCCGAACCAGCACGCGCTCGAGCGGCAGTTCGGGTTGTACGACAACACCTACGACATCGGCACGAACTCCGCCGAGGGCCACAACTGGCTCATGCAGGCCGACAACCCCGAGTACACCGAATCGTCGGCGGGGGAGTACCTGCGCAGCTACGACACCGAGGACGACGCGCTCGGCCACCAGACATCGGGCTTCCTCTGGACCGGTGCGCAGGCGGCCGGGAAGTCGGTGCGGGACTTCGGCGAGTTCCAGCAGTTCCTGACCAAGCCCGCCGGGGCGAGCTGGCAGAACCTGTACTGTGACGCCAAGAACATGGCGTCCACGGGGGAGCCGACGGCCTACCCGCTGGTGTCGTCGTCGCCGATCCCGTCGCTGAACGACGTCTCGGTGCCGGGCTTCCCGAAGTTCGACACGGCGGTGCCGGACGTCTACCGGTACCAGATCTGGAAGGACGACTTCGAGAAGCACGGGCCGGCGAACCTGAACATGTTCTGGCTGTCCAGCGACCACACCGGCGGCCCGCCGAACGCGGCCGCCCAGGTCGCCGACAACGACCTCGCGGTCGGCAAGATCGTCGACGAGATCTCGCACAGCCCGTACTGGAAGGACTCGGCGATCTTCGTGGTCGAGGACGACTCCCAGGCCGGCCTGGACCACGTCGACGGCCACCGGGCGCCGGTGCAGATCATCAGCCCGTACGCCCGGCACGGCGTCGTCGACAGCCACTACTACTCGCAGATCACGATGATCCGCACGATCGAGCAGATCCTCGGCGTCAAGCCGATGAACCAGAAGGACAGCGCGGCGACGCCGATGAGCGCGGCGTTCACGCAGAAGCCGGACTACACACCGTTCACGGCGCTCCCGAACCGGACGTCGTTGACCGGGGGCCTGACGACCCAGCCGCCCTGCGGCGCGGACACCCCGGCCCCGCCGAACCCGGCGGCCGCACCGGTGCCGTCGTCGGCCGTGCCGTCGGACAAGCGGCAGGTGGCGGCGCAGTGGCAGGAGTGGACGGCGCACCAGCGGCTGACCGGCCCGGACGCCGTCGCCGACTACGCCAACCCTGCGCAGATGAACCACTTCACGTGGTACCAGACGCACGGGTGGCAACTGCCGTATCCGGGGGAGAACCAGGTGTACGCCCCGGAGCAGGTGCCGGGTGCTTACCTGCCGTCCGCCGAATCGGACGGCTGACCTGGACTGCTGATCCGGGAGGCGGGAGGCCCGGGCGGGCCTCCCGCCTTCCGGTGAGCATTCAGTGCCCGAAGCGCCCTCGGCGAGTGCCTACTTTCTGAGTTCAGCCGCAACCGGACATCGCGGTCGACGGCCTCCAGCCGCCCCGGGGTGGGTGGCGGCGTTCGCGAGGTGAGCCGTGGTCGCGCGGTCCGGTCCGGCGAGCCCGTCGGCCGGGCCGGGTGGTACCGGTCCGCGGCGGGCCGAACCGCGGCCGAAGCCGCGGATCGAACGTTCAGCGGGCCGGTCGCAGGTGTTCGGCGCGCCAGTGCCGGCCCCGGCGGGGTGTGCGCCAATGGCGTCCCCGCCACGGCCGCACCGGGCCGCGGGAGGCCAGGAACGCCGGCTGGTGCTCCGCGAAACCCTCCGCCGTGAGGCCCATCAGCACCGGGTACCGGACCTCGCCCCGGCGCAGCTCGGTGTCCCGCGGCCGGCCCTCCTCGCGGAAGCCCAGCTCGCCGTGCAGCGCCAGCGAGGCGAAGTTGCTCCCGTTGATGCTGACCTCGCACTTGCGGTACCGCCGCAGCTCGAACATGTACCCCAGCAGGACCGTGACGGCGTCGGCCGCGTAGCCGCAGCGGCGGTACTGGGGCCCGATGCCGATGCCGTAGCTGAAGTGGCCGGAGGCCGGGTCGGCCTGGATCCAGATCGACCCGACCAGCGTCCGGTTGTGCAGTGTCTCGATCGCGAAGTGGAAGTCGTCGCCCGCCGGGCCGCGGTGCGTCGCCCAGTGGCGGTAGCCGCCGACCTGCCGGTCCGAATCACGGTCGAACCCGATCAGGGCGCGGTGATCCGCCGGGCGGACCTCCCGCAACCGCACCTTCCACCCCGCCCAGCTCATCGGCAGTGATGGTACAGCCCGATCACCAGTAGCACTGCGTGGTCATGTCGTCGAGCCGGACGAACCGGGACGAGCCGTTCGCCCCGATGATCGCCTTGACGAACACGGGGTTGACGCCGTTGAGGTTCCACCGGGCCGTGTTGACCGCCTGGTACGCGCCGCTGCCGTTGAGCCACGGGTAGGTGCTGGCCAGCAGGTGCCCGGAGGCGTCCCAGATCTCGATGCCGACCTGCGCCCCGCCCGCCGTCTGCATGAGGAACTGCGACGCGCACTGGGCGTTGCCCGGCACCGAGTTCGTGGGCACCCAGAAGCCCTCGAACGCCCAGCCGTTGGTGGCGAACAGCCAGCCGTTGTTGCGGCCGGACCGGGCGGTCCCGGCCCCGACGTCGAACCCGGCCGACGCGGAACCCCCGGTCGCCACCAGCCACGACGACTGCGGGTTGACCTCGAACCCGTCCTGCACCTGCGACAGGGAGGCGTGCGCCACCCCGGACGTCAAGCCCATCAGCGCGGCGGCCACCACGGCGACGCCACCCAGCTTGCGCAGAAGCCGGCTTCTGCCTGCGGAAAACGTTGCGGACATATCGGTCCCTCCCTCGATTCGGAGCACTTTCGCCCCTCTGAGCACGCAGGGAGGAGTGGTGATACGTCCGGTAGCGAGGCGGCCCGGAGGACCGAGGTGTCACAAGCTTCGCCCCGCCGGTGTCTCGAGGTCGTTCCCATCCCACGACACCGGAGGACGAACCCATGGAACCCCGCCTCGACCTGTTCACCACCGAAACCGGCTCCCGGCTGGTGAAGCGGTTCGCCGGCCTCGGGCAGGTCGTCGACCAGTCGCCGCTGCCGAAGCTCACCCGGGAGCTGGTCAGCCTGCGGGCCAGCCAGATCAACGGGTGCGGCTGGTGCCTCGACATGCACGCCAAGGAAGCCGCCGCGGCCGGGGAGTCGGCGGTCCGGCTCGCGCTCGTCGCCGCGTGGCGGGAGTCGACGGTCTTCACCGAGGCCGAGCGGGCCGCGCTCGCGCTGGCCGAGGAGGGCACCCGGCTCGCCGACGCCGCCCAAGGCGTGTCCGACGAGACCTGGGCCCGGGTGCGCGAGCACTACGACGACGAGCAGGTCGCCGCGCTCGTCGCGCTGGTCGCCTTGATCAACGCCGCCAACCGGCTCGCCGTGATCGTGCACCAGACGGGCGGGTCCTACGACGCCGGGATGCTCGCCGCCGCTGCCGAACGCGGCTGAGCCGAAGGCGGCCGCGAAGTACGCTTCAACAGCGTGGCGAGGACGGTGCCGAGCACGACCAGCGGGGTGATCGCGAGGAACGCCCCGCCGATGTGCCCGGCCACGTCCTCGCCGAGCAAGGTGCCGAAGACGGCGACCCCGAACGCGGCGCCGATCGACCGGGCGAAGGTGACCACCGCGCTCGCGGCCCCGATGTCGGCGGCGGGCACCGCGTTCTGCGCCGCGGTCAGCGCGACCATCGGGACCATCCCGATCCCGACGCCGGTGACGGCGAAGTACCCGATCAGCGCGAGCTGTGCGGTGCCGGGCGCCAGGGTGCTCAGCAGGAGCAGCCCGGCGACGTTCAGCGCCATGCCGGTCACCAGGACGACCCCGCACGCGCGCCGGGTTCGCGACCCACCGCCCGGCGAGCGACTGGCTGACGACCAGCCCGAGCACCAGCGGCAGCAGGTGCACCCCGGAGAGCGTCGCCGAGACGCCGTCGACGACCTGCAGGTACGTCGGCAGGTAGACCAGCACGCTGAACATCGCGACGTTCGCGATGAACCCGACGAGCGCGGCCAGCACGACCGTGCGCGAGGCGAACATCGCCGGCGGCAGCACCGGTGCGGCGGCGCGGCGCTCGACCGGGACCACCAGTCCGATGAGGACGATCGCGGCGGCCGCGAGCGCCAGCGTGCCCGGCGACGTCCAGCCCCACCGCGGGCCGAAGGAGGTGATCAGGACCAGCGCGGTGGCCGCGCCGGCCAGCAGCAGCGCGCCGGCGTAGTCGATGCCGGCGGCGGGTCTGGGACCGTCGTGGGCAGGGCCCGCGCCGCGAGCACCACGGCCACCAGCCCGACCGGGACGTTGATCAGGAACGCCCACCGCCACGAGAGGTGGTCGGTGAACAGGCCGCCGAGCAGCGGGCCGGCGATGCTGGCGACGCCGTAGACCGAGCCGAACCGGCCCTGGTAACGCCCGCGGTCGGCCGGCGCGGCGATGTCGCCGACCAGCGCGAACGTCAGGACGATCAGGCCGCCGCCGGCCAGGCCCTGCAGCGCCCGGGCGGCGATCAGCTGGGGCAGGTCCTGGGCGAGGCCGCACAGCGCGGAGGCGAGCAGGAACGCCGTCGTGGCGACGAGGTAGAGGCGCTTGCGCCCCAGCAGGTCGCCGAGCTTGCCCCAGAGCGGGGTCGCGGCGGTCGACGCGAGCAGGTAGGACGCGGTGATCCAGGCGATGTCCCGGAACCCGCCGAGGTCGCGGGCGATCCGGGGCAGCGCGGTGGCGACGATGGTCTGGTCCAGCGCGGCCAGCAGGACGGCCAGGACCAAGGCCGTCATCGCCGGGCGCACCGCCGGCCTCAGAGGGACTTCGATGGTCATTTCGCTTCCGGAACGGTGATGGTCTTGTATTCGGTGTAGGTGCCGAGCCCGACGGCGCCGTACTCGCGGCCGAGACCGCTGGCCTTGAACCCGCCGAACGGGCCGTCGAAGCCGATCGGCGCGCCGTTGATGGTGACCGTGCCGGTCCGCACGCGGCGGGCCACGGCGAGCGCGTGCGCCGGGTCGGCCGACCACACGCCGCCGGACAGGCCGTACTCGGAGTCGTTGGCGATGCGGACGGCGTCGTCCTCGTCGTCGTAGGCGATGACGACCAGGACCGGGCCGAAGATCTCCTCCTGGGCGATCCGCATCGCGTTGTCGACGTCGGCGAAGAGCGTCGGCGTGACGTAGTTGCCCGCTTCCAGCCCCCGCGGCACTTCCGGGCCGCCGGTGACGAGCCGCGCGCCTTCTTCGACGCCGAGGCGGATGTAGTCGAGGACGCGCTGCTGCTGGTCGCGGCGGATCATCGGGCCGATGAACGTGCCGTCGTCGGCCGGGTCGCCGACGCCCAGGGACTCGATCAGGTCCTTCAGCCCGGCGACCACCTCTTCGTAGCGGCTGCGCGGCGCGAGGACGCGCGTCTGCGCGATGCACGATTCGCCGTTGTTGAGCAGGGAACCGAACTTCAGGCCCTGGACCGCCGCGCCGAGGTCGGCGTCGGGCAGGATGATCGCGGCCGATTTGCCGCCCAGTTCGAGGCTGACCCGCTTGAGCTGTTCCCCGGCCAGCGACGCGATACGGCGTCCGGCGCGGGTGGAGCCGGTGAAGGCGATCTTGTCCACGTCGGGGTGCTTGACCAGGTACTCACTGGTCTCGCGGTCGGCGGGCAGGACGCTGATGACGCCCTCGGGCAGGCCGGCCTCCGCGAGCAGCTCCGCGAGGAGGTTCATGCTCAGCGTGTTCTCGGGCGAAACCTTGAGGACGACGGTGTTGCCGGCGAGCAGCGCGGGGATGATCTTGGCGGACGCCGAGGAGAACGGCGAGTTCCACGGGATGATCGCGGCGACCACGCCGATCGCCTCCCGGCGCACGACCGACCGGAACGGCGCGGCGGGATCCGACGGCGCCGGGGTCTCCTCCCAGCCGAACTCCTCGGCCGCCTTCAGGTAGGCGTTGGCCTGCCGGGTCAGGCCGGGCTGGCCGGCCTTGGTGAACCAGAGCGCGGAACCGTTCTCCGCGGAGATGAGCGCCGCGACCTCGTCGGCGCGCTTCTCGCGAAGGGCGGCCAGCTTGCGGACGACGGCGATCCGCTCCGCGGGCGAGGTGCGCGGCCACGGGCCGTCGTCGAAGGCCTTCCGGGCGGCCGCGACGGCGCGATCGACGTCGGCGGGCAGCGCCTGCGCGGCGCGGCCGATGAGCGAGTTGTCGTGCGGGGACCGGATGTCCAGCAGCTCGGTGCTGCTCGGCGCGGTCCACGTGCCGCCGATGAAGAGGTCCTCGTAGGTGATCACTGCTGGCTCCCTATGTTGATCTGTCACATCAGTGTAGCACTTAAATGCCTCATCAGTGTGGCAGTTACTGCTAGGGTGGAAGAGTGAGAGCCGACGCCGCACGCAACCTCGAACTCCTGCTGACCACGGGCGCCCGCATGCTCGCCGAAGACCCGGCCACGAGCATCGCGGCGATCGCGGCCGAGGCCGGCCTCGACCGCCGGACCGTCTACCGCCGGTTCACGAGCCGGGAGGAGCTCTTGTCCGCGGTCTACGAAGCGCGCCTGGATGCGATCGAAGCGACGATCGAGGCCGCCGGGCTCCGGGAGGCGCCGGTGCCGGACGCGCTGCACCGGTACGTCCGGGGGATCGTCAGGGTCAACCGCACCTGGCCGACCGAGGTGAGCCGGATGCGCTCGGACCCGGAGATCTGGGCCCGTCGCCAGCGCGCGGTCGAGGAGGTCGACCGGTTTGTCAAGCGGGCCACCTGCGAGGGCTTCCTGCGGGCGGGGCTGCCGGCCCGCTGGCCCGGCAGCGTCCTGGGGTCACTGGTGCGGCTGTCCACAAAGGACCTGTCGGTCCAGAACGACGCCCAGGCCGCGGACGTCATCGTCGACACGTTCCTGCGCGCCTTCGGCACGAGCAAAGCGGGCTAGGAGCGCCCGCCCTCGTACCCGAGCGGTCGGCCCGCGTACCGGAGCGGTCGGCCACCGATCCGCACGCGCCGACGCTCCAGGTGCGCGGGCCGACTTCCTGGGTACGCGGGCCGACGCTCCAGGTACGGGGCCGGCCGGCCTCCGGCTTTGGGGACGGCCGCGGGAGGGGCCGGCAGTGCGGGCCCCTCCGGTGGGTTCAGCCGGCGGCGACGATGCGCCACCGCTGGTTGGTGCTGCTGCTGTCACCGTATTGACCGAGGTCGGTGCCGCTGCCGGTGCGGCCCATGCCGTCGAGGTACTCCCCGGTGCTGCTGTTCCGGATGCGGACGTTGTTCGCGTCGGTCACCACCGACCACAGCTGGTTGGCGCTGCCGCTCGCGGCGTACTGGCTCACGACGGCGCCGTTCGTGGTGCGGCCCGCGCCGTCCAGGTAGAGGCCGGTGGCGCGGTTCTTGATGCGCACGCGGTTGCCGGCGTTCTCGATGACCCACTGCTGGTCGTAACGGCCGGGGTCGCCGCTCGCCTGGCCGGTGCCCGAGCCGCCGGCGGTGCGGCCCAGCCCGTCGACGTAGAGCCCGGTGGCGGCGTTGACGATCCGGACGTACGTGCCGCCTCCGTCGCCCACGCCCCACGCGTACTTCAGCCGGGTCAGCCCGCTGGGGTTCGACAGCGTCAGGTTGGTGCCCGCGCCGGTGCCCGCCTTGGTCGTCATGCTATACCAGTCGCCGTCGCGCAGGCCCGGCCAGTACACGCTGCCCACGCCCAGGCTCCGCAGTTTCGCGCTGACGCCCCGGATGTAGTCGGCGAAGAACGATCCGCTCGGGATGCTGTAGTCGAGGGAGTCGTAGTGCACGCCGTTCTTGCTGCCCGGCGACATCGGGCCGCCCCACTCGGTGACGACGGTCCGGTCCGCGTACCCGCCGATGTAGCCGCCGATGTGGTCGGCCCACTCGGTTTCGCTTTCGTAGCCGGCGAAGAACGAATAGTCGTGGGCCGCCAGCAGCGTCCCGTCGAGCCGCCGGTCGCCGCCGACCGCGGGCACGTTCTGGGCCAGGCCGGCGCCGTCGAGGATCACCCGGTCGCGCGGCACGCCGGGGTACCGGTTCAGCCAGGCGGTGTAGAAGTTGTTCAGGTCGCCCGCGCTGTAGGCGTACGGCTCGTTGATGACCTCGAAGTAGGCGTTCGGGTTGCTGCCGTACTTGGCGACGACCGTGTCCCACATCTGCTGGAACCGGCCCGTGTCCGTCGGCTTGCCGCCGGTGTAGGCCCAGTACGCCAGGATCACCTTGCCCTTGGTGAGCGCGGTGTCGATCGCCCCGGTGTAGGTGCCCCAGTAGCCGGAGACCGTCGGTTCGTTGATCGGCATCCGGACCGTGCCGGCCCCGGTGATCGAGTACAGCTGCCCGACGACCTGGTTCGCCGTGGCGGCGGCCGAGGAGTACGTGTCCGAGGCACCGAGCCCGGAGACGTACAGCACGCCGTTGACGAAGTTGTCCCGCGCGTCGGCCCAGTTGACGCCCTTGAGCCCGGCCGTGGACGCCTGGGCCTGCGCCGGGACGGCGGTCACCAGCCCGCCGGCCAGCGCGGACACCGCCAAGAGCCGGACTGCCGTGGACAGCATCCTGCGAAGCACGGAGTGGGTCGGTCTCATCGGCTCGTTCCTCCCGGATCCTGCGCAGCGGGAAATGGTCGAGACACTGGTTAACACCCGGCCCCGGCCAGCGGCCAGGGTTCCGAAGCGAAACGCTCAGGATCGGTCAGGAAAGAACACCGCCGTGCCGCATCGAACAGGACGCTCCTGTTCAATGCGGCACGGCATACTGTGCTCAGCCGAAGTCCACGTCACTGCACCACATGTACGTCTGGTCCTGGTGTGAAGCCTGCCAGATCGTGAAGACGACGTGGTGTCCGCGATAACCGCCGGAGGTCTGGACGGTGAAGGTGATGTCCTTCGCCGGGGCGTAGCGGCCGGTTTGCGTGACCTGGTCGAGGTTGCCCCAGCCGAGGCGCTGGGTGGTGGGGTCGTAGCCGTTCTTGCTGACGTAGACCCGGATGAAGTCGGCGCCGTGGCTGGCCTGGTCGTACAGGTGCATCGAGAAGGTGCTGCCCAGGCTGGTGGTGCGCCACTGGCCGGGCGTGTTCAGGGAGTTGTTGCGCGCCAAGCCGTTGCTGCACAGCTGCCCGTCGGGCGTCGCTCCCTGGAAGTTGCCGTGCAGGCCGTCCCGCAGGGCGCTCATCCAGTTCCACATGGTGTCGGCGTTGGCCTGGAAAGCCGCCCAGCACATGGGATCCTGCTGCTGCATGGCGGGGTTGGTGTGCTGGCTGCCCCAGTCTTTCCAGCACTGGTAAGCCCGGGTGGCGGGACTGACGATGGTCCCGTGCGCCGAGGCGGCGGGCACCCCGACGAACAGGCCGGCCAGCCCGGCGAGGACCAGGGCGATCAGGCCCCGTCGTCCGGCGCCGGACCCGGAGAAGTTGCGCCTACGCATGGATGAGCCTCCATTCTCGGATGATCGAGCGGTGGTGGTTCATTGTGGGAGCGCTCCCAGGGTGGCAGCAGCTTATCCCCGATCCGGACAAACTTCAACCAAACGCCGGAATGAAATTGTGGTTATTCTCCACCGGTTCCGCTTTCGAAAAGAACGGATTTCCCGCCGAAACTTTCGGAGCCTGTTGCTGAATCGTTCCCGGCGGTGAACCTTGACCCGAGCCCGGGGGCACGTCGGGGAGTTCCCCGATTGCCCGCGTGCGGCAGCCCGAAGAGACTTTGCCGCAAGCGTTCTTCCGCTCTCGCGCCGACGGCCGGCTCGCCGGCGATCCCGGCGGCGAGCCCGGCGGCGAATCCGGCGGTGGCGAGGCGGGTCCGGCCGGCCAGTTCGGCATCGACCTCGTGGCCGGGTTCCGGTCCGCCGACCGCGGCGGCATGGACGCGTACTTCGCCCGGATCCAGGACGTGCCGGGCGTCGACGCGGCGTTCTACAGCTACGGGCCGCTGCTGTTCTTCGCCGGCCAGCTCGCCTTGGTCACGCTGCTCGCCGCCGGGCGGCGGGTGCGGCCGTGGGCACCGGTGCTGGTGCTCGCCGAGATCATCCTGCCGCTGCTCGACAAGGACTTCATCCCGCTGGGCGCCGCACTCCTGCTCGTCGCCTCCGCCCCGCTCTTGCGGCGCGACACCGTACCCCGGTCCACTTCGGACCCGGTCGGCGCCGCCGGCCCGGCGAGCCGGGGGACTGACCGGCGAAGTGCGGGCTTGCCCCTGACGTCGCGTCAGGTTCTACGGTCGGGGGGTGAGCGAACGCAGGTGGAGCATCGGTGAGCTGGCCAAGGCCGGTGGTGTCACGGTGCGCACGTTGCACCACTACGACCGCATCGGCCTGGTGTCGCCGGGCGAACGGACGCCGGCCGGGCACCGGCGGTACACCGAGGCCGACGTGCGCCGGCTCTACCGCGTCCGGACCCTGTGCGGGCTGGGGCTTTCCCTGGACGAGGTCGCCGCCGTGCTCCGGAACGCCCGGGACGACCTCGGCTCCCTGCGCGACCTGCTGACCGCCCAGCTCGCCGGCCCGGAGGCCCGGGCCGCGCGCATCGAGGAGTCGGCCCAGCGGCTGCGGGGCTTGCTCGCCCGGCTGGCCGAAGCGGGCATGCCGGAACCGGAGCAGTTCCTCGCCACCCTGGAGCCGATGTCCGTCGACGCCGGCCGGTACCTCTCCGGCGGCCGGCTCACGACGATCACCGAACGGGCCGCACAGCTCGGCGGCGGGACGGTCGAGACCCTGAAGACCGAGTGGCTCGGCCTGTTCGCCGAGCTCCGGCGGCACCTGCTCGCCGGGACCCCCGTCGACGACCGCCCACCGCGAACTCGAACCGCTGCGGGACATCGTCGGCGACGCTCGCGTCGTGGCCGTCGGCGAGAGCACGCACCGGGTGCACGAGTTCTACAGGCTGCGCCACCTGGTGACCCGGTTCCTGGCCGAGGAAATGGGGTTCACCGGGTTCGCGATGGAGTCCGGCTTCCCGGAGGGCTGGGCGGTCCACGACTGGGTGCTCGGCGGCGACGGTGACCTGGACGCGCTGCTGCGCACCGGGATCACCTACCACATGGGCAAGTGCGCGGAGATGCGCGACCAGCTGGCCTGGATGCGCGAGCACAACCGCACCCACGACCGCAAGATCCGCTTCTACGGCATGGACCTGCCGGACTCCAGCGCGTCCGCGCTGCCGGGGGTGGTGGCCGCCTTGGCGTTCCTGGACGAGGCAGATCCGGCCTACGCCGCCGCGGCCCGCAAAGACCTGCTGCCGCTGTTCGGCTACCTGCCCGCCGACCGGAGCGGGCTGGCCCGGGCCGCGCCCGCGATCCACGCCTACCTGGCGCTCGGCACCGCGCACCGCCACGAGCTGACCGCCCGGATCGGCGAGCTGACTGAACGCCTCGGCGCCTTGCGCGTCCCCTATTCCACTGTGGACGCCGAACGGGCCGACATCGCGCTGCAGCGCGGTCACCGCGCGGTCCGCGGACGCCTTCCTCGCCGCCATGGCCGCCGCGCCGGGACGCACCTACCGGGGCGCCAACGTCCGGGACGCGGCGATGGCCGCCAACGTCGAATGGATCCTCGACCGGGAGGAACGCGTCGTCGTCGGGGCCGCCAACGGGCACATGCAGCGCCGGCCGTACCGCGTGCCGCCGATCATCAACGAGGAGCAGGTCATGCTCGGCCAGCACCTGGCCCGCTCGCTCGGCGACCGGATGGTGGTCATCGCGACGACGTACAACGGCGGTCGCGTGTTCGGCCACCGCCCCCTGCCCGACGGGCCGCCCGGCCACACGGAGGTGTTCTACGAGGACGTCGCCCCGTTCACCGAGCCGGGCAGCCTCGACGTCCTGCTCGCGAGCGCCGGTCAGCCACTCGCCCTGCTCGATCTGCGGAACGTCCCCGCGGACGGCGAAGTGGCCCGCTGCTTCGCCGGGATCGACGGCACCCGGCAGGGACCGTACAAGCAGCTGGTGAACCCCCTGGAGGCGTTCGACGCGGTCGTGCACATCGACCGGATCACGCCCTGGCAGACCTTTATCGAAGGGTGAACACCACGGCACGGGAGCCCTCGGTCCGAGGGGCTCCCGCGCCGGCGGTCAGCCCCGAGCGGTCAGCTCGAGCAGCCGGCCGGTGAGGTCGAGGTGTTCCTCGATGCTGCTGGTCAGGTAGGTGAGGTCGACGAACGTGTGGTCCGGCTTCACCAGCTCGACGATCTTGGAGACCGACTCGGCGATGACCGCCGCCTCGGTGCCGGGGTCGGGGTTCACCCGCAGTGCCACTCCCAGCGCCTGCGGGTCACGGCCGGCCCGCTCGGCGTCGGCGCGGAGCTTGGCCAGGGTCGAGGTGATCACGTCGGCGGGGAACTGCTCGGGCACCGACCAGACCGGGAGCCAGCCGTCGGCCCGCTCGGCGACCCGGCGCAGCGACTTCTCGCCGAAGCCGGCCAGGTGGATCGGCGGCTTGCGCACCGGCTTCAAGGCGACGTCGGACTCCGCGACCCGGTAGCCGACGCCGTCGTGCGACACGGTGTCCTTCGTCCACCACGTCTCGAGCAGGTCGAGCAGGTCGTCGAGCCGCTTGCCGCGCTCGGACATCGGCACGCCGACGGCCGCGTACTCGTCGGGGGACCAGCCGATGCCCAGCCCCGGGAGCAGCCGGCCGTTGCTCGCGACGTCGATGCTGGTGAGCAGCCGGGCGAAGTTGACGGGCTGGTACTGCGTCGCGTTGATGGTGCTGGAACCGAGCACCGCGGTTTCGGTCACGGCCGCGGCGATGGCCAGCGCGGCGAACGGGTCCTGTGCGGTGTGGAATTCCTCGGGCATGGTGTCGTAGCCCGGGTACGGCACCACCGGGGCGACCGGCGACAGCAGCCGGTCGCCGACCCACAGACTGGCCGCGCCGGCCCGTTCCGCCTCGCGCGCGTACCGGGCGATCCCGCCCGGCGTGGCCGCCGCCTTGCCGAACACCGGAAGGCTGAACCCAAGTGACATTGCTTCTCCCCTGAAGAGTGGACGGACTCATGCGGTCCTCAAGCCACTACTACCCGCATCTAGTTTCGCCTTCAAGTACTCTCACGGTTACCCGCCGGCCGGTGCCCGCGGCCGGCCGGCGCCTGGCAAACTGTTTCCTCCGCGAGGGAGGGAGCAGACGCTGTGGCACGCCTTCACGTCGGCTGCGCGATGTGGACCCACAAGGCGTGGTCCGGGCGGTTCCTGGCGCCGTCGCTGCCGGCCAAGGAACGCCTGCGGGCCTACGCCGGCTGGTGCAACGCGGTCGAAGGCAACACCACCTTCTACGCGACTCCCGCCCGGGCCACCGTCGAAACCTGGGCGCGGCAGACCGATCCCGGCTTCCGGTTCGTGGTCAAGCTGCCCAAGCTCGTCACGCACGAGCGCCGGTTCGCCGGGGTCGAAACCGAGATGCGGGCGTTCCTGGACGCGATCGAACCGCTCGGCGAGCGGGCGGTCCTGTGGACCCAGCTGCCCGGTTCGTTCGGCCCCTCGGACGTCGACGCCCTCGGCCGCTTCCTGCGCCGTCTCCCCGCCGGCCGCCGGCGCGCCGTGGAGGTGCGCCACCCGGAGTTCTTCACCGACGCCGGCTCGGCGTCGCTGCTGGAGGGGGCGCTCGCCGGCGCGGACGCCGAGTGGGTGCCGTTCGACACCACGGTCTTCTTCGGGCGTCCACCGGTGACCGAGGCCGAACGCGAGACCTGGGGCAAGAAACCGCGGGTGCCGCGGCGGACGCGGCCCCTGACCGACCGGCCGATCGTCCGCTACCTGGGCCGCGACTCGGCCGAGGAGACGATCGAGGGCTGGCGGCCGTGGACGGCGGTGGTCGCGGGCTGGCTGCGCGAGGGCCGCTCGCCGACGGTGTTCGTGCACACCCCCGACAACAGCGAGGCACCGGCACTCGCCCGCCGGTTCCACGACGACGTGCGCGCGCTGCTGCCTGGCATTGAGCCGCTGCCCGAGCCGGTGCCGGTCGAGCCCGCGACCCTGTTCTGACGCCTTCGATCCGGTCAGCTCGGCTCGGAGTCGCCCGAGTTGCTCATCGAGACGGCCGGCGTGGCGGGCTTTTTGGGCGCCGCGGGCGCGGCTCCGCTGGAAGACTCCCCGTCCGGCGGCCCGCGGCCGCTCGCCGGGGCCGGAACCGGTTCCCGAGAGATCGGATCGTTACACAACTTCGGCTGGTCTGGCACGTCTTGAGGTTCGTGAGAATGATCCGCATCGCCGGACTCGGCCTGGTGGCCCTGCTGCTGGCGGCATGTAGTGGTGAGACCGGCACGGTGGGGGCTGCGCAACCGGCCGGAGCGATCGGAGCGGCCGGCGCGGCCGGGACGCCGACCGTACCGGGGGTACCGGCCGCGACGGTGGCGTTCGAGGGCGGGGACCAGCTGAGCCCGAAGGACCCGATCGTCGTCAAGGCGTCGGGCGGCACGTTGCAGGCGGTCGCGGTGACGAACCCGCAGACCGGCAACGCCGTCAAGGGCGAGCTCTCGCCGGACAAGACGACCTGGACCAGCTCGGACCGCCTCCGGTACGCGTCCACCTACCAGGTGGTCGCCACCGCGGTGAACCAGGCGGGCGCGGCGACCGAACAGCGCGGGGAAGTGCACACGGTCAAGCCGGCCGGGGTCGCGACGCCGGCGCTCTTCCAGTCGGCGTCGGGTGATTTCGGGGTGGGCCTGATCATCGGCCTGAAGTTCGACCACGACATCACCGACAAGGCCACGGTGGAGAAGTCCTTCAAGGTGACGTCCTCGCCCGCCCAGGAGGGCGGCTGGTACTGGGTCGGCAAGCGCGAGGTGCACTTCCGGCCCAAGGACTACTGGAAGGCCGGCTCGACGGTGAAGCTCGAGACCACGACCTTCGGCACGCCGATCGGGGGCGGCCTGTACGGCGGCCAGGACGTCTCGGCCACCTACAAGGTGCACGACTCCTGGATCGCCAAGGCGGACGGCAAGACGCACCAGATCAAGGCGTTCCACAACGGCCAGCTGGTGCGGACCGCACCGACCAGCATGGGCAAGACCGCCGACACCCCGCCGCGGGGCGCGACCCCGACCTTCAACGGCACGCACACCGTGCTGGGGAAGGAGGACCACAAGATCATGGACTCCTGCACCTACGGCGTGTGCGAAGGCGACCCCGGTTACTACAGCGCGCCGGAGAACTGGAACGTCCGGATCTCCAACGACGGCGAGTACCTGCACGAGAACCTGAAGACGGTCGGCGTGCAGGGCAGCGACAACGTCTCCAACGGCTGCCTCAACATGAACACCGAGAACGCGAAGTGGTTCTTCGACACTTTCAACGTCGGCGACGTGGTCGAGGTCACCAACTCGGGCGGCCCGCAGCTGGCCATCAACAACGGCCACGGCGACTGGGCCATCAGCTGGTCGGCGTGGCAGGCCGGCAGCGCCCTGCACGGCTGAGGCCGCCCCGGTGGAAGGACGCCTTCGGTGCTCACGCTGACGGCGTCCCACCCCGGCGGTCGAGGTCGCGCACCGCGTAACGGTGGTGCTCGGCTTCTTCCTTCAGCACCACCTTGAGGCAGCGGCGCACGACGTATTCCTGTTCGGGATACATGTCCGCCGGCTTGCGCCCGCACACCCGGTCGAGCTCGGCGGTGGTGAGCCCGTCGACGACCCGCCGCATCGCGGCCATGCGGGCGAGGCGTGGCGCGAGCACCTCGTCGAATGTCGGGGTGGCTTCGAGGGTGAGGCCGAGCTTCGCCGCCGCGTCGGGCGGCGTGCCCCCGGCGGGCAAGCCCAGCGGGTGGTAGGGCGCTTCCTCCTCGAGCACGGCGTTGCCGAGCCAGGCGTCGCAGGCGAACAGCAGATGCCGTTGCGTCTCGACGAACGACCACTCGCCGTCGACCCGCTCCTGCAGTGCGGCCTCGGGCAGCAGCCTCGCCCGGTCGAGCGTCGCGCTCCAGACGGTCTCGATGGCGTCCCAAGCAGCCCGGTAGTCCTCGGGCGAAGCCGCATTCCGCGCCGGCACCCGCGCGGGGTGCCGCCGGTCGAGCTCAGCCTCGACATAAGCGGTCACGTCGACGTCGTTGACGACGAGGCGCTCGAAGTAGCCACCGAGGTAGACGTCGCTGCCGTAGCAGTCGACGATCTTCAGGCCGGTCACCTCGCAGTCGCGGATCTCGAGGCCCGCGAGGTCGCACAGGTGGATGCGGGCACCACGGAATCGGTCGCTCTGGACGTATTCGGAGATCATCGAAGCAGTCTCGCTGACCGGCGGCGGCGGTTACTGGAAAACGGCGAGAATTGCCCCTGACTCGCGGGTACGGTCGCGCGATGACCGACCTTCGCGAGTTCCGCCGCGCGTGCCACGAAGCGGCCCGGCGCACCGGCGGCCGGATCGTCGAGTTCCGGATCGCCGACGGTGTCACACCGAACTTCCACCAAGGGGTCCTCGACCACGGCGGCCACCGCGTGTCGATCGTGTGCACCCGGGACCGGGCGGAGCCGGCCATCGAGATCACCCGAAGCCGCCGTCGAACACAACCCTTCCTCCGCAACGCAAACAGGCTGGGCCGTCTCCCCCTCATCGAGAGAGACGGCCCACCGTAGGGAACCCAGGCTCAGCCGCGAGCCGCAGCCACCGCCGCTCCGGCCGCCTGACCGGTCGCCGGCGGCATCAGCTTCGGGTACACCTTCTGGAACTTCTCGATCATCGTCGCGGACGGGACGATCCGGTTCGGGTTGGCCTGGCCCGTCGCCTGCTTCTCGCCCCAGGCGCCGGCGGCTTTGCGCTGGTCGGGGGTGCCGTGGCTGTGGAAGCAGTCGCCGATGGAGGCGTCGAGGTAGACGACTTCCTGCTGGGTGCGGGCGTTCCAGCCGAAACCCTTGGCGTGCGCGACGAAGTAGCCGCCGTAGGCGTCGGGACCCATCTCGGAAGACTCGTTGCGCGGGTAGTTCTGGTGGGCGAAGTCGACCTGGTGGCCGTACTCGTGGCCGATCACGGACTCCACGGAGACGTCGTCGAACCCGAGAACGTCGACGGTGTCGAGCAGGCCGTCGCCGAGTGCCACGCGCTTACCGCCGAGGTTGTCGGCCGAGGCGGAAAACGCGTTCAAGGTGATCAGCGGGTTGCGGCCGCCCTGCAGGGCCGGCACTTCGTAGAGCACCTTGGTGGCGAGCGCGGCGGCGGCCTTCACCTTCGCCGGTGCGAGCCCGAGGCCGAAGGTCTGCGCCATCTTCGCCTGGCTGCCGAGGTCGGTGCCCTTCCAGGCGACGAGCTGGATGTTCCAGCTTTCGATGTCCCAGAAGCCGCGCAGCTTGTCGATCGTGGCGGTGGCGCGCGCGGTGTACTGGCCATCGGTGCCGAAGACCTGCGGGGTCTTGTCGGACGCGACGCCCTGGACGTAGAGCTGGCTGAGCGCCGACAGCGCGTCGAGCGCCTGGCCCTCGAGCGGGGTGAGCTGCTTCGCGAGCTTGTTCGCGTAGGTCAGCAGCGAACCTTCGGTACACCCCGGGATCGGGTCCTGCGCGGCCTGGGCCTGGGGGCCGATTCGCGGGATGGGCGACTCGATGAGCCGGTCGACGCCGCGCAGCGCGTCTCTGGGCAGGCCGTTGTAGAGGTCGATGACGTCCTGGTACAGCTGCGCGACATCCTCCTCGACGGTGGATGGCGTGCTGGCGGCGGCGGGAACGGCCGTGGCGAGCACGAGCGCCGCCGCGGTGCCCGCTGCCGCGAGCGTGTTGCCGAGAAATCCGGTCCGCTTGGGCAAGGTGGTTTCCCCTCTGCTGGTCCGTTTCAAGATCACCGATCGCCGCCACAGTAGGGCGGTGATTGGCGGCGGAACCGGCGCCCGGACAAGAACCCCGAAATGGCCCACGTCTTTCGGAGGATTTCGGCGGTGCGGACATCGGCCGAAAGTACTAGGGACAGGGTGCTCGGTACCGTCTGCCGATGGGGTTCACCGAGCGGGCGCGCCGGGTGCGTGACGGGCGGCTGGCGCACGGCCGGCGGGTCGCGGCGTTGTGTTCGTGTGTGGGGTGGTACCACCCGATCGGTCACCGGGCGACGTTGAGCTTCCTCGGTGAGCTGGCCGGGCCGTACCAGCACCACGAATCGGCGCTGCTGCGGGCACTCGAGGCGTTGGAGGCCAGCCGCGCGGTGTGGCGCGAGGAGGTCGCTTCGTTCCTCGACGCACGCGTGGCGCAGAAGCGGCTCGGCCGGCGCGTGCCCGCACCCGGCGGTCCGCCACCGGGCAGGATGGGCGGGCACTGGTACGCCTCGACCCCGGACGTGTCACGCCGCGCCGCGCTGCACGCGCTCAAGCTGTGGGAGCGTGACCTGCGGCCGGACGCGGCGAACCCGGAGCTGCGGTCGCTCGTGCGCTCCTGCATCGCCACCGGCGGTCGGTTGACGGCCGGGCAGCTGGACGTCCTTTCACACCAACGGATGTCGGCCGAGACCGAAGAGGTTCGCTGGCCGATCACGCTCGTGGTGTCGGCCGGCGGTCAGCTTGAGGGCTGAGCATGGGCGTGGGCCAGCTCGAACGCGCAGTTGGCCTCGTTCTGCCCGTCGCCGAGTTCGACGAACAGCGAGCAGGCGGCGGCCAGCACGTCGGTCGCCGTCGCGATGTCGCCGAGCATCGCGTGGGCGCGGCCCAGCTGGAGCCGCACCCGCGCGGTGCAGCGGCGGTCGCGCTGGCCTTCCACGATCTCCAGGGCCCGTGTCAATTGCCGCAACGCCTTCGCCGGCGCGTCCTGCTTGAGGTTGAACTCGCCGCAGCGGGTCAGCACGGCGGCCGTGCGGTGGTCGTCGCCCAGTGTCATGGCTCGTTCCAACGCTTCTTCCAGCAGCGTCCAGGCCCGCCCGGGCCTGCCCTCGGCCAGGTGCAGCGCCGCCGCGCCCGCGCGGAGCTGGATCTCGAGGTGGCGGGCGCCGGTCTCGGCGGCCAGCACGGTCGCGCGTGCGTTGAACTCCAGCGCCTCGTCGGCTTGGCCGGTCACGCGGTAGGTGGTGGCCAGGCCGCCGAGCGCACGCGCGATCCCCGGCACGTCACCGATCTCTTCGCTGATCGCCAACGACTCCCGCAGCGCGGCGAACGCCTCCGGGAACCGGTCCCAGTAGATGTGCAGCTGCCCGAGCCCGAGCAGCAGCGCGGCCCGGCCGCGGCCGCCGGGCACCCCGGTGAGCGCTTCGGTGGTGAACTGGAACCACACCTCGTTGCGGCCGCTGTGGTCGAAGTACTGCTGGCACATGATGGCCAGTTCCCAGCTGTGGTCGGTCATCCCCTGGGCCACGGCGATCTTGATGGCCGCGTGCAGCGCGGGCAGCTCGGCCTCGAACCACTCCGTGGCGTCGGTGATCGGCTCGCTGTCGGCCGGCCACCGGGTCGCGTCGCCGGGCAGCGCGGTCAGCACGCTGCGCGGCAGCCGGGCCGCCGCCTGCTCGCTGAGGGAGAGCCAGCCGCCGAGGGCCCTGGTGATGGTCTGCCGGCGTTCGGCCTCCGGTTCCTCCTCGGCCTTCTCGGCCGCGAAGCACCGCAACAGGTCGTGCAGCCGGTAGCGGGCCGCGCCCGCCGCCCGGCCGGCGGGTTCCACGAGGTGGCAGCCGACGAGGTCCTCCAGCATCCGCTCGGCCGCGCGCGCGTCGATCCCCAGCACGGCGGCGGCCAGCCACGCGCCGAAGGTCGGCACGGACAGCAATCCCAGCCTGCGGAACAGGGTCTGGTGCGTGGCGGGCAGCTGGCGGTAGCTGATCGCGAAGCTGGCGCGGACGGCGAGGTCGCCGACCGCCAGCCAGTCCAGCCGGGTCCGCTCGGCCGTCAACCGGTCGGCCAGGTCCGCGGTGTTCCAATGGGGGCGTTCGGCGAGCAGGGCGCCCGCGACCCGCAGGGCCAGCGGCAGGCCGCCGCAGTGCGCCAGCAGCGCCTCCTCGGGCCCGTGCCGCACCCCGGTGATCGTGCTGAGCAGGCTGGCCGCGTCCGCATCGCTGAGCAGGTCGAGCCGGACCCGCCTGCCGTGCTCGAGCCCGCTGAGCGTTTGCCTGCTGGTGACGAGCACCGCGCAGCCGGGCGCGGCGGGCAGCAGCGGCCGGACCTGGCGTTCGTGCTGGACGTTGTCCAGCACGATCAGCACCTTGCTGTCGACGAGCAGGTCACGCAGCAGCGCGGAGCATTCGTCCTGGTCGGCGGGCACCATGTCGACCGCGACGCCCAGCGCGCGCAGGAACCGGGGGAGCACCGTGTCGGCACCGGAGTCCCCCAGCGTCGCGAACAGCTGGCCGTCCGGGTACGCGTCGCGGACTTCGTGCGCCAGCCGCACCGCGAACGTCGTCTTGCCCAGTCCGCCGACGCCGGAGATGGTCAGCACCAGCGGCTCGCGCCGGTCCGGCGTGCGCAGGTCGGCCGCCAGCTCGGCCAGCAGGCCGGCCCGGCCGGTGAAGTCGGCGAGATCCACCGGCAGCTGCCGTGGCCGGTTCACCTCGCGCGGGGCGGTGACCGCGGGCCGCAACGTCGGTTCGCCGCGCAGGACGCCGGCGTGCAGTGCGCGCAGCGCCGGTGACGGCTCGACACCGAGTTCGGTGACCATGGTCCGGCGCAGGTCAAGGTAGACCTCCAGCGCCTCCGGGATCCGCCCGGACCGCGCCAGCACCGTCATCAGCTGCGCCCGCGGCCGTTCCCGCAGCGGATGGGCGGCGATCACCTCGGTCAGCTCGTCGACGAGCCCGTGGGTGCGGCCCAGCAGCAGGTCCGCCTCGACGCGGTCCTCGATCGCGGCCAGCCGCAGCTCGTCCCACCGGTCGGCGGCCACCCGCGCGGACGGCACGGGGATGTCGGGCAGCGCCGGGCCGCGCCACAGGCCGAGCGCTTCGTCCATCAGCCGGGTGCCCTGTTCGAGCTGCTCCTCCGCGATCAGCTTGCGGGCCGTCGCGGTGAGCGTCGTGAACCGCTCGACGTCCAGGGCTTCCGCGGGCAACTCGAGCACGTAGCCCGAGCGCCGGGTGGCGATCAACGGCCGCGGCAGGGCGCGGCGCACCCGCGAGATCAGGCCGTGGATCTGGGTCTTCGCCGTGGCCGGCGGGTGCTCGTCCCACAGCTCGTCAGCGATTCTTTCCCAGGTCACGGGCTGATTCGCGGACAGCAGCAGCACCGCGAACACGGCACGCGCCTGCGGGGAGCCGAGGTCTGTTTCGACGCCTTGCCAACCCACCCACAGCGGTCCGAGAACCTGGATGTCCCAGCAACCCTCCGGCATGTCGGAACCGTACCAGCCGGGTTCAGCCATACCAGAAAAACCGGCCGGGTACAGGACCGTTTGGGTGAATCGGCGCTATGTGCGTCCGCTCCTGGTGTACAGCGTTCGAGAAGCGGTCGCTGCGAGCATTCCCTCACCGGTGGCAACGTGGGGAGGCGTTGACGATGGATGCGAACTGGCGCCGATCGGCGCGTCGGGAGCGGCTCGAGGCTGGGCTTCGGCTGTCGCGCCGGCGGGGTCCGGGATGCGAACGGCAACCGGGTCGGAGGCCGGCCACGGCGAAGAACAAAATCGGCGCATTCCCGGTTGTCTTGATCGCGGCAATACTGGCAGCGCTCGGAATGCTCACCGGCCCCGCGGCCGGTTACGCGAGCACGCCGGCCGCTTATCCGGTCACGCCGTTCCGCATGGAATACGGCGCCGGCTTTCTCGAGGGCTCCATCACCTGGTACGCCCGCAGCATTCACACCGCGGGCTCGGTCAAAGCGGCCTCCGCGAAAAAGACGGCCGTCTTCCAAGGCGAGTCCCCCCACTGCATATCGAGTGTGGAACCACGAACGGCGTCCGTCGGCGACACCCGGGACTTCGCCGTCGACATCCCCTGCGACGCTCCGGGCGGGATCACCATCGCCTACGTCGAGCTGTGGGACTTCGACAACAGCCACTTGCACCGCGCCATCTGCACCAGGAACGGCTGCACGATCAGGGACTAGCGGCCCGGCCGGTCCGGTCAGCGCGGCTCACTGGCCGTAGGAGAAGCGGAGATCGGCGAACAGCAGTTGGTTGAGCCGCCGCCGGAGGTGGCCGGTCTTGCTCTGATCGGGGGCTTCACCGGGAGTGACCAAGGTGAATCTCAGCAGGGTCCCTCCGTCGCGCGACGCCGTCAGCGCGAACTGGATCCGATCGTCGGGCCGGCTCGGCCACAACGACGACCACACCGCCCGGCTGGGCTTCTCCGCGGCCAGGACCCGGGGTTCGACTTCGTCGGCCAGCAGGTGGAGCCACGGACGGGTGCCCGGCCGGCGAGGCTCCACGAGCGAGTCCCAGACGACCGGCGGCGGTGCCGGCAGCGTGCGTGCCCGCGAACCGATCTCGATCACCTGGGCAGCGTACGTCGATCCGGCGAGGTCCACCGCCCGCCGGCCCCGGCGAGGATCGCCGAAGCGGGTCGGGCACCTGATTCCTCGCCCATTTCCCGATGCGCGGACCGATTCGTTGGAGATTGACTTCCCGGAAACGTCGAAGATCGGCGAAAAAGGTGCCGCCGGAGATTGACTCTTACGAACGGGAAAGATCGGCGCTAGGGTCTTGCTCGCCGCCGGCGACGCATCGTCTCGATGCGCGTTACCGGGCACGCACCTTGCCGAGGCGACCGTCGCAGGGAATGAGGAGCCTGGATCGAAGCTTCCCCACCCGACCCCACGGCAGTCCGCCGGTCACCCTGCAGTGAAATGCCGCGCGAGCCCGGGCGCGTTTCCCGCGACCGCTCGATATCGGGTGCCGCTGCGTGGCGCGCTCCGGTTCCGCACCCCTGATGTCCCTGTCTCCGAGCGCCCCACGAGGACCTGATCGATGTCAGTGCACTTACCCGCGCACCACCAGGCCGCCCGCCTGCCGGTGGGGCGAGCCCTGTTCGTCCTGCCGGCCGCGATCGTCGTCACCGGCGGGATCTGGTGGTGGATGACGGCCGGGGCGCCCGCGGCGGACCGGACGTTCGTGGCCTGGTACGGCGCGGTGGCGGCCGTGGTGGTGTGCGCCGCGGTCACGGTCGCCGCGTACTGCGTGCAGGCGGTGCGCCACCTGCGGGGCCACGCCGCGGCGCTGGACGCGGAGGTCGTCCGGCTCGCCGACGACACGCTGCCCGCCGTGGTCCAGCGCGTGCGCGATGGAGCGTCGGTGGACACCGCGCTCGCCGAGGTGCCCGGGTCCGTCGACGGCGTCCACCGGCGGCTGCTGGGCACGGTCGCGCAGGAGATCGGCCGGGGAGAGCGCATGCGCGCGGCGACGATGGCGGCCTGCGCCAACGCCGCCGGCCGGGTTCAGGCGCTGGCCACCAGCATGCTGGCCGACCTGCGGGAGATGGAAGGCCGGTACGACGAGAACGTGCTCGGCGACCTGCTCAAGCTGGACCACAGCACCGCGCAGGCGGGCCGGCTGGCGGACAGCATCGCGGTGCTGACCGGGGCCCGGTCCGGCCGGCGCTGGACCAAGCCGATCGTGATGGAAAGCATCCTGCGCGGCGCGATGGGGCGCATCAGCGCCTACCAGCGGGTGCAAACGCACTCGACGAGCACCGTCGCGGTCGCCGGGTACGCCGCCGAAGGCGTCATGCACGCACTGGCCGAACTGATGGACAACGCCGCCGCCTTTTCGCCTCCGTCGGAGAACGTGCACGTGTACGTGGAGGAAGTGCACGCGGGGGTCGTGGTCACCATCGAGGACAGTGGCCTCGTCATGAGCCCCGCGGCGCTGGAGCGCGCCGTGCGGGCGGTGTCCTCCGAGCCGCTGGACCTGACCACGCTGTCCGGTACCCGGCTGGGACTGGCGGTGGTGGGGTGCCTGGCGCGCAAACACGGCCTGACCGTGCACTTCCGGCCGTCCGCGCGGGGCGGCACCGGAGTGGTGGTCATGATCCCGCGGCAACTGATCACGCAACCCGAACCGGACGCCCGGCCGGGCACGCCGAGCCCAGCGGCCGCGCCGCCCGCACCCGCCGCCGCCACGCCCGCCGCGACCGAGTCCGAAGTGGAGAGTGCGTCGTCCGGGCTGCCGCAGCGACGTCGCGGGCAGACGCTGGCGGCCGCGCCCAAGACGGGCTCGCCGCCGGCGGCGAGCCCCGCCCCGGCCCGTGCCGACGCCGGTGCGCGGTTCAGCGCCTTCCGCGCGGCCGGCCGGGGAACCCGCCCTTCCGCTCCTTCGGAGGACAGCCGATGAACACCACGGATCACGACCTGGACTGGTTGCTGGAGAACCTCCTGAGCAAGACGCCGGGCACCCGGCACGCCCTGGTGCTGTCCAAGGACGGGCTCAAGCTCTGCCACACCCGGGGGCTCACGATGGACCAGGCCGACCAGCTGGCCGCCATCGCTTCGGGCATCCAGAGCCTGGCGTACGGCACGTCGATCGAGTTCGGCGACGGGACCGGCGGCGTCCGGCAGTCGATGACGGAGTTCCACGGCGGGATGCTGTTCATCGTGGAAGCCGGCGAGGGCGCGCACCTCGCCGTGATCGCCGGCGACGACGCGGACGTGGGCGTCATCGGCCACAACATGAACGAGCTCGTCGAGCAGATCGGCGAGCACCTGACCGCCCCGCCCCGCCCCGACCCCGGCCGCGGCACCGCGGCCGGATGACATGAGCCGGGAAGACCTGCACCGCGAGGACCCGGACCGGTTGTACACCGTCACCGGCGGGCGCAGCCGTGCGAACGAAAGCGCTCTGGACCTCGTGACGCTGATCGTGAGCGAAGGCGATCCGGTTCCGGGCATGCAGTCCGAGCACGTCAAGATCCTGCGGATGTGCCGGCACCCGACGGCGATGGTGGAGGTCTCCTCGGAGCTCGGCCTGCCGGTGAGCGTCGTGAAGATCCTGTTGTGCGACCTGCTCGACACCGGCCGGATCACCGCCCGCCACCCGTCGTCGGCTCCCGACGACGCCCGTCTGCCCGATCTCGAAACCCTGAAGCAGGTGCTTGTTGGACTCAAGAAGCTCTGAGCAAGACGCCCGTACGCCGCTGCCGAGCACCGCCAGGGACGGGCTGAAGATCGTGATCGTCGGCGGGTTCGGGGTGGGCAAGACGACCATGGTCCGTTCGGTCAGCGAAATCCGCCCGCTGAGCACCGAGGAAACCATGACGCAGGCGGGCGTCGGGATCGACGACGGCGCCTCGCACGGCAAGACCACCACCACGGTCGCGTTCGACTTCGGGCGGATCACCCTCAACGAGCACATGGTGCTGTACCTGTTCGGCGCGCCGGGCCAAGAGCGGTTCTGGTTCCTCTGGGACCGCCTGTTCGCCGGCACCCTGGGCGCCGTCGTGCTGGTGGACACCCGCCGGCTGGCCGATTCCTGGTACTCCATCGACCGCCTCGAACACCACGGGACGCCGTTCATCGTGGCGCGCAACAACTTCGGCCGGCCGGAACACACCCTGGACCAGGTGCGGCAGGCCCTCGACCTGTCCCCGCACGTCCCGCTGATCGACTGCGACGCCCGGCGGCGCGACTCCGGCAAGACCGTCCTGCTCACCCTCGTCAACCACCTCTTCGCCCTGTCCTCCGCCCGGGAGACCGCGTCATGACCACGCCCCAGCCCGCCCTCGCCACGCCGTTGTACGGGCCGCGATTCCAGCAGAAGTCCGCCGACCTCTACGCGGAGCTGCGGCGGGCGCACGGGCCGGTGGCCCCGGTCCTGCTCGACGGCGACCTGCCGGCGTGGCTGGTCCTGGGCTACCGAGAGGTGCAGCACGTCGTGAGCAATCCGGAGGTCTTCGGGCGCGACTCCCGGCGCTGGAACGCCTGGGACCGGGTGCCGCCGGACTGGCCGTTGCTCCCGCTCCTCGGCTACCAGCCGACGATGATGTTCGCCGAGGGCGCCGAGCACCGGCGGCGGGCCGAGGCGCTCGACGAAGCGCTCGGCGCCGTCGACCAGTTCGACCTGGGCGCGCGGGCCCAGCAGGTGGCCGACGAGCTCATCGACGCCTTCGCCGGCTCCGGCGAGGCGGACCTGATCACGCAGTACGCCGACGGGATACCGCTGCCCGTCGTCGCCCGGATGATCGGCGTGCCGGCCGCGGAAACCGGCGACCTGGTCCGTGACGTCTACCGGACGCACGCCGCCGGCGAGGGCGCGAACGAGGCTTACGCGCGCGTCCGGGACAAGGTGCGGCGAATGGTCGAGTCCAAGCGGCGCGATCCCGGACCCGACGTCACGTCGCGGCTGCTGGCCCACCCGGCCGCGCTCGCCGGCGAGGAGATCACCGAGGACCTGCTCCACCTGATGAACGCGGGGCAGCTGCCCACCGCGTACTGGATCGGCAACACCCTGCGGCTGATGCTCACCGACGACCGCTTCGCGATGACGTTGTCCGGCGGCCGTCGCAGCGTCGGCCAGGCGCTGAACGAGGTGCTCTGGGAGGACACACCCACCCAGAACTTCCCGGGCCGGTTCGCCGTCCACGACCTCCGGCTGGGCGGCCGGCAGATCCGCCAGGGCGACCTGCTCATCCTCGGCCTCGCCGCGGCCAACCAGGACCCGCTCGTCCGCCCGGTCCCGCAGGCGTCGACCGGCAACCAGGCGTACATGTCGTTCAGCCACGGCGAACACCGGTGTCCGTACGCGGCCCAGGAGATCGCCAAGGTCATCGCCGAGGCCGCGATCGAAGTCCTGCTCGACCGCCTCCCGGACGTGGTGCTGGCGGTGCCGCCCGACACGCTGGAGTGGCGGCCGTCGCCGCTGTTCCGCGGCCTGGCGGCGTTGCCGGTGAAGTTCACTTTGGCCTGGTGACCCCGGACGGGCCGCCAGGCTTTCGATCGCATGCGCAACCGGGCCCGAACCCGGTCAGGGCTGCACGAACGCGGTGAGCTTCTCGCCCGGCCGCCCGAAGGTGCAGGTCGCCGCGCGTACGCCGGCGATCCAGGATTCGCGGGTCGGGAGGTGCACGAAGAACTCGAGTCCCGACGGCGGGGTGCCCGTCGTGAAGTAGGCCGCCGCCGCGATCCGGCAGGTGGTCAGCGCCGGTTCGCGAATCGCTTCGAGGCCCGGGTAGGCATCAGCGGTCTCGCCCACGTCGATGCGGTCGAAAATCTGTTCGTCGTGCGGTTTGTCGCACGGGATCCGGGTGACGTGTTCGCCGTCGGCGCCGGAGTCGAAGCAGTCGCCCGTACCCAGGGCGTGGATGGAGTCCTTGCCGTCGGAGGCCAGCTGCGCGAGCGTGGCAACCGGGTGCGCGAACAGCACGGGCGCGACCTTCACCACGCCGACGCCCAGCCAGAGCACGCTGAGCGCGAGGCCGGCCACCGCCAGCCCGCGCCCCGATCGGTTGGTGCGGACGAGCGCACGGATGCCGAACAGCACGGCGAGCGGCACCAGGCCGACGAGGCCGCAGAGGAACGACGCGATCGCGAACCCGTCGGTCCGCTCGGTGGAGCCCACGGGGCCGTGGACCGTCGTCTGGTCGTGGCTGGACAGCGTCGAACGCGTTTCGTCGAACAAGGTTCCCCCTCCGGAATCCCCCGACCCGGCGGAGAAGATCCTACCGAGCCTGTGCGGTCAGGCAGTGCTGCACCAGCGGACCGAACCTGTCGGCCAGTTCGTCGACGGAGGCGGACGCGATCGGTTCGATCCGCATGATGTACCTCGCCACCGTGAGACCGAGGATCTGGACGTTGACCATGGCGGCCCGCAGCGCGGCGTCCGGCGTGCCGAGCAGCGCGGCCAGCCTGTCGGTGATTTCGCGGTCGATGAATTCGCGCAGCAGCTCTTGGGACTGGGCGTCGCTCGGCGCCGATCTGGTCAGCATCACGAGCGGGGTGCGGCCGGACTTGTCGAGGTTCTCCACCAGGGTCCGGATGATGCGCTCGCCGATGGTGTCGAGGTCGCCGGCGAAGATCGACTCGATGGCCGGCGGGACGTTTTCGGACATCTCGACAGCGGCGCCGAACAGGCCCTGCTTGGTGCCGAAGAAGTAGAACACCATTGCCGGGTCGACCCCCGCCGCGGTGGCGATCGCGCGCACGGTCGTGGCGCGGTAACCGTGCTCGCCGAACAGTTCACGCGCGGTCTGCAGGATCCGCTGCTTGCTCTCCGCGCCGGACCGCCAGCGTCCGGGGCGGCCGTGGGTGCCGTCTTCCGTCATGACCACCGAAGCCTAGCACCATTTCTTCATCGGCCGGTGGAGTTTTGCGCGGACTCGCCGTAGCGTGTTCTTCATCAAGTGGTGAAGAAAGGCTGGGGACATGAGAGTGATCGTGATCGGCGCGGGCCTCGGTGGGCTGACGCTGGCCCACGGGCTCCGCCGGGCGGGCATCGACGTCGCGGTGCACGAGCGGGATGGCGCGCAGGGACGTCGGCAGGGGGTGAGCCTGCACCTCGACGACCGGGGCGCGGCGGCGCTGCGGGCGTGCCTGCCTCCAGCGCACGTCGCGATGGCGGAAGCCACCACGGGCGGGCCGCGCGAGCAGACCCTCACACTGTCCGAAGTGGACGGAGAGCTGACCGTCGTGGGTACCCGGCCGTCCGACGGTTCGGCCGGCCGGGCGCGGCCCGGCCGGCAGGTCCACCGGCCGTTGCTCCGGGCGGTGCTGCTGACCGGACTGGACGACGTGGTCCGGTTCGGAGCCGGGTTCACGCGGTTCGAGCGGCGCGCCGACGGCACGGTCCGGGCCTTCTTCGCCGACGGCGGCACGGATACCGGGGACGTCCTGGTCGGCGCGGACGGAATCGGTTCGGCGGTGCGCCGCCGCTACTTGCCGGACGTGCGGGTGGCCGACACGGGACGACGCATGGTCATGGGGGCGACGCCGCTGCGCGCGGTGGCCGGCACCGGGTTGCCGGCGCTGGTCGGCGACAGCCCGGCCACCGCGAGTGCGGGCGGCACGATGATGGCGCTGGGTGTGCTGCGGTTCACCCGGCGGCCGGTGACCGCGCGGGAGGAGTTGTTGCCCGCGTTGAGTTCTCGCGCGGTCGTGGACATCGAGGACTACGTGATGTGGGCGTTGCCCTGCACACAAGAGCGGCTCGGCTCACCGGCCTCGGTGTGGCACCAGGCTCAGGAGCTGGCCGCGGACCTGCACCCGACGCTGCGGCTGATCGTCGCCGAGGCCTGGCCGGACGTCACGGCCGCGCTCCGGATCGGGACGATCCCGCCGATGCCCGCGTGGCCCGCCAGCCCGGTGACGGTCCTCGGCGACGCCATCCACCTGGCCCCGGGTTTCGGTGGCAACGTGGCGATGCGGGACGCGCACCGCCTCGGCGAGGCGCTGGCCGACGCGGACCGGGGCCGGCTCGGCCTGCTCGAGGCGATCGGCGCCTACGAAGAAACCATGCGCCGCACCAGCTTCACGCCCGTCGCGGCGAAGGCGAGCGCATGAGCCTCGACGTGCTGACCCGGAAGTCCCTGTCGGTGTTCGACGCGGTGGGCGGTTGGCGCACGGTCGCCGAGGGCGTCGCGTCCCGGGTGGTGTTCCTGGTCGCCTCCCTGCTGACCGGCGAGGTGTGGACCTCCGCGCTGATCGCCGTCGGCGCGGTGGCGGTGCTCGCGGCCGTGCGCGTGTGGACCGACCGGCGCTACTGGTCGGCGGCGATCGGGCTGGCCATCGTCGGGGGCTCCGCCTTGCTGGCCGGGGCCACCGGGCAGGCGATCGACTTCTACCTTCCGGCCGTGGTGATCCAGGCGGCCCAGGGAGCGGTTTTCCTGCTGTCGATGCTGGTGCGGTGGCCGGTGGTCGGGGTGGTGCTGGGGGTGGTTCGCCGCGACCGGTCCGGCTGGCGGCGCGACCCGGCAGCACGGCGGCGCCACCAGCTGTGCACGGCGGTGTTCGTGGTGAAGTGCGCCATCGCGACGGCGGTGCAGCTGCCGCTGTACGTGGCCGGGCAGACCACCGCACTCGGCGTCGCCGCCACGCTGCTGGGAGGCGCGCCCTCGGCCGGTGTCTGCCTGTACCTGTGCTGGCGGATACTCCGCGAAGACCCGCACGCGCAGGCCGATTTCGCCGCTCGCGGGCAGGGCCGTCGTCGTTGACCAGGCTTTCGTGTCTCAGGCCTTCGAGCGCGGGCGCGCGACGGCTCGGCCTACCGCAGTGATGCCGCCGGCGGCGGAAAGTGCGCCAGGCACCCAGTCAGCCGCAACGCGCTCGGGTGAAACGAGTGCCGCGGCGAACGCCGGAGGCTGCCACCTTCCCGTGGCGGGCGCCGGCGTCGTCGAGCTGGCACGGCGTTCGTCCCCGATGGGCTGTCCGGTGGTGGCAGGTCAGGTTCGGCGGGCCGTGGCGAGCAGGGTGAGTGCGGCCTGGAGTGCGAGTTCGCCCGCGCGGGTGGAGTCGTGGTGGTCGGCCACGACGGTGGCGCCCTCGACGAGGATGAGCAGTTGCTGTCCGAGCCGGCCGGGGTCGGCGGCTCCGGCACGGCCGGCGATTCCGGTGAGCAGTTCGAGGTAGCGGCCGAGGTGGCGGGTGGTGATGGTCCGGACGGTGCCGGTGTGGTGCTGGGCGGCGGCGTTGAGGAGCGCGCAGCCGCGGAAAGCCGGCTCGTCGTACCACCCCTGAAGCGTGTCGAACAGGGCGGTGAGCTGGTCGGCGGGGTCGTCTCCGGCTGCCTCGACGGCGTCGGTCAGCCAGCGGACGACCCGGTCACTCCGTGCTTCGAGCATCGCTTGGACGAGTCCGTCCTTGCTGCCGAAGTGCCGGTAGAGCGTCTCCTTGGACACGCCGAGGCGGGCGCACAGTTCGGCCACGCCGATGCCGTCGAGCCCGCGTTCGTACAGCACCTGGGTGGCCGCGTGCAGGATCGTCGCGCGGGTGCGCTCCGGGTCGATGGTCGTGCCTTTGGCAACGGGCATGACCTGATCGTACCGATCGGTTCGATCCTTGTGCTAGCGTCCGGATAGAACTGATCGGTTCGATCTGGGGGGTGCGCATGACAGCGACGGGGCGGGCCGTGCGGCTGGCGCTCGGAACCGCGTCCGCGCTGGGACTGGCGCGGTTCGCGT
Source organism: Amycolatopsis sp. CA-126428 (assembly GCF_002904335.1). Lineage (GTDB taxonomy): Bacteria > Actinomycetota > Actinomycetes > Mycobacteriales > Pseudonocardiaceae > Amycolatopsis. The sequence goes on along the minus strand of NZ_PPHF01000094.1, from coordinate 26,133 downwards.
ACGGGCTGCTCGTGCCGGCCATGCGGGACGACCTGGGCTGGACGTTGGCCGACGCGGGGGTGATCAGCGCCGCGAACGGGCTGGGTTACCTGGTCGGCGCGGCGGTGGCGGGGGCTCTGGTGCGCCGTTGGGGCACTGCCGCGGTGTTCCGCTGGGGCATGGTCGTCACCGCGTTGGCGTTGGCGGGTACGGCGGCGGGTGACGATTTCGTGGTGCTGCCGGCGGTCCGCGCCGTGGCTGGGGCGAGCGGGGCGGTGGTGTTCGTCGCGGGTGGCGTGATCGCGGCCCGGATCGCCGCGCGTGCCGGGTCCAGCGTGCCGATCACGGTGTACTTCGCGGGCACGGGCCTGGGGATAGTCCTCAGCGGTGCGACCATCCCGGTTCTGGGTGATCACTGGCAGGCGGCGTGGGCCGGTCTGGGTGCCGCGGCCGGGTTGGCCACGCTGATCAGCTGGACGGCGGCGGGAACCGGCGAGGAGCTGCCGGCCGGTGAGGCCGGCCGAGCACGGGTGCGTCCCCTGTGGCGGGTCGCCGTGGCGTACTTCCTCTTCGCCGCCGGGTACATCACCTACATCACTTTCCTGTCCGTCTACCTGGCCGAACGGCACGCACCGGTGATGCGGGTGGTCCTCACGTGGACGGCGCTGGGCGCCGCGGTCGTGGTCGCCCCGGTCCTGTGGAGCCGCCCGATCACCCGCTGGCCCGGCACCCGCGCCCTGGCCGTCGTGCTCGGCGTGCTGGCCGGCGGCGCGACGCTGGCGCTGCTGTCGCCCTCACCCGCGGTCGTGATCGCCTCCGCGGTCGCCTACGGGGTGACCTTCATGGCGGTCCCCGCGGCCGTCACCGCCCACATCCGGACAGCCGTTCCGCCCGCCGGCTGGACCGCCACGCTGGCCGCGTTCACCATGCTCTTCGCCACCGGGCAGACCGTGGGCCCGTGGCTGGCCGGCATCCTCGCCGACCACACCTCGGCCGCCGCACCCCTGGCCTGGACCGCCGTTCTGTGCGCCGCCGCGGCGGCACTGGCGGCGGCCCGGCCCGCTGCACCGCGAAACTCGACGCCGAAATCCGCTGAACCCCCACCCGACAACCAAAACGGAGCACGGTCATGGCCACCTTCGTCCTCGTCCCCGGCATGTGCCACGGCGGCTGGTCTTTCGCCGAACTGACCGAGCAACTCCGCGGGCACGGCCACCGCGTCCACCCCCTGACGCTGACCGGGGTGGGCGAACGCAGCCACCTCCTGCACGGCGGGGTCAACCTCGACACGCACATCGAGGACGTGACCGCCCTGCTGGCGGCCGAGAAGATCCACGACGCCGTGCTGGTCGGCCACAGCTACGGCGGAATGGTCATCACCGGCGCCGCCGACCGCCGGCCCGAGCGCGTGGACTGCCTGGTGTACCTCGACGCCGTCGTGCCCGCGCACGGAGATTCCTGCTGGGCGCTGGTTTCCGACCAGGAACGTAGCTGGTACCTCGACGTCGTGGACAACGGCTACGCCACACGCCCCCTGCCGTTCTTCGACCCGCGAGCCACCCCGCACCCGCTCGCCTCCCTGCTCCAGCCGCTCCGCCTCTCCGGCGACGGCACCGGCTTCCGGCGCCGGGACTACGTCTACGCCGCCGCCTGGGACGGCCAGTCACCCTTCACGCCCATCTACGAGCGCCTTCGCGCGGACCCCGCATGGACCACCCACGCACTCGACAGCGGCCACAACCTCATGCGTGACGCGCCGGCCGAGCTGCTGAAGATCCTGCTCGACGCCGCTCAGCCGTCGACTGTGGACAGACCATGACCACCGGCGACAGGTCGTCACCACCTGCCCCGGTGTTGGCCGATCCGCAAGGGCAGTCAGCCGCTGACCTTGAGGCCCCCGGCGCGCTCCTTGGCCTGCCGCAACTCCTCCTCGGACAACCCTCGGTCGGTTTCCACGACGGCCACCGTCTCGGCACCGGACTCGGCCAGGTCCTGGCCGGTGACCTTGAGCCGCCCGTCCGGCGTCAGTTCGAAGGTGACGTCGACCGGCGACCCGCTCGGCAATCCGTCGCACAGCGGCAGGACGGCGAGACCGATGGCGCGGCCGTGTTCGAGCGGCACGGTGCGGTCCCGCTGACCGTTCTCCATGACGCGGATGTCGACCCGCGGCTGGTCCACCTCGACCGTGGCGTAGGTCTGGCTCTTGGTCACCGGTACGGGCTCCTGGGCCAGCACCAGGTTGGAGATGACCTCCCGTTCCGTGCCGTCGACCCTGTCCAGCACAACGATGCCGAAGCTCTTGCTGGCCACGTTGGTCACGGTCATCCGGTCGATCTTCTTCACGGCCTCCATGACCAGACCGGCCCGCGTGGCCACGTTCTCGACGGCCTGCTGGTACACCTCCGCGGACACGCTGTCCTTGTCCACCGGCGTGTTCTGCTTCCCGGTGAGTTCGCCGATCTCGGTCCGGATCACCTCACCGAGCTTGAGCTTCTGCGCGTAGATCGCGGCACCCTTGGCGACGGACTGGTCGGGGTCGTGCATCACCGGCGTGACGGTGAACTCCCGGTTGAGCCGCGCGGCGACCTGCGGCATCCTCGTCGAGCCACCGACCAGCAGCAGCTTGTCGAACGAGCCGCCGCCGAGTTCCCCGCCGACCGCCAGCACGGCCTTGGTGAACTCGACGGTGCGCTCCAGCAAGTGGGCGGTGAGCTCGTCGAACTTCTCCCTGGTCAGGGTCACGGCGACGCGCTGCCCGCCGTGACTGACCGTGATCCGGGTCTCCGACCGCGTGCTCAGCGCCCGTTTCCCGTCCTCCGCGCGCTGCCACAGATCCTGCAGGGTCTCCTCGGAATCCTTCGGGTCGTCCGGCGAACCCGTCTCCTGCTGCCACTGCCCGGCGAGGTAGTCCACGACGGCCTCGTCCCAGTCCCGCCCGCCGAGCAGGTGATCGCCGTCGGTCGCGACGACCCGCACCGATCCGTCCTTGATCTCGATCAGCGTCACGTCGAAGGTGCCGCCGCCGAGGTCGTAGACCAGCACGGTCTGGTCGCCGTCGGCGTGCACGCCGTAGGAGATCGCCGCCGCGGTGGGCTCGTTGATCACCTCGAGCACCTTCAGGCCGGCGATCTCACCGGCCTTGGCGGTCGCCTCGCGTTCGGCGATGCCGAAGTACGCGGGGCAGGTGATCACCACTTCCCGCACCGGCAGGCCGAGCATCTCCTTCGTGTCGCCGGCGAGCTTGCGCAGGACATAGGACGAGATCTCTTCGGCGGTGTAGTCCTGTCCCTCGTAGCTGAACCGCCAGTCGGCAACACCCATCTGCCGCTTGACCATGGCCACGACGCGGTCGGTGTACATCACGGCGGCGTTCTTCGCCTCCTTGCCGACCACCCGGTCCGCGCCCTCGAAGAGCACGACCGACGGCGTCGTCAGGTCTCCCTCCGCGTTGGTCACGAGGGCGGGCCGCCCGGACGCCTCGTCGATGTAGGCGATGCAGGAGTGCGTGGTGCCGAGGTCGATGCCGAATACCGTGTTGTCGTCCACTTCATTCCCCTCCGACGGCCGGCACCGTCGCCACGTTTTCTTTTGCATTCGAGGTATGACGGTAGGTCGCTACCCACTCCGGGCGCAGCACCTTGCCGTTGTCGTATTCGAAACCGACCCGGATCCGGCGCTGCACGCGCCGATCCAGCGTCTCATCGCTCGTGGCGACCGTGCGGATGACCCGTTGTCGTGCCGTGTCGACCTCGTCCGAACCGACAGAGTAACTGGACACGCCGTTGCGCGACAGCGTTTCCAGCACGGATTCCCGGAAAGAGTCGAGTTCGGCCGCGGCATTGTCCAGGCTCAGCGCGTCGACCAGGTCGTCGTGCATCGCGATGAGGTCGGCGAACACCGGTTGGAGCAGTCGCAGGTGCAAGCCGGCACGAAAACCCTGAAGTTCCTCGTGCATGCTGACGATCATTCGTTCCTTGACCTCGTCGTAGCGGATCTTGGCGGCGAAGTCCGCGCGTAACGCGGCCACCTCTTCGGCCAGTCGCTCGACGAGCCCGGTCGGATCGGGGTTTTCGGCAATCGGTTCGCGCGATTCTTCCCCGGAAAGGTGTTCACCGGGCGGCGGCAACTCCCCGGCGTCATCGGCTTCCACGGCATCCGGATCCGCCGAACGTCGCTCGTCCTCGGTCGGCACACTACCTCCCAGTAACTTGGCCGAACCACTGAGCCATCTTTCTGTGTCCGATAGGTTACCGTGGTCCGGGGCACAGTCGAGGCGGGGAGGCGGCGTTGACCGAGGTCGTGGGAATTGATCTTGGCACGACCTATTCCGCGGTGGCCCATCTCGGCGACGACGGAAATCCCGAAGTCATCCCGGACGAGGCCGGCCGCCTGTTGGTGCCGTCGGTCGTCAGCTTCGCGAATGACCCGCCGGTGGTCGGCGCCCTGGCGAAGATCGCGCAGGCCGACGGCGAAACCGAGGTGGCGGCCGCGTTCAAACGGCACCTGGGCGACCCGCGTTTCGTGCTCTCGTTTCGCGACCAGGAGTTCGACGCGACCGATTTGTCGACCTTGGTGCTGGCAAAACTCAAGGCACAGGCGGAGGCGTTCCTCGGCAAACGGGTGAAACGCGCGGTCATCACGGTGCCCGCGTACTTCACCCACCCGGAGCGGACCGCCGCGATAACCGCGGGCCGGCGGGCCGGATTCGAGGTGCTGCGGGTCATCAGCGAGCCGACGGCGGCGGCCATCGCCTACGGATTCCGCGCGGCGCCGCAGCAGCGCACTTTGCTGGTGTACGACCTCGGCGGCGGCACCTTCGACGTTTCCCTCGTGCGAATAACGGGTGACGAAATGCGCGTGCTCGGCACCGATGGCGATCACCGGCTCGGCGGTGCGGACTGGGACGGCCGCATCGTCTCCCACGTGCACCACCTGTTCGCCGAGGAATTCGGCGTCGAGATCGGCGTGGACGACGCGCTCACCCTGCTGGCCCGCGCGGAACAGCTCAAACACACGCTCTCCGCCCGGCAGCAGGGCGACATCCTGCTCGACTTCGCCGGGCACACCGCGCGCTACCAGGTGACCAGGGAGAAGTTCGAGGACTTGACCCGGGACCTGCTCGACCGGACCGAGCAGCTGACCCGGCAGGTGGTCGCGGACGCGGGCCTCGGCTGGGACCGGATCGACGGCGTCATCCCGATCGGTGGCTCGACCCGCATGCCCATGGTGCGGGAGTGCGTGGCCCGGCTCTCCGGACACCAGCCGCTCGGCGGGGTGCACCCGGACCAGGCCGTGGCGATCGGCGCCGCGATCGACGCGGCCACCGGGACGCCGGCACCGCACGGGCTCGCCGTGGCCGAGGGTTCCGGCGGCAGGGTCGGGATCCGGCTCACCCAGGACGTGATCGCGCACAGCCTCGGCATGATCGCCGAAAACGCCACCGGCTCCCGGTACGTCAACAGTGTGCTGATCAGGAAGAACCTGCCGATCCCGGCGCGGGAGAGCCGCCCTTACCAGTTCCACCTGCAGGACAACGGAGAGAACCTGCTGGAGGTGTTCCTGACCCAGGGCGAGACCGACCATCCGGAGGACTGCGCCTACCTCGGCCGCTACGTGGTCACCGGGTTCGGACCGGGTACCGGGGGCACGGTCGTGGACATCGAATACGCCTACGACAGCAGCGGCGTCGTGCAGGTCTCGGCGACCGACCGGACCACGACCCGGCCGCTGCTGGTCACCGTCGACGCGGTGCCGCCGGACGTGCCGGAGCGATTCGCCGGCCGGCCGAGCGGCGCCGGCAAGCGCGGTCACACCACGGTGTACCTGGCGTTCGACCTGTCCGGCAGCATGGCCGGTGATCCGCTGGCCGAGGCGCAGCGGGCCGCGCACGCCTTCGTGGGCCAGTGCGACCTGAGCAACACCTCGATCGGGCTGATCGGGTTCTCCGACCGGGTGCTGGTCTGCCAGACCGCGACCCAGAACGCCGGGGCCATCGGCCGGGCGATCGAGGGCCTCGACGTGGGCACGACCGGGTACGGGAACCGCGCGCACCCGTTCGACGCGCTGTACGACGACCTGGTCGACGCACCCGGCGCCCGGTACGCGATCGTCCTCGCCGACGGCCGGTGGGCGGAACAGGATCGGGTGATCCCCCGGGCCGCCCGGTGCCACACGGCCGGCATCGAGTGCCTCTCGATCGGTTTCGGCTCGGCCGACCGGGAGTTCCTGAGCCGGATCGCCTCGTCGTCCGAGCAGAGCCTGTTCACCGACCTGCACCGGCTGACCGAGTCGTTCACCACCATCGCCCGGGAACTGGCCGAGGGCCGTGGCGGTCACATCAGGGATCTGACGCCACGGTACGCGTGAGGTGGGGGAACGCCGTCATGGCCAACAGCAACCGTCCGAACTACTTCCTGCTGCTCGACATCGACCCCGGCGCCCGCTGGACCGGGGCGGTGTTCGAAACGCGACTGCGCGCCAAGCGCAGCGAGTGGAGCAAGCTCGTCCTCAACGGCGTGAAGAACAGCCGGAAAGTGATGGACGCGCAGTGGGCGATCAACCACACCGACGACATCAAGCGGGTCATGGTCGATCCGGTGCTGCGCGAGCAGGAGCACGCCGACGCGCGGAGACGGCTGGAAGACGAGCGCGAGCGGCTGCGCGTCGCCTTCGAACACGACCTGCGCATCATGATGAGCAAGGGTTTCCTGTGGGACGCCGAGCGGACCGCCCTGCGCCGGAACTATCCGGATCTGCTCCGGGATCCGGACGTCGCGCACCGGCTCGACGGCATGCCGACGCGCGAATTCGCGCAGCAGCACAGCGTCCCCGAGGGGCTCGACCAGTCCAAGGCGGTCCGGATCCGGAGCCTGCTCGACTCGCTCGGCGCCGATTCCCTCTACACCCTGCTGGCGGGGGTCGATCCGGGCGTCGATGCGCGGTCGCCGTCCGAACGCCTCGCCGCCGCCGCCAAGACGCTGTACCAGCAAACCCAGCTGAACATGAACAAGCAGGACCAGAAGCTGGTGGCACGGCAGGAACTCGCCGGCCACGCGATGCAGGTCTTCGGCTCCGCCAAGGATCGGGGCCGCTACGACACCACCTTGGCCCTGGCGCCGGTGAACGCCCTGATCAAGAAGTACCGGTCGGCGCTCGCCGCCACCGAGCGGTTCGAACCCGGCCAGGTCGACCGCTTTCTCGCCGAGGCGAAGGCGGTCGGTGCGGAAACCAAGACCGCGCTGGCCATGCTGCTCGAGCACTTCAAGCCGACGAAATGGCTGGTGTCGCTCCCGGCCGGCAGCGCCGAGGCGTCCGAGCAAGATCGGACGCGGTGCGGAGCGTGTGAGACGTGGAACGACGCGGAGAACCAGTTCTGCGTGGTGTGCGGCGTCCGGCTGCGGATCACTTGCCCGAAGTGCGAGCGCACGGTGCCCGGGCACGCCTCCTGCGGTCAGTGCGGCTTTCCCGTCGGCGACTACGACTGGGTGTCCCTGCTGGCCCGGGAATGCCTGGAGTTGTGCGAACAGCAGGATCTCGCCGGCGCCGAAGAGAAACTGGCCACGGCCAGGCAGGCCTGGCCGTCCGAGGGCACGGACGAACCGGCGGTGCAGCTGAAGCGATGCCGGGAGCAGGTGGCGGGACTGCGCCGGCAGCGCGCTGCTCAGGACGAGAGCACGGCCCGTCAGCTGCGCACGCTGGCCGAGCAGCGCAACTACCACGCGGTCCTCAACAAAGCCACCCACGCGCCCGCGACTGTCCAGGACCACGAGCGCTTCATCCGCGAGGCGACAGAGCACATCGACGACGCCGACCGTTTCTGCGATCTCGCCGAGCGGACGGCGAGCACGTCGGAGCAGCTGGACCACTACACACAGGCGTTGGCGCGTTGCGCCGACCACAAACGGGCGATCCGGGCGGTCAACGCACTGCCACCGGAACCGCCGCGGGACCTCCGGGCCGAATCCACCGGCACCACGATCCGCCTGGTCTGGACGCCGTCGAGCTCGGACAACGTCCGGTACGTGGTCGTCCGCAAGTCCGGCGCCGTGCCGCCGGCTTCGGTCGCCGACGGCCTCCGGCTCACCACGGTGCGCCGGACCACCTATGACGACCGGACCCCGGAAACGGGCCTGCCGCTGCACTACGCGGTGTTCGCCCAGCGCGCGACCGGAGTCGCGTCGGAGCACGCGGCGGTGACGACCGAGCCGGTGTTGGTGGCCGGCGAGGTCACCATCACTTCGCAGCGTGTGGACGACGGCGTGGTGGAACTCGCGTGGCAGTTGCCGATCCACGCCGGCGGGGCGGTCGTCCAGCGCACCGCGGACGGGAAGACGTCGGACGTCGAGACGCCGGAACCGACCCGGCTGCGCGACGAGGGGCTCGTCAACGGCGTGTCCCACACCTACACCCTGCGAGCCCGCTATCCGGCCCCGGACGGTGCCGATCACCGGTCCGCCGGCGTCTCCGTGTCCCTGATTCCCGGCCGGCCGCCGGCGCTGCCCGGGCCGGTCCACGTTCGAACGGTGACCCGCAACCTGGGCCTGTGCTACCGGCTGGTGGACCTGCTGCCCCAAGGCGCGGCGCCGGGCGCGGCCACCATCTTGTGGACCCAGCAGCGGCCGCGGATCCGGGCCGGCGAGCAGTATCCCGTCACCGAGTTGGGCCGGCACGGCTCGCTGCTCACCGAGGCCGCCGCTCAAGGCTTCGCCCTGCCGCGCGCCGGCCTGTACTACTTCGCCCAGGTCGTGATCCAGCACGGCGTCGGCTACGTCGGTGAGATCCGCCGCTACGCGGCGCAGGACGAGGTCGGGGAGCTCGCCGCGCGGGACCTCGGGGACACCGTTCGCCTCACTTGGAAGTGGCCGGACGAGTGCACCGCGGCGCTCGTGACCTACGACCACGACGACTGGCCGCCGGATCCGGCGGTCGCGCCCCACAGCGTGCTGGTGGACCGGGTCGGCATCGACCGGACCGGTTGGCTCGACGTCGCCGGCACCACACCGGACCGCGAGCAGAAGTTCCACTTCGTCGTCGCGTCGGCGAGTGTCGAGGACGGCGAGGTCTTCGTCGCCACCGGGTCGCGGTGTGCCGCCGAGTTGACGCCCAGGAAGGGGGGACGGCGTCAGCCGCGACGGCGGAAGGGGCGCTGAGCCGGGCGTCAGCCGTTGTACACGAATATCTCGAGGCTGATCTTGTTCAGGTCGTCGCCGCCCTGGAAGAAGCCGTCGTAGACCGCCTCGGCGAACTGTCCGCCCCACGCCTTCAGCACCTGGTCGTTGAACTGCTTGGCCACCGTCACGCCGCGCTGGATCTTGTTGGCGGGCGAGGTACCGAAGGTCAGCACCACGCCGACCTGCCGCCCGGCGAGCGGCCCGCCGAGCGCAGCGCGCATGTCCGACCGCATCGCGTCGATGCCGCCACGGTCGTTGCGCAGCAAGGCGTCCGTGTTCACGTTGATGTCCAGCTTCAGCGGCTGGGGCGCCAGTCCGCGTGGAGGGGCGGTCGTGGTCGGCGTCGGGGTCGTCGTTCGGGAGGGCGTCGGGGGGACTGACGGCTTCGGCGGGGGCGGGCTCGGCCGGGCGTTGACCGTGGTCGCCACGAACACCATCACGACCAGGGCCAGCATGAGGTCGGCGAACAGCCATCCCGCGCTGCCGAACAGCACATCGCCACCGCGCCTGGTCCGCGTGCCGCGCACGGCCTCAGCCCCGCCTGATCCAGGGGAAGCGCCGCGGCGGCAGGCCGCCCATGGCGGCCGCGGCGTTCTGCATCTCCAGGGCCGCCTGCCCGAGGGCACTGGTGGTTTCGACCAGATTCGTGTCCACGGCGGCCAGTCGCGCGCTCGACGAGTTCAACTGCACGGTGATGGTTTCCAGATCGGCGCGCAGCCGGTCACTGAGCAGCGTGCTCACGTTCTGCATGGAACTGGCGGCGGTGCCCATGCTGCGCGCGCTTTCCGTCACCTGCTCGATGAAATGCTGCTGCGACCCGTCGATGTTCCGCAGGTGGGTTTCGATGGATTCGGCGATGTCGGTGTAGGACTTGGCGCTCTCGCCGAGCACGGTGGCCGCCACCCCGACGTCCGAAGTGACCGCGACAAATGCGGCGGTGTTCTCCTGGTACGCCTCGTAGCTGCGGGAGAACGACTCGACGTTGGCCTGGAATTGTTCAACCAGCGGCGCCAGTTGTTCGTTGACCAGTGTCCGGTCCTCGGTCACCGCGGAGTTCAGCACCGCGACCGCTTCCGTGGCCACCCGGGTGACCATTTGCTCATTGGCCTGTTGCAGCGAGTCCAGCGTCTTTCCGATCTGCTCGGCCAGCAGGCCGAGCAGCTTCTCGGATTCGGTGTGCACCGAGGCCAGGTTGTCGTTCGCCTTGTCGACGGCTTCCTTGGTCGCCTCGAAAAGCTCGGCGGTCTGCTGACGCGCCTCTTGGAGCACTTCACGGGCCGCCAGCCCCCATTCCTCCGCGTTGGCCGGCGCCTGCGACGCGTGGTCCGCCATGGCGACCGCAAGCGAACTGACCGCGACGTCGACTTGCTCGGCGACGCGCTCGTATTCGCTCGCGGCGGCTTGTTCCCGAACGTGCGCCTGCCAGGTCAGCCAGACGACCCAGCCGATCAGGGCCGCGTCCAGCACCGCCACCACGCCGTAGAACGGCAGCAGCGCGACGCCCTCGCCCAGCAGCACCGCCACGCCGATCGACAGCCAGGTCAGCAGAATCGGCGCCAAGGCGACCTGATTGCGCTGGGCGTGCAGCCGGCGCACCGGCGCGTTTTGTACGTCGTCCAACTCCGCGAGCGCCCGCTCCGGCGCTATCAACCGCTCGATCACCGGGAACGGCAGCGCGGAGACCGCCTGGTCGACGCGGCGCACGCGGCACGCGGCGGTCTTCGCGCCGGATTTCTCCAGCTCCGCGCAGAGTGCGGAAAGCTTCTCGGCGGCTCCCGCCGCTTCCCCTCCAAGTTTCTTGACTTCCGGAAAGCCCGTGGTGGTTTCGTCGGTCGAGTCGTCGATCGCGCTGGTCAAAGGTCGCCACCGCACCTCGGTGGCGAACAACTGTTCACGTTCAGACTGCTACCTCCGGAACAATCGGCGGCGTTCCCCGCAACACCGCCGATCGAGTGCAGTTTCCTGGCCATGTGACCGGCAGCATGGTTAGCTTACAGCCCAGTGATGCACGCTGTGGTCAGGTTGACGAAAGCCGCCGGACATCGGGGGAACCGCCCGGCCGGCCGGTCACGCGGCCGCCGCGTCGCGGTTCGTGGCCGGGTGACCTTGGTACGCACACCCGGTTTCGCAGAGAGGGATCACGCAATGGGACGGCCGTCGCCGCATGCGGAGTTGATTTTCGATCACGACATCAGCGCGGAGCTGACGGCGGAGCTGGAGTCCTCGTTCCGGGAACTGGGCTTCGTCACGAAAGTGCGCCGGCGCCTGACCCACCGCGGGCCGAACGAACTCACCTGGCTGATGCTCGCCGCCCTGCCGCTTCAAGCCTTTCTCACCGGTATCGGAAGCGAGGCCGTCAAGGACCTGTACGCCAAGACCAAGAAGCTGACCCCGTTCGGCAAGAAAGGTGAAAAGGCCACCAAGCAGGTGCCACTTGTGCTACGGGACACGGCGACCGAACTGACCATAATCATGGAGGCCGATTTGCCGGCCGACGCGATCAAGAAACTGGTCGGCCTCGACCTGGCCGCGTACCGGACCGGGCCGCTGCACTACGACCGGCACCAGGAGAAGTGGCGCTCGGAGCTCGACGAAGCCGAGGGCTGAGCCGGAGCCATGATCGAAGTGGGCAGCCACCCAACGGTGCTCGAGCTGGTGCGATCGGCCATCGCCGACGGCGAGCGGGCGCTGGCCGGCCATGACCCCCGCGCCGCCGAGGACGCCTTCACCGCCGCACTCGGCCACCTCGGCGAACTGGACGGTAGCGGCGAGACGGCCCACGACTTCGCCGCGGCCGCCCACATCGGGCTCGGCCGCGTGCACCTGGCCGACAACGACATCCGGGCCGCGGACCTGCGGTTCGACCGCGTCCAGCGACTGCTGCCGACCAGCCCGGACGGCTTCTACTGGGCCGGGTGCGCCGCCGCTCACGCCGCTGCCCACCGGCGTGCCGAGTGGCTGCTGACCGCTGCGCTCGACCGGGACCCCCGGCACGGCCGGGCTTATCTGCAGCGGGCCTACGTCCGGCTGCGGCAGGGGCGGGCCGATGTGTCCCTGCCTGATCTGCTCGCCGCTGCCGACCACCATGCCGTCGACGACAACACGCGGCTGCTGACCGCGGCGCTGCTGCTGCAACGCGGGGAGACCACGCGGGCGGCGGCCATCGCGGCCGATGTCCCGCCCAGCGCCGACGCGGCGGCGATCCTCGGCATGGCGCTGTGGCACCAGGGAAAGTTCGAGACCGCGGCGACCGAACTCGACCGTGCCGTCGCGGGCGGCTGCCACGACGACGCCGTGCTGCTGCACCACGGCCTGGCCCTCCTGCAGCGCAACGACTTCGACGCGAGCATGGCCGTCTGGCAGCGGCTTCGGGGCGCCCATCCGAACGACCTGGCCGACCTCGTCGAGGAGACGAACCTGCGGGACGCGATGCTGGCCGTCGCCCGGGGCGACTGGGACCGGGCCCGCACCCGGCTGCGCGCCGGCGGCCCGCGCGGCCTGCGCTACCTTGCCGTGCTCGAGTTCCGCGACGGCCGGCACGCGCCGGCGGAGCGGTACTGGCAGCAGACGCTGGCCACGACGACGGATCCCGTCAGCCGCTTCGGGCTGGCCATGAGCGCGATACGCAACGCCGAACCGGCCGATGCCGAACTGCGGGACCTGTGCGCCGACCCGGGAACACCGGACCGGATCCGGCGGTTGGCCGGCCGTGTCCTGGCCGCACTCCGGATCCGGGGCGGCGACTGGCCGGCCGCGGTGGAGATCCTCGAATCGGCCGGAGGCGTGGACTGGCCGGCGGTGCTGGCCGAGGCCCGGTATCGCGCCGGCGGGAACGACGCGTGGCCGCACCTCGCGGACGCCGATGCAGCGGACGTACCCGGGAGCCGGGCCGGACGTGAACGCACGCTTCTCCGCTGCGCCGACGGCGTCGCCGCGGCCCGCCGTGGCGACTGGCCGGCGGCAGCCGACGCACTACCCGATCACGTCGACGGTGACCTGGTGCTGCTCAAGGCCGTCGCGTACGTGCTGAGCGACCGGCGCGCGCACGCGGCGGCGCACCTGGCCCGAGCCGCCGTCCGGGCGCCGGCCGATCACCGGAACAGCCACGCTCAGACCGTGCTGCACCTGCACACGCTCAGCGCCACGCCGGACCGGTCGCCGGATCTCCTCGACTGGCCCGGTTGCCTCGGCGCGTCGGTGTCGGTGCTGTACGACGAGGGTTTCTGGATCCGCTGGCGGACACGGGCGGCCCGGCGATACCGCTGCCTCGTGCCCGAGGACGCGATCCACACCGCGCGATCGGCGCTGGAGGAGCTCATCGAACGACGGCTCCCCTCCGATGACCTCGGACTGCTGCTGCGCCGGGAACGCGCCGCGGCGGCACTGCTCGCGCGACTGGGCGGGCTTCCGGACGCCGACCCGGCCGGTCCGGCGCTGGTGTGCGGGCCTCTGCGGATCGCGGAGCTCGGCCTCGAGCGGCGGCTCGGTGAGTTCCTCCTCAGCCGGCCCGCGGCCGAGGAGGACACGGTCCAGTTGTTCCGGCAGTTCTCCGAGCTCGGCTTGGCCGTCGCCAGGCTGGAGGTCGGGCGGCCACGAGCCGCCGCGCTGACCGCCTTGGACCTGCGCTGCCCGTCCTGCGCGCGGACCGGCGGCCGGACCCATCCGGCGATGATCTCCGAACCGCTGCTGTGCGAACCGGAGTGCCCGGAGTTCGACCGCCGCAATCCCGCGTTCAGCCGGTGCCGGGACAAGCACGACGAACTGGCCCGGGCCAGCGCGGAACTGGCCGCGCGGACCCTGCTCGACATCGCGCGGGGCGACATCACCAAGCCCGTGACGGACCTGGCCGACGCCCGGCGGTGCTGGCGTGGCGCGATCACCCTGGCCATGCGGTTCAACCACCGGAACGCCATTCTCCACGAGGTGGCCGACGAAGCGCTGGGACGAGCCCTCGTGCTGGCGAAACGCAACGACCACGCAGAGGCGATCGCCGTGCTCGACGCGGTGTTGGCGGTCATCCCGGCCAAGGACGGCACGGAGCGCGACCGCGTGGAAAGCGAACTGGCCTTCCTGTTGAACGCCAGGGGTGTCGACCTGTTCGACGAGTCCCCCGCGAACGACGAGCAGGCGCTGGCCGCTCTGCGGCGGGCGGTGGGGCTGCGCCCGGACCTGCCGCTGCCGCGGTTCAACCTCGGCACGCTGCTCAGCGTGCTGTCCTCCCGCGCCTTCCAGCGGTTCGACGTCGAGGCCAGCGTTCGCCTGCTGACCGAGGCGGTCGACCAGTTCGAGGCAGGCGCCGCCATGCACGGCACGGAGAAGTTCCGTGATGCGCTCGACCGGGCCAGGCGGAAGCTGGGCGGGGTGCTCGAGGAATACGAAGACCGGCGACGGGATGCGGAGTCGTGACGCCCGTGCGGGAATTCGAGGAACTTCGGCTTCGCGTTCGTCAGATCGGCGCGCAGCGCTACCTCGTGCTGGCCAACGGCGCCACCCAGGGCGTGCGCGCCGCCCGGATCGGCGCCGAGGCGGCCGGGCTGCGCGCCGAACTGAACCGCCTCATCGACATCGAGACCGGCAACGCGCCGACCGGCTCGGCCAACACCACGACCGGTCTGCGGCGGCTGGGCCAGTCCGTGTACGACCTGCTTTTCGACGGCGCGCTCACCGACTGCGTGCGGCGGGCGCGGGCGGCGGCCGACCGGCGGGGACTGGGCCTGCGGCTGCGCTTCGACCTGCCGGCCGCCCTGCAGGCGCTGCCGGTGGAGACGTTGTGCTCGCCGTCGGAGCAGCCCGAGCAGACCTTCGCGCTCGACGGCAACCTGTCGATCGCCCGGTCGCTGCGCGGCAGCCCGGACAACTGCCGCCTGCCGGCCGGTGACGACCTGCCGGATGTCCTGCACCTGCTCATCGCCATCGCCGCCCCGCACGACCAGGACCTGCCGGCCATCGACGCGGCCGCGGAACTGGCCGAGCTGGCCGACCTGCCGCCCTTTCTCGTGCAGACCCACGTCATCCGCCACACCACCCGGGCCGACATCGAGAAGTGGCTGACCGACAACGCCGGACTGCCGACCGCGGTGCTGCTGATCGCGCACGGCGGTTACCAGGAGGACAGCGGCGAGGGCGTCGTCATCCTGGAGGCCAGGGACGGCACCGCCGACGTGGTGCCCGGCCATGTGCTCAGCGGCATCCTCGTGCGCGCCCGGAAGTTGCGCCTGATCGTGCTGAACCTCTGTTTCGGCGCCCGGAACTCCGCCCGGGAGCCGTTCGCCGGGCTCGCCCAGGCCATGGTCGGCCGGGGCATCCCGGCCGTCGTCGCCATGCAGGGGCTGGTGACCGACCGGGCGGCCGGCGTGTTCGGGCCGAAGCTGCTCACCGGCATCTGCGCGAACAACTCGGTGGACGAGGCGATGACCTCGGCCCGGCATCACATCGCCAATCTGCCGGGGCACACGGCGATCGAATGGGCCACTCCCGCGCTGTTCCTGCACCCGGCCTGCGGCCTCGGCTGGCTGTTCAAGGTCCGGGAGGTGCGGGACGACGACGAGTCGACCGATCCCCTGCGGGCCGGCGAGGAAGCGCTCGGCCGGCTCCGCGCCCAGGGCAACATCCGGCCGGCGATCGCCGTCGCGGCCGCGCGGTTCCTGCGGCTGCGTCAGGATTGGCAGCAGGTGGAGAGCATCGCGAAGGCCGCCCAGGGAACGCCCGAACAGGCGCAGCTCGTCGCGGAAGCCCGGTTGGAGCTCGCCTGGCCGGACGTGGAACGCGTGTGCGACGCGCTCGCCGAGGCCGACCACGACTCGGCGCAGAGGCACCTCGACCAGGCGCGCAATCTGGTGCCCGACCCGGTGTTGCGCCTGCTGACCGGCGAGATCGCCGCGGCGCGCAAGGTCGGCGACCAGCTCGACCAGGCCCGCAAGGCGGCGGCCGACGGCGACTGGAAGTCCGCCGTGGACCGGTACCGGCGGATCGAGCGCGAACAGCCGGCCGGCGCTCGTGACGTCACGACGGAACTCGGTGCCGCGCAGCAGGAAATCGCCCTGGCGGAGCACTACGCCGAACTGCTCGCCCAGCACGAGGCGGAGCACTGGGAGGCCGCGCTGGCCGAGGCCTCGGCCATCCTCGGGATTCGCGAAAGCGGTTATCGGGACACCGAAGTCCGGGTCGGCTACCTCACGGCCAGGCTGGCGGAGACGCAGGCCCGCTGGTCGGACGCCGTCAGTGGGTACGCCGCGTGCCAAGGCTTCGCCGACGCACCGGGCCGGTCGGCCCACGCGCACGGTCACGCCCTCATCGACCTCGGCGACTGGCCGGGGGCGGAGAACCACTTCCGTGCGGCGGTCGCGCTCGGCGTCGACGACGACCACCTGGCCGGCTACGCGGCGGCCCGGGTCGCCGAGGACGCCGGCCGCTGGGCGGCGGCGCGGCAGACCTACGCCGGTCTGCCGGACACCATGCTCGACGTCGGCGCGCGCCGGAGGTACGTGGACGGCATGCTCGCCGACAGCCGGGACGACTGGCCCGGCGTCACCGACGGTTTCGCCGAGCTGCCGGATGATTTCGCCGACGGCGAGGTGGGCCGCCGGCGGCAGTTCGCCCGGGCCGAGCTGGCCGGGGAACGCGAGGACTGGCGCGCCGTGCTCACCGGGCTCGGCGCGACACCCGATGCCTATCGCGGCGGATCGGCCGGCGTGCTCCGCTGGACCGCGCGGGGCCGGCTGGCCGAGGACAGCGACGACTGGGCCCGGGCGGTGGAGTGCTACGCGACGGTGCCCAGCACCGGCGAACTGGAGCTGGCTCGACGCTATGCGACCGGCCGCCGGGACGAGCACGACGGCGACTACGCTGCCGCGCTCGACACATACGGCACCCTGCCGCGCGACCACCGCGACGTGCGGCTGCGGATCGGCTACGTCACGGCTCGCGCGTCGGAACTGGCGTCGGACTGGGCCCACGCCGCCGACTTGTATTCCGAGCTGCCGAACGACTTCCTGGATGTGCCCACCCGGCGGCGCTATGCCACGCTGCGGGCCGCGATCGCGGCGGGGCGATGGACGGAGGTCGCCGACGCCGGCGACGCCTACTCGGACACCTTGACGCTCGCCGCCTACGCACGCGGCCGCTTGGCCGAGGAGCGGACCGACTGGGGCGCTGCGATCGTCGCGTACGAGTCGTGCGGCGACCACGCCGACGCGGCCGGCCGCGCCGACTACGCCCGGGGACGGCGATGGGACGCCGCCGGCCAGTGGTCCCGGGCGAAGGCCGCCTACGACCGGGCGGCCGCCTCCGGTCGCGACGTGCGGCACCGCCGGGAGCGGCTCGACTTCCTGCTGGCCGAACTGCCGTTCGCGGAGGGGATCGCCGAGGCGACGCTGGTCGCGGACCCGGTGATGCTGCGGGAGCCCACTTTCCCCTATCTGGCCCTGGATTCGGCCGGCGTGAGTCCGGCGTCCCCGACCGAGGTGGTCGCCGACGCCACGTTCATCCTGATGGAGCGGGGCGTCATCAGCTGGCGGGAGCGGATGGCCTGGGACCAGCTGCGCACGCCGGCGAAACGGTTGCTGGTGGATGCGCGGATGTACCGGCTGCGCGAGCCGGAGGCACTGCGCCGGGCACTGGCCACGATGGACTCGGCTGAACGGGCCCCGCTGTCCTGGCTCTGCGCGCGGCTGCCGGGCGACGCTCCGCTGCTGACCTTGCTCGCCGGTGACCGGCCCCGGGCGACCGCGCTGTGGCAGACCCGGCTCCGTGCGCGGCCGGATGACCAGCACGACGCGCACTGTCTCGGCCTGACGTCGTTCTGGCACGCCCAGGACCTCGAGGAGGCCGGCGCGTGGGAGCTGGCCGCTCCGGTGTGGCGGACCGCGCTGGCCTGCCTGGCGACGGTGCTCACCGATGACGAGTTCTGGACCGGCTGGCGACAGGGCCGGGCCGCGTGTTACGGCCACGCGGTCACCCCGGCCGACACCGCGCTGCTGCGCATCGAGCTCGGCCGGTACTTGATCGGCGTGCTGACCGGCCACGCGGACCGGCACGCCAACGCGGGACAGCAGGCGGAGGCGGACCGGTACCAGGAGCTGGTGTTCCGGTTCGAGGCGGAGCTCGATGCGGCTCAGTGCCTGAAGGAGGCCGGCGGGCTACCGCTGCGCGGCGGCGAGGGCCGGCTCAGCTGCGGTCCCGAATACCTCCGGCTGGTCGGTCTTTCCCGGGAGCTGGGCGAGTTCATCGCCGGGGAACACCAGAGGGAGTCCGACGCCGACGGCCGCTCGGGCCTGCGGGGCCGGCTGCGCTGCGCCTTCTCCGGCCTGTCCGCGGCTTCGTCCTTTTTGGACCACCACCGCTTCGAGCGGGCGCTGCGGGCGCTGCCGGACTACCACCGGCTGCGACGGCGCGAACTGCCGGAGGACTGCGCGGGACCGGCCCGGCACGGCGGCGTCGGCGACTGTCCGCACTGCCGGGAGTTCGTGGCGCACGATCCGGCGTACACCTACCTGCCGAGACGTCGATCCCGGATGCTGGTGGACGCGGTCGGGCTCGCGGTGCGGGCCCGGCTGTCGATCGCCCGGGACCTGCTGGCCGGCCGGCAGCTCGACCCGGCCATCGCCGGGCTGGCCGGCGCGATCGACATCGCCGACAACGCGCAGATCGGCGTCCGGGCCCGGGAGGCGACGTCGCGGATGATCATCGGCCGGGCCGACGTGCTGGCCGAGTCGACCGCGGGCAGCTGTGCCGGTCTCGACGAGGCGATCGAGCTGGTGGAGCGGGCCCTTCCCGCCTTCGGCGATCCCATCCGGACCGCGCTCACCAGGAAACTCGCCGCCCTGTTGGTCGACCGCGGTGTCTGGCACGGCTCGGCCTGCGCCGAATTCGGCCTGCCGGCCGATCTCGCCCGCGCGGTCGGCGAGCTGCGCCGAGCCCTCCGGCTCGATCCCGATTCGGCCTGGGTGCGCTACAACCTCGTCCAGGGCCTGCTCCACTACTCCGGCCGCCTGACCGCGGCCGCCGACAAGCTGGCGCCGCTGTTCGAGGCCTTGTCCGGGGTGCACGGCGTGATCGACCAAGCCGGTCCCACCGGCCGGCTGCGCTGGGTGCTGGGACAGACGGTCGACGCGATCGGAGAGGCGGTACTCGGCCGCCTGCCCGCGGCCGAACTGCACCGGCTGATCCAGTCGTTCGACGGGGACCCGGCCGCGGACCTGACCGGGCCGGCCCAGGCCCGGGCACTGGCCGGGCAAGCCGACCGCAGGCGGGCCGCCGGCGATCTGAGCCTGTGCGTGCACTACCTGGTCATGGCCGTGCGCGCGGATCCGTCGGACGAGCGGTATCGCGTCGATCTGCTCGCCGCGCTGGAGGAACTGCTGGGCGAAGGAGGACCCGCCGATGATTGAGGATCCGCTGACCAGGTGGCCGGGCCGGTTCCCCTACCGGGTGCTGGCCGGCTTCGGCATCACGCCGCGGTCCACGCAGGCCGAGGTCAAGGACGTCGTGTTCACCCTGATGGCCGAGGACATGATGAACCCGACCACCCAGCGGGCGGCCGACGAGCTGCGTGACCTGGCCGGCCGGCTGCTGGCCGATCTCCTGCTTTACGACGTCGGCGAGGAGGCCGAGCTCGACCGGCTGGACGAGCGCATCGCCCACGAGCTGGCCGACCCCGGCGAGCCCGCGGAGGTGACCGAAGCGCTCACCACGATTCCGGTCGAGCTCCTGGAAGGTCTCGCCGACGAGCTCGCCGAGGAACCGAATCCGCCGGCCGGTCCGGGCGCCTTCCCCACCTCGTCGTTCCTCGACCGACTCATCCGGTTCGACCGCTGACCCCCCCCGGGAGACAAGGGCGATGGACACCGCCGAGCGATTTCTGCTGCGTGAGCTCACGCGGCTCGACCTGGACACCGAAGCACTGGTCGCGGGGGTCACGGACGTTCTCGACGCGCTCAGCCGGCCGCTGGACGACGACGTCGGCATCAGCAGCCCGGCCGTCCTGCGCACCACCGTGGACCGGCTGGCGACCGTGCTGTCCGCGCACAGCGCCGTCGAGCTGATCGGCCGGCGCGGCGAACTCGCCGCGCCGGAGACGCACCACGTGGTCGAAGCGAGTGACACGACGGACCTGCCGGCCGACACGGTTCTCAAGGTCATCGAACGCGGCGTCCGCTACCGGGGTCACCTGCTCCGCCCGGCGTCGGTCATCGTTTCATCGGGAAAGGGCATCCAGTCATGACCGCAATCGGCATCGATCTCGGCACCACGAACTCGGTGGTCGCCACCTACACCCCGGAGAACGACCGCACCCGGGTGGTGACCGTCGGCGGCTCCCGCTCCACCCCGTCGGTCGTCGGGCTGCGAGAACACAACGGCCAGCGGGAGATCCTGGTCGGCCAGAACGCGCTGAACTGGGGCAAGCGCGACCCGCGGAACACGATTCTGTCGGTGAAGCGGCTCATGGGCCGGGACTTCGAAGACCCGTCGGTCCAGCAGGCGCGTTCCCGGCGCAGCTACCGGATCGTGCCCGGTCCCGACGAGGATCCGCGGGCGCACGTCGTCCTCGGCGACACGGTCCACACCCCGGCCGAGGTGTCCACGTTCATCCTCGAACGGCTGAAGACCGCGGCGTCGGACACCCCGGTCACGCACGCCGTGATCACGGTGCCGGCCTACTTCCACGAGACGCAGCGCGCCGCCACCCGGGAGGCCGGCGAGCGGGCGGGGCTGGTGGTCAAGCGGATCATCGACGAGCCGACCGCCGCCGCGGTGGCGTTCGGCGTCGAACTCGGCGAGCGGGACCGGCGGCGGGTGCTCGTCTACGACCTCGGCGGCGGCACCTTCGACATCTCCGTGCTCAACATGACCCGGGACAAGCAGGGTCGCCCACACCTCCAAGTCATGGAGTTCAACGGGGACACCTGGCTCGGCGGCGACGACTTCGACAGTCTCATCGTGGACGAGATCGTCGACTGGGTGAAGCGCGAAGGCGAGGTCGACCCGTCCGGCGACGCCGGGTTCATGTTCCTGGCCCGGACCGAGGCGGAGGCGGCCAAGCGGTTCCTCAGCGACAACAGCTCGGCCGACATCACCATCGGGCACGCCTACAAGGTGGCCGGCGACTACCTCGACGTCACGATGACGCTGACCAGGTCGAGGTTCGACGAGCTCATCGAGCCGCTGGTCGAGCGGACGATCACCCTCGTGGAGTCGGTGCTCACCAGCCAGCGGCTGGACAAGTCCGACATCTCCGACGTGCTGCTGGTCGGCGGCGCGACGCTGACCCCGAAGGTGTACGAAGCCGTGGAGGAGCTGTTCGGCAAGGCCAAGGTACGCCGCGACGTCGACCCGATGGAGTGCGTCGCGATCGGCGCCGGGATCCTGGCCAGCACGCTGCACGGGGTGGAGTGCCAGTCGTGCAAGGCGGTGAACGACGAGTCGGCCGACACGTGCGCACAGTGCCGGCACTCGCTGATCACCGCGCCGTCCGCGGGCGACACGAAGATCCACGACGTCACCGGCATGGCGCTGGGCGTCAACGCGGTCAAGGGTTCACACCGGGACGCCTTCGTGCCGATCATCCCCAAGAACACGCCGTACCCGATGAGCGAGCCGATGGTGCACAGCTTCGGGGTGACCGACGGCCGGCTCATCCGGGTGCCGGTCTACGAGGGAGACGATCCGCTGGCCAGCCAGAACCACGAGCAGGGCGTGATCGAGTTCGAGCTGCCGGAGGCGATCGACGTCAACACGCGCGTGGACGTGGCCTTCATGTTCGACCGCAACCGCGAGCTGCACGTCACGATCACCGTCCCCGACGTCGGCCTGGAGCACAACAAGAAGCTGCGCATCGACGCCCCGCGAACGAAGCCAGCACCCGCCCCGCCGCCGGCCGAGAACGACGAGGCAGCCCAGCGGGCGGACCTGACCTTTGCCTTGGAAGCGGCCAAGGTCTTCCTGCACGACTACGTCGAGTACCTTGATCCCGAGCAGAAGAAGAAGGTCACCGGCGATGTGACCCAGGCCGAGCAGGCGTTGATCTTTGCCGAACCCGGCGAATGCCGGCGGATGCTCGCCGTGCTGGAGTCGGACCTGTTCAGCTCCGGGCTCGCGTCCGCGCTGTACCTGGCCGATCGCGCCGCCGCGCGGGCCGGCAAGGCGGAGAAGGAGCAGCTCGGCCAGACCATCCGCAGCGTCCGCGACGCCCACAGCGAGGGCCGCCAGGGCGTGGTGAAGGAGCAAGTGCGGGTGCTCAAGGTGTTGGTGGCCAACAGCCTGAACCGGCAGGAGGTCGCCGAGATCCACGATGCGGAGGACTATGCCGGGCTGCTCAAGCTGCTCGAGTCCTGACGTCAGGAGTGGGCTGTGACCGTCGTCCATCTCGGTGTCG
Source organism: Amycolatopsis sp. CA-126428 (assembly GCF_002904335.1). Lineage (GTDB taxonomy): Bacteria > Actinomycetota > Actinomycetes > Mycobacteriales > Pseudonocardiaceae > Amycolatopsis. Next base: position 3,612 of record NZ_PPHF01000094.1, on the reverse strand, counting down.
ACCTGGGCAGCACGGGGCTGCGTGCCGCGTACGCGGCCTCCGGTGCCGCCGCGACCACCGTCACGCTGGCCGGCGCGGAGTGGCCGTGGCTGCTCTGCGAACCGGCGGCCGGTGGCATCCCGGTGTCGTTTCCCAGCGTGAAGAGCCGGCTGGGCGGCGAGCCGACCGAGTCCGGCGTCGACCCGGCCGCCGTGGTGGCCAAGGCGCTGGGCGTGGTGCGCGCGGGCATCCTGCGCGAGCCCGGCACGAGCATCGGCCACACCGTGATCAGCGTGCCGGCCCGGTTCTTCACCGCGCAGCGAAGCGCGCTGCTGGCCGCCGCCGACGACGCCGGGCTCACCGACGTCAGGCTGATCACCGACACCGTCGCCGCGGTGGTCGAACAGTCTGCCGGCACCCGCACCGGCACCTACCTGGTGTACGGAATGGGGTACGGCGGCTGCGAATTCGGCTTGGTCCGGACCGTGCGCGGCACCTACCGCGTGCTCGGGTACGAGGGGGCTGCCACCCCGGACGGCGCCACCCTCGACGCACTCATCCTGCGCAGCTGGCTGACCGCGCTCAGGCAGCAACAGGTGACACCGCACGGAGGGCACCACGGCGACGTCGACTGGCCGCGGCTGCGGCGGTTCGCCGAGCAGGTCAAACTGCGGCTCACCGCCGGCGAATCGGTGTTGTTCCCCCGTGCCGTGCCGGCGGCCGGCGGTGAACTGCACGTCCAGTTCGACCAGTCGTCGTTCAACCGGCACGTGCAGGCCGTGGTCACCGGCACGCTCGACCGGGTGGCCACGCTGCTCACCCGGGCCGACCTGAACGCGGCCGCGGTCGACGTCGTGACGCTGATCGGCGGCAGCACGGCCATGCCGATGCTGCGCGAGGTCCTCGGTGGGCTCGGCCGTCCACTGGCCGGCACCGAGGACGACCACCTCGCCCGCGGTGCGTTGCGCCACGCACACGAACTCGGCCGCCGCCCGGTTCCGGCCTATGACGAGCCCGAACCCGCGGCCGAGCCACGCAAGGCCGACCAGACGCCGTCACTCTCCCCGCTGGCGGCGACCGTGCTGACCGCCCCGGGACAAGCCGCCGCCTCGGCTCCGAAGTCCACTTTGTCCGGAGTGCGCCAGTTGATCAGCGCCGGCCGGCTGGACGCCGCGCGAGACGAGTTGCGCGAGCTGATCGGCGAAGCCCAGGGCCTGCTGGCCGAGATCGACACCGCCCGGCCGGAACCCGCCCGGGCGGCGACCGCGGGCGAACGGATCGCCACCGCACGAAGGTTCTTCGAGGAGGGGGACCACACCAGGGCGATCGCCATGGCGCACTTGGCCTGGCAGGCGGATCCGCACGACGTGGACGTGTTCGAGGAGATGCTGGACCTGCACTGCGCCGCGGCCATGGCCAACCCGACCATCGCCAGTTTCGAGGCCGACGAGCGCTTGCTGCGGTGCGCCCTGCACCACGACCACGCCAACGCGCGGATCCGCGCCCTGCTGGCGGAACGGAACTACCTCCAGGGCCGTGACCTGCTCCGCGCCGGCAGCCGCGAAGAGGCGAGACGGGGCCTGCAGACGGCACTGCACTGGGCCCCCGACCACCGTCCGGCGAGCAGCCTGCTTCGCGAGTCCGATCAGCGCCGAGTGCCTTGATCCCCCAACGATCGGCTCATCGACGCCCTGTCGCCCCGCGGCGACACACTCCTGGAGGCGGTCGAGCTGCTGCGCCCGCGTGCACAGGTGGCCGAACTGAGGTCGAGCAGCGGCTGCTCGACGACCTCGAGCGCCGCTGGCACACGGCGGCGTCACTACCGTCGACCCCGGTGGGGGTCACCCTCTGACGAGGCCCGAGGTCAGCGAGAACACCGCGCCGGCGCCGGATCGAGGGCGGGGTAGTGCTCCGCTTTTGCCCCGGCAGGAGTACAAGATCACGCCGCACGGCGAGCACCGAAGATCAACCCCCGGAACGCGGAAAATGCCTCCGACCAGCCCAGCGAGCTGGAACGAAGGGGTTCTGCGAAATTGGTGAGAGGACTGGCCGGGCCCGTCTCGAACATCTCAAGGGTCGGTCCGGTGTCGAGGTGTCGCTGGGAGTGGCGGGATGAGTGGTGGGGTCACCTGAGGAGCAGCTCAGCGTGGCGAGGCGCGCCAGCCGTGTTCGAGGATGGCGAACGCGGCTTCGATGGTGCGGACCGGATCTTCGGCGCGGATGGCGAGTGCCGAGGTTTCCAGCGCGAAGTGGGCCAGTGCGGCGCATCCGGCATCGGTTTCGGGGGTGCCGGTTTCGGCGGCGAGAGTGTGGCTGAGCGCCTCCTCGTGCCGCATCCACATCCGGCGCCAGTACTCGCTCAGTGCCGGCGTGCTGCGCACGAGGGTCATGAACTCCGACGCCCCGTCGGTGGCGGCGCCGCGCTCGGCGCGGGCCAGCGTGTGGTCCCGCAGCGCGGCGAGCACTGAAGTGCCCGGCGCGCGGTCGCGCACAGCGGCGATCAGGGCCTCCTCGATGTCGGCGTCTCGGTCGAAGACGAGGGATTCCTTGCTGGGGAAGTGTTTCTGCAGGGTCGTGGTGGACACGTCGGCGGCGTCGGCGATCTCGCGGACGCCCACGTTGTCGTAGCCGCGTTCGAGGAACAGCCGCAGGGCCGCGTCGGCCAGTGCCTGGTGGGTAGCCGCCTTCTTGCGCTCCCGCCTGCCCATCCCGGTCGTCATGCCTTGACGATACCACTAGTTATACGGTGTACTCAGTTGTACCGTGTCACCTTTGATCGAGGAGTTCCGATGACGGTTCGTGTTCCTGTTCTGATCAGCGGTGGCGGGATCGCCGGGCTGACCGCCGCTCTCCTGTTGCGGCGCGAAGGGGTGGATCCGGTGCTGGTCGAGAAGCACGCCGGTGTGTCGCCGCAGCCGAAGGCGCGCCGGTTCAACCCGCGCAGCACCGAAGTGTTCCGCCTGCTCGGCTTGGCGGGTGAGGTCGCCGAGGCGAGTGTGCCGCTCGCGTCGTTCACCGAGGTCCTGGCCGGTCCGACACTGGCCGCCGCTCGGGTGCGGGAACTGAGCGGGACCATGCGGGAACGGCGGCTGCAGCAGGCGAGGATTCCCGAGCTGAGCCCGGGACCGAACGTCCTGTGCCCGCAGGTCGTGCTGGAGCCGATCCTGCGCCGGGCCGCCGAAGAACGGGGCGTGTCCGTGCGGCTCGGCACCGAGTTGGTGTCCTTCACCCAAGACGACGACGGGGTGACCGCGCTGCTGAAGCCGGCGGACGGCGAGCCGTGCGAGCTGAGCGCGGACTACCTGATCGCCGCCGACGGCGCCCGCAGTCCCATCCGAACCGCACTGGGCGTCCCGCGCAGCGGCCACGGTCATCTCGCCGACAACCTCGACCTCTACTTCCGCGCCGATCTCACGGAGCTCGCGCGAGAAAAGCCGTTCAACCTGTGCGAGATCGACAACCCGGTGGTCTCGGGCGCCTTCCTCTCGGTCAACGGCACGGACCGCTGGCTGTTCTCGACGGCCGACTTCCCCGAGGCGCACACGCTCGGCGACGGCGACTGGCACGACCTCCTGCGCATCGTGACCGGCATCCCGGATCTCGACGTCGAACTGCTCAGCCGGTCGCCCTGGG
>NZ_PPHF01000093.1 GCF_002904335.1 Amycolatopsis sp. CA-126428 | reverse complement strand
GGCGCCGTAGCCCCAGACCTTGATGTTGCCGAAGTAGATGGCTTCCATCGTGCCGTTGCCGTTGTCGCGGCTGTTGCGTTCGGCGTTGCCGTAGTCGAAGCAGCAGCCACCGTTGTAGTGCGTCCCGTCGAAGATCGCGTACATGCCTTCCGGCTGGTCACCGGTCGCGATCCCGTTGGTGTTGTTGTTGCGGTAGCCGGTGCCCGGGGCCACGTAGACGCCGTAGGCCTTGTGGCCGCCGACGGTGATCGGTGCCGCGGTGGCGTTGGCGAGGTTGTCGTACCCGCCCGCGGCCGGCCCCTGGAACCCGCCCGGCGGCGCCTGCGTGAGGCGGTTGTTCCGGCCGGACTGGTCGTAGATGACGGTGATCAGGCAGGTGGTGCCCGCGCAGAACGAATCCTGCGTCGAGGCGTTGGCCACGCCGCCCGCGGCCAAGGGGGCGATGTCGCGCGTGGCACTGTCCGACGCGCGCCGGACCTGGTACAGCGGACCGGTGTAGGCGCCGTACAGGGCCCGGGTCGTGGAATGCGCGGCCACGCAGGGCGTGCCGCCGGCGGCGTAGATGTCGCACGGCCCTTGGGTGGCCGCCTGGGACGTACCGCCGCTGACGAGAAGGCCGGTGACGAGCGTGCCGGCGACGATCAGGGCGGATGCGATGCGGTGCTTACGGACGTGTCTCGGCTGTCGTGACATGAATGATCTCCCGCTGGAGTACGGAAATCGTCGAATCGACAGATGCGCGGGCCGGCGTCATTGCCAACCTCCTCCTTGATCACCGACACGCAGGAACGGCACAAGCGGAGCGATTGTGAGCGCTAACATAACCCTCGGGCCGACGGAGTGCAATGGCCGGTTTTCCTGCCGCGGACCGATGCGGGGGCGTCGGATCCGTTGGCGCCCTTGCCCTCCGCGCCGGTCGCCGCCGCCAAGGCGCGTCTGACGAGGAGCGCGGCGAGTGGCCGGGGTGCTCTTTCACGCCGCCGCGAACCCGGCGGCCAGCGCGGTAAGAGTTCGGTAATCGCCGCACGGCCCGGATCGCCGATACCGTCAGCCGATGCTTCGCTCTCGATGGTCGCGTGCCGCGGGGTACGCCGCGCCCGGGCTCCTGCTGGCCGGAGCCGGTCTGGCGCACCCGCTCGCGCTGAGCCCGGCGAGTGCCCCGTGGTGGACCACCCTGCACGTCGTCCTGCTGCCGGTGTTCCCGCTGCTCGCGGTGGCCCAGTGGCTGCTGCTCTCCCCCGCACCGGCGGTGCTCCGCCGTCCGGGCCGGCTCGCCGCCTTCGGGTTCGCGGCCTTCTACGGCGGGCTCGACGCCGTGGCCGGCATCGCCGCCGGCACCGTGGTGCACGCCGAGCACGCGGTCACCCCGGTCACCGGCGCGGTGTTCGGCATCGGCGACAGTCTCGGCCACACCGGCGCGCTGTGCTTTCTAGCGGCCAATGTCCTGATCGTCGCGGCCGTCGCGCGGGAAGCCGCGTGGCGGGCGGCCCCGGGGGCCGTGGTGCTGCTGGCCGCGAGCGTGTCCTTCTTCGACAGCCACATCTTCTGGCCGCGGGGCGTGCTGACGATGCTCGGCGTCGCGGCGGGGATGTTCCTGCTCGCCGCGGTCCGGGAACCGTTGCCCGCACGGACATCCGGCTAGGCCGGCCTCACGCGCCCGCCGCCTTCGCCGCGTCGTAGCGGGCCTGGGCCGCCATCACCTCGGGCACGCTCGCCTCGAGGACTTCGATCAGTCCCATCAGCCGCCGCGCGACCTCCTGCCCGGCGGGCGTGAGGCTGTACTCGACGTGCGGCGGGATCGTCGGACGCGCTTCCCGGTGCACGAAGCCGTCGCGCTCCAGGGCCTGCAACGTCTGGGCGAGCATCTTCTCGCTGACCCCCTGCACCCGGCGGCGCAGGGCGTTGAACCGGAACACACCCTCGTGGAGCGCGACGAGGGCGAGCGCGCCCCACCGGCCCGTGACGTGGTCCAGCACCGCCCGGGACGTACACGCGGCACTGAACACGTCGGCGACCAGCGCCTCGTGCTCGGCGTCGGTCAGCTCGTCACCTCGTCGTCCATCCACGCCTCGATACTACCCAAGAGTTTGCACTATGGATGTGACAGCACTAACAATGAGTTGGTACTTTCTAAAAGTTAGTACATGCTCCAGGAGACCAGGTACTTGAACCTTCAAGGAGTCCTCATGATCGTCGTCACCGGTGCCACCGGCCACCTCGGCCGCCTCGTCGTCGAAGGCCTGCTCGAGAAGCTGCCCGCGGACCAGGTCGTCGCCGCGGTCCGCACCCCGGAGAAGGCCGCCGACCTGGCCGAACGCGGCGTCGACGTCCGGCACGCGGACTACACCGAGCCCGAAAGCCTGGTCGCCGCGTTCAAGGACGCCGACAAGGTGCTGCTGGTCTCCAGCAGCGAGGTCGGCCAGCGCGTCGCGCAGCACCAGGCGGTCATCGAAGCGGCGAAGCAGGCCGGTGTCCGGCACCTCGTCTACACCAGCGCATCCCGGGCGACGACGTCGAAGCTCGCGGTGGCCCCGGAGCACAAGGTGACCGAGGAACTCATCGAGGCCTCCGGCCTGACCGCCACGATCCTGCGCAACAACTGGTACAACGAGAACTACGCCGACACGATCAAGCAGGCCGCCCGGACCGGCAGCTTCGTGGGCAGCGCCGGTGACGGCCGCGTCGCCGGCGCCACCCGGGCCGACTACGCCGCCGCCGCGGTCGCGGTGCTGACCGGCGAGGGCCACGAGGGCAAGATCTACGAGCTCACCGGCGACGTCACCTGGACGAACGCGGAGCTCGCCGCCGAGATCGCCAAGGCCACCGGCCGTGAGGTCACCTACACCGACCTGCCGGCCGACGAGCACGCCGAGGTCCTCACCCAGGCCGGCCTGCCGGAGCCGCTCGTCGGCTTCATCGTGGCGATCGACGGCAACATCAAGGACGGCTTGCTGGCCGAGACCACGACCGACCTGCGCACCCTGACCGGCCGCCCCAGCACGCCGATCGGCGTGACCGTGGCCGAGGTCGTCGGCACGCTCTGAACCACGCCGCGGTGGGGAGCCTCCTGGCGAGGCTCCCCACCGGCGTCACCCGGGCCGGCCGGGTTTCCGCTGCGAAACGCTGTTCTCCCGCAACGGCGGCTGCCACACCCGGGGTGCCGGGGACTCGCCGTCGTCGCCCGGCTGGTCGAGCGGGTCGGTCCCGTTCTGCCAGCGAGCCCAGTGAGCCGCGCACATCCTCCGCCAGAGGGCCGGCTCGTCGCACTGGTACCGCCGACAGGCCGGCACCCGCTCCTGGTGATCGCTCACGTATCGCTCCACTCGCCATCGAACGTTCCGCGTTCAACTACCACAGCGACGGTGGCGTTGTCGATCCTCACCGGGCTTCGGTGATCGCTGTGATTAACCCTCCGCTGACCGGGAAAGCCCCCTGGACCGCCGGCCCCCGCCGGTGCGACCCCGGACGACGGAGGAAATTCTCGTGTTTCGTCACACGAAGCTGCTGCAGTTCGAAGCCAAGCCCGAAAAGCCCGACCCCGTCTACGCCCACAAACTGCAGGAACTCATCGGCGGCGCCTTCGGCGAAATGAGCGTCACGATGCAGTACCTGTTCCAGGGCTGGAACTGCCGCATCGAAGGCAAGTACAAGGACCTCCTCATGGACACCGCCACCGAGGAAATCGGCCACGTCGAAATGCTCGCCACCATGGTCGCCCGCCTGCTCGAAGGCGCCCCGGCCACCATGACCGCCGAAGCCGTCAAAGACCCCGTCATGGCCGCCACCCTCGGCGGCATGGACGTCCAGCAGGCGATCGTCGCCGGCGGCGGGGCACTGCCCGCCGACAGCAACGGCTACCCCTGGAACGGCCGCTACATCGTCGCCTCCGGCAACCTCCTCGCCGACTTCCGCGCCAACGTCGCCGCCGAAGCCCAGGGCCGCCTGCAAACCGCCCGCCTCTACAACATGACCGACGACCCCGGGGTCAAGGCGATGCTCCAGTTCAACCTCGCCCGCGACACCGTCCACCAGAAGCAGTGGCTGGCCGCCATCGAAGAGCTCAAGGCCGACGGGCTGGAAGACGAGATCGTCCCCAACGCCCTGCTCGACGAAGAAGACCAGACCCACAACCACACGATCTGGCACCTCTCCGACGGCCCCGACGGCGCCAAGGGCACCAGCTGGACCACCGACGCCGGCATCGAGTACCTGATGGACCCCGAACCGCTCGGCGGCCCCGGCACCGCACCCAAGCCCGACCCCGCCCTCTACGGCACCTACGCACCTCTCCAGGACGCCAAGGGCACGGCCAAGGGCAAGGCCAAGGCAGTCAAGAACAAGCTGACCTGACCCACCGCCGGATCGGCGCGGACCGTTGAACAGACAGCGGTCCTGCGCCGGGGTGGTGCGTCCGGGTGAGGAGGGCGACGTCACGGTGTCCGGGGCTCTCCGGCTGGGTATTACCGCCGGAGATCACTCGCACCTGTGGAGGCCCAGTGCAGCCTTGGCCCGGTTCCCCCTACCCGCTCGGGGCCGATTACGACGGCGTCGGCACCAATTTCGCGCTCTTCTCCGAGGTCGCCGACCGCGTCGACCTGTGCCTGTTCGCCCCGGACGGAACCGAGACCCGGATCCGGCTGCCGGAGGTCGACGGCTTCGTCCACCACGGCTACGTGTCCGGCGTCGGTCCCGGCCAGGAATACGGCTTCCGGGTCCACGGGCCGCACGACCCCGCCGCCGGGCTGCGGTGCAACCCCGCCAAGCTGCTGCTCGACCCGTACGCCAAGGCCGTCACCGGCCGGGTGGACTGGGACGAGTCAGTGTTCGGCTACCGCTTCGGCCGGCCCGAGGAGCGCAACGACGACGACTCGGCGGCGCACACCGTCCGCGCGGTCGTCGTCAACCCGTACTTCGACTGGGCCAACGACCGGCCGCCGAAGGTCCCGTACAACGAGAGCGTCGTCTACGAGGCCCACGTCCGCGGGCTGACGAAGCTCCACCCGGACATCCCGGAGGAGCTGCGCGGGACGTACTCCGGGCTGGCGCACCCGGTGATGATCGAGTACCTCAAGACCCTCGGCGTCACGGCCGTCGAGCTGATGCCGGTCCACCAGTTCCTGCACGACCACGCCCTCACCGAGCGCGGCCTCGCCAACTACTGGGGCTACAACACCATCGCCTACCTGGCGCCGCACAACGGGTACGCCGCCTCGATCATGCCCGCGACCCCGGGCAGTGAAGTGCACGAGTTCAAGGCGATGGTGCGGACGCTGCACGAGGCGGGCATCGAGGTCATCCTCGACGTCGTCTACAACCACACGGCCGAGGGCAACCACCTCGGGCCGACGCTGTCGATGCGCGGCATCGACAACCAGGCCTACTACCGGCTGGTCGAGAACGACCCGCAGTACTACATGGACTACACCGGCACCGGGAACTCGCTCAACGTGCGCCAGCCGCACACCCTGCAGCTGATCATGGACTCGCTGCGCTACTGGGTGACGGAGATGCACGTCGACGGCTTCCGGTTCGACCTCGCCGCCACCCTCGCCCGCGAGTTCTACGACGTCGACCGGCTGGCCACGTTCTTCGACCTGGTGCAGCAGGACCCCGTGGTGAGCCAGGTGAAGCTGATCGCCGAGCCCTGGGACGTCGGCCCGGGTGGTTACCAGGTCGGCAACTTCCCGCCGCTGTGGACGGAGTGGAACGGCGCCTACCGCGACACGGTCCGCGACTTCTGGCGCGGCGAGCCGGCGACGCTGGGCGAGTTCGCCTCCCGGATCACCGGCTCGTCGGACCTCTACCAGAACGACGGCCGCCGCCCGTTCGCGTCGATCAACTTCGTCACCGCGCACGACGGCTTCACGCTGAACGACCTGGTGTCCTACAACGAAAAGCACAACGAGGCCAACGGCGAGGACGGCCGCGACGGCGCCGACGACAACCGGTCGTGGAACTGCGGCGCGGAAGGCCCGACCGAGGACGAGAAGGTCCTCGACCTGCGCGCCCGCCAGCGCCGGAACCTGATCGCCACCCTGCTGCTGTCGCAGGGCGTCCCGATGCTCCTGCACGGCGACGAGTTCGGCCGCACCCAGCAGGGCAACAACAACGCCTACTGCCAGGACAACGAGCTGTCCTGGGTGGACTGGTCACTGCTGGAGCGCAACCGGGAGCTGTTCGAGTTCACCTCGGCGGTGGTGGATCTGCGCCACCAGCACCCGGTGTTCCGCCGCCGCCGCTTCTTCGCCGGCCGCCCGATCCGCCGCGGCGACGAGCTGCGTGACATCGCCTGGTTCACCCCGGCGGGCGACGAGATGACCGACCAGGACTGGGAGGCGGGCTTCGGCCGCAGCATCATGGTCTTCCTCAACGGAACGGCGATCCCCGACCTCGACGCCCGCGGAGAGCGCGTGGTGGACGACTCGTTCCTGCTCTGCTTCAACGCCCACGACGACGACATCACGATGACGGTCCCGGACGGCGAATACGGCGAGGAGTGGGCGATCGTGCTGGATTCGGCCACGGGCGAGGTGTTCCACCGGTCCGTGGGCGGCGTGCTGGTCGGCGGCGTGGCGGGCGACCAGCTGGCGACCCCGCGCACGATCCCGGGCCACGGCGAGCTGGTCGTGGCCGGCCGGTCGCTGACCGTGCTGCTGCGCACCAAGGAGCAGGCGGGGTAGCGCGACCCGGGGCAGCCGCGGCCGGCCGCGGCTGCCCCGCCGCAGAAATACCGGATCGCCGTGTGTATCCGCGCCCGCCCGTGGTAAGCGCGCGGGAACAGCACGTTTCCTCCGGTAGCGGCAGGTGGGAGTCCGATGACCGATACGGTGACGCGCCCGGCTCCGATCCCCCACCGGCCGGTGTCGCGGGGCGCCAAGGGCGCGACCCTCCTCAAGACCATCCGCACCACCGACCACAAGACGATCGGCGTGCTCTACCTGACGACGTCGTTCGGGTTCTTCCTGATCGGCGGCCTGACCGCGTTGCTGATGCGGGGCGAGCTGGCCCGGCCCGGCCTGCAGTTCCTGTCGCCGGAGCAGTACAACCAGCTCTTCACCATGCACGGCACGATCATGCTGCTGCTCTACGCCACGCCGAACCTGTTCGGGTTCGCCAACTTCGTCCTGCCGCTGCAGATCGGCTCGCCGGACGTGGCGTTCCCGCGGCTCAACGCGTTCTCCTACTGGCTGTACCTGTTCGGCGGCACGATCGTCCTCTCCGCCTACGCCACGCCGGGCGGCCCGCCCGACTTCGGCTGGACCGCCTACACGCCGCTGTCCAGCGCCATCCACTCCCCCGGCGTCGGCGGGGACCTGTGGATCACCGGGCTGATCGTCACCGGTCTCGGCACCATCCTCGGCGCGGTCAACATGATCACGACCGTGGTGTGCCTGCGGTGTCCCGGGATGCTCATGTGGCGGATGCCGATCTTCACCTGGAACATCCTGTTCACCTCGATCCTCATCCTGCTCGCCTTCCCCATCCTCACCGCGGCGTTGTTCGCGCTCCTGGCCGACCGGCACCTCGGTGCGCACGTGTTCGACCCGGAGAACGGCGGCGCGATCCTGTGGCAGCACCTGTTCTGGTTCTTCGGCCATCCCGAGGTGTACGTGGTCGCGTTGCCGTACTTCGGGATCGTCACCGAGATCATCCCGGTGTTCAGCCGGAAACCGCTGTTCGGCTACAAGCTCATGGTCTTCGCGACCATCGGGATCACCGGGCTGTCGGCGGTCGTGTGGGCGCACCACATGTTCGCCACCGGCGCCGTGCTGCTGCCGTTCTTCTCGATCATGACGTTCCTCATCGCGGTGCCCACCGGGATCAAGTTCTTCAACTGGATCGGCACGATGTGGAAAGGTGCGATCACGTTCGAGTCGCCGATGCTGTGGTCGGTCGGCTTCATGGTGACCTTCCTGCTCGGCGGCCTGACCGGGATCATCCTGGCCTCACCGCCGCTGGACTTCCACGTCCACGACAGCTACTTCGTCGTCGCCCACTTCCACTACGTGCTGTTCGGCACGATCGTCTTCGCGACCTTCGCCGGCATCTACTTCTGGTTCCCCAAGATCACCGGCCGGATGCTCGACGAACGCCTGGCGAAGTGGCACTTCTGGACGACGTTCGTCGGCTTCCACACGACGTTCCTCATCCAGCACTGGCTCGGCGACGCGGGCATGCCACGCCGCTACGCCGACTACCTCTCCAGCGACGGCTTCACCTGGATGCACATGGTCTCCACCATCGGCGCGTTCCTGCTGGGCCTGTCGGTGTTGCCGTTCATCTGGAACGTCTTCAAGAGCTACCGCTACGGGGAACCGATCGCCGTCGATGACCCGTGGGGCTACGGCAATTCGCTCGAGTGGGCGACCACCAGCCCGCCGCCCCGGCACAACTTCCTCGAGCTGCCCCGCATCCGGTCCGAGCGCCCGGCGTTCGAGCTGCACTACCCGCACATGGTCGAGCGGATGCGCGCGGAAGGGCACGTGACCCGGGGCCACCCCGGCGACAAGGCGTCGCCGGCGGAAGTCATGGCTGCCGCCACGCAGCCCGACGAGCAGGGCGAAAGTGACGACCCCCGCGGCCGCTGAGCACCGGAAAGCCGCCGGGACCGGGGGGCTCCGGCGGCTTTCCGGCCCGTCAGTGCTGCCCGGAACTCAGAGGATCGGCACGCCACCCGTCACCGCGACGCGGGCCCCGGACACGTAACTGCCGTCGTCGGAGGCCAGCAGCACGTACACCGGCGCCAGCTCGGCCGGCTGGCCGGCGCGGCCCAGCGGCACCTGCTCGCCGAAGGACTTCACCTGCTCCTCCGGCATGGTGGCCGGGATCAGCGGCGTCCAGATCGGCCCCGGCGCGACGCTGTTGGCCCGGATCCCCCTCGGCCCCAGCAGCTGCGCCAGGGCAGCGGTCATGTTCGCGATGCCCGCCTTCGTCACGTCGTAGGGCAGCAGCTGCGGGGTCGGGTTGTCGGAGTTCACCGAGGAGCTGCCGATGATCGACGCCCCCGGCTTCAGGTGCGGCACCGCCGCCTTGGTGAGGTGGAAGAACGCGCTCAGGTTGATGGCGAGGGTGCGGTCCCACTCCTCGTCCGGGATCTCTTCCAGGGTTTCGTGGCTCATCTGGAAGGCGGCGTTGTTCACCAGGACGTCGAGCCGGCCGAACTCCTCCACCGCGCGGGCGACCAGGGCCCGGCAGTGCGCCGGGTCGGCGACGTCACCGGCCACGACGACGGCCTTGCGCCCGGCCTCCTCGACCCAGCGCCGCGTCTCTTCGGCGTCTTCGTGCTCGTCGAGGTAGGAGATCAGCACGTCGGCACCTTCGCGCGCATACGCGATCGCGACCGCGCGGCCGATGCCGCTGTCCGCCCCGGTGATGAGCGCCGCCTTGCCGGTCAGCTTGCCGGAGCCGCGGTAGGAGTGTTCGCCGTGGTCGGGCCGCGGTGTCATCGCGGCGGTCGTCCCGGGCGGGGTCTGCTGCTGAGCGGGCTGCTCGGACACGGTGGCTCCTCGGATGCGGGAAATGGATCTCCCTCCCTGTGTTCCCGGCGCCGCGCGGATCATTCTGTCATCTTGATGACGACTCGGTACTTGTCATCGTTTGGATGACATGTTAGAACGGTAGTGCGTGTTGACACCCACCGTCGAAGCCCAGAGGAGGACACCGATGTTGATGCGCACCGACCCGTTCCGTGAGCTGGACCGCTTCACCCAGCAGGTCCTCGGCACCGCCGGCACCTGGTCGAAGCCGGCCGCGATGCCGATGGACGCCTATCGCGCCTGCGACGAGTTCGTGGTCTGCTTCGACCTGCCCGGCGTCGCCCCGGACGCCATCGACCTCGACATCGAGCGCAACGTGCTGACGGTCAAGGCCGAGCGCCGCCCGCTCCCCGGCGGGGACGACGTCGAGATGCACGTCTCCGAACGGCCGCTGGGCGTCTTCTCCCGCCAGCTGTTCCTCGGCGACGGCCTCGACACCGACCGCATCGCCGCCGACTACGAGGCCGGCGTGCTGACGCTGCGCATCCCGGTCGCCGAGAAGGCCAAGCCGCGGCGCATCGAAATCGGCGGCGACCGGTCCGACCGCAGGGAAATCCAGGCCTGACGGGCGGAAGATGAACGACCAGGCGCGCGCCGCGGCGGAGCGGATCTTCGCCGCGGCCGCGGAACTCGGCACCACCCGCCGGGAGGCGATCCTCGTGACCCGGGCGGTCCACGCGGTCAAGAAGGGCCGCCCGACCGAGGTCGCCCTCACCGACACCCCGCAGCACCGGCGGCGCAAGCTGGCCCACGTCGTCGGCTGCGCGCTGTGGGACCCGGCCCTCGACGCGGACGAGGTGCTCGCCGCCGTCACCAGCGCGGGACGGTCGGTCCCCCGCGAGCGGCAGTCCTCGGCGGCCGCCTGAACTCCCCGGCTGCCGCTACCGGTCCGCGTCGGTGCGCCGGACCGTCACCGCCGGCCCGGCCCCGGTGCCGGACAACGGCGTCGAACCGAACCAGTCGAGGCACACCACCATCGCGTCGTCTTCGGCCTGGCTGCCGTGGCGGCGGGTGGACAGCTCCCGCAGGACCGCGCCCGGCACGTGGGCCGCCGGCAGTTCCGCCGTCGCCGTCACCGCTTCGGCGAGCTCGCGATCCCCGTAGCGCTCGCCGTGCGGGCCGAGCGCGTTGTAGACGCCGTCGCTGACGAAGACGAACCGGTCGCCGTCGGCCGCCTGGAAGCCTTCCACCGTGTAGATCGTGCCGTCGAACGTGCCGAGCGGGAGCTGTTCGTCGAAGAGGATCCGCTCGGCCTTCCCGTCCCGCAGCCGCCAGAGCCGCGGCGAGCCGGCGTCGACCACGGCGACCGCACCGGTGCCGAGGTCGAACTCCAGCAGCAGCGCGGCCACGTGTTCGGCGCCGCGGTGGTGCGCGTAGAGCGCCTGGTCGGCGAGTTCGGCCTGCGCGTCGAGCGGGATCCCGGCGCGCCGGGCGTTGCGCAGCGCGTTCACCGCGAGGTTCGTCAGCAGCGCCGCTTCGCTGCCCTCGCCCATGCCGTTGATCAGCGTGACGGCGAGCTTCCGGGCGGACGCCGACCAGTCGAAGCAGTCCCCGTAGATGGCGTAGGCGGGCTCCAGCTGGCCGCCGAGCGCGAATTCGGCGCGGGTGCAGGCCCGCCCGGGCAGCAGCTGCCACTGCATTTCCGCGGCCAGCGTCAGCCGCGAAGACCGCCGCGCCTGGATGTAGAGGTCGGTGTCCCGGTCGGCGACGAACAGCTCGTGGGCCACCGCTTCGGCGAACCGCTGGAGCTCGGCCCACACCGGCGGTTCGGGTTCGCCGGGCAGGCTGACCGCCAGCACGCCGAGCCGGTCGCCGCGGACGCTGACCGGCAGGAAGCCGGTGACCTGGTCGCCGTCGTGGGTGAACGTCGCCGTCTGGGCGAGGAACGCCGCCCCCGGGGTCGTGCCCTCGACCGGAATCGGCTCCGCCGTGTAGGGCTGCTCGCCCACCTGGCAGAGTTCCGTCAGTGCGTAGTCGGCCATCAGCAGCTCGACCGCCAGCGTGCCGAAGTGCTCGCCGAGACCCGAGCGCAGCGCACGGGGCAGGTCGTGCGGCGGTACGTCACGGAGGAGACGTTCCACCGCCAGGGATCTGTCCAACGCCTGCCTCCTGCTCACGGGCCCGCCCGCGCCGGCGCCGGGTCGGTTCTGTCGAGTCTGCGCCGCTCCGGCGCGCCGGTCCACGGCGAGTCGCGTGAGCTGTGCTGCCGGTTCAGCATAGGGATGCCAGAGTGGACGCCGTGGATCGATCCCGCGAGCAGCCCGGCCCGGACGGGACGGCTGCCGTGTCGGAGCTCGCCCGCCTCCTGGAGGCGGTGGTCGAGGGCGAGCGGGACGTGTCGCCGCGTCCGCTGTCGGTTTCGCAGCTGCGCGCGGTCGTCGCGCTGGATCGCCACGACGGGGTCAACCTGCGGCAGCTGGCCGAGCAGCTGGGCTCGACGCCGCCGCTGGTCAGCAGGCTCTGCGACCGGCTGGAGGCGGTCGGGTTCCTCGAACGCCTGCCCAGCGCGCGCAGCCGGCGGGAGCTGACGCTGCGGCTGTCCGACCGCGGGCGCGCGTACCTGCAGGACCTGCGGGCGCGGCGGCGGGACCGGGTCGAGGCGCTGGTGGCGAAGATGAGCCCCGCGGGCCGGACCGCGCTGGCCGCCGGGCTGCAGGAGTACCGGGCCCTGGCGGAGGCGGCCGGGGACCCCCCGGATTTGCATTCCTGATACAACTGTTGTTATATGGCAACAATCAGGTCGGCGTACAGCAGAGCGCGCCCCGAACACCGGAGGAGATGTCGGTGCAGGGCACGGACGACAGCCAGGTCCGCACGGTCTTGGCGCGCATGCTGGAAGAAGACCGGGCCACCCTGGCCCGCGACTGGGCCGGGCAGGAGCCGCGCGAAGGCGACCGAAGCGGGCAGGAACTGCGGCGCGAGGCCGTCGAACTGCTGGAGGCCCTCCGGGCCGCGCTGGGCGGCACGCTCCCGGTGTCCCGGATCGTCGACCAGGATCCCGCGGTGCGGGACGCGCTGACGTCGCTGTCGGAGCGCCGGGCCCGCGCGGGCGCCCAGCCGTCGGCCACCGCCATGGCGATCCTCGCGCTCAAGCGCACGATGCTGAGCGCGATCGAGCGGCACACCGACGATTCCGCGCTGCGCTACCGGGCCGCGCTGCTGGTCAACGAACTGCTCGACAGCGCGGGCGTGCTGACGTTCGAGGTCTACTCCGCCGGTCGCGAGCGGATCATCCGCGAGCAGCACAGCCAGATGCTCGAGCTGTCCACGCCCGTCGTGCGGCTGTGGCGCCACGTCCTCGCGGTCCCGCTGATCGGCACGCTCGACAGCGCCCGGACCCAGGTCGTGATGAACAACCTCCTGGAGTCGATCCAGGCCAACGAGGCCCGGGTGGCGATCATCGACATCACCGGCGTCCCGACCGTCGACACCGCGGTCGCGCAGCACCTGCTGCAGACCGTCAGCGCCGTCCGGCTGATGGGCGCGGAGTGCGTGATCAGCGGCATCCGGCCCTCGATCGCCCAGACCATCACCCAGCTGGGCATCGACCTCTCGCACATCGTCACCCGTGGCTCGCTGGCCGACGCGCTGGCGACCGCGATGCAGCTGCTCGGCGACAACGGCCGCCCGGGGGCGGTGACCGGGTGAACACCGGCGTGCCGATCCTGCGGCTCGGCGACATCCTGCTCGGCGGGCTGCTGAGCGACCTGGACGACAAGACCGCGCTCGCGTTCACCGACGAGCTGACCTCGCGGATCGCGAACGAGAGCATCCGCGGCGTCATCGTCGACATCTCCCGGCTGGAGATCATCGACTCGTTCATCGCCCGGGTGCTCATGCAGCTGGCCGGCACCGGGCGGCTGCTCGGCACGCGGATGATCGTGGCGGGGATGCGCCCGGCCGTCGCGCTGACGCTGACCGAGCTCGGGCTCCAGCTGACCGGCGTGCGGACCGCCCTCAACGCGGAACAGGCGATGGAGCTGCTGGGCTGGCGCCGTCCCGCCGAGGCCGCCGGAGAAGCGCCCCATGCTTTCTGACGAACGGACCGTCCCCTCCGGCGAGCACCCGGTCCGGGTGGAGGAGGACCTCCTCGCGGCCCGGCACGCCGTGCGGGCGGCCGCGGTCGCCGCCGGGTTCACCATCGTCGACCAGACGAAGATCGTGACCGCGGCCAGCGAGCTGGTCCGCAACGCCTACATCCACGGCGGGGGCGGCACCATGACCGTCGAGCCCGTGCGGGACCCGGGCGGGCGGCTCGGGCTCCGGCTCCGGGTGCGCGACGAGGGGCCCGGGATCGCCGACGTCGACCAGGCGATGACCGACGGCTTCAGCACCGGCGCGGGGCTCGGGCACGGCCTCGGCGGCACCCGGCGGCTGGTCGACGAGTTCGACCTCGACACCGCGCCCGGCCGTGGCACCACCGTCACCGTCGTGCGCTGGAAGCCATGACCGCGACCACCGCCGGCCTGACGCGCCAGATCCGCGTCGACCACCCGAGCGCCGGGTACGCCGCCGCCCGCGTCGCCCGCGAAGCCGCGCACGAAGCCGGCTTCGCGGGGGTGCTCGCCGACCGCGCCGCGGTGGTGGCGGCCGAGCTCGCCGGCAACATCGACAAGCACACCGGCGGCGGTTCGGTGTTCGTGCAGCGCTCGCTCATCGGCCGCGGCGTCGACGTGCTGGCCGCCGACGACGGCCCCGGCATGACCGACCTCGACCACTGGCTGCTCGACGGCAACACGACCACCGCCACGATGGGCACCGGCCTCGGCGCGGTGAAGCGGATGGCGGCCGAGTTCCGGATCACGTCCTCGCCCGCGGCCGGCACCCTCGCCGCCGCGCGCCTGCTCGACCCCGCCGTGCCCCCGCCCCGCCGCGCGATCGGGCACTTCCGCCTGCCGCGCGACGGCGAGGAGTACTGCGGTGACGCCGTCGCGCTGGCCGACGTCACCGGCAGCCGGACCGCCGTCGTCGCCGACGGGCTCGGCCACGGCCCCGACGCCGCCGAAGCCGCGGACGCCGCGCTGCGCGTGTTCACCGAGAACCCGGACCGCCCGCTGTCGCACCAGCTGACGAACATGCACCGCGCGCTGCGCACGACCCGCGGCGCGGCGGTCGCGCTCGTGCGGATCGCGCCGCGGCGGCTCGAGTTCTGCGGCGTCGGCAACGTCAGCGGCGCGAGCCTCGGCGACGGGCCGTCCCGGTTGCTGCTCAGCACCCCCGGCGTCGTCGGGTTCACCCTGCCCTCGGCGCCGGTCCGGCACCTGACGCTGGCCGACGAGGACGTCGTCGTCCTGCACACCGACGGCGTCGGCACCGGCTGGCGCGTCCCCGGCCGGGCCCCGGACCTGCTGCTGCTCGCCGCGGACCTCGCCCACCGGCACCGGAACGCCCGCGACGACGCGGCGATGCTCGCCCTCAGCGCGGACCGGTCCGCCTGATGCGCCCCGACCTGGCCCGGATCCGGCGGCGCCTCCGCACGGCCTGCACCGAGGCCGGCGTGCCCGCCGACGACCGGGGGCGGCTGGTCCTCGCCGTCACGCTGCTCGCCGAGCCCGCCCTCACCGCGGGCGAAACGGTGGACGTGGCCACGGCGGCGTCGGACCGGCGGCTCGCCGTCACCGTGCAGCTCGACCACGCCGTCAGCCAGGGCAGCCGCGACGCCCTGCCGCTGCTGCCCGAGCGCGGCGACGGCCGGACGCTGACCTGGCACCTCACCGGCGGCGGGCCGGCGGCCCCGGCCGACCCCGACGACGACCGGGCGACGCGCGAAGAGATGCTGGCGCTGGTGGCCCGCGCCGACACCCTCGCGCACGAACAACGGGACCTCAAGCACGAGATCGCGGAGACCAACAGCGGCGTGCTGGCGATGTACGTCGAGCTCGAACAGCGCGACGAGCAGCTCCGCCGGGCCCACGCGGCCATCTTCCGCGAGCTGGAGGACGCGCTGCGCCCGCGGCCGCCGGTGGTGCCCGGCCTGGAGCTGGCCGTGCACTATTCGCCGACCGACCAGGACTCCCCGACCGGCGGCGACCTGTACGACTGGTTCGTCCTGCCCGACGGCCACGTCCACGTGACCCTGGTCGACGCGGTCGGCCACGGCGTCACCTCGACCCGGCACGCCCTGACGGTCACGCACGCCATCCGCACGCTCGCCCTGGAGGGCCACCCGTTCCGCGACCTGATCGCGCACGCGTCCCACACCCTGGCGGCGATCGAGCCGGGCCTGATGGCCACGGTCCTGCTGGCCCGGATGGACCCGGCGACGGGCCGCACCCGGTTCGCGAACGGCGGCCACCCGGAGCCGGTGCTGGTCACGGCGGCCGAGCCGGCGCGGCTGCTGCCGGCGCCGGTGCCGGGCCGCGGGGTCGGCTTCCCCGACCCGGGCACCCGCGAGCTGGTCGACGTGGTCCTGGCCGAGGGCGACACGGTGCTGCTCTACACGGACGGCCTGGTGGAGAGCCGCAAGGACGTCGACGAAGGCCAGGCCCGGCTGCTGAAGCTGGCCGAAGCCCACCGGATCCGGCCGACGGCGGGCCTGCCGCGCGAGCTGGTGACCCGGATGCACGACGTGGTGCTGCACGCCGACGACACGGTCGTCCTGGCGCTGCGCCGGACCGCCGCGTCGTAGGCCGCGGTTAGCCCCACCGGACCCGGGTATGCGCCGACGACCCGTCGGAAGGAGGCGCTGTGCGTGCGATGGTGTACCGCGGGCCGTACAAGGTCCGCGTCGAAGAGAAGGACGTCCCGGCGATCGAGCATCCCGGTGATGCGATCGTCCGGGTGAAGCTGGCCGCGATCTGCGGATCCGACCTGCACCTGTACCACGGGATGATGCCGGACACGCGGGTCGGCATGACCTTCGGCCACGAGTTCATCGGCGTGGTCGAGGAAGTCGGCTCCGGCGTGCGGAACCTGCAGCGCGGCGACCGCGTCATGGTGCCGTTCAACATCTTCTGCGGGACGTGCTGGTTCTGCGCGCGGGGGTTGTATTCCAACTGCCACAACGTCAACCCGAACGCCACCGCCGTCGGCGGCATCTACGGCTACTCCCACACCTGCGGCGGGTACGACGGCGGGCAGGCCGAGTTCGTCCGGGTGCCGTTCGCCGACGTGGGGCCCTCGGTGATCCCGGACTGGCTGGACGACGAAGACGCCGTCCTGCTCACCGACGCGCTCGCCACCGGCTACTTCGGCGCCCAGCTCGGCGAAATCGCCGAGGGCGACGTCGTGGTGGTGTTCGGGGCCGGGCCGGTGGGCCTGTTCGCGGCGAAGTCGGCGTGGCTGATGGGCGCGGGCCGGGTGATCGTCATCGACCACCTGGAGAACCGGCTGGAGAAGGCGCGCACCTTCGCCCACGCCGAGACCTACAACTTCACCGAGTACGACGACATCGTCGTGCACCTCAAGAAGCTCACCGACTACCTCGGCGCCGACGTCGCCATCGACGCGGTGGGCGCGGAGGCCGACGGCAACCTCACCCAGCACGTCACCTCGGCCAAGCTGAAGCTGCAGGGCGGCTCCCCGGTGGCGCTCAACTGGTGCATCGACGGCGTCCGCAAGGGCGGCACGATCTCGGTGATGGGCGCCTACGGCCCGATGTTCAGCGCCGTCAAGTTCGGCGACGCGATGAACAAGGGCCTCACGCTGCGCACGAACCAGTGCCCGGTGAAGCGGCAGTGGCCGCGGTTGTTCGAGCACGTCCGCAACGGCTACCTCAAGCCGAGCGACATCGTCACCCACCGCATCCCGCTCGAGCACATCGCCGAGGGCTACCACATCTTTTCCGCCAAGCTGGACGGCTGCATCAAGCCGCTCATCGTCCCGGACGCCGGCTGAGGAAGGAACGACCATGACCTACACGTCGGAGCGGCCGCCGATCGCCGAATCGAGCGACAGCCTGCGCGCGCGGATCCCGGGCTGGGGCGCGGACCTGGACCCGAAGAACCGGCCGTCGGTGCCGAAGCTGCGGTGGCAGGAGGACAAGACCGGCGCGCACTGGGAATTTCCCGAGCGGCAGCCCGAGAAATGGCCGCGGGAACGCTCGATCGAGCACGAGTTCCTGACCCCGGTCTTAGGGACGACCTGTCCACCGAAGGGCCTTTCCGGTGCCCTGCGCCGGTTTTCCTACCGGAAGTACAGCGAAGGGCGGGCCGCGCACTGGCTGCTCCTGCTGGCCGCCGACCGGGTGGACGCCTGGGAGAGCCACCTGCGCTCGTTCGCCACGCTCCACCCGGACAACCCGATCACCGAGACCGGCGTGCTGAGCGAGTTCACCCGGCACGGTTTCTCCTCGCGAGCGGGGAAGAACCGCACGGACGTCAAACACCACCTGGCGGACCCGATCATCGTCGCCGGTCCTTGGGTGCTGGCGGCGGGCCTGGCCTATTCGGCGGTCCGGAAGGTGCTGCGGTGGCGCCGCCGCTGATCGCCCGGCTCGCGGCGGCGGGGCTCCTCGCGCTCGCCGTCGTGGCCGGGGCCCCGGCGGACCGGCCCGCGGCCACGTCCGGGAAGGCGCACGGCGTCGCCGTCGAGGGCAAGCTCACGACCAAGGCGGGAGTCCGGGAAGGAACCGGGGTCGCCGCGGGCCCGGCTGACGTCGTTAGACCTGGTCTCGAAACTCGGCGTGTCGCTGGGTGAACCAACGGCCCGCCCGTGGCTCCGCACCGCCCGCCTGTGGGGCCCGGCCCGACGGACCGGAGGTCTGTCAGGGAGACTGGAGGCCAGTGCCCGCCCTCTCGACCTGGAGCCGTTGATGCCGCAAGGGACCGTCCGTTGGTTCGACGCCGAACGGGGTTTCGGCTTCCTCGCGCCCGAGGACGGCTCGCCGGACGTGTTCGTGCACGCCTCCGAGATCGTCGGGGACGGCGGCGCGAAAGTGCTCCGCGAGGGTCAGGCCGTCGTGTTCGAGGTCGGCGAGAACGACCGCGGGCCCCAGGCGCTGCGCGTTCGCGTCACCGCCGATGCGGCCACCGGCAGCGCCGTGGGCCTGCTCGGCACCGTCAACTGGTACGAGCCGGGCAAGGGGTACGGCTTCGCGTCGCCGGACGGCGGCGGCGCCGACATCTTCGTGCACAGCTCCGCCATCGTGACCGGCGGCGTGGTCACCGAGGGGCAGCGGGTGGCCTTCCTGATCGTCGAAGGCGAGCGCGGCCCGCAGGCCGGGCACGTGATCCCGCTGGGAGCAGGGGCCGGCTCACCCGCTGCGGCCGGTATCGCGGACGGTGCCGACGGCACGGTGGCCTGGTACGACGAGGACAAGGGCTTCGGCTTCATCAACCCCGACTCCGGCGCCGGGGACGTCTTCGTTCACGCCCGGGCCCTGGCCGAGGGGCTGACGTGGCTCGCGGAGGGCGACCGCGTCGCCTACGAGGTGGCCAGTGGAGACAAGGGCCCGCAGGCCCGCGACGTGCACCTGGTCCGGGGCGCCGAGCCCCAGACGGCGCCGCAGCGGTCGGCATCTGCCGCGGCCGCCGGGCCGGCGGCGCGGGACGTGCCCGTACGAGGCGGCGAGGGCGTCGTCGCGCGCTACGACGCCGACCGCGGCTTCGGCTTCATCACCCCGGACGCAGGCGGCGACGATCTCTTCGCCCACGCGTCCGTGATCATGGGGTCGGAGCCGCTGCAGAAGGGCGACCGGGTCCGGTACGCGGTGCGTCAGAGCGACC
Source organism: Amycolatopsis sp. CA-126428 (assembly GCF_002904335.1). Taxonomy (GTDB): domain Bacteria; phylum Actinomycetota; class Actinomycetes; order Mycobacteriales; family Pseudonocardiaceae; genus Amycolatopsis. Next base: position 4,052 of record NZ_PPHF01000093.1, on the reverse strand, counting down.
GGGGCCCGCAGGCCGACCGCATCGAACGCCTCTGAAGAGGCGGCCCCACCGATGGCTGATCACTTCCCGGCGAGAGTGCTCGTTCATCCCCGTTACCCGAGGACCTGCTCCGCGCTCAGAAGCTCACCAGTCACCCCCACCTCAGACCTGGTCGCAGAGCTCGATCTTCATGAGCCGGCGGACGTTGATCACGGTGCAGGCCAGCGTGAGTAGCGCCAGCGTGGTGCGTTCGGTCCGGTCGTAGCGCGGCCCGAGGCGTTCGAACCGCAGCAGCCACGAGACGGTGCGTTCGACGACCCAGCGGACCCGGCCGAGGCGGGACTTGCCCTCAATCCCGCGCCGGGCGATACGGACCTTGATACCGCGGCGGGTCAGGTAGCGGCGGCAGCGGCGGTAGTGTGTGCCCGGAACCGCATCCGAGCTGCTCGGGTAGGTCTCGCCGGCGGCAGCCGGTGTCGAGCACGGACAAGATCCCCTCCAGCGCGGCACGGTCATCGATCCGGGGCCGCCCACCCGGACCGCGCGGCGCTGGCCGGGACGGGATCAGGGGTTCGATCAGCTCCCAGAGCCGGTCTTCTACCCGCCGCTGCTGCGTCGTCTTCGCCACGACTGCCCACGATCGACGACCAGGACCGGCAGGTTACGCCGTGACACACCCTTGAGTTTTGAGACCGGGTCTTACTGAGGTCCGTTGGTCAGCGAGAGGTTGAAGGTGTACCGGGACGCCCGGTACACGTGCCACCCGTACTCGACCACCCGGCCGGAGTCGTCGTAGGTCGTGCGCTGCATCGTGAGCAACGCCGCCCCCGGCTCCTCGCGCAGCAGTTCCGCGTCCTCTTCGGTCGCGAGCCGGGCGCCGATGTTCTGCTCGGCCGCGTGCAGCCGCACCCCCGCCGACCGCAGGAGCTGGTAGAGCCCGCGCTCGCGCAGCTCGTCGTCGGTGGCGTCGAGGAGGCCGTCGGGCAGGTAGTTGTTCATCAGGGCGAGCGGCTCGCCATCGGTCGAGCGGAGCCGCTTCAGCCGCCGCACGTGCGTCAGCCCGGGGGCTTCGAGCAGCTCGGCCACCTCGGCGCCGGCCTCCTCGACCCGGTTGACCAGCACCGCCGACTCCGGCTTGCCGCCCAGCCCGGCGAGGTCGTCGAACAGGCTGCTCAGCCGCAGCGGCCGGGCGACCTTCGTGCGGACGACCTGCGTGCCGACCCCGCGCCGCCGCACGAGCAGGCCCTGGTTGACCAGCGTCTGGATCGCCTGGCGGATCGTCGGCCGCGACAGGCGCAGCTTCGCGGCGAGGTCGACCTCGTTGCCCAGCCGCGCCCCCGCCGGCAGCCTGCCGTCCTCGATCGCGGCGTGCAGCTGCCGGGACACCTGGAAGTACAGCGGCTCGGGGCTGCCCGGATCCAGGACGATCTCACGCCCCGCGTCCCAGGCCGGGAAGATCACGTCCGGCTTGCTCATCCGCGAAGCCTACCGCCTCCGCACCACCTGTTGGGATGACGTGTTGTCCATATGTCTTGACAAAGTCCGCCCCCACTGGAATCGTCGGCAACAGGGACACGAAGGGCGTGTCCGGGGAACAGCGGGGAGCGGACCTGTGACCGACGTGGTGCGGCGCATCGTCGCCCGGCGCGTGCACGACCCGGGAGCGATCGCCGAGGCGGCCGCGAACCGCATCCGCGCGGGGTCGCCCTTCAACGACCAGGGCCGCACCATGATCATCGCGGCGGACCACCCCGCCCGCGGGGCGAACGCGGTGGGCGGCAACCCGTCGGCGATGGCCGACCGCGGCGAACTGCTGGAGCGGCTGTGCCTGGCGCTGGAACGCCCGGGCGTCACCGGCGTCCTGGCGACCGCGGACGTCATCGACGACCTGCTGCTGCTCGGCGTGCTCGACGGCAAGACGGTGCTCGGGTCGATGAACCGCACCGGGCTGGCCGGGTCGAGCTTCGAGATCGACGATCGCTTCGCCTGCTACGACGCCGAAGCGATCGAGCGGATGCGCTTCGACGGCGGCAAGACCCTCACCCGGATCTGCCTGGAGGACCCGGCCACGCCCAGCGTCCTGGAGAACACCGCGAAGGCGGTCAACGAGCTGGCCGACCGCAAGCTGATCGCGCTGGTCGAGCCGTTCCTGTCGAGGTGGGTCGACGGGCGCGTGCAGAACGACCTCTCCCCCGACGCCGTCATCAAGTCGATCACGATCGCCGCCGGTCTCGGCCGATCGTCGGCCTACACGTGGCTCAAGCTCCCGGTCGTGGACGACATGGAACGCGTCCTCGCGTCCTCGACGCTGCCGGCCGTCCTGCTCGGCGGCGAGGTGAAGGACCCGGACGCGGCCTTCGCCGCCTGGCAGCGGGCCCTGACCCAGCCGACCGTGCAGGGCCTGGTCGTCGGCCGGTCGCTGCTCTACCCCCACGACGGCGACGTCGCCAAGGCCGTCGACACCGCGGTGGGCCTGCTGTGAACCCGCCCCACCGCACCGGCGCCACTACCCGGAGGAACCCCGTGCACACCATCGAACACTGGATCAACGGCACCGCGACACCGGCGGGCTCGACCCGCACGGCGCCGGTCTACGACCCGGCCACCGGGCAGCGGCAGGCGTCGGTTCTCCTCGCCGAAGCGTCCGATGTGGACACCGCGGTCGCGGCGGCCGGCAAGGCTTTCGAGTCCTGGGGCGATTCCTCGCTGTCCCAGCGCACCAAGGTCATGTTCGCCTTCCGCGAGCTGCTGGTGCGGCACGAAGACGAGCTAGCCCGCATCATTTCCGCCGAACACGGCAAGGTGATCGAGGACGCCCGCGGCGAGATCGTCCGCGGCCGCGAGGTCGTCGAGTACGCCTGCGGCATCGCCGACGCGCTCAAGGGCAGCTTCTCCGACCAGGTCTCCCGCGACGTCGACGTGCACGACTTCCGCCAGCCCCTGGGCGTGGTCGCCGGGATCACCCCGTTCAACTTCCCGATCATGGTGCCGCTGTGGATGCACCCGATCGCCATCGCCACCGGAAACACCTTCGTCCTCAAGCCGAGCGAACGCGACCCGTCGGCCTCGAACTTCGTCGCGCGGCTGTACGCCGAAGCCGGGTTGCCCGACGGCGTCTTCAACGTCGTGCACGGCGACAAGACCGCGGTCGACGCGATCCTCGACCACCCCGGCATCGCGGCGGTGTCCTTCGTCGGCTCGACACCCATCGCCAAGTACGTCCACGAACGCGGCACCGCGGCGGGCAAGCGCGTCCAGGCCCTCGGCGGCGCGAAGAACCACGCCGTCGTCCTGCCCGACGCCGACCTCGAGTACGCCGCCGACCACCTGACAGCCGCCGCGTTCGGCTCGGCCGGCCAGCGGTGCATGGCGATCTCCGTCGGCGTCGCCGTCGGTTCGGCCGGCGACAAGCTGGTGGAGATCCTCGAACGCAAGGCCCACGAGGTGCAGGTCGGCCCCGGCACCGACCCGGCCAGCGACATGGGCCCGGTCGTCACCGAAGCCGCCCGCGAGCGCGTCGTGCACTCCGTCACCCGCGGCGCGGAGCAAGGCGCAAAGGTCGTCGTCGACGGCCGCGACCTGAAAGTCGAGGGCCACGAGGAAGGCTTCTTCGTCGGCCCGTCCCTGCTGGACGCCGTCACCCCCGAAATGGACGCCTACCGCGAAGAGATCTTCGGCCCGGTGCTGGCGATCGTCCGCGCCGGAACGCTGGACGAGGCGATCGCCGTCATCAACGCCAACCCCTACGGCAACGGCACCGCCGTCTTCACCGCAAGCGGCGAAGCGGCGCGCAAGTTCCAGCGCGAGATCAAGGTCGGCATGATCGGCGTCAACGTCCCGATCCCGGTCCCGATGTCGTACTACTCCTTCGGCGGCTGGAAGGATTCCCTCATCGGCGACAGCCCGATCCACGGCCCCGCGGGCGTCCGCTTCTACACCCGCGCGAAGGTGGTCACCACCCGCTGGCCGCACTCGGAGGCCGCCTTCAACTTCCCCACGTCCAGCTAGTGTCGCGCGTCTGAGGTTCGTTGACGGGTGGCGTGAGGCAGGATCTCGTCGGCGGTTTTGGTCCA
>NZ_PPHF01000092.1 GCF_002904335.1 Amycolatopsis sp. CA-126428 | reverse complement strand
AAGGCGTAGGTCGGCAGGTCGACCGGTCGCGGGTCGTGCGCGGCGAACACCGCGTCCCAATCCGGGCTGATACCGCGCACGTGCAGCTCGGCCACCGAGGTCAAGAACCGTTCCAGACCACCTTCGCCGCGCCGCAACGTGCCCACGGCCACCGACGGCCCGCTCCCGGCCTCTTCCAGGGTCTCCTGCACGGCCATCGTCAGCACCGGATGCGAACTCACCTCGACGAACGCCGCATACCCGGCCTCGCCGAGCGCGCGGACCGCCGGCTCGAACCGCACGGTCTCCCGCAGATTCGCGAACCAGTACCCGGCGTCCAACCCAGCCGTGTCGAGCCAGTCCCCGGTCACCGTCGAGAAGAACGGCACACTCCCCGGCTGCGGCCGGATCGGCGCCAGATCGGCCAGCAACCGGCCCTTCAGCTCCTCCACCTGCCCCGAATGCGACGCATAATCCACCGCAATCCGCTTCACCCGCACGCCGCCGGCCTCACACGAGGCCACCAGCTCGTCCAGCGCGCCGGGCTCGCCCGACACCACCACCGACGACGGACCATTCACCACCGCAACCGAAATCCGCGAACCCCAAGAAGCAATCCGCTCCCGAACCACCGGCTCGGGCAGCGCGACCGACACCATGCCGCCCTTGCCCGACAACACTTCACCGATCGCCCTGCTGCGCAGCGCGACGACCCGGGCGGCGTCGGCGAGCGAAAGCGCCCCCGACACACACGCCGCAGCAATCTCACCCTGCGAATGGCCCACGACGGCATCCGGCTCGATCCCGTGCGCCCGCCAGAGAGCCGCCAGCGAAACCATCATGGCGAACGACGCAGGCTGCACCACATCGACGCGCTCCAACATCTCCGCATCGGCCAGCACATCGAGAAGCGACCAATCGACGAACTCGGCGAGCGCGTCAGCACACTCCGCCATCCGCGCCGCGAACACCTCGGAGCTGCCCAGCAGCTCCGAGGCCATCCCGACCCACTGCGCACCCTGACCCGGGAACACGAACACCGTCCGGCCGGTCACATCGGCCACACCACGAACCGGATTCCCCAGCCCCGAAACCAGATCGCTCAGCTCCGAACCCACGACCGCGGCCCGGTGCTCGAACATCGACCGGCCCGTCGCCAGCGAAAACCCGACATCCACCGGCCGCATCGAAGAGTCCGAAACCCGCGACACCAACCGCGCCGCCTGCTCCTCCAACGACTCCGCCGACCGCGCCGACAACACCCACGGCACCACCGCGCCCACCGCGTCCCCGGCAGGCGGCTCCGCACCAGCCGGAGCCTCTTCCACGATCACGTGCGCGTTCGTCCCGCTGACCCCGAACGACGACACCCCGGCCCGGCGCGGCCGGTCGTTCTCCGGCCACGGAACCGGCTCGGTCAGCAGCTCGACCTCGCCCGCACTCCAGTCCACATGCGACGACGGCGCACCGACGTGCAACGTCCGCGGCAACACCTGATGCCGCAACGCCTGCACCATCTTGATGATCCCGGCCACCCCGGCGGCAGCCTGGGTGTGCCCGATGTTCGACTTGATCGACCCGAGCCACAGCGGCGCGGTCCGGTCCTGACCATACGTCGCCAGCAGCGCCTGCGCCTCGATCGGATCACCCAGCGTCGTCCCGGTCCCGTGCGCCTCGACCACGTCCACATCGGACGGACCAACGCCCGCATCGGCCAGTGCCGCCCGGATCACCCGCTGCTGCGACGGACCGTTCGGCGCCGTCAGGCCGCTGCTCGCGCCGTCCTGGTTGAGCGCGGTGCCCCGCACGACGGCCAGCACCGGGTGGCCGTGGGCGCGGGCGTCCGAAAGCCGCTCCACCAGCAACATGCCGACACCCTCGCCCCAGCCGGTGCCGTCCGCGTCGTCCGAAAAGGACTTGCAGCGGCCGTCGGAGGCCAGCCCTCGCTGCCTGCTGAACTCGATGAACGTGCCCGGCGTCGGCATCATCGTGACCCCGCCGACCAGCGACAGCTCGCATTCGCCCTTGCGCAGCGCCTGCACGGCCCAGTGCAGCGCCACCAGCGACGACGAGCACGCCGTGTCGACCGTGACGGCCGGCCCCTCGAGCCCCAGCGTGTAGGCGACCCGGCCCGAGGCGATGCTCGCGGCACTGCCGTTCCCGAGGTAGCCCTCGAGCCCTTCCGGCGTGGTCCGCAGCCGGGCGCCGTAGTCGTGGTACATGACGCCGGCGAACACCCCGGTCCGGCTGCCCGCGAGCGAGCGCGGGTCGATCCCGGCCCGCTCGATCGCCTCCCAGGCCGTCTCCAGCAGCAGCCGTTGCTGCGGGTCGGTCGCCAGGGCCTCCCGCGGGCTCATCCCGAAGAACTCGGCGTCGAAGTCCGCGACCTCGCGGAGGAAGCCGCCCTCGCGCGTGTAGGACGTGCCGGGGTGGTCCGGGTCCGGGTGGAAGAGGGCGCCGAGGTCCCAGCCGCGGTCTTCGGGGAAACCGCCGATCGCGTCGGCGCCGTCGGCGACGAGCCGCCACAGGTCCTCCGGCGAGCGGACCTCGCCGGGGTAGCGGCAGCTCATCCCCACGATGGCGATGGGCTCGTGCGCCCGCTCCTCGTGCTCCCGCAGCCGCGCGCGAGTGCGCGCCAGGTCCGAGGTCACCTTTTTCAGGTAGTCACGAAGCTTCTGCTCGCTCACTGGTCGGATTCACCCTTCCTTGCGGGAGCCGGCACAGCTCGCCCGTCCCATGCTCAAGAGATCCCGAGCTCGTTGTCGATGAACTCGAAGATCTCGTCGTCCGAGGCAGTGTCGATCTTTTCGGTGACCTGCATGTCCGCGTCCTCGCCGGCGGCCTCGCCCAGCTTGGACAGCAGGTCCTGCAGCCGGCGCGCCACGGCGGCGCGCGCGGTCTCGTCGGCGGCGACCGCCGGCAGCAGCGACTCGACCCGGCCCAGTTCTTCGGCCAGCGACGGAACCGCCGCGGTGTCCCGCTCGCCGCCGAGCTCGTCGCCGAGGTGCTTCGCGAGCGGCTTCGGCGACGGGTAGTCGAACAGCAGCGTCGCGGGCAGCCGCAGTCCCGTCAGCGCGCCCAGCCGGTTGCGCAGTTCGACGGCGGTGAGCGAGTCGAAGCCCAGCGCGAGGAACCCGCGACCGGCCTCGATCGCCTTGGCGTCCGCGTGGCCCAGCACCGCGGCCGCTTCCGCGCAGACCAGTTCGAGCAGCCGCTGTTCCCGCTCGGCTCCGGGCAGCCCGGCGAGCTCGTGCCGGACCGGCACCGGTTCGGTGCGCGCCGGTCGCGCGGCGCCGCGCACCAGGCCGCGCAGCAGCGCCGGCACCGGCTCGCCGCGCCGCCCGGCGAGGTCGAGCCTCGCCGGCACGAGGGTCGGGTACTCGGTACGCACGGCGAGGTCGAACAGTGCCAGGCCGTCCTCTGTGGACATCGGGACGAGCCCGCCGCGCGCCATCCTCGACCGGTCGGTGCCGGCGAGCTTCCCGGTCATCTCGCTGCGCTCGTCCCACAGGCCCCACGCCAGCGACACGGCGGGCAGCCCGAGCGTCCGGCGGTGGGCGGCGAGCGCGTCGAGGAACGCGTTGCCCGCGGCGTAGTTCGCCTGGCCGGCGCTGCCCGAGGTGCCGGCGATCGAGGAGAACAGCACGAACGCGACCCGCTCGTCGGCCCCGGCCAGCTCGTGCAGGTTCAGCGCCGCGTCGACCTTCGACCGCAACACCGTGTCGAAGCGTTGCGGCGTCAGCGAAGTCACCACGCCGTCGTCGAGGGTGCCCGCGGCGTGGACGACGGCGCCGAGCGGGTGCTCCGGTGGCACCTCGGCCAGCAACGTCGCCAGCGCCGCCCGATCGGCGACGTCGCACGCGGCGAGCCGGACCTCGGCGCCGAGCCCGGCCAGTTCGGCGACCAGCTGCTCGGCGCCCGGTGCGCCGGTGCCGCGCCGGCTGACCAGCAGCAGGTGCCGCACTCCGCGTCCGGTGACGAGGTGCCGGGCCACGGACCGGCCGATCGTGCCGGTCGCCCCGGTCACGAGCACGGTCGTGTGCTCGTCCCAGCCGGCCGGCGGTTCCGCCGGCGGCTCGACGCGGCCGAGGCGCGCGGCGCGGACCTCGCCGCCGCGGATCGCGAGCTGGGGTTCGTCCGCGGCCACCGCACGCGCCAGGGCGGCCGCGGACGCGTCCGTCCCGTCGAGGTCGACGAGCTGGAACCGGCCGGGGTGTTCCGCCTGCGCGGAGCGGACGAGCCCCCAGATCGGCGCGGTCGCCAGGTCGCCGAGCGGTTCGCCGGAGCCGGCCTGGACCGCGCCCGTGGTGGCGAACACCAGCTTGGTGCCCGCGCAGGCGTCCTCGGCGAGCCAGTGCTGGATCAGTTCCAGCGCCCACGTCGTCGCCGCGCGGACGTTCGCGGCGAGGTCACCGGCGGGCAGGCTCGGCACGGGGACCACCACGACGGCGGGTGCCGGGTCGGCGGAACGCAGGTCGTCGAGTCCGGAGTAGACGGTCGCGTCGAACGGCACCGGCGGCCACGCCCCGGCCACGGCGAGCACCGCCGGCTCCGCGGCCGTGCCCGGCAGTTCGACCGGGGTCCAGCCGAGCCGGAAGAGCGCGTCGTGGTGGACCGGCCGCGCCTCGCGCAGCTGCGCGGCCGAAACCTCGCGCAGCACCAGCGATCCCGCGGTCAGCACGGGGCGGCCCGCGGTGTCGGTCACCGCGAGCGAGATGCCGCCGGGGTCGCCGCCGCCGAGCCTGATCCGCACCGGCGAGGCGCACGCCGCGTGCAAGGTCACGTCGGTCCACGAGAACGGCAGCCCGGCCGCGGACCGTTCGCCGGGCTTCTCCCGCAGGGCCGCCGACTGCACGGCGGCGTCGAGCAACGCGGGGTGGACGCCGAAGCGGGTGGCCTCGGCCTGCTGGTCGGCGGGCAGCGCGAGGTCGGCGAAGACGTCGTCGCCGAGCCGCCAGGCCGCCGTGACACCCCGGAAGGCCGGGCCGTAGTCGAATCCTCGTTCGGCGTAGGCGTCGTAGAACCCGGTGAGGTCGACCGGCTCGGCGCCGGCGGGCGGCCATGCGGCGAGCCCGGGCTCCGGCGGGCGCGCGGCCGTGCCGAGCCGGCCGCCGGCGTGCAGCGTCCACGGCGCCTCGTCGTCCGGTCGCGAGTGGACGGTGATCGGCCGGCCGCCGTCGTCGCCGGCTCCGCCGACGCTCACCTGCAGCCGGACGTCACCGCGGTCCGGCAGCACGAGCGGTGCCGCCAGGGTCAGCTCCTCGACGGTCGCGCAGCCGACCTCATCGCCCGCTCGCACGGCGAGTTCGAGGAACGCCGTGCCGGGGAACAGCACGGAGCCGAGCACGACGTGCTCGGCCAGCCACGGCTGTTCGGTCAGGGACAGCCGTCCGCTGAAGACCACGCCGCCGGTGTCGGCGAGCCAGGTCGCGGCGCCGAGCAGCGGGTGGTCGGTCGTCACGAGCCCGTGGGCGCGGAGATCGCCCTTCGCGGTGGTTCTTGCCCAGTAGCGCTCGCGCTGGAAGGCGTAGGTGGGCAGGTCGACCCGGCCCGCACCGGGGAAGAACACCGACCAGTCGACGTCCTGCCCGGCGACGTACAGCGACGCCACGGCCGTCAGGAGAGTCTCTTCCTCGGCCCGGTCCTTGCGCAGCGCGGAAACCAGCGTGCCCGCCACGGATTCCGCCGCCATCGCGGTCAGCACACCGTCC
>NZ_PPHF01000091.1 GCF_002904335.1 Amycolatopsis sp. CA-126428 | reverse complement strand
GAGCCGCTCGGGGGTCACGGAGTCCAGCACGCCGTCGTCCAGCACCCCCGCCGCGTGCACGATCGCCGACACCGCGACGTCGCTGCCCGCCGACTTCAGCGCGACCCGGCACTGATCGGGGTCGGCGACGTCGGCGGCGAGCACGCTGACCGCGACGCCGAGGTCCGTCAGTTCCGCCGCCAGGTCCCCGGCGCCGGGCGCGTCCGGTCCCCGGCGTGACACGAGGGCCACGTGCTCGGCGCCCGCCTCGGCGGCCCACCGCGCGACCCGCGCGCCCAGCGCGCCCGTGCCCCCGGTGATCACCACGGTCCCGCGCGGGCGCCACGCGCCGTCCTTCGCCGGTGCCGTCCGGATCAGCCGGCGGCCGAGCAGCCCGGAGTCGCGGACCGCGAGCTGATCCTCGCCGTCCTTGTTGGACAGAGCAGTGGCGAGGTGCCGCGCCGAGTGGTCGTCGAGCTCCGCCGGCAGGTCGACGAGCCCTCCCCAGCGATCGGGGAACTCGAGGGCCGCGACCCGGCCGAGCCCCCAGAGCTGGGCCTGCGCGGGCTCGGGGACGGTGTCGCCGGGCCGCGCCGGCACGGCTCCGCGCGTCACGCACCACAGCGGCGCCGTGACACCGGCGTCGCCGAGCGCCTGGATCAGGGAAAGGGTGCCCGCCACCGCGCGGGACCGGTCGGGATCGGGAGCGTCGTCGAGCGCGAGCAACGACACCACCCCCGCGTACCCGGTCTCCGGGAAGGACCGCGCGAGCGAAGCGCGGTCGGCCACTTCGAGGTCGACCGCGATCGTGGTGACCTCGGCACCGCCGTCGGCCAGGGCGCGAAGCACCGCGTCGAGACCGGACGCCCCGGCGGGCACGACGGCCAGCCAGGTGCCGGCGAGCCTTCCGGGCCCGGCGGGCAGCGGCTTCCAGGTGGCCCGGTAGCACCACTGCTCCACCACGGACTTCTCGGTCGTCCGGCGGCGCCACGCCGACAGCGCGGGAAGCACCTCGGCGAGGTCCTCACGGGCCACGCCGAGCTCGCGGGACAGCGCGCCGAGGTCGGCCCGGTCCACGGTCTCCCAGAACGCGGCGTCGAAACCGTCGCCGGCGGCTTCTCCCGGGTCCAGCCAGAAGCGCTCGCGCTGGAACGCGTAGGTCGGCAGCGGGACGCGCACCGCCGCGCGGCCGGCGAAGAACCGCTCCCAGTCCGGGGACAGCCCGCTCACGTGCAGCCGGCCGACGGCGGCCGTGACCGACTCGACGTCGGCGCGGTCCTTGCGCAGCGCGGAAACCAGCGTGCCTTCGACGGATTCCGCCGCCATCGCCGTCAGCACGCCGTCCGGGCCCAGCTCCAGGAACCGGGTCACGCCGTGCTCGGCCAGGTAGGTCACGCCGTCGTGGAACCGGACCGTTTCCCGCACGTGCCGGACCCAATACTCCGGCGAGGTCAGGTCTTCGGCCAGTGTCCCCGTCACATTGGAGACGACCGGAATCGACGGCGCGTAATAGGTCAGCGTCTCCGCGACCTCGCGGAACTCCGCCAGCATCGGCTCCATCAACGCCGAATGGAAGGCGTGGCTCACCGGCAACCGGCGGGTCTTCCGGTCCTCGAACTGCTTGACGACCGCGTCGACCGCGTCCCCGTCACCGGAGAGCACCACCGAGGACGGCCCGTTCACCGCGGCCACCGACACGTCCTCGACCAGCAGGGGCAGCACTTCGGCCTCGGTGGCCTGCACCGCCACCATCACCCCGCCGTCGGGCAGGGCCTGCATCAACCGGCCGCGTGCCGACACCAGGACGCACGCGTCCGCCAGGGAGAGAACACCGGCGACGTGCGCCGCCGCCAGCTCGCCGATCGAATGCCCGACCAGGAAATCCGGGGTCACGCCCCAGGATTCGAGCAGCCGGAACAAACCCACCTCGACGGCGAACAACGCCGCCTGCGCATACCTCGTCCGGTTCAGCAGTTCGGCGTCCTCGCCGAACATCACCTCGCGCAAACCGGCCACGTGCGCGCACACCGTGTCCACCACGTCCGCGAACACCGGGAACGAGTCATACAGCTCGCGCCCGGCACCCAGCCGCTGCGCGCCCTGACCCGAGAAGAGAAACGCCGTCTTGCCCGCTTTCCCCTTGCCCGGCACGACACCACGGACCTGGCCGGGCGACTGGCGACGCTCGGCCAGCGCCGCGAGCTCCGCGCGCAGCGACCCGCGGTCGGCGCAGACGAGCACGGCCCGGTGCTCGAACGCCGCCCGCGCGGTGGCCAGCGAGTAGGCCACGTCGGGGAGGGCGACGTCGGCGTTCTCGTCCACATAGGACAGCAGGCGGGCGGCCTGGCCGGCCAGCGCGTCCTCGCCGCGGGCGGACAGCACCACCGGCACGACCGCCGTCCCCGCCCGGGCCGGCTCGTGCTCAGGCTCGGCGGCGTCCGCCGCGGGCGGTTCCTCGACGATCACGTGCGCGTTCGTGCCGCTGATGCCGAACGACGAGACCCCGGCGCGGCGGACCCGCTCTCCGCCGGGCCACGGCCGCGCCTCGGTGAGCAGCTCGACCGCACCGGCGGACCAGTCCACGTGGGACGTCGGCTCGTCCACGTGCAGCGTGCCGGGCAGCAGCTCGTTCTGCAGCGCGAGCACCATCTTCATCACGCCCGCGACGCCGGCGGCCGCCTGGGTGTGCCCGATGTTCGACTTGATCGAGCCCAGCCGCAGCGGTTCCGCGCGGTTGCGGCCGTAGGTCGTCAGCAGCGCGTGCGCCTCGATCGGGTCCCCGAGCGCGGTGCCGGTCCCGTGCGCCTCGACGGCGTCCACATCGGACGCTTCGAGTCCCGCGCCGTCCAGTGCTTCGCGGATGACCTGCTGCTGGGACGGTCCGTTCGGCGCGGTCAAGCCGTTCGACGCGCCGTCGGAGTTCACCGCCGAGCCCGTGACGACGGCCAGCACCGGGTGCCCGTTGCGCCGCGCGTCCGACAGGCGTTCCACCAGCAGCAGCCCGGCCCCTTCGGCCCAGCCCGTGCCGTCGGCGGCCTCGGCGAACGGCTTGCAGCGCCCGTCCGCCGCGAGCCCGCGCTGCCGGCTGAACTCGAGGAACATGCCCGGCGTCGACATCACCGTCACGCCGCCCGCGAGCGCCAGCGAGCATTCCCCGCGGCGCAGCGACTGCGCCGCCCAGTGCAGCGCGACCAGCGACGACGAGCACGCGGTGTCCACCGTGATCGCCGGTCCCTTCAGGCCGAGCACGTAGGCGACCCGGCCCGACGCGATGGCGGTCGAGGTGCCGGTCAGCAGGTGGCCCTCGACGCCGTCGGGCAGGCTGGTCAGCCCGGAGCCGTACCCGGTCGACGCGGCTCCGACGAACACCCCGGTCCGGCTGTTCTTCAGCGTCAGCGGATCGATCCCGGCCCGCTCGAACGCCTCCCACGACATCTCCAGCAGGATGCGCTGCTGCGGGTCGGTCGCGAGCGCCTCGCGCGGGCTCATCCCGAAGAACGCGGGGTCGAACTGCGCCGCGTCGTACACGAACCCGCCCTCGCGGGCGTAGGTCGTGCCGGACCGGTCCGGGTCCTCGTCGAACAGCGCGGCCGGCCAGTTGCGGTCCAGCGGGAACGAGGAGATGCCGTCACCGCCGGCGGCGAGCAGCCGCCACAGCTCCTCCGGCGTGCGAACGCCACCGGGGTAGCGGCAGCTCATCGCCACGATGGCGATCGGCTCCGACTCCTTCTCCTCGACCTCACGCAGCTGTCGATGGGCCTGCCGCAGATCAGCGGTCACCTTCTTGAGGTAGCCGAGCAGCTTGTCCTCGTCCGCCACGTTCGTCACCTTCCTCGCCGGGCACCGTCAGGACCCGAACTCCTTGTCGATCAGGTCGAACAGCTCGTCGGCGCTCGCGGCCGCCACGTCGCCGTCCCCGGTACCGGCCGCGGGCGTGCCGCTCCACCGGCCGAGCAGGTCCTCGAGCTTGCGCGTGATCGCCGAGCGCAGCCCGTCGTCCGCGGCGACCCGGGAGAGCAGGCCGCCCAGCTGGTCCAGCTCGCCGAGCGCGCGCTCGGCGGCCGGTTCCTCCTCCGGCACGATCTCGCCGAGCAGGTAGCCCGCGAGCGCGGTCGGGGTCGGGTAGTCGAACACGAGGGTCGCCGGCAGCCGGAGCCCGGCGGCGACGCCGAGCCGGTTCCGCAGCTCGACCGAGGTCAACGAGTCGAAGCCGAGCTCGTTGAACGACCGCTCCGGCTCGATGTCCCCGGCCGAGGCGTGCCCGAGCACCGCGGCGACCTGGCCGCACACCAGCTCGACCAGGGCCTCGGCCCGCTCCGCTTCGGCCATCCCGCCCAGCGCCTTCGCCAGCGAGCCGGCGACGTCCGCCTGGCCCGCGGACTGCGCGCTGCGCCTCGACGGCGCCTTGACCACGCCCCGGTAGAGCGGCGCCAGCGCCTCGCCCTGCTCCCGCAACGCGGCCGTGTCGAGGTCCATCGGCAGCAGCGCCGGCTCGTCCGTGCCGAGGGCCGCGTCGAACAACGACAGGCCCAGCTCGACCGTGAGCGGCCGCATCCCGCCGCGCGCCATCCGGGCGAGGTCGGCTTCGGTGAGCCGGCTCGTCATCCCGGCGCCCTGGCCCCACGGCCCCCACGCGAGCGCCGTGGCGGGCAGGCCGTGGTGGTGCCGGTGCGCGGCGAAGGCGTCGAGGAAGACGTTCGCCGCCGCGTAGTTGCCCTGGCCCGCGCCGCCGAAGAGGCCGGCGGCGCCGGAGAACAGCACGAAGGCGGCCAGCTCCTGGTCCTTGGTCAGCTCGTGCAGGTGGACCGCGGCGTCGAGCTTCGGCCGCAGCACGCGGTCGACCCGCTCGTGGTCGAGCGAGGCGAGCAGCCCGTCGTCGACGACGCCCGCCGTGTGCACCACCGCGGTCAGCGGGTGCTCGGCGGGCACCCCGGCCAGCACGGCCGCGAGCGCCTTCCGGTCCGCGACGTCGCAGGCCGTGATCACGGCCTCGGCACCGAGCCCGGCGAGCTCGCCGGCCAGCTCCGGGGCGCCGTCGGCATCGAGCCCGCGCCGGCTGGTCAGCAGCAGGCGGCGAACGCCGTGCTCGGTGACGAGGTGGCGGGCCAGCTCGCGGCCCAGGCCGCCGGTGCCACCGGTGACCAGCACCGTGCCGCCGGGGTCGAGCTGCCGCGGCATCGTCAGGACGACCTTGCCGATGTGCTTCGCCTGGCTCATGAACCGGAACGCCTCGGGCGCGCGCCGCACGTCCCAGGTGGTGATCGGCAGCGGCCGCAGCGCGCCGCCGCGCAGCAGCTCGACCAGTTCGGCGAGCATCCGCCCGATGCGGTCCGCGCCCGCCTCGACGAGGTCGAAGGCCTGGTAGCGCACCCCCTCGTGGGCGGCGGCGACCTCGTCGCCGGCACGCACGTCGGTCTTGCCCATCTCGAGGAACCGGCCGCCGGGCGAAAGCAGCCCGAGCGAGGCGTCGACGAACTCGCCCGCGAGCGAATTCAGCACCACGTCCATCCCGCGTCCACCGGGCGCCGCGAAGTCCGCCGCGAAGCCGAGCGACCGCGACGACGCGATGTGGTCGTCGGCGAGGCCGAGTTCGCGCAACGCACCGTGCTTGCCCGCGCTCGCCGTGCCGTAGACCTCCGCCCCGAGGTGCCTGGCCAGCTGCACCGCCGCCATGCCGACCCCGCCCGCGGCGGCGTGCACGAGCACCGCGTCGCCCGGCCGGACCCCGCCGAGGTCGACCAGCGCGTAGTACGCGGTCAGGTACGCCAGCGGGATCGAAGCGGCTTGCACGAACGACCAGTCGTCCGGGATCCGCGCCACCATCCGGTGATCGGCGAGCACGAGCGGGCCGAACGCGCCGCCGAACATGCCCAGCACGCGGTCGCCGACGGCGAACCCGGTCACGTCCGGCGCGACTTCGGTGATCACTCCGGCGCCTTCGAGCCCCATCGCCCCGACCTCGCCGGGGTACATCCCGAGGGCGTTCAGCACGTCGCGGAAGTTGACGCCGGCGGCACGCACGGCGATGCGCACGTGGCCGGGCAGCAGCTCGCCGGCGGCTTCGGGGGCGGGCTGCAGCCGGAGGTTCTCCAGCGTGCCCCGCTGCCCGATGTCCAGCCGCCAGGACGGCGCGTCCTGCGGTGGCACCAGCGCTCCCGCGGCCGGCTTCGCCAGCCTCGCCACGTGGGGGACGCCCGCCCGCAGCACCAGCTGCGGCTCACCGCTGCGCAGGGCGGCCGGCAACGCCTCGATCGACGCGGGCTCGTCGTCGACGTCGACCAGCAGGATGCGGCCCGGCTGCTCGGTCTGCACCGAACGCACGAGGCCCCAGACCGGCGCGTACGCGAGGTCCCGGACGTCCTCGCCGGCGCGCGCGACCGCACCCCGGGTCACGACGACCAGCGTCGAGGCCTCGAACCGCTCGTCGGACACCCAGTCCTGCAGCAGGTCGAGCAGCCCGTGGGTCGCGGTGCGGACGTCCGCGGGCAGGTCACCGGTCGCGTGGCCGTTGGCCACGCACGGAACCAGCACGGCGTCCGGCACCGTGGCCCCGCCGAGCGCGGCGAGGTCCGGGTAGGCCGCGACCACGGCCCCGGTGCGGGCCAGCTCGGCGGCCAGCTTGAGGTCGTCCGCGCCGAGCACGGCGAACGATGGCGAGCCCGGCGCCTCGCCGGGTTCGATCGGGCTCCAGTCGAGGCGGTACAGCGATTCCGGCGCCGACGGCGCGCTCTGCAGCGCCTCCGCCGAGATCTCGCGCATCGCCAGCGACTCGATCGACGCGACGGGCAGGCCGGCCGCGTCCCACACGGTCAGCGCGAGCGCGTCGGGACCGGCCTGGGCGAGCCGCACCCTGGCCGTCGCCGCCCCGCCCGCGTGCAGCGACACCCCGCTCCAGGAGAACGGAAGCCTGCTGCGGCCGGAACCTTCGAGCGGGAGGAACACCAGCGGGTGCAGCGCGGCGTCGAGCAGCGCGGGGTGCAGGCCGAAGCCGGCCGCCGCCTCCTGCTGCGCCTCGGGCAGCGCCAGCTCCGCGAAGACCTCGTCGCCGATCCGCCACGCCGCCCGCATGCCCTGGAACGCCGGGCCGTACGCGAACCCGCTGCGGGCGTACATCTCGTAGAAGTCGTCCACTTCGAGCGCTTCCGCGCCCGCCGGCGGCCACGCGTCGAGCCGGTCCGCCGGCTCGGCGGCGCCGGTGTCGAGGACACCGGTGGCGTGCAGCGTCCACGGCTGGTCCGCGGCCGCCTTCTCGGGTCGCGAGTGGACGGTGAGCGACCGGCTGCCGTGCTCGTCCGGCTCGCCGGCGACGACCTGCAGCTGGACGCCGCCGTGCTCGGGGAGCACCAGCGGAGCGGCCAGCGTCAGCTCGGCCACGCGAGCGCAGCCGACCTCGTCGCCGACCCGGATCGCCAGTTCCAGGAACGCCGTTCCCGGCAGCAGGATCCGGCCCTGCACGGCGTGGTCGGCCAGCCACGGCTGGGTCTGCACCGACAGCCGGGACGTGAACAGGTGGCCGTCCGAGGCCGCGAGCGGCACGGCCGCCCCGAGCAGCGGGTGCCCGGCCGCACCGAGCCCGGCCGCGCGGACGTCGCCGAAGCCGAGCGCCGATGCCGTCGGCCAGAACCGGCGGCGCTGGAAGGCGTAGGTGGGCAAGGCGACCCGGCGCGCGTCCCGGCCCGCGAAGAACGCGGCCCAGTCCGGTGACGTGCCGTGGACGTGCAGCGTGGCGACGGCCGTCGTGATGCCGGTGACCTCGGTGCGATCCCGGCGGAGCGCGGGCACGAGCACGGCGTCGGTGTCGGCCACGCAGTCGGCGGCCATCGCCGTGAGCACGGCATCCGGGCCGAGCTCGAGGAACCGCGTGACACCGTGCCCGGCGAGGTACCGCAGCCCGTCGTGGAAGCGGACGGCCTGGCGGACGTGCCGGACCCAGTACTCCGGTGAGGTCAGCTCCTCGGCCGTCGCCAGTGTCCCCGTCACGTTCGACACCACCGGCAGCCGCGGCTGCTCGAACGTCAGGCTCTCGGCGACCCGCCGGAACCCGTCGAGCATCGGCTCCATCGACGGCGAGTGGAACGCGTGGCTCACCGTGAGCCGGCGGGTCTTGCGGCCGGCCTCGCGGAAGTGCGCCGCGATCGCCTCGACCGCCGCCTCGGCCCCGGAAACCACGACCGACGCGGGACCGTTGACCGCCGCGATCGACACCGGTTCCGTCAGCAGCGGCGTGACTTCGTCCTCGCTCGCCTGGAGCGCGATCATCGCGCCCCCGGCGGGGAGCGCCTGCATCAGCCGGCCCCGCGCGGCGACCAGCTTCGCGGCGTCGGGCAGCGAGAGCACGCCCGCGACGTGGGCCGCCGCCAGCTCGCCGATCGAGTGGCCCACCAGGTAGGCCGGGGTCAGGCCCCACGACTCGACGAGCCGGAACAGCGCGACCTCGACGGCGAACAGCGCCGCCTGCGTGTAGACCGTCTGGTCCAGCAACGCGGCGGTCTCCGCCTCGGCACCGTCCGCTTCGGCGAACAGCACCTCCCGCAGGGGCCGGTCGGCGATCCCCGGACCGCCGACGGCGTCGAACTCGGCGTCGAGCTGCGCGCACACGGCGTCGAGGGCGTCGGCGAACACGTCGAAGGTCGCGTACAGCTCCCGGCCCATGCCCGCCCGCTGGGCGCCCTGGCCCGAGAAGAGGAACGCGAAGCGCGCGTCCGGCGCGGCCACGCCACGGATGACGTCCGCGGTGCCCCCGCCGGCCAAGGCGTCCAGCGCGCCCAGGAACTCCGCCGGCTCGGTGGCCACGATCGCCGCCCGGTGCTCGAACGACGACCGCGCGGTGGCCAGCGTGTAAGCGACGTCGAGCGGAGCGGTGTTCTCGCAGGCGCCCCGCAGCCGCGCCGCCTGCGCCGCGAGACCGTCGGCGGTCGCCGCGGACACGAGCCACGGCACGGGCCCGGATGCCTTCGGCTCGGGCACGACCGGCGCGGGTTCCGCGGCCGGCGCCTGCTCGACGATCACGTGCGCGTTGGTGCCGCTGAGCCCGAACGAGGAGATCCCGGCCCGGCGCGGCGTCCCGTTCGCCCGCCACGGCACCGGCTCGGTGAGCAGGGCCACGTCGCCGGCCGACCAGTCCACGTGCGACGACGGCTCGGTGACGTGCAGCGTCTGAGGCAGCAGCTCGTGCTGCAGTGCCAGCACCATCTTCATCACCCCGGCCACGCCCGCCGCGGCCTGCGTGTGCCCGACGTTGGACTTCACCGAGCCGAGCCACAGCGGCCGGTCCCGATCCCGGCCGTAGGTCGCGAGCAGTGCCTGCGCCTCGATGGGGTCCCCGAGCACCGTGCCGGTGCCGTGCGCTTCGACAGCGTCCACATCGGACGGACGAAGGTTCGCGGTGGCCAGCGCGTCCCGGATCACCCGCTGCTGCGAAGGGCCGTTCGGCGCGGTCAGGCCGTTCGACGCGCCGTCGGAGTTGATCGCCGAACCCTTCACCACCGCCAGGACGGGGTGGCCGAGCCGCCGGGCGACGGAAAGGCGTTCCAGCACGAGGATCCCGGCGCCTTCGGCCCAGCCCGTGCCGTCGGCGCTCTCCGAGAACGGCTTGCACCGCCCGTCGAGAGCGAGCCCTCGCTGACGGCTGAACTGCACGAACGACGACGGCGTCGACATCAGGGTCACACCGCCCGCCAGCGCCAGGTCGCATTCGCCGGTG
This sequence comes from Amycolatopsis sp. CA-126428, assembly GCF_002904335.1. Classification (GTDB taxonomy): domain Bacteria; phylum Actinomycetota; class Actinomycetes; order Mycobacteriales; family Pseudonocardiaceae; genus Amycolatopsis. Next base: position 12,198 of record NZ_PPHF01000091.1, on the reverse strand, counting down.
CGCAGCGCCTGCGCCGCCCAGTGCAGGGCGACCAGCGACGACGAGCACGCGGTGTCGACGGTGACCGCCGGGCCTTCGAGCCCGAGGGTGTAGGCGATGCGCCCGGACAGGATGCTGCCCGAGTTGCCCGTCATGACGTAGCCCTCGACGTCGTGGTCGGACATCGCCAGCAGCGGCGTGTAGTCCTGCCCGGTGGCCCCGGCGAAGACGCCGGTCCGGCTGCCGCGCAGCGAAGTGGGGTCGATCCCGGTGCGTTCCAGGGCTTCCCACGAGGTTTCGAGCAGCAGCCGGTGCTGCGGGTCCATCGCGAGCGCCTCGCGCGGGTTGATCCCGAAGAACGCGGCGTCGAACTGCGTCGCGTCGCCGACGAAACCGCCGGAGCGCACGTAACTCGTGCCGGTGTTGTCGGCGTCCGCGTTATAGATGGCGTCGAGGTCCCAGCCGCGGTCGGCGGGGAACTCCGTGATCGCGTCGCCGCCCTCGGCGAGCAGGTCCCACAGCTGCTCGGGCGACCGGACGTCGCCAGGGAACCGGCAGCTCATGCCGACGATGACGATCGGGTCGTCGGCGGGCTGCGCGACGACGGTGGCGGCCGGGGGTTCGGCGGCGGGTGCGTCACCGGCGACCAGTTCGCCCCGCAGGTAGCGGGCCAGCGCGGTCGGCGTCGGGTAGTCGAAGATCAGCGTCGACGGGAGCCGGACCCCGGTCAGCGAGCTGAGCCGGTTGCGCAACTCCACCGCGGTCAGCGAGTCGAAGCCGATGTCGCTGAAGGCTCGCGCGCCGTCGACCTCGTCGGCGCCGTCGAACCCGAGGACGCCGGACACGAACAGCTTCACGATGTCGAGCAGCTCCCGCTCCCGCTCGGCCTCGGACAGCCCGGCGAGCCGCGCCGACAACGCCGAACCACCGGCGTCCGGATCGCCGGCCGCATCCGCGGTCAGCTCGAGCGCGCGCTTCGCCTCGGGCACGCCCTCGATGAGCCGGCTCGGCCGCAGCGTGCCGAAGCCGGGCGCGTAGAGCGACCAGTCGACGCCCGCGACGGTCACGCACGTCTCGTCGTGGTCGAGCGCCTGCCGCAGCGCGGCGAACGCCTGCTCGACCTCCAGCGCGAGGATGCCGCCCCGGCGCTGGCGTTGCAGCAGTGCGGCGTGGTCGGCCATCCCGCTCTCGGCCCACGGCCCCCACGCGACCGACGTCGCGGTCAGGCCGAGCCCGCGCCGGTGGTCGGCGAGCGCGTCGAGGAACGCGTTGGCGGCGGCGTAGTTGGACTGGCCCGGCCCGCCCCAGACGCCCGCGGTCGAGGAGAACAGCACGAACGCCGACAGCTCGGCGGTCCGGGTCAGCTCGTGCAGGTTCAGCGCCGCGTACGACTTCGCCCGCAGCACGCCGGCCAGCCGGTCCGGCGTCATCGAGTCGAGCATGCCGTCGTCGAGCACACCGGCCGCGTGCACGACCGCCGTCAGCGGGTGCTCGGCGGGCACCAGCGACAACGTCGCCGCGAGGCTGTCGCGGTCGGCGGCGTCGCACGCGGCGATCGTCACGCCGACCCCGAGTCCGGTGAGCTCGGCTTCGAGCTCCGCGGCACCCGGGGCGTCCGCGCCCCGGCGGCTGGTCAGCAGCAGGTGCTCGGCGCCCTCGTGGGCGAGCCACCGGGCGAGGTGCGCGCCGAGCGCACCGGTACCACCGGTGACGAGCACGGTGCCGGACGGCGACCAGGCACCGTCGGTGCCGGTGCCGCCGAGCGGCGCCCGGACGAGCCGCCGCCCGAAGACGCCGGACGCCCGCACCGCGAGCTGGTCCTCGCCGTCGATGCCGGTGAGCGCGGCCGCCAGCCGGCGGGCGGAGCGGCGATCGGGACGCGCGGGGAGGTCGACGAGCCCGCCCCAGCGTTCCGGGTGTTCGAGCGCGGCGACCCGGCCGAGGCCCCACACGAGCGACTGCGCCGGGTGGTCGAGCGAGTCCGCGCGTCCGGTCGACACCGCGCCGCGCGTCGCGCACCACAGCGGCGCGTCGACGTCGGCGTCGCCGAGCGCCTGCACGAGCGTGGCCGTGCGGGCCAGGCCCGCGGGAAGCTCCCGGTGGCCGTCCTCGGCCGTCTCGTCCAGCGCCAGCAGCGAAAGCACGCCGCCGAGGGTGCGGCCGTCCGCGGCAGCGCGGACCGCTTCGGCCAGCGCAGCGCGGTCGGTGCCCGCGGCGAGTCGTTCGACCTCGGCGCCGTGCGCGGCGAGCGCTTCGGCCGCGGCGGCCGCCCACGCGCCGGTCGTGGCGTCGGTGTCCGTGCCGGTGACGAGCAGCCAGGTCCCCGACAGCTCGGGAGCGGCCGGATCGGCGACGGGCCGCCAGCTCACCCGGTAGCGCAGGTTGTCCAAAGTGGACTCGTCGCGGCGGCGCCTGCGCCACGAGGACAGGGCGGGCAGCACGGGCTCCAGCGCCGCCCGGTCGAGCTCGAGCGTCTCGGCGAGCGAGCCGAGGTCTTCGGAGTCGACGGCGTCCCAGAACCGCGAGTCGGCCGGGTCGGCCGCGCTGTCCGGGCCCGCGGCGCTGCCCGGCTCGGGGAACGTGGGCCAGAAACGCTGGTGCTGGAAGGCGTAGGTGGGCAACTCGACGTCGGCCGGCTCGCGCCCGGCGAACACCGGGGCCCAGTCGACCGCGTAGCCGCCGCAGTGCAGCTCGCCGAGGGAAAGCAGGAACCGCCTCAGGTCGGCGTGCGTGCGGCGGAGGGTGCCGACCACCAGCGGCCCGGTCTCGTCCTCGCCCGCACCGCGCGCCACGTCCTCGACCGCCGTCGTGAGCACCGCGTCGGCGCTCACCTCGACGAACACCCCACCTTCGCGCGTCGCCGCGAGGACGGCGGCGTCGAGCAGCACCGGAGCGCCCAGGGCACGGGCCCAGTACCCGGCGTCCAGCACGCCCGCCGGTTCGCCGGTCACCGTCGAGAGGACCGGCACCCGCGACTCGGCGGCCTCGAGACCGTCGAGCTCCGCCAGCAGCCGGTCGGCCACGGTGGGGTCCGGCAGGTGGGCGCCGCTCACGGAACGGGCCTGCCCGCCACGCGCCCGGCATGCGTTGATGAACTCTTCGATCGCGCCGGGGTCTCCGGAGACGATGGCCTCCGCGGGCCCGTGCGAAGCCGCGAGCCGCACCCGGCCGCCGGTCTCACCGAGCAGCACGTCCAGCTCCGCACGGGCCAGCACCACCAGCGCCGCCGCCGCGTCCGTGCCGGTCAGCACCCGGCCCCGAGCGACGAGCACCTTCACCGCGTCACGCAGCGAAAGGGCACCCGCGACGCAGGCCGCGGCGAGCTCGCCGTCGGCGTAGCCGAGCACGGCCGACGGCCGCACGCCGTGCGCTCGCCACAGCTCGGCGAGCGCCACCGACACCGCGAACGCACACGCCTCCGCCACGTCGATCCGATCGGCCGAGGGGGCTCCTTCCACCCCGCGCAGCACGTCGGGGACCGACCAGCCGGTGGCCTCGGCGATGGCGTCCGAGCACTCGCCGAGGCGGTCGGCGAACACGGCCGACTCGGTCAGCAGCTGCGACACCACGCCGGGCCGGCCCGCCTGCCGGCCGGGGAACACGAACACGGCCTTGCCGCGCGCGGCCGTGACCCCGGTGACCAGGCCGCTGTCCGCCCGCTCGTCGGTCAACGCCCGCAGCGCGTGCCGGAACCCGGTGAGGTCGTCGCCGACGAGCACCGCGCGGTGCTCGAAGTGCGTCCGGCCCGTCGCGAGCACCTTGCCGATGGCGGCAGGATCCTGACCATCCACAATGGACAGGAGTTGCTCGGCCTGGGCCCGCAGGGCAGCGGCCGACCGCGCCGAGACCGGCCACGCGACCGTGCCGCCGGCCGGCTCGACGTGCCGCGCCGGCTCGTCCGGGGCCGACTCGAGGATCACGTGCGCGTTGGTGCCGCTCATCCCGAACGACGAGACGCCCGCGCGCCGCGGCGCGCCCGTCTCGGGCCACGGCCGCGCCTCGGTCGCCAGCTCCACGGCACCCGAGGACCAGTCGACGTGCGGGGTCGGCGTCTCGGCGTGCAGGGTCGGCGGGACGATGCGGTGCCGCATCGCCTGCACCATCTTGATCACGCCGCCGACGCCCGCGGCCGCCTGCGAGTGCCCGATGTTGGACTTGAGCGAGCCGAGCCACAACGGCCGGTTCGCCGGCCGGTCCTTGCCGTAGGTCGCGAGCACGGCGCCCGCCTCGATCGGGTCGCCGAGCGCGGTGCCCGTCCCGTGCGCCTCCAGCACGTCGACGTCGGCGGGCGTCAGGCCCGCGTTGCCGAGCGCGTGCCGGATGACCCGCTGCTGGGACGGTCCGTTGGGCGCGGTCAGCCCGTTGGACGCGCCGTCGGAGTTGAGCGCGCTCCCCTTGACGACGGCGAGCACGCGGTGCCCGTTGCGTCGCGCGTCCGAGAGCCGTTCGAGCAGCAGGACACCGGCACCCTCGGCCCAGCTCGCGCCGTCGGCGTCGGCCGAGAACGGCTTGCTGCGCCCGTCGGGGGCGAGCGCCTTCTGCGCGCTGAATTCGACGAGGGAAACCGGGCTCGACATCACGGTCACGCCGCCGGCCAGCGCGAGCGAGCAGTCGCCCGCGCGCAGCGCCTGCGCGGCCCAGTGCAGGGCGACCAGCGACGACGAACAGGCCGTGTCGATCGAGACGGCGGGCCCTTCGAGCCCGAGCGTGTAGGCGACCCGGCCGGAGAGCACGCTCGGCGAGTTGCCCGTGCCGAGCATGCCCTCGGAGCTTTCGACGGCGTGCATGAGCAGCGAGCCGTAGTCCTGGTACGTCACACCGGCGAAGACGCCGGTCTTGCTGCCGCGCAACGCCTCCTGGGTCAGTCCCGCGCGTTCCAGCGCCTCCCAGCTGATTTCGAGCAGGAGCCGCTGCTGCGGGTCCATCGCCACCGCCTCGCGCGGGCTGATCCCGAAGAACGCGGCGTCGAACTCGCTCGCGTTGTGCAGGTAGCCGCCTTCGCGCGTGTAGCAGGTGCCCGGGGTCTGGCCGTCGGGGTCGTAGAGGGCGTCGAGGTCCCAGCCGCGGTCGGTGGGGAACCCGGTGATCTCGTCGGACCCGGCCGCGACGACCTCCCACAGCTGTTCTGGGGTGCGGATGCCACCCGGGTAGCGGCAGGCCATCGAGACGATCACGATCGGCTCGTCGTCGACCGGCGCGGTCACCGCGGGCCCGCTCGCGCCCGCCGGGGCGCCGACCAGTTCCTCCTCGAGGTGCCGGGCGAGCCCGGCCGGGGTCGGGTAGTCGAAGACGAGGCTCGCGGCGAGCCGGAGCCCGGTGACCTCGTTCATCGCGTTGCGGAACTCGACCGCGCTCAGCGACGTGAAGCCGAGGTCGCGGAACGCGCGGCCGGGCTCCACCGCCTCGGGTCCGGAGTAGCCGAGCACCATCGCGGCCTGCTCGCGCACGAGGTCGAGCAGCACGGTGTGCCGGTCTTCGGCGGCCACGGCGACGAGCTGCTCGCGCAGGCCGACCCCGGCGTCGCCGACGACGGTCTCCGGCACGGCCCGGGCCCGGCGCACGAGCGCGCGCAGCGGCGCGGGCACCGTCTGTCCATTAAGGACGCTCTGGTCGACGTCCATCGGCAGCACCGGCGAATCGGCCGCCCCGAGGGCGCGGGCGGCGAGCACCGCCACGTCACCGGCGGTGAGCGGGCGCAGCCACGGCCGGTCCGCCACGTCGCGGGAGACCACGACCGCGAACCCGCCGTCCGTGCGACGGCGCCGGGCCAGTTCGTCGACCTGGGCCGACGGCCCGGCCGCCAGGAGCAGCAGCCGTGCCGACGCCGGGATCGCCGTCTCGACGGCTCGCAGCGTCGCGGGATCCGTTCCCGTGTGGACGATGGTGGTCACGGCGTGCTCGGTCACCAGGGCCGAAACCGACGCGGCGTCCGCGAGATCGGTCTCGACAATGGAGACCCCGTCGAGGCCGTCCAGTTCTTCGTCCAGCTCCGCCGCACGTCGCGCCGAACCGGCGGCGAGCAGCACCGGCCCGTGGCCGAGCCCGAGCAGCCGCCGGGCGAGCGGTCCCGCCACGTCGTCGGCACCGGCGTTCGCGACCAGCACCGGGCCGCCCGGTTCGACGGCCTCGACGCCGGCGCGCACCAGCCGGGAGACGAGCACTTCACCTTGCCGCACCACGGCTTCCGGCTCGCCGGGCACCACGACCGCCGGCCCATCGGTATCGACCACGGCGAACCGGCCGGGGTGCGCCGCCTCGGCAGCGCGGACGCGCGCCCAGATCGCGGCACCGTCCTCGGTCCACTCGCCGTCCGCACCGGCCCCGGTGGTGACGAACGTCAGCGTCTCGCCCGCGAACCCGTCCTCGGCCAGCCACGCCTCGACGAGCGGGGTCACTTCATCCACTGTGGACACCGCGACGGCGACCGGGGCCGTTCGCTCCTGGGAAGCCAGTGCCGCGAGATCCGTGTCGAGCAGCACCGGAGTGAGCCCGCCCTCGGCCGGCTGCCAGTCCAGCCGGTAGAGCGCGCCGCGGCCGGCGTCCCCGGACGCGGCCAGCTGTTCGGCCGAGACGGTGCGCAGCACGAGCTCGTCGGCCGAGGCGAGGAACCGCCCGGCCGGGTCGGCGAGCGTGACGGCGACCCCGCTCGGGCCGTCCGACGGCGAAAGCCGCACGCGCAGCGCGGTCGCCCCGGCGGCGCCGAGGGTGATCCCGCGCCAGGAGAACGGCAACCTCGGGCCGCTCGCCCCGGCGTCGGCGGGCAGGAACGCCAGCGCCTGCAAGGCCGCGTCGAGCAACGCCGGGTGCAGGCCGAACCCGGCCGCGCCGGCGGAGCCGGGCAGCGCGACCTCGGCGTAGACGACGGTGCCGAGCCGCCACGCCGCCCGCAGGCCACGGAAGGCGGGGCCGTAGTCGAACCCGCCGTCGGCGCGGGTGGCGTAGTGGTCGTCGACGGGGATCGCCACGGCGCCCGGCGGCGGCCATTCGGCCAGCGATGTCCCGGTGCGCCCGGCACCCTCGCGCAGGAGCGTGCCGCTCGCGTGCCGCGCCCACGTCCCGTCGCCGTCCTCGTGACGGGAGAACACGGCGAACGAACGGACACCGGCCGGGTCGGGGGCCCCGGCCCGCACCTGCAGCCGGACCCCGCCGGTCCCGGGCAGCGTCAGCGGCTCTTCGAGGACCAGTTCCTCGACGGTGTCGCAGCCGAGCACCTCGCAGGCGCCCAGCGCCAGCTCGACGTAGCCGGTGCCGGGGAACAGCACGCGGCCGCCGACGACGTGGTCGGCCAGCCACGGCTGGGACCGCACGGACAGCCTGCTGCTGAACAGCGTCTCCCCGGACCCCGCGACCGCCGTGACGACCCCGAGCAGCGGGTGCCCGGAGGCGGTCAGCCCGGCCGCGGCCGGGTCGCCACCACCGTCGGTGGCGTCGAGCCAGTACCGCTCGTGCTGGAAGGCGTAGGTCGGCAGCTCCACGCGCCGGGCTCCCGGGCCGCCGAGCAGCTTGCCCCAGTCGGGGGCCGGCCCGCTGACGTGCAGCCGGGCGAGTGCGAGGAGCAGCGCGTCCGGCTCACCGCGATCGCGGCGCAGCAGCGGCACCACCACGGTGTCCGGCGGCAGCGGGTCGAGGCACTGCTCGGCCATCGGCGTGAGGATGGCGTCGGGGCCCAGTTCGACGAACCGGGTCACGCCGTCCTCGGCGAGGCCGCGGATCCCGTCGTGGAAGCGCACCGCTTCCCGGACGTGCCGCACCCAGTACTCGGGGCTGCCGAGCTCGCGGGCGCTCGCGGGCTCGCCGGTGACGTTGGAGCGGATCGGGATCGCCGGTTCGCCGTAGGTCAGCGACGCGGCGACCGCGCGGAACTCGTCGAGCATCGGGGCCATCCGCGGCGAGTGGAACGCGTGGCTCACCCGCAGCCGTTTCGTCATCCGGCCCATCGCCTCGAACTCGGCGGCCACCTCCAGCGTCGCGGCCTCGTCGCCGGCGATCACGACCGCCGAAGGGCCGTTGACCGCGGCGACGGACACCTCGGCACCGCGGCCGTCCAGGGCGGCGACGACCTCGTGTTCGGCGGCCTGCAGCGCGACCATCGCGCCCCCGGCGGGCAGCGCCTGCATCAGCCGGCCCCGTGCGGCGACCAGCTTCGCCGCGTCGGGCAGGGAAAGCACCCCGGCGACGTGCGCGGCGGCGAGCTCGCCGATGGAGTGGCCGACGAGGTGGTCCGGGGTCAGCCCCCACGACTCGACGAGCCGGAACAGCGCCACTTCGATGGCGAACAGCGCCGGCTGCGTGTAGGCCGTCTGGCTCAGCAGCTCCGCGTCCTCGCTGCCCGGCTCGGCGAACATGACTGTCTTCAGTGGACGGTCGAGGTGCAGGTCCAGGTGCGCGGTGACGGCGTCGAGGGCGTCGGCGAACGCCGGGAAGGACTCGGCCAGCTCGCGGCCCATGCCGGGGCGTTGCGAGCCCTGGCCCGAGAACAGGAAGGCGGTGCGGCCGCCCGCCGTCGCGGACCCGCTGAGCACACCAGGTGCCTTCGCACCGGCACGCAGCGCCGTGAGGCCGTCCGCGAGGTCCGCCGTGTCCCGACCGAGCACCACGGCGCGGTGCTCGAACGTCGAGCGGGTGGTGGCCAGCGCGTAGGCGAGGTCGGCCGCCTCCGCCGGTGTGCCGTCGAGCGCGGACAGCAGCCGGTCCGCCTGCGCACGCAAGGCCGCGGCGGTCCGGCCGGAGACGGGCCAGGCGAGCACCGGCGGCACCGGCCGTTCGGCGGGCTCGGCGTCGGCCGGGACGGCGGCCGGCGCTTCGATGACGACGTGCGCGTTGGTGCCGCTGATGCCGAACGACGAGATGCCGGCCCGCCGGGGCCGGTCGTGCTCGGGCCACGGGGTCGCCTCGGCGAGCAGGCGGACGTTGCCCGCGGACCAGTCGACGTGCGGGGAGGGCTCCGCGGCGTGCAGGCTCGGCGGGAGGACGCCGTGCCGCATGGCCAGCACCATCTTGATGACGCCCGCGACACCGGAAGCGGCCTGGGTGTGCCCGATGTTCGACTTGACCGAGCCGAGCCACAACGGCTGCTCCCGGTCCTGGCCGTAGGTCGCCAGCAGGGCCCCGGCCTCGATCGGGTCGCCGAGCGTCGTGCCCGTGCCGTGAGCCTCCACCGCGTCGACGTCCTCGGGAGAGAGGCCGCCGTCGGCGAGGGCCCTGCGGATGACCTGCTGCTGGGCGGGACCGTTCGGCGCGGTGAGGCCGTTGGACGCACCGTCGGAGTTGACCGCGGAGCCGCGCAGGACCGCGTGCACGGTGTGCCCGTGGCGGCGCGCGTCCGAGAGCCGTTCGACCAGCAGCAGCCCGGCCCCTTCCGACCAGCCCGTGCCGTCGGCGCCGGCGGAGAACGGCTTGCAGCGCCCGTCGGCGGCCAGCCCGCGCTGGCGGCTGAACTCGAGGAACGACGCCGGGGTCGCCATCACGGTCACGCCGCCGGCGATCGCCATCGTGCACTCGCCGTCACGCAGCGCCTGCGCGGCGAGGTGCAGGGCCACCAGCGACGAGGAGCACGCGGTGTCGACGGTCAGCGTCGGCCCTTCGAGGCCGAGCGTGTAGGAAATCCGGCCGGAGGCCACGCTGCCGGAGTTGCCGGTGAGGAAGTGGCCGGACAGCCCCTCGGGCACCTCGGCGAGCCCGGCGCCGTAGCCGGACGCGCCCGCGCCGACGAACACGCCGGTCTGGCTGCCGCGCATCGAGTGCGGGTCGATCCCGGCGCGTTCGAACAGCTCCCACGCGGTCTCCAGCAGCAGCCGGTGCTGCGGGTCGGTGGCCAGCGCCTCCTTGGGGCTCATCCCGAAGAACAGCGGGTCGAACTCCCCGGCGCCGTCGAGGAAACCGCCGGTCACCGAGTAGGTCTTGCCCTCGACGCCCGGTTCGGGGTCGTAGAGCGCGTCGACGTCCCAGCCGCGGTCGGCGGGGAACGTCGAGAGCCCCTCGGCGCCGTCGGCGACCAGCCGCCACAGGTCGTCGGGGCCGAGCACGCCGCCGGGCAGCCGGCAGCTCATGCCGACGATGACGATCGGGTCGTCGGCCGCCGAGGCGGCCGGCAACGCGGGGCCGTCGACGCTCGCGGAGCCGAGCAGCTCGTTCAGCAGGTGCTCGGCGAGGGCAGCGGCGTTCGGGTAGTCGAACACCACCGCGGCGGGCAGGCCGACCCCGGTCTCGGCGGCGAGCCGGTCGCGCAGCTCCACCGCGGTGAGCGAGTCGAGGCCGAGGTCCCGGAACGCGCGGTCGGCGGCGATCGTGCCGGCACTGCCGTGCTCCAGCACGGCGGCGAGCTCGGTGCGGACGAGGTCCAGCACGAGGTCGGCCCGCTCGCGTTCGGTGCGTGAGCGCAGCTTGGCCAGCAGCGCGGAACCGTCCGACGCGGCCGGCCCGGTGGCCGTGCCCGCGATGGCCGCGGCGGCTTCGGGGACCGCGTCGAGCAGCGGGCTCGTCCGCACGGCGGTGAACCCGGGCACGAAGCGCGCCCAGTCGACGTCGGCGACCACGCAGGTGGGCTCGTCCGCACCGGCCGCCTGCGCCAGCGCGTCGAGCGCGGTCGGAGGGTCGAGCACCGTCAGGCCCTGCCGCGCGAGGCGCCGCTGTTCGTCGGCCGACGCGGCCATGCCGTCGCCGCCCCATGGGCCCCAGGCGATCGAGGTCGCCGCGAGGCCCGCCGCCCGGCGGCGTTCGGCGAGCGCGTCGAGGAACGCGTTCGCGGCGGCGTAGCCGGACTGCCAGCCGCTGCCCCAGGTGCCGGCGATCGACGAGAAGAGGACGAACGCGTCCAGTGCGGTGGTGCCGAACAGCTCGTCGAGGTGGGCGGCGCCCTCGGCCTTGGCCCGCATCATCGCGGCCAGGTCGTCCACAGTGGAGTCGATCAGCGCGGTGCCCTCGGTGGTGCCCGCCGCGTGCACGACCGCGCGGATGTCCGCGCCCTCGGCGCGAAGGCGCTCGACGAGCGCGGTCAGTTCGGCCTTGTCGGCGACGTCGCAGGCGGCGACGGTCACCCGCGTCCCGAGCCCGGTCAGTTCGGCTTCCAGCTCCGCCACGCCGGGCGCGGCCGGGCCGCGCCGTCCGGTCAGCACGAGGTGTTCGGCGCCGTGCGCGGCGGCCCACCGGGCGACGTGCGCGCCCAGCGCACCCGTGCCGCCGGTGATCAGGACCGTTCCGCGCGGCGTCCAGCCGGGTCCGGTCGCGGGCAAGCTCGCGTGCCGGAGCCGGCGTGCGAACACGCCGGAGTCGCGGATGGCCAGCTGGTCCTCGGCGGACCCGGCGAGGACGGCGGCCAGCCGGCGCACCGCGCGCTCGTCCGGCCGCACGGGCAGGTCGACGAGCCCGGCCCAGCGCCGGGCCTGTTCGAGCGCCGCGACCCGGCCCAGGCCCCAGACCGCGGCCTTGGCGGGCACGGGCGGCGCGTCGGAGCGGCCGATCGAGACGGCCTCCGTGGTGACCGACCAGATGCGCACGTCGAGTCCGGCGTCCTCGACGGTACGCAGCAACGAAACGGTGTTCGCGAGTCCCGCCGGCACGGCCGGACGGCCGGGGTGCGGCTCGGCGTCGACGGCGAGCAGCGAGAGCACCACACCCTGGCCGTGCGCTTCGACGGCGTCGCGCAGGCGGCCGGCGAAGTCCGGGGTGCCGAACTCGATCGCGGTGCCGCCGATGGCGGTGGCGAGCTCGGCGGCGAGCCGGCCGGGCGGCACGACGACGGGCAGCTCGCTGTCCACAGTGGCCGATTCGACCCCGGTGACGGGCTGCCAGCCGATCCGGTAGCGCCAGCCGTCGATGCTCGCCTGCCGGTCCTGCTTGCGCCGCCAGGAGGACAGCGCGGGCAGCAGCGTCCGGAGCGACTCCTGCGTGGCTTCTTCCGAGACGTCGAGGGTGCCGGCGAGCGCGTCGAGGTCCGCGCTTTCGACGGCCGCCCAAAACGCGGTGTCGGTCGGGCCGGACACCGGCGCGGTGGTGCTCGCCGCCCGCTCCGGCCAGTAGCGCCGCCGCTGGAAGGCGTAGGTGGGCAGGGCGATCCGGGCTGCGCCGGGGAACAACGGCGACCAGTCCACGTGCTGCCCCGACACCGCGAGCGCCGCGGCCGCCGTCAGCACGCTCCGCTCCTCGGCGCGGTCCTTGCGCAGCGCGGAAACCAGCGTGCCCGCCACGGATTCCGCCGCCATCGCGGTCAGCACACCGTCC
>NZ_PPHF01000090.1 GCF_002904335.1 Amycolatopsis sp. CA-126428 | reverse complement strand
AGATGGTCACCGTCAAGGACGGACTCATCACCGAGTTCCACCCCTTCTACTGGGACACCAAGGCCGTGGCCGACGCCCTGCGGGTGCCCCGTTCAACGTGACGTTCGGCGCACGTCACCCGGAGGTGCCGACCATGGCGGGCGCGGCGGCCACTCTCCTCAGGCCGCGGATCCAGGTCTCGACCTGTTCGGTCGGCGCGGATTTCGGCATCCCGGTCATCCGCAGAGCCATCGGGGGCAGGTCTGCCGTCGTGGGGACCGGTACCACGATCGAGGCGAGGTCGTAGCGTCGGCCGGCGACGAGGTCAGGGCAGAACAGGTCGACGAGATCGGCGGTCGCCTGCCGCACATCGCGTTCCTGCCGGGGCAGCCGGTCGGACCGCTCGAATTCGGTCAGCACCGCTTGATGACGCCGCAACAACTCCGGCTCGGCAGCGAGGAGCGAGTAGCCACGATTTCGCACTACGTCGAGCAGTCTGCCGTGGAGGGTGCGACGGTCTCGGCTGTTGTCGGGCGCCCGCTGCAACCAGCCCTCGATCTCCGAGGGTGCCGCATTCGCCATGAACACGGCGCCGAGTGGCGGGATGATGGGTTGCCGATGTCCGAGCGGGACGGTCTCGGACGCCCGCCCGCCACTGGCGGTGAGCACTTGAACCGCGTCGCTGCCGATCTTGACGAGGACGCTGCAGCCGACCGCGAAGGCGGCGCTGAGGTCCTCCACCTCCGACCGGATCGTCTCGGCCAGCTGCGCTGCCTGGATCAGCTCCGGATCCGGCGCGGCGATGAACGATCCGGTCGAGAACTTTCCGTACCCGCCTTGGAAGAACAGCAACGGCAAGGTCGACCGGGCGACGCCGAGCTCTTGCACGCGCCCGAGAACGATGTAGTGGTCACCTGCCTCGCGCACGTCCTCGAACGTGCACTCGATCCAGGACACCGCGCCGTCGAGGACGGGTGAGCCGAGTGGTCCCGGCCGCCAGCGGACGCCGTCGAACTTGGCCGCGCCACCGGTCGCCAGCCGGCGGCACAGCGGTTCCTGATCGGCGGCCAGGACGTTGATGCAGAAGGTGGCGGCGTCTCGGAACCGCGCGAAGCTCCTCGAGCCCTTGGCGGGAAAGAAGGCGATCAGCGGAGGATCCAGGGAGACCGAGGTGAACGTTCCGACGACCATGCCTTCCGGGATGCCGGTCTCGGACACCGCGGTGACGACGGCTACCCCGGTCGGGTAGTGCCCGAGCGTCTCGCGGAACAGTGCGGGGTCGATCGTCGCGGTGCCGGCGTCGGTCATCGTGCGCTCCAGTCCGCAGCTCTAACATGTCTATTTAAGGTTTGTGACATGTTAAAAGGACCGACATGCGTTGTGTCAAGCTTCGCCTCACCGTGGCGGCAGGACGCTGACCTCGCTGCTCATCACCGAGGGCCACCTGATGATGGCCCGGAGCACATGCTGGTGAACATCTTCGATGTAGCGCCTGGCGTGCTCCGCGGCCTTGTCCACGTCCAGCTCGTCGAGGATGTGGCGCACCCAGTGGCCGGCCGGCGCTGTCGCGGCGTTGGTGTGATCCGAGGTGAGCAACAGTGCTCGGATGCGGCTCATGTCGCCCATGAGCCGCTGGAAGAAGTTGATCAGGTAGGTGTTGCCGGCAGCCTCGGCCAGGATTGCGAAGGTCCGGTTGACCACGTCGATGTCCAAGAGAGCCGACGGTGATCCGCCCTGCTCCCCGGCGAGCACGTCCAGTTCGTCGAACGCCGTCCGTGCCGCGTCGAGCTGGGCTTTACTCGCCTGGCGCAGACCGAGCCGGATGAGCTCGGGACCCACTATCCCCCAGACGACGAAGAGGTCGTCGATGGACTTCGGCGTCAACGGCGTGACCTGGTAGCCCTTGCGAGGCACCGTACGGATCAAGCCTTCGTGATCGAGGCGGGTCAGGGCGTCGCGCAGGGGTGCGGTGCTGAAGCCCGTGTCGGCCGCCAGCTGCTTCTCCGTGAGCCGCTGGCCAGGCGCCAGACGGCAGGCGATGATGTCGCCCCTCAGCCGGCGGTAGGCGGTCTCGTTCAGCGAGACGCGGGAGTCGGACACGTCGGTCACCAGGTCACCCCGTCGAGTTGTTGCTGGCAGTGGAAGACCACTGGCCCCGTCAGACTACCGGTGAGCGAGTCGAGATTGCGTCTTGACACCCCAGCTCGACCAGTCTAGACCTGGCACAGGCATTCAGTAACATTTCACAGGCGAGATGGAGAGCAGCACCGTGGCTGACACCGAGGACAAGGCAGCGATCGTCGAGCTGCTCAACCTGTACGGGTTCGCGCTGGACGCGCACGCCTGGGACCTGTTCGACCTCGTCTTCTCCCAGGACGTGACCGCGGAGTTCGGCCCGGCCGGCAACGCGTGGGTGGGTCTGGAGAACTTCAAGCGGTCCTTCGCGGAGTTCCACGAGACGCTGGACAGCCACCAGCACACGATGATGAGTCAGCTGGTGCACGTCGACGGCGATCGCGCCAACGCCTTCAGCTACGGAAACTGGCTGCTCATCCGGGAAGCGGCCGAGGACGGTCCCACGTGGACCGGCACCGGCTGGTACGACGACGAGCTCGTCCGCACCGAGGCCGGCTGGCGCATCCGGCGACGCGTCTGCCGGCTGATGTCCTGGACCGGCAACCCGTTCGTGCCCGAGCCGAACGCCGAGCACCGGCCCGACATGAAGCTCAACGTCCTGCGCGAGCACGCCGAAGCCGGCCGGGTCGCCTACCTCAACGCCGTCAAGGCGACCCGGTGACGGCGACGGCGCAACACCCCCTGAACGACCGACCCGACACGGAGACCACGATGCTCGTCACCGACGACCGGCCCGCCACGCTCGCCGCCGTCCTGGAGAAGGTGCACAAGCTCGGTCCGACCCTGCGCGCCGCCGCGCTGGAAGCGGAACGTGCCGGCCGCCACTCCGACGAGACGATCGCCGCGCTCGACGCCACCGGCGCCTTCGACATCGCCAGTCCCGCGGAGTTCGGCGGCGCCGAGCTCTCGGTCCGGGATCAGCTCGACGTCGTCACCGAAGTGTCGTCGTGGGACGGTTCGGCCGGGTGGACCGTGTGGGTGGCGGCCTCAACGAACTGGATCCCGGCCGGCTCGGGCGCCAAGGTCGTGGAAGAGGTCTACGGCCCCGCGTGGGTCGGGCCCCGCGTAGCCGGATCGAGCCACTTCCCGGCGACACGGGGGCGCGCGAAGCGGGTCGACGACGGCTGGATCATCTCCGGCGGCCCCTGGACGTTCGGCAGCGACGCGCTGTGGGCGCCCTACACGAACCTGGGCTGCATGGCCGACGACGGCGACGGCCGCTACCTCGTCGGAGTCCAGGTCCCCCGCAACGAACTGCAGTTCCTCGACGACTGGCAAGTCGCCGGCATGTGCGCCACGGGCAGCGTCTCCGTCACCCTCTCGGGCGATGAGCTGTTCGTCCCCGCCCACCGGGTCGCCGACTTCCGCGACGTCGTGGCCGGCACGCTGGACAACGGCCTGGCCGGATCGCTGTGGAAGGCCCCCTCGCTCGGCTGGGCGTTCAGCCTCATGGCCGGCATGTCGATCGGGATCGCCCAGGGCGCACTGGCCCGGTTCCTCGAGCGCTCCGCCGGCCGGCCGATCCGCGGCACGACGTACAAGAACCAGCTCGAGGCGCCGCTGACGCACCTCATGCTCACCGAGGTGCACAGCAAGATCCGGTCGGCGACGCTGATGGCGCAGGCCAACGCGGCCGAGACCGATCGGCTGGGCGACCTCGCCGCCGCCGGTACGCCCGCGTCGCCGGAGTACCTGCAGCACTTCAGCGCGCGCGTCCTCGCCGAGACCGCTTACGCCGCCAAGTGGTGTGCCGAGGCGATCGAGCTGCTTCAGCGCAACTCCGGTTCGACCGCGATCATGGACTTCGAACACATCCAGCGGGCCTGGCGCGACGCGCGCGTCGTCACCCTCCATGGCGCGCTGAACCTGGAAGCGCTTTCGGAGAATTACGGGCGCCTCATGGCCGGGATCCAGCCCCACGACTTCGCCGGGATCACCACCCTCAACCGCACCGCCGCACCCCAGGCCGGCTGACCCGACCATGTCACTCGCCAGAGATGCCGGTGTCGTGCGCGCGGCCCTCGTCGACGCCCCGGCCGCCGAGCCGCGCCTGGGCACGACAGTGCTGCCGCACCGGACGCGCGGCACGACGCTGGTCGCGGTGGCCGCGGCGCCGCTCAATCCGCTGGACCTGCTCATCGCTTCCGGGGCATTCCACTCAGTCCGCCACGAAGCCCCTTACGTTCCCGGCAGCGAGTGCGTGGGTGTCGTATTGGAATCCGACGCGCACGAGCCCGGCACCCGGGTGTATGCGGAATGCCACGCCGCACCGGAGACGCCGGGAGCGTTCGCCGACCGGGTCGTCGTCGCCGACGCGGACGTGGTCCCGCTCCCCCGCGGCATCGACCCGGTCTTGGCCGCCGCGGTCGGCAACGCGGGCACGGCGGCGTACCTGCCGCTGGTGGAGATCGCCGGTGTGCGACGCGGCGAGACGGTACTGGTGCTGGGCGCCACCGGCGCCGTGGGTCAGCTCGCGGTGCAGATCGCCCGGCAGGTGGGCGCGGGACGGGTGATCGGCGTCGGCCGGGACCAAGCCGCCTTGCAGCGCGTGCTCGATCTCGGCGCCGACGCCGTCGTCGCCCTACAGCCCGGCGAAAGCCGGGACGAACTGGCGGCCCGGCTGCTCGCCGCGGCGGGACCGGTGGACGTCGTCCTGGACGGGATCTACGGCACGCCCCTGGAAGCCGCCCTGCAGGTCTGCGCGCCTCGGGCGCGGCTGGTCAACATCGGCAACCTCGCCGGTCCGACGGCGCAGGTTCCGGCGGGGTCGATGCGCGGCAAGCAGCTGGTCCTGTCCGGTTTTGCCGGCCTGCACCTCTCCTTGCGGGACAAGTACCAGGCGCTGACCTGGCTGTGGGCCGAGATCTCTCGCGGCGGCCTGCAGCTGGCGACCCGCGTCTTCCCCCTCGACGAGCTGCCGGCCGCGTGGCGGGCCCAGTCCGGCTCGCCCCACGCCAAGTGCGTCGTCGTCCCCCACGGAGACCTGGCATGACCACGCTCCCCGCTCCCGAGGCCGACTGCCTCGTCGTCGGCGGCGGACCCGTCGGCCTGCTCACCGCGATCCTCCTGGGTCAAGCGGGAATGCGGGTCGCGGTCGTCGAGCGCTGGCCGCAGCGGTACCCGCTCCCCCGGGCCTGCACGATCGACCACGAAGCCCTGCGCATCCTGCAGGCCGCCGGGATCATGGCCGACCACGCCAATCTCTTCACACCGTCGCAGGGCGCCCGCGGCGGTTACCAGTTCCGTAACGGCGAAGGCGAGCTGCTGCGCTCGATCGACTGGAACCGGCCGGCCGAATCCGGGTGGGCCAACACCAACGGCTTCCACCAACCCGACCTCGAAGCGGTCCTCGAAGAGGTCGCCGAAGCCACCGCGGGCGTGACCGTGCACCGCGGCTGGGCGTTCTCCTCCTTCGCCCAGGACGCCGACGTCGTCTCGACGCAGCTCGTCTCCACCACGGAACCCGCGACGACGACCACCGTCCGCAGCCGATGGCTCGTCGGCTCCGACGGCGCGAACAGCCCGGTGCGCACCCAGCTCGCGGTGGACGTCGGCGACTCGGGCTTCGAAGCCGACTGGCTGGTCGTCGACTACCGGCCGTTGCGCGAAGAGACGTGGGACGCCTTCGTGGTCCAGTACTGCGATCCGCGCCAGCCGGCCACCGCGGTCAACAGCGGACCGGGGCGCCGCCGCTTCGAGTTCATGCGCCGCGACGACATGCCCGTCGACGAGCTGGCGCAGGAAGGCACGGCCTGGCGGCTCATGGCCCCGTGGGGAGTCACCCCCGGCAACGCCGAGCTGGAACGGCACGCCGTCTACACCTTCCGGGGCCGGTGGGCGCGAACCTGGCGGGTGGGCAACGCCTTCCTGGCCGGCGACGCCGCGCACCTCATGCCCCCGTTCCTCGGCCAGGGCCTGTGCGCCGGGCTCCGCGACGCCCGCGCGCTGGCCTGGCGCCTGGGCATGGTGCACGCCGGACTCGCGGATCCGAAGGTGCTGGACACCTACGGCCCGGAACGAGCCGGCCACGTCCGGGAGATCATCGATGAAGCGGTCGCTGCCGGCCGCGTCATCTGCGAGCTGGACCCCATACGAGCCGCAGCCCGTGACACCGAGCTGAAGCGGCAAGCGGCCACCGCCGTGGAACCACCGCACCCTCGGTTGGGCGCGCCGTCGATCACCGTCCCCAGCAGAGGCGTCGAGGGGCGGCTGGCACCCCAGGGACGGGTCGCGATCGCCGGCCGGACCGGTCTGTTCGATGACGTCGTCGGCGGCGACTGGCAGCTCGTGAGCTGGGCGGGCGATCCAGGAGAGCTGCTCGACGAGGAAGCCGCGTCGTGGTTCCGCAAGATCGGCGGCAGTATCACCGACCTGTCCCCGGCGGGCCCGGTGCGCGACCTCGACGGCGCCTACGAACGCTGGTTCACCCGGCACGGCTGTACCGCATTCCTCGCCCGCCCGGACTTCTCCGTCTTCGGCGCCGGCGACCACACCGACGTCCCCCGCCTCGTCTCGGAGCTGCGCCGCGCGCTGCAGCCCCACCCCGATGAAGGGAAACACCTGCGATGACCATGCGCGTCACCCGGCTCGCCGAGGCCGAACGCTTCGATCCACCCGGTCACACCGGTGTCGGGCCGGTACGCCTCCAAGGCGGCACGTCGACCCCGACGAAGGACGTGACCGTCGTGCTCTCGCACTACCTGCCCGGCGGACAGGCGGAGCTGAGCGAGCAGCCGGTCGAGACCGTGTACATCCTCCTCAGCGGCGAGCTGGTGATGGTCAGCGACGGCGAGGAAGCCACCCTCCGGCCGTACGACTCCGTCCACTTCACCGCCGGCACCCGCCGCGAGGTGGTCAACCGCAGCAAGCTGCCGGCCAGCATGCTCGTCGTCCGCCCGGTCGCCTGATGACCGATCTCGTAATGCACGGCGAACTCCCGGCCGAACACCGCCCCCACACCGGCGGCTCCTTCGACGCGACCGTGGTCACTTTCGCCGCGATCGGCCTGTTCGACAGCCTCACCGGCGACCAGCGGGCCCGGGTGCTGCTGCCGCACACCGACTCCGGCCGCACGCATTGGAACTTCCTGCCCGAGTCCGGCCGGCACGGCCTCCCCCTCGGCGAGCTGGACCGCCACCAGGAGGTGCTGGCGCACCGGCTCATCGCCGAGTCGATGTCGCTACCCGCCTACGCACGCGTGGTTCAGGTGATGAGCAACGAACACGTGCTGCGCGAGCTCAACCTCCCGGTCTTCGGCCACGTCGCCGCCACGTTCCGCGACGCCCGCGGCTACTTCCTGACCTTCTTCGGCCAGCCGCAACCCGACACCACCTGGGGCTTCCGGCTGGTCGGGCACCACCTGTCGATCAACGTCACCGTGGTCGACGGCGACCTGGTCAACGCCACGCCGTTCCTGCTGGGCGCCGAGCCGGCGCGCATCGGCCCGTTCCGCATCCTCGGCGAGGAGGAGGACGCCGCCTTCCTCCTGCTCGACGGCCTCACCGCCGGCCAGCGGGCGGAAGCGGTCATCCACGACAAGCCCCCGGCGGACTTCGTCACCCGCACCGTGCCCTACATCGGTGACGTCGAGTACCCGGCCTACCACGGCGTCGGCCGCCGCGACGCGATGATCACCGACGACGACCGCAGGGCGCTCGCCTACTTCCGCGCCCACCCCCGTGGCATCCGCGTCGGCGACCTCTCCGCCGCCCAGCGGGCTTGCTTCGACGACCTGCTGGCGAAGTTCGTGCACCGCGCCCGTCCCGGACTGGTCGGCGCCGAGATGGACCGCATCGCGGCCGCCGGCGGAGTCGACGAGCTGCACTTCGCGTGGGCCGGCGGCACCACCATCGACCTGCCGCACTACTTCCGCATCCAGGGCGGCGCCACCCTGATCGAGTTCGACAACGCCGAGGACGACGCCAACCACGTGCACAGCGTCTGGCGCGACCCGTCCAACGACTTCGCCGCCGACCTCCTCATGCAGCACCACCTCGACACCCCGCACGGCACCCACCACGAGGAGGCACACCGATGAGGATCGTGGGGATCCGCCGCGACGGCGGAGGAGTCGAGGTCGCGTCACTGTCCGACGACGGCGCCAAGGTCACCGTCGTGGCCGGGCTGGACGAGTTCTGGGCCGACGCCACCGGCTTTCTGTCACGGGTTCCGGATGGACCGATCGTCGCGATCGCCGACGTGCGGCAGGTTCCGCCGGTCCTGCCCGGTGCGCGGGTGATCTGCATCGGGCTGAACTACCTCAAGCACGTGGCCGAAGGCAGCTTCCGCGATCAGGACCTGCCGCCCTACCCGTCGCTGTTCGCCCGCTGGACGGCGTCGCTCACCGTCGGAGGCGCTCCGATCCCCGTCCCCGCCAACGAAGAGGGCATCGACTGGGAAGGCGAGGTCATGGCCTACGTCGGGTCGACACTCGTCGACGCCACACCCGAGCAGGCGCTGGCCGGCGTCGTCGGCTACTCGACGTTCAACGACGTGACGTCGCGACGGGCACAGAAGCTCACCAGCCAGTGGATCCTCGGCAAGAACGGCGACAGCTCCGGACCGCTCGGCCCGATGGTCCCGGCCGCCGAGGTCGGCGACCTGCGCGACGGCCTCCGCGTCCGGACGCGGGTCAACGGCGAGCTGGTCCAGGACGGTTCCACCGCCGAAATGGCCTATACGGTCGGCGAAACGCTCTCGCTGATCTCGCACACGTTCACGCTCCGGCCCGGTGATCTGCTGGCGACGGGTACACCAGCCGGCGTCGGCTACGCCCGCACACCGCCCTGGCTGCTGCACCCGGGCGACGAGGTCGAAGTCGAGGTCGAGCGGCTCGGCACCCTGCGCAACCCGATCGTGGCCAACGATCACCGGCTCTTGGGGAGCGGGCAGTGAGCGCCACGGCCGGACCGCTGTCCTGTGTCCTCGTCGTCGACCTCAGCCGCGCCCTGGCCGGACCCCACGCGACGATGATGCTCGGCGACATGGGCGCCCGGGTCATCAAGGTGGAGGCACCAGGAGTCGGTGACGAGTCGCGGCAGTGGGGGCCGCCGTTCGTGGGACCGCCGGACGACCCGGTCTCCACCTATTTCCTGTCGGCGAACCGCAACAAGGAGTCGATCCAGCTCGACCTCAAGTCCGACGCCGGGCGGCGCGATCTCGAGCGGCTCGTCGAGCGGGCCGACGTCCTCGTCGAGAACTTTCGGCCGGGTGCGCTGGAGCGCCTGGGTTTCGGCCTCGATCGTCTCAACGAGCTCAATCCTCGCCTGGTCCTGCTGTCGATCAGCGGGTTCGGCCACGACGGGCCCGAGGGCGGGCGGGCCGGGTACGACCAGATCGCCCAGGGCGAGGCCGGGCTGATGTCCCTGACCGGGCCGGGCCCGGACGAACCCACGAAGGTCGGGGTGCCCATCGGCGACCTGCTCGCCGGGATGTACGGCGCCTTCGGGGTCGTGTCGGCGCTGGCCGAGCGGGCGAACACCGGCCGGGGCACCGTCGTGCGGACGTCACTGCTGGCGGCGATCGTCGGCGCCCACGCGTTCCAGGGCACCCGCTGGACCGTGGCCGGTGAGGTGGCCCGCGCGCTGGGCAATCAGCACCCCACGATCGTCCCTTATGGAGCGTTCGCGACCCGGGACGGCACCATCCAGATCGCGGTCGGCAACGACCACCAGTGGCGCGCTGTCGCGCTGACCACCGGGCTCGACCCGACGGATCCCCGCTTCGCGACCGCCCGCGACCGAGTCCTGTATCGCGACGAGCTGACCGCTGTCCTGGAAAACCGGCTGAGCGAGCGCACTTCCGCGGACTGGCTCCGCCGGTTCGCCGAGGCCGGTGTCCCGTCGGGAAAGGTGCGGACCCTGGACGAGGTCTACACCTGGGAGCAGACGCTCAGCCAAGGTCTGGTCATCGATGTCGACCACCCCGTCCTCGGCAGGATCCGGCTGCCGGGACCGCCGCTGCGGATGGCGGGCCTCGACGGCACCGAGGTTCCGCGGACCCACACCGCTCCGCCGGCGCTGGGCGAGCACGACGAGGAGATCCGCGCGTGGCTGGACGCCAGGTGAGGCCGTCAGCCGGTCAGGACCTGCTGGATCGCGGGGCCGACGGTCGCGACGATCTGCTCGACGTCGGCGGCGACGATCACCGGGACCCCGATGATCCGCCTGCTGGTGACGACGCCGACCAGCATCGCCGCGGCCAGGCCGGCGCGCAGCATCGCGTCGCCATTGTCTCCGGCGCCGTGCAGCAACCGGGACTGGATGAAGTCGCGCAGCTGCGCGCGCGCGTTCTCGTTGCCGACCGCGCCGCGCAGCATCGCCATCAGGGGTTCCGACTCCTCGGCGCTGCCCTCCCACGCCCTCAGGTAGGCGCGCACCACGCGTTCGCCGAGGTGCTCGTCAGGTCCCTCGAAGGCGGTGTCGAACCGTTCCAGTGCCGACGCCGGAACGGCCATGACGGCGGCGAAGAGGTCGTCTTTCGAGCGGAAGAACTGCATCACCTGGGAGGCGTCCACCCCGGCGTCGGCGGCGATGCGGCGGATCGTGGTCTCGGCGAAGCCGTCGCGGGCGAACCGCGCTCTCGCCGCGTCGAGCACGGCCTGCCGGGTACTGCCGGGTCCGGGCTTGCGGCCGCGACGGACCCCAGCCGCCTCCTTGTGCGCGGTCATCCGGCGAGTGTAACGGCGGTTGCATTTTTCTCCACAAGCGTTGAGTTTTTCTCGAGTCCGCCGTACGGTCGAGTCAGGAAGGAACGCGGCACCAGGACGTGCCCGAGCGAGAGGAGCCCGTCGTGAGCAATGACCAGAAGGTGTTCGTGCCGTCCCAGCCGCTGCCGCCCGCCCGGACCGGGGTGCTGACGCCGTTCGAGCCGGGCACCCGGATCCTCGAGGCCGGCTTCCGCCTCGCCCCGCCGTTCCGTCCGCTGCCGGTCGACGTCGTCTTCGAAAAGGACGTCGCGGTGCAGCTGCGCGACGGTGTGACCATCCACGTCGACGTGTTCCGCCCGGTCGGCACCGAGCCGGTGCCGGTGCTCGTGGCGTGGAGCCCGTACGGCAAGGGGCAGGGATCTTCGGCGAGCGTCATGGGCGTTTTCGGCATGGTCGGCCTCGACAACGGGATCGTGTCGGGGCTGGAGAAGTTCGAAGGCCCGGACCCCGCCTACTGGTGCGCCCGGGGCTACGCGATCTGCAATCCCGACATCCGGGGCGTCGTCGACTCCGAGGGCGACAGCGTCCTGTGGGACCGCCAGGAGGGCCGGGACTGCTTCGACCTGATCGAATGGCTGGCGCAGCAGCAGTGGTGCACCGGCAAAGTCGGCATGAGCGGCACGTCCTACCTCGCGGTCTCCCAGTGGTTCACCGCCGCCGAGCAGCCGCCGCACCTGGCGGCGATCAACCCGTGGGAGGGCGTCAG
Source organism: Amycolatopsis sp. CA-126428 (assembly GCF_002904335.1). Taxonomy (GTDB): domain Bacteria; phylum Actinomycetota; class Actinomycetes; order Mycobacteriales; family Pseudonocardiaceae; genus Amycolatopsis. Next base: position 22,691 of record NZ_PPHF01000090.1, on the reverse strand, counting down.
CGACGTCTACCGCGACCTGGTGCTGCGCGGCGGGATGCCCGACACCGGGTTCACCCGCCAGCTCCAGGAGGGCAGCTTCTTCGGCAAGAACCGCAAGGAGGACCTCCTCACCGAGGCCGGGCTCCACCCGCTTGCGGACGACTTCTGGGCGCACAAGGTTCCCGACTTCGACCGGATCACCGTGCCCGCCTACGTCGTGGCCAGCTACTCCAACACCCTGCACACCGCCGGTACCTTCCGGGCCTGGCGACGGATGGCCAGCCCCGAGAAGTGGCTGCGCATCCACAACACCCAGGAATGGCCCGACTACTACGACGAGGCCAACGTCGAGGACCTGCGCCGCTTCTTCGACCACTACCTCAAGGACGTCGACAACGGCTGGGAGCGCACCCCCCGGGTCCGCTATTCCGTCCTCGACCTGCAAGGTGGCGACCAGGTCAACCTCCCCGCGGACACCTTCCCGCCGGCCGACGTCACCGCGACCAGGTACTACCTCGACGGCCGCACCCGCACGCTGACGACCACCGCCCCCACCGGCGAGGCCGCCGTCTCCTACCCGGTCGCCGCGAACCCGGCCGCGGTGTCCTTCCTCGCGCGCTTCGACGAGGACACCGTGCTCGTCGGCTACCCGAAGGCGCACCTGTGGGTCGAGGCCCGCGACGCCGACGACATGGACCTGTTCGTCCTCGTGCAGAAGCTCGACGCCCACGGCACCCCGCTGCAGGCCTTCACCGTCCCCAACCGCACCGCGGTGGTCCACGACCTCACCGACCACGGCGCGTCGATCCTGCGCTACAAGGGATCGGACGGACGGCTGCGCGTCTCGGCCCGGCACCTGGACGAGAAGCTGTCCACAGAAGACGTGCCGGCCCACAGCTTCGACCGGGTCGAGCTCCTCGCCCCCGGCGAGATCATCGACGTCGAGATCGACCTGCTCCCGATCGGGCTGTCCTTCCGCGCCGGCGAGCAGCTGCGCTTCGTCGTCAGCTCCCGCAACCTGCTGGGCACCCTCATGCCCGGCATCCAGGAGTACACCGGCGCCAACCGCGGAGAACACGTCATCCACACCGGCGGTGACCACGCCTCCTACCTGCAACTGCCCGTCCAGACCCGCTGAAGGGACCACCATGAGCAGCGACACAGCAACCCGGGTCCGACTGGCGGGTGAAGAGGACGACAGCGCCATCGACCGGTTCGAGGTCCGCGCCGCCCAGCGAGCCCTCGCGCTGCTCAAGGCCAAGCTCGGCCGCGAGCGCCTCCTCGACCTCCTCGCCGACGAAATCGCCGCGGGCGAGTCCTACCTGCGCGACCACGTCGCGCGCTCGGCCGGCGAGGAGACGACCGGCACGACCACGCTGCACGCGCACGGCATCACCGCGGCGCAGTTCACGAGCTGGCTGTCACAGGCGTTCGGGCGGGAGGACGTCCTGCTCGCCGGACACCCGGAGCACTATTCCATCCACGCCGGCGGCAGCCGGGTCAACATCGTCGAGACCCTCGGCGACCACGTCTGCTCGTTCTACATGCGCGAATGGGACGAGGCGACAGCCCAAGCCGGCCCCGGTCCGACATACGGCCGCCGCTCGCGCATGGTGCTCGAGGACGGCACGATCGTCGGTGGCATCACCAACTCGTTCGCCGACGTCGAAGGCGGATTCACCGCCAGCCTCTCGGTGACTCTCCCGGCCTCGTGCGGCCCGACGGTGATCGAGCACCACCTGGAGCACTTCGCGGTGGAGTTCCACAACTGGATCCTCCGAGCCACGTCGGAATCGTCGGCACGCTCCGACGGCTGAGCTCAGGCCTCCGGGACTGTCCCGGTGAACCCGGCCTTCGGCAGCAGACTCCACCACGAACCGGAACTACTCGTCGAAGCCGAGCTCAGTACCGTCGACGCACTCCGGTCGGCGACTGTCCTGCCCACGCAGCGTGTCTACGTCGCCATCGAGTAAGCCGACCTCGTCGTACATGTGCGGGATTTGCAACGGTCACCGAGCGTCGGCTGTTACACGCCAGGTCATCGTGACAATGGTGCCGTAAGCGTTGGTCTCGACCAGGGCTTGATCAGCCAGGCTGTGGATCAACGGTAACCCTCGGCCGCCCAGGAGGCTGGCGCGGGGAACCGGTTGCCATCGGCCGAGGTGACGTTGGTGCGCTGGGAGATGGTTCGCAACGCGGTGAACGCTGCCGCGACGGTCCAGCCGCACACCAGCACTAGCATCCCCTTGGCTGGCTCGATGACGGCTAAGGGCGCGTTCTTCCGCCCGCAGGGGCCCTGCGCTCGACATTGCGCCGATCAGACGAGCAGCTTTACCGGCTCACCACCGCTCGCACCCAATATACGGAACATACGCGTTCCAGACTCTTGTGCCATAGCGGCGTCTACCTCATACTGCTACTCAGGGTTCACCGATGAGCGCACCCCTGAGACAACATGGCCCCGATGACCGTCGACAGACCGTTCCGGCTCCACGGTCGGCGGCGACAGCCTCGGTCTATTCGGCGCTTCTCCAGGCGATCCTCTCGAACGATGCGGCTTCCGAACCGGGGCTTAACTCCACGGTCGGTCTGATAGTCGCGGATTTCTTACGTGCATCAGCGATGCCGTACGTCGATTGTTCGCTGAATATATTACCTCTCGATCTGCCGTGGTTCGACCTCTTTCACTCCGCCGGCAAGGCATCGACATGCCTGTTGTCAGAGCGCATACCCGACCACGGGCATCGTGATTCCCGGCCAGCCAACCCAGCCCCGGGATCGCTCTATATCGAGGCTTCCGGCCGTTGAGGCGCCATGAAGTACACGGCGAAGCCCCGGTAGATCAGCCTGTTGCATCCGTAAACAAGACCAATGACGAGACAGCATTACGGCACGACCTTGACTTTGCGGCAGTGCGGGACTGTCCTGTTCATCACGGACGCTCGCCGCGGATGGCCGTACCCGGCGGCGGGACGGCCGTGCACTGCCGACGCAAAAGCCGGGTGCTTCCGATGGGCTCTTTACCACCGACTCCAGGGAACGCCGGGCTCCTTTCCTCGCGTCGTTATCTGGATCTGCGACCTTTCGATCTTGGAGACGCAAATGGGAAGACACTGGAGTCGCCTGTTCGCCCTATCCTCACTCCTGCTCGGCTCGCTGACCGCTACCGCGCCCCCAGTCGCCGCCGCAGTGGCTGATCCCGCCGCATTGGTCAACCCGTTCCTGGGCACGTCCCACGAGGGCAACACCTTTCCCGGCGCCGACGCGCCGTTCGGCATGGTGCAGTGGAGTCCTGACACACCGTCGCGGCCGGCCGGTGGGAATTACGCCTACAGCGACGGCACCATTACCGGGTTCAGCCTGACCCACCTTTCGGGCCCGGGCTGCAACGCGATGGCCGACGTCCCGATCCTGCCGACCGTCGGCGCCGTGGACGGCTCGGCGACGTCTGGCTTCTCCCACAGTTCGGAATCGGCGAGTGCGGGCGCCTACACCGTCTCCCTCGGCAACGGCGTCAAAACGGAACTCACCGCCACGAGCCGGACCGGCATGGCGCGGTTCACCTTCCCGGTGACCGGCCAGGCCAACCTGCTGTTTAAACTGGGCGCCGCCGCCACCTCCACCACCGGCATCGACTTCACCGCTGTGAGCCCCACCGAACTCCGCGGCTCGGTGACCTCCGGGCACTTCTGCGCCTCCAGCCCTACCTACACCCTGTACTTCACGATGCTGTTCGACCGCCCATTCACCTCGAACGGCACGTTCACCAACGGCGGTTCGGTCACCTTCGACGCCTCGGCGAACCAGACGGTACAGGCGAAGGTCGGCTTGTCCTACGTCTCGGCCGAGGGCGCCCGGGCCAACCTCACGGCGGAAAACGGCGGCTGGGACTTTGCCGGCACCCGGCAGGCCACCAAGGATTCCTGGAACGCGCTGCTGCGCCGGGTCCAGATCTCCGGCGGCAGCACCGACCAGCAGACGGTATTCTACACCGCGCTCTACCACGCGCTGCTACACCCGAACGTGGTCAGCGACGCCGACGGACGCTACCGGGGCTTCGACCACCAGGTGCACGCCGTCTCCGGCGGCCAAGGCGCGCAATACGGCAACTTCTCCGGCTGGGACATCTACCGCTCGCAAGCGCAACTGATGGCGCTCGTGGCGCCACGACAGGCCGGTGACAGCGCCCAGTCCCTGGTCAACGACTACGCCCAGGGCGGCACGCTGCCCAAATGGTCGCTCAACGAATACGACACGTACGTGATGAACGGCGACTCCGCGCCGACCATCATCGCCGACTACTACGCCTTCGGCGGCCGTAACTTCGACACCGTGGCAGCGAAAAAGGCCATGGTCGCACAGGGAACTGTCCCCAACTCGATCCGGACGGGGCTGGAGTACCTGTCCAACTACGGCTACCTGCCCTCCGACGCCCAGTACCCGTATGGGTTCTACGGCTCGGTCGCGACGCTGCTCGAATATTCGACGACGGACTTCGCGATCGGCGCGTTCGCCGGGGCGCTGGGCGACACCGCGACGAAGAGCCAGTTCGTCAACCGGTCGCAGAACTGGCGCAATGGCCTGAACCCGGCCACCGGCTTCATGCAGCCGAAGCTCAAGAACGGGGCCTGGCGCGGCGGATTCGACCCCGCGAGCGGAGACCAGTTCGTCGAAGGCACGTCGTGGCAGTACACCGGCATGGTCCCGTTCAACGTCCACGGCCTGGCCGACGCCATGGGCGGCAACGCGAAACTGACCACCTATCTCGACAGTGTCCTGGCGGACCTGCACGGCGCCGGCGGAACCCACGCCGACCTCGGCAACGAGCCCTCGATCGAGCTGCCATGGGAGTATGCCTACCTCGGACAGCCGTGGAAGACGCAGCGGATCGTCCGGCAGGTCCAGAACCAGATGTGGCCGAACGCGCCGTCGAACTGGAGCGTCGGCAACGACGACCTCGGCACGATGAGCGCCTGGTACGTGTGGTCGGCGATGGGCCTGTTCCCGATGACCCCGGGCACCTCGGACCTGGTCATCGGCAGCCCGCTGTTCCCATCGGTCGCCGTCACCCTCGCCAACGGCGCCACGATGGCCGTCAACGCTCCCCATGCCTCGGCCGACGCGCCCTACGTCCAGACCGCCACCCTCAACGGCGCGACGTGGAACAACGCCGACGTGCCGTCCGGCTTCGCGACCGACGGCGGCACGCTGAACCTGACGCTGAGTACGAGCGCCAACACCTCGTGGGCCAGCGGTGCCTCGTCGGCGCCGCCTTCCTACGGAGGCGACAGCGGTGCTCAGCCGCCGGCCACGGTCATCGGCCCGACCGGCTCTCTCGCCTCCGGGATCACCGGGAAGTGTCTCGACGACGCGGGCGGCAGCAGCGCCAACGGCACCCACGCCCAGATCTACGACTGCAACAACACCGCTGCTCAGCACTGGACCGTGCCCGGTGACGGCACCGTGATGCTGTTCGGCAAGTGCCTCGACATCAATGGTGGCGGCACCGCGAACAACACGCTCGTCCAGCTCTGGGATTGCAATCTCAGCAATGGGCAGCAGTGGGTCCCGCAGCCCGCCACTGGTGCGCTGCGCAACCCGGCCTCGGGGCGCTGCCTCGATGATCCCGGTGGCAGTACCGCCAACGGAACGCAGCTGGTGATTTGGGACTGCACTGGTGCCGCCAACCAGCGCTGGCCCCTCCCGAAGACCAGGACCGGAGCCGTCACGTCGGCCGGGACGGGCAAGTGCCTGGACGACGACACCGCCGCCACGACCAACGGGAACCGGATCCAGATCTGGACCTGCAACGGCTCGACGGCCCAGTCGGTCCACCTCCCCGGCGACGGCACGCTGCGGCTGTACAACCGCTGCGTCGACGTCACCGGCGGCGGAACCGCCAACGGCACGGCCGTCGTGCTGTGGGACTGCACGGGCGGCGGCAACCAGCAGTGGTCACCGACGAACGGAACGCTGGTGAACCCGGCGTCCGGCAAGTGCCTCGACGATCCCGGCACCAGCACGACCGACGGCACGCAACTGGTCATCTGGGACTGCGCCGGCGGCCCCAACCAGCAGTGGACCCTGCCGTCGCCCTGAACGTCCTTCCGTTCCCTCCCCCCGATGAAGTTCTGAAGGAGATCTTCCATGCGTCCGCAACGCCGCGGCTCCACGCTCCGCCGGCTACTGTTTCTGCTCCTGTCCATCCTGCTCGCCACCGCGACGCTCATGGCGACCGCCGCGCCCGCCGGCGCGGCCAGCACCACGATCGCCGTCAACGGCGGCAGCACGGGCCGTACGTTCGACGGCGTCGGCGCGATCAGCGGCGGTGGCGGTAATTCCCGGCTGCTGATCGACTATCCGCCCGCGCAGCGGGCGCAGCTCCTCGACTACCTGTTCAAGCCCGGTTACGGCGCCGCCGTGCAGCTGCTGAAACTCGAGATCGGCGGCGACGCGAACTCCACCGACGGCTCCGAGCCCAGCCACCAGCACGTGCGCGGCGACATCAACTGCAACGCCGGCTACGAATTCTGGCTCGGCGAACAAGCCGTCGCCCGCAACCCGGGAATCAAGCTCGTCGCGCTGCCGTGGGCGGCGCCGGGCTGGATCGGCGATGGGAACTTCTGGTCCCAGGACATGATCGACTACGACATCTCCTGGCTGGACTGCGCGAAGCAGCACGGCCTGACCATCAGCTACCTCGGCGGCTGGAACGAACGCGGCCACGACAAGACCTGGTACAAGAACCTGCGCGCGGCGCTGAACTCCCGCGGCTACGGCGCCGTGCAGATCGTCGGTGACGACAGCGGCTGGAACACCGCCGACGACATGCTCTCCGACAGCGGCTTCAACAACGCGGTCGGTGTGGTCGGCTCGCACTACCCGTGCGGCTACCTCTCCGACGCGACCACTTGCTCCTCGACCGTGAACGCCGTCGCCACCGGCAAACCCCTGTGGGCCAGCGAATTCGGCTCCCAGGACTTCAACACCGGCTCGGCCGCCTACATCCGTACCATTACCCGCGGCTACCTCGACGGCCAGATGACCGGCTTCATGAACTGGCCGCTGATCGCCGCGTTGTACTCGAACCTGCCCTACAACACCGTCGGGCTGGCCACCGCGAACACCCCCTGGTCAGGTACCTACGAACTCGGCAAGAACCTGTGGGCCAACGCGCAAGTGGCCCAGTTCACTCAGCCGGGCTGGAAGTTCCTCACCGGCACGGCGAGCGGCTACCTGGCCGGCAACCGCGCGAACGGCAGCTACATCTCCCTGAAGCCCGCCAACGGCAGCGACTACTCGACGATCTACGAGACCACCGGCGCGACGGCCGCCCAGACCGTGAACGTCACGGCCTCAGGCGGGCTGAGCACCGGCACAGTGCACGTCTGGTCCACCGACCTGGGTTCGTCGAACCCCGCCGACTACTTCGTGAAGCAGGCAGACGTCGCTCCAGCGTCGGGATCATATTCCCTGACCCTGCAGCCGAACCGGATCTACACGGTCACCACGACCACCGGCCAGGGCAAGGGCACCGCGGCCAGTCCCCCGGCCGGAAACCTCGGTTTGCCCTACTCGGACAACTTCGACGGCTACAGCTCCCGCAGCGCCGCGAAGTACTTCTCCGACATGCAGGGCTCGTACGAAGTCCGCCCCTGCGCGGCCGGGCGAGGCGGGCAGTGCCTGCAGCAGGTCGCGCCGGTCCGGCCGATCAACTGGCAGGACGACAGCGACGCCTTCACCCTCGTCGGCGATCCACGGTGGAGCAACTACACCGTCAGTACCGACGTCGACCTGCAGCAAGCGGGCACGGTGACCCTGCTCGGCCGGGCCAACACCCAGAACCGGCCGCAGAGCCACCAAGCCGCCTACCAGCTACGCATCGCCGACACCGGCGCCTGGTCCATCGCGAAGAACAGCAGCGGCGGTGTCCTCACCACCCTCACCTCCGGCTCCCACCCGGCGCTGGGCCTCAACACCTGGCACAACGTCAAGCTCGGCTTCAGCGGCAACCAGATCACCGCGACCCTCGACGGCGCCACGCTCGGCACCGTCGCCGACACGGCGTTCACCACCGGCCTCGCCGGCGTCGGGGTCGTGGGCTACCAGACCAACCAGTTCGACAACTTCAGCGTCACCCCGAACCCGGACGGCAATTTCGGCGGGATCCTCAAGGGCCAGGAGTCGGGGCTGTGCGCCGACGTTCCTGCGGCGAGCCAGGCCAACGGCACCGCCATCGCGCTGTGGGACTGCACCGGCGGCGCCAACCAGAGCTGGACCGCTACGCCTGCCAAGCAGCTGATGGTCTACGGCACCAAGTGCCTCGACGCCCGTGCCGGCGGCACCTCCGACGGAACTCCGGTTCAGATCTATGACTGCAACAACACCGCTGCCCAGCAGTGGACGGTCAACGCCGACGGCTCGGTCATCAACACCGGGTCGGGCAAGTGCCTCGACGCGACCGGGCACGGCACCACCAACGGCACCGCGCTGGTCCTCTGGGGCTGCACCGGCGGCGGCAACCAGAAATGGGCCCGCGCCGCCACCGTCGGCATTCTCAAGGCCCAGGAATCAGGCAAGTGCGCCGACGTCCCGGCGGCGAACCAGGCCAACGGCACGATCCCGGCGCTGTGGGACTGCAACAACGGCAACAACCAGGAGTGGACGTCCACCACCACCAACCAGCTGAAGGTGTTCGACACCAAGTGTCTCGAGGCCGCCGGTGGCGGCACGGCCGACGGCACCACCGTTCAGATCTACGACTGCACCGGCGCCGCCACGCAACAGTGGCGCGTCCAGGCCGGCGGAGCGGTCGTCAACGTGGGATCCGGCAAGTGCCTCGACGTGACCGGCCACGGCACGGCCAACGGCACTCCGTTCGTCATCTGGACGTGCAACGGTGCGTCGAATCAGAAGTGGTCGCGTAGCTAGGTAGTCAGCGACCACATTCGCCGCCACGGCGGGAGCGGCTCAGCGCCGCCGCTCCCGCCGTGGCCACGATTGCGCCCGAGAAAGGCTTATTCAAGCCATTCACCGCCGCAACGGATTTCCGTTACCGGACAATTTTGTCAAGTAGAGACAGAATGCGCCGTGACGATTGACACCGACGGCAGGTGAGGTGAGACTGAATTGGAGAGCGCTCTCCCGCATTTGCCCCACCGCTTGTCCCGATGGCGGCTGGAATGCCCCAAGTACGCGCCGCCTCGAAAACTCGACCGAGGCGCACCACCCGAACCGCCGACGACCGGGCACGTTGACCGACAACGATGTCGAAGTTGGAGATCTTCATGTACACACATCGCCGTGACGCAGCCCGGCGCTGGCTCCGGGTCGCCTGCTGCCTCGCCTTGACCGCTTCGCTCGCTCCCGGCGTGGCTTCCGGTTCCCCCCTCGACGGACCACGACAAGTCACTCAACCCGCTGCGACCGGCCGGCCCACCCTGCGATTTGCCGACGCGAACGCTCAATCGACGCTGGGCGCCGCATACACGAAGGCTCTGAACAATGTCCTCGATATCAACACCGTCCGCTACGACCCGGCCGTATACAACCAGTCGGGCCTGTTGACCGATCCTCCGGGAACATTTCTACGCGCGGGTGCCGAATACCCGCAGCCGTGGACCAGGGACGCATCGGTCAACTCGTGGAACGCGGCGAGCCTGCTCGATCCCGCCACCGCCGCGAACACCCTGTGGTCGGTGGTCCGCAGGCAGGCCAACGGCCAGTTGATACTCCAGCAGGACGACCAGTGGTGGGACCAGGTCGTGTGGTTGACCGCCGCCTTGAACCACTACCTGGTCACCGGCGACCGAACCTTCCTGGCCAACGCGTATCAGACCGCCGTCGACACTCTGAACACACGCAAAAGCGCGAACTTCAACTCCACCTACGGCCTGTTCCAAGGCCCGTCGTTCTTCAACGACGGCATCGCGGGCTACCCCGCCCCACCGGCCGACGGCACCGAAAGCAAAGGCGGCTTCGTCGGCTCTTACCCGACCGACAAGCTCATGACGTTGAGCACCAACACGCTGTATTACTCGGCATTCCGCAGCGCAGCCATGATGGCATCCGCCCTCGCCCGGCCCGCCGCCGAAGTCACGGCCCAAAACGCGGCAGCGGACGCCCTGAAGTCGAGCATCAATCGGCACTTCTGGATCCCCGCCAAAGGCACCTACGGTTACCTGATCCACAACGGTGACGGCGGCCCGACCGGCGCGCTGGATCCCTCCGAGGAGGGCACCGGCCTCTCGTTCGCCGTCCTCTTCGGCATTGCGAGCACCGCCCAGGCCCGGTCGATCATGCAGAACGCCCACGTTCAGCCCCACGGCATCGTGGACGTGTACCCGCACTTCCCCCGTTACGACGACAGCCGACCCGGCCGGCACAACGTCAGCGTCTGGCCGATGATCCAAGGCTATTGGGCCGAAGCCGCCGCCAAAACCGGCAACCAGGCCCGCTTCGCCACCGAAGCCACCACACTCGCCGCACTCGCCAACACCAGCGGCGGGTTCTACGAGATCTACAACTTCCTCTCCGGCGTCCCGGACGGCGGCTGGCAAACCGGTGGCCACTGGGGACCGGTGCGGGACCAGACCTGGTCGGCGACGGCCTACCTGCGGATGGTGGACAACGGCCTATTCGGGATGAACCTCACCCCGGACGGCATCACCTGGACACCGACGCTGCCGTGGGGCTGGGGCGAGGTGACCCTGTCCGGGCTGCACTACCGGGCAGCGAACCTCGACGTCACCTTGCGTGGTTCCGGCAACATCATCGCCTCCTTCAAGGTCGACGGGGTCGACCGGTCCGACCACTTCCTGCCCGCCACCCTCAGCGGAACTCACTCGCTCGTGATCACCATGACCGACCACCAGCCCAGCGCCGTCAGCGGCTACGGGGGCTTGTGCCTGGACGTGCGCAACGCGAGCAGCGCGAACGCCACCCCGATCCAACTCTGGACCTGCAACGGCAGTGCCGCCCAGCAGTGGACCACCGACCGGGCCGGCAACACCCTGCACGTCCTCGGCAAGTGCCTCGACGTCAACGGCGGCGGCACCACCAACGGCACCCTGGTGAGCCTCTACGACTGCAACGGCACCGACGCGCAGGTCTGGGTGCCCCGCCCGGACGGCTCGCTGTACAACCCCCAGTCGGCCCGGTGCCTGGACGTACCCGGGTGGTCCACCACCTGGGGCACCCAGGTGCAGATCTGGGACTGCACCGCAGCCGCCAACCAGCAATGGGGACTGTCCACTTAGGAATTGTGCTTACTGCGAGCAGGAGGATGGATGATGAACGGGTTGAAAGCTGCCTGCGTCACGATCACGGCACTCGCGTGCACGGCCGCATTGCCGGCGGTGGCCGAGGCAACAAGCATGGCTGCCGCTGCCGCTGCCACGGCGGCGGCAGCCACGCTGCGGGTACTGCCCTTGGGTGACTCGATCACCTGGGGAATCGGCAGCAGCACGGGGAACAGTTACCGGGCGTTCCTCTCGGATCGGCTACGGGCCGAAGGACACGCGGTCGACATGGTCGGCAGCGGACGCAACGGTGACATGGCCGATCCGGACAACGAGGGCCACTCCGGCTGGCGCATCGACCAGATCGCCGGCATCGCCGACTACACCCTCGCCCGGTACCGGCCCAACGTCGTCACCCTGGAGATCGGCACCAACGACCTCGGGCAGCAGTACCAGGTGCCCACGGCGCCGGACCGGCTGCACGCCCTGCTCGACCAGATCACCCGCGACGCCCCGGATGCGACCGTGCTGGTCGGCTCAGTGATCATCTCCACCAGTTCCACCGAAGAACCGCTGCGCGGGCCCTTCAACGCCGCTATCCCCGGCATCGTGCAACAGGAGCAGGCCGCGGGTCGGCTCGTCCGCTACGTCGACATGAGCGCACTGAACACCGCCGACCTGTCAGATGCGTTGCACCCCAACGACAACGGCTACCGCAAGATGGCCGACGCGTTCGATGCGGGCATCCAGGCGGCCGACAGCGCCGGATGGATCAAGCCGCCGGGCACCGCCGGACGCGCGGTGCGTTCGGGCATCGCCGGAAAGTGCCTGGACGTCAACGCCGGCGACAGTGCCAACGGCACCATCGCGCAGATCTGGGGCTGCAACGCGACCGTCGCCCAGCTTTGGAGCAACTTCCCCGACGGAACCATGCAGGCTTTGGGCAAGTGCCTCGACGCCACCGGCTACGGCACCGCGAACGGGACGGCGGTGGCCATCTGGGACTGCCACGGAGGCAGCAACCAGCAGTGGCAGCCCTACAACGGCGGCTACCGCAACCCCGCCTCGGGCCGATGCCTGGACGACCCCGCTTCCTCCAGCGCCGACGGCACCCAGCTCGTCCTGTGGGATTGCAACGGCGGCCCGAACCAGAAATGGACGCCCGCCTCCGCCTGACCGCACGAGCAGATCGGTTGACTGATGGAAACCCACAGATCCTCGCGACGGAATGCACAGTGACAGCGTCCCCAGCCAGGGTTACGGCGCGTCTCCGGTCGCTACCGCTCCCTGTCGCTGCACTCCGACGACGCCGAAGCGAGAGGCTGGGCGTCGATCGACGGCGGCGTGGCCGGCGATGAGATCTGGCTGGACCGGTGGACGGCGGCCGTATCTGGAGCTCGGGAAGCAGACTCAGCGACACCATAATCCCGTCCGGCAGCACGGATTGGGGGACCCTGATGTTCACCATCGACGACTGGAACGCCCAAGGGATCGGAGCCTTGCGACCCTGCGGCCAGTGGCACAGCCATCACGTGCACCGCGTGGGCGCGAACCACCTGGAACGCCGGTGATCGGCGGACCCCGGCGGCCACCGCCCTGACGATGTCCTACGAACACCACCAGCTGAACCTAGACCTTCCGATCGACGATCTTGAGGAGGCACTATGCGCACGTCTCGACCCCGGGTGTCCCGTTCGCTCCTCGCCGCTGCCTCCGCCCTCCTGCTCGCCGTCGGCGGGGCGCAGGTGGTGCAGGCGGCCGCCCAGCCCTGGATGAACACCGCCCAAACCCCCGAGCAACGCGCCGCCGAACTGTTGGCGGCGATGACCCAGGCCGAAAAGCTGACGATGCTGCACGGCGGTGCGTCCTGCGGCTACGTCGGCTGCGTCGACGCCAACCCCCGCCTCGGGATCCCCGCCCTGCACCTGCAAGACGGACCGGCCGGGGTCGGCGACGGCGTCACCGGCGTCACCCAGCTCGCCTCCCCCGTATCCGGCGCGGCGAGCTGGGACACCGGCTTGATGCGCCAGTACGGCGAGACGATAGGCGCCGAGCAGTGGGGTAAAGGCACCAACGTCGAGCTCGGCCCCACCATCAACATCGTGCGGGACCCACGGTGGGGCCGCGCCTTCGAGTCGCTGGGCGAGGACCCCTACCTCGCCGGACAGCTGGGCGCCGCAGACATCCAGGGCATCCAGAGCCAGGGCCCGATGGCCCAGGTCAAGCACTACGCCGTCTACAACCAGGAAACCAACCGCAACAGCAGCGCCGACAACGCGATCGTCAGCGACCGCACCGAGCGAGAAATCTACCTGCCCGCCTTCGAAACGTCGGTGAAGACCGGCGGTGCCGACTCCGTCATGTGCTCCTACTCCGCGATCAACGGACCGTTTGCCTGCGAGAACGGCCCGCTGCAGAACACGATACTGAAGAACGAATGGGGCTTCGGCGGCTTCGTCACCGCCGACTGGGGAGCCACCCACTCCACCGTCGCCTCGGCCAACAACGGCCTGGACATGGAGATGCCCGACAGCCGGTATTACGGTGCCGCGCTCACCACCGCGGTGAACAACGGCCAGGTTTCCCCGGCCACGATCGACGAGCATGTCCGGCGCATCCTCACTTCGATGTTCCGGCGCGGGCTGTTCGACCACGCCCAGACCGGCACCCTGGAGACTACGGTCACTTCGGCCGCGCACACCGCCCTGACCCGCCAGGTCGCCGCGGCGGGCACAGTGCTGCTTAAGAACGCGGACGCGACGTTGCCGATCACGTCCGCCACCAAGTCGATCGCCGTGCTCGGCAGCGGCGGCGACGCCGCCCCGCTGTACCAGGGTGGCGGCAGCGCGGGCGTCAAGCCCAGCAGTGCGATCAGTCCTTTCCGAGGGATCCAGGCGCGCGCCGGCTCCGCTGCTGCGGTCACCTACACCTCCGGCAGCACCTCCGGACCGATTTACGGTCTGGCCGGCAAGTGCGTTGACGTCGCCGCGGCCGACGACACCAACGGCACCCCCGTCCAGCTCTACGACTGCAACAGCAGCGCCGCCCAGATCTGGACCGCCGGCGCGGACGGAACCGTGCGGGCGCTCGACAAGTGCCTGGACGTCGCGGGCGGCGCCACTGGCGACGGCACGAAGATCGAGCTGTACGACTGCAACGGCACCGGCGCCCAGCAGTGGTCGGTCTCCGGCGGCTCGCTGGTCAACCCGGCGTCCGGGAAGTGTCTCGACGTGCCCGCCGCCAACCCCGCCAACGGCGTCCACCTGCAGCTTTACGCGTGCAACACGAGCCCCGCGCAGAGCTGGCGGGTGACGGGCAGCGCCACCGCGCACGACCAGGCGGTCGCCGCGGCCCGCGCTGCGAACCTGGCCGTCGTGTTCGTCGGCCGCTTCGAGGCCGAAGGCAGCGACCTGCCCGATCTGAACCTGCCCGCCGAACAGAACCAGCTGGTCGCCGACGTCGCGGCCGTCAACCCGAATACCGTCGTCGTAGTGAACAGCGGCTCGGCCGTGACGATGCCGTGGGCCGGCTCGGTGCGCGGCATCATCGAGAGCTGGTACCCGGGCCAGGAGTACGGCAACGCACTCGCCTCGATCCTCTTCGGTGACGTCAACCCGTCCGGCAAGCTGCCGGTCACGTTCCCGGCCTCACTCGCCGACGTCCCAGCGCACACCGCTGCCCAGTGGCCGGGGCAGAACGGCAGCGTGCAGTACTCCGAAGGCATCGACGTCGGATACCGCTGGTATGACCGTCACGGCATCGCGCCCCTGTTCCCCTTCGGGTACGGACTGTCCTACACCACCTTCCGGTACGCCAACCTGACCGTCAGCGCCCCTGCCGCCACCGGTGTCACCGTGGCCTTCGACGTCTCCAACACCGGCACTCGTGCCGGGTCGGAAGTCCCCCAGGTCTATGTCGGGCAGCCGGCGAGCACCGGCGAACCGGCGAAGAACTTACGGGGCTTCAGCAAGGTCACGCTGAGCCCGGGCCAGACCCAGCGGGTCACCACCACGCTCGACGCTCGCAGCTTCCAGGCATGGACCGGCGGCTACTGGACCCGGACCGCCGGCAGTTATCAAATCCAGATCGGCGCGTCTTCGCGCGACATCCGGCTCACCGGCAGCGTCACGCTCGGCGGGTCCGCGCCGATCGTCGGCTATCAGAACCTGTGCGCCGACGTCCGCGCCGCCGCCGCGGCCAACGGTACCCCCGTCCAGATCTACACTTGCAACAGCAGCAGCGCGCAGAGCTGGACCGCCCAAGGCGGCACCCTGCAAGCCCTCGGCAAGTGCCTGGACGTCACGGCGGGAGGTACCGCCGACGGCACGCCGGTGCAGTTGTACGCCTGCAACGGCAGCGCGGCGCAGGTTTGGCAGCCCCGCAGCGACGCTTCGGTGCTCAACCCGCAGTCGGGTAAGTGCCTCGACGATCCCGGCTCGTCCACCATGCCCGGCACGCAGCTGGTGATCCGGGGCTGCACCGGCGGCGCCAACCAGCGCTGGACGCTCCCCTCCTGAGCCCGCCCAGTCTCCACCCGGTGCCGACCTCATGATCCCTCGTCACCTGTCAGCTACGCAGACGAGCGTTTCCTTGCCGTTGACCAGAGCGACTCTTCCCAGTCGCATAGCCGCGGTTACGCCGACTGGCTGCCCTGGCAGGCGTGGTCGTGACCGCCACGGCGGTGACCCTTACGACCGGGGCTCCACCCAGCGTCGCGGCCCCCCGTCAAACCTGCGCCGATGACAACGTCGTGGACGGCCGCGGCCACCGCGAACATAGCCAACCCGTTGCCGGAATACCCCCGGCCACAGATGAGCCGTGCGGATTGGCAGAGCCTCGACGGTGAACGGCAGTTCGGCGCCGCCTCTGCCGGCCAGGTACCTCCGGTGAACCAGACGCTGCCGGAGCGGATCAACGTCCCCTAACCGGCGGAGTCGGCACTGTCGGGCATCCAGCGTCATCTGGACCAGATGTGGTACCGCAGGTCCTTCACCGTGCCTTCCGCCTGGAACGGACGTCGCACGCTGCCCAATTTCGGCGCGGTCGATCAGCAGGCGACGGTGCACGCCGACGGTAGCCAGGCCGATGCCCACACCGGTGGCTACGCCGCGTTCCAGTCCGACATCACCCCTTACCTGCGCGCCGGCTCCAACGAAATCATTGCGGTGTCTACGACGCAATCGTGGCCCGACAGGATCGCCGCCCGGCGGCTACGGCGCTGACGGTGCAGTCGTGTTGAAGCTCGCGTGACGGTTTGAGCTACGCGATCGCGATGATCGTCCTGCGCGACCCGGCAGCGGCGGAAGCGAGCCGGCGCGCTCGCGCTCGAGTCTCGCAAGCACACCAACGTCTTCACGTGATAGCACCGGCGGTCGTCGGCACCGACAGCATGCATTGGCGCTTCCTGGCCACGCTCTGGCCGCCACCGACGCCGAGCGGGGGTCCCTTACCGGGCAGCTCTCAGCGCGCTTCGCATATTCGCCCGGTCGCGCGCGACACATTTCGAGGCAACGAAGAGACCGACCGCAGCGATCAGCAGACCTACGGGGATGACGATTGCCAAGCTTAGATGCAGGCCGTACGCGGCTGCGGCTCTAGTTCCGAGGTCTCGCGCCGACGCCGCGAAGCGATCCGACAGGGCACCAGCCATCAACGGTCCCAATGCACCTCCGAGCAGGTACGACGCAGCGAAATACAGAGCCATGGCGGTGCCGCGGAGGCGAGGTTCGACGACATCGGCCACGGTCGGGTAAGCGGCGGTGAAATACAGGTACTGCAACAACCAGCCCGCGGAAAAGACGACCACGAACATCAGGGGCATTGTGGCGTCGACGAGGAACGCCGCAGCAGTCAGCGGGACGGCCCCGAGAAGACCGTATGCGCCGGTAAGCACCCGGCCTGCAGGTGAGCGACGGCCGGCACGGTCAGCGATGCGACCGCCGACTGTCAACCCCACCAGGCCGGTAACGCCGATCGTGACGCCGGTGAAAGCGCCTCCGACAGCCAGGCTGGTGCCGAAGTGCCGCTGGAACAGCGGGACGCTGAAGGTCGCCACCGCGTACGAGGCGATCTGGGAGCCCAGACCCGCGACCACCAGCCACCACAAGGTGGGCACCCGCATCAAACTGCGGAACGGGGTGCCCACCTGAGCCGTGGCCACCGGTGCGGATTCGGACGCGCCTCGTGCCGGTTCGCGAATGAACGCCAGCGCACCCGCTACAGCCAAACCGGGCACCGCCGCGACGAAGAAGGCAGCTCGCCAGCTGCCGAATGCTTCCGTTATCGAGCCGACGGTGAAGAACGCGAGCACCAGTCCGACCGGCAAGCCCAGCTGCCACTGCCCAGTGGCCCGAGCTCTCCGATCCGGCGGATAGAGGTCGGCCACCAGGGAGTTGGTCGCCGGGGCGAAGCTGGCTTCCCCCATGCCGAGCAGCAGCCTGACAACGACCAAAGCCGCGAAGCCGCCGACGAGCCCGGTGACCGCGGTGAGCAGGCTCCACACCGCCAATCCGGCAGACAGGATCACCCGCCGCGATCGGTGGTCAGCCAGCCGTCCGAGCGGGATGCCGACGACGGCGTACACGACTGTGAAAGCGGCGCTGATCAAACCGATCTCGGCGTCGGACAGACCGAACTCGGCTTTGATCGGCTCCACCAAGATGGACGGAATGGTGCGGTCGTAGAAGTTGAGCAGGTTGGCCGCGAACAACAACGCGAGCACCCACCCTGCCCGGCTCGTTGCTCTCGGCAGCGGGTCCAGTGCTGTCCGCCGTTGGTCCTCGGTGGCCATGCGGTCCTCCTGGCGGCGCGCTCTGCACTGAACTGAGCCAGCAGTATGGATCGCCAGTCAGCGACACACAAGACTCTGGAACGTACACGTTCCTGAAATGTTGCCCGGTATCGAAGACCTCGGGATAAGGTAGCGAGTCGGATCGGCACAAGGACGGATGCTGTGGAAGAACGCGAGGACAAGACTGAGCGCGGGGAGACCTACGCAGGACAGTCACGGCAGGAGCGCACCGCTGATCGGCGCAGCCGGATCACAGAGGCGGCGGAGGAACTGTTTGCCGCCCGAAGCTATGACGACGTGACGGTCGCCGATGTCTGCGCGGCGGCGAAGGTGGCGAAACGCTACTTCTACGAGCACTTCGCCGACCGGGCCGACCTGCTCATCACCGTCCACCGCGAACTGAACGACTGGTTGCTGGCCGAAATCTCCGCTGTGGTGCCGAAGCGGCCCGAAGACCTCGAGCAGCTACTACGACCGATGATGCAGGCGCTCGTCACCACGCTGTACAAGCATCCGACTCGCGCGCGCGTCATCTACATCAACGCACCACGCATGGAACTGCGGCGACGCGGCCTGCTGCGCAAAGACGCCGAAGTCGTCGGTCGCCTGGTTCGCCGCGTCGTCGGCCGCCAACGCGACCGGCTGCGATTCGAGCGGATCTTGCTGGCGCTTGTGGCCGGCGTGAGCGAGGTCGTCATCGATTGGCTCCACCGCGGCATGACCGACTCGCCCGAGGTCCTGGCCGACCACCTCAGCGAGCTCGCTCACTCGCTGCTGACCACCCTCATGTAGACGAAGCACGGATCGGGTCGACCAGGGACCCTGCACCGCCGTGACCCGGACAACGGCAGAGACGCGATAGCAGCATGCTCGCCCGCCCACGAGCGAGCATGCTGCTATCGCCGTTGCCAGCCTCCGTGTCCGTCTTGGCCGGACATCGACCCGACCGGACTCCGAGCTACGGGCGCTCGACCAGATACACCAAGGCCGTTCCGGCACCCTCCGGGCCGGCGACGTGCACCACGTGCCCGCCAGCAGTCAGCGACAGCGGACGCGTTCGGTGAACACCTGCCGAACCGCCCACGTAGCCCAGCTCGACCTCGTCGACGTAAGTATCGAAAAAGGCGGTGCCTTCGAGTTTGTACTCGAAGGCATAGGCCCCTGCGGCCGGTGGACTCACTTCGAAGTACGTGGAGCCGGTCACCTGGCCGATGAGCTGGCGCGTCGGCGAAGCCGCGACCACTGTGGATGGAGCTTCGGCCACAGAGCGCAGGAATGAGGCCGCAGCTGCCGTCGGTGTCGCGCAGGCTGCCAAGATCGCAACACCCAGGACCAGTGACGGTGGGCCTGCTTTAGCCGGTTTCCGCATGTTCACGATTAAATCGTCTCCTGTCTCATTCGGCTGGGCAATCGAAGGCGCGGTTGCAGCCCGGCGTTCGCCTCAGGCGCCGGGCAGCGACCAGCGCTGTCCCGCGGTGCCGTTGCAATCCCACAGCGCTACGCGGGTTCCGTCGGTGCTTGACGACCCAGGGTCGTCGAGACAACGTCCGGACAGCGGGTTGCGGTAACCACCGTTGTAAGGCTGCCATTGCTGGTTGTCGCCGCCCGAGCAGTCCCAGAGCGTTACCGCGGTCCCGTTCGCGTTGCCGTAGCCGTTGACGTCAAGGCACTTGCCCAGGGCCCGAAGCGTCCCGTCGGAATACACCTTCCACGACTGCGCCGCCGTGCTGTTGCAGCCCCAGATCTGCACGGCAGTGCCGTTGGCGTTGCTGCCGGCGTTGACATCGAGGCACTTCCCGCCGATGGCGGACCGCACCGGGCCAGAGCCGTCGGTGGCGTTACCGCCGGTGGTCCGCGAGACCACGCGGAACTTCTGGCCGGTCGAGTCGTTGGGTGCCCACTGTGCGAACTGCATTCCCGGGGCGGTACTGCCGGCGGGATCGTCGAGGGCCAGCTTGCTGTTGCGGTTGTAGAACGACCAGGTCCCGTCCGGGTTGGCCACCGGCTTCCAGAGATCGTTGCCCGCCCAGCCGTTGCCGGCCGGCCATTGGACGATAGGTGCTCCCGGTTTGCCGGATTCGGCAGCGACGTTCAGCAGCTGACCACTTCCGACGTTCTTGATCTGGTAGTACCCGTTGCTGCGGAGTTCGAAGATCCACGACGCGCCGGCGGACCCGTTGTCGGGGTTTTGGACGATGGGTGCCGCATTGGCGGTGGACCCGCCCTGCACTGCCAGCGAGAGACCACTGGCGATGTTTTCGAGTTTGTAGTTGCCAGTGAATGGAGAAGGGGCGGCGGTCGACAGGTCCTGGAACAGTCCCACCATGCCGTTCATCTCGAACGCATCCGGGTTGGGCTCGTTCGTCGGCCTGGTCCACTCGTTCCAGGTGAGGTTGGCGCCGTTGCGCATGTTCCAGGCCTGAGTGGCGTTGGAGCGCATGTAGCCGTCGTACGTGCCGCACGTGTTCGTGTCGGTGCAGAAGTCACTGATGCCCTTGAAAAGCCAGTATTGGTACGACGAGCCGCGGCCGGCGTTGTTCGACACGATCGGGACCGTGTTCAGGAAGTGGTCGGCCGTCCGCTGGGCGTCGTCTCGGTACCGGGCATTTCCGGTCACCCGGTACAGGAAGTCAGCGGCTTCGATGAATGAGCCCGCGTTGTACGCGTTGTCGGAGGCCTGCAACTCGGTCGACCCGTTGGGACCGTTCGGAAACGCGATGCACTCGTTGACCACACCGGTCGCAGCGTTGACGAGCTTGCTTCTGACCCAGTCGTAGATCGTCGTCGCCTTGGTCAGGTAGGCGCCGTCACCGGTGACCTGGTACAGCGATACCGCAGTGCTGATCATCGGGTTGTTGCTGAGTGAGCATTTGCTGTACTTGGAATTCATTTCCTCCCAGATCCCGCCACCTCCCTCACCAGTCCATCCCCGGTCGTATGTCTTGTTCCATTGATCGGCGGCCAGGTTCAGCAAGGTCTGGTCTCCGGTGGCGAGGTAACCGCGCAGGACGGTGGTGATCATCCACGCCAGGTCGTCGTTCCAGGTGGCCCATGAGGTCCAGTTGGTGCCTTCGTACTTGAGGAAGGTGCCGATCAGATCGCGGACCCTCTGGCGATCGGCCGCGCTGTGCGTGCGCTCGTACACGTCCTGCGCCACCTGGATGTTCAGCGCAGCGACCCACGTGCCGGAGCGCTGGGTGCCGATGCTTTTCAATTGATTGGTGTAGTAAGTTTCGCCGTTGGCTTGAACCAGGAAACTGTCATTCCATGCTTGGAAGACGTAGTCGGGCGACGGCAGTGCCGCTGCCTGCGCCGGGGGTGCGAGCGTCGTGATGCCGGCCGCGGCGAGCGCGAACGTCGCGCACCCGGCCACGAACTGCTTGAGTTTGTTCATGTGGCAAAGCCGATCTTCCGGTGTGTGCAGTGAGGGGTGATGCTGGTACCGGAGAGACCGCCGGCCCGTGACGCGACGGCCTCTCCGGAGCTTCAGGAGGTGGCGGCCGCCCGTTTTCACTGGCGTGCCGTTGCTTGACTCGGCCACGAAACCGCTGCCGGAAACTTTCGGGCAGTAGCCATCCTATGGTGGCGGCAACTGTAGTGTCACTGTCACAACAAGACAGAAACAACTGCACAACCGTGTCGCGATATACATCTCTACAGGAAGATTTCTGCGCGCCAATCCATTCAGCTCTAATATCTTAATGCGCGGCGACTAAATTGCATCGGCGACGTACGTCGACAGGCCCACCATTGCAGGCTCGCGTTTCCGGATTCTTAGGCCAGGCGGTTACCCGCCGGAGGACACCGGACTGGAACGGGGTGACTCAGTTCCCGGCCGTTCACCGGCGGTCGAGGTGACAGCGAGCTCGTTGGCGGCGCCCGAGCAGTTCCGCGACAGGGCTACGGCTACCCCCGTTCGCATGCCCGTCGCGCTCATCACGGGCACGGATGGCGCATCCGGTCTGCCGTGTCGGCCTACAGCCATGTCATCCTCCGGTCGCGGTGTCGCTCGCCAGTGATTTCGATCACGTACCTCTCTGCAGTATGCGGATCGACAGGCGATCACACAAGAGTCAGGAACGTAGACGTTCTAGATTGTCAACCTTTCGCCGCGCCTCCGCCGGGCGACACCGCCGACCGACGACGAGCGGGCCCGCTACAGGCAAGCCGCGCGGCGCAGCCGTTCCTGATTGATCGGGCACCGCGTCCACGCGGGCAACACGATTGCACGAGACAACCTGACATACGTCTAGACCATTGACCCACTCAGCGGCGTAAGTCTACCGTCGGATGCCGCTCCCTTGAAGATCTCCGTCCGCGACACCTGTTCGGTGCGCGCTACAGTTCCGCGGTGTCCGCAGCATGATGACACCTCGTGCGCCGGGTGGATTGTTGCCCCGAACGGCGGAGTTCAGCTCTTGGAGCACCCACCTCAGACAAAGGAGTCGCCGGTGCGAACTCGAAGGAAACCGACTGCGATCATCGCCGCGCTCGCGGCGGTCGCGGCGACGGCCGTGTGGGGCGGCACTACTCCCGCCGCCGCCTCCGGCCCCGCGCTCCTGCCGTTGTCCATCACCAACAACACCGGCCGCGGCGACGCCGTCTACCTCTACGTGCTCGGCGTCAACCTCAGCACCGGCCGGCTCGGCTACGTCAACGCCGGCGGCACCTTCACCGCGTGG
>NZ_PPHF01000009.1 GCF_002904335.1 Amycolatopsis sp. CA-126428 | reverse complement strand
CGGCAGGCCCGGTGCCTGGTACATCACGACCTTCGGATCGAGGCAGGCGGCGAGGTCGTCGAAGCTCGCCTTACCCCTGCCTCCGGCGGAGATGTAGGCCGCTTCGGCTGCGTAAAACCTGTGCAGTAGCACCAAAACAGGGCGCAAGGTGGGCCTGGCGGTATGGTCCATGCTTCGATGGTAGGAGGGCGCCTCCGAAGGCACTGGCGAAAACCGGCCATGACGTTCCGCCGGTCCGGTCATGGCCCACGCGCCGAACGTGGCCCGTGAGCTCATTCCGAAGTTTCTCGGAAGGACGGCGGGGATCGCGGAAGGCGGGTCGCAGCGACTTCGTCACCGCAGCTGAACCTGATCGATGACGCGACCAGGAAACGAGCCGCCGCCGAGGTGCGCGACGCGCGGCACGTCAGCCTCGCCCGCCGCACCGAACCGGTGCCGCTCACCACCGGGCTCGGGCCCGTCGGCGGCCCGGCGCTGATGCCCGCGGGCGTTCTGCAGGTCGTGAACTTCACCGGAGCCAAGCCGATGGCGATGACGGACACGCTCCTGATCAACACGCACAACGCCGCCGTGACCCACCTCGACGCCGTCGCCCACATGCCGGTCGACGAGCACGTCTACCCCGGCGTGCCGGTCCACGCCGCCGTGACGCCGACCGGGGTGACACACGGTTCAGCCGATCCTTTCGCAGCCGGGATCGTCACCCGCGGCGTGCTCCTGGACCTGGCGCCGGGTGGCGGCAGCCTGCCGGCTGATCGCCGGATCGGAGCCGCCGACCTCGACGCCGCACTGGACCGCGCGGACACGGTCCTGGGCACCGGAGACGCGGTCGCCGTGCGCGGCGGCTGGGACATCCACCGCCCGCTCGACCAACAGGTGCCCGGCCTGGACCTCAGCGCGGTGCGGTGGCTCGCCGACCACGACGTCAGCGTGTACCTCGGCGACATCGGCGACGCGCGTCCGGCCCGGTTTCCCATGCCCCTGCACCAGGTCGCCCTCGCGCGCCTCGGCCTGCCGCTGGTCGACGTGGCCGACCTCGACGAGCTCGCCGAGGTCTGCAGATCGTCGAATCGCTCGAGTTTCCTGCTGGTCCTGGCGCCGCCACGCATCACCGGCACCACGGGGCTCGTCGTCAACCCCCTCGCCATCTTCTGACGCTCACGGCCGGAGTCTGGCGAAGGCTTCCACCGCGCAGTAATCGCTGACCGCGTCGGCCGAGACCACTTCGGCGGCCGGGCGGCCGCGCAGGATCTGCTTGATCGGCGTCTCGAGCTTCTTGCCGGTCAGGGTCCGGGGGATCGCCGGGACCGCTTCGATCCGGTCGGGGACGTGCCGGGGCGAGAGCTGCTCGCGCAGGGCTCGGCGGATCCGCTGCTGGAAACCGTCGTCCAGGATGGCCGGGGTGACCACGAACAACACGAGTTCCCCGGGGCCGCCGTCGGTGTCTTCCAGGTGCACCACCAGCGAGTCGTCGACGTCCGGGAGTTCCTCGACGACCGAGTAGAGCTCCGCGGTGCCGAGGCGGACGCCGCCGCGGTTCAACGTGGCGTCCGAGCGGCCGGAGATGACGAAGCCGCGTTCGGCGGTCATCGTCACCCAGTCGCCGTGGCGCCAGATGCCGGGGTAGGTGTCGAAGTAGGCCGCGCGGTAACGCTGGTGGCCGGGGTCGTTCCAGAACCCGGCCGGCATCGACGGCATCGGCCGGCGGACGACCAGTTCGCCCACTTCGCCGACGATCTCGCGTCCGGCCGCGTCGAACGCGGTGACGTCGGCGCCGAGGCACGGCGCGGTCAGCTCGCCCCGCCGCGGCGGCACCCAGGGGTTCCCCGCGACGAACGCCGAGCAGATGTCGGTGCCGCCCGACATCGAGTTCACGGGGACTCCGAGCCGGTCGGTGGCCCAGTCGAACCCTTCGGCGGGCAGCGGTGACCCGGTGACACCCAGCGTCCGCAACTCCGGCAGGGGCCCGGTTCGACGCCGGCCGCCCGGCACGCCATCAAGTAGGCCGGGCTGGTGCCGAAGAGCGACACCTGCGCTTCGGCCGCGAGCCGCCACTGCGCGCCGAGGTCCGGGTACTGCGGGTTCCCGTCGGACAGGACCACGGTGGCCCGCCGCAGCAGGCCGGAGACCAGGATGTTCCACATCATCCACGCGGTGGTGGTGTGCCACAGGAGCCGGTCGCCGGGCCGGGTGTCGAGGTGGAACGCGTGTGCCTTCAGGTGTTCGAGCAGGATGCCGCCGTGGCCGTGCACGATCGCCTTCGGCAGCCCGGTCGTCCCGGAGGAGAACAGGACGTACAGCGGGTGGGCGAACGGCACGCGGTCGAACTCCGGCGGCCCCGGCTCGGCGAGCAACTCGGGCCACGAGACGTCCGCGTCCACTGTGTACTGTCCATAGGGGACGCCGACGACGTGCCGGACGGAAGGCAGCCCGGCGCGGATCGCCGCCACTTCGGGGCTCTTGCCGATCTCCTTGGCGCCGTAGGTGTAGCCGCCGACGGCGAGCAGCACCGTCGGCTCGATCTGGGCGAACCGGTCGACGACGCTGCGGGCGCCGAATTCCGGCGCGCACGACGCCCACACCGCGCCCAGCGACGCGCAGGCGAGAAACGCCACCAGCGTCTCCGGTATGTTCGGCAGGTAGGCCGCGACGCGGTCGCCACGGCTGACGCCGAGCCGGCGTAGCCCGGCCCGGGCGCGGCCGACCTGGTCGGCCAGCTCGCCGAAGGTCAACGACTGCTTCGCCCGCGTCTGGGAGTGCGCGACGACGGCGAGGTCGTCATCGGCGCCGTCCAGCATGTGCTCGGCGTAGTTCAGTTCCGCGCCCGGGAACCATTCCACACCGGGCATTTCCGCCGAACCGAGGACGCGGTCGTAGGAGCCGCGGACCTCGAAGTGGTCCCAGACCTTCGCCCAGAACCCTTCCAGGTCGGTGACCGACCACCGCCACAGGTCCTCGTAGCCGTCGAACCCGCGGCCGAAGACGTCCAGCTCGCTCATGCGCCGTCGTGGGCGTCGGTCATCAGGTCCGCCAGGTCCTCCGGCGCGAGGAACGACGGCGGGGGCGGCGGGCCCCAGGCGTAGAGGCTCTTCTCGCCGGCGACGACGCGGGGCTCCCAGAGCTGGTCTTCGAGGATGCAGTCGATGTCGGAGTAGTACTCGGAGAAGTTGCCCGCCGGGTCGCGGAGGTACCAGAAGAAGTTCGAGCCGATGTAGTGCCGGCCCAGGCCCCACGTGTGGCGTTCCGGGTGGCCTTCGAGCATGGCGGTGGCGCCGCGGCCGACCTCGTCGATGTCGTCGACCTCCCACGACGTGTGGTGCAGGAAGCTGACCGGCGCCTGCTGGACCAGCACGTTGTGGTGGTCGGTCGAGCAGCGCATGAAAGAGGCGAAACCGGGGGCCTCGTCGCTGACCTTGAAGCCGAGGCCCTCGGTGAAGAACCGCTGGGTCGCGGCCTGGTCGGTCGAGCCGAACACGACGTGCCCGAGCTTGCGCGGCCGGACCGCCTGCTCCCGGTCGATGCCGGGCGCGCGGGTGTTGGCGCGCCGGACCGAGCCGGGTCCGTTGTAGGCCACCGGCTCCGGGGATTGCTGGCGAAGGCGCGGGGCGACCGATACGACGACGTCGAGCCCGCTGATCGGGTCCTTCGTGTACAGGGAATCGCCGTCGATGCGGCTCTCGACGTCGAGGCGCGCCAGGGACGCGGTGATCCGGCCGAGGTCGTCCGGGTCGTCGGCGCCGATGCCGAGGCTGAGCAGCCGGCGCTGCGGGGTCCGGCGCAGTTCGAGCTGCTCGCCGCCGTCGGCGGTGGCGAAGCCGGTGGCGGTCGGGGTGAGGCCGAATTCGGTGTAGTACTTGGCGGTCTCGTCGAGGTCGGGGACGCCGATGGCGATCTTGGTGAGGCGGTGCAGGCTCATGCCGGTTCCTCCGGAGTCTCAGACGAGCGGGGTGATCTGGTCTTCGCGCCCGAGCAGCGCCTTGCCGTAGACCTCGTAGTTGACCGCGGGCAGCACGATCGCGTGCCGGGCGGCCATGGCCGAGTCCCGCCAAATCCGCTGCAGCGGGTTGACCTCGGCGAAGCTGCCCGCGCCGTGCGCCGAGAGCAGAACGTCGATCGCGCGGGTGACGTTCTCGACGGCCCAGCCGGTGTCGGCGCGGGTCCGGGCCCGGGCTTCGACGGCGGGGTAGGTGCCCGCCGCGGCGGCCGCGTCGATGTCGTCGGCCGCGCGGTAGGCGTGCAGGTGGGCGCTGTCGATCCGCAGCGCGGCTTCGGCGAGCTGGAGCTGGAAGGCGACGGAGTCGGCCTGGGTGGCGTAGGTGGTGTAGGAGATGGCTTTGCGCGCGGCCTTGTCCTTGACCAGCTTCAGCGCCTTGCGGCCCAGCCCCAGCTGCGGTCCGGCCAGCACCAGCGTCAGCACGGGGACGAGCGCGGCCCGGAACAGGTCTTCTTCGGGCTCGCCGTTCGCGTAGTTCCCGCCGATGGCCGGGGGCACCGACATCACGCGGTGCTCGGGCACGAAGACGTCGTCGGCGATGAGGCAGTTGGAGCCGGACGAGCGCATCCCGGCGACGAACCACGTATCCTCGAAGCCCAGGTCGGTTCGGGGGAGCAAGGCCATGCCCTGGTCGACGACCTCGCCGCGCTCGTCGGTCAGCGGGATGCCCAGACCGGCCCAGTCGGCGTGCCAGGAGCCGGAGTTGTAGTACCAGCGCCCGGTGACGCGCCACCCACCGTCCACCTTGGTCGTCTCGGCGGTCGGCGTGAGAACGCCGGACACCTTGGCGTCGGGGTTCGTGCCCCAGACGTCGTCCTGGGCCTGCTCGCTGAACAGTCCGGCGAGCCACGCGCAGACGTTGCTCAGCGCCACGACCCAGGCGGTTCCGCCGTCGGCCTCGGCGACCGCGGCCGAGACGTCGAGCATCGCGCGTACGGGCAGTCCGTAGCCGCCGTAGCGGCGGGGCTGGGCGATCTTGAATGCGCCGACGTCGGTCAGCGCGGCGATGCTCTCTTCGACGACCCGTCGGTCGGCCTCGCCTTGAGCGGCGTTCTTCTCCAGCAGCGGCTGGATGTCGGCGATGCGGTTGAGGAGCTGGTCGAGGGTGGGCGCGGGGTGTTCGGTCGCGAGGGTCATGACGGCGTTGTCCTTTCCGGGCGGGTCAGCAGGTCAGCGGGCGCAGGCGGCGATCTGGTCGGTGATGTGCGGGCGTGGCCGCTCGGCGAAGCGGGAGTGGGTGCCGAAGGTGCGGTGGGCGTAGACCAGCGGCGGCAGGTCGGCGCGGCCGAGGTCGGTGACCAGGCCGAAGAGCAGGAGGTGGTCGCCGGCCTCGACGACGCGGTCGAGGTTGCAGGCGACCCAGCCGGCCGCGTCGCGGAGCCGGGGCAGCCCGTGGTCGGTGAACCACGCGGTCTCGGGCCCGAAGCGGTCGGCGCCGCGCGTGGCGAACCGGACGGCGAGGTCGTCCTGGCCCTGGCCGAGCAGGTTCACGCCGAATCGGCCGGTGTCGAGAAGCTGAACCAGCAGGGCCGAGCGGCGGTCGAAGGCGACGCTGACGAGCGGCGGGTCGAGCGACAGCGAGGTGAACGAGCTGACTGTCGCGCCGTGCGGGGCCCCGGAGGCGTCGCTGGTGGTGACGACCGTGACCGGAGCGCACACCGCGGCCATCACCGCGCGGAACCGGCTCCCGTCGACCGTGGTCATGACGGCTCCTCGGTGAAGCGGTGGCGCATGGTGCCGATGCCTTCGATGGTGGTGACCAGATCGTCTCCGGCGGCGAGGAACCGCTGGGGACTGCGGGCCATGCCGACACCGGACGGGGTGCCGGTGAAGATCACGTCGCCGGTAAGCAGCGGCAGGATCGCCGACAGCCGCGCGACGAGCTCGGGCACGGAGAAGATCAGGTCGCTGGTGCGGCCCTTCTGCACGGACTCGCCGTTGACCGCGCAGCCCAATTCGAGGTTGTCGCGGTCGGCGAACTCGTCCGAGGTGACCAGCCACGGCCCGGTGGGGCCGAAGCCGGGCGCGGACTTGCCGAGGCTGAACTGCGGGGCCGGGCCGGCCAGCTGGACCGCGCGGTCGGAGAGGTCTTGGCCGGCGGTCAGCCCGGCGACGTGGTCCCAGCCGTGCTCGGCGGGCACGTTCCTGGCCTCGCGGCCGATGACGGCGACCAGCTCCACCTCCCAGTCCACAGTGGACCCGGTGAGGGCGACCTCGCCGTAGGGACCGGTGAGGCAGCTGGGGAACTTGGTGAACACGGCGGGGGAGCCGGGCAGGCCGAGCCCGGCTTCGGCGGCGTGGTCGCGGTAGTTGAGCCCGACGCCGAAGACCTGCGCCGGGGTGGGGGAGGGCGCCCGCAGGCCGGCTTCGTCGAAGGCTTCGGCGCCGGTGACCGGCGCGTCGGCGGCCCAGGAGGCGAACTCGTCCCAGCGGGCGTAGACGGCGTGGGGGTCGGCGGAGAAGCGCTGCCCGCTGGCGCGCTCGACGTCGACGGCGCCGTCTTCGGTGAGGAGGACGAGCCGGCCGTCGAGGTTGGCGATCCGCATCGCGATGCCTTTCGGTCGAGGATCCCGGCGCTCGGCAGGGGCGCCGGGACAAGCCAGGGAGGCAGAGGTGCGTCGGGTCTGCTCATACTCTGCGTCACATATCCATCTGTCAAGGCAAGAATCGATTCTTGTGCAGACAGTGTGTTATCGTCTGGGTATGGCGAAGAGAGCGGGTGGCGAGAGCCTGGCCGTGTCGGTGTACACCGGCTTGCGGTCGGCGATCCTCAACGGAGAACTGGCCCCGGGAGTGCGGCTCAAGCCCGCGGAGCTGAGCGTCGAGTTCGGCGTCAGCCTCAGCGTGGTGCGCGAGGCGCTGGGACTGCTGGCGGCCAAGGACCTCGTCCAGGTCGACCGCAACCGCGGCTTCCGGGTCGTCCCGTTGTCCCTGCAGGCGCTGACCGACCTGACCGAGGCCCGGATCGTCAACGAAGGCTCGGCGCTGCGGCTGTCGGTGGAACGCGGCGGCGTCACGTGGGAGTCGGAGGTGCTGGCCGCGCACCACCGGCTGGCCGGGCAGCCGATGATCCTTCCCGGGCCGCCGGTGCGGCGCAACGAGGAGTGGGCCCGCGCGCACCTGGAGTTCCACCACACGCTGATCAAGGCCTGCGGCAACGTGGTGCTGCTGGACATCTGCGATCGGCTGTCCGACGCGGCGGAGGTCTACCGCGCCTGGTCCGGCCCCGGCGGCGAGGAGCGCCACCGCGATGTCGCGGGCGAACACCAGGGCCTGGTCGACGCGGCGCTCGCGCACGACGCCGAACTGGCCGTCGCCCGGTTCGAGGCCCACGTCAGCCGGACCCGCGAGATCGTGCTGGAGTCCAGCTTCGCCGCCGAGCCGGCTTCGTGAGCGCCGCCGACGTCGCCGAGCTGGTGCTGCGCGAACGGCAAGGCCGCGACCGGAGCTGGTGGGACCGGATGCAGGCGTGCTACGCGCCGGACGCGGTCGTGCGGCTGAGCTGGTTCCGCGGCAGCGCCGAAGAGTTCGTCGCCCGGTCCCGGGAGCAAGCCGGCCGCGGCGACGTCGCCCGGCACCGGCTCGGCCCCCCGATCGTGGACCTCGACGGCGACCGAGCCGTGGCCGAGGTGCCCGCGGCCATCGAAGTCCGGACCGCTCTCGAGGGCGTCGAGGTCGACCTGACCTCCTACGCCCGGCTGCTCTACCGCGCCGAAGTCCGCGGGGGACGGTGGCTGATCACGTCCCTCGACCCGGTCTACGAGCGGGACGTCCTCACGCCCGTGATACCCGGAATGGCGGTGCCGCTGCCCTCGATCGAGGGCCTTCGCCCGTCCTACCGGTTCCTCGCGTATGTGCTCGACCGCCGCGGGTACCCGATTCCCGGCGATCTCTACGGCGACGACCGGCCCGACGACGTCGCCGAGCTCTACGACTCCCTCTACTCCTGGCTTCCCGGGAAGGATTCATGACCAAGATCGCCCTGACCGGCGTCCGCGTCTTCGACGGCACCGGCCTCACCGAACCCACCACCGTCGTCATCAACGGCTCCCTGATCGGCAGTGACCCGGTCGGTGCCGAGGTTCTCGACTGCGCCGGGGCCACCCTGCTGCCCGGGCTCTTCGACGCCCACGTCCACCTGCTCACCCCGGACGACTTGACCGCGCTCGCCGCGCACGGTGTCACGACCGCGCTGGACATGGCGTGCTGGCCGCGCGAACGCGTCGACTCCTTCCGCGGACAGGTACCCGACATCCGCAGCGCCGGCCTGCCCGCCATCGGGCCCGGCGGCAACCACGCGAAAATGCCCGGCATGCCCGAAGAGGCGATCCTGACCTCCTCTGGGCAGGCCGCCGGGTTCGTCGCCCGCCGGGTGACCGAGGGCTCCGACTACATCAAGGTCGTCATCGAAGGCGACCTGCTGGAGCAGCCGACCATCGACGCGGTGATCGCCGAAGGAAAGGCACAAGGCAAGCTCACCGTCGCCCACGCTTCCTCCGTCGACGCCTATCAGCGCGCGGTGCGGGCCGGCGCGGACGTGGTCACCCACGTCCCGCGCGACGGCGTCCTCGACGCGGCGACCACCGCGCGGATGGTCGAGCAGGGGCAGGTCGCCGTGCCCACGCTGGCGATGATGGAAGCGCTGACGACCAAGGTGGGCGCGGACGGCTACGCCTTTAGCCGCGACTCCGTCGCGGCGCTGTACGCGGCCGGGGTGCCGGTCCTCGCCGGCACCGACGCCTTCTCCGCGCCAATGCTGCCGTTCCCCGTCGTGCAGGGCGCGAGCCTGCACCACGAACTCGAGTTGCTGGTCGACGCCGGCTTGTCCGCAGTGGACGCGGTGCGCGCGGCGACCGAACTGCCGGCCCGCCATTTCGGGCTCCCCGACCGCGGAGCCGTGTGGACAGGGTTGCGAGCGGACTTGGTTCTGGTCGAGGGGGACCCGACCCACGACATCACGGCGACCGCCAAGATCCACCGTGTCTGGGCAGCCGGCCGGGTGGTCGGGTGAGCGGGCTCGTCGACGTCCACGCCCACTTCCTCACCCCGGACTATGTCGGCGCGGCGATCGCCGCAGGGCACGGTTCACCCGACGGTATGCCGGGCTGGCCGACGTGGGACGCCGCAGCGCATCTGGAGCTGATGGACCGCTGGGGCATCGCGGTGTCCCTGCTGTCGATCTCCTCGCCTGGTGTGCACTTCGGCGACGACGTGGCCGCGCGGAAGCTGGCGCGGCACGTCAACGACACGGGCGCCGAAGTCTGCCGGGCGCACCCGGACCGGTTCGGGCATTTCGCGTCCCTGCCGCTGCCCGATGTGGACGGTGCCCTCGGCGAACTCGCCTACGCGGTGGACGAACTGGGCTGCGACGGCGTCACGATCGAAACCAACGCCGGTGGCCGCTACCTCGGCGACCCGGCGTTCGGTCCCTTGTGGACGGAGCTGGAACGTCGCCGGACGCCGGTGTTCGTGCACCCGACGTCGCCGCCGCACGCCGAGGCGATCTCGCTCGGACGGCCGCGGCCGATGCTGGAGTTCCTGTTCGACTCCGGCCGGGCGGTCAGCGACCTGGTCTTTGCGGGTGTCCTGCAGCAGCACCCCGGCATCCGGTGGATCTTCACCCACGGCGGTGGAGTGCTGCCGCTGCTGGCCGAGCGCATGGAACTGTTCCGCACCCTGTTCGCTGCTGACCCCGACGGCCCCACGGCACCCGCACAGATCGGCGAGCTGTGGTTCGACCTGGCCGGAACGCCGTTCCCCCACCAGGTCCCGGCGTTCGAGCGCGCCTTCGGCACTGGGAAGCTGCTGTACGGCAGCGACTACTGCTGGACCCCGCCGGCCGCGGTGGAGGCCCAGCTGGCGACCATCGACGCGGCCCCGCAGCCCGAGGGAACCACCTGGCGCGAGCTGACCACCCGCAACTGCGCGCGGCTGTTTCCGCACATCGGGTGTTGACAGCTTCGGTGCGCGCCCACCACTCGGCCTCCACTTTGGCGCGGGCACTTGGGCCCGGGAACTGGGCGTCCTCGACGCCTTGCTCACCCCGGGCGACCGAGTGAACCCGACAACGCTGAGCGATGTCGCCATCCGCTGCGCTACGGTGATGCTCTTCCCGCCGGTCCCCCCGCGGCCGGAGAACCTGCCGCCGAAGGCGCCCATGCCCACCGGCAAGTACTGGCCGGTCGTCCGCGCCGCGCTGCAGGAGGCGCCCTAGCTAGCTGGGGGAGCGTGCCGATTTCCGTCAAATCCATGCCCAACGAGGCAAGCCCGGCTCGAAGATCCACGCGTTGTCGACCGCACCGGTCTGCCGCTGTCGGTGGCCGTCTCGGCGGCCGACACCCACGACATCCACGCTCTCAAGCCCCTAGTCATGGCGATCCCGGCGTTCAAGTCCCGGCGAGGGCCCCGCCGGCGCAAGCCCGCGAAGCTGCACGCCGACAAGACCTACGACCATCCCGACCTGCGGCGGCTGGGTCCGCGACCGCGGCATCAAGGTCCGCATCGCCCGCAAAGGCATCGATTCAAGCCAGAAGCTCGGCAGCCACCGATGGGTGATCGAACGCACCATCGGCTGGCTGACCGGCTACCGCCGCCTCACCCTTCGCTACGAACGCAAAGCTGGACACTTCCTCGCCCTCCTTCTCCTCGGCGCGGCACTCGCCTGCCACAAGAAGCTCTGTGAACTCACCACATGAGACAAGCTCTTGGTGTTGAAAAACTCCGTCACGGCGCCGCTGCTGCGGGCATCATCGCCTCCAGCGCTGCGGCGTTCCCCACGTTGGCTACTCGCTGCTTCCGGTAGTGGCGCTCCGCGACTGCGGGGGTGTTGCCGAGCTGGTCGGCGATGGCTGTGATCGGCAGGTCGGCTTCGTCGAGCACGGTGCCGACCGTCTTCCTGAACACTGAGGTTCACCCCGAATGGTGGACAGGGGTTTACGAGGGTTCAGGCAGCCGTGCGGAGTGACTGCTCGAAGGTGTCGGGACTGAGCATCCCGATCGAGGAGTGCCGCCGCACACTGTTGTAGAACTTCACCCAATTGTCAATTGCGGCAACGAGTTCCCTCTTCGTGGCGTAGACGTGCCGGTAGTACTCCTCGTGCTTGAACGACGACCAGAACGACTCCGCCGGGCTGTTGTCCCAGCAGATCCCGGTCGCGCCCATCGACCGGCGCAGGCCGTGCCGGAAGCACGTCTGCGTCGTCAGGTGCGCCGTGAACTCGGCGAGTTCAATCGGTGGATGCAACACCGGGTTGTTGGAGTGAGCGTAACTGCTCGGCGAAGACTTCGGCCG
>NZ_PPHF01000089.1 GCF_002904335.1 Amycolatopsis sp. CA-126428 | reverse complement strand
AGACAATCAACAGGCACGCAACCGCGGCCTGATCCACCCCACCTGCGAGTCAACCAAACTCGGGGCAGTCCCCTCCACGTGCCAGACCGAGGAATCGCCCAGTTCACCCGCAAGATCCGAAACGCCGGATCGGCGTTCGCCGCCAACTCTCGCCTCGCCCCCGGCATCGGCTGGCATCTGCGCGAAGACTACCAGCGCTTGATGGCGGGCGAACTGACAGCAGCTTGGGCCGCTCGGCAACTGGACAAGACCTCGGCGGCATCTGGTGTGGCCCACGGCACCCTTGTTCGCGACGACCGACTAGCCCGCCGACTGACCTCCCTTCTGCCTGACGCGGTGATTCCAGATGCGTTGGAGGACGTAATCACGGCGCGGACGAGCACGCATCGAGAGCAGGTATGAAGCGGTTTGATAGGCAGAGTCGTTGAGGTAATGAGGTCAGGTGTGGCTTGGACGTCTCGTAGGCGGTCGAGTTGAGGTAGCCGAGGCTGGCATGCAACCGCCGGGGCGCTGTACCAGCCTGCGATTTACGTGAATCGTGTCTGGTACGGGGTGGGGCGGGTGAACCACGCTCGCGGCAGGTCACGCCTATAACTTGGTCATCCGCCTCTTCGGCGCCGTCGTGCACGACAATGTCGACACCGGCGACCTGCCCTACCTTCTGCAGCTGGTCGGCTCTACCCAGAGGCTGCACGACCGCGGCTATACCAACGACGAACTGCTGCACCTGTCCGGCTTCACGACCGGGGTCACGTGGTCCTGCTACGACGTCGACAACCACATCGACACCATGACCGACCTGCCACATCACCGACGAACGCGCACGTCTCACCCTGGGCAACCGTGTCTACCCGCAGCCGCGACGAATTCCTGCAGCAATTCCTTCCAGCGCCCGCCCACTCCCCGCGCTGGCGCCTGAACCGGCTCGACGATGCCGTTACCGCCGCCACCGCCTGGCACGTTCAGACTGGCGAGCATGTGATCGCCGCCCTCTCTGGCCGCTCTCTGTAGTCTCCGTCTGGACGAAATCTAGCTCATCCGGGCCACCGACGAGCGGCTCGCGGCCGCACACGCTCTGTGGCTGGACCTGTAGCGCCACGCCCCCGAACAGGGCGTACCTGAGATGGCCGCCCTGGCCGTCACCGCTGCCCTACCTGCGCCACGACGGCACTTCCGCCGCTGCGATCTCCTCAAGGATCCGCGACCGACCAGCTCAGCCAACTGATCCACGCGATGCCCGACGACGGCATCAACACGGCCACAGTCGACCCCGACTTCTCCGAGAACTCGCAGGAACTGCGCACCGAGCTGACCACGCCGATCGCCGAATCGTAAGTCACACCCGACACTCCTCAATGGACGCCACGCTCTCTCTCCGCGGAGACGAAAGGCCGTCACATGAAGTTCACACTCGATTCCACGCGCACGAAAACCGCGCCCACAACGTCTACGGCGCCACAGCAGTACCCGGAACTGGCAGTCACCATCGTGGGCACCGGCCGGACGTCGGCTCGCCGCACGACGGGCAGGCCGTCTCCGGTGCCGACGGTGCCACCACGGGTGCGGTACCCAGCTGATGGCCGCAGACGTCGCAGAAGTCGTCGGCCACGGACTCGTGGCCGCTTGGGCAGGCGGGCACGGCGATCAGCTCTTGCGCACGCGAGAGGTCTTAGTGGAGCGGGTGTCCAGGGTCATCGCGTCGGCCGCGGCGATGCGCGACTTCAGCCGAACCGTGCCGGTCACCGGGTCCTCGATGTCCACGACCTTGGCGAGCAGTGCCGCGGTGTCGGCGTTGCCGGAGGAGGTGGCCAGTTGTACCGCCCGCCCGAGTTTCGAGGTGGCGCGTTCGACGTCGCCTTCACGCTGCGCGGCCATCCCTTCCTGGATCACGCCGCCAGCTCGGCCTGCCCGGTGTAGTGGGCGACCTCCTTGCTGATCCGGGTCGACAGCGCCGCGTCGTCGGTCCACACCGCCTTGACCAGGCCCTGGGCCAGCACGTCGGCGCCGGCGACCAGGCTCGCCCGGGCCGCGAGCATGACGTCGCCGACCCGGCCGGGAGTCACCTCGACGCAGAGCTGGTAGTCGCGGCTCTCGGCACCCCACGAACCGGTCGGGTAATCACCGGTGCGCGGCCCGGACTCGGTGCGCTTGCCGGTCAGGTCGACGACCTCGGGAGCGACCTGCTTGACGAACTTGACCTTCGCGCTCTGCGGCGTCCACAGCCGCAGCGCCACGTCCGCCACCGACTTGCCCATGGCCGCGGTGGCCATCGCCCGGAAGTCGGCGGCCAGCC
This sequence comes from Amycolatopsis sp. CA-126428, assembly GCF_002904335.1. GTDB lineage: Bacteria > Actinomycetota > Actinomycetes > Mycobacteriales > Pseudonocardiaceae > Amycolatopsis. Next base: position 27,612 of record NZ_PPHF01000089.1, on the reverse strand, counting down.
CGGCGGGGTCGGCCACGATGTCGACCGTGCCGAGCAACGCCGTCGCCACCCGGCGCAGCTCGGCGACCTGCCAACCGGTCCCGACGCCCCGGCAGTCGCAGACGAACCGGCCCGCGCACGCGGCGAGCACCCGCTCGAGCTCTTCGGGCTTCTCGTGCTCGTTGCGCCCGTCGGTCAGCAGGATCACGTGCTTCAGCGCGCCCTCCCGGCCCTCGAACAGCTGCGACGCCAGCGCAAGCCACCTCCCGATCGCCGTCCCGCCCTCGGGCTTCAGGCGCCGCACAGCCGCCTTCGCCGCCGCCCGGGTCTTCGCGCCGGCGGCGACCAGCCCGGCCGCCGGGTAGACGAGCCGGGCCTGCCCCGTCCCCGCGACGACGGCGAACTCGACGCCGTCGCGCAGGGCGTCGACGGCCGCCTCGGTGGCGCGGATGGCCGCGGCCATCTTGTCGCGCGGGTACTCCATGGACCCGGAGCAGTCGATGACGATCACCTCCGCCGCCGCGGTGCCCGCGGCGGACACCGCACCGGACGCGGTGACCGTGAGCACCGCGTTGACCTCGGTGACACTGTCGGGCAGGTATTCGTTCTGGTAGACCTCGATGGCGAAGCCGGTCATGACGCGCTCCTGGTGGTGGCGGGCGGGAACGGGAGCAGCACGACGGTGATGTTGTCGTGCCCGCCCTGGTCGTTGGCGTACCGGACGAGCCCGGCGGCGGCCGCCGCGGGGCTCGGGGCGGTCCGGAGGTGGTCTCGGAGCTCGCGCGCTTCGCCGAGGTAGTTCCACAGGCCGTCGCTGCACAGAAGCACGGTGCCCGGCTCGGCCGGGGTCAACGTCAGCTCGCGGGGGGCGACTTCGCCCGCGTCCGCGCCGAGCCACGCGGTGAGCACGTGCCCGACCGCGTCGTCCTCGGTGAGCAGGCGGCATTCGGTCTCGCCCAGCCAGTAGGCACGGCTGTCCCCGACCCAGCCGATCCGCACCTCGTCCCCGGTCAGCACGGCCGAAACGTAGGTGCACGCGGGCGGTTCCACCGTGCCGGGTGCCAGCGCGGCGACGGCCTCGGCCGCCGCGCCGACGGCGTCCTTGGTGCTTCCGCCACCGCTCAGTACGTCCGCGGCGGTGTCCGCGGCCAGCCGGGCGGCTTCGTCCGGACGGTCTGACGTGGACACTCCGTCGCAGACGACCGCGATGAGCCGCTCACCCGCCCGGATCGCCAGCGCGTCCTCGTTGCGGTAGTGGTGCCGCCCGCGGTCGCTGATCCCCGCGGCGTCGCCGACGTTCAGCTCGATGCGGTCGCGGCCGGCCGGCTGAGCGAGCCCGCACCGCTCGCAGAATTTGTCGCCGGGAGCCACGGATTCCCCGCAGCCGGCACAGTCCCTTGTGGTCACAGCCAGGTCACCGGACGGACCGCGTTCGCCTGGTCGACCAGGGCGACGCGGTCACGCTTGCCGGTCGCCAGCCGCGCCAGCGCGCGGTAGGAGCGCTCCAGGCTCCGGCTGAGATCCCGCTCGGTGAGCGGTGAGCCAAGCACCTGGCCGCCGTTGCCGGGACCTTGCCGGGTCCCCACCCAGGCGCGGGCCGCGCCGAGCAGTTCCACGGCCACCCGGGCCCGGCGCAGGGCGTCCAGCTCCAATGACTCCAGCCGCACGGACGCCTCGACGAGGTCGGCTTCGACGAGCTCGGCGAGGTCCCGCTCGTGGGTCCGGGCGCGCACGGCGGCCAGCTGGGCCGCCACGTGGAAGCTCGACGCAGCCGGAACGGACGTCAGCGCGGTCACCGCGCCGGCGCGGTCGTTCAGGCGCAGCAGCACCCGCGCGAGCCCGAAGGCTGCGCTGACGTGGGTGTGGCCGGTGCGCCACACCGTGTCGTAGTAGCGCGCCGCCCGCCGAAATTCACCCTGGCATTCGAGGACCGCCGCGAGCGCGAGCTTCGGCGCGGCCTCACCGGGAAGCGCGTCGTAGACGGCATCGAACCGGCGTTCTGCCGCGGCGAACTCGCCCGCGGCCAGCGCCGCGACCCCGTGGTACCAATCGACGCGCCAGTCCCACGGATCATCGCGGTGCACCTCGTCCAGCAGGGCTACGGCCTCGTCCGGGCGGCCGAGCTCAAGGTGGGCGCGGGTGATCCGGAGTTTGACCTCCACAGTGGACACGCGGGCCTGCGTCAGGGTTGCGATCAACGTCTCGGGATCATCCGCGGCGACGGTGGCGAGCAGGCCGGCGGCCGCGTCGGAGTTGTCGACCTGCGGTACCGGCAGCGCGGTGACCAGCGCGGCCGGGTCGTACGGCGCGGGCCAGGTCTCGTAGTCCGCCCCGAACACACGGCGCTCGCCGCCGAACACGGTGGAAACACCCGGCCGCGGTTGTCCGTCCTCAGTCGACAACACTTCGCGCAGCACCCCGGTCAGCTGCTCGGTCATCTCCTCCGCTGAGGTGAACCGCCCGTCCGGATCGGCCGCGGTGGCGCGGCCGAGGAACCGGTGGAACGAGTCGTACCGGGCCAGCAGTGGCACGTCGGCCGCCGTCGGCAGCCGGTCGCGGAACGCGCCGGTGTAGTCGAAGTTGAACGTCAGCACCGCCAGCGTCCGGCCCGCCGTGTAGAGGTCCGTGTCGACCGCCGGGCCTTCGTCGCCGAGTTCCGGCGGACAGTAGCCGTCGGTCTTGTAGACCGCGCTGTCCTCGTCGTCGACCCGCCGGACCGCGCCGAGGTCGATGAGCTTCAGCTGCTCCTCGGACTGGATCACGTTGTCCGGCTTGAAGTCGCAGTAGAGCAGGCCCTTGCCGTGCAGGTAACCCAGCGCGGGCAGCACCTCCAGCGCGTAGGCGATCGCCACGCTCAGCGGCAGCGGCCGCAGGTGCCCGCCTTCGTCGCGCTCGGCACGCAGCTGCTTCAGCGACTGGCCCCCGACGTACTCCATGACGATGTAGCCGACCATCGTGCCGCGCGGGTCCGGGTGCTGGACGAAGTTGTAGATCTTGACGATAGCCGGGTGCTCGACCTCGGCGAGGAACCGGCGTTCGGCGACCGCGGCGGCCATCGCCTCGGCGTCGCTGGTGTCCAGCAGGCCCTTGAGCACGACCCAGCGGCCGTTGACGTTCCGGTCTCGCGCCAGGTAGATCCAGCCGAGGCCGCCGTGGGCGAGACAGCCGAGCACCTCGTACTGCCCGGCGACGACGTCGCCCGCGGCCAGCTTGGGCGTGAACGAATAGGCGGCGCCGCAGCTGGTGCAGAAGCCTTCCGCTCGGCCGGGCTTGCCGTCCCGGCCGCGTCCGACCGGCGCGTCGCAGGCGTTGCAGAACCGCTTGTGCTCGGCCACTTCCGGGTGGTCCAGGACGGCTGACGCCGGGTCGCGGTACGGCACCGGGGGCACCTCGACCAGCCCGGCGCCCAGGTGGCCGCGCCGGGTCGACCGGCTCGACCGGGTCGAGCTGCGGCGCGAGCCGCGGCCGGTGCGGGTGCTCACCGGCGTGGACACCGGATTCGCCGCCGCGGCCGGAGCCAGGCCGCAGACGTCGCAGAAGCCGTCCTCGATCGTGCCGGTGCAGCCGGCTCTGCCGCAGGCGCTCATCGCGTGTTCCCCCTGTCGTTGACCGCTTGCTGGTAGGCCAGCACGGCCGCGGTTGCCGCCGCGAGGTCGCAGGGCGCCGACCAGAGCAGGCCGTGGGCCCGCCGGTGCAGCCCGGCGAGCCCGGCGTCCTCGCTGTGCCCGAGCCGGGCGGCCTTGACCCGGTAGGCGTCGAGACGGCCACGCAGTTCCGCGCGGCGGTCGAGGAGTCCCCGCGCGTTCTCCTCGGCCTGGCCGGCTCGTTCGAGCGCGGCGTCGACCGAAGTGCGCAGCTGGGCCAGTCCCGCCGCCAGCCGACGCAGATCCTCCGTCGCCGCGACCTGGTCGAGACGCCGCGTGAGCACCGAGGCCGCGTCGGGCACGTCGGTCAGTGAGGTCGAGACCTTGGCGCGGGCCAGTGCCATGACCTCCCGTGCTCGCCGCTCCGCATCGGTCAGCCGCTCCAGGCTCCCCCGCAGGCCCGCGATCTCGACGTCGCGCTCGCGGCGCAGACTCGCCAGCTCGCCGATCTCCCGCTGCGCCGTGTCGAGTTCGGCCGTGAGCCGGGCGATCCGGCCGTCATCGGGCGGGAGGGACAGGGGGTCGGAGAACACCTGCGCCCGCAGGTCGGCCACTTCGCCGATCAACCGGGACAACGCGGCGTCGCCCAGCTCGGTGGCCGCGGCCGCGCGGAGCTGCTCGTCCGTCCGGTCCAGCCACGGCACGTATTCCGACCAGATTCGTTCGGCCGCGGCGAAGACCTCGGTGACGGTGCTCAGGCCCGTCGTGATCGCCGCGGTCAGCTCGGCGGCCGGGCCGCGCACGAGCACGGTGGCCATGGCGAGGTCGTCGGTCTCCGCGGCTGCCGGACGACCGTGCGGTAGCGACCGAGCCGGTCCCACAGCACGCCGATCGCCGCCTTCGCGGCCGTCCAGCGGTCGAGGGTCGTCCCCTCGGACGCGGTGCCTTCGAGGAAACGCCGCCCCGGGTGGTCCTCGAGTTCCATCAGCGCGGCCGCGAACGCGTCGCCGTCCGCCCGCAGGCGGCTCAGCGCCTCGTCGGCTTCCGGCCGGCTCATCGGCACTTCGGCCGTGTTCACGGGTGCCACGTCCCCTCCGCTCCCCCAGACCCCAGGACGTCGTTGTATCCCCAGGCGTCCACGGTCGACCACAACGAAGGCGTCAAGATCCTGCGGCAACCCGTGAAGAAGGCATCAAGACACCTGGAGCGACCGAATGACTACGCAGGCGCAGGGTCAGGCTTCGAGTTCGCCGATCGGCACCACGAGACGTGCGTCGCGCGGGCACCGCCACAGCGCCCGCCCGTCGTCGAGGGCGACGACCATGGGATGCCCGTGCGTCCGGTCGAGACAGCGGGGCCACGTGACACTGCGCCCGTCGGCGAAGACTTTCTCCAGCACCAGATCCTGGGTGAAATCGGCCAGCGTGCTCAGCCGTTCGGCCGCGGCGGCCGCCTCGTCGAGGGCGAGGACACCGATCTGCTCGCCCTCGACGCGCAGCCAGGCCAGGAGCCGGGGATCCCCCGCGATGCGGTGAGGATCCCCGGCTTCGGCACGCAGCCCCGCGGCGAGGATGTCGTGCCGGATCGGCCGGAACTCCTCGATGACGTACGCGTTCTCGTCCGCGGTCTGCATGCGTGATGGCCTCAGATGTCGTACTTGCAGGTCAGGTAAGCGTAGCCACCCTCGGACGGGTGAGCCGCGGAGTGCCACACGAACAGGAACGACACCGTCGCCCCGTCCGGCATGGTGTAGGTGCCGCCGCCGACCACCTGGAATTTGCGGGGCAGCGGGCCGTGGAAGTTGTAGTTCCACGGTTCGGTGTGCGGCGCGTACACGTTGGCCTGCCGGTTGTTCGCGTAGATCTGGGCCGACAGCACCACCACGCCGAACCGGGAGTTCGCCGAAGTCAGCTTGACCACCCACGGGATCCCGTGCGCCGCCGACGACTGCACGGTGATGTTCGCGACGCCGTTCGAGGGGAAGGTCCCGTGGCAGGACGGGTACGCGGCGGCGGCGGCCGCCGCGACGGACGGCCGGGCGGCGGCGGTGCCGTCGAGTGCTTCGGTCAGCTGCCGGCCCTCCGGGCTGTCCAAGGTGCCGCCGCCGGCGGGCGCACCCGCGGCTGCCCAGGCGTGGAGCAGATCCTGGACGTCGTCAGCCGGCGCGGCACCGGCCGGGACGGCGGTCAGCACCAGCCCGCAGGCCGCGGCGAAAGCCGTGGCAAGGAGGCGAAAAGAACGCATGCGTGATCCCCAGTGGTAGTTCGTGCTCGGTCGAAGCGAGCCTAAGCGCGGACCGGACCGGGCGGCGTTCGCGTTTCGTCGGGAACGGCGGGGTATCCGTCAAGAAATCATCAACGGGGGTAAGGACGAAACCGGTCAGGCTGCCTGGTTGCGGGGCACTGCGGAGTCCAGGAGGCGGCCCAGCCGGACCGCGTGGCCGGCGAACCTCTCATAGCAGCGGCTCAGCACGGCGATCTCGCCGTGCTCCTGCAGCCGGGCGAGGATCCGGCGCAGGTCGGCGAGGTCGTCCTCGACGCTGATCAGCGAGCGGACGCGCCCGTTGCCCGCGGCCAGTTCCGCGAGCCACACCGCGATCCGGCCCAGCTCCACGAAATCCGGCGTCGATTCGCGCGGCACCACGGGCTGCGGGTAGGCGCGCTGCACGGCCCGGGCGACGTGCAGGACGAGCCCGCTCATCCGCTCCAGCTCGGTCAGTGCATGGATCGTAGCGAGCACCGGGACAGCCGGCGCCCGCGCCACGAGAGCCGTGCTCAGCTGCCGGGCCAGGTCACCGCGCGAGCGGTCGAGCCGCACCGAACCCGCCACGACGTCGTCGGCCAGCGCGACATCGGCTTCCTCCACGGCGACGGTCGCCCGCTCCATGGCAGCAGCGGTGAGCTGGGTCAGCCGGACCAGGTCCGCCGGATCGACGAGGTTGCGCATGAGTCCACACTGTCCAAAGCCGACACGGGAAGTCCACCGAATTGACGGAAACTCGACGCCGGATCAAGGCAACGTCAACGTCCGCCCGCGCGCCGTGAAGGATGCACTGACAGGGTGGGCGCCCGCGGTCGTACCGCGGCATCGTTCGGTGACGCAGTTCCCGAGCCGAAGGATTCCGATGAGCGACTTCGCCTACACGCTGATGTTGATCGGCGGTTTCGTCGTGCTGGCTCTCGCGCTGCGCGCGGCGGAACGTTGGTGCGAAGCTCACCCGCGCCGCAATGACGTGCGTCTGGGCCACAACGAGCAGAACTAGTACTGCAACGGCAGGAGCCACCTCTCCAGTACGCCGGAAGCGGCACCCCGCCAAGGGGCGCCGCTTCCGGGACGTGGCAGCCACAGCCACCAGGTACGACTCAACCGGTGTGCCGACTCCGGACATGACCGACTTGGCGATGCCCGAGACCGCAGATTCTCAGTCCTTCCCGCCGGACCCCCGGTAAGGGAAGCAAGCCACCGTCACGGCGCCGACCGCTGCGATGACTTCCGCGGCGAGCTTCCAAATAAGGATCCAGGTCAGTGGACTCTCTGCGAACCAGATGGCAATAACAATCCCGATGACCGCGGAGACCAACCACATGACCGCGAAGAAGCACTGGATTACGCCGTGGGGATCGATACGCCGCATTGCGTGCGTGGCCTTCCCCAGCGCCCGGCTGAGGACGTACCGCTTCGACCTCGGCAGCTTCTTGATGTACCTCTTGGCCTTGCTGATGGACTTCTTGAGTTTCTTGAGTGCGCTCTTGACGCTCTTGTTGCCGCAATCGCAGCCGCCCCCACCCTCCTCCCTGTTGATCTGACCGGTGACGTCAGACATGTTGGCCGGGTCGGCCGGGTAGTTGTAGGCGTTGGTGTTGCCGGCACGGACGGGATCGACCGACAGGAACAAGCCGGTGGCGGGGTTGTACAGCCGAGCGCCCATGAGGGTCAGGCCGGCGCCGGACACCGCTCGTTGCTTGGTGCCGAGCCAGCCGTACGCCGCCGCTCCGGTCTGGTTGGTGTTGGCCGCCGCGGGATTGCCGTACTCGTCGAAGTCGTTCCAGCCGTTGAGTGCGGTCGCGGTGGTGGCCGGTGTGGCCAGATCTACTGTGGACACTATGTCGCCGTGGGGGTTCGCGATGGTCAGCGACCCGGCGCCGGTCTGGTCCACGGTCAAGGCGAGGTCGTCGCCGACGAGTTCGGCATAGCGGCGGGTCGCGGTGCCCGTGCTGATCCAGGTCGGATTGTCCGAGCCGTCGGTGTAGTGCCGCACGCTCACCGTGGTGCTGCTGTCGTCGACGACCGACTCGGTGTAGCGCCGGTCGGCCGCGTCCAAGGTGAACGAGGTGGTCACGCCGTTCTGGGCGATGGACTTGGCCTGGTCACCGTCGTAGTAGCCGATCGTGACGTTTCCGGCTGTCGGGCGCGGGGCGTCCGCGGCGGGCAGGGTCAGGGTGCGGCCGAGTTCGTCGTAGCTGTATCCGGTGTTCGGGCGGTCGGCAGCGTCGAACGACCGTGACACCGTAGTGCCACCCGTGGTGGTACACGCCCCGTCCGCCGCGGGTGGGCGGGTGGCCTTCGCGAGCCGGTTGTCGTTGCCGTCGAACGAATACGCGCGGGTGACACAGCCTGGTGCCGATGCCGGGTCGGTGACGTCGACGCCGGTCGAGGCTGCCGTCCGGTCGCGCACCTCGGCCAGCCTCCCGGCCCCGTCGTAGGAGTTGGCGCGGTCGTAGGGCACCGCGTCGCCGGTGTCCGTCGGATCACCGTCGGCGGCCGGACCGGTGAAGGCCGAGCCGTCCGGCGTCCATTCGTGGACGACCCGTCCGGCAGCGTCGTTGTCCAACGACCAGGACAGCCAGCCACCATCGGAGCCGGTGTAGCTCAGCCCGGTCTTCGTGCCGGTGTTGTCCAGGTCGATCCGCCGCGTCAACCCGCCGGGCAGCTGCTCCACGGTCAGGCCGCTGTCAGCGTCGTACGCTCCGGTCGACGTCCATGTTGACCCGGCCGTGCTCACCTCGACCTTGGTCGGCAGGCCTCGCCGCTCGATCTTGCCGGCCGCGTCGGTTCCGTCGTAGGTGTAGCGGGTGACGGCGTTGGCGTCGGTGACAACGGCCGCCGCCCCATCGGCGCCGTAGCCGGTCGTCGTGGCCGACTCACCCGACGGCTGGTAGCTGACCTGCCTGCCCCAGGCATCGAATCCGGTCTCCACGACAGAGGCGACCGTGCCATCGGCGTTGCGGGCCGTGATGGTGGTGGCAGCACCGGTGGCCGGGTCGTAGGTCGTCTCCTTCCTGGTGTTCGGGGTCGAACCGGGCAGCCCGGACACCGTGGTCGTGACGGAGGAGGCCCGCCCGTCGGCCAGGTAGGCGGTCGTCGTGGTGCGGCTGACCCCGCCGGAGGTCGCGACCACGGTGGTCGGCGCCAGCAGGTAGCTGAAGCCGGTCGTGGTGGTCGCTGGGAGCGCCGGACCGGACGACGGTGCCGCCGCGGGGAAGCGGGTACAGACCAGGCCGGCCCACTGTGGTTTCGAGCCGCATTCGGGGTGCGCCGCGTTTGCCGCAGCCCCGTAGTAGACCGTGTCGAGGGTTCCCGCGTCGGAGCCGGTCGACGTCGGCTGCCGGTCCTCCACCACGCGGTTTTCGGCGTCGTAGCGGGTGACCTTCGTGACGTCACCGGCCGACACCGCGCCGTTCAGGTCGACGTCGGTGGTGACCCGGCCGGGCAGCCCGAGAGCCCAGCCGTCCGGATCACCTGGCACGGGTGCTGTGTAGTCGGTGAGCGTGCGGCTGATCGGCTCCACATCCTGGCCGGTGCCGGGATCATTGGCGTAGCTGGTCTCGGTGGTCGCCAGCCGGTAGGGCATTCCCGTGGCGGGGTTGACGCCGCCGTTCGGTGCGCCCTGGTCGAACTCGATCTTGCGGTGCGTACGCAGCAACCGGGTGCTGCCGTCTCGCAGTGTCGCCATCTTGGCCGGGCCATAGCTGTCGGTGATCAGCGTCTCGTCCTGGTTGTAGACCGTGGTCGAGGCGAGCTGATCGGCGCCGGCCTCCGCACCGTCGAGGATCAGCCGAAGTGCCCGCTGGTCCAGCTCACGCACCTCGTTGCCCTTGGCGTCGTAGTCGGTGGCCGTGTACTGCCACGCGCCCGCGCCGAACTCGGCGGTGTTCACGGTGTAGCCGTCGTCATCGGTGTACTGCAGCCGGGCGTACTCCCAGTCACCGGCGGCAATACCGGACGGCGTGGTCGCGGGGGCCGGGTGCTCGGCCCCGAAGACCGCGAAACCCTTGACCGGATACGACACCTGCCCCCACTTGTCCACAGTAGACGATGTGAGGTCGGGTAGCCCCTGTCCAGCCGTCGGCACGTCGTAGACGAACGACGCGAGAGTGGCGGTGCCGCCGGTGGGGTCGCCGGCCGGCCGGTCGCGTTTCACGTTGGCCAGCTTCACGTCCGGTGCGGCGGTGTAGGTGAGCTGGAACGGGATCTGTCCCGGCGGCGCCACCGAAGTGAGGCGGTTGCCCCCGTCGTAGCCGTAACCGACGGTCAGGTTGCTGCGGGGATCGGTCGCGGTGGCCAGCCGTCCCACGGCATCGTAGCCGTAAGCCGCGACCTTGATCGAGTCCATGCCGGCGCCGCCCGGCTTGTCCGGGTTGTAGATGTCCAGCCACGCGGTGACCAGACGGCCGTTGGCGGAGCCGGAAGTTCCGTAGTCGAACCTCAGCGACCGGCAGCCGACCGCGTTGGCGTAGGCGCCCTGCGCGTCCGCACAGACGACGCCGGGTGCGGCGGGCGCCAGGATGCGGGCGACGCGGCCGGTGGCGTCATAGGTGTACGCGGTCTTTCCGGCCACCCCGGCCTCGGCGACGCTCGAGGGCCGGAACGTCCCGGCCGCGGCCGCCGTCGGCGCGGTGGCGGCGGTCGTGACGAAGGTGGTCGTCGTGCCGTCGTCCTCGGTGTAGGCGATGGTCGTTCCCGCTCCGGTGCTGCCCACCGTGAGCTTGGCCCTTCCCTGTGCGGCGTCTTCCTCCGCCGGCACCCACGTTCCCGCCTCCAGCGTTGCGGTGCTGCGCCGCTTGCTGCTCGGCGACTCGAACACCATCGTCGTGTTGTCGCCGTCGACGAGCGCGATGGTGCCGTCGGTCCGGGTGTTGTCGATCACCTGCATGCCGGCAACGCCCGCTTCGGCACCGTCGAACCCGGCGGTCCAGCCCGGCCCGAACACACCGGTGACGGTATCGTTGGCGCCGGCGAAAGTGGAGTGCGAACGGGACACCGTCAGGTCACCGGTGTAACCGGGCACCGAGATGTCCGTCGCCTCGGTGTTGAACTCGCCGGTCCACAACGCCACCTGTCCCGGGCCCTCTTCGGCGGTGGGGAAGCCGTTGCCGAAGGCGTGCGGCACCCGCAGCACACTGCTCTTGGTCTGGGACCAGGTGCACTGCGTCGTGCTCGTGTAGGTCAGGCACACCTGGACGTCCAGCAGCGCGGGCAGCCGGTCATTGAGCACCGTCGGCTGCACGCCGGCGGAGCTCGGGTCGGCGTCGAGCTGTCCGTCCTGCGTGTCCGCGGCGGTGTTCCAGATTCCCGACACCGTCACGCCCGCGGCACCGTTGTCAGTCACCGTCAGCGGGGCGCTGGCCGCGGTGTTCCAGCCGGCCGACTCACTGGCGCCGCCATAGCCCGATAGCCGCCACCGCACCGAAGCGGTCGGGGTGGCCGAGCTGCCCTTCGGGGGACCCGACGCGGCGATCCTGACCCCGCCGGTCGTGGTGAGCCGGGGGCTGACCGCCGGACTGCTCAACGTCGAGCCGCCATAGCCGAACGAGTAGGTCGAGGCGGTGGACAGCTTGCCGGCCGGGGTTTCGGCCTGCGCTTTGATGGTGTGCAGCCCCGGGGAGTTCGGCATGGTGATGACCGCTTTGCCGACGTTCGGGTCACTGGAGGGGGTGATCTTGAGCTGCCCCGGCGCGCCACCGGTGAAGTTGGTCGGACGGAGCTGGCCGTCGACGGTGACCCGGACGTATCCCGGGGCGTTGAAGCCCGGGCCGGGTGCGGCAATGGTGCAGGTGAAGTTCGCCGCGGGCGGCGTGTCGGTCCAGGAACCGTTGGCGTACGGGCAGGTGATCGTCGGAGCGGCGGGCACAGCCGAACCGACGCGGATCAGGACCCATCCTGACCAGCCGGAGCGCAACGAGCCGTCGAAGGTTCTCGCCCGCACGACGATCGCCGTGTTGTCCGGGAGTTCAGCGGTGGGCCGACAGCCCGCGGTGGTCCCGGAGGCGTATGCCGAACTTGTGCAGCTGGCTTTCAGCGTCGTCGAGGACACCACGGTCGAGGTGTGGTATTCGAACTCGTAGCGGACGGTGTTGCCGTCGGCGTCAGTGCCCTTGGTCTGCACCCATGGCCGTCGGCCGGCGGCGTAGTAGTAGGTCGCCCCGCCCGGGGCGGCGTAGCCGAGAGTTTCGGTGACCGTCGGTATCGCGGGCACGGCGGGCGGCCGGTTGTAGGTGTAGGAGATGTAGGGGTCCGCCGAGCCCTCGCTGGAGTGGAACCTCTTCCAGGAATTGGAATCGGCTTCGTTGGCCGCCATCACCGTCAGTCCGCCGGTCGGGTAGGTCGCGTTGGACCACGCCTGGACCAGGCCGGTGATCGGCACGGACACCCGGCCTGCCGGGCAGTTCCCGTCGTGCCCCTTGGCCCACGAGGCCGAACCGTACTGGGCGCCGATGGTCGGTTGGGACGTCCAGCGCGTGGCCGTCGACGCGGGGGTAGAGCTCCGCACGACGAAAGCGGAGGCGGTGCACGAGTACGACCACGTCTCGAAGAGGAACAGGTTCGCGCTGACTATCTGCTTGCCGGTGAACGGGGCGACGGAGAAGTTGAGGAACGACCGCGCCTTGACCGCACCGTCGTTGTAGGTGCCCACCTTCAGCTCCGGGGACGCCGACTGGTCGGTCGTGTAGTCCGACTGCGCCCAGGTGTCGAAGCTGGAGTAGGCAGTGCCGGCCGCGTAGGTGGGATCGACCGTGATCGGGTACGTCCGCTTGACGTCGTTGAACCACCGTGCGTCGGGGGTGACCACCAACGTCGCCGCCCCGTTGGCCGCGGTCTCCACGGCGGTCTTGACCGGTGTCCGGTTGGTCGGTTCGCCGCTGCGCCGGTCGACTGCTGCGTCCCACATCAGCGGGACCGGAATGCTGGAGTGCACTCGGTTCGCGGAATCGACGAAGTCGATCGTGCCGTCGGTTTTCTGCTGGGCGGTCAACCCCTTCAACTGCAGGGGGATCCGCCACTCCGGCGCGGCCGCCGGCCGGCGCTTGACGACGAAGTCGTACTCGAAGCCCGAACGGCGGGCGTGCAGGACCAGGTCGACCCCCGGCTGAATGTCCGGGTACGTCGCCTTCGTGCCGTCGAGCACCGGTGCCGGCAACGTCCACGGTGCCAGCCACTCGACCTGCCGAGCCGGATCGGCGGCCGCCGTCGCGAACGCCGCGCCGGCCTTGCCGGTCTTCTTGCCCAGCTTCAATCCCATCGGGTGGCCAACCGGAGCCACTGCGCCGTCCGCGCCCTCACGCCAGTTCAAGTCCACCGGACGCCACTTGCCGGCGGAGTCCTTGAACCGGATCGGCGCCCCGTGCGCCTCCGTGGTCAAGGTCCCTTCCGGGTTCGACCAGGTCGTGGAGGTCTCGGTGCGCAGTGATTCCACCTCGACCCGCGACCCCTGTGCCCGCGCCGACACCGCCGCGGACACCACGTCCGGCCGCGAGTCCACGCGAACCGGTGCAACCTGCGGTTCCGCAGCGCTCGCGACAGGCTCGACCACCGCGACGGCGCCGAACACCAGGGCCAACGCCGTCGTGACCGACACTATTCGCGCCGCCAACGATCCCGGTCTGGGCGACAAGAGCAATCCCGAAAAAGACACAGACCCCACCTCGATGACTCAGCCTGCGAGCACGCCGCCAAAGTGGGCCGCATCACCCGAAACCGGAAGATCCCCAATAAATTCGAACGTGTGTAGCACCCGGCGTTCGGGCAACAGCGTAATACTGGGCTGCAGTGTCACCGCGGGCAAGCTGCCATTCGAGTGAATAGCCTTTGGTTCACAAACGTCGATCGGACGTTTCATCATTCAGTTTCAGGCTTGCCTCTTCGGGAGCTTTCTCCAATTTATTTTTAATAGAATCTGCCACATGAGACACGTGCGTGCGGTTGACAGGTTTAGCCCGTTTCCGCCGCCGTACCTGATCGGACTAGTGCCATGACCGAAATGTCGGCCAGGTCCGAGTTGGGGTCGATGACGGAAGGACAACGCCCTGGAAGGCCGACATCAGGACACTGGATGCCAACGCCGGAACTCAAGCGCAGGCGCATGGCGCTTGCATCTCTCCCCAGCGGGCAGGATCACGCACCGACGACGAACATCAAGCACGGCCCAGCGCATACGAACGCCGCGGCCACCCACTCACCCCACGGCCATTGCCGTACTAGCTAGCCGGGCAAGTCCCGGCTATTCGCCTTCGAGCTCGGCGAGCACCTCTGCCGCGGTTTGGCTGCCTTCGGCGGCGAGCCGGCGAAGTTCGGCGAGGTCTTCGCGTTCGGTGGCGAGCTCGATGAGCAGGTCGACGGCGTCGGAATGCCCGGCGGCGGCCCACCGGCGCAGCTCGGCGGTGTCACCGCGCTCGGCCGCCAGCTCGATGGCTTCGCTGGGATCGGTCACGGAGACTCCTCGGGGACGAAGCGGTAGCCGATACCCGTTTCGGTGATCAGGTACCGCGGGCGGGACGGCTCGGGTTCGAGCTTGCGCCGCAACTGTGCCATGTAGACACGCAAGTAGTGACCGCGGTCCGCGTAGTCCGGCCCCCAGACCGTGGTCAGCAGGTGTTTGCCGCTGATCAGGGAGTCAGGGTTGCGGACGAGCAGTTCGAGGATGGCCCATTCCGTCCGTGTGAGGTGCACGGTGGCCTCACCCCGGCGGACGGTCTTGGCCGCGACGTCCACCGTGAACGCGGCGGTGTTGACGACCAGAGCAGGCTCGGGCGGCGCGCTGAGAGCCAGCCGGCGTTCCGCGACGCGCAGGCACGCGAGCAGCTCGTCCATCCCGAACGGCTTGGTCACGTAAGTATCGGCGCCGGTGTCGAGGGCCCGGATCTTGTCAGCGGACCGGTCCCGGGCCGAGAGCACGATGATCGGCATCGCGCTCCAGGTGCGCAGCTCGCGGATCACCTCGATACCGTCGATGTCGGGCAGCCCCAGGTCGAGCAGGACCAGGTCCGGACGCTCGGTCGCCGCGGTCAGCAGCGCGGAAGCGCCGTCGGCGGCGGTGACCACCGAGTAGCCGCGGGCGGTGAGGTTGATCCGCAGGGCCCGCACGAGCGCGGCTTCGTCGTCGACCACGAGCACGGACGTCATCGCGTCACCGCCGGCAGGGACACGACGATCGTCAGTCCGCCACCCGGGGTGTCCTCGGCCCGGATGTCGCCGTCCATCGCCTCCACGAACCCCTTCGCGACCGACAGACCCAGCCCGACACCGGTCGTGGTGTTGCGGTCACCGAGCCGCTGGAACGGCGCGAACGCCGAATCGGCGGTGCCTTTCGGCAAGCCGCGGCCGTGGTCGACGATCCGCAGCTCGACGCGACCCCCGTAGGCGCTCGCGCGCACGGCGACTTCACCATCGCCGTGGCGCAGCGCGTTGTCGATCACGTTGGCGATCGCCCGTTCCAGCAAGCCGGGGTCCGCGGTGACCGCGGGCAACCGGTCGTCGATGTCCAGCACGACCTTGTCGCCGCCCTCCACCGCGGCCAGTGCGGTGGCGACGACTTCGTCGTAGCCGACTGGTCGAAGCACCGGCTGGACCGCGCCGGCGGCCAGCCGGGAGGAGTCGAGCAGGTTGTCGATCAGGCCGGAGAGCCGGTCGGTGGACTCCTCGCCGGCGGCAAGCAGCTCTTCGGCGTCCTCCTCGGACAGACTGACGTCCTGGGCGCGCAAGCCGCCGAAGACGGCCTTGATGGAGGTCAGTGGGGTGCGCAGGTCGTGTCCGATGGCCGAGAGGAGCGCTGTCCGCAGCTCGGTGGTTTCCGCCCGGTGCTGCGCTTCTTGCGTCTGTGCGGCCATCCGCTGCTGCCGCAGGGCGAGCAGGGCCTGGCCCGCCGCGGCTTCGAGGACGCGCTGGTCGTGCGCAGGCAGCGTCCGGCCGCGCAGCGCGAGGTGGACGTCGTCGGTCACCGGCACGTCGACGTCGGCCTCGTCCGGGTCGTCGCACGGCCGGTCCCCCGTGCAGGCCGCGCGGACCCATGTGTCGTCCTGCTTCTCCAGCAGCGAGACGGATTCGAGCCCGAAGTTCTCCCGCACCTTTTCCAGCAGCCGCTGCAACGGATCGCCGTCGCCGAGGACGGTCCGCGCGTAGGAGGCCAGCAGCGCGGCCTCGGTCCGAGCTCGCGCCGCGGCGTCGGCCCGGCGTGAAGCCCGGTCGACGACGAGCGCGAACGCCACCGCGACGACGACCATCGCGACCAGCGTGATGACGTTCTGCTGGGCGTCCACGGTCAGCGTGTACAGCGGCGGGGTGAAGAAGAAGTTCAGCAGCAACGCACTCGCGATGGACGCGAACAGCGCGGGCCCGAGGCCGCCGACGAGGGCCACGATGATCGTCGCCAGGAAGTAGTCGATGACGTTGGTGGACAGGATCAGCGTCTGCCGCAGCACCACACCGATCAGCGTCGCCACCGCGGGCAGGAGCAGCGCGAGCGCCCAGCCGAGGAGCTGCCGCCGCCGGGCCAGCGAGCTGCGAGGGAACAGCTTCGCGCGCAACCGGCCACCGGACTCGTCGTGGGTGACCATGTGCACGTCGATCGGCCCGGACTCCTGCACCACCGTCGCGCCGATGCCTTCGTCGAACAGCCGCGCCACCCGGGAGCGCCGGGACGTGCCCACCACGACCTGCGTCGCGTTCACACCGCGGGCGAAGTCGAGCAGCGCGATCGGGACGTCGTCGCCGACAACGGTGTGGAAAGTGGCGCCGACGTCCTCGGCGAGCTTGCGGTACTCGGCGAGCGCCTGCGGGGAGACACCGGCCAGGCCGTCCCCACGCAGGATCTGCAGCACCAGCAGTTCGGCCCCGGCCCGCTTCGCGATGCGCCGGGCCCGCCGGATCAGCGTCTCGCTCTCCCGGCCGCCGCTGATCGCGACGACCACCCGTTCCCGCGCCTCCCAGGTGTCGGTGATGTCGCGTTCGCTGCGGTAACGCTGCAGGGCGACGTCGACCTGGTCGGCCACCCACAGCAGGGCCAGCTCCCGCAACGCGGTGAGGTTGCCGGGCCGGAAGTAGTTGCCCAGCGCGGCATCGATCCGGTTGGCCGGGTAGACGTTGCCGTGGGCGAGCCGCCGCCGCAGCGCCTCCGGCGTGATGTCGACCAGCTCGAGCTGCTCGGCGCGGCGCACGACCTCGTCGGGGACGGTCTCCTGCTGGGCAATGCCGGTGATCCGCTCGACGACGTCGTTGAGGCTCTCCAGGTGCTGCACGTTGACCGTCGAGAGCACGTCGATCCCGGCGTCCAGCAGTTCGTCGATGTCCTGCCAGCGCTTCTCGTTGCGCGAGCCGGCCACGTTCGTGTGCGCCAGCTCGTCCACGACCGCGACCTCCGGGGCGCGGGCGAGGATCGCGTCGACGTCCATCTCTTCGAAGGCGTGCCCGCGGTACTCCAGCTTGTGCCGCGGAACGGCTTCGAGCCCCTCCAGGAGCTCGGCGGTCTTACGGCGGCCGTGCGTCTCCACCAGGCCGACGACGACGTCGGTGCCGCGGTCGAGCCGGCGGCGGGCCTCCCCGAGCATGGCGAAGGTCTTCCCCACGCCCGGGGCGGCCCCCAGGTAGATCCGCAGCTCACCGCGGCGGCGCTTGCCCGCGTCCGCTGTCGTCACCGGTCAGTGCCTGGCCGCCGCGACGGCGAGGTTGAGCTGCAGCACGTTCACCGCCGGGTCGCCGAGCACGCCGAGCCCGCGCCCGGTGGTGTCGGCGTCGACGAGCTTGCGGACTTCGTCCTCGCTCAGGCCGTTCTCCCGCGCGACCCGCGGCACCTGCAGCTCGGCGTAGGCCGGGCTGATCTGCGGGTCGAGCCCGGACGCCGACGCGGTCACGGCGTCGGCCGGGACCTTCGAGACGTCGACGCCTTCCCGCTTGGCGATCAGGTCCTGCCGCTGTTTCACCGTAGCCAGCAGATCCTCGTTCGCGGTGCCCTTGTTCGAGGCACCCGAGGTCGACGGGTCGCCCGGCCCGAGCGGGTCCTTCGAGCCGGCCGAAGGCCGGTTGTGGAAGAACGGGTCGTGTGCCGGGTCCTTCGCCACCGGGTCGACGCCGATCAGCGAGGACCCGACGGCCTGGCCGTTCTGCGTGACGATCGAGCCCTCGGCCCGGTCCGACAGGCCGGGGATGCGAGCCACCGCCCACACCGCCAGCGGATAAACAACTCCCACCAGTACGGTGAGCACCAGCAGCATCTTCAGGCCGGCGACGGTTTGCTTGTACAGCACCTTCATGGTCACATTCCCGGGATCAGTCGGACGAGCAGGTCGACGAGCCAGATCCCGGCGAACGGCGTCACGATGCCGCCCAGGCCGTAGATCAGCAGGTTCCGCCGCAGCAGGGACTTGGCGCTGGAGGGCTTGTACCGCACTCCGCGCAGGGCGAGCGGGATCAGCGCCACGATGATCAACGCGTTGAAGATGACCGCGGACAGGATCGCCGAGTCCGGCGAGTGCAGGCCCATGATGTTCAGGCCGCCCAGCTGCGGGTAGATCGCCGCGAACATCGCGGGCAGGATCGCGAAGTACTTCGCCAGGTCGTTGGCGATGGAGAACGTCGTCAGCGCCCCGCGGGTGATGAGCAGCTGCTTGCCGATCTCCACGATCTCGATCAGCTTCGTCGGGTTCGAGTCGAGGTCGACCATGTTGCCGGCTTCCTTCGCCGCCATGGTCCCGGTGTTCATCGCGACCCCGACGTCCGCCTGGGCCAGCGCGGGAGCGTCGTTGGTGCCGTCACCGGTCATCGCGACCAGCCGGCCACCCTCCTGCTCCTTCTTGATCAGCGCCATCTTGTCCTCAGGCTTGGCTTCCGCGAGGAAGTCGTCCACCCCGGACTCGTCGGCGATCGCCTTGGCTGTCAGCGGGTTGTCACCGGTGATCATGACGGTCTTGATGCCCATCGTGCGCAGCTCAGCGAACCGCTCGCGCATGCCGGGCTTCACGACGTCGGACAACCGGATGACGCCCCGCACGATCGCCACGCCTTCGACCTGTTCGGCGACGACGAGCGGCGTGCCACCCTCGGCGCTGATCGTGTCGACGACCGTGTGCACCTGGTCGGGAACGGTGCCACCGTGCTCGGCGACCCAGGCCCGGACCGCGCTGGCGGCACCCTTGCGCACGACACGGCCGCCCAGGTCGATACCACTCATCCGGGTCTGCGCGGTGAAGGGGACGAACTCGCCGGACTTCTCCGCTTCGCTCGGCTCGGAGGGCAGGACGTGCTCGCGGGCACAGAGGTCGATGATGCTGCGCCCCTCGGGCGTGCCGTCGGCCAGGCTCGAGAGCCGCGCGGCGATCGCCAGGTCGTCCAGTGTGGACGAGCCGACCGGCAGCAGCTCGGTCGCCTGCCGGTTGCCGAAGGTGATGGTGCCGGTCTTGTCGAGCAGCAGCGTCGAGACGTCGCCCGCGGCCTCGACCGCCCGGCCGCTCGTCGCGAGGACGTTGCGCTGCACCAGGCGGTCCATGCCCGCGATGCCGATCGCGGACAGCAACGCGCCGATCGTCGTGGGAATCAGGCAGACCAGCAACGCGGTCAGCACGATCACCGACTGCTGGCCACCGGAATAGCTCGCCATCGGCTGCAGCGCCACGACCGCGAGGACGAAGATGATCGTCAGCACGGCCAGGAGGATGGTCAGCGCGATCTCGTTGGGCGTCTTCTGCCGCGAAGCACCTTCCACCAGCGCGATCATGCGGTCCACGAAGGACTCGCCCGGCTTGGTCCTGATCTCCACCACGATCCGGTCGGACAGCACGGTCGTGCCGCCGGTGACCGCCGACCGGTCGCCGCCGGACTCCCGGATCACCGGGGCCGACTCGCCGGTGATGGCCGACTCGTCGACGGTCGCGATGCCCTCGACGACGTCACCGTCACCCGGGATCACCTCGCCCGCCTCGACGACGACGCGGTCGCCGATCTTCAGCTCGACACCCGGCACGCTTTCTTCGGTGCCGTCGGAGCGCAGCCGCCGGGCGACCGTCTCCTTCTTCGTCCGCCGCAATGACTCGGCTTGGGCTTTACCGCGTCCTTCGGCGACCGCTTCGGCGAGGTTGGCGAACAGCACGGTGAACCACAGCCACAACGCGACGCCGATGTTGAACACGCCCGGGTCGGTGATCGCGAAGACCGTGACCAGGGCCGAGCCGACCCAGACGACGAACATGACGGGGTTGGCCAGCTGGTGCTTCGGGTTGAGCTTCCGGAAGGCGTCCGGCAGGGACGTCCAGAGCTGCCGGGGGTTGAACACCCCCGCGCCGACCCGGCCCGCGTTCTCGACGTGGTGCTGGGTGGCTTCCTCGGGGGAACGTTCGGTCGTGATGGTCATGCGAGGGCCTCCGCGATGGGACCGAGGGCGAGGGCGGGGATGAAGGTCAGGGCCGCGACCAGCACGACGGTGCCGCCCAGCATCGTCGCGAACAGCGGGCTGGTGGTCGGCAATGTGCCGGCCGTTTCCGGGGTCTTCTTCTGCGCGGCCAGCGAACCGGCCAGGCAGAGCACGGCCAGGATGGGGACGAACCGGCCGAGCGCCATGCAGACGCCGAGGGTCGCCTGGTACCAGTCGTTGGTGACGGTGATGCCGGCGAACGCGCTGCCGTTGTTGTTACTGGCCGAGGTATAGGCGTAGAGCAGCTCGGAGAAGCCGTGCGCGCCGGGGTTGTTGAACGCGTCGGTGTTGCCCGGGATCAGCAGGGCCGCGCCGGCGCCGATGAGCAGCACCGTGGGCATCGCGAGGATCGCGATGGCCGAGCAGGTGACTTCCCGCTTGCCGAGCTTCTTGCCCAGGTACTCCGGCGTCCGGCCGACCATCAGCCCGGCGAGGAACATCGCGATGATCGCCATCACCAGGATGCTGTAGAGGCCGGTGCCGACACCGCCGGGCGACAGCTCGCCGAACATCATGTTCAGCAGCGTCCCGAACCCGCCGAGGCCGGTGAAGCTGTCGTGCATGGAGTTGACCGCGCCGGTCGAGGTGCCGGTGGTCGAGTCGGCGAACAACGCCGACGCGGCGAGCCCGAACCGGGTTTCCTTGCCTTCCATGGCCGCGCCGGCCAGCCTCGCGGCCGCGCCGTTGGCGTGGGTCTCGCCCCACCAGATCACCGTGAGCATCCCGGCCCACAGCACGCCCATGACGCTGAGCAGGACGTAGCCCTGCTTGGTGTTGCCGACCAGCTTGCCGAAGGTGCGGGTCAGGCTGACCGGGATCACCAGCAGCAGGAAGATCTCGATCAGGTTCGACCACGAGTTCGGGTTCTCGAACGGGTGCGCGGAGTTGGCGTTGAAGATGCCGCCACCGTTGGTGCCGAGCTCCTTGATGGCTTCCTGGCTCGCCGCCGGGGCGAGGGCGATGGTGCTGCCGGAGCCGTCGGGGTTGAGCACGGAGACACCGGACTTCAGGCTCTGCACCACGCCGAGGGCGACCAGGACGATCGCGAAGACGAACGAGAGCGGCAGCAGCACGCGGACCGTGCCACGGGTCAGGTCGACCCAGAAGTTGCCGAGCCGGTCGCTCTTCGACCGCGTGAACGCGCGGGTCAGCGCGATCGCCACGGCCAGCCCGACGCCGGCAGAGACGAAGTTCTGCACCGTCAGCCCGGCCATCTGGACCACGTGACCCATGACACCCTCGGGGATGTAGGACTGCCAGTTCGTGTTGGTCACGAAGCTGACCGCGGTGTTGAACGCGATCCCGGGGCTGACCTCACGGCCGAAATTCAGTGGCAGCAGCGGCTGGATGCGTTGCAGCAGGTAGAGGAACAGCACCGAGACGAACGAGAATCCCAGCACGCCGGAGGCGTAGGTCTTCCAGTGCTGCTCGGACTCCGGGTCCGCGCGCACGATCTTGTAGACGGCCTTCTCCAGCCGCCAGTGCTTCGTGCTGGTGAACACCCGGTGCAGGTAGTCGCCCAGCGGCCGGTACACCAGCGCCAGCGCGAGCAGCAGGAGACCGACCTGCCCCAGGCCGGCCCACGTCGAGGACATCAGAACTTCTCCGGTTTGATCAACGCGATGAACAGGTAGACGATCAGGGCCAACGCCAGGACGCCGCCGACGACGTTGGCGACCACGCCGGTGCCGCTCACAACCGCTCCAATCCACGCAGGGTCAAGGCCAGCACGGCGAACACGACGATCGCCAGCAGCACATAGGCCAGATCGGCCATGGCACTGCTCCTTTCTCACGCACGACAATCCGAGGTCGACCGAATGGTGACCGGACTGGCGGAAGCGTGCCTGCCGGAGCTCCCGTTCGGATGTCACCTGACGGAGTCTTGATGCCTCCGCACGGCGCGTTGACGCGTTCTTGACGGAGTCCCCGAACGCCCATTCCGGACTTGGTCACAACTCGGCGTCGACGGGGTGAACGGCTCGCATCGCCGGGAATTCGAGGCCACCCTTGAACGATCACGTCTTCAGCCCGATCCGGATCTCATCCCGGGAGTTCTCTTGGCAGCAGACCCCGAGCTCCGCACGTCCCTTCCCCGGCAGGCCAACGTCCAGGTCAGCCACAGCAGTCACGACGGCGCGATCTCGGTCGTCGTGACCCTCGACGGCCAGGTCCGCGACCTGCAGCTGGCCGACACCGTCAGCACCCGCCCCGCGGCCCAGCTGGCCCGGGACATCCTCGAGTGCATCCACTCCGCCCAGGCCCTGTTCGACCCGGGCCCGGTCAGCCGTTGAGGTAGCGCTCGTACACTTCGACCCAGAGGTCCAAATCGGACAATTCGCCAACAAGCCGGTAGCCGGCGGCGGTGAGGGAGAACAGCACCTCACCGCCCGGCCTGCCGTCCCAGGTACCCACCGCCGAGCGCCGGATCGCGCCTTCCGCCGCCAGCGCCCGCAACGCGGAGGCGAGGACACGCCGCGGGACCGCCCGGCGCAGCGCGACGACGGTGCGAGCGCCGGACGCGAGCTCGTCGAGCAGCTCCACTGCACCGGGGCAGCAGATCACGCGCACGAGACCGGATTCGGCCATGGCAGCTCCCCAGAGACGACGTGCCGGAACCGTAGGCAGCCGCCCGGCGAAGACCAGCGTCGTTGACGGGAATCTGACGAGGTCCCCGGAGACACTTACGGTTTCCCTACGCCGATGCGCATATCTTGATGTTTTCCCTACGCCGGTCGCGGGCGACGGCAGGCACGCTGCGGTACGTGCCGGCACCTACCTCATGGCTGAAGCGGCTGGTCCTCGGCCGGCCGTTCCGCAGCGACACCCTCGGCGAGACCCTGCTGCCGAAGTGGCTCGCGCTGCCCATCTTCGCCAGCGATCCCCTCTCCTCGGTCGCCTACGCGACGCAGGAGATCCTGCTCATCCTCTCGATCGGCGGCCTCGCCTACTTCACACTCGCCCCGTGGGTCGGCCTGGGCGTGGCCGTGCTGCTCACCGTGGTGGTGATCTCCTACCGGCAGGTCGTGAAGGCCTACCCCAGCGGCGGCGGCTCCTACGAAGTCGCTTCCCGCAACCTCGGGTCCCACGCCGGACTCGTCGTCGCCGGGGCGCTGATGGTCGACTACATCATGACCGTCGCCGTCTCGGTCGCCTCGGGCGTCGACAACATCATCTCGGCCGTGCCCGAACTCAACGACCAGCGCATCCTGCTCGACATCGTGTTCATCGTCCTGCTGATGGCGATGAACCTGCGCGGCATCCGCGAATCCGGCCGCGCCTTCGCCGCGCCGACGTACCTGTTCATCGCCACGGTGATGCTGATGATCGTGGTCGGCTTCTTGCGCGTTGCCACCGGACACCCCCCGGTCTCCGAAAGCGCCGGCTACGCCGTCCGGCCCGAACAGGCCGGCCTGACCGGCTTCGCGTTGGTGTTCCTGCTGCTGCGGTCGTTCTCCTCCGGCTGCACCGCGCTCACCGGCGTCGAAGCCATCTCCAACGGCGTCCCGGCCTTCCGCAAACCCAAAGCACTCAACGCCGCCCGCACCATGACCGCCATGGGCGCCACCGCCGTCGTGATGTTCGGCGGCATCACCGCGCTGGCGCTGATCACCAAGGTGCACATCGCCGAGAACACCTGCGACCTGACCGGCTTCCGCGGCGACTGCACCGCCGACCCCCAGCGCACCGTCATCAGCCAGATCGCCGCGGCCGTCTTCGGCGGCGACCACGCGGTGCTGTTCTACATCTTGCAGGCGGCGACCGCGCTGATCCTCATCCTGGCCGCGAACACCGCGTTCAACGGCTTCCCGCTGCTGACCTCGATCCTCGCCCAGGACCGCTACCTGCCCCGCCAGCTGCACACCCGCGGCGACCGGCTTGCCTTCTCCAACGGCATCATCGCTCTGTCCCTCGTGGCCGGAATCCTGATCTTCGCCTTCGACGGCTCCACCACCCGGCTCATCCAGCTCTACATCCTCGGCGTGTTCACCTCGTTCACGCTGTGCCAGGCCGGGATGGTTCGACACTGGAACCGGGTACTCGCCGACACCGCCGACGCCCGCGAACGCCGGGCGGCCCAGCGATCGCGACTGATCAACGCCGTCGGCGCGCTCCTGACCGCCATCGTCCTCGTCGTCGTCCTGATCACCAAGTTCACCCACGGCGCCTACTTGGTCGTCATCACCATCCCCGCGCTGTACCTGTTGATGCGCGCGATCCACCGGCACTACACCCACGTCCGCGAAGAACTCCAGCCGGACGACGAGTTCGAACTGCTCCCCAGCCGCGTCCACGCGATCGTGCTCGTGTCCACATTGCACAAGCCGAGCCAGCGCGCGATCGCGTTCGCCCGCGCCACCCGGCCCGACACGCTGAGCGCCATCACCGTCAACGTCGACGACGCCGACACCCGCGAGCTGCAGCGCCAGTGGGAGCGGCGTGCGATGAAGATCCCGCTGAAGGTGATCGAATCCCCCTATCGCGAAATCACCCGGCCGGTCGTGCAGTACGTCAAGAACCTCCGGCACGACCGTCCCCGCGACGTGGTCTGCATCTACATTCCCGAGTACGTCGTCGGTCGCTGGTGGGAGAACGCCCTCCACAACCAGAGCTCGCTGCGGCTCAAGGGCCGGCTGCTGTTCGAGCCCGGGGTGATGGTGACCAGCGTGCCGTGGCAGCTGCGCTCCACCGCACGCCGCGACCTGCAGCGCGTCCGCCCGCTGCCGGGCGACCTCCGCCGCGGCGTCACCACGCAGCGCCGGTCCTGATCTCTGGAGGCTGCCCAACGGTTCGGTCGTGGTGCCATCCACGACCGGCGCGCCGTGGTCGGCACGAGCTCACCTGCTCGCGTCTGGTACCGGATCGCCCTGTCGGGGAAGGGGAATGGCCGGTCGGCCGGCGTCGTGCTCGCGTTCGCGCAGCGGAACGCGGGCCGCGCGCAGAGTGGAGGCGAACCCCAGTGCGGTGAGGGCGCACAGCCCCAGCACCACCGCGGCACGACCGGCTTGGGGCGTGAAGGCCAGCTCGCCGTGCCTGCCTAGGACGAAGCCGACGTGGAGCGCCCAGCACACGGTAGCGGTCGCCAAGGTGGCCCGAACGGTCGTGACCATGGCAGTGGCGTCGACCACTGCGACCATCGCGACGAGCGAGATGATCGGAACGCTCGGGGCACCTGCGGCAACGGACAGCACCGTGGCGGTCACGCCAAGCGCCATTCCGAGAGGGAACCCGAACCCCGCTGGGACAGGCGGAGCTGTGTGCATACTGGCAAGTTCAGCCGATCACGGACATGGCGACACTGCCGTTTGCGTATTCCGAACGACGCGACGGCCGTTCTTGATATCTTGGCGACCCTCGGGCGGGAGAACGTACTGGATCGACGGCCTCGACGTCGGCCGCCAAGTGCCCCACCAGGCCCGCCACTCCCTGGCCACCAGCCTGCTGCGCGCCGGTGCCACCCTGACTCACGTCCGCCGTTACCTCGGCCACATCTCCGAGAAAATGGCGGAGCGCTACATCCATCTCGCCCAGTCTGACCTGGAAGGTGTTCTGCAGCGGGTCTGGGTGGCCGGCCCCGGCACCACCAATCCCGGAGAACTCCTCACCGGTGAGGCGGCTACTCCACTCACCCGCGAGCAGGCCCAGGCCCTGGCTATCGACCTGTCGCGGCGCAGCACCCCGGCCGAGGGCGGGTTCTGCACCTTCCAACCCGTTGTCGACGGCGGCAATTGTCCCTGGAACCTCAACTGCCATTCCTGCGACAAGTTCGTCCTGTCCGGCGCGGATCTCCTTTACTGGCGTCGAAAGCGCGAGCAATGGCGGCAGCTTGCGGAAGGAGCCCCGGACGACGCGACCGCCGACTACCTGCACGCCTACTTCGAGCCCACCGCCAAAGCGATCGACGGCCTGGAGAAGGCCCTCGCTGGGCTCGGCCTGCTCGGCCAAGCGCTCGCGTTGGACCTGCGCAAGCCCCAGGGCTACTTCCACCGCGTCTGGACCACGGCCTTCCGCGCCACCGATCTCGCCATCGCAGCCGACGGCGAGGCTGACAGCACCACCGAGGACTCTGGAGAAGCCACCGCATGACCATCCCGACCGTTGCCGAACCTCGCACGGCCGCCGCGCAGGCTGCCCGCCGCCGCAGCACGCATGCCGCTCTCGAGCGCGTCCATGATGCGATTTCGCTGCTAAGTCGGGAAAAGCTCCCGGTCACCGTCGCTACCGTGAGTCGTCGGGCCGCTGTCTCGCGGACGTTCCTCTACGAAAACCCCGAGGCACGCAACGCGGTCGCCACGGCCGTCGCGAACGCCGACCAGCGCCGCGGCCAAGCGCTGGCTGATCTGGACGATGAGCGAGAGGCGACCTGGCGGGAGCGGGCGCTCAACGCCGAGGACGCCCTCAAAGCCGCCAACACCGAGATCCTCAACCAGCGAACCCGCATCGACGAACTCCTCGGCCAGATCCGCGACCTGCAAGCCGAATGGACCGAGGAAGCCATCCAGCGGATCACCACCCTCAAACAACGCGTCCGGCAACTCACCGCTGACAACCGCACCCTGGAGGAACGGCTGGCGGCCGCGCGATCGAACCTGCGCTTCCAGGACCGCCGCGTCGCCGACCTAGAGGCGAAACTCGCTGACCCGGCCACGATCACCTGACCGTAACGCCGCTACACCCCGCCTGCGGCTCGGCCATGCAGGAGGTGCGGACCTTGCGTCACATGCCCGGTCATGACCTCGGCTCAACGGTGTCCGGGCCTGCCTTCCGCTCAAGGTCTTTGAGGTAGTACTCCATGTTGGAAGCTATCTTGTCCAGTACCGGGCTGCAACGCGCTGGCCGACATCCCCATCCTGCCGACCGTCGCCGGGGTGGACAGTGCCGCGACGTCGAGCTTCGCCCACAGCGCGGAGCAGGCGAGTGCCGGCGCCTACACCGTATTCGTCTAGACCATTGACCTGGTGAGTGGGACAGGCCTACCGTGAGGTACTGCTTCCTCGAACGTCGGCTCGTGCGACCAGGTACAGACCGCTCCATAGTTCCGAGGTGTCCGCGCCCAACACGATTGCGCGTGCTGACAACGTTGTCGCGTCCCGTCTTCGAGAATCCGATCGGAGTCACCCCACCCCGGACAAAGGAGTCGCCGATGCGAACTCGAAGAAAGCTGACTGCGATCATCGCCGCGCTCGCGGCGGTCGCGGCGACGGCCGTGTGGGGCGGCGCCACCCCTGCCGCCGCCTCCGGCCCCGCGCTCCTGCCGTTGTCCATCACCAACAACACCGGCCACGGCGACGCCGTCTACCTGTACGTGCTCGGCGTCAACCTCAGCACCGGCCGGCTCGGCTACGTCAACGCCGGCGGCACCTTCACCGCGTGG
>NZ_PPHF01000088.1 GCF_002904335.1 Amycolatopsis sp. CA-126428 | reverse complement strand
AGGTGAGGGCCGTGTCCGTAATGCGGAATCGGCGGGCGCGCCAGCGCCTGGAGGTGTTGTTGCGTGCCTGGCGCGCCGAGGTGCTGTCGGTCGAGCTGCGGCAGTTCAGTCCGGCCCAGGTGGACGCGGTCGCGCGGGAGCTGCGCGCGCGACGCGAGCCGATGGCCAGCTGAGTCACGGCTGGCTCCCGTATCCGGCGGCGTGCAGCAGCGGCGCGAGGTCGCACAGCAGCAGCCGGACGGGCACCTCGAGGCGGGGTTCGGCGACCGCGAGCACGTCAGGATCGCGCGCGGTTTCGATGATCGCGTGCAGGTCGCCTGCGGTCAGCCAGGCGAGCCAGTGCCCGGGGTCGCTCTTCCCCGCCCGGCGTTCGACGGCGATGCCGTAGTCGGCTCCACTGGCGACGGCCTGGTCCGCGGCGGCGGCGAGCACCTTGCCGACCTGGTTGTCGGTGAAGTCGCTGGAGGAGGTCTTGACCTGCCAGGCGATCCGGGGTGTGCCGTCGATGTCGCCCCGGTCGCGGGACTGGCGGTCGCCGACGCGCCATCCGGTCCGGACGGTGCGCTGCGCGTCGGGCCAGCCGTGTTCGCGCAGCCAGCGCGCGACGGCCTGTTCGGCAGTTTTGCCGCGCCGGTTGCTGGCGCGGCCGATGTCGGCGCGGGTCTGCCGGTCGAGGCTGGTCATGAGCGCACGCTCCGGTGGTGCGGCAGCGGCCGGGCGTAGACGTCGAAGCCCCGTGCGGCGATGGCGTCGCAGATGCGGTTTCGCAGCTCCAGCGCGGCGAAACCGTCAGCTCGGGTCAGCAGGATCTGCTCGATTTCGTCGTCGAGTTCGGTGTTGCGGTGCGGGGCGACGGGGCCGTGCCCGGCGGGCATGACGGTCATGCTGGTCCCCATTCGGTGAAGGCGGCCTTCTCGGCCGGGGTGGGTTCGGTCGGCGGCGTGAGCGCGGCGGCGATGGCGAGCAGGGCGTGGCCGATGCCGAGGTCGAGCCAGAGCCCGGCGTCCTCGTGGGACGGTCCGATCCGGTCGGATTCGGCGAAGCACTCTTCGGCGCGGGCGTAGTGCTCCGGGCCGTTCACCGCACTGCCCGGATCGCGAAGCCCGGGATGCCCAGGCCGAAATCGGGGTCGGAGCTGGCAGGGCGCAGCGGTGCGCGCAGTTCGGTCTCGTCGACCGAGCAGCACGGCCGGTTGGCCAGCAGGCCGGCGGGGACGCCGATCCACCGGAACTTCTCGCCGCACTGGGCGCAGGCGGCCGTGATGGACGCCGAGAACCCGGTGACGGGGCCGCCGTCGTGGGCGGTGAGCCGGGTGACCTCCACGAGGACGTCGAAGCCTTCGTGGGGGCAGGGAAGATCGGGGTTGGCGGTGGTCATCGTCGGGTCCTTCCGTGCCGGGGCGGCACGCAGTCGGGGGCGTGGGCGGTGTAGAGCGGGCGGCCGTGGTCGCGGGCACCGGCGGCCTGGTTGCGGCGCAGCACTCCGGCGATGAGCTGTCCGCCGTGGACGGACAGCGCGACGTTTCCGCGCTCCGGCGCGGGCGTCGGGTTGACCGGCAGCGGCTTGCCCGCGGTGGTCTCGGCCCACAGCACGGGCGCGCCGCAGAGCGGGCATCGTGCGCGCCAGGGCGCGAGGTCGGCGGCGTTCACGGCTGGTCCTGCTCGGGGGCGGACCAGCCCATGACCTCGGCGACGAGCCGACGGCCGCGTGAAGCACGTGCTTCGGCACCGGGGTCGTGGTTGCACAGGGCCGAGCCCCGGTAGCCCTGCTCGTCGCACAGCGGGCAGTTCTCGACCGCGCGGCGGCGGTCGCCGGTCTTGGCGCGCAATTCGGCGTGCCGGGCGTCGACGCGTGTCTCGTAGGCGTCCTGTTCGGCGGCCTGGCGGGCGCGTTCGCACGCCCCGCACCGGGGCGGGTTGTCGTCGTGCTCGTGCTCGACGCACCGCGCGACGGGCGGCGGGGACGCGCGAGCCGGAGTGGACGACCACGGCGGGGAGGGCAGGGGGCGGCGCGGCTCGCGCGCTCGCGCGGTGCCCCGCCCTCCCGGGGAGCCCTGTAAGGGCTCCCGGTCGGGTCGGGTCGGGGGTTCAACGACTCGCTCAGCAGGTGCTTCACCGTCTGCTGAAGCGGATGCTGAAGCACGTGCTTGCTGCTTGCTTCGGGTCTTTCCGCTGGCCAGGCCGCCTTTACGCCCGGCCTCGGCCTTCTTGCGCCGCTCGTTCTCCACTTCTTCGCGGCTGGGGTTGCGCTTCGTGCCGTCGGCGTCGGCGTGCCATTCGTGGAACTCGTAGCCTCCGCGCACTCGCCTCCAGAGACGCGCGGCGACCAGCTTCCGAGCCAGCTCGTCTGCCCCCACCGGGAACAGCCACGGGAGCTGGTGGTCTGGGATCACACCGTCAGTGGTGTTGTCCGACGACCACGAGCCAGCGACTACCCACAGGGCCAGAGCGGCGGGTTCGTCCGCGAGTACCTTGCGAATCTTGTTGTGCGAGTGAAACTTGTCGTCCACTTTGAACCACGTCATGGCGGGTCAGCCCAGTTCGCCGAGAACCGCGTCCAGCGTCGCCTGCGGGTCGTCGCTGTCGAGGACCCGGGCCAGGATGTCGATCGCCTGTGATGCCTCCAGCTTCGTCAGGTCGAGGGATGAGGTGAGCGTCCGCTGCACGAGCAGGCCGACGGTCGAAAGCTTGTCGCCACGGTCGGAGACGTCGAGGTCGCCGAGCTGGGCGTGCAGCTTCTCCATCTGCTCACCGGTGACTGGCTCGGCGGTGTCCGCTGTGGCCGGTGCGGCGTCGGCGGGTTCGGTGTCGTGCTCGTCGTCACCGGGCAGCGACGGCGGCGGCGCGGCCGGGCCGGGATCGGCCGGGGCGTCCGCCGGCGGTGGTTCAGGCGTGGCGGAGGCGGCCTTGGGGGCGGCCTTTTTCGGCCCTGTACGGCGCTGTGCGGTGCGTTTCGGGGCCGGGGCGGCCTCGGGCGCGGCGGGGGCCGGTGAACCGGTCTGGGCGGCCCCGGGGGTGTCGGGAATTTCGCCGTCTTCCAGCTCGTCGACGGTCGCCGCAATGCCGCCCACGACGTCAGCGAACTTCCGGCGGCACAGCCGGGTCGTCGCGCGCGCGTACAGCTTGTCCTCGGGGTAGCCGCCGAGGTCGATGCGTGCCCGCTTGGCCTGATCGGCCGTGAACTGCACACGGGTCCAGGTCTCTTCGTCGCGGCGGCGGCCTTCCAGGACGGCGCGGGTGTCGGTGACCTCGACGTCGCGGATGTGGTGCCCCGCCGCCAGGACCATCGCGCGCATGATCTCGGCGGACTTGCCGGGCTTGCCCTTGACCACGTGGATGTGCTGGAGGCTGGTCATCGGGCCGAGGCCCATTTCGCGGCCGGTGAGGATCGCGGCGGTGACGGCGGCCGGGTTGCCGCGCATCGATTCCGGGACGAACGGGGTGTCGGCGATCTGGCTGGCCAATCGGGACACGTCGCGCACGACGAGAACCCACTGATCCAGCGTGGTCGGGGGCGGAAGTTCCTGCGGTGGCCGGGAAACCTGGTTCGGTGGGTCGTAGCGCTGAAGATCGGTCATCTGGTCCTCGGTCTGCTGTGGTGCGCAGCGACCGGCAGGCGATGGGCTTCTGCGTGGTGCGCGAGGGGTTGGCGGCGGCCGGTTACCCGGCCAGCGGCAGGGGCGGCGGGACGATCACCTCCCCGACGTAGTCGCGGGCGTTCGCGCAGGCGCGGGCGACCTGCTGGATGTAGCGGAACTCCCGTAGCTGGTCCGGCCCGGCGGTCATCGGGTAGAGGTCGGCGCCGTCGGCGCGCACGTGGATCACGGCGCAGCCGTCGACTTCGATCATGGGCTGCTCGTGGCCGGCCTTGTCGAGGTAGGCATCGGCGTAGCGGTATCCCGCGAGCTGCCAGGCGGTTTCGCCGAACACGCCGGACCGGGAAGTCTTGATGTCGCAGAGCAGCCGGGCGCCCAGCGTCGGGAAGTCCGCGACCAGGTCACAGGTCCCGGCCCAGCCGTAGGCGTGCGACACCACGACGAACTCGACCAGCACCGGTTCGAGCCGGAACCGATCGCACAGGTCCACGTAGGCATCGACGTGCCCGGCCAGCGCTTCGGGCACCTCGACTTCCTCGCCGTCCACCACGCGTTCGGCGAGGCCGTGTACCTCGGTCCCGCGCCGCGCGGCCGCGTCGCGGTCGGTGAAGCGCGCCCCGTTCAGCTCTTTCAGCCGGGCCGAGGTCGGCAGCGCGGCCAAATCGTCCCAGTGGTCGATGGCGTATTCCGCGGTCGTGCGTGCAGCCCAGTTCATCAAGGCGGGCTTGGGCACGCCGTCGGACAGGATCGTCGTGACGCCCGGGACCTTCACGCCGTGGGCGTCCACGTAGGAGTGGCCCTTGCCGTGGTTCTTCCGCCGGATCGGCGGGGTGTACTCGCTCACCACGGGTCGTCCACGTCCTGGTCGAACTCGGGGCCGGGATGCGGCCACAGCTCCGCCGGGTCCTGCTCCTCGGCGTCGACGTCGTCCACGGTGTCCTGGTCGAGGGGCAGTTCGACGTTCCCGGTGCGGCGGCCGTAGTGCTCGCGCAGCAGCCGGTGCAGGGTCCCGGTATCCGGGGACGAGGTGGGGCACGGCTCGATGGCCACCAACTCGGCCGTGGCCACGGCCGCGCCGGTCCGGGCGTTGGTGCGGATCTCCCGAGCCCGCAGCAGCACCACGGCGGCGTGGATCTCGCCGGGTTGCTCGATCAGCGACGCGGCGATCGACGGCAGCCCGTTGCGGTCGCCGCCGGGCAGGGCGGACGACAGCTTGACCGAGGTGTCATCGCTCACTTGATCACCACCAGTGCGTTGCGGGCCTGCCGGAGCTTTTTCTCCGCCTTCAGCGCGCGCGTCCGCCAGGCGTCGCGGTCCTCGGTGACGGCGGTGAGGGTGTCCAGCCGGGCCATCAGCTCGGCCAGCGGCAGGTTCAGCGAGTCCCTGGCGCTCGGGGTGGCGGTGCTCTTGCGGGTGCGTCCGGTGTGCTTGCCCAGGTGCGGGCGGATCGAGTTCGGGTTCGGCGAGGTGTAGTCGCAGTGCTGGCAGCCGTAGACGACTGTCCCGTTGGCGAGGGTGAGCACGCGGGTCTGCGGCTGGTAGATCGTGTTGCCGCCGTTGTCGCGGAACGGGGCTTCGCGGGGTTCGTCGGAGACGACCGCGACGCCGTCAACTTCGGTGGCGGTCATCGGCGGACGTCCTGTCCGGTCCGGGGCGCTGGTTCCCGCTCGCCCCAGATGATCAGGCCGAGCACGACGTCGGCGATGACGGCGATCCAGCTCCAGCCGTCGTGGGCGTTGCCGAGGTCGAGCAGGAACAGGCGGAACAGCAGGAGCAGGGCGACGATGCGCAGGCTGTGCATCAGGTGGTCCTTCGCTTGCGGGGGAACTTCAGGTGCGGGCGGCGGCGGGTGACCTTGTACTTCGCCCAGAGGTCGGGGTGGTCTCGGCGCAGCCGGGGAATGTCGACACCGGGCCGTTCCTCGATCTCGCGCACTACGGCCGGCAGGCCGTCGACGGTGCCGATCTCGGCATCGCCGAGTACGGCGAGGAGTTCGGCTTCAACGCGATCGACGTCGGCGCGTGCCCGGCCTGCGGCCGAGCTGGCGCGGCGCCAGCGGGCCAGCAGCTCGGTGTGCGCGTCGAGGCTGACGCTGCGCGCATCGTCGTCCGGGGCCGGTGGCCGCGGTCGCGGCTCCAGGCGGGGTTCATCGGGGTTCACTAGTTTCTCCGAGACGGCGCGGGAATCGTGGCGGCCGGTGGGGACCGGAGCGACCTACCCGGCGGTGGGAGGAGCCCGGTCGGGGTCGGGCTCCTGCGGATCGCCGGGGTCTTCGCCGGGCTCGCCGGGGTCGCGGCGGCGGTGGCGGGCTCGCGCGCCGGGCGCGGCGCCGACCAGGCCGCGCCACCCGCGCTCGAGCCAGTAGCTCAGCCGCCACACCAGCCACAGCGGGGCCTCGACCAGTACGGCGCGTACGGTCTTGGCGTGCGCGGGGCGTTCAGCCATAATTGGTCGCCTTTCAGCAGGAAGGTGGAGTGGTGCGCCCGCCCGCCGGAGCTGGGGGCGTCCAGACGCGGGCGGGCGCACCGGCGCGGTCGGGCCTCAGACCGCGCGTTCCGCTCGCCGGGGACGCGGACGTCCGGCGCGGGTCCGCGTGCTCGGGGTCCCGGCGGGCGGTGGTTTCGGGAGCGGCCGGATCACGGCCGTCGTGCGGGCGATCGCGTCGTCGGTCAGCGGCGGCGCGGCGGCCAGCGCGGCTTCGATGCACGCCAGGTGCTCGCCGGTTGGCCGGATTCCGTGCTTGGCGAGGTACTGCTGTGTCCACTCGCGATCCAGGACGGCGCTCATGCGGCGTCCGCCCCGTCGCGGGCGTAGGGGCCGACGAGATCGAGGTCGGTGAAGACGAACAGACTGCCCCGGGACACGCCGAGGGCGTCTTCGATCCCGGCGGCGGTGTCCACGCGAACTGTCGTCCGCTTGCCCTGCATCAGGAGGTTGATCGCGGTCGGGCTGATCCCGATCTGCCTGGCCAGCCATCGCTGGCTGCCCGCTGCCTGCACCTGCTCGGCCAACGCCGGCAGGTCGCGCACACGCACGGAGACCGTCATACGGAGTGGCCCTTCATCTCACTCGTGGCGCAGCGGTCGGCAGGGATGGGCGTCTGCGTGGTGCGCGTGGATCACGTTTTTCTCGGGGACTGCGACGCTACCGTAATCACGCGGATCGCAGTTCGTCAACCTGTCGCAACAATGTGACGCTGTCCACTTTAGGTTAACGGCTGTCCATGGACACGAACGGAGTACTTCCGCCTACCGAGATACTCCGTCTCAGTGATCAACATCGCTTTAACCAGCGGTTACACCGGCGGCGAAACGCCGGTGACGCCAGTGGTTACACCGGTCTTTACGCCGGTGGTTACACCAGTCTTTAACATTAAGACGCAATGACATGCGCAGGCTATTATGCCAATAATACAAAATGTCAAAATGGCAAAAGCGCGCCCGCTTGACCTCCCGCGGGAGGCGCAAACGGGCGCGCTCTATGCACCTATTCCGGATTCGAAACTGCGACGTGGGATTCCCGATGACGGACCGGCCGGGTGTTCGCCGCTACCGTCGGCGAGACACCAGCCGCCAGGACGTTGCGGCCATCTCCAGTATCGGCAACGCCGCGAACTTCGTCCGGAACTCGGGTTTGGCCTTCGCCGCGTCCGAGTCGTAGACGGTCAGGATCGCGTTCGCGGTCTGCGGGTCGACGGGCACGCCATCCACCTTGCGGGCGACGAACTTGTCCCTGATCTCCCGCAGGATCTCGAAGCGGTCCGCGCCCGGTTCGGGCTCCGGCAGGCTGGCGGCGAAGTCGGCCATGTCCGCGTACGACAGCCAGTCCTCGGTGTCGTGGCACGCCTCGCACGTCACCGCCCGGGGATCGTCGGTCAACTGCGGGGTCGCCGACCTGCTCATGCACGCCGGACGGCCGGAGTTCGACGGCGAGCCGAAGTGGACGACGCCGTTCGCGGACAGGTAGGCGTCACGCCACCCGTCCTGGAACCGGCCCATGATTGCGGCCGCGCCGGTGCCGACAGGCATGTCCCCGATCGTGTCCATCACGACCTCGCTCAGCGCAGGCGCGTTCGGCAGTCCCGCCCGGTACGCCTCGCGGCCGGCCTCGAACACAGGGTCCTGTTCCTCGGTCATCCGGCGGCCTCCGTCCTGCGGACTTCCAGCACCCGTTCCCGCTTGACCGGGTGGGGCCACGGGAATCCCGCATCGACGGCGACCGTGACGCGGTTGACCTTGATCAGCCTGAACCAGCCGTCGTCCGTACGTACAGCGTTCGCCGTGCGCAGCTCTTCCTCGGTGTAAGGCACCGGTGCCGACTCGCGCAGGCGCTCCACCCTTGTCCGCAGCATCTGGTGTCGCCGCTCGGCGGCCTGGTAAGCGTTGTACGCCTTGATGTCCAAGTCGAACTTGGCGTCAGCGCGCTTGGCCTGCGTGGGAGTTGTGCGCCGACGAATACCGGACACAATGGCTGGATCGGTCTCCGCCTCCGAGCGAGGGGCGGTCCGCCCCTCGAACGCCGCCTTCAGCCGGTCGTGTACCTCCTCGGCCGCCTTCAGCTCGGCCTCGGTGATGGCGAGCACCTCCGCGTGGTTGTCGACCGTCACGTTGCTGTGCAGGGTCGTCATCGTGGCTGCCTCCGCTCCACCTTGTCGTGCAGCGGAATGGGCAGCTCGTGCCCGAAGTACGCCAACCACTCGTCGAACGAGCCTCTGTGGACGATGTACGCGCCGCTG
This sequence comes from Amycolatopsis sp. CA-126428, assembly GCF_002904335.1. Classification (GTDB taxonomy): domain Bacteria; phylum Actinomycetota; class Actinomycetes; order Mycobacteriales; family Pseudonocardiaceae; genus Amycolatopsis. The sequence goes on along the minus strand of NZ_PPHF01000088.1, from coordinate 20,183 downwards.
GCCATGTAGCCGTACCAGCCCGGTCGGCGTTTGCTCGCCGGGCGCGCCACCCGGAACACACCCGCGATCTCGGCGAGCACCACGAGTGGTGCGTCCGGCGGAACCGGATGGGTGCGGGGGACGCCGTCCCCGACGATGTAGGCGTCCTCGACGGCGGGGTCGCCGCTGATGACGTTCGCCGGATTCGGCCGGAGGTTGATCGAGCTGCGAAGGATCTGCGCACGCATCCCGTACAGGACGGGTTTCTCGGCGGTCACTGGCGCTCCGTCCGCTTCGCGGCGTCGACGGCGTCGCCGACCAGCACCTGCCAGTCTGGCTCCGGCAGCAGGGCGTCGACGTCGGCGTATCCCACGTCGGCAAGCGGTTCGTGATGCCGCCAGACGATGCCGCCGGCCTCGGTCGATCCGAGGCTTCGTCCGTCCTTGAAGACCTCGGCGACCACGACGACGAACGAGAGCCGCTTGCGGAGGAATTCGAAGTAGTCGTGCGCCGAGTAGGTCCCCTCATCGAAGTGGAGCGGGGACCTGTCGCCCTCGATCCGGTCCGGCCGCCTGGTGACCATCCAGCCTGAAGGGACGGTGACCTCCCACGCTTCCAGCTGCTCAGCCGTGACGACCTTCTCGCCGAACCGTCGCTTCCCGTCTCGCGCAGCTGCTCCACCTGTCCCGGCACGATCGGTGAGGCGTTGCTTGTAGTCGTCCCACGCTAGGCTCAGGTCGTCGACGAGTTCCTCATACTCCGCGCCCGGATAGTTCAGCTCGGCGAGGGCGGAGACACTGACCTGTAGCCGCTCCAGGACATCGACATGCTCGGCGCCGCCGAATTCGCCGCCGCTCACCGCTGATCCTCCTGCCTCGGCGTGGGCAATTGGTCCAGCTCGTCTAGGGCCTTCACGTCGAAGTGGGTGATCCAGTGCCCGGCGCCGATGAAATGCGCAGCACGCAAGCTTCCGTCCCGCACCGCCGTGTCGCGGTCGGTGGCGTCCACAACGGCCACCACCTTCACGCTGGGGTCTTCCAGCGTGAGTTCGACACGGTACGGGTGCCTCGGCTCCGGCACTTCCGCCGCGCGACGGGCCTCGCGCGCCTTGCCGAGGACCGTCTGGGGGCCGGCGTCTAAGAAGACGTGCGCGCGTTCCGTGTGATGGACGCGTCCATGATCGTCAGCACCGTCACCGAGGTCGCCGGGTCCTGATTCTGGGCGTGCTTGAACCACAGGATGGGTTTGAGCCACCTTTGGCCCCTTTCAGCTCTGTCCGGGTCAACGCCAGGGAACCCCCTGGCAGGGCGCCATGGACCCTACCCGGAAAGTGTCAAAAAGGGCTTCTACCTGCACAAACGAGGTACTTTGACGATCAAGGACGGAATTGGCCAACGCGAGCGCCTGGCCGAGACAGGCCGCCGATCACCGGCCACAGTGGGGGCAGGTCGGCGTTCTGACCTGGAGGAACCCTGGTTCCTCGCCCGAACGGGTCAAAGTGTGTGGTTTTCCGGGTATGGGCTTGCCGACGCCCGCCATCCCGTCCACCGTGTGGACAGTGGCCCGATCGTCCGCCGACACCGTCAACCGGGCGAGCTCGTCGTGTCGCCCCGCGAAGTACGGGAGATCGCGGGGAAGGCAATTGCGCTGCGCCGCGGGTGGCGGCGCGCTCGGCCGGATTTCCTGCACAGGGGTGGCGCCGAGCGCGGGGTCGGCGCCCAGGATCCGGGCGTGCACGCGTTGCAGACCGTGCCCGGGACTGGCGCCGAGCTCATCGGCCAGCAGCCGCCGGATCTCGTCGAACACGGCGAGGGCATCCCCTTGGCGGCCGCTGCGGTAGAGCGCGACCATCAGCAGCTCACGCACGCGTTCGCGGTACGGGTGCTCGGCCGCGAGCCGCGACAGCGCGGGGATCGCCGCGGCGAGGTCCCCGCGCAGCAGATCGAGCTCGGCGAGGTCCTCCAGCGCGCCGGAGCGGTAGTCCTCCAGCCAAGCCCGTTCGGTGGCGGCCGCGGGGGTGTCGAGGCCGGTGAAAGCAGGTCCGCGCCACAGCGCCATCGCGCCGGCGAGGTGCTGCCTGGCCGCGGCCAGGTCACCATCGCTCTTCTTCTCCCGCGCCCGGACGACCCCGGAGGTGAACTGGGCGCTGTCGAGCTGGTCGGCAGTCACGCGCAGCAGGTACCCGGTGCCCACGGTCCGCAGCGAGCCGTCGTCCGGCACCAGCGACCGGCGCACGTCGCCGACGTACTTCTGGACGAGGTTGACCGCGCTCCTCGGCGGATTCCCGCCCCAGACGCCCTCGATGATCTCCTCGCGCTCCACCCGGCGATTCGCGTGCAGCAGCAGGATCCCGAGCACCCGGAGGCACTTGCCGGAACCGATCTCGACCGCGTCCGTCCCCCGCCAGCCGGCGACCGGCCCGAGCACACCGAACCGTATATCGGGCATGCAGGCGCCCCCTCCCTGGCTGGAGGGTACCTCCGACCAGCTACTTTCCGTAAGACTGCAGTGCGGCTGCAGCAAGCACTGCGAGGCTCCCGTCGTCAGGAAACACGTGTTGACGAGAGGGAGACCAAATGGGAAGCAGCACGAAGGTGCGCCGCTCCGGTGGCTCGAGGACAGCCAGGATGGTGGCGGTCGTCGGCGCCGTGGTCGGGTTGGCGATCCCCTTGGCCGGTACGGCCCACGCATCCGGGGCACGGGACGGCGTCTGCGACGACGGGGAGTTCTGCCTGTTCTACTACCCGACGGGCGTATCCGGCGGGGCGGTGTCCGACTTCGCCGTCGCCGACATTCCCAATCTCGGTCCGACCCAGCCGACCTGCTACGAGTTCCGGGGAACCCTGACCGGCCACGGCCTCTGCGTCTGGCGGAACGCCCGGTCGGCGCAGAACCGCACGGGCCACAACGTCAGGGTGTTCACCAACGTCGATTACAAGAACACCTCGGACCTGTTCACCGCCCACGGGCAGCAATCGGATCTGTACCAGGCGAAATTCCTCGATGAGTCCATCAAATTCGTGAGTTGACACCGAGCCGCTAAGTCGCGCTCGAGTTTGTCGGTGAGCCCCATGCCGGGAAGCCCCGGCATGGGGCTCACTGGTTGAGCAGCTACGCCGACAGCAGAAGTACTCCGCCCGCCGATCCCCTGCCGCACCTGAGGGCGCTTCACGTGCACGACGCGAACCGGCGGGTACAGCCGCCACGAGCGTCCACTGTGGACGACACGGCGGGCGCCCGCGGCTCGGAGGAGGTCGGCGTGGTGGCCGGTGTCGCGGTAGTCCGGCACGACGATCCGGCCGCCGGCGGCGGCCGCGTTCGCCAGCAGCCGCTCGGGCGTGTTGCCGGTCTGGTCCTGGGTGCGCCACAGGTCGATGCCGACCGCGTGCCCGCGAGGGACCCGGCGGGCCGCCTCGACGAGCACCGCGCCGCGGCCGGGGCCGAGTTCCAGGACCCGCTCGGTTCCGGTCAGGTGCCGCCGGTCCAGAAGCCGCACCCACAGCCGGCGCTTGCCACGGACGCTCCAGCACCACATCCCCCAGCACACGGCGGCGTACGCGGTCAGCAGCCACAGGGCGACGGTGCCGGCCGGCCGGCCGAACCAGCCGCGCACCACTATTTCGCCAGTAAGGACGCGTTGCTCGACGAGCTCGTCGCGAGTCTCTACCGGGAGCCGCCCGAGCCCACCGGGAACTGGCGCGAAGACCTGATGGCGCTGAGCCACCTGCTGCGCGACGAAGTGCGCGCCCGTCCCGCGATGCTGCCGGAGCTCCTCTCCCGCCCGGTGCGCACCGAGAACGCCGACCGGGCGCGGGAAGCGCTCGACGCCCACCGCACGTGGGGCAGCTACGTGTTCGGCTATCTCGTCTTCGAACAGCAGTCCGCCGCCCGATCCGAGGCCGACTGGCGCCCGGCGGCGGACGCGCGGCTCCCGCTGACCGCGAGCTTGGCCGGCGACCAGGCTGCCCGCGACTGGGACGAGCAGTTCGTCGTCGGCCTCCGGATGCTGTTCGACGGCTTTGTCGCGCAGGGAACCCGGCGGTAGGCCTCGACCGGGGACCGGTCCCCGGTGACCTCCGCTAGAAACGGGCGCACCGGCAAGCCGGCGGGACGGAGTGGAGCGGACGTGAAGATGCGAAACGCGGCGCTGCCGACAGCGGCTCGGCCGATCTCGCGCCCGCTTTCGACCTCGACGGCTCTCCTCTCCCCGCTGGTGCGGCCTGCGACATCGGCGCCCACAAGCGCTGACGATGCCCGGAAGCGGGGCTGACCGCTCCTGGGCTCAGAGCCGGCGGCCCGTCGTTCCCCAGGCGGCGAGTTCGCTGGGCGCGGGGACGCCCGCCGGCCCTCCGGCGGGCGTCCCCCGACGCTCCGCCGCCGCGAGCGTGGCGTTCCCGCGGGCCGAACCGCGGCGCGCGTCAGCGGCTGACGATGGTCGGGACCAGGTCCGCGGCGTACCCTACCGACCGCAGGCCGCCGGCGATCTCCGCACCGAGCTCCGGTTCTTCCTCGAGAACCAGCACACGCATGCCGCTACCTAACCACCCATTCCGGAAACCGGATTTCCCCCCGCGCCGGCAACGCGGAATTCTTTCCGAAGCGGGCCGGAAAGCGAGTATTCCCCACTGCCGGGTCAGTCGTCGAGCGGACTCGGTGATCACTAGACGACCCCTAGACAACATATGTCTGACCACATTTGGTCAGGAAATTGTCAAGAACTTCGCCAGCAACCGGTTAAGCCTGGTCGAGACATCATACGTCTGTTAAGGTCCTCGACACCTGAACCGTGAGAGACCCGTCGTAGCCGGAACACTGCCGCTGAGACGATTGTGGGGGTCACGTTGACTACTGAAACTTCACGAAGAAGAGCACTGAAGTACCTCGGCGCGGGGGGCGCGACAATGGCCGCGAGCACGCTGCTCGCGGCGTGCACCGGCGTCCAGCAGGCCCAGAACGGGGGCAGTTCGGGACCGTTCCCCAGCACGCCGAGCTGGCGGTTCGTCTTCGTCAACCACGTCACCACGAACTCGTTCTTCGTCCCGACCCGGTCCGGGCTCGCCGACGCCGCGGCGTTGCTCGGGGTGCCCGAACCACAGTGGACCGGCTCGGAAAACGGCAACGTCGCCCAGATGGCCAGCGCCATGGACACCGCGATCACCGGCAAGGCCGACGGGATCGCGATCGCCCTGACCGACGACAACGCCTTCGTCGACCTCACCAAGCGCGCACTGGGCCAGGGCATTCCGGTGATCGCCTACAACGCGAGCGCGGCCGGCAACTACCCGCTCACCTACGTCGGCCAGGACCTGTACCTGTCCGGATTCCGGATGGGGCAACGCATCGCGCAGAAGATCACCTCCGGCGACATCCTGGTCGGCATCGCCCAGCCGGGCGGGAACAACGTCCAGCCGCGGCTCGACGGCATCACGGACGCACTGAAGCAGGCCGCACCCGGCGTGCGGGTCCAGTCCGTGAACACGGGGGCCGAGCAGGCCGGCGAGCTCAACGCGATGACCGCCGCCTACACCGGGAACACCGGGGTGAAGGGCATCTACGCGGTCGACGCCGGCAGCACCGCCGCGTGCGCGAAGCTGGTCGCCGACCGCAAGCTGTCCGGCAAGATCGGCAGCGGCGGGTTCGACCTGCTCGACGACACGGTCACCGGGGTCAAGAACGGCGCGCTCGACTTCACCATCGACCAGTCCCCCTACCTCCAGGGCTTCCTTTCCGTGCTGTACCTGTACTTGTTCCGGTTGTCCGGCACACTGGTGGCCCCGCCGGTCACCGACACCGGCCTCACGTTCGTCACCAAGGAGAACGTCGGCCCCTACGCCTCGGCCGGCAGCCGGTTCGAAGGCGGGACGAAGAAGGACCTCATCCCGATGCCGAGTGCGATCCCGTTGCCGCCGGCGACCACGTTGAGCCGGTAGGCGCGGCGATGTCGTTGAGGCCGATGCTGCTCGGCGCGATGCACGTCAAGGAACTGAGCATCCTGCTGGTCACGATCGCCGCGGGGAGCTACTTCACGGCGACCAGCGACGCGTTCAACTCCCTCGACAACTACCGGACGATCGCCCAGTACGTCGCGCCGTGGGCGATCATCGCCGCCGGGCAGGTGATGCTCCTGATCTGCGGGGAGATCGACCTGTCCGCCGGGTTCGTGTTCACCCTCGCCCCGTTCATGCTCATGCAGCTGTTCGTCAACGGCTGGCCGCTGTGGCTCGCGCTGCTCGGCGCGGTCGTGGTGAGCACGGTGGTCGGGGTGGTGAACGGGCTGATCCGGACCCTGCTGGGCATCCCGTCGTTCATCACGACACTGGGCATGGCGTTCCTGTTGCAGGGCTTGGTGCTGATCATCTCGAACGCCCGTCCGGTCGCCGCGCCGAAGGACAGCTGGGTGGTCGACGTCTTCGGCGGGGCGCCCTGGACCGAGTTCCTGTGGGCCGCCGGGCTGATCCTCGTCATGCAGGTGGTGCTGTCGGCGACCCGGTTCGGGATCCACACGCAAGCCACCGGCGGGAACCCGGTCGGGGCCGCGGAGTCCGGCATCGGGGTCAACCGGGTGAAGGTGGTCAACTTCGCGGTCACCAGCACCCTGGCCGGGATCGCCGGGATCCTGCAGGGCACCCGGGTCGGCTCGTACGACCCGACCAACGGCGGGTTCACCACGATGTTCTTCGCGGTGGCCTCGGCGGTGATCGGCGGGACCGCGCTGCTGGGCGGGTCCGGCACGGTGGTGGGCGCGTTCCTCGGCGCGCTGCTGCTCGGCATCGTGTTCGACGGCTTCAACCTCAACGGGGTCAGCGCGAACGCGTTCAACGTGGTGCTCGGCGCCGCCATCCTGCTCGCGATGGTGCTGAACGTGACGTTGATCGTGGTGCGCAAGCGGCTCGGCTCCCGGGAGCTGACATGACGGGGGAACCGGGCGCCGAGGTCATCCGGATCGAGGGCGTCAGCAAGAAGTTCGGCCCGGTCACCGCGCTCGCCGACGTCAACCTGCACGTGCGCCGCGGCGAGATCCTCGGCCTGATCGGGGACAACGGCGCCGGCAAGTCCACGCTGATCAAGATCCTCACCGGTTACCACCAGCCGGACGGCGGGCGCATCCTGTTCGAGGGCGAGCCGGCGACGCTGAAGTCCGTGGTGCACGCGAGGTCGCTGGGCATCGAGACGGTGTTCCAGGACCTCGCGATGGTCGACGACCTGCCGGTGTACCTGAACCTGCACCTGAACCGCGAACTGACCCACCGGCCGCTGCCTTTTCTCCGGCGCCGGGAGATGAAGCGCCGCGCCCGGGAAGCCCTGGACTCGATCGGGATCGACATCCCCTCGGTGACGGCCGAAGTGGGCATGCTCTCCGGCGGCCAGCGGCAGGCGATCGCGGTGGCCCGTTCGGTGTACTCGGAGGCGAAGCTGCTGCTGCTCGACGAGCCGCTCGCGGCGATGGGCGCCAAGGAAAGCGCGGTGATCCTCCGCCTGCTGCAGGAGCTGAAGCAGCGCGGCGACATCGCGATCATCCTCATCGCGCACAACTACGGGCAGGTGACGGAGGTCTGCGACCGGGTGAACCTGTTGCAGCACGGCGAGATCACCTTCGACCGGCGGTCCGCGGACACGTCGGTGGCCGAGCTCCTCGAGCTGGTGAACGCGGAATACCGGCTCAAGGACGGCCGGTAGCACCCGGTCCTGGGCGGGTCGTGGCGGGAGCCACCACCGGATCGCGCTCGCCGCCGCCAGAGGTTTCCCCGCTGCTTAGGAGTCGCCGTAGACCGTTCGGCCACATCCGACGGCGTGCAGAATGCCGTCGAGGGTCACCCCACCGGTTGGTGAATCGCCCAGGGCGCAGACCCGACCAGGGTGCCCATCCTGGCGGTCCACCCGGCGCCGGCCGCGATGGGATTCTCGGGCGCCCGGCTCACGCGGGGCGGAAGTTGCCCAGGCAGGGGTAGCCCGGCAGACCGGCTTTGGCCGGTTTGCCCGGCGGCGGGTAGCCCAGCAGCCACAGCTGCCCGGTCACCGCGACGTTCGCGGCCAGCGAGATGTCGGCGACGAGCCGGAACCGCGTCTGCCGCCCGTCCGGGTACAACGCCCAGCCCGTCAGCCGCACCGCCGTGCGAGCGCGCGGCACGAACGGCGTGTCGAGCGCGACCCGCAGTTCCACCCAGCTGTCCCCGGTGATCGGACGGCGCATCCGCAGGCTGCCGATGGCCAGCAACAGCCCCAGCATGACGAAGACCGCGCTGCCCCCGGCGATGCCGCCCACCCCGGCCGCGTCCGCGGCGCCGGCGGGTTCGGACCCCATCGACGACGCGAGCGCGAGCCCCGCCGCGCCCAGCACCAGGAACGTCACCCCGGTGACGGCTGCCCGCCGGACCTGGAACGCCCGGTGCGCGGCGAGCACCGGGTCACGCGACGGCGGCGTCGGGTGGCGGGAGACGGGCTCGGCGAGCGTCGCCCCGGGAAGGGGTGCGTCTTCGATCCGCCCGGACCGCAGCCACATCGCTCCCGGCGGGCGGACGAAGACCCGCCGGCCCGTGCCGAGCACCCACACCCGTCGCTCGCCCGCCAGCTGCACCCGCGGCCCGCCGGGCAGCCGGGTCCGCAGCCACCGCCCGTCCGGCAGCCGCACCGACAGCCGCGAACCCTTCGCGAGCAACCCGTCCGGAGCGACGTCGAGCCGGTGGTACGGCTCCCCGAAGAGACTTCGGACGCGCCGGTAGAGGACCAGGACGTAAGTCCACATCGCCAGCATGCCGCCGAAGACGCCGAAGTAGACGTAGGGCAGCGTGCTCCCCCACCCTTCGGTGAACACGAGCAGCAAGCCCAGCATGACCAGCGCGCCGCTGAGTCCCATGCGGACAATGGTCAGCCCGGTCAATTTCTGGACAAACCCGGCGAACAGCGGTTCGGCCCCGGACGGCACGTTCGGAACAGGTTCGTGGACGCGAACTCTGTCGGTGCCCGAAATGCTGTCCATGCCTTGTCCCCCATCGGTTCGCGTGCCCGGCCGCGGCAGCGTATCCGGCGGGGGAACCCGGGCTCGGACCGCCTACCGGGATGTCCTCGCGCGCAATTCCCCGGAATGGGGTGATCAGAGGTCGTCGAGCCGGGCTTGCACGCGGTCGACGTCGTCGTGCCGGCCTTGTTCCCGGAACAGCCGCAAGGCTTCCCGCCAGATCTTCCGGGTCTGGTGGAGGTCGCCGAGGGCGAGGTGCGGTTGGGCGGAGGATTCGAGCACGCCCGGGGTTTCGTAGGTGTTGCCGAGGTCGCGGAGCATGGTGATGGCCCGCTCGTAGTGGGCGATGGCGCGCTCGTGGTGACCGCTGTGGTGCTCGATGTAGCCCAGGCTGTCTTCGGTGGCCGCCACGCCGGTGGGGTCGCGCAGGCTCTTGTGCAGGGCCAAGGCGGCCTGACAGTGCTCGCGAGCGGTTTCGTAGTCGCCCAGGCGCGCCGCGCGCCAGCCCACCGAGTTGAGCGCGTCGGCTTCTCCGACCGGCTGGTCGAGGCCGCGGTAGAGGTGCAGGGCGCACCGCGCGTGGTCCAGGGCCTTCCGGTCGTCGCCTTGCTGGCTCCACGCCCGCGCGAGCAGCCGGTGGGTGTGGGCCTTGTGGCTGACGGCGTCATGTTGCTCGGCGAAGGTGAGGGCCTGGTGCAGGTGGCGCAGGGCGTCCTCGTGGCGGTCCAGGTGGCCGTAGGTCAGGCCGAGGGCTTGGTGGGCGAAGATGACCAGGTCCGGGCCGGGCAGGTGTTCGGCGGCGTCGGCGGCCGCCTGCCAGACGGCGAGGTGGTCGCGGCGGTGGCCGCGCCGGTAGTGGAACGTGTGCAGTCCCCAGGCCAGGTGCCAGACCGTCGCGTGCCACTGGTGCGTGGCCGCCGTTTGCTGGGCGGCGAGCAGGCAGGCGTGCTCGGCGTCGCACCACGCCAGGGCCGCTGCCGCGTCGGGGAGCGGGTGGGCGTGGGCCTCGGGCAGGGGCAGGGGGACGGGGTCGCGGTGCGGGTTCAGCAGCCGGTCGGCGGCGTGCGCCGTGCGGGCGTAGAAGTCCAGGACCCGGTGCAACGCCGTTTCCCGCACCTCGCCCGGCAGTTCGGCGGCGACGGTGGTGGCGTAGCCGCGCACCAGGTCGTGCATGCCGTACCGGCCGGCGGGGAGGCGGTCGAGGAGGGACGCGTCGGCGAGCGCTTGCACCGTCGCGTGCGCCTCCCGCTCGGCCAGGCCGGTGAGGCGGGCGGCGGCGGGCAGGCCGATGTCGGGGCCCGGCGCGATGCTCAGCAGGGCGAACGCGGTGCGTTGCTGCTCGGTGAGGTGCCGCAGCGACCAGGACAGCACGGTGGGCAGGCTCGCCGTGGGGTCTGTGGGGTCTTCGGAGTCGAGGGCTTCCACACCGAGGGTCCGGAGGTCGGCGACGACCTCGCCGAGGGGCAGGCGCGGGTCGGCGGCGGCGCGGGCGGCGATCAGCCCCAGCGCCAGGGGAAGCCCGCCGCACAGCTCGGCCAGCTCCGTGAGCGCCGGCGACGCCGCGGTGGCGCGGCCCGGCCCGAGGGCGGTGGCGAGCAGAGTGCGCGCTTCGGCGTCGGTGAGCACGTCGAGGGGCACCGGACGGGCCCCGTGGCGGGCGATGAGCCCGCGCAGGCGGGTGCGGCCGGTGACGAGCACGGTGCAGTGGCGGCCGCCGGGCAGCAGGGCGGCCACCTGCTCGGTCGTGGCGGCGTTGTCGAGCACCACCAGCAGGCGCCGGTCGGCGACCAGCGTCCGGTACAGGCCGGCGCGTCCTTCGACGCCGGTGGGCTGGTGCTCGCGGCCGACGCCCAGGGCCTCGAGGAACCCGCCGAGCACGTCGACCGGGCGGGCCGGTTGCTCGGCGGGGCTGAAACCGTGCAGGTCGGCGAACAACTGCCCGTCGGGGAACCGGCCGAGGTTGCGGTGCGCCCAGCGCAGGGCCAGCCAGGTCTTGCCGATGCCCCCGGCCCCGCCGATCGCGGAGATGAGCGCCACCGGGTCGCCGGGGCCGCCGGGTGCGAGGACGGCGTCGAGCCGGTCCAGCTCTGCCCGGCGACCGACGAACAGCGCGGGCGCGGCCGGCAGCTGCCGGGGAGGCATCGGCCGCGCCCAGGATCCCGGCTTCGCAGATGGGCGTGTCGAAGCAGCGCTGCTCGCCGAACTCGGCCAGCAGGCCGTCGGTCGCGCGGAACACGCCACCCAGCTGCCCGACGTCCTCGCCGAACACGACGACCCGGCCGTCTTCGCGCATCGCGTCACGCAGCGCGGAGTTGATCGCGGAGACCATCGACAGCCGGGACGTGGTCGCGGGCGCCTCGGCGATCCGCAGGGCCGGTTCGGTGGCCGCGGGCGCCTCGGTGATCCGCGGAGTCGCTTCGGTGGTCATGCGACACCCCTCTCGGTGAGTTCGCGGGCCTGCTGCCGCAGCTGCGGCGTCGGCCGGGCGTAGACGTGGGCGAACATCTCGGCGGGCGCGGGTGCCTCGTACCGCGTGACCTCCCGCCGGGTGCGGGCGGCGAATTCCGCGGCCTCGGCGTCGATCGCCTGCCGGGTGGCGGCGTCGAGCAGCCCCCGCGCGCGCAGGGTCGCCTCGAGCCGCGCGATCGGATCACGGTCGTGCCAGGCCAGTGCCTCGGCCGGGTCCCGGTACCGCGAGGGGTCGTCGGCGTTGGTGTGCGGGGCCATCCGGTAGGTCAGCGCTTCGATCAGGGCCGGTCCGTGGCCCGCCCGCGCGGCGTCGACGGCGGCGGCCACGGCCTCGTGGACCGCCACGAAGTCGTTGCCGTCGACCTGGACACCGGTGATCCCGTAGCCCACGGCCTTGTCGGCGAGCGCCGCGGCCCGGGTCTGCTTGGCCAGCGGCACCGAAATCGCGTAGCGGTTGTTCTGCACCAGGAACACCACCGGCGCGTCGTACACCCCAGCGAGGTTGACGGCTTCGTGGAAGTCGCCCTCGCTGGTGGCGCCGTCACCGCACAGCACCACGGCGACGACGTCGTCCCCGTTGAACCGGGCCGCCATCGTCAGCCCGACCGCGTGGGCGGCCTGCGTGGCCAAGGGCGTGCAGTGGGGCGCGGTGCGCGTCGCCTTCGGGTCGTAGCCGCAGTGCCAGTCGCCGCGCAGCAGCGTGAGCGCTTCTCCCGGGCCGACCCCGCGGCCGACCACCGCGACCGAGTCGCGGTAGGTGGGGAACAGCCAGTCGGTCTTCCGCAGCGGCGTCACCGCGCCGATCTGGCAGGCCTCCTGACCGTAGGACGACGGGTAGACGGCGAGCGCGCCCTGTTTGGCGAGGTTGGTCGCCTGCTGGTCGAACCGGCGGCCGAGGACCATGCCCCGGTAGCCCCGCAGCAGCACCGCGTCCGCGGCGTCGACCGGCGCCTCGGCCTCGGGTGAGCGGGCCATCGGCGCCCGCTCCTCGGTGAGTTCTCCGTACAGCATCGTTTCCCCCAGTGATTTCGGAAACTACTGACCTCGGTGTGGGTGGTGTGATCGGACCGGGCGGAGCTCAGGTGTGCCGGCACGCTTTCCAGCCGAGCACGCCCGCGCCCCAGGTGAATCCCGCGCCGAACGCGCTGAGCACGACGGTGTGCCCCGGTTTGAGCCTGCCCTCGTCCTGCGCTTTGCCGAGAGCGAGCGGAATGGAAGCCGACGAGGTGTTGCCGAACTCGCCGACGTAGGACGCGGCCCGTTCGGGCCGCCACTTCAGCCGCCGGACGACCGCGGCGAGGATCCGGCTGTTCGCCTGGTGGCAGACCAGCAGGTCGACGTCGTCCTCGGTGATCTCGTGGCCGGTCAGCACGGACCGGATCACGTCGGTCATGGCCTCGACCGCGGAGGCGTAGACCTGGGCGCCGTCCATGCGAACGGCGTTGTCCCCGTGGTCGACGAACAACGCCCCGGCGTGCTCGGGCGCGGAGCCGAACGAGAGGAACGGCACGCAGTCCTCGCAGGTTTCGCCGCGGGACGCCTCGACCAGGACGGCTCCGGCGCCGTCGCCGAAGAGCACGGCGGTGTTGCGATCCGCCGGGTCGGTCAGCCGCGACATGGCGTCCGCGCCGACCACCAGCACGCGATCCGCGGAACCGTGGCTGATCCGCGAAATGGCGTAGTCGAGCGCGTAGAGGAACCCGGTGCAGGCACCGTTGACGTCGACCGCGCCGGGCGAGGCGGCACCGATCAGGTGGCCGATCTCCGGCGCCAGGCCCGGCGACACCCGGTCGGGTGTCGTCGTCGCCGCGACGACGAAGTCCACGTCGGTCGCCGCCACCTCGGCGTCGGCCAGCGCGCGGGACGCGGCCGTGGCGGCCAGGCCGGCCAGGCGCTCGCCGGGCTGGAGCCGGTGCCGGTGGTGCACCCCGGTCCGCTCGACGATCCACTCGCCGGTCACGCCGAGGTCTTCGAAGGCGTCGTTGCCCACCACCGTCGCCGGCAGCGCCGTGCCCACTCCCGAAACGACGACGCTCATGACCGGCCCCCGTCCGCCAGGTCCGCGGAAACCCGGAACCGGCACGTCGCGGTGAGCCGCGTGCCCTGGCGGGATTCGACGGTGATCTCGGTGTCCGAACCCGCTCCGGACCAGGACCCGATCTCCAGCACGGGTGGGGTGCCGAGTTCCGCGAAGCTGGTGAATTCCAGGTCGGCGTGGCCGGTGCGGACCCGGCCGGCCGGCACCCCGGCCGACGCGGCGAACGAGAGCGTGGCCAGCTGACGGGCGGCGTCGGCGATCAGCATGCCGGGGTAGTGGTCGAGCGGCCGGTCGAAGAACACCGGGTGCGTCCGCGGCACCACCCGGCACCGCGCGCTCCGCGGCGGGCCTTCCACCGCGCCGATGAAGACGTTCTCCGGGAACCGCCTGCCGACCGTGTGCGGTGGGTTCGGGTCGACCGACCCCGCGGGCGTGCCGGGCCGTCCGTTCTCTCCCCGGACGGCCCGGTAGGCGTCCGGGGAGAGGAAGCCGACGAGGCCGTCGCACCGGGCGATCGGCTGTCCGCCGATCACGCAGTGGACCGGTCCGGTGGCGGCGTAGACGGCCCCGGAAGAGTTGCGGCGGACCTGGGTTTCCGGAAAGGCGATCACCGCGTGGCCCGCCATGGCCGGGCCGGTGGTCCGGATCCGCACGGTTCGGAGCACGAAGTGGTGGGTGACCGGGACGTCGAGCAGGGCGTGCGCGATGACCTCGATGCCCTGCCGCACGAACTCGGCGAGGTGCAGCGCGTCGGGCCCGGCCGCCGCGCGGTCGCCGAAGTAGCGGTGCGCGGGCGGCACCGCACCGGCCGCGGTCAGCATTCCCCGCCGCCGGCCGACGTCGGTGATGAAGACCTCGTCGTCGGATTCCTTGTGCGCCAGGCGCCGATCGACTGCCGGACCGGTGCGCAGGCCGAGTTTCTCCGGTGTGCAGGCCGGCCAGTCGACGGCGGCCGCCGCGCGCTCGGCCACCCCCGCGGTCTTCACGCTGCCCCCTTGATCGCGATGGTGACGTTGTGGCCGCCGAACCCCATCGAGTTCGTGAGCCCGACGTATCCCTTCTCGGAGGGCTTCAACGCCCGCGCTTCCCGGACGTGGGCGAGTTCGCCGAGCGCTTCGTCCGGCTCCGTGAGCCCGTGGGTGGGCGGCGCCGTCCGGTACCGGAGCGCCTGCAGCGTCGCGATGGCTTCGACCGCGCCCGCGGCACCCAGCAGGTGCCCGACGCAGGACTTGGTGGAGGAGATCGGGATGTCCGCCAGCGCCTCCCCCAGCGCGAGCCGCAGCGCCGCCGACTCGGCGACGTCGTTGAGCCGGGTGCCGGTGCCGTGCGCGTTGATGTAAGCGATGTCCGAGACCTCGAGCCCGCTGTCGGCGAGCGCCGTGCGGACCGCGGCCGCGGCGGGGGCGCCGGTCGGATCCGGGGCGGTGACGTGGTGGTGGTCGCTCGTGACGCCGTAGCCGAGGATTTCGCCCAGCACGTCGGCACCGCGAGCGCGCGCGACCTCCGCCTCTTCGAGCACGAGCACGCCCGCGCCCTCGCCGAGGACGAAACCGTTCCGGTTCCGGTCGAACGGCACCGAGTTCCCGCTGGGCGACAACGCGCCGTTCGAAGCGAACATCGACCTGGTGAACTCCGACGTCGCCGCTTCGGCCCCGCCGACGAGCGCGACGTCGGCTTCGCCCGAGCGGATCACCCGCGCGCCGGCGATGATCGCCTGGGCGCCACTGGAGCAGGCGGTGGCCAGCGCGGCCGTCTCGCCGCCGAGGCCGAAGCGGATGGACAGCTGGGCGGGCGCGGCGTTCGCCATCAGCAGGGGAACCGCCAAGGGGGAAACGAACCCGCGCCCTTCCGTCCGGAACACTTCCAGTTGTGCCTCAAGGGTTTTCAGCCCGCCGATCGCCGTACCGACGACGCAGTGCGCCCGTTCCGGCGGCACCGGCGGAACGGCGTCCCAGCGCGCCTGGCGGACGGCTTCGTCCGCCGCCACCACGGCCAGCCGGCAGAACCGGTCCATCCGGGACAGTTCCCGTCTGGTCAGCAGCTTCGACGCGTCGAAATCCGCGCACCGGCCCACCCCGTCGGAGAACCCGTTCTCTCCGCGCACGGCGTTGTGGTGCAGGGCCTCGGCGCCGACCCCGAGCGGGGTGACGGCCCCGATGCCGGTGATGACGACCCGGCGCCTCACGCCATCCCCGCGCGCTTGTGGATGACCGCCAGCACGTCCGAGATGGTCTCGGCGTCGGCGAAGTCCGCCGGGCCGACGGTGATGCCGAGCTTCTTCGTGACGCTCTGGCTCAGTTCCACGACGTCCAGCGAGTCGAGACCGAGCTTCTCCAGGGTGGCGTCCGGGGAGAAGGAATCGACGTCCGCGCCGATTGCTTCGATCTCCTCGTACACGAACGCCTGGACGGAATTGCGATCGTGGGCATACGACTGTGCTGTCATCTTTCCCCCAACATTGGATTTGGCAGCCATCGTTCAGGTCCAAATCAGCACCTTCCCCAAGGTGCCCCAAACGCACGCTATAGAGCGGAGGGTGACGCTGTCAACGTAGCCGTCAGTGACCCAGATCACAACGCCTTTCCCCTAGCAGGGCCCGGGTGATCACCCATTCGGGCCACGACCCGGTAACCCTTGGTAAACAAGCAACGAGCGACACCAATGATCCGTGTGTCAATTACCGGAAAGGCAATCGGACGGTAAAAAGTATATTCGTCCTACAAGAATCCCCGCTGCGGCAAGACATGGCCGGCAGGGTGCCGAGTTCACCCGCGGTCCCGACGTTTGTCCAGGTCGCAGGTCCCGCACGCGGGAGGGTCCGGCGGCGGCCGAGCGGAAGAATCGACGCTTTCAAACGCCCGCCATTGCCGGGCCGAACCGCCGGCTCGGATCTTCGCATGGTTCGCCCGTGTATCCGGGTCGTGCCGAAACAGTTACGGCGAGCGCAATGCACCAGGATTACCCGGATCGATTCCCGCTGGCTGGTCCATACCATTAACGGGGTCGCCGACCGGCATTTCCGCGGCGGAGGCGGACAATCCCGCCCCATCGGTCAGGCTTTCGGGCAGACCCAGTTCCCGAGGGCCATCGCCAGCAATGTGGGCATGGCTTCGATTCCGTCGACCGTGCGCGGCTCGTGGAGGTGGCGGGTCAGCGTGAGGTCCACCAGGCCGTGCAGTGCCGCCCACAGCAGCGTCCCGGCTTCGCGCACGTCTCCCCCGGCGAGCGCGCCCTCTTCCTGCGCTTCGCCGACGAGGTCGTAGAGCACCCGCGCGCACTCGTCCGCCGCACGCTCGAGTTCCGCGCTCGGCCGGTTGATCGGGAAGTCGCCGAACATCAGGCGGTAGTGCTCCGGGCTTTCCATCGCGGCACGGGCGTACCCGAGGCAAGCGCGATAAAGTGGCGTTCCGCCGGCAGCGAGGTCGGCGGCCCCGGCCCGCATCGCCTCGGTCAGCCGGTTCATGCTCTCCGCGGCGACGGCACTGAGCAGGTCGTCCTTGTCGGCGAAGTGCCGGTAGGGCGCGGTCCGCGAAACGCCGGTGGCGGCCCCGACCGCCCGCAGCGTCACGAATTCCGGGCCGCCCTGCGTCAGCAGTTTGCTCGCCGCGGCGACCAGCGCGGCCCGCGTGTCACCAGTGCTGTTTCCCACCCGGGAGAGCCTACCCTGGTTGACGCCGTCAACATCGCTGGCTAGATTGACGCCGTCAACCTCGGTCGCTGCACGGGAGGCTCGCTATGTCCACGACCCCGGGTCACCCTCGCCGCTGGGCGATCCTCGGCATCATGTGCCTGGCGCTCGTGATCGCCTCGCTGGACATGCTCGTCATCACGATGGCGGTGCCGTCGATCAGGACGCAGCTCGGCGCGACCCCCGGTGAGCTGCAGTGGACGGTCGACGCCTACGCGCTCGCCTTCGCCGCGCCGATCCTCTTCGCGGGGGCCCTCGCCGACCGGTTCGGGCGCCGCCGCGGGTTCCTCACCGGCCTGGTGGTCTTCCTGATCGCCTCGGCGGCGGCGGCGTTCGCCGGCTCACCGGAGACGCTCATCGCCGCCCGCGCGGGCATGGGCCTCGGCGCGGCGATGATCATGCCGTGCACGCTCGCGATCCTGGGCCAGGTGTTCCCGCCGCAGGAGCGGGCCAAGGCGATGGGCATCTGGGTGGGCGTCGCTTCGCTGGGCGTGCCCCTCGGCCCGATCGTCGGCGGCCTGCTGCTGCAGAACTTCTGGTGGGGTTCGGTCTTCCTGATCAACCTGCCGATCGTCGCCGTCGCGATCGCCGGCTGCCTGGTGCTCATCCCGGAATCCCGCAACGAGAACCACGCGGGCCTCGACGTGCTCGGCCTCGTGCTCACGGTCGCCGGTTCGCTCGCGCTCGTCGACGGCATCATCGAGGCGCCCGCCCACGGCTGGACCTCGCCGCGCACGCTGTTCTTCATCGTCGGCGGCGCGGCCATCCTGGCGATCTTCATCTGGTGGGAGCGGCGGACGCGGACTCCGATGCTCAGCCACGCCGTGTTCCGCGACCGGCGGTTCGGCGGCCCCCTGGTGACGATCTCCACGGTGTTCTTCGGAGTGTTCGGCAGCCTGTTCGTCATCACCCAGTACCTGCAGTTCACCCTGGGCTACCGCCCGCTGGTCGCCGGCCTGCACATGCTCGGCATGTGCACCGTCATGCTGGTCGCGCCCCAGGCGCCCCGGCTGGTGCAGCGGTTCGGCCTCGGACCGGTGTCCGCGCTCGGCCCGCTGCTGGTCGCCGTGTCGATGGCGGTCATGGCGTTCGGCGGCCCGCCGTCGAGCCTGCGGGTGCTCATCGCGCTCGGCCTGCTCGGGCTCGGCATCGGGTTCGGCGCGCCGACCTCGGTGGACTCGGTCGTCGGTGCGGCGCCGCCGGAGCAGTCGGGTGCCGGCTCGGCCGTCGCGGACGTCGCCATGAACATGGGCGGGTCGCTCGGCATCGCCATCATGGGCAGTGCCGCGGCCACGGCGTCGACGGGCGTGCTGACCGACCTGACGCCCCCGATGATCGCCGGGGTGTGCGTGGCCGGCGCCGGCGCGCTCGTCGTGGCCACGATCCTGCCGCGCGGCCGGGCAACGGCCGCCGCGCCGCCGGCCGAACGCGTCACGGTGCCGGCCACCGATCCGGTGGAGAGCTGACCACCCGGCTCACCGCCGCTCCACGGAAAACCCGATACGAGGAAGGTTCAACCCTGATGAACGCCAACGAATTCGCGCAGACCTACCTCTCGGTGTGGAAGACCACCGATGACGGAGAGCGGAGCGTGCTGGCGAAAAAGCTCTTCGCCGAGGACGCCGTGCACCACATTTCCCCCGCCGGGGTCTCCTTCACCGGGCGTGAGGACGTCGAGGCCAACATCGCCCGCGTGCACAAGGAGCAGATCGCCGCACACGGGCTCCAGTTCCGCGTCGGGGACGCGGTCCTCAACGGCAACGCGGTCCAGCTCCCCTGGGAGATCGCCGGCCCGGCGGGCGACACCGTCAAGTCCGGCACGGACTTCTTCGTGCTCGACGAGGACGACCGCATCACCGCGCTCTACATGTTCCAGGGGTAGGGCGTCCCGGGCACGCCGATCGACGGTTCCACCGGCCGTGACGATTGCGCGGTCACCGTAGTTCTGGAGGGAATTCCATGGGGGACTTGAAAGCGGTTCGGGAGCGCGCGCGGCCGGGAACGCCGTCGCGCCGGGTCATGATCCACCGGGAGCGATGATGAGCTCCGAGGTGCTGCCGGTCCGGCGATCGTGGGACGCCGACCTGCTGTTGAGCGCGCTGTCGCCGTTGCCTCCGCTGCCGCCCGGGCTGCGGGAGCGCCTCGACGACGCGCTCGCCCGCCCGGCGGCCCAGCAGCCGGAGTGGCCGGACACCGAGGCGGTCCACCGGGTCCGCGCGTCGCTGGAGGCGGTGCCGCCGATCACCGTGCCCGCGGAGATCGACCTGCTGCGGCGGCGGCTGGCGTCGGTGGCCCAGGGCGAGGCTTTCCTGCTGCAGGGCGGGGATTGCGCCGAGACGTTCGAGTCGAACACCGAGTCCCACATCCGGTCGAACATCCGCACGCTGCTGCAGATGGCCGTGGTGCTCACCTACGGCTCGAGCACGCCGGTGGTCAAGGTCGGCCGCATCGCCGGGCAGTACGCCAAGCCGCGGTCGGGGACGACCGACGCGCTCGGCCTGCCCGTCTACCGCGGCGACATCGTGAACTCGCTGAGAGCCGACCCGAGCGAGCGGGTGCCGGACGCGGACCGGATGATCCGCGCCTACGCCAACTCGGCCGCGGCGATGAACCTCCTCCGCGCCCTGGTGTCGGCCGGGCTGACCGACCTGAGCCACCTGCACGACTGGAACAAGGACTTCGTGCGCAACTCCCCCGCCGGGGAGCGCTACGAGGCGCTGGCCACCGAGATCGACCGCGGCCTGCGCTTCATGTCCGCGTGCGGCGCGAACGACCCGTCGTGGCACACCACGGAGATCTTCGCGAGCCACGAGTGCCTGCTGCTGGACTACGAACGCGCCATGCTCCGCCTGGACTCCCCCGGCGACCCGGAGGCGAAGCTCTACAACCTCTCGTCGCACTTCCTCTGGATCGGCGAGCGGACCCGCCGGCTGGACGGCGCGCACATCGCGTTCGCCGAGCTGCTGGCCAACCCGATCGGCTTGAAGATCGGCCCGACGACCACGCCGGAGCAGGCGCGGGAGTACGTCGAGCGGCTCGACCCGCGCTCCGAG
>NZ_PPHF01000087.1 GCF_002904335.1 Amycolatopsis sp. CA-126428 | reverse complement strand
CGGGCCGACCGCGAGGTGCTGGAGCACGGCGTCGAGACGGGCATCATCAAGCGGCTGCCGCACGGTGAGTTCATCGAGATCCACCAGCCGCTGGCCGGCGTGGACAGCCACGGGCACGCCATCCCGCTCGAGTACCAGGGCGCGTCGGTGCCGAAGAAGATGAACAAGCTGGGTTCGGCCGGCCACGCGGTGCCGGGCACGTTCTGGTCCCCGGACCCGGCCGAGGAGACCGCGGCGCTGCAGCGGGCCAACGGCAACGGGCACGGGAACGGGCACTCGATCACCCAGGGTGAACCGGGTGAGTTCG
Organism: Amycolatopsis sp. CA-126428; assembly: GCF_002904335.1. Lineage (GTDB taxonomy): Bacteria > Actinomycetota > Actinomycetes > Mycobacteriales > Pseudonocardiaceae > Amycolatopsis. The sequence goes on along the minus strand of NZ_PPHF01000087.1, from coordinate 108,466 downwards.
AGAGCATCGAGACGGCCGAAGCCGCCAAGCGCTCCGAGCACTAGTCGTCACCGACGTCGAAGGCCACCTCCGCCCGGAGGTGGCCTTCGACGTTTCCGCTCTACTCCTGGCCGGCGCGGAGCCGGGAGACGGCCTTCTCCGCCCTCGAGACGCGCGTCTCGAGCTTCTTGGCCTCGGCAACCCAGCGGACGTACTCACGCCGGTGGGAGGGCGGCAGCGCCTCGAACAGCGCCGCGGCGTCCGGGGCGGCCGCGAGGGCAGCGGCCAGCTCCGCGGGGAGCTCGCTCAATCCTCCACGCCGATCGAGAAGGCCGATTCGGTGTCGGAGCGGCTGTAGGACCGGAACGCGATGTGCGTGACGGTGTTGAGCACGCCCGGCACCTTCCCGATCCGGCCGGGGATCAGGTCGGCCAGCTCCTCGTGCGTGGACACCTTCACGGTGGCGATGAGGTCGACGTCCCCGGCGCACGAGTAGACCTCGCCGACACCGTCGATGTCGGCGATCGCCTGCGCCGCGTCCGGGATCGCGTCCGCCTCTACCTGGATCAACACGATCGCGGTGATCACCTGGGTCCTCCAAGACTCGTGTGCGGGTGTCGTCCGCGATCCTAGCTACGCCGCGGTGTGGGCCAGCCAGTGCGCGGCGAGTGCTTCGTCGCCGGTGACGGTGACGCCCTCCGCGGGCCGGCGCCGGGTCAGCACGAGCAGGAGGTCCCGCACCGGGCCGGTCAGCGTCACGTCCGCGGTGCCGGATTCCCGCGTCCACCGGACGCCGCCGGGGTGGCGGGTGATCAGCCAGCCCGGGCCCGCGTCCGGGGTCAGCCGCAGGGTCTGGCCGGTGCCGCGCAGCTCGGCGAAGTCCGGTTTGAGGCTCGCCGTGACGGGGTCGCAGAGCAGCTCCAGCCACTCGCTGATCGCGTCGGCGGCGTGGTCCGGCGCCACGGTGAAGCCCCGGCCGGCGGCCAGGGCGGCGTCGGCGTGGTGGACGGTGGTGTCGTGCAGCATCCGGCGCAGCCAGAACCGGGCCGGCCGGGGGCCGAGGAACGTCCAAACCGGAGTGCCGCCGGCGGCCGTCACGGCGTCTTCGAGGTCCTGGGCGCCCTCGCACAGCCAGCCGGACCACTTCTCGGGGGAGCCGGGGTCGGCGTCGAACGGGTCCGGGACCGGCGACGGCCCGTCCCGGACGATGCTCGCGGCCCAGCGGTGGGCCTGGCCGAGGTGCCCGGTGAGCACCCGCAGCGGCCACTCCGGGCAGGTGGGCACTTTCATGTCCGGATCGGCGTTTTCGACGGCTGCGGCGAAGCCGGCGGTGTGCTCGTGGAGTCCTTCGGCGAGTCTCGTGGTGTCCATGGCCGTACCGTAGGAATTCCACCCGGCTGGAGGTTCGACGGAAGGTGACCGGAGTCACACTCGGGATCGGCGAGCTGGCGCGCCGCACCGGCGTCTCCGTCCGCACGATCCGGTTCTACTGCGACGAGGGCCTCCTGGAACCGGTGCGCAGCGCGGGCGGCCACCGCCGCTTCGACGGCGCGGCGATCGACCGGCTCACCCTGGTGCGCCGGCTGCGCGGGCTCGGGCTGGGCCTGCGCCCGATCACCGACGTCCTCGCCGGCCGCTGGTCCCTCGACGAGGCCGTGGCGGCCGAGCGGACGGCGCTGGATCGCGAGCTGGCGACGTTGCACTGGCGGCGTTCGGTGCTCCGCGCGGTCTCGGAGGCGGCGCCCGCCGACCGCGCGGCGCGCCTGGAGCTGCTGTCGGCGGTGCAGGACGGGTATTCGGCCCACGAGACGCTGGTCCGCTTGTGGCGTCCGATGACCACGGGCCCGATCCCACCCGACGCGGCCCGCATGTTCCTGGACATCAGCGCCCCGGAGCCCCCGTCCCAGCCGTCGACGGCCCAGGTGGTGGCGTACGCGGAGCTGGTGCTGCTGGCGGCCGACGCCCGGCTGGCGTTGGATCTGAAGGCGAGCACGCTGGCCGGCCAGGACCGCGTCGCGGACCTGGGCGCGCTCCACGCGGAGGTGGGCGAGGCGTGCATCCTGGCCGGAGCCCTCCTGTCAGCCGGAGCCCGGCCGGCCCCGGGGCCGGAGCTGGACCGTTTCGTGGCGGCCCACGCATCGGCCCTGGACGCGGCGGACAGCCCGTCCTTCCGCCGGGCGTTGAACCACCGGACGGCGCCGGACCGCAATCCGCGGCTTCGCCGCTACTGGCACCTGACGGGGGAGATCACCGGCGAAGCGGCCCCGATGGGCCTCGCCCACACCTGGCTCCTGGACGCCCTGAACACCTCGGTCGCCTAACCGCCCCGCTTCCGGCCTGCGTACCCACACGGTCGGCCTGCGTACCCAGAGGGTCGGCTGGCGTACCCACACGGTCGGTTCGCGTACCGGGAGGGTCGCCTCGCGAACCCGGGCGGTCGCCTTGCGTACCCACACGGTCGGCTTGCGTGCCTGAAGGGTCGGCTCGCGTGCCTGAAGGGTCGGCTCGCGTGCCTGAAGGGTCGGCTCGCGGGCCTGGAGGGTCGCTTTGCGTGCGCGGATGGTCCGCCACGGACCGACCTTCCCGGTGCGGCGGCCGACCCTCCGGGTACGCAAGCCGACTCCCTGGGTACGCCAGCCGACGGTGCGGGTACACGAGCCGACTCCCTGGGTACGCGGGCCGACCGGGTACGGCAGGCGGGCGGGCGGGGAGTTGGGTGCGTTAGTCGGTGTGTTCGAGGGTGTGGGCGTTTGCGACCAGGTCCAGCCAGTTGCGCCAGCCGGCCACCGCGGCCGGCTCGGACCAGGGGCGGGTGGTGCGGACCAGCCGGACCCCTGGGCGGGCCAGCCAGCGCAGCAGCACCCCCACCTCCTCCGGGGGCGCGCCGTGGAGGGGGCCCGGGTCCGGGAGGACCGTCTCCGCCGAGGCCACCAGTGCCTCCACCACCGGCATCGGCGGCACCCCGCGCCGGGCCACGCCGGCGGAGGCCAGGCGGCCGTAGCGGATCACCGACAGCTCCCAGCCGCCCTCGCCGTCCGGGGCCGCCGCGATCAGCTCGCCGATCGAGGCCAGGGCGCCCTGGCGGTGGGCTCGGCCCAGTGCGCGGATCAGGCCCGCCAGCTCGTCGCGGTGGCGGGCCGCCTGCTCGTAGTGCCGGCCCGCCGCCAGGTGCTCCACGTGCGCGGCCGCCGTGTGCAGGGGACGGCCGTCCAGGCCCGCGATGAGCCCGGACACCGACTCGACCGCCGGGCTGTACGCCTCCACGCTCTGGCGTCCCGCGCACGGCGCTCCGCAGCGTCCCAGCTCCGCCAGCACGCACGGCGTCCCGTTCGCCGACCGCGGCGAGATCCGCTGCGTGCACGTCCGCAGGCCCGACGCCCCGGCCAGGGTGTCCGCCGTCGTGCGGGCGTCCGCCTGGTTGCGGAACGGGCCCAGCACCCCCGGCCGCGGCAGCCGCACCACCGACAGCCGGGGGAACGCCTCGTCGGTCAAGCCGATCCACCAGCCCTGGTGCCGGTTCTTCGACCGCCGGTTGTACGCGGGCCGGTGCGCCGAAATCAGCCGCAGCTCCCGCACCTCCGCCTCCAGCGCGTGCGCGCACACGACGTGGTCGACGCGCTCGGCCAGCGCGACCATCTCCCGGATCCGGCTGCGGTTCTCCGAGCCCGTGAAGTAACTCCGCACCCGCCGCCGCAGGTCCTTCGCCGTGCCGACGTACAGGACCTCCTCCTTCGGCCCCTTGAACAGGTAGACGCCCGGGGCCGACGGCAGGTCCGCCGCCAGGTGCCGTTTCGCCCGCTGGGCGACGGTCACCTCCGGCAGGTACCCCATCAGCTCCTCGAGCGAGTGCACGCCCACGTTCCCGACCCGCTCCAGCAGGCCGTGCAGGACGTCGACGGTCGCCCGCGCGTCGTCCAGCGCCCGGTGCGTGGGCCGCGTCCGCGCGCCGAACAGCATCGCCAGCGCCGTCAGGTTGTAGCGCCCGACCTCGTCCCGCGGCACCACGCGCCGCGCCAGGCGGACCGTGCAGACCACCGTCGGCTTCGGCCACCCGTACCCGTGCCCCTCGCACGCCGCCCGCATGTGGGAGGTGTCGAAGCCGGAGTTGTGCGCCACCAGCACCGCACCCCCGATGAACTCGAGGAACGCCGGCAGCACCTCCTCGATCGGCGGCGCGTCGTAGACCATGGCCTGCGTGATCCCGGTCAATGAGACGATCTGCGGCGGGATCGGCGAGCCCGGGTTCACCAGCGTCGCGAACTCGCCCAGCACCTCGCCGGCGCGCACCTTCACCGCCCCGATCTCGGTGATCACCGACGGACCCGGCGGAGCCCCGGTGGTCTCGAGGTCGAAGACGACGAAAGTGGTGTCCCGCAAGGGAGTTCCGAGCTCGTCGAACGCGAGCTGAGCCTGGACCGAACGCATGGGCGAGACTTTAGGGGCGGCCCCCGACAGTTTTGCCGGTGCAGTGCTCGGCGCGGTGGTCGCGCAGTGCTCGGCGCGGTGCCCGCGCGGGCCACCGGCGCGGTCCGTGTGGCGCGCGGGGCGGGATGCGGGGGCGGGGCCTACCCTGGACCAATGCACCCGCAGCCGCTCGTGCCGGAGCCACCCGGGGACCCCGTCGGTCCCTCGGGTGTCGCGTCGCGCACCGAGCCGGCCGAGGAGCCCGCTGACCAGGCCGGACATCCCGAGCCCGCCACCTGGCCCGCGCTGCCCGAACCGGTGCGCGACCGCATCGCCGAGCTCGCCGCGGCCGCCGTCGCCAAGCTGCCCGCCACCGACGTGCCCCGCCAGCTGCGGCCGGTCGCCAAGTTCGCCCCGGCCAAGCGCGCGAAGCTCGGCGGCGCCGCCCTGCTCGCGGCCCTCGGCGACTCCTCGCAGTTCCGGACCGCCGTCATCGAGTGGCTGCGCGAGCACCGCACCGACGCCCTCGACCCCAACGCCACCGAATCCGTCGCCGCGGCGGCCGCCGCCGTCCTGCTCGGCGAGTCCGGGGCCGCCGGGCGCGTCCGGCTGGTCGCCCGGAACGCCGAGGAAAACGCCCTGCGCGCCGAACGCGACGCCGCGCTCGCCCGCACCCAGCGGCTCGAGACCGAGCTCGCCCAGGTCCGCGCCGAGCTCGCCGAGGCGAAACAGGCCGCCGAGAACGCCCGGGGCGAGCGCGAGGGCGAAGTCGAGAAGCTCCTGAAGCGCCTTCGCGAACAAGGCGTCCAGTTGCGCCAGGCCCGGGACGCGACCGAAGCGGCCGCCGCCGACGCCGAACGCGGGTCCGCCGCGCGCAACGCCGAGATCGCCGCCCTCACCGCCCAGCTCGAGCGCGAACGCCAGCGCGTCGCCGGCGAGCGCGCCCGCGCCGAGCGCGCGGTCACCGACGCCGAGATCGCCCGCCAGTCCGCGCGCGAGGCCCGGCAGGCCGACGAGGTGCGGCTCGCCCTGCTCATCGACACCATCGACGGCGCCGTCACCGGCCTGCGCCGCGAGCTCGCCCTCGGCGCGCGCGGCGCCCGCCCGGCGGACATGGTCCGCGGCGCCAGCGCCGGCACCGGCCAGGGCGGCAAGATCGCCGACGTGACCACGTTGGACCGCTATCTCGCGCTGCCCAACGTGCACCTGATCGTCGACGGCTACAACGTCACCAAGACCGGCTACCCGGAACTCGCCCTCGCCGACCAGCGCGACCGGCTGATCCACCAGCTGTCCGCGCTGGCCGCGCGCACCGCCGCCGAGGTCACCGTCGTGTTCGACGGCGCCGGCGTGCTGTCCGTCCCCGCCTCGGTGCCCCGCGGCGTGCGGGTGCTGTTCTCCGACCGCGGGGTGCTGGCCGACGACGTCATCCGCAACATCGTGGCGGCCGAGCCCGCGGGGCGGCCGATGGTCGTCGCGACGTCCGACCGCGCGGTGGCGGACTCCGTGCGCGGCCGCGGCGCCCATCCCGCGCCGTCATCGGTGCTGGTCAGCCGCCTCTCCCGGGTCTGACCGCCCGAAACTGTCGGTGGTGGCCCCTACCGTGTGGAGCAGCAGTTCCCACGTGAGGAGGACACATGACCGGGATCCCCGAGTTGTCCGAAGTGGACGTCTCGCACATCGCCGTTTCGGACATCGAGAACCTGGTGGTCGACTGCGACCGCTGCGCCGTGCGCGGCATCTCGTGCCACGACTGCGTCGTGAGCGTGCTGCTCGGCGCGCCACCCGCCGTGGTGTGGGACGCCGACGAGCGGCGCGCGGTCGACGCCCTGGCCGAGGCCGGGATGGTGCCACACCTCCGGTTGATCGAAGAACCGATCCGGCACACCGCCTGATTTCCACCGTTTCGTGGCGGCGCGCCGAATGGTCGATTGAATCGGTGAACGGTCGGTAGTCGAAAAGCGCCGCGGAGAAACCCCAGCGTGTAACGCCCATCACATGTTTGTCCTTGCCCTGGTCCGATGGTGGTCCGCGGCGTCACTCAGCGTTTTTGGCGATGAGGTGGTGGACGTGGTGGCGCTCTTTTCGTAACCTGTCCGAGATCTCGTGGCCCCCGGCCGTCTGTGGAGGCGGCGACACGGGATCGCCGCCGGACGCAGCTTTGTCGGGAAGCTGGGAACCGGAACCACCACCGCGTGCTTCACCTGTTGCGGCTCGTGCATGGCAAAAGTGCACGGCCCGGGCGCGTGGTGGCGGGACAGCGGCGAAGAGGAACTCCCCGACCTCTTCGTGCCCCGGTCCCCTTCGGCGGCCGAGACGCAAAGGAGACCCGCGCGACCGTGCAGTCGCATTCCCTCAGGCGCGTGGTTTCAGGTGCCCTCGCCGCGGCCTCGGTGATCACCCTCGTCACCGTGGCCCAGCCGATGGCCACCGCCGCCCCCGTCCCCGTTCTCCAGACCCCGCCCACCGGCTCCGACGCCCTCAACAAGTACCGCGACCTCGCGGCGCAGGCCGAGAAGCTCAACGAAGACCTGCTTTCGGCTCAGGACGACCTGAAGAAGAAGCAGGGCGAGCTCGACAAGGCCACCGGCGACGTCAACGCGGCGAAGCAGCAGGCTGCCCAGGCGTCCGAAAGCCAGAAGAAGTACCAGACCGAGGTCGACAAGTTCGCCGGCGCGTCGTTCACCAGCGGTGTCCAGCTGAACAAGCTGTCCGCGCTGCTGGCCGGCACGTCCACGCAGGACTTCCTCGACCGCTCTTCGGCCCTCGAGGTCATCGCGACCGGCAAGAACGCCGCGATGGGCAACCTCACCGGTGCCGTCCAGCAGGCCACCGACGCCGCCGCCAAGGCCAGCGACGCGGCGAAGCGCGCGCAGGACGCGCGGGACACGGCAGCCAAGCTGACCCAGGACATCCAGGCCAAGCAGAAGACCCTCAAGGACCAGATCGACCAGCTCGAGACGGCCAACAAGAGCCTCAGCACGCAGGACAAGGCGGCCCAGAAGGACCGCGGCGGGACACCGCCCGTCAACGTCAAGGCCCCCACCGCAGCCGCGCAGGCGGCCGTGGACGCCGCGCTGAGCAAGCTCGGCAGCGCGTACGTCTACGGTGCCACCGGCCCGACCAACTTCGACTGCTCGGGCCTGACGCGGTGGGCCTACGGGCAGGCCGGGATCACCCTGCCGCGGACCAGCCGCGAGCAGTCGACCTTCGGCACCGCGGTGCCGCGGGACCAGCTCCAGCCGGGCGACCTCGTGTTCTTCTACTCGCCGGTTTCGCACGTCGGCATGTACATCGGCGACGGCAAGATGGTGCACGCGCCCGACACGGGTGACGTCGTGAAGATCTCGCCGCTGCAGAGCCAGTACTCGGGAGCGCGCCGCCCGACGGCGTGACCCCGGACCACCACGGCAGCATCCCGGAGGGGCGGTACCGCACACGCGGTGCCGCCCCTCCGCCGTTAGCCTCTGGGACGTGCTCAAGACCCTGCTCGTGACCAACGACTTCCCGCCCCGGCCCGGGGGGATCCAGAACTACCTGAACTCCCTCGCCACCCGGCTGCCGGCGGACGACCTGGTCGTCTACGCGCCGTCGTGGGAGTCGCGGACGGGGTCGCACGAGGAGTTCGACGCCGAGGCGCCGTTCGAGGTCGTCCGGCACCCGACGTCGCTGATGCTGCCGACGCCGGACGTGCTCCGCCGGGCGAAGCAGATCATGCGGGCGCGCGACTGCGAAGCCGTCTGGTTCGGTGCCGCGGCGCCGCTCGCGCTGCTGGGGCACCCGCTGCGCCGGGCCGGGGCGCGCCGCGTCGTGGCCTCGACGCACGGCCACGAGGTCGGCTGGTCGATGCTCCCGGCTTCGCGGCAGGCGCTGCGGCGGATCGGCGACACCGCCGACGTCGTCACCTACGTCAGCCGGTACACCCGCGCCCGCTTCGCCGCGGCGTTCGGCGCGATGGCCGGGCTGGAGCTGCTGCCCTCCGGCGTCGACACCGAGGTGTTCCGGCCGGATCCGGCCGCCCGCGCGGAGATCCGCGCCCGCCACGGCCTCGGCGACCGGCCGACCGTCGTCTGCGTGTCGCGGCTGGTCCCGCGCAAGGGCCAGGACCAGCTGATCCGCGCGCTGCCGGCGATCCGCGAACGCGTCCCGGACGCGGCCCTGCTGCTCGTCGGCGGCGGCCCGTACCGCAAGAAGCTCACCGAACTGGTCACCGAGCTGGGCCTGGAGCGCGACGTCGTGCTCACCGGCTCGGTGCCGTGGGCGGAGCTGCCGGCGCACTACACCGCCGGCGACGTCTTCGCGATGCCCGCGCGCACCCGGGGCAAGGGCCTCGACGTCGAAGGCCTCGGGATCGTCTACCTGGAGGCCTCGGCGACCGGGCTGCCCGTGGTCGCCGGCAACTCGGGCGGGGCGCCCGAAGCGGTGCTCGACGAGGTCACCGGGCACGTCGTCGAAGGCCGGGACGTCGTCCAGCTGAGCGAGACCCTGACCAGCCTGCTGGCCGACCCGGTGCGCGCGCGCCGGATGGGCCAGGCCGGGCGGGAGTGGGTGACGGCGAACTGGCGCTGGGACGTCATGGCGCGGCGGCTGTCCGGGCTGCTGGACGGCGATCCGGTGGCCGCGGTCCGCTGAGGCGTGGTCCGTCAAGGCGTGTAGAGCGCCGGGTGCCGGGGATCGTCGACGCGCACCACGACGTCGGCGAGCGAGCTCGGATCCACCTCCTCCTCGTAGCGCTCGTAGGCCGGGACCGCCCAGGCGTCCGGCACGCGGCGGCGCAGGGCGGCGGGGGAGAGCCACAGGTGCACGGCCAGGTCGACGGCCAGCCCGGCGCCGAGCAGCAGTTCGCCGTCGAGGAGCACGACCCCGCCTTCGGGCAGCGGCACCCGTTCGGCGCGGGTCGCGCGGTCGCGCTCGGCGTCCCACAGCGACGGCAGGACCTCGCCGGAACCCTTCAGCGGCTCCAGGACTTCGCGGCGGAGGGCGCCGAGGTCGAGCCAGTCGGTGTAGCGGGCGTCGGGGTTCGTCCGGCCGTGTTCGAAGCGCAGGGACGCGGGACGCAGGAAGTCGCGGGCCGACACGCGCAGCGTCGCGCGGCCGCGCAGGCGCAGCGGATCGACCAGGGCGTCGGCGAGTTCCGCGGTGCCGGTGGCGCCCGCCGCGCCGTCGACGGCCACCGCGATCCGCGGCGCGGTCAGTGCGTCGATCCGGTCGGTGAGCTCTTCGGCGAGGACGGCGGGGGAGATCGGGCGGTAGCGCACGGGTTCCCATCCTCCACCCGGGCCGCCCGGCGGTTTTGTCGTACCCCGGTGGGAGGATGAGGACATGACTTCTTCAGTGGGGAAGACGGCCGATGTCGGGTGGAACATCGGCGTTTCGCGCACCTTGCCGTACCCGGCCGAGGTGGTGTGGGACTTCCTGGTCAGCCGCGAGGGCGTCACGATCTGGCTCGGCCCCGGTGTCGAACTGCCCCGGGAACCGGGCGAGGAGTACGAAACGGCGAACGGCACGGTCGGCGAAATCCGCAGCTTCGCCGAAGGCGACCGCGTGCGGCTCACGTGGCGGCCGAGCGACTGGGACCACGACTCGACCGTGCAGGTGCGGCTGAGCGGCGCGGGAGCCAAGACCACGCTGCGGTTCCACCAGGAATGGCTTGCGGACGCGGAAGAGCGCGAGCAACAGCGGGCATACTGGCAGGACGTGACCGAGCGCGTCGTGGCGGCACTCGCCGAACGCTGACGCCGTGAGTTCTGGGGGCTGGGATGACGACCGGCGAAACCGTCGAGGTGGCCGAAGACTTCGCGCAGGACGCGCACCTGTTCGCGGAACTGCTGCGCGGCGGCGGCCCGGTCCGCCGGGTGCGGCTGCCACCGCGGGGGCTGCCCTGCTACCTGGTCACCGGGTTCGCGGAGGCGCGGGCGCTGCTGGCCGATCCGCGGCTGCGGAAGAACAGCCAGGGCATCCGCGAGGTGTTCGAACGGAAGCTGCCGCCGGAGCTGCTGCAGAACGGCCTCGGGCAGGACCTGAGCTGGCACATGCTGAACTCGGACCCGCCGGACCACACGCGGCTGCGGAAGCTGGTGAACAAGGCGTTCACCGCGCGGACGGTGTCGCGCCTGCGGCCGCGGGTCGAGGAGATCACCGCGGAGCTGCTCGACGCGCTGGCCGGGCAGGAGCGGGCCGACCTGGTGGCGTCGTTCGCCGCGCCGCTGCCGATCACGGTGATCTGCGAGCTGCTCGGCGTGCGCGAAGAGGACCGCGCGGAGTTTTCCGGCTGGTCCAAGACGCTGCTGAGCGCGTCGGTCCGGCCGGAGCCGGTGCAGGCCGCGGCGGCGAGCATGTTCGCCTACCTGACCGGCCTGATCGCCCAGAAGCGCGCCGAGCCGGCCGAAGACCTGCTGTCGGACCTGGTGCACGCGAGCGACGACGGCGATTCGCTGTCCGAGCCCGAGCTGGTGTCGATGGCGTTCCTGCTGCTGGTGGCGGGCCACGAGACCACGGTCAACCTGATCGCGAACGCCGTGCTGGCCCTGCTGCGCGAGCCGGAGCAGCTGGCCCGCCTGCGCGCGGAGCCGGATCTGCTGCCGGGCGCGGTGGAGGAGTTCCTGCGGTTCGACGGCCCGATCCACCTGGCGACGCTGCGGTTCACCGCGGAGCCGGTGGAGGTGGCCGGCGTGACGATCCCGGAGGGCGAGTTCGTCCTGGTTTCCCTGCTGGGCGCCAACCGCGACGCGGAGCGGTATCCGGAGCCGGACAAGCTGGACATCACGCGCGCGGCCGGGGGACACCTGGCGTTCGGGCACGGGATCCACTACTGCGTGGGGGCGCCGCTGGCCCGGCTGGAGGCGGAGATCGCGCTCGGCGGGCTGCTGGAGCGGTTCCCGGGGCTGGCGCTGGACGCGAAGGCGGACGAGCTGGTCTACCGGCCGAGTTCGCTGGTGCACGGGTTGGAGACGTTGCCGGTCCGGCTGTGAGGGCGCTTCGGGCCGGGAAGCGAGGGATGGGGCGGGCTGGGCGGATTCCGGCCGGTCGGTTCCATGCGCCGCCGAGGCGCGGGAACCCGGCTGAGGCGGTGTCGTAGGGTCGGCGGATGGACTCCGCCGACCTGCTCGCCTTGGACGCCCAGCACGTCTGGCACCCCTACGCGCCGATGCCGGCGAAGGTGCCGGCCCTGCTGGTGACCGAGGCGAGCGGCGTCCGGCTGAAGCTCTCCGACGGCCGGGAACTCGTCGACGGCATGTCTTCGTGGTGGTCGGCCATCCACGGCTACCGGCACCCCGTGCTCGACGCCGCCCTCACCGCGCAAGCCGGGCGGATGAGCCACGTCATGTTCGGGGGCCTCACCCACGAACCCGCCATCACCCTCGCGAAGACCTTGGCCGACCTCAGCCCCGACGGCCTCGAGCACGTCTTCCTCTGCGACTCCGGGTCCGTCTCGGTCGAAGTCGCCGCGAAGATGTGCCTGCAGTACCAACGCTCTCGCGGGCGAACCGGCAAACACAAGCTGCTCACCTGGCGCGGCGGCTACCACGGGGACACCTTCACCCCGATGAGCGTCTGCGACCCCGACGGCGGCATGCACTCCCTGTGGCGCGGGGTGCTGCCCGAACAGGTCTTCGTGCCCGTGCCGCCGTCCGGCTTCGACACCCCGCCCGACCAGTCCTATGTGGACCTGCTGGCCGCGGAGATCGAGCGGCACGAGGACGAACTCGCCGCGGTGATCGTCGAACCCGTGGTGCAGGGCGCCGGGGGGATGCGGTTCCACCACCCCGCCTACCTGCGTGCCCTGCGGGAACTCACCGAAGCGCACGGCGTGCTGCTGATCTTCGACGAGATCGCGACCGGCTTCGGCCGCACCGGCGCGCTGTTCGCCGCCGAGCACGCCGGTGTCACGCCCGACGTCATGTGCGTCGGCAAGGCGCTCACCGGGGGCTACCTGAGCATGGCGGCCGCCCTGTGCACCCCGGAAGTCGCCGCCGGCATCGCGCGCGGCGAACTGCCCGTGCTCGCGCACGGCCCGACCTTCATGGGCAACCCGCTCGCCTCGGCCGTCGCCAACGCCTCCCTCGGCCTGCTCGCCGGCGGCGGCTGGCGCACCGACGTCACCCGGCTCGAAAAAGGCCTGCTCGACGGCCTGGCCCCGGCGCGCGACCTGCCCGCCGTCACCGACGTGCGGGTGCTGGGCGGGATCGGCGTGCTCCAGCTCGACCACCCCGTCGACATGGCCGTCGCCACGGACGTCGTCACCGCGCACGGTGCCTGGCTGCGGCCGTTCCGGGACCTCGTCTACGCCATGCCGCCGTACGTTTCGACTGACGACGACCTCGCCGTGATCACCCGCGCGATGCTCGCGGTCGCCGAAAAGGCCTGAATTCAGCACATCGGGTGTGACCACCGGCACACCGAGACCCGAAGGTGCCTCACCGTCGCGCTGCGTGGCAGACCATGATCGAAACCACGCGAACGGCGGAGGGGTAAGTGTGACGAGACGGCTCCCGCCGGTCCATCCTGTACCCGGCCGAACGCGAGAAATGCTTGCGTAGCAGACATTTCGCGCGGTTTCGGCGATCCTGCCCCCATGATCGAGATCGTTCGTGGCGAGCACGACACCGGACCCCCGAAGCACTCCGAGCACCTGGAGAACCTCAAGCACGATTTCCTCGCGTCGATAGTCGTCTTCCTCGTCGCCGTCCCCCTGTCCCTGGGCGTGGCCTTCGCGGCCGGGGCGCCGCTGCTCTCGGGCCTGATCTCCGCCGTCGTCGGCGGACTGGTCGCGAGCCTCTTCGGCGGATCGCCGCTGCAGGTCAGCGGCCCCTCCGCCGCCCTCACCGTGGTGCTGGCCGACACGATCGCCACCCACGGCTGGCCGGTCACCTGCGCGATCACCGTCGCCGCGGGCCTGCTCCAGATCCTCTTCGGCCTCACCCGGGCCGCCCGCGCCGCGCTCGCCGTGTCCCCGGCGATCGTGCACGGCCTGCTCGCCGGCATCGGCGTCACGCTCGTGCTCGGCCAGCTGCACGTCGTCCTCGGCGGCTCGGCCCAGGGTTCCGCGCTGGCCAACGTCCTGGCGCTGCCCGGGCAGGTCGCCGCGCACCACGACCAGGCCGTGCTGATCGGCGTCGTCACCCTCGGCGTGCTGCTGGCCTGGCCGCGGCTGCCGAACGCCGTCCGCCGCGTGCCCGCCCCGCTGGCCGCCGTCGCACTGGCCACCGGCCTCTCCATCGCGACCGGCATGAGCCTGCCGCGCGTCGACCTCCCCGCCGGGCTGCCCTCGCTGCACCTGGTGCCGCGGCTGCCGGACGGCGGCTGGAGCGGCTTCGCCGTCGCCGCGGTCACCATCGCGCTCATCGCCGGCCTGGAGAGCCTGCTGTCCGCGGTCTCGGTGGACAAGCTCCGCGGCGGCCCGCGCACCGACCTCGACCGCGAACTCATCGGGCAGGGCGCGGCGAACGTCGCCGCCGGCGCGCTCGGCGGCTTCCCCGTCACCGGCGTCATCGTGCGCAGCATGACCAACTTCGAGGCCGGCGCGCGCACCCGGGCGTCGGCGATCCTGCACTGCGGCTGGATCCTCGCCGCCTGCCTGCTGCTCACCGGCGTGCTGCGGCTGATTCCGCTGGCGGCGCTGGCCGCGCTGCTGGTGTACGTCGGGACGAAGCTGGTGAACCTCCACGGGCTCAAGGAGGTGCGGCGCCACGGCGACCTGCCGGTGTACGCCGTCACCCTGGCCGGCGCGGTGGCCGTCAACCTGCTCACCGGTGTCGCGGCGGGGGTCCTGCTCGCGCTCGCGATGATGCTGCGCCGGATGATCTTCTCCGGCATTCACGTCGAAAGGGCAGGCACCGAACGGGCGGGTGACCGGCACCGCGTCGTCATCGAAGGCGCGCTGACGTTCCTGTCCGTGCCGCGGCTGACCCGCGTGCTCGCCGAGGTGCCCCCGCACGCCGAGGTCACCCTCGAGCTGCACGTCGACTACCTCGACCACGCCGCGTTCGACTGCCTGCGCGGCTGGCAGCAGGCGCACGCCGGGTGCGTGACGGTCGACGAGATCGGGCACCCGTGGTTCGGCCGCGGCCGCGCGGGGGAGCCGACCGTGCGCCGCAGCGTCGCCGCGCGCGTCGTGCCGCGGTGGCTCGCGCCGTGGTCGGAGTGGCAGGCCGAGCACGTCGTGCTGCCCGCCCAGCGCACCGCCAGTTCCCTGCTGTGCCGCGGTGCTTCGGAGTTCCAGCGCCGCACGGCCCCGCTGCTGCGCGACACGTGGAGCGGGCTGGCGCACGGCCAGCAGCCGCACACGCTGTTCATCACCTGCGGCGACGCGCGGATCGTGCCGAACCTGATCACCACCAGCGGGCCGGGCGACCTGTTCACGGTGCGGAACATCGGCAACCTCGTGCCGCCGGCCGACGGCACGGACTCGTCGGTCGGCGCGGCGATCGAGTACGCCGTCGGGGTGCTCGAGGTCGCCGAAATCGTCGTGTGCGGCCATTCCGGCTGCGGGGCGATGAAGGCGCTGCTGGGCCACGCCCCGGCCGGGCTCGACCAGCTCGGCAGCTGGCTGCGCCACGGCGAAGCGACGCTCCGGCGACGCAGCCGCGAGGCGCCGCTGCTGCTCGGCGGCGAGCGGCCGGCCGCCGAGGCCGACCAGCTGGCCCTGCAGAACGTGGTGCAGCAGCTGGAAATGCTGCGTGGCTACCCGGTGGTCGCGGCGGCCCTGGAGCGGGGTGCGCTGCGGCTGACCGGGATGTACTTCGACGTCGGCGCGGCGCAAGTGTCCCTTTTGGACGAAGCCGCGCGCGGGTTCGTCCCCGCGGGGGCGCTGGAGCACTGACGCACCGCCGGCGGCCACCTCCGTTGCCCACGGGGGTGGCCGTCGGCGCGCAAAGCCTTGTGTCGTACGGAATTCAACTGTCACGTGACAGGCGGCTGCGCGTGAACGGCGCGTTAACGAAATGCCCGATTTGTGTCATTCGGGCTAATTATGGCGACTTGTTCACTCGATCGGGTGGCACATAGCGGACATTTCACTCGATTTCCGGTTGCATGGTGATCATGAGACCCCTCGCCGTGCTCCGACACGACCTGCCGGCCTCACTGGTCGTCTTCCTCGTAGCCGTCCCCCTGTCCCTCGGCATCGCCCTCGCTTCGGGCGCTCCGGTCGCCGCCGGGCTGGTGGCCGCCGTCGTCGGCGGCGTGGTCGCCGGCGCGCTCGGCGGCTCCGCGCTGCAAGTCAGCGGGCCCGCCGCCGGCCTGACCGTGGTCATGGCCGAAACCATCCAGACGTTCGGGTGGGTCGTCACCTGCGCGATCACCGTCGCCGCCGGGGCGCTCCAGATCCTGCTGGGGCTGAGCCGCATCGCCCGCGCCGCGCTGGCCATCTCGCCGGCGATCGTGCACGGCATGCTGGCCGGCATCGGCGTCACGATCGTGCTCGGCCAGCTGCACGTCATCCTCGGCGGCAAAGCCCAGAGCTCGGCCGTGGAGAACGTCGCCGAGCTGCCCGCCCAGATCATCGCCCACCACGACTCCGCCACCATCGTCGGCCTGCTCACCATCGGTCTCCTGCTGAGCTGGCCGAAGCTGCCGGCGGCGGT
Source organism: Amycolatopsis sp. CA-126428 (assembly GCF_002904335.1). GTDB lineage: Bacteria > Actinomycetota > Actinomycetes > Mycobacteriales > Pseudonocardiaceae > Amycolatopsis. Next base: position 92,498 of record NZ_PPHF01000087.1, on the reverse strand, counting down.
CCGCAAGGTGCCGGGGCCGCTGGCCGCGATCGCGGTGGCCACGGTGGTGTCGGTCGCGTCCGGGATGACGCTCCCGCGCGTCGAGCTGCCCGGTGACCTGCTGAACGTCCACCTCGTCCCGCAGCTGCCGGACGGCGGCTGGAGCGGGTTCGCCCTCGCCGTCGTCACGATCGCGCTGATCGCCAGCGTGGAGAGCCTGCTCTCGGCGGTCGCGGTCGACCGCATGCACACCGGGCCGCGCGCCAACCTCGACCGCGAACTGGTCGGCCAGGGCGCGGCCAACATGCTCTCCGGAGCGCTGGGCGGCCTGCCCGTCACCGGCGTCATCGTCCGCAGCTCCACCAACGTGACCGCCGGGGCGAAGTCCCGGGCGTCGGCGGTGCTGCACGGCCTCTGGGTGCTGCTGTTCGTCGTCCTGCTCGCCGGGCTGATCCAGAGCATCCCGCTGGCCGCGCTGGCCGGCCTGCTCGTGCACGTCGGCGCGAAGCTGGTCAACCCCGGGCACATGAAGACCGTGCTGGCCCACGGCGACCTGCCCGTGTACCTGCTCACCCTCGCCGGCGTCGTCGTGTTCGACCTGCTCACCGGCGTGCTGGCGGGCATCGGGCTGGCGGTGGTGCTGATGCTGCGCCGCACGGTCTGGTCGGGCATCCACATCGAACGGGAAGGCACCGGGCGCGAGGGCGACAACTGGCGCGTCGTCGTCGAAGGCGTCCTGACGTTCCTGTCGGTGCCGCGGCTGTCGAAGGTGCTCGGGACCGTCCCGGGCGGCGTCACCGTGCGGCTGGAGCTGGTCGTCGACTACCTCGACCACGCCGCGTTCGAGAGCCTGCACACCTGGCAGCAGGCGTACGAGCGCGCCGGCGGCACGGTGGAGGTCGACGAGGTCGGCCACCCCTGGTTCGGCGAGGGCAAGGCGGGCCGCCCGACGCGGTCCCGGGTCGCCGCGAGCCGGGCGGTGCCGCGCTGGCTCGCGCCGTGGTCGGAGTGGCAGGCGGCGGAAGGGGTCGAGATCCCGGCCCAGCAGACCCGCCGCGGCGCCACGGAGTTCCACCGCCGCGCGGCGCCGCTGCTGCGCGACACGCTGTCCGGCCTGGCCGACGGCCAGCGGCCGCGCACCCTGTTCATCACCTGCGGAGATTCCCGGATCGTGCCGAACCTGATCACGACGAGCGGCCCGGGCGACCTGTTCACCATCCGCAACATCGGCAACCTGGTGCCGCCGGGTCAAGCGGACGCGTCGATGAACGCGTCCATCGAGTACGCGGTGGGCGTCCTCGGGGTCGAGGAGATCGTGGTGTGCGGCCACTCGAGCTGCGGCGCGATGGCCGCACTGGCCGACGGCCCGCCGCCGGGGCCGCTGTCGGCCTGGCTGCACCACGCCGAGCCGAGCGCGCACCGGCTCGGCTCGGCCACCCTCGACGGCGGCGTCCCGGACCGGGAAGGCGATCGGCTGGCGCTGCACAACGTGCTCCAGCAGCTGGAGCACCTGCGCGAGTACCCGGCGGTGGCGGCGGCCGAGTCGGCCGGGAAGCTGCAGCTGACGGCGATGTACTTCCACGTCGGCGACGCCCAGGTGTACCTGTTCGACGCGGCCGAGCGGACGTTCCGCCCGGCCGGCGCACCGGTGGTGGTGCCGGGCGCCTGACCCGCCGTCCGGCTCGTGAGTGGTAAGGCGGGTTCTAACCCGCTTTACCACTCACGACCGGCTGCGGCAGGGCTTTGACCACGGCCCGCGTGCACGACCGGGCACGGAGTCACTATGTTGATGGCCCGTGACCATGCTGGTGATGACGGGAACCGGGACCGGGGTCGGCAAGACGATCACCACGGCGGCGATCGCGGCCGTGGCGGTGGCCGGCGGACAGCGGGTGGCCGTGCTGAAGCCGGCCCAGACCGGGGTGCGGCCCGATGAGCCCGGTGACCTCCAGGACGTCGTCCGGCTCGCCGGGCCGGACGTCACCACACGCGAACTGCGCCGCTACCCGGATCCGCTGTCCCCGGAAGCCGCCGCCCGGCGCAGCGGGCTGCCGGCGCTCGACCCCGGCGAAATCGCCCAGGCCGCCTCCGACCTCGACACCGCGCACGACCTCACCCTCATCGAGGGCGCCGGAGGCCTGCTCGTGCGCTTCGACCCCACCGGCGCGAGCCTCGCCGACGTCGCCTGGTCCCTCGGCTCGCTCGTGATCATCGTGGCCGAGGCCGGTCTCGGCACGCTCAACGCCACCGCGCTCACCGCCGAGGTCGCCGGCAAGCGCGGGCTGACCGTCGCCGGCGTGATCATCGGCGCGTGGCCGGCCGAACCGGACCTCGCGGCGCTGTCCAACCTCGAAGACCTGCCGGTCGCGGCGGGGGCGCCCCTGCTCGGCGTGCTGCCCGCCGGCATGGGCCAGTCTTCCCGCGAGGACTTCCTGGCCGCGGCCCGGGCCGGGCTCTCGCCGTGGTTCGGCGGCGAATTCGACCCGGAGCTTTTCGCTGGTTGCGCTTCTGCCGGGAAGTGACCTGCATCGCTGTCGCCTCGACGTACCTTCGTGCACGATGAGGGACGCTTTCCGCACCACCTCGATCAAGGAGCCGCCCGTGACCGCAGTCCCGGACACCGATGTCAGTGACAGCCGGGGCTCCGCCCCGAGCCGGGGGCTTCGCCACCCGGACCCCCCGGAAAGCCTGCTTGCCCTCGCCCGCGAGCAGGTCCTAGAAAACGGCGTCGGCCTCGGTGAACAGCAGGTCCTCGACGTGCTCCGGCTGCCCGACGACCGGCTGCCCGACCTCCTCGCCCTGGCGCACGAGGTGCGGATGCGCTGGTGCGGGCCGGAGGTCGAGGTCGAGGGCATCATCAGCCTGAAGACCGGCGGCTGCCCCGAGGACTGCCACTTCTGCTCCCAGTCCGGCCGCTTCCCGACGCCGGTGCGCTCGGCGTGGCTCGACATCCCGAACCTGGTCAAGGCCGCCCGGCAGACCGCCGAAACCGGCGCGACGGAGTTCTGCATCGTCGCCGCCGTCCGCGGCCCGGACCAGCGGCTGCTTTCGCAGGTCCGCGAGGGCGTTCGCGCGATCCGCGAGGACGGGAACGACATCCAGATCGCGTGCTCACTGGGCATGCTGACGCAGGAGCAGGTCGACGAGCTCGTCGAGATGGGCGTCCACCGCTACAACCACAACCTCGAGACGGCGCGCTCGCACTTCCCGTCGGTGGTCACGACGCACACGTGGGAAGAGCGCTGGGACACCCTGCGCATGGTCGCCGACGCGGGCATGGAGGTTTGCTGCGGCGGGATCATCGGCATGGGGGAGACGGTCGAGCAGCGCGCGGAGTTCGCCGTGCAGCTGGCCGAGCTGAACCCGCACGAGGTGCCGATGAACTTCCTCATCCCGCAGCCGGGCACGCCGTACGAGCACTACGAGATCGTCGAGGGGCGCGACGCGTTGCGGACGGTGGCGGCGTTCCGGCTCGCGATGCCGCGCACGATGCTGCGCTTCGCCGGCGGCCGCGAGCTCACGCTGGGCGACCTCGGCGCGGAGCAGGGCATGCTCGGCGGGATCAACGCGATCATCGTCGGCAACTACCTGACCAACCTGGGCCGGCCGGCTTCGGCGGATCTGGAGATGCTGGACGAGCTCAAGATGCCCATCAAGGCCCTCAGTGACAGCCTCTGACGCTGCGACGGCCTCCGGTGCCTTTTGTGTCCATTGTGGACAGGAGTCGCCGGGTGGGGCGGACCACCCGGCGTGCCGCAACCCCCGGACGGCGCTGGAACCGCCGCGGTACTGCACGTTCTGCGCGCGCCGGCTGGTGGTCCAGGTGAGCCCGCTCGGGTGGACGGCCCGCTGCAGCCGGCACGGCGAGACCGCGAGCGGCTGACGGCCGAGTGGGGTAACGAACCGGATCGTTCATTGGCTGGTTGGCGTGGTGCGGTAACGAACTAGATCGTTCATTGCGTTGGCCGAACATGGCCCGGTAACGAACTAGATCGTTCATTGCGCCGGCTGCACGTGGGTCGGTAACGGACTGGATCGTTCATTAGCCGGCGCGCCTGCGAGGCGTAACGGACTAGATCGTTCATTAGGCTGGCCGGCGCGGTGCGATAACGGACCAGATCGTTCATTGGGTCGGCCGAAGCGGTGCGGTAACGAACCAGGTCGTTCATTTACTCGCGCCGCCGCGAGGATGTAACTAACCGGATCGTTCACTACGGCCCGCGCCGCCCGCACCGCCCGCGCGGCCGACACGGCGAGCAGCTCACCGCGTCCCCGCATCGACCGGTTACGCTCGGTGGCACTGATCGCAGGAGGGAGTCCGGGTGAGTGAGTCGTCGGGGCCCGCGCACCGGCCGTCGGCCGTGGCCGGGCCGTGGTCGGTGCCCGTGCTGTTCCGGGAGCGGCGGCCGCGCGTCGTCGTGAAGGCCGACCTGCTGCCCGCCGTCAGCGTGCTCGGCACCCTGAGCCTGCTGAGCTTCCCGCTCGCCTTCGCGTGGTCGCGGCTCGCCCCACCGGAACGGGTGCGCATCGTCGCCGCCGACGGCACCCAGGGCGCCCTGGAGCTGGAAAGCTGGCACCGGTTCGACGACTTGGCCGTCTTCGGGTTCCTCACGCTCGGGCTGGGCATCGTCGTCGGCGTCGTCTGCTGGCTGCTGCGCGAACGGCGCGGGCCGGTGGTGTTCCTCGCCGCGGTGCTCGGCGTCGCGCTCGCCGGCGCGCTCGCGATGCTGCTCGGCGTCGGCTGGGCGAACAGCCACTACGCCATCTCCAGCCCGCCCGCGCTCGGGTCGGTGATCGAGCTGGCACCGCGCCTGGAGTCGTGGTGGGTGCTGCTGACCGGCCCGCTCGGCGTGTCGATCGCCTACAGCCTGCTGGCCACCTGGAACGGGCGCGACGACCTGGGTCGCCGCCTCGGCTGACCGGTTTCCCCTAAGGTGGTGTCCGTCACCTACAGGGGGGAACCAGCAGTGACCGAGGACATCGAGGTTTCGCGGCACAACGCCGTCCGCTTTCCCGGCATCAGCCCACGCGCGTACGAGCACCCGGTGGACCGCGGCGCGCTCGCCACGTTGCGCGCGGTGCCGGGCTTCGCCCAGGTCGTGAAGGCGGTTTCGGGCTTCTACAACGAGCGCGGCGAGCGGCTGATGGCGCTGGCGTCGTCGATCCGCGTCGGGCCGAAGCAGTACCCGGAGCTCGACCGGCTGCGCCACGAATGCGCCGAGACGCTGGACCTGCCCGCGGTGCCGAACGTGTTCGTCTTCCAGAACGCGCAGATCCAGGCGCAGACGGTCGGCATGGACGAGCCGTTCATCGCGATCAGCACCGGGCTCGTCGAGCTGATGAACCAGGAGTCCCTGCGGTTCGTGCTCGGCCACGAGATGGGGCACGTGCTCTCCGGGCACGCGGTCTACCGCACGATCATGGTGCGCCTGATCAGCCTGCAGCTGGCGATGTCCTGGACGCCGGTCAGCGCGCTGGGCATCCGCGCGATCATCGCGGCGCTGCGCGAGTGGTTCCGCAAGGCCGAGCTGTCGTGCGACCGCGCCGGCCTGCTGTGCAGCCAGAACCCGACAGCGGCGCTGCGCGCCCAGATCCAGGTGGCGGGTGGCATCGACCCGGCGCGCATCGACGTCCCGTCGTTCCTGCAGCAGGCCGCGGAATACGAGTCGGTCGAGGACATCCGCGACAGCTTCCTCAAGCTGAGGTCGGTCGAGACGGAGTCGCACCCGTTCGCGGTGGTCCGCGCGGCGCAGCTGCAGAAGTGGGCGGCCTCGGAGAACTACCGCGCGATCCTGGCCGGCGACTACCTGCGCCGGGACGCCGAAAGCCCGTCGTCGGACTGGAAGGACGACCTGAAGTCGGCGGCCCAGTCGTACAAGGAATCGTGGAACTCGTCGACGGACCCGCTGACGAAGGTGTTCAGCGACGTCGGCGAAGCGGTTTCGGGCGCCGCGGGCAAGGTGTGGAACAAGTTCGGCAACGGGAACGGGAACGGCGCCGCGGACTGAGTCAGTTCAAGCTGGCTGGCCGGCTCAGATCGGTCAGCTCGCCCGGGGGCAGCGGCACCGCGCCCAGCGTGTGCAGGAAGCCCGCCTCCCGCGTCAGCAGCCGGCACGCGATGCGCAGCCGGCGCAGCGGGTGGCGTTCTTCCAGCAGCCGCTGGCGGTCCTCCAGCGGCAGCAGGCAGTCCGCCGCCAGCACGTAGGCCAGCTCGGTGATCGTCGTGTCCGCGTCCGGCGCGTGCCAGTCGTCGCTGCGCCAGGCTGTTTCGCAGTACCGCTGGTGCGCCGCGCGGGCGACCGTCGCCAGGCGCTCGGCCATGCCGCCGGCCGGGGTCACCGGGTCGTCGTCGACCCACTCCACCGAGGCGATCAGGTACGGCGCCGAAACGCAGTCGAGGTCGCGCAGGCGGAAGCGGCGCCGGGCCTGCGTCACCACGTCGAACCGGCCGTCCGGCAGGCGTTTCGCCTCGCGCAGCACCGTGCTGCAGCCGATCTCGTACAACTGGTCCAGACCACGGACCTCGCGGGTCAGCGACGACCGCAGGGCGACCACGCCGAACTCACGGCCCGGCACCGTGCCGCCCACCAGGTCCGCCATCAGCTGCCGGTACCGCGGTTCGAAGATGTGCAGCGGAAGGTTGGTGCCGGGCAGCAGCACGGTCTGGAGCGGGAACAACGGCAGGATCGTCGTCGTCGCGTCACTATCCGATTCCGGCTCGGTCACGCGTCAACCGTACGGGCAGAACGCCTTCGCCGCAGGATGGTCACCGGTTGGGTGGTTTGAACACCGCAAAGGGGTCGGTGATCTGCATGCCCTTGCCGGCGAAGGAGAACAACGCCGCGGGACGGCCGCCCGCGCGGCCCGGCGGGGCCGTGTGGCCGGTCGGCACCAGCAGCCCGCGGCGGGACAGCACCCGCTGCAGGTTGGTCGCCGAGACGCGGTAGCCCAGCGCCGCCGAATACAGGCCGCGCAGCGCCGAAATCGTGAACTCGTCGGGCGCCAGCGCGAAGCCGAGGTTCGTGTACGAAAGCTTCGACCGCAGCCGGTCGCGGGCGCGCAGCACGATCGCCTCGTGGTCGAACGCCGTGCGCGGCAGCTTCGCGACGTCGTGCCACTCGGTGTCTTCGGGCACCTCGGGGTCGACGTCGGACGGGACCAGGCCGAGGAACGCCGTCGCCACCACGCGCGGGCCCGGCACCCGGTCCGGATCGCTGAACACCGCGAGCTGCTCGACGTGCTTGAGCTGGCGGACGTCCACCTTCTCGGCGAGCTGGCGCCGGATCGACGTCTCGACGTCCTCGTCGGGCCGCAGCCGCCCGCCCGGCAGCGACCAGCGGCCGAGGTGCGGGTCGAGCGCGCGCCGCCACAACAGCACCCGCAGTGTGTCCGAGCGCACTTGAAGGACCGCGCCCAAAACCTCGTGGGCCAGGGGTGCCTGGGTGTTAAGATGACTTCGCACGGTTTTCGATTATAAGGCGAAAACCGGAGACAGGTCCAGGAGGGCCAGCATGACTTCGACGCTCGAACAAGATCTCACCCCCTACGGCGGGGTCGAGGCGAACGCGGCCTGGGCGGAGGAGGTGCGGCGCCTGGCGAAGCAGCGCGACGCGGTCCTGCTCGCGCACAACTACCAGGTCCCGGAGATCCAGGACATCGCCGACCACACCGGCGACTCCCTCGCGCTCAGCCGGATCGCGGCGAGCAGTGACGCGTCCACCATCGTCTTCTGCGGCGTGCACTTCATGGCCGAAACCGCGAAGATCCTGGCGCCGGAAAAGACGGTCCTGATCCCGGACGCGCGGGCCGGCTGCTCGCTGGCCGACTCCATCACCGGCGCCGAGCTGCGCGCCTGGAAGGCCGAGCACCCGGGCGCGGTGGTCGTCTCCTACGTCAACACCACGGCCGAGGTCAAGGCCGAGACCGACATCTGCTGCACGTCCTCGAACGCCGTGGACGTCGTCGCCTCCATCCCCGCTGACCAGGAGGTTCTCTTCCTCCCGGACCAGTTCCTGGGCGCGCACGTCAAGCGTGTGACCGGCCGGGAGAACGTGCACGTCTGGGCCGGCGAGTGCCACGTCCACGCGGGCATCAACGGCGCCGAGCTGGCCGAGCGCGCGGCCGCGGAACCGGACGCCGACCTGTTCATCCACCCCGAATGCGGCTGCGCGACGTCGGCGCTCTACCTGGCCGGCGAGGGTGCCGTGGCGCCGGAGCGGGTCAAGATCCTCTCCACCGGCGACATGGTCCACGAGGCGCGCGACACCAAGGCCAAGACCGTGCTGGTGGCCACCGAAATCGGCATGATCCACCAGCTCCGCAAGGCCGCGCCGGGCATCGACTTCCGCGCGGTGAACGACCGCGCGTCCTGCCGGTACATGAAGATGATCACGCCCGCGGCGCTGCTGCGCTGCCTGCGTGACGGCCTCGACGAGGTCCACGTCGACGTCGAGACGGCCGCTCGCGCGCGGGCTTCGGTGCAGCGGATGATCGAGATCGGGCAGCCCGGCGGCGGCGAATGACGCCGCCGGTTAGTGACCCACGGGCGAAAACCCCGGTTTGGGAAGCACGCGCCGACCTGGTCGTGATCGGCAGCGGCGTCGCGGGGCTGACCGCGGCGCTGCGGGCGCAGGCCCTCGGGCTGCACGTCCTGGTGATCACCAAGGCCGCCGTCGCGGACGGCAACACGCGCTGGGCCCAGGGCGGCGTCGCCGTGGTCCTGGAAGACCAGCACGACCTCGACGACTCCGTCGCCAAGCACGCGGAGGACACGTTCACCGCGGGCGCCGGCCTGTGCGACGAGGCGGCGGTGCGCTCGATCCTCGACGGCGGCCCGGCCGCGGTCGCCCGGCTGCGTGCTGATGGTGCGCGGTTCGACGCGTCCGGGAACGGCCTGCTCGCCCGGGCCCGCGAGGGCGGGCACAGTGCGTTCCGCGTGATCCACGCGGGCGGCGACGCGACCGGCGCCGAGGTCGAACGCGCCCTGGTCGCGCAGGCCGGGCAGGCGGGGGTGCCGGTGCTGGAGCACCACATCGCCGTCGACGCGCTGCGCACCCCCGGCGGCCGGGTGGCCGGCGTGACGGTGCTGGACCGCCACGGCGTGCCCGGCGTCGTCCGCGCTTCGGCCGTGCTGGTGGCCAGCGGCGGGATCGGGCAGCTCTACCAGGCGACGTCGAACCCGGAGATCGCCACCGGCGACGGGCTCGCGCTCGCGCTGCGGGCCGGCGCGACCGTCGCGGACATCGAGTTCGTGCAGTTCCACCCGACCGTGCTCTACACCCCGGGCGCGCGCGGGCGCTGCCCGCTGGTCACCGAGGCGGTTCGCGGGGAGGGCGCGACGCTGGTCGACGGCGCCGGCCTGCCGGTGATGCGGGGCGTGCACCCGCTCGGCGACCTCGCGCCGCGCGACGTCGTCTCGGCGGCGATCACGCGGCGGATGGCGACCGCGCCGGGCGGCGTCGACGACCACGTCTTCCTCGACGCGACTTCGATCGCGGGGTTCGCGCAGCGGTTCCCGACGGTGTTCGCGGCGTGTGCGGCGCTGGGGCTCGACCCGGCCGTGGACCCGATCCCGGTGACCCCGGCGGCGCACTTCTCGTGCGGCGGGGTGGTGACCACTGTGGACGGACGCTCGTCGGTGGCCGGGCTGTACGCGGCCGGCGAGGTCGCGCGGACCGGGCTGCACGGCGCGAACCGGTTGGCGTCCAACAGCTTGCTCGAAGGGCTGGTCGTCGGGCAGCGCGTCGCGGAGGCCGTCGCGGCGGACCTCGCGGCCGGGCTGCTGGCCGATCCCGCGCGCGGCCGACTGCCGTCCTCGGCCACCGCGGCGGCGGCGGACCGCGACTCCCTGCAGCGCGTGATGAGCCGGTACGCGGCGATCGGCCGTGACGCCGACGGGCTGGCGGCGGCCGGCTCGGTGCTCGATCTGTCGCTTTCGGACACTCCTTTGTGGACGCACGCGGCCGTCGAGAACGCGGCGTTGACGGTGGTGGCGCAGGCGTTGCTGGCCGCGGCCGTCCGGCGCACCGAGTCGCGGGGCTGCCACGTGCGGACCGACTTCCCGGGGCGCGACGACGGCTGGCGGCGCAGCCAGCACATCCGGCTCAGCCCATCCGGCCAGCCCGTGCTGGCCGACCCGATCCCCCTGGAGGGCGTGGCATGACGTTCCCGATCTCCGAAGCCGTCCGGCGCCTGATCGCCGCGTCGGGCCTCGACGTCGACGACGTCACCCGAGTGGTCACCACGGCGCTCGGCGAGGACCTGAGGTACGGGCCCGACGCGACGACGGCGTCGACCGTGCCCGCTTCGGCGGTGGCGGTCGCCGAGCTGACCCCGCGCGTCGACGGCGTGGTCGCCGGCCTGCCGGTGGCGCTCGCGGTGTTCGACATGGTGCTGGGCGACGGCTACCAAGTGCTGGCCCGGCGCGAAGACGGCGATCGGCTGGTCGCGGGCGAGCCCGCGCTGGTGCTGGCCGGCCCGGTGCGCGGGCTGCTCACCGCCGAGCGCACGGCGCTGAACCTGCTGTGCCACCTCTCCGGCGTCGCCACCGCGACCGCCGCCTGGGTGTCCGAAGTGGACGGTACCGGCTGCGCGATCCGGGACTCCCGCAAGACGTTGCCGGGGCTGCGGCTGCTGCAGAAGTACGCCGTCCGCTGCGGTGGCGGCGTCAACCACCGGCTGGGCCTCGGTGACGCGGTGCTGATCAAGGACAACCACGTCGTCGCCGCCGGTTCGGTGACGGCGGCGCTGGCCGCGGCCCGGGCGCACGCGCCCGAGCTGGCTTGCGAGGTCGAGGTGGACACGCTGGAGCAGCTCGAGGAGGCGCTGGCCGCCGGGGCGGACGAGGTGCTGCTGGACAACTTCACGCCCCAGGAGTGCCGCCGGGCGGTGGCGCGCCGCGACGAAGTCTCGCCGAAGACGCGGCTGGAATCCTCTGGCGGGCTGACCCTCGACCGTGGTAAGGCCTACGCACTGTCCGGTGTGGACTATCTTTCGGTGGGTGGGCTGACCCATTCGTCGCCTGCGCTGGATCTCGGCATGGACCTTCGCTGAGAGGGCGTTCCGGGCTAGACTGACGGTGGCGGACTTCCTTGTCCGCCACCGTCTTTCGGCTTCGGGAGTGCGGGTGCGGTTACCGGCGGTGCTCGCGGTGGCGGGTCTCGTGGCGGCTTCGGGCGGCTTTTTCGCGTCGGCCGCTTCGGCGCAGGGCTGCGCGAACCCGTCCGGCACGTACACCGGCGAGGTCCCGTGGGGCCAGCGCCTGGTCGACCCGGCGCGGCTGTGGCCGCTGACGCGCGGCGGCGGCCAGCTGGTGGCCGTGGTCGGCACGGGCGTCGACGCGCAGAACACCCAGTTCGCACCCGGCCAGCTCGACAGCGGCGCCGGCACCGAGCGCACGGACTGCGACGGCCGCGGCACGATCGCGGCCGGGATCGTCGGCGCCCAGCCGGATCCGTCGACGACGTTCGCCGGCGTCGCGCCCGGCGTGCGGCTGCTGCCGATCCGGTACACCCCCGGCGACGGCGGTGATCCGGGCAAGCTCGCCGAGGCGATCGACCGGGCGGCGGACCGCCGGGCGGGCGTGATCCTGGTCGCCGTGCCCGCGGCGGCCGACAGCCCGGCGTTGTCGGCGGCGGTTTCGCGGGCGCGTGCGAAAGGGGCGGTGGTCGTCTCGGCGGCGTCGGCGACCCAGCAGGGCGCGCGGACGTACCCGACGGCGACGTCCGGCGTCCTCGCCGTCGGCTCGGTGAACCGCGCGGGCGAGCCGGTGCAGACGGAAGCGGGCGACTACGTCGGCGTCGCGGCGCCGGGAGCGGAGCTGGTGAGCACGTCGGCGGGAGCGGGCGGCGCGGTGGCGCACCGCTGGCCGGTGACCGACCCGGGCCTCGCGGCGGCGTACGTCGCCGGCGTCGCGGCGCTGGTGCGGGCGTACCACCCGGAGCTGTCCGGCGACCAGGTCGTCACGCGCTTGACGTTGACGGCCCACCGCCCGCCGTCCGGCGGCCACGACCCGCGGCTGGGCTGGGGAGTCCTGGACGCCTACGCGGCGGTGTCCTCGACCCTGCCCGCCGACGTCCCGCCGCCGGGTGCGGTTCCGCAGGCGGTCCCGGCACCGATGGTGGTCCCGGCCGCGGCCCCGGCCCCCCGCCCGCCGGACGTCCCCGCGGGCACGATCGCCCTGGCCGGGGTCGCCTTGGCCGCGGCCGCCGGAGTGACGGTGGCGGCGGTCCGCCGCGCCCGCCGCCGAGCCTGGCGCCCCACCCGCTTCACCCCGTAGGTCGTGTCGACCCCTCAATCACGAGTGTCGACCCTTCGATCACGCGAGTTGACCCTTCCATCACGCGAGGTTCGGTGACCGGAGGCGGGATTCGCGTGATTGGGGAGGCATCACTCGTGATTGGAGGGTCATCACTCGTGATCAGGGGGACGACACGTCAGGCGGGGACCGGGCGGGTGGAGCCGATGATCGTCACCGCGGCGGCGACGTGGATCGTGAAGTCCGTGCCGTCGCGGGTGAAGCGGGTGATCTGCTCGGCGGGGGTGCTGCGGTCGTGGGATTCCCAGCCGTCGGCGTGCAGCGCCGGGAGGAGCGACGGCAGGCGGGTTTCCGGTGACGCCGGGTGCTCCACGCGGACGCCGTACTGCCAGCACAGCAGCCGGCCCGGGGTGGTCGGGTCGCAGTCCAGCTCGCCGTCCAGCGTCCGGTCCGGGTGGCCGCCGAAGGACGCCGCGACCGCGTCGATCACCGTGGTCAGCTCGGCCGCGAGGCGGGTCAGTTCCGGCGTCATCGGAGGTCACCGCCGCCGGTGAGGACGCGGTAGATGTTCGTCCACGAATCGGACCCCGGCTTCAGCACGTCGTTGTGCGACGACATGCCCCACGACAGCGAGCCGTCCGCCTGGTCGCCGGTGCCCAGCTCGGTGACGCCCGGGAAGACGTCCGGGTCCGCGCCGTGGCCGATGCCGGTCCACTCCAGGCCCCACGCGTTGCCCTGGGCGAGCACGATCGGGTCGAGCGGGGCCGTCATCGAGAACCGCTGGACGCCCGCCTGGCTCGGCGGCAGGTCGGCCGGCGACCACACGCCGTGGCCCATGCCGGCCGACTCGACGTGCAGGACGCGGTCGACGTCGAGGCCGTGCGTCTCGGCGAGCCCGACCGTCGCCCCGCCGTAGCTGTGCCCGATCGCGGTCAGCGTGACGTCGGAGCCCGCGTGGCTCGCGATCTCGCCGCGCAGGTCGTCCGCGAAGTGCTTGAGGTCCGGCGCCATCGCCCGCGCGTACCCCGCGTCCGGCCCCTGCGCCACCGGGCCCTGCGGGAACACCCCGTCGGCCCAGACGACGACCGCCGTGCGCCCGGCCGGGTCCGCGGCCACCAGGCTGCGGCCGAGACCGGCGTAGGCGTCGAAGTTCGACATCTGCGTGTTGACGCCGGGCACGAACAGCCCGACGTTCCGCGTCCCCGGCTCGATGTGCCCGACCAGCTCGACGATCCGGCCGTTGCCCGACGGGTCGAACCGCAGGATCTGCCGGTCGTGCGCGAGGATGTCCTCGTACAGCTTGATCCGCGCCTGTGACCGCGCGATTTCGCCGGCATCGGTCAACGCCGTCAGCCGCGCACGCTCGGCCGTCAGCGCATCGGCGACCTTGACGCGGTTGCCCGCGATCGCGTGCGCCCACGCCCCGGTGTCGGCCGAGCCGCCGATCCCGGCGGGATTTCCCGCGCGGGGCAACGGATCCTCGGGCAGCAACGCCCGGTACATCGCGGCGACCCGCGCGTCGGCGCGCCGGTATCCGGCCGCGCACGCAGTGAGTCCACTTTGGATCGTCCGCAAGAGCGCCACCTGCGAGCCGAGCTTCCCGCCCAGCTCCGTCATGGTCTTCTCGAACGTCTTGGCCGCGGCGGCGGACTCGCTCACCTGGCCGAACGCGGTGGCGGGCAGCTTCTCGCCCGCCACCGCCGACTGCGCCGCGGCAAGCGCCTCGGCGCGGGAACCGGACTCGCCGGCCACCGCGTCGAGGCGCGCCGGGGCGACGCGATATCCAGCCGCCGTCACGGCCGCCTCCCGTTCCGCCGCAAGGGTCGTGAGTGGTAAGGCGGGTTAGAACCCGCGTTACCACTCACGACGGGGTCAGTACGCTTCCGGGTCCTCGCCGATGACCGGCGGTGCGACCGGGGCCGACTGGCCCCAGACGTTCTCCGTCTCCACCAGCCACGCCGGGATCCGCCGCCCGGACCCCAGGTCCCCGCCGCCGCCCATGCCCATCGGCATCATGGGCATCATCGGCATCGCGCCCTTGGCGGCCGCCGCGCCCACGGCCCCGGCCGCGCCGCCGGCGAGCCCGCTCAGCGCGTTGCCCGCGCCGCCGTCGCCGGCCAGGCCGGAATGCGCCGCCGGGACCTCGCCGGGGCCGGTGAGCCCACCGCCGCCGACCGGGACACCGGCGCCGCCGCCGAGCGAAGGCGCGTCACCCCCGCCGATCGGGATGCCGCCACCGGAGCCGCCTTCGACGCCGGCGCCGCCCCCGCCGAGCTTCGTGCCCGGCGGTTCTTCCTTCTCGTCCTTGGGATCCTTGCCCGTCGCCCACGACGGCACCTTCGGCATGATCGAGCCGAAGCGGCCGAACGCGGCGGCCGAAGCCGCGGCGAGCCCGGCGGTGAACATGTCGCCGAACAGCGGGTTCGACGCCGGCACGGTCGTCCCCGGCGGCAGCGTCGTGCCGGTGCCGCCGGGCAGCGGGTGCCCGTCGGTGGGCGTGACGACGACCCCGGGACCGCTCAGGCCGTTGCCGACCAGCCCCGGCGACCCGGCGCTGCCCGCACCCCCACCGGCCGGCGGGGTGGTGGGCGCCGGCACGGCGTTCGGCGAAGCCGGGATCGACTCCTCGGCGACGGTGTACTCCCCGGCGAGCTGGGTCATCACGACGATCGCTTTGCCGTGCGCCGATCCGGCGGCGTTCGCGGCGGCCTGCTGCGCTTCGACGTTCGCGATGGCCTGCTGACGCTGTTGCGCCGCGGCCTGCACGACGGCGGGCGACGCGTCCGGCGGCAGCAGCGGCGGGTTCACCGCGAGTGCGACGTCGGCGGGAGCGACGTCCGGCACCGCGACCGGCGGCGGCATTTCCTTCTTGGCCTTCACCAGCGCGTCGGCGGCGTCGCCGAGCATCACGTTCATCGCCTCCGCGGTCTGCGCCACCTTCGAGATGCCGTTCGCGAGGTCGGTGATCATGTGCTGGTACTGGTCGGCCGCGCCGCCGGTCCACTGGTCCTTGAACTCGGCGAGCTCCGAATCGAGGTTGTGGGCCTGCTCGTGCAGGTGCAGCGCGGCGGACTTCCACTTGTCGGCGGCGTGCCGCGCGCTGTTCGGGTCGCCGGCCTGCAGCATCGCGTACAGCTGCTGGTGGCTGTACGCGGCGAAGTTCGTGTGCGCGGTGTTCGTCATCCCTTGCGGCTCCCGTCCGTGTTTCCGCCGCCCAGCAGCCCCAGCACCGGGTCGAGCAGGCCGGTGACGGCGCCCGAAGCGTGCAGGTCCCCGGCCACCGACTGGTCGGCGCCGGCGTAACCGTCGGCGACCGTGGTGGTGACGTCCTGGGCGAACCCGATCGCGCTGCGGACCTGGTCGAGCAGGCCCTGCATCTCCGAGACGGCGGCGCGGTGGGCGTCGGCCAGCGACCCGGCCTCGCCGAACTCGCCGAACAGCAGCGGCTCCTCGCCGAGGGTGAGCAGGAAGTCGTTCGGTTTCGACATCGCGTGGATCTGGGTTTCCAGTTCCCGCACGAAGTCCTTCAGCGATTCCAGGTGGACGTAGTACGACTGGTCTGGCATCGGTCCCGGCTCTCTGGGCGCGACTGGCGGACAGGGGGAAAGCCGGTCGGCCGGTGCGAGCGGGGGGTTTCCCGCACCGGCCGACCGACGTCTGGTGCGCGGATCAGCCCGCGAACAGTCCCTGGTTGCGGTTCTCCAGCGACTGCTGGAGGTCGTGCGCCTCGCCGACCTTCCCGCCGAACTGCGCGATGATCGCGACGATGTCCGCGGTGGCCTGGCGCAGGCGCGTCTCGGCCTGGCGGGCGGCGTCACCGGCGGAGCTGCCGGAGGCGTACCAGGTCGCGGTGATCGGCTGCAGGTTCTGGTGCAGCTGCTCCAGCTGCGAGGTGAGCGCCTTGGCCTTGGCGGCCAGGGATGCCGAGCTGTGCTGCAGCGCGGCGAAGTTGATTTCGACGACGTCGGCCATGGTGGGCGTCCTCTCGGGTCAGGGGTTGAGGCGGGGGAGCACGCCCGAGCCCTCGAGGGTGTGGCCGACCCCCTGGAAGCTCTGGTGGACGTCGGCGTCGCCGCGGCCGTAGTTCGCGTGGCTGGTGTGCACGAGCTGCGACATCGTGTCGAGCTCCTTCACCGCGGCGGTCATCTTCTCCTGCAGCCGCCGCTGGAGGTCCCAGAAGGCCACGGCCTGGTCACCCTTGTAGTTGCGCAGGGCCTCGGTCAGCTCGGACTCCAAGCTGGCCATCGTGGACTTGGCGTTCGTCGCGGTTTCCTCGAAACCCTGGACGGCGCGCGTCATGGCAGCGGAATCTGCCTGGAATCCCGGACTGGACATCGACGGGCCACCTCCTTCCTGAAGCGAATTCCCCTGGCGCGGTGGTCCGCGCGTGTGAAAGTCACGCTAGGAAAGAGGCCAGTGTGGTCAAACGGCACAACTGCCGGTCGCGCTGACGGCACTATTACCCACGCGGGCGGAGGTAGGGCGTTCCCCACCCCGGGACGGTGGCGCGCTCCAGTGACCCCGGGCCGCCCCCACGCCAGGCTTGAAGGCATGGCAGACAAGGGAAATCCGCTGGTCACGCTCCGCGCGTGGCACCGCCCGCTGGTGGTGCTGGCCGGAGCGATGGGGGTGCTGTGCGCGGTCTCGCTGCTCGGACTCCTCTTCGATGATCGCACGCTGGTCAACGCGCCGATCTGGCTCAAGCCGTTCAAGTTCTCCGTCTCGATCGGGCTGTACGCGCTGACGCTGGCGTGGCTGCTGACGCACGTGCGCCGCGGCCGCCGCGCCGGCTGGTGGTTCGGGACGCTCTTCGCCGCCGGCATCGGCCTGGACTTCGCGCTGCTCGTGTGGCAGATCATCGTCCGCGGCCGGACGCTGCACTTCAACCAGTCGACGCCGGCCGACGCCATGATCAACAACCTGGTCGCCGGGGGTGCGTACACGGCGTGGTCGATGACCGCCGCCGTCGCGGTGCTGTTGCTGTTCCAGCGCATCCCGGACCGCGCGCTGAGGTCGGCGTTGCGCTGGGGCGCCGGCCTCGCCGTGGTGGGGATGTACGTCGCGACGCTGATGTTCACGGCGACGCCGGCGCAGGAGGCGGTGCTCGAGGCGAACGGCAAGTTCTCCACGTTCGGTGCGCACTCGGTCGGCGTCGAGGACGGCGGCCCCGGGCTGCCGGTGGTCGGCTGGAGCACGGTCGGCGGGGACCTGCGGATCCCGCACTTCGTCGGCATCCACGCCCTGCAGGTGCTGCCGCTGGTGGCGTTCGGGCTGCTCCTGCTGGCCCGCCGCTACCGGGTGCTCGAATCCGACGTCGTCCGCCGCCGGCTGGTCCGGACCACGGGTGCCGGCTACGCGGGGCTGATCGCGCTGCTCACCTGGCAGGCCGAGCGCGGCCAGTCCATCGTGCACCCGGACTTCTGGACGCTCGCCGCCGCCACCGGCCTGATCGCGGCGCTCGCCGTCGCGGGCACGCTGTCCCTGCGGTCGCTCCCGCGGGCGGAGCGGGTCGTTTCTGCCGAAATTCTGAGATCCGCCCGGTAGACCGGACGCCCCGGCGAAAGGTGAGTCGCGATGGTGCACCCGCAGGCACTGCTGGACGAGCTGGAGCGCGCTCCGGAAGTCCCCGCGTTCGAGCACGGCGCCCGGGTGACCACCCGCGGCGAGCTGCGGGAGCTGATCGGCCGGTTCACCGCGGGCCTGCGGGCGGCCGGGCTCGGCCCGGGCGACGGCGTCGGGCTGGCCACCGCCGTCACGCCGGAGGGGTTCGCCGCGCTCGTCGCGGTGCACGTGCTCGGCGCCCGCGCGGTCGCGGTGCGGCCCGGGCTGCCGGAGGCGCAGCTGCGGCACATCCTCCGCGACGTCAAAGCCCTGGTCACCGACGGGGACCCGGTGGCCGCCGGGGTGCCGGTGCTGCGGGTGGGGCCGTCCCTGCTGGGCCGCTACACGGAGCCGGTGCCGCAGGGACGGCTCGACGACATCGCGACGGTCGTGTTCACCAGTGGTAGCACCGGCGTCCCGAAGGGCGTGGCGTACCGCTACCGCGCGCTGACCGAAGGCCGGGTCTGGCGGCCGCCGGTGCCGGGCTCGGCGCACGAGCGGCTGGGCGCGGGGTTCGGCCGCTACCTGCTGTTCGGCTCCCTGGCCAGCGCGGTGATGGTCGAGCAGCTGGGGGTGTGCCTGTTCGCGGGCGGCACGGCGGTGATCCCCGAGGGGCTGCCGGACTTCCCGGGCGTGCTGCCGCGGCTGGGCATTTCGGCGGCGCTGACCACGGTGCCGCGGCTGCACCGGATGCTCGACGTGCTGCGGGATTCGGACGTCGACCTGAGTGGCCTGCGGAGGCTGATCGTGGCCGGTTCGCCGGTGCCGCCGCACAAGCTCGCCGAGGCGGCCGAGCGGATCGGGCCCGCGATGCACCACGCGTACGGGCAGACCGAGACGGGGATGCTGACGATCTGCCGCGCCGACGAGGGCCTGGGTTCGGTCGGGAAAGCGTGCGACACGGTGGAAGTCGCGGTGCGGGAGGGCGAGGTCTGGGTGCGCACGCCGTCGGCGTTCGCGGGCTACTGGCGTGACGAGGCCACCACGGCCGAGGTGCTGCACGAGGGCTGGGTGCGGACGCAGGACCTGGGTTTCGTCGACGGCGAGGGCTACCTGCACCTGTCCGGCCGCGCGCGCGACGTGGTGATCGTGAACGCGATCATCCACTACACCGGCCCGATCGAGCGGGCGATCGCCGCGTGCCCGGACGTCGACCAGGCGTACGTCGTCGCGGTCCCGGACGCGCGGACCGGCGAGGCGGCGCACGCGTTCGTGGTCCCGGTGCCGGGTCGCTCGCCTGATCTGGGCGAGGTGCGCAAGGCGGTGGCGGCCGAGCTGGGGGAGGCAGCGGTCCCGGCGCGGTTCAGTTTCGTGAACGCGGTTCCGGTGGCGCCGTCGGGGAAACCGGACAAGGCGGCGCTGCGGGCGTCCCTTGTGGAGTGACTACTTCCCGGCGCGCAGGTCCGTGATCACCTTGGCGACGCGCCGGTGCCGGGTCTCCTCGGTCTTCGCCTGCCCGATCGGCAGGACGAACCGCTGCTTCGCGCTGTAGGAGAGGCTCTCGAACCGGGCTCGCGCGGTGTCGTCGGCGGCGAGCGCTTCGGCCAGCTCGGCGGGGATGTCGAGTTCACGGGGCGCGGTGTCGAGCGCGATCTCGACGTCGACGTCGTCCCCGGCGGCGACCCCGGCCTGCTCGCGGTTCTCGGCGCTGAGCGGCACCAGGAACTGCCCGCCGCGGCTCGCCACCGTCGTGCGGTAGGTGTGCCCGCCGAGCGTCACGGTGACCGCGGGCTTCTTGCCGGCGCCGAGCGCCTCGACGACGTCGGCGGGCACCGGCAGGCCGGTCGCGGTCTTGCCGCCGAGCAGCACGGTCGTGCGGAACTTCATGCCGCGAGTATGCGCCGCGTGCCGGCCGCCGTGGCGGCCGGCACGCGGGGCCCGGTGTCAGACGCCGGTCGTCGTGCGGATCCAGCTGCGGCTGGAGGCGATGCTCGCGTAGTTCTGCGTGCCCTGCGGGTTCGAACCGGAGTTGCTGCCCGTCGAGCAGACCCCGACCTGGGCGCCGTTGTACAGCTCCGGGCCGCCCGAGTCGCCGTGCCACGCCGAGCCGTTGATGCCCTGGCTGGCGATCGCGGTGCCGCCGAAGGCGTCCGAGCTCAGGCCCGTCACGCGCACGTTGGCGGTCTTCAGGGTGCTCGACGGCGGGCTGCTGCCCTGGGTGCGGCCCCAGCCGTAGATCTGGTTGGTCGACCCGGTCGGCGGGTTGCCGGTGCCGAGCTTCATGTACGTCGTGTTGACCGCCGTCGTCAGGTGCAGCAGGGCGATGTCGCCGTTCGGGGACGCCTTCTGCTGGTCGACGTTCGCGTTCGTGCCCTGCTGCAGCGTCACGTTGCCGACCTTGACGTGCATGCCCGGCGAGTTCAGGCAGTGCTGGGCGGTGAGCACCCACTGCGGGGCGATGATCGTCCCCGAGCACTCGAAGCCGCCGTACGTCGTCACGTTGTTCCAGTAGATCTGGGCGCCCCACGGCGCGGAGGAGACCGTGCTCCCGCCGATGATGTCCTGCTGGGCGTCCGCCACCCCCGCTGAGACCAGACTCAGCGCCGCGGCGGCCGCACCCACCGCGGCTACAGCCCTCGACATTCGCATGAAAATGCCCTTCGGCCCAGGTGATCCGGATATCCGTCCCGAACGGGACGTCCAGCTCAACGTAAGAGCCGTGAAGGATTTTCGGAACCTACCGAAGTCGGTAACCCACCGTCCCGGAGGTAGTGTGTGACGCCCCTGTCGCCGCGGCGGCGGCCATGAAGGGGGCGTTCGAATGCATTCTCGCGCGGTTGTTCCGGCGTGCCCGCAATTCTTGGCCGGGCGGGGGAGGGGAACATGTCAGCACCACAGCACGATCCCGAGCTCTTCGACGAGCTGATGCGCACCGAGCTGCGCAGACAGCCCATCAGCGGCTACGCGATCGCCACGCTCGTCTTCGGGCTGCTCGGCGGCCTGCTCGCGCCGGTTTTCGGCGCCATCGCCATCTCCCGGATCAGGAAGCAGCGGCAGCGGGGGCTCGTGCTCGTCGTCTGCGGCCTGATCGCCTTCACCGCCTGGATGGGCGTGCTCGCCTACCTGATCAGCACCGGGACGGCGTGGTGGCAGCAGCGGGCAGCCCAGGACCGGCTGCCCGAGAACGTGGTGCACGGACTCGACCTCGGCGCGCGCGACTGCTTCTGGTCCCCGGCGGCCTCGGGCGAGGCCGACGTGTTCCTGACGTCGTGCGCCGCGCCGCACACCGGTGAGGCGTTCGACGTGCTGCCGCTGGGCGAGGGCCCGATGCCCGACATCCTCGAGCTCTACCGCGACGCCCTGGCCCGGTGCGAAGCCGGCGCCCGGCCGGTGCCCGATGTCCGCGTGCAGGTCGTGACGCCGACGTCGTCGAGCTGGGCCGCGGGCAAGCACCGGGCCGTCTGCTACTACCACTTCGCCGCCGAGACGACCGGGCCCGTGCGGTGAGCCTTCCGCCCGGGTCCGCTCCCGTGGTGCGCGGATGAGGTTCCGCAACTCGGACGTGGTGGTCCACCGCCGCCGAGTTCGGGACGGCGTTGGAGATCCGGCGGGCCGAGGACGATCCGCTCTTCGAAGACTAGGACTCCGCCGGTTTCGTCCACGCCACCTG
This sequence comes from Amycolatopsis sp. CA-126428, assembly GCF_002904335.1. Classification (GTDB taxonomy): domain Bacteria; phylum Actinomycetota; class Actinomycetes; order Mycobacteriales; family Pseudonocardiaceae; genus Amycolatopsis. Next base: position 71,052 of record NZ_PPHF01000087.1, on the reverse strand, counting down.
GACCAGTCCCGTCCCGTGCCGGCGGGACACCAGCGTTCCCCGCCCCGGCGGCTGCGGTGACGGCTTCACGTCCGCGAGCAACGCGCCTTCGTCCTTCGTCCCGGACATGATCAACCCCGGCGTGCCCAGCTCCCGCAGCCGCTGCAGCACCGGCTCGAACAACGCCCGCCCGGCGCCGCCGGATCCGCGGACGATGAGCACGTGCAGGCCGATGTCCCGGGCCTGCGGCAGGAACTCCAGCAGCGGCTGCAACGGGTTCCGCCCCACCGTCGCCACCAGCTCGTAGTCGTCCACCAGCACGAACAGCTCCGGCCCGCGCCACCACGACCGGTTCCGCAGCTGCTCGGGCGTCACCGACGGCCCGGGCAGCCGGTTGCGCATCGCCTGGGCGCACTCGCCGATCAGGTCCGTCAGCTTGCCCTCGGCACCGGCGTACCCCAGCAGGTGCGGCTCCGGCACCGCGCCGAGCAGGCCACGCCGGTAGTCCGCGACGATGATCGCCGCTTCGTCCGGCGTGTAGGCCGACGTGATCCCCGAAGCGATGGCTCGCAGCAGTGAACTCTTGCCCGACTCCACGTCGCCGAAGGCCATGAAGTGCGGGTCGGCCGCGAAGTCCAGGTACACCGGGCGCAACGTCGATTCCGCGATCCCCAAGGTGACCTGACGCGAAGGCGCGGCGGGCAGCGTGTCCAGCGGCACCTCCGGCGGCAGCAGCCGGACCTGCGGGGCGCGCGGTCCCTGCCACGCGGCCGAAATCCGGCGCACCAGGTCGACGCCGCCCGCGCCGACCGTCTCCGGGCGCTGGTCGGCATCGATGCGCGGCAACGCCGCCAGGAAGTGGAGCTTCTCCGCGGTGATGCCGCGGCCCGGGCGGTCGGCGGGGACGTTGGCCGCGACCTTGCGGTCGACGGAGGAGTCCATCGGGTCGCCCAGGCGCAGTTCGAAGCGCGTGCCGATCGCGTCGCGCAGCTGGGCGCGGACGCCGATCCACTGGTTGAGCGAGACGATCACGTGGATGCCGAAGCCGAGCCCGCGGGCGGCCAGCCCGGTGATCTGCTCCTCCAGCTGCTCGTACTCCTGGCGGATCGTGGTCCAGTTGTCCACGAACAGGAACACGTCGCCGAACTCGCGCTCGTCGGTGCTCTCGGTGAACTCCGCACGCCGGGCGCGGAACGCCGCCATCGACTCGATCCCCTGCGCGGCGAAGAACTCCTCGCGCTGCTCCAGCAACGTCGTCAGCTCGGCGACGACCCGGCGGCAGCGTTGCGCGTCACGGCGGGTCGCGTACCCGGACACGTGCGGCAGCCCGGCGATCGGCGCCAGCGCGCCACCGCCCATGTCCAGCACGAACAGCTGGACTTCGGCCGGCGTGTGCGTCAGCGCCAGCATGCCCGCGATGTCCTTCATCAGCGTCGACTTGCCGCTCTGCGGCGCGCCGACGATCAGCGCGTGCCCGGCCGCGCCGGAGAAGTCCGCCCACAGCATGTCCCGGCGCTGCTCGAACGGCTTGTCCACCAGCGCCACCGGGATCGTCAGCTTCCCGTTGCCGCCCCAGCCGAGCGGGCACAGGCCGCGCGCGGCGTCCTCGCCCAGCGGCGGCAGCAGCTGGTCCAGCGTCGGCGGTTCGGCCAGCGGCGGCAGCCAGATCTGGTGCGCCGCCGGGCCGCGGCCCTCCAGCCGGGACAGCATCGCGCCGATGATCGTTTCGCCGGTACCGCCCTCCTCCGAAGGCGCCGGAACGACCTCCGACAGCTCGACCGTCACCGGGATCTCCACCGGGGCCAGGGAAAACGGCAGCACGCCGAGCTCTTGGCCGTCCTCGCGCACGACCGTGCTCCGCGGCGGCAGCTCGCCGGAGACGTAGGCCGCCTTGAGCCGGAACAGCGTTTCGGTGTCGGACTTCAGGTACGCCGAACCCGGCACCGGCGGCAGGTGGTAGGCGTCCGCGACGCCCAGCACGGCCCGGCTTTCCGCGGCGGAGAACGTCCGCAGCCCGATCCGGTACGACAGGTGGGAGTCCAGCCCGCGCAGCCGGCCCTCTTCGAGCCGCTGCGAGGCCAGCAGCAGGTGAATCCCGAGCGAGCGTCCGAGCCGGCCGATCGCGACGAACAGGTCGATGAACTCCGGGCGCGAGGACAGCAGTTCGCTGAACTCGTCGATGATCACCAGCAGCGACGGCAGCGGGTCCAGCGGCGCGCCGTCCGCGCGGGCCTTCTCGTAGTCGCGCACCGACGCGTAGTTCCCGGCCGCGTGCAGCAGTTCCTGCCGCCGCAGCAGCTCGCCGTTGAGCGCGTCGGCCATGCGGTCGACCAGCGCGAGGTCGTCGGAGAGGTTGGTGATGACGGCGCACGTGTGCGGCAGCCCGGTCATCCCGGCGAAGGTCGCGCCGCCCTTGAAGTCGATGAGCGCCAGGTTGAGCGTCTCCGACGAGTGCATCACGGCCAGCGCCGTCACCAGCGTCCGCAGCAGCTCGCTCTTGCCGGACCCGGTCGCGCCGATGACCAGGCCGTGCGGCCCCATCCCGCCTTCGGCCGACTCCTTGAGGTCCAGCTCGACCGGACGGCCCTCCGGGTTGACGCCCAGCGGGATCCGCAGCCGGTCGCGGGCCGCGCGCGGCGCCCAGGTGACGGCGGTGTCGGTGTCGCGCGGGTCGCCGATGCCGAGCAGCCCGGCCAGCCCGAACGTCGCCGACATCGGTTTGTCGCCGACGACCGCGGCGGGGGTGTGCAACGGCGTCAGCATCCGGGCGAGGGCTTCCGCGGCGCCGCGGTCGAGGACGTCCGGGCGGCCGAGGAAGCCCAGCCGCTGCTCGCCGCCTTCGCCGACGACCATGCCGAGGGACTCCGGTGCGGTGTGCAGGCTCAGCAGCCGCTCGGTCGACGACGCCCGCGGCTGCTCCGGCCCGACCTCGATCACCGTGACGCCGAGCCGGCCGTCCTCGCCGATCAGCCGGGGTTCGCCGTGGGCCGTGCCGCCGTCGACGACGACCACGAGGTGGGGCAGGTCGAGCTCGGCCGCCGCGCGCCGGCTGAACACCGGACGTTCCCCCAGGTCGGCGCCCAGCAGCTCGGCCAGCCCGGCCGCGGTGCCGGCGGCCAGCCGCCGCGAGCCGACGGCGTCGGCCGAGCCGGCCGCGGCGGCGTGCGGCAGCCACTTCGCCCATTCCCAGTCGTGCTGGCGGTCCGGGGCCACGCAGAGCGCGACCCGCAGGTCGGCGGGGGAGTGGAAGGTGACGAGCTGGCACAGCAGCGCCCGCACCAGGCCGAGCACGGCGGGGCGCCGCCCGGCCACGGTGACCGCGGCGAACGACCGCAGCGAGAGCGCGACCGGCAGGCCGTCCACCGTCGAGTAGGTGCGGATGAAGTGCTTGAGGCTGGTCGAGGACACCGGGTCGAGGTCCTCCAGCGGCACGGTCTGCGGCGCCTTCAACGGCGTCGCGAGCCGCTGCGGCCCGGTGCCCGCGCGCACCTGCGCGAACTGCGGCTCGGTGCGCCGGCGGTCCCACAGCTTCCCGGTTTCGACGTAGGCCCACAGGTCGGCCGGGTCGGGCTGGACGGCGATCATGGCCGCGCGCTGGCCGTCGGCGATGTCGCGGACCTGGGCCCGCAGCCCGGACAGATAGCGCTGGTAGTCCCGGCGTTCGTCGTTGATCTGCGCCTTCTTCGCCATCCCGCCGCGGCCCAGCGACATCACCACCATGCCGCCCATGGCGCAGAGGAACAGCGCACCGAAGACGTAGGTCATCACGCCGCCGTCGCGTCCGATGTAGACGAACGACATCGCGCCCATGCCGAGCATCATCGGCAGGAACATCATCAGCTGCACCATCCCGCCCGAAGAGCTCTTCGGGAGCATCGGCGGGGACTGCAGCACGATTTCGCTCGGTCGGTCGGACGGCAGGCTCATCAGGACAGGCTGCTCCAGTTCGGGGGCGGTCTGACCGGTATTTTGGCCACTCGCCGCCCCGCCGCGGTGGGTACTTTTGCCGTCCGCCCGCTTCCGGGGCCGAACCTACGCTCAGCCGAGCAGACCCCCCGGAAGGAGACCCATGGCCGGCGAGTACCGGGCTGAGCCCGAGGCGATGCGCTCCGCCGTGGGCAACGTCGGGGGCATCATCGCCCACGGCATCAACGCCGTGGCCGACCTCGAACGGCTCGTCGTGCAGCCGATGTCGTTCGCGACGTTCGGCAGCGCGGTCGCCGCCGCGAACGCGGCCCTGCACTCCGGCCAGATCACCGCCGTCCGCACGCTCCTGCAGCTGCTGCAGCAGGTCAACGGGCTCGTCAAGGCCAGCGCCGACGCCTACCAGGCGGCCGACCGGGACGTCGCCTCCGGCTACGGCGGCGGGCACGCTCCCACGAGCACCGCGTCGTCGATCTGGGGCAGCTCGCACGCTTCCGAGCTCGCCACCCTGGCCATCAACGACAGCGCGGGCGCCCACGGCGAGCCGTCGTCGGTCGGGAACGTGCTGCGCTACCTGGGGGACGCGCGGCTGGGCCGGCTCGGCGACCACCCGATCACCGACACGCGCTTCCACGGCGTCGCCGACTTCAACGACTGGCTCGCCGGCGACGCCGACAACCAGGCGCGGGTCGGGCTGATCGAGGTCTACGCGGGCACCGCGCGCACGTTCTCCGACGTGCCCGGCGGCGTGCACAGCGGCGACGTCGTGGTCGTGGAGCCACTGCTGTTCTCCGACCGCCGGCCGGTCATCGGCGTCGCCGGCGACGGCGGCCGCCTCTACAACCACGGGCTGCTCGACGCCCGCACCGGTGGGCTGGCGAGGGTCAGCGTCTACCGGCCCGCCTCCGTCGTCTGAACTCCTTGAACCTTTGTGAGGACCGATGCTGACTTTCCCGAACTCCAGCGCGATGGACGCGACCGCGTCTTCGGGCGGCCCGATCACGATCCTGCCGCAGATCGTCACCGGCCAGCCGGAGCAGATCGCCAAGCACGTGGTGGACCTGGTCCGCAAGGCCGAGCAGTTCCTGAGCATGTACAACGAGCTGACGAAGGCCGCCGACCAGCTGGGCAAGATCTGGTCGGGCGCGGCGAGCGAGTCGGCGCTGAAGAAGATCAACGACTCCCTCGGCCAGCTGACGAAGATCATCGACGTCGTGCAGAAGGGCGCCGAGCTCCTCGGGGTCTCCGGCACGCTGATCAAGACCGCGCAGGAGGCCTACCGCGCGGTGGTGGCCGCGGTGAACCCCACGGTCGCCGCGCTGATGTCGAACTGGTGGACCTACGGTGCCGCGGTCGCTTTGTCGACCGCGACGAGCGCGTCGCTGCGGGCGTTCATCACCGCGATCGGCGCGCTGCTCAAGGCGCTCGGCGCGGTGGACCTCGCCCAGCAGGTCACCACGCTCGCGCAGGTCATCGGCGAGATCGAGAAGCTCTTCCACCACGGTTCCGGCAGCTCGGGCGCTACGACGCCGTCGATCGGGAACACCCCGGTCACCGCGCCGCAGACCCCGCCGCCGGTGGCGAGCCCGTCGGGGCAGCAGGAGGTGGCGGGCGGGAGCGGCGGGGGGATCCCGCAGCAGCCTTCGTTCACCGACTACACCCCGCCCGCGCTCGCCACCGGCGGCGGTTCCAGCGGCCAGGCGGTGACCGGCAACGGCACCCCGCTGAACCCGGCCAACAGCTGGATCGCCGTCGACCCGGCGCAGCACGGCGCCACCGTGCCGGCCCAGCCGGCGCCGGTCACCCAGCCGGCCCCCGCGCCGGTAGTGCCCGCCCCGGCGGCCGGGCACGCCGACGAGGTCGTCATCCACACCAACCTCAGCACCGGTGAGTCCACTGTGGAGGCTCCGGGTGGGCAGGACTTCGACCTCGACATCGCGCTGGACTACAACGGCAAGCACTTCAGCCAGCACGTCGGCTACGACGCGGCCGGGAACTGACCGGTGCCGGGCTCGGGGGTGGTCGATGCGTCCGGGGTGGTCAGCTCGGTGCTGTCGGGGTACCGGCGCGTGCTCGTCGAGTGCCGCCGGCGCGTCACCGGGGATCCCGGTGCGCTGAGCGCCGCTTCGCAGCGGGTCGCGGCCCGGGCTTCGGCGGTTTCGGGCCAGGCGCGGGAGATCGACGAGTCCGCCAAGACGCTGCACGCGGACTGGGACGGTGACGCCTACACGGCGTTCGCGACGGCCGCGGGGAAACTCGGCGAAGAGCTCACCGAGGCGGCCACGAAGCTCGGCGACCAGGCGAAGCGGCTCGGCACCGCGGCCCGGCTCGTGCAGTCCGCGGAAGCCGCCGTCGACTCGGTGCTCGCGCAGTTCGACCAGTACGCGGCCCAGCTGACCGCCCAGGCCCGCGCGGTGAACTCCGCTTCGGTCGGCGCGTTCATCCAGGCCGCCCGGCAGCTCGGGGAACAGAGCGTCGCCGCGGCCCGCCAGGTCGTCGACGAGTTCTCCGACGCGCTCGCCGAGCTGTTCCCGCCCGAAGGCGTCGGACGGCTCGAGCACGAGCTCGGCAAGTGGGCCCGCGGCCCGCTGCACTGGCTCAACGGCGAGCCCCTCGACGGCCGGAAGCGGCCGCGGACCGTGCCGTCGTGGTTCGGCAACTCCGGCTGGAAGAAACTCACCTGGGACGGCCTCGAAGGCACCCGGGCCCCGAAGAAGGCGGACACGCCGTTCGGGCAGCCCGAAGCCGAGGGGCTGAAGAACAAGATCGGCCGCAACACCGAGATCACCTACTACAAGTTCCAGCACGAACAGGACGGCTTTTCCCCGGAGTACGACGGGAAGATCACGTCGAAGGGCTGGGACGCGGGCGCGTCCGGGCACGCGGAACTCGCGGCGCTGCACGGCGAAGCCGAAGCCAGGAAGGCGTGGGGCGTCGCCGAAGCCCACGCCAAGGGCACGGTGTTCGCCGGCGGCGAGGTGAGCGCGTCCGGCACGATCGGCGCGCACGGCGTCGGCGCGCACGCCAACGCTTTCGTCGGCGGCAAGGTCGAGGGCGAGCTGGCCGCGGACGTCGCGGGCGTCGGCGTCGGCGCGAACGGCACGCTGCAGTACGGCCTCGGCGCGCAGCTGGACGCCCAGGCCGTCTACGACGCGGGGCACCTCAAGGTCAACTTCAAGGCGGGTGCGGCGCTGGGCCTCGGCCTGGGCGTCGGCGCGAAGATCGACATCGATCTGCCGAAGCTCGGCCACACGATCGGCGAGTACGGCGGTGCGGCGGTCGACGCCGTCAGCCACGCGGCCACCGACGCCGCCGACGCCGTGGGCTCCGCTTGGGACGACGCCGTTTCGTCCGTGGGGCTCTGATGACCCTTCCCCTCGACTTCGTCATCCCGGACGGCTGGACCGCCGTCGACCCCGGCGACTCCGGCGCGGTGTTCGTCGCCGTGCACCCGGTGCCGGGCGAGGAGTTCACGCCGAACATCACGGTGAGCGTGCAGCAGCGGCCGGACGAGGCGTCGATCGACGCCATCGCCGCCGAGGCCGTCGAACGGCTTTCGCGCACGCTGGCCGGGCTCGAGGTGCTGAGCCGCCGTGACGTCGGCGACCCGGCCGCGCCCGCCGTCATGCAGCTGCTGCGCCTGCGCACCGGCGAAGGCACCGAGCTGATCCAGACCCAGGTGCACCTGACGGTCCCCGGGGCCACCCCGGAAGACCGCGTGGTGCTCGAGCTCGCCTGCACGGCCGCGCCCGCGACCGCCCGGGCGCTCTCACCCGGTTTCCAGCGGTTCGTGGCCAGCGTCCACGTCCGCCAGCACGAAGGGAAGCAACAGTGACCGATCCGTACGCGGTGCCGGACATGGACGAGCTGCTGGCGCAGGTGCGCAAGCAGACCGAAGAGGTCCAGCGGATCCAGCGCACGGTCGAGGCGATGGAGATCAAGGCGCACTCGCGGCAGAACGAGGTCACCGTCACCCTCCGCGGCGACGGCCGCTTCACCTCGATCGACATCGACCCCCGCGCGATCCGCGAGTACGACGCCCGCAACCTCTCGGAGATCGTCCTGGAGGCGGTGAACGCCGGGCTGCAGAAGCTCGCCGAAGCCAGTTCCGCGAAGTTCGCCCCGGTGATCGCGGCCGCGAAAGACGTGTGATGACGGCATCTCTCACCGGCACGACTCGGAGGGTCACCGTGGTCACACCGCGGGCCCGTGTCGATGTCGCGCTGCCGCAGCAATCGACGTTCGCCGAACTGGTCCCGCAGCTGGTCCGGCTGGCCGGGGCGTCCGGGCAGGCGTCGGCCGAGCACCCGGGCTGGGTGCTCTCCCGCCTCGGCGGCGCACCCTTGGCCTTGGGCCTGAGCGTCGCCGCCGCGCAGATCCGGGACGGCGAAGTGCTGCACCTGACCCCGCGGGAGCGCCCGCGGGGTCCGCTGCTGTTCGACGACGTCGTCGACTCGATCGCCAGCGTCGCCGACGCCGACGGCGGCTGGGGCCCGTCGGTGGCTCGGCGGTCCGGCCTGGTGGCCGCGGTGGTCCTGCTGCTGGCGGGCGGCCTGCTGGTGCAGGCGGCGGCGTCCGGCAGCGTCCTGGCGCCGATCGGGACGGGGTTGCTGGCGTTGGTGCTGCTGCTCGGCGGTGGCGCGCTGAGCCGTGCCTACGGCGACGCCGAGGCGGGCGCGGCCGGGTCGCTGGCCGGCGTCGGCGTGGCGCTGCTCGCGGGGATGTCCGTGCTGCCACCGCATCCGCTGTTCTCGCTGTCGGCAGGCCCGCTCGCCGCGGGTTTCGCGGCGGTGACGGTGTACGGCGTGCTGGCGGCGGTCTCGGTGGCCGACCGCCTGCCGTGGTTCGTGGCGATCACCGGCGCGGCGGGCTTCGGCGCGATCACTTCCGGGGTCGTGCTCCTGGCCGGGGTTTCCCCGCTGTCGGCGGCGGCGGTGGCCGCGGTGCTGGGCACCGCCCTGGCGGCGGTGGCGCCGATGCCGGCGTTGCGCCTGGCCCGGCTGCCGCTGCCGCGCGTGCCGGACGACATGGCGGCGTTCCGCGCGGACGAGCAGCCGTCGCTGGGCACCGAGATGATCGGCCGGACGTCCCACGCGCAGGCGGTGCTGACGGGCCTGCTGGTGGCGCTCGGGCTGGTGGTGCTGGCCGGTTCGGTGGTGCTTGCGTCGGGTGGGCCGTGGGAAGCGGGGCTGGCCGGTTTGCTGGGCCTGGCCTGGATCCTGCGGTCGCGGTCGTACGCCGGGCGCGCGCAGCGGCTGGTGCTGATCGGGTTCGGCGTTCCGACGCTGGTGTCCGCGGGGGTGTGGCTGGTGGCTTCGGGCCACCGCACGGCGGTGTTCGCGGCCGGGTGCGCGGTGGTGCTGGCGGCGGTGGTCTGCCTGGTGTACGCGACGCGGGTGGCGCGCGGGCTGCGTTCGCCGTACTGGTCCCGGCTGTTGGACGTGACGGAGTTCGTGGTGCTGCTATCGCTGGTGCCGATGGTGGCGATGATCGCGGGGGTGTACGAAGCCGTCCGCGGCTGAGGGGTCTTCCGGCAGTCGATGTTTTCGACTGAACGTTTCATTGACGGTGCCGCACGGCCACTGTTAAGACTGTTTTGGGAGCGCTCCCAGGCTGTTCGCCGGTCGACTCCAGGGAGATGCCATGTCACCACGCCAAGACCGTTCCGAGATCGCGGATTCGCCGCTCCTACGCCGGCGGACCGTGCTGGCGGCGGGCGCCGCCCTGCCGGTGCTGGCGGCCGCGACACCGGCCGCGGCCACCGCGGTGGTCGTCGAGCCGTCGAACGTGCAGCAGACGATCCTGGGCTTCGGCGGGATGAACCACACCGTCTGGATCAGCGACCTCACCGCCGCCCAGCGCGAGACGGCGTTCGGCAACGGCACCGGCCAGCTGGGGTTCACCGTGCTACGCATCCCCGTCCACGAGGACCGCAACAACTGGAGCCGCGAGGTCGCCACGGCCCGGCGGGCGAGTGAGCTCGGGGCCAAGGTCATCGCTTCGCCGTGGAATCCGCCCGCGTCGATGACGGAAAGTTTCTCCGGCGGCAAGCGGCTGAAGTACGGCTCCTACGGCGCCTATGCGCAGCACCTGAACGACTTCACCGCGTTCATGGCGAACAACGGAGTGCCCCTGTACGGGATCTCGGTCCAGAACGAGCCGGACTACGCCCAGCAATGGACGGCGTGGACCGCCACCGAGATCGTGAAGTTCCTGCGCGAGAACGCAGGTTCGCTCAGCGCCCGGGTCATCGCGCCCGAGTCGTTCCAGTACCGCAAGGCCATGTCCGATCCCATTTTGAACGACGCCACCGCCCTGGCGAACGTGGACATCATCGGCACGCACCTCTACGGCACCTCGTTCGCGGACCTGCCCTACCCGCTCTTCCAGCAGAAGGGCGGCGGCAAGGAGCTGTGGATGACCGAGGTCTACTACCCCAACAGCACCGACTCGGCCGACCTGTGGCCCCAGGCGCTCGACGTCGGCGAGCACGTCCACCGCGCGCTGGTGGACGGCCGGTTCCAGACCTACGTGTGGTGGTACATCCGCCGTTCGTACGGCCCGATGCGCGAGGACGGGCAGATCAGCAAGCGCGGCGCCTGCATGGCGCACTTCGCGAAGTGGGTCCGCCCCGGCTACCAGCGGATCACCGCGACCGCGAACCCGCAGCCGAACGTCTACCTCTCGGCGTTCAAGAGCGGAGCCAGGATCGTCGTCGTGGCCATCAACAAGAACACCTCGGCGGCCGATCTCGCGTTCACCCTCCGGGACACCGGTTCGGCGACCGCCCAGACCTGGCTGACGAACGCGAGCGCGAACCTCGCGCCCTCCACCGGCATCACCATCGCGAACGGGGCGTTCAACGCGCAGCTGCCGGCCCGCAGCATCAGGACGTTCGTGGTGAACTGAATCAGCTGTCCAGCGCGAGCGGCAGCGTCTTCCGGACCCCGGCTCCGTGCCGCCCGTGCAGCGGGACCACTGCGGGCGGCACCGGAACCGGAGCATCCGGCCGCGCGCCGACGCGGATCGTCACTTCCGCCTTCTCCTTGCCGCCCGGCGTCCGGGTCAAGGTGTACGACGTCGCCGTGAAAGCCGCGCCCGGCACCGAAAAGTCCACCAGGCGCGGCGACCGCGGGGTGAAGCACACCTGCGTGGAATCGCCCCACACCCACGACTTCCACCGCTCGGGCGGCCCGGCCGCCGGGCCCTGGACGCCCAGGGCCACCCGCAGTTCCTTCGCCAGCTCCCCGGCCTCCAGCACCGTGCTCTGGTACCCGGCTTCGGCCAGCGCACCCATCAAGCTCAGCGCCGCCGACGCCGTGCTGCGCAGCGCTCCGAGGTCACCGCCGCCGCGGGCCAGCGCCGCGATCGGGGCCAGGTCGGGCCGGTAGCGCACCGCCAGCCAGCGCACCCGCAGCACCTGGTCGCCGTGCGGGATCGCCCAGGTCAGCAGCTGGGCCGACGCCAGCGGGATGTCCGCCCGCCGGTACGCCGAACACAGGACCTCGACCAGGGGGCCCGGTGCGCCCGGGTCCGGCGTCAAGCGGATCAGCGCGCTCCACCCGCCGTCGACCTCCGCGACGCCGAAGCGGTTGCCCGCGCGGTCGACGTGCTGGCGGACCTTCACCGGCCCCGCCACGCGCAGCAGCGGGTCCGGGCTGTCGCGGCGGGTGTCGTGGCGGCGCAACCGGAACGCCGTCCAGGTCAGCGCCCAGCCCGCCGGGTGCCGGCCCGCGAACCGCACCGACGTCAGCAGCACGAGCGACCCGGCCACCGTGCCGGCCGCGATCCGCACCGGCTGCGGGACGCCGTCGACGAGCCAGGCGAGCAGCACGGCGATCGCGGCGAGCTCCCACAGCGCCGCCTGCAGCGGCCGGATCGGCAGCAGCCACGGCAGCGGCGTGGACGCGGGCCGGGACGGCGCCGGGCGGCGGACAGCGGTATCGACGGACACGGGCTCCCCTTTCCCCGGCCCTCGACGCTACTGCCTCCCCAGATACGGCGTGGGCGTAAAAATTACCCTCGCCGCCCCCTGGTGCGGTGCCTAGCATCAAGTGCTCGGAGGGTCGACGGACACAGCCGGGGGCACAGCAGCGTGTGGACGCAGCGGGACCAGATCCAGGCCTACCAGTTCCTCCGCCGCAGGCTCGTCTCCGCGCTCGTCGCCGCCGACGCCAACCACCCCGTCTCGCCCAGCCGCCGGCTCGTGCTCGGCACGGTGCTGGGCGTCGTGGCCGCCCTCCTGGTCACCGCCGTCTTCGGCATCATCGGCCTGCTGAACCCCGCCGGCGGCAAGGACTGGCTGGCCGGCGGCAAGGTGATCGTCGAAGAGGGCACCGGCGCGCGGTTCGTGCTCGGTGCCGACGGCGTCCTGCACCCGGTGCTCAACTACGCCTCCGCGCGGCTGCTGGCCGGCGGCAACGGCGACGCGACCGTTTCCGTGTCGCCGGAGAACCTCGGCAAGGCGGGCCGCGGCACCCAGATCGGCATCCCCGGCGCGCCCGACTCGCTGCCGGCGTCGAGCGCGCTCGTGACCACGCCCTGGACGAGCTGCAGCCGGACCACCCAGGACGCGCCCGCGTCGGCCGAGCCGCGCACCGCCGTCCTGCTGGCTGCGCCCGCCTCCGGCGTCGAGCTGCCGCGGGACCAGGGCGTGATCGTGCGGCTGCCGGCGGGGGAGCGCTTCCTGCTCGCCGGGGGACGGCGCTACCGGCTGAGCGACGAGGCCGCGACGGCGCTGCAGTTCGACAGCTACCCGACGATCGCGGTGTCGTCGCGGTGGCTCGACACCGTCCCGGCCGGCCGGGACCTGACCGCGCTGCCGGTCGCCGGCGCCGGTGATCCCGGGCCGGCGGTGGGCGGCCGCGGCACCCGGGTCGGCGAAGTCCTCGCCGTCGTCGACGCGATGGCCGCGCCCGGCACAGCCACGTCGTACTACCTGGTCCGCCGCGAGGGCCTGGAGCCGGTCGGGCAGACCGAGGCGAGCCTGCTGGTGACGACGGGGGCCAACGCCGCCGCCTACCCCGGGCCGCCCGCGCCGGTGGAGGTCCGCGCGGCCGACGTCGCCGCGGTCGCGAAGGCCGCCGCGCCGCGCGCCGGCGGTGCCGACCCGGCCGCCTACCCCGACCGCATCCCCGGCAAGGCGCCGATCACCGGCAACGCCGTGGCGCTGTGCGTTCAGGGCAGCCGGTTGCTCGTTTCGGCCGAATTCCCGCTTCCCGCGGGCGCCAAAGCCATCCAGGTCGCCACCCGGACCGAAGCAAGGGTGGCGGACGAGGTGTTCGTGCCTCCCTCGGGGGGAGCCGTCGTCGTCGAAGCCGGTTCGGCCACCGCGTACCTGGTGACCGACACGGGCCGGAAGTACCCGGTGGTGACCGCGCAGGCGTTGGCCTCGCTCGGCTACGGAGGCGTCGCCAAGCCGCCGGTCACCGGTAGTTTGCTGGCATTGGTGCCGACGGGCCCCGCGCTGGACCCGGCCACGGCCGGACGGCCGGCTCCGTCGGGTGGAACGGGGTGAAAGTCGTGCACATGACAGAAGAGCGTTCGACCGAGGGTGAACTGGACCAGGGGCGGGTCCGGGTCGCGGTCATCGAAGACCACCCGCTCTACCGCGTCTCCGTGGAACGTGTGCTGGCCGAGGCCGACTTCGTCGAGCTCGGCGCGGTCGTCGATTCGGTCGCCCGGTTCCACGTGCACCGGCAGCCGCCGGGCAGCGTGGTCCTGCTCGACCTGGGCCTGCCGGGTGTCGCGGGTGCGGCGGCCGTGCTGGAGGTCTGCGAGCTCGGGCACCACGTGCTCGTGGTCTCCGCGCAGGCGGAACCGGAGGTCGTGCTCGGCGCCATCGCGGCGGGGGCGCGCGGGTTCCTGTCGAAGGACGTCGACGCGGACGAGCTGCTGATCGCGATCAAGACGGTCGCCGACGGCGGCGCGTACGTCTCGGCGGTGGTCGCCGGGATGATCATGAAGGACAACGCCGACCGGCCCGCCGTGTCGGCCGAAGCCGAGCTGTCGCCGCGCGAGGAGCAGGTGCTGCGGCTGGTGGCGGCGGGGGAGCGGGACGTCGACATCGCGCTGATCCTCGGCATCGGCGTCCGGACGGTCCGCGGCTACCTCGACCGCATCCGCGACAAGACGGGCGAACGGCGGCGGCCGGGCCTGGTCAAGGAGGCCATCCGGCGCGGCCTGATCGGCGACGCGAACCCCCGGCGCGGCGGCCGCAAATGAGCGACTCCGCGCGGCCCATCTCCGTGGGCGTGATCGAGGACCACCCGCTCTACCGGTACGCGCTGACCCGCGTGCTGACCGAGGCCCCGGACATCGAGCTCGGCGCGGTGGCCGACTCGGTGGCCCGGTTCGCGGTCCAGGACCAGGCGGCGGGCAGCGTCGTCGTCCTCGACCTCAAGCTGCGGGGCGTCCAGGACGCGGCCGCGGTCCTGGAGGTCGGGCAGATGGGGCACAAGGTGCTGGTGGTGTCCGCGCACGCGGAGCAGCCGGAGGTGCTCGGCGCGATGCAGGCGGGCGCGAAGGGCTTCCTGTCGAAGGACGTCGACGGCGACGAGCTCCTGCGCGCGATCCGCACGATCGCCGACGACAACGCGTACGTGTCGCCGACGCTGGCCGGGATGATCATCCAGGACAGCGAAGAGCGGCACGCGGGCCCGAAGATCGTGCTGTCGGAGCGGGAAAAGCAGGTCCTCCGCCTGGTGGCGGCGGGGGAGCGGGACGTCGACGTGGCCGAGATCCTCAACATCAGCGTCCGCACGGTGCGGTCGTACCTGGACCGCATCCGCGACAAGACCGGCGAACGGCGACGCGCGGGCTTCGTCCGCGTCGCCATCCGCGAAGGCCTGCTCCGCTGACGCCGGCCCGCTAGAGGCGGCGGTTGGCCAGGGCTCCCGTCGCCGCGCGAGCCTTGGCCGGCACCGCGGTGTCCACGTCCACCAGCAGCGTCTCCGGCGCCGCCCCGGCCTGGGCGGCCACCCGGCCGAAGCCGTCCGCGACCAGCGAGTACCCGATGCCCGTCGGCGCCTTCGGGTTGACCGTGACGTCCGTCGCCGCGGGGTCGGCCTGGCCGCAGCCCAGCACCCAGCAGCCCGAGTCCAGCGCCCGCGCGCGCACCAGGACCTCCCACTGCTCGCGCTTGCCCTCGCCCGCGCCCCACGACGCCGGCAGCAGCACGACGTCGGCGCCGTCGTCGGCCAGGGCGCGGAACAGCTCCGGGAACCGCACGTCGTAGCAGGTCGCGACGCCGTAGACGACGCCGTCGAGCTCGAACGTGGTCGCCGTGGAACCGGGCGCCACCGTGTCCGACTCGGCGAAGCCGAACGCGTCGTAGAGGTGGATCTTGTCGTAGCCGCGGTGGTGCCCGCCGCCGGTGATCAGGAGCGTGTTGCGGACCCGGCCCTCGTCCGCGGGGGTGAACATGCCGGCCACGATCACCACGTCGTGCTCGGCGGCCACCGCGGCCACGGCCGACGCCCACGGGCCGTCGAGGGGCTCCGCGACCGGTTCGAGCGGCCGGCCGAACCGCGCCATGGTCGCTTCGGGGAACACGACGATCCGCGCGCCGTCCGCCACCGCGGCCTCCACCCGAGAGCGAACGAGTTTCAGGTTCGCCTCCGGATCGTCACCCGAGTTGACCTGGCACAACGCGATTCGCGCCACCGCTGCCTCCTGCATGCTGGGATCGGCCGTGATTCCGCCGCACCAGGGAGTATCGCCGAAAACCCGTTCGGCGTGACCTCGTACCCTGGTGGTCATGTTGAACCGCACCGACCTGCGAGGGCAGGTCCCGACCGCCGCCGAACTGCGCGCCACGCTCCCCCGCGCCGAATACGACGTGGACGCGGCGCTGCATCACGTGCGCCCGGTGGTCGAGGCGGTCCGCGACCGCGGTGTCGAAGCCGTCCTCGAGTACACCGAAAAGTTCGACAAGGTGCGGCCCGCGTCCGTGCGGGTGCCGCGTGAGCGGTTGACGAAGGCGCTGGCCGAGCTGGACCCGGCCGTGCGCGCCGCGCTCGAGGAGTCGATCACCCGCGCCCGGAAGGTGCACGCCGAGCAGCGCCGCACCGACGTCACGACCACCGTCGTCGAGGGCGGCACGGTCACCGAGAAGTGGGTGCCGGTCGAGCGCGTCGGCCTGTACGCGCCGGGCGGGCTGGCCGTGTACCCCTCGACGGTGGTGATGAACGTCGTCCCGGCGCAGATCGCCGGCGTCGGCTCCCTGGTCGTCTGCTCGCCGCCGCAGGCCGCGTTCGACGGCCTGCCGCACCCGACCATCCTCGCCGCGGCCGAGCTGCTCGGCGTCGACGAGGTCTGGGCGGCCGGCGGCGCGCAGGCCGTCGCGCTGCTGGCGTACGGCGGCACGGACACCGACGGCGCCGAGCTCGCCCCGGTCGACGTCGTCACCGGGCCGGGCAACATCTACCTCACCGCGGCCAAGCGGCTCCTGCGCGGCCTGATCGGCATCGACGCCGAGGCCGGGCCCACCGAGATCGCCATCCTCGCCGACGAGACGGCCGACCCGGTGCACGTCGCCGCCGACCTGATCAGCCAGGCCGAGCACGACCCCCTCGCCGCGAGTGTCCTGGTGACGACGTCGGCCGAGCTGGCCGACGCCGTCGACAAGGAACTGGTGAACCGCGTCGCCGCGACGAAGCACAGTTCGCGGGTCGCCGAAGCGCTGGCGGGCAAGCAGTCCGGCATCATCCTGGTGTCCACAGTGGACGACGGCCTGCGCGTCGTCGACGCCTACGCCGCCGAGCACCTGGAGATCCAGACGGCGGACGCGCGCGCGGTCGCCGCCCGGGTCCGCAACGCCGGCGCGATCTTCGTCGGCGCGTACGCCCCGGTGTCGCTGGGCGACTACTGCGCCGGGTCCAACCACGTCCTGCCCACCGGCGGGTTCGCCCGCCACTCCTCGGGCCTGTCCGTGCAGAGCTTCCTCAAGGGCATCCACGTCGTGGACTACACCGAGGACGCGCTGCGCGAGGTCGCCGGCCGCGTCGTCGCGCTGGCCGACGCCGAGGACCTGCCCGCGCACGGCGAGGCCGTCACCGCGCGCTTCGGAGGTTCGGTCCGATGACGATCGGCGAAGAGGTCACCCTGGACCAGCTGCCGCTGCGGGACGACCTGCGCGGCAAGTCGCCGTACGGCGCACCGCAGCTGGATGTCCCGATCCGGCTCAACACGAACGAGAACCCGTACCCGCCGCCGCCCGAGCTGGTCGCGGACGTGGCCGAGGCGGTCCGTCTCGAGGCGGCCGAGCTGCACCGCTACCCGGATCGCGACGCGGTGGCGCTGCGCCAGGACCTGGCCGACTACCTGAGCGTGTCGACGCGGGTGGTGCTGTCGGAGGCGAACGTCTGGGCCGCCAACGGGTCCAACGAGGTGCTGCAGCAGATCCTGCAGGCGTTCGGCGGTCCCGGGCGCAGCGCGCTCGGCTTCGAGCCGTCGTACTCGATGCACCCGATCATCGCGTCGGGCACCCGCACCGAGTGGGTGCCGGCGCCGCGCCGCGACGACTTCAGCCTCGACACGGCCGCGGCGGCCGCGGTCATCGCGGAACGGCGTCCGGACGTCGTGTTCGTCACCAGCCCGAACAACCCGACGGGCGGCTCGATCCCGCTTTCCGAGCTGCGGTCCCTGCTCGACGTGGCCACCGGCATCGTCGTGGTCGACGAGGCGTACGCGGAGTTCTCGTCGCAGCCGAGCGCGGTCGAGCTGCTGGCGGACTACCCGTCGCGGCTGATCGTCTCGCGCACGATGAGCAAGGCGTTCGCCTTCGCGGGCGGGCGGCTCGGCTACCTGGCGGCGGCCCCGGCGGTCGTCGACGCGCTGCAGCTGGTGCGCCTGCCCTACCACCTGTCCCGGCTGACGCAGGCGGCGGCGCGGGCGGCCCTGCGGCACGCGGACGCCACTTTGGACAGTGTGCACAAGCTGGCCGCGGAACGCGACCGCGTCGTGGAAGCGCTGGCGGGACTGGGTTACGACCCGGTGCCGAGCGACTCGAACTTCGTCCTCTTCGGACGGTTCGCTTCGCCTTCGGCGGCTTGGCAGTCCTATTTGGATCGGGGGGTGCTGATCCGCGACCCGGGCATCCCCGGTCACCTGCGCGTGAGCATCGGCACCCCGGAAGAGAACGACGCCTTCCTCGAGGCGAGTAAGGAAGTCTCGCGATGACCCGCATCGGCAAGGTCGAACGGACCACCAAGGAGTCCTCGATCTTCGTCCAGCTGGACCTCGACGGAACGGGCGAAGTCGACATCTCGACCGGCGTCCCGTTCTACGACCACATGCTGACGGCGTTCGGCGTCCACGGCTCGCTGGACCTGAAGGTCGAGGCCACCGGCGACATCCACATCGACGCCCACCACACGGTGGAGGACACGGCGATCGTGCTGGGCCAGGCGATCCGCCAGGCCCTGGGCGACAAGAGCGGCATCCGCCGCTTCGGCGACGCGTGGATCCCGATGGACGAAACCCTCGCCCACGCGGCGGTCGACGTCTCGGGCCGGCCGTACTGCGTGCACGTGGGCGAGCCGGAGCAGTTCACCACGTTCACCATCGGCGGCAACTACCCGTTCGTCCTGACCCGGCACGTGTTCGACTCGCTGGCGTTCCACGCCCAGATCGCGTTGCACGTGCGGGTGATCCACGGCCGCGACCCGCACCACATCGCGGAGGCGGAGTACAAGGCGGTGGCCCGCGCGTTGCGCGCGGCGACCGAGCCGGACCCGCGCGCGGGCGGCATCCCCTCGACGAAGGGCGTGCTCTAGTACCGGACGCCGGCCGCCGCGACCTCGATGCTTCCCGTGTGGACGGTCGCGGCGCGCTCGGCGGCCTGCTCCGGCGTCAGGAACGGGCCGAGGTGGGTCAGCAGGAGCCGCCCGGCCCCGTGCGCGGCGCGGGCCGCGTCCTCCGGCGTGAGGTGCACCGGGGACGGGTCCGGACCGTCGGCCTCGCAGAGGAAGAGGTCGGCGCCGTTGGCCAGTTCGGTGAGGGCGGCGCACGGGCCGGTGTCACCGGAGTAGGCGAGCACGCGGTCACCGTCGGTGACGCGGACGCCGAAGGCGGGGAAGCCGTGTTCGACCGCGGTCGTGGCCAGGGTCAGGCCGTGCACTTCGGCGAAGTGGCCGTCGTGCAGCTCGTGCACGTGAAAGGCCTGCTCGATCGGCGCCGGGCCGGTGTTGCTGAGGAAGTCACCGAGCCGGTCGCGGATCCCGGGCGGCCCGTAGAGCGGCAGCGGCTTCGCGGGCCGGAGATCGGCGAAGAGCAGCGCGTACACCGCCGGCAGCAAGTCGGCGACGTGGTCGGCGTGCAGGTGCGAGATCCAGATGGCGTCGACGTCGGTGAACGCGGTGTGGTCCTGCAGCGCGGCGAGGGTGCCGGGGCCGGCGTCCAGCCAGACGGTCGTGCCGTTCCCGCGGACGAGGTACCCCGAGCACGGCTCGCCGGGGCGGGGGTACGGGGTCGCGCTGCCCAGCACGATCAACTCCAAGGACATGTGGCACCCTAACCGACATGAACAGCGGAGTCGTCGGCGTCCTTCTGCTCGCCCTGGGCGGTTTCCTGGTGGGCGGCGTCTACTCGACGTGGAAGACGGCGAAGTTCATGGCCGTGGTCCTGGGTGTCGCGGCGCTGCTCGCCATCGGCGGCGCGATCTTCTGGTTCTCGAGCTAGCCGTCGGCCAGCCGCTGGATGGTGGCACCCAGCCAAGCCTCCAGTGCGGCGGGATCGCCCAATTCGGACCGCAGGACCCGGCGGCGCGTCGAGACGCCGAGCACGAACGCGTCGATCGCGGCGGCCCGGCTGCGGGCGTCCGCGTCGTCGAGGCCGCTGTCGCGCAGGTAGCGCTGTAGCGGCTCCAGTGAGTGCGTGTCGAGGAACGCGGCCAGCGCCTCCGCCGCCTCCGGGCGTTCGCCGGACGCGCGGTGCAGCACCAGCAGCGGATCTTCCCCGGGGGCGCCGAACCAGCGCCGGACGATGTTCGCCGCGAGCCGGGCGCCCAGCGTGGACCGGTCGCCGTCGAAGGAGTCCGCGACCGCGATCTCCACGCGCGTCGCGGCCAGGAAAAGGCCGTCCTTGCCGCCGAAGTAGCGGGTGATGAGGTTGGGCGACACGCCGGCGGCGTCGGCCACGCCCTTGACCGTGACGGCTGTGTAGCTGTGCCGGGCGAAGTGGCGTCGAGCGTGCTCCAGGATCCGCTGCCGGGTGGCGGCCGCGTCGCGCGAACTCATGTGTACGAGCATACACAATGATGTGTACGCTGATACACATGGACGACGAGATGCGCGACCGGCTCCGGCGGACCCGGCGGGTCACGACCCCGTGGAGTGAGGATCGCACGCGCGGCATCGGCGGCACCTGCCTCGACGCGCTCCTCGACCGCTGGGCGAACGGGTACGACTGGGCCGTGCACGAGCGCCGCATCGGCGACTTGCCTTGGGTGACGGTGCGGGCGGCCGGTGCTGAGCTGCGGGTCGTCCACCAGCGGTCCGCGGATCCGGGCGCGCCGGTCGTCGTGCTGCTGCACGGCTGGCCGGACTCGGTGCTGCGGTTCGAGCGCATCCTGCCGCTGCTCGCGGACACGCACGTGGTGGTGCCGGCGCTGCCGGGCTTCCCGTTCGCGGCGCCGCTCACCACGCCCGGGATGTCGGCCGGTCGGATGGCGGGGAGCATCGCGGCCGCCCTCGCCGAGCTCGGTTACCCGAGGTACACCCTGTCCGGCGGCGATGTGGGCGGCACCGTGGCGGAGATCCTCGCGGGCGAGCACCCGGACCGGGTGGCCGCCCTGCACCTGACGAACGTCGCCCCGCAGCGCGCCCTCACGGTGGACCCGGCCAAGCTCCCACCCGACGCGGCGGCTTACCTGGCCCGGGCGGGGCAGTGGTTCCGGGCCGAGGGCGGCTACATCGCCGAGCAGTCGACGCGCCCGAACACCCTTGCCGTCGCCCTCGGCGACTCACCCGCCGGCCTGGCGGCGTGGATCGTCGAGAAGCTCGAGTCGTGGTCTGACGAGGGTTCGTTCACGGTGGACGAGCTGCTCACTTGGGTCATGGCTTACTGGGTCACCGGCACGATCGGAACGTCGTTCGCCACGTACACCGAACCGGCGGCGCTGCCCGCCCGGGTCGAGACGCCGACCGTGCTTTCGGTGTTCCCGCGGGACAGCAAACCGGAGCCGCGGAGTTACGCGGAGGTGTTCTTGAACGTGCGCGAGTACGTGGAACATGGTGCCGGGGGCCACTTCGCGGCTTGGGAACAGCCGGAGGCGTACGCCGACGACCTGCGCCGAGCGATCAAGCTGGGCGGCTGAGCATGCCCCCACCCTCCCGGGGGGCGTCCCAAGTCCAGTCTACCGGTGGTGCCCGACAAAACCCGTGGCCGAAGCCTGGTTGTCCACAACCCCGCGGGGTTGTGGACAACCAAGGTCAGCGGCTCGCGCCGACCAGTTCCCGCTCCTCCGGCTCGTCGAGGTGCTTCGTGAGCTTCTCGCCCTCGACGTCGACATCCGGCAGGATCCGGTCCAGCCACTTCGGCAGCCACCACGCACCGCGGCCGAGGAGGGACATCACCGCCGGGACCAGCGTCATGCGGACCACGAACGCGTCCACCAGCACGCCGAACGCCAGGGCGAAGCCGATCGACTGGATCAGCGACGACTCGGCGAGCACGAACCCGGCGAACACGCTGATCATGATCAGCGCCGCCGCGACCACCACGCGCGCGCCGTGCCGGAAGCCGGTGACCATCGCTTCTTGGGGCTCCGCGCCGTGGACGTGTTCCTCGCGCATCCGCGTCACCAGGAACACCTGGTAGTCCATCGCGAGTCCGAAAAGGACACCGATGAGCAGGATCGGCAGCATGCTCATGATCGGGCCGGTCGAAGCGACGCCGAGCAGGTCGGTGAGCCAGCCCCACTGGAACACCGCGACCACCGCACCGAACGTCGCCGCGACCGAGCCGAGGAAGCCGATCGTCGCCTTCAGCGGCACCACCACCGAGCGGAACACCAGCATCAGCAGCACGAACGCCAGCCCGACGATCAGCGCCAGGTAGGGCAGCATCGCGTCCGACAGCTTCTCGGAGACGTCGATGTTCGCCGCGGTCTGGCCGGTGACGGACAGCTTCGCGCCCGTCCCGGTCTCCAGCGCGCCGGATTCGGTGCGGATCGCGGCCACCAGGTCTTCGGTCTGCGAGCTGCTCGGGCCGCTCTTCGGGATCACCGTGAGCAGCGCGGTGTCACCGGCCTGGTTGACCCGCGGCGGCGTGACGGCGGCGACGTCCGGAAGCTTCTGGATGTCGGCCGCGGCCCGGCCGAGCGCGGCCTGGCGGTTCGTGCTCGAAGAGACGTCGACGACGACCAGCAGCGGCCCGTTCGAGCCGGGGCCGAAGCTGCGGCTCGCGATCTCGTACGCCTTGTGCTGCGTCGACTCCGGTGCGGCCGTGCTGTCGTTGGGCAGGCCGAGCTGCATGCTCAGCGCGGGCAGCGCGACGACGGCCATCCCGGCCAGCGCGACCAGCAGCACCGGGATCCGGTGGCGGCCGACGAACCGCGCCCAGCGTTCCCCGTGCGTCGTTTCGACCGGCTTGCGGCGGAGCCGGATGCGGCTGCCGGCGACCCGGGCGCCGGCGAAGCCGAGGATCGCGGGCAGCAGCGTCAGGGCGATGAGCACGGCGACCGCGACGGTGACGGCCGCGGCGACGCCCATCTGGCCGAGGAACGGGATGCCGATCACGGTGAGCCCGGCCAGCGCGATGATGACGGTGAGCCCGGCGAACACGACGGCGGACCCGGCGGTGCCGGCGGCGCGGCCGGCCGCTTCTTCGGGGTCGCGGCCGATGCCCAGTTCGTGGCGGTAGCGCGACACGATGAACAGCGCGTAGTCGATGCCGACGGCCAGGCCGATCATCAGCGCCAGGATCGGGGTGTTCGAGTTCAGCTCCAGGAAGCCGGAGGCGAGGAAGATGCCCGCCATGCCGGTGCCGACGCCGATCAGCGCGGTGAGCAGCGGGATCCCGGCCGCGAGCAGCGAGCCGAACGTGATGACCAGCACGACGGCGGCGACCGCGACGCCCAGGCCTTCGGTGGCCCCGGTCGCGGGCACGCCCTGCACGGCGTCACCGCCGAACTCGACGGTGAACCCGGCGGCGCGTCCGGCGTTGGCGGTGTCCAGCAGCGCCTGACGGTCCTCGTCGGTCAGTTCGTACGCCTTCGCTCCGTAACTGACCTGAGCGAGCGCGACGCGCTGATCGGGTGAGATCGACTTCACCTGGAACGGGTCGACCACGGCGGCGACCTTCGGCGCCGTCTTCAGCTGCCCGACCAGGGCTTCGACGGCGGCCTTTCCCTTCGCGTCGGTCACCGTGGTCCCGGCCGGGGCCTCGATGACGACGCGCGCGGTGGCGCCACCGGCGTTGGCCTGCGGGAACTTCTCGGTGAGCTGGTCGATCGCCCGCTGCGACTCGGTGCCGGGGATCGTCACCGAGTTCGACAGCTGACCCGACAGCGTCAGCGCGCCCAGGCCCAGTGCCACCAGGACCGCCGCCCAGACGGCCGCGACCAGCGCTCTGCGCCGGAACGAAAACCGGCCGAGCCGGTACAGGAAGGTCGCCACGAGTCAGCTCCGTTTCGCCCGAACGGGCTCGGTTCACTCCATCAGGTCCCTTCCCAAGCTAGCCGATCGGCAAGGGAAGGTCCAAGCCGATCGGCAAGGATGTGACTTGCCGAACAGCAAGGTTTGTCCCTAGCCGTTCGGCTAGTAAGGCGGTTTGCCGATCGACAGGGCGTGACGTAGGCTCCGACGGCTCGATGAGGAGGAAGAATGACCGCCGGCCCGGCCGAGGACACCCGGACCCGACTGCTGCAGACCGCGCTGCGCCTGTTCACCGAACACGGGGTCGAGGGCACGTCGCTGCAGATGATCGCCGACGCGCTGGGCATCACCAAGGCGGCTGTGTACTACCACTTCAAGACGAAGGCGGAGATCACCGAGGCGGTCGCCGAGCCGGGCGTCCGCGACCTGGACGAGCTGGTCCGCCGGGCCGCGGCGCAGAAGCGCCGGGGCGCGCAGGTGGACCTGCTGCTCGAGGGGTTCGTCGACCTGGTGATCCGCCACCGGGCGCTGGTGGCGCTGTTTTCGAGCGACCCGGGCATCGCCCGCGCGATCGAGAAGTCGGCCCACGGCGGCATGGAGGGCTTCGGCCAGGCGTTGCTGGCCATCCTCTCGGGCCCGGATCCGGACACGACGGCCCGGGTGAACGCCCTGGTGACGTTGACGGGCATCGCGATGGCGGGCGGCTCCCCCGACCTGGCCGCCCTCGGCGGCGAAGAGCTGCGCGTGGAGCTGCTCGACGTGGGCCGCCGCCTCCTCGGCCGCCCCCGCCGCCGAGCCACCACCCCAGTCCCCGCGCTCTGACCCCCCACCCGACCCTCCAGGTACGCGAGTCGACCCTCCAATCACGCGAGTCGACCCTCCAATCACGCGAGTCGACCCTTGAATCACGTGTGTCGACCCGGCAATCACGCGAGTTCGCGTACTTGGACGGTCGGTCCGCGTACCAGGAGGGTCGGTTCGCGTACCGGGAGGGTCGGATTGCGTGGACGGCGGCGGAACTGGCGTGATCAGCGGGGCGACACGCGTGATTGGCGGGTCGACACGGCTCAGGTGAGGCGGGCGAGGTGGTGCGGGGGGACCGAGGGGGTCAGCCAGACTCCGTTCGCGCTCACCTGGAACGCGTGCCCTTCCGCGGCCAGCGCGGCGGCGTCGACCCGGAGGATCACCGGCTTGCCGCGGCGGGCGCCGACGATTCCGGCCGTTTCCGCGGTGGCCGACAGGTGGACCGCGTGGCGGTTCATCGGGCGCAGGCCTTCGCGGAAGATCGCGTCGAGGTACTTCGCCACCGTGCCGTGGTAGAGCACGTCCGGCGGGGTGGCGTCCGGGAGGCCGAGGTCGACCGTGACGCTGTGGCCCTGGCTCGCGCGGATGCGCGTTTCGGTTTCGTCGAAGGCGAAGCGGCGCTTGTTGTTCTTCTCGACCACTTCGTCGAGCTCCGCGCGGGTGATCCCGAGGGCGCGCACGAGCGCGTCGACCGGGACCCAGCCGTCGGGGGTGAGCGTGAGGCCGAGGGCGGCGGGGTCGTGGCGGAGGTGCCGCGACAGCCGCTTCGAGATGCGGATCAGTTCTCTTTCGTTCATGGCCTTTCCAGCATGCTCCCCGGGCGCAAGCGGTTTAGATGCCGCCCTCGACCGCGGGCCGCAGCTTGCTCGCGCCCGGACCGAAGCGGGCCAGCTCGTCGTCGTTGTTGTACAACGCACAGCTGCGCAGGGAAAGGCAGCCGCAGCCGACGCAGCCGGTGAGCCGGTCGCGCAGCCGCTGCAGGGCGTCGATGCGCGCGTCGAGCTCGTGCTGCCAGTCGCGGGACAGGCGGCCCCAGTCCGCCTTCGTCGGGGCGTGCTCCGCCGGCAGCGTGGCCAGCGCCGAACTGATGTCCTCGAGCGAGAGCCCGACCCGTTGCGCGGCGCGGATGAACGCGATCCGGCGCAGCACCGAACGCGGGTACCGGCGCTGGTTGCCCGCCGACCGCTCCGAGCTGATCAGCCCCTTCTCCTCGTAGAACCGCAGTGCCGTGTGCGGAACCCCGCTGCGTTCCGCCACCTGTCCGATGCTGAGATGTTCAGCGAGCCTGGTCACCAGCTCAGGCTATCCTTGACTTCGAGTTTAGTCGAGGTTGCATCGTCGGGTGATGACCACTGTGACCGCGCCGGGCTACGCCGACCTGCCCCGGCTGATATCGCTGATGACCGGCGACGAAAAGCACAGCGCCGCCGCGGAGTCCACTTTGGACGTACTGTGGGTGCTCTACGACCGCGTGCTCGACGTCACGCCCGAGAACTTCCGTGAGCCCGGCCGCGACCGGTTCCTGTTGTCCAAGGGGCACGGGCCGATGGCGTACTACGCCGTGCTCACCGCGAAAGGCTTCATCGCCGAGGCCGAGCTGGCGACGTGGTCCGGCCCGGCGTCGCGGCTCGGCTACCACCCCGACCGGCGCCGCATCCCCGGCGTCGAAATCTCCAGCGGCTCCCTCGGCCACGGCCTGCCGATCGCGTTCGGCACCGCGCTGGGCCTGCGCGCCCGCGGCCTGACGAGCGCGAAGGTCGTGACGCTCGTCGGCGACGCCGAGCTGGACGAGGGTTCGAACCACGAGGCGATCGTCGTCGCGGCGCGGGATCGCCTCGAAAACCTGACCACGGTGGTGATCGACAACCGGTCGTCGACGCGCGGCTGGCCCGGTGGCATCGCGCGCCGCTTCGCCGTCGAAGGCTGGGAGACGCGCACAGTCTCCGGCCGCGACCACGACGCGCTGTACGAGGCCTTCACCACCACCCACCCCGGCCGGCCGCTGGCCGTGGTCGCCGTCGTCGAGCCGAAGGGCTGAACCCGATGCCGATGCGGGAAACCTTCCTCGCCACCACCGAACGGATCATCGACGCCGACCCGGACGTCGCGGTCGTGCTGGCCGACATCTCGGCCGCGCAGCTCGCCGGCGTCGCGCGGCGGCACCCGGACCGGGTGATCAACGTCGGGATCCGCGAACAGCTGCTGGTCAGCACGGGCGCCGGGCTGGCGCTCGCGGGCCTGCGGCCGATCGTGCACACGTTCCCGTCGTTCCTGGTGGAGCGCGCTTTCGAGCAGATCAAGCTGGACTTCTCGCACCAGGAGGTGGGCGGCGTCCTGGTGTCGTGGGGTGCGTCGTACGACATGTCGACGGCGGGCCGCACCCACCAGTCCCCGGCCGACGTCGCACTCATCGATTCCCTGCCGGCCTGGACGGTCCACGTGCCGGGCCACCCGGAGGAGGCCCGCCGGCTGCTCCTGGAGTCGATCCCCGGCGACGGCCGCGTGTACCTGCGGCTTTCGGCGCAGGAAAACGCTTCCCCGCACCTGGGGGTGGGGTTCACCCGCTTGCGTGCCGGCGCTGACGGCGTGGTGGTGGCGGTGGGTCCCGTGCTGGACCGCGTCCTGCGCGCGACGGCGGGCCTGGATGTGACGGTGCTGTACGCCTCGACGATCCGGCCCTTTGACGCGGCTGGTTTGCGGTCGGCGGTGCTTTCGGCTTCGGCTTCTGTCGTGCTGGTGGAGCCGTACCTGGCGGGGACGTCTTCTTCGTGGGTGGCGGAGGCGCTTTCGGACGTGCCGCACCGGTTGAAGGCGCTCGGGGTTCGGCGGGATGTGGAGGTGCGGACGTACGGGGAGATCGGGGACCACGATCTGGCTCATGGGCTGGATGCCGGGTCGCTGGGGTTGGCGATCAGGGAGTTTTGGGGGAGTAGGCGGGGTGTCGCCGGCACTGGGGGTGCCGGCGGCAGGGTGCTTGTACCGCAGATGTTCGGATTCGCCGCCGAGGAATCGCATCAGTTTCTCGTTGCTCCGGCGTTCTTCCTCCGCGGTCGGCGGCAGCGGCAGGTGCAGGCTTTCGTACATCTTGAACCGGTTCAGGTCCAGCACGGTGCTCACGATGCCCATGTACTGCTCCGCCGCCGCCACGGATGCACGATAAGCGATGTACGCCAGGAAATACGGGCCCAACGCGATCAGGAGCCACCAGCCGCCGGTCACCAGGAACGCCGCCGTTTCGATGGTCACCACGAACGCGACCACGCACAGCCGCGCCGACGTGTCGAGCTGCTGCCTGGCGTCGTCGATGTAGTCGAGGTGGCTGTGCGGGGCGACGAGCCCGATGTGCGGTGCGGTCTTGACGACGTCGAGCCGGTATTGCCGCCCGGCCTTGTCTTCGCCGGAGCGCAGGGCGTTGCCGAGTCTGGTCGGCATCGTTCGTGACACATGCGGATAGCGTGCGAGGGCACGCGGGATCGTGGACCGCGCGGCGTGGATTCCGCTGAGGGGCTGCCCTGCCGGGCTTTCCAACATCGCTTCGCGGGCGTCCTTGAGCTGCCGCTTCGGCAAGTGGGCGGGGTCGGGGTCGTCTTCGCCGGCCGCCACGGCTTCCCGGTGGGCGGCCGCCATGAGCCGGTCGAGCTCCCGGTCGCGGATGTCCTCGAGGCGATCCCGGCGATCTTCCAGCCGCTCCCGGCGCTTCCGGTACCGGGTGATGCGCAGCCGGAGCAGGAGAACCGCCAGGCGCGAGCTTCCCCAGTAGCCCTCCAGCAGCCGGGTCATCCCCACTTGCAGCGGGTGCAGGAACAGCGCCACGAGAATCGTGACCAGGATCAGCCACGCGGCGCCGCTGAGGTTCAGGCCGCCGAGCCTCCGCACCATCAACCCCACGTCGGGCCGGCCCCGCCAGGCCTCGCTGGTCACCAGCGCCGCGGTCCACACGACGAGGAACAGGGCGGGCAGCACGCTGACCACGCTGAAATAGCGGCCGATGCGTGACCCCAGCCCGACCGCGGCGTCGGGCAGCGCGGGACCGGCCACCTCAGTCGTTCCCCGGGGACTTGTAGATCACCCTCGCGCACTTGCGGCAGTAGGACTTGCCCTCGCGGCGGCGGAGGCTGCCCCCGCACCGCGGGCACTTGCTGTTCCCCGTCGTGTCTTCGCTCTCTCCGGGCGGCGGGAGCGGGCCTTTGCCGTAGCCGAAGAGACCGGGCATCGCCAAGGCGACGAGGAGCCGAAGCCTGCGCATGCGCCTCACCCCGCCCTCCAGGATCCGACCATGTTAGGCCAGCATTCAGGCCCAGTCGACAAGCTGGGACGAGGTGGTCATGGGGGTTTCGCCCTGGGCGGTGCCGGCCGTGGGGATCGTTGCCGTTGCCTTGGCCGGGGTTTTCGGGGGTGGGTGGGCGTGGCTGGCCGTCGGGGTGCTCGGTGTCGCCGGGGCCGGGTGGGTGGCCGGGCTCGTGCTTCGGGAGGCGCGGACCGCTAGCGTGATGCCCATGGGGCTCACCATCCGGCCGCTCGCGCTCGGGATCATCTGGCGCGGCGACGCACTGCTCGTCTTCGAAGGGCGTGACGACTTCAAAGGCGAGACCTACTACCGGCCGCTCGGGGGCGGGGTCGAGTTCGGTGAGGGCAGCAAAGATGCCCTCGTGCGCGAGTTCCGCGAAGAGCTCGGTGCCGAGATCAAGGTCGGTGATCGGCTCGGGGTGCTCGAGAACGTCTTCACCTGGCGTGACCGGCCCGGGCACGAGATCGCCTTCGTCTTCACCGCCGAGTTCGTCGATGACAGCTTCTACCGGCGCGACGAGATGAAGATCCTCGACGACCCCGCCACCGCGCGGTGGGTCGACGTCCGCGAGTTCCGGGACGGCAGCAAGATCCTCTACCCCACTGGGCTCATCGGACTCCTTTCAGCGGATCAGTGACCGCGCAGTCGGGACGAGCTCGAACGAGGAATCCGTGGCCACCCGGCTGAACCACACCGAGAACGGGCCGTCCGTGCGGACCGGTAGCTGCGGGAACGTGTTCGGAGCCGGCTCCGTCTCGAACGCCGCGAACGCCGACTCCGGTGGGGGCGCGGGCGACGACACCGTCACGTGCAGGCCCGCTCCCTGCGGCGGGGATGCCAGGCCGCGGCGGACCGGGCGCAGCAACAGCACGTTGTCGGAGTCGATCATCGTCTCGTTCGCCGCTGATCGGTGCTCCTTCCAGACCGGGCCGAAGTAGAACTGCTCCAGCGCCGCCTTGCGTTCGGACATCGAACGGAAGCCGCGCAGCCACACGAACTCGTCCGGGGATGCCCGCGAGCGGAACAGCCCGAACAAGTGCGCGCCCGCGGCCTCCTGCGGCTCGACGAACTCGCGCTCGAACAGCTCGATCAGCTCGTCGCGCCGGCCGGGGTGCAAGGTGTAGCGCCGCAGCTCCACCACGGTTTCGAAGTCGGTGAAAGTCTCGGAAGTGGTCATGGTGCAGAAGCTAGCGGGCACCACCGACAAAAACCGGTCAGCGGAACGCCGCCAGCCCCGTGACCGCCTGGCCGAGGGACAGCGCGTGCATCTCCTCGGTGCCTTCGTACGTCAGCACCGTCTCGAGGTTCGCCATGTGCCGCATCACCGGGTACTCCAGCGAAATCCCGTTGGCGCCGAGCATCGAACGCGCGGTGCGGGCCACGTCCAGCGCCGACCGGACGTTCGCCATCTTCCCGAAGCTGACGTGGTTGTGGTGCAGGGCGCCGGCGTCCTTGAGCCGCCCGATCTGCAGCGCCACCAGGCCGGCGCGGTTGACCTCGACGAGCAGGTCGGCGAGCTTGCGCTGGGTCAGCTGGAACCCGGCGAGCGGCTTCCCGAACTGCGACCGCGAGAGCGTGTACTCCAACGCGGCTTCGTAGCACGCGCGCGCCGCGCCGACGACCCCGAACAGGATCCCGTAGCGGGCTTCGTTGAGGCAGGACAGCGGCCCGCGCAGCCCGCGGACCTCGGGAAACGCCGCCGATGCCGGCAGCCGGACGCCGTCGAGGACGAGTTCCGCCGTCAGGGACGCCCGCAGCGACAGCTTGTGCTTGACCTCGTTCGCGGTGAAGCCCGGCGTCGACGTCGGGACGACGAAGCCGCGGATGCCGTCGTCGGTCTGCGCCCAGACGACCGCGACGTCGGCGACGGTTCCGTTGGTGATCCACATCTTCGTGCCGGAGAGCACCCAGTCGGAGCCGTCGCGCACCGCGCGGGTCCGCATCGAACCGGGGTCGCTGCCCGCGTCCGGTTCGGTCAGGCCGAAGCAGCCCAGCGCCTCGCCGGTGGCCATCCGCGGCAGCCACTCCTGCCGCTGCTCTTCGCTGCCCCACTTGTGGATCCCGTACATCGCCAGCGATCCCTGCACCGAGACGAAGCTGCGCAGGCCCGAGTCGACGGCCTCCAGCTCACGGCACGCGATCCCGTACGCGATGGCGCTGGTGCCGGCGCAGCCGTAGCCCTCCAGGTGCATGCCGAGCAGGCCGAGCGAGCCGAAGCCCTTCGCCAGCTCCGCCGCGGGCAGCGCGCCCGTTTCGTACCAGTCGGCGACGTGGTCCAGCAGGTGGTCCTTCGCGTACGCGCGGACGGCGTCGCGGATGGCGCGTTCCTCTTCGGCGAGCCCGGCGTCGAGGTCGAGAAAGTCGTGCGGGTCAGGGGTGCGGCTCATGATGGGCTCCCGGGGACGCGTCGATGCGGCTCCCGCAGGAAACCACAGTCAGGCGTCTGTTCTCCGCGTGGCGTTCGTCACGCGGGCAGCAGACGCGCTCGGCGTGCACCGCGGGCGGGTCTGCTGGCGGGGGATCAGCAGCTCGCTGAACTGCGGAAACGGCACGCTTTCGATGTCGTCACGCCAGGCGTGCAGCATCTGGGACAGCAGATCGTCCTCGGCCATCTTCGCCTCCCTGGCGTCCGGTCGTGCCGGGCTGAGCGCACACGATCGGGTGAAGTGATACCCGGGGAGCGGGACGGTCAAACGGATTTCTTCAAGATCTTTCCGGCCGGCGCGCGCTCTGTGGCAGGATGACGTCGCCGCCGCCAAGGCCTCGACCTCCAGGAGCGCACATGCGCGCACTGCGGACGGCAAGTCTGCTCGCCCTCACCACCGCCACCCTGCTCGCCGCCACCGGCGTCGCCACCGCGCACGGCACCCGCTGGCAGCGGATCGGCCACACCACCGCCGAGAACCGGATCAGCGGCGAGGGCCTCGCGACACTCCGGCTGCCCGGCCACGCCCCCGAGATCGTCTACCGCAACGGCGCCACCATCCCGCAGCCGCTCAAGGACGAGGGCTGGGGCCACGTCGGCGACCCCGACTCGCTGCGCGGCTACGTCTTCGACGTCTACCAGGACACCCGGACCCCGACGCCGGCCACGAAGATGTACCTGGTCACCAAGCCGGACGGGACGACGACGGAGTTCGTCCACCCGCTGCAGCCCGACGAGCCGGCCGTCAACGCGAACGCGCAGGTCGCGGCCACGCCCGACGGGCAGTGGCTCGTCTCCGGCCCGCTCGGGGAGGTCGACCGCCTCTTCGTCTCCCCGACGCCCTTCCTCAACCCGCGCGGCCCGAAGGTGGCCGGCGACCTCCCGGTCGCCGCCCGCATCCACCTCGACCACCACATCCGCAGCGCCCAGGGCTGCGACTTCGTCGGCGCGACGCGCCTGATCTGCGCGACCAGCGACCCGTACAACGACCTGTACCCGACGAACCTGCAGCTCCTGCAGATCGACCTCGCGCGCCCCCTGAACGGCCGCGACGTGCCCGCCCGGGTCCACGAGATCGGCCAGGTTCCGCTGGTCAGCACCTGCACGGGCACCTTCACGCCGGAAGGCGTCGACTACGACGACGGCGTGCTGCGCGTCGAGGTCGTGCCGCCGTCACCCTGCAACACGGTGACCGACGTCTATTCCTTCGAGCGCCGCTGAGGGGGACGGCTACGCTGGGTGGCGTGTCTCGTGTGGTGATCCTCGACTACGGTTCCGGCAACCTCCGCTCCGCCGAACGCGCTGTGGCGCGCGCCGGGGCCGACGTCGAGGTCACCGCCGACCCGCATGCCGCCGTCGAAGCCGACGGCCTGGTCGTGCCCGGCGTCGGTGCCTACTCCGCCTGCATGGCGGGGCTGCTGGACGTGCAGGGGCACCGGATCATCGGGAAGCGGCTGGCCGGTGGGCGGCCGGTGCTCGGCATCTGCGTCGGCATGCAGATCCTGTTCTCCCGCGGTGTGGAGCACGGCGAGGAGACCGAAGGCACCGGGGAGTGGCCCGGGGTCGTCGACCGCCTGCACGCCGACGTCCTGCCGCACATGGGGTGGAACACCGTGCGCGCGCCCGCGGACTCGCAGCTCTTCGCCGGTCTCGACCCCGAGGAGCGGTTCTACTTCGTGCACTCCTACGCCGCGCGCACGTGGGAGCTCGACGGCCTGGCCGGGCAGGAACCGAAGGTCACCTGGGCCCACCACGGCGAGGACTTCGTCGCCGCGGTCGAAAACGGGCCGCTGTGGGCCACCCAGTTCCACCCGGAAAAGTCCGGTGACGCGGGGGCGCAGCTGCTGCGCAACTGGCTGGCGACCCTCTGACCGGGTGATCCGGGTCTCCGCCCTAGAGTGAGCCGCGTGACTTTCACGCTCCTTCCCGCCGTTGATGTGGCCGATGGCCAGGCCGTGCGACTCGTCCAGGGCGAGGCCGGCACCGAGACCTCCTATGGCAGCCCGCTGGAGGCCGCGCTGGCCTGGCAGCGCGACGGCGCCGAGTGGATCCACCTGGTCGACCTCGACGCCGCGTTCGGCAAGGGCAGCAACCGCGAGCTGCTCGCCGAGGTCGTCGGCCGGCTCGACGTGCAGGTCGAGCTCTCCGGCGGCATCCGCGACGACGCGTCCCTGAAGGCCGCCCTGGACACCGGGGCCCGGCGGGTCAACCTCGGGACCGCCGCGCTCGAGGACCCGGAGTGGACCAGCCGGGTCATCGGCGAGTACGGCGACCGCGTCGCGATCGGCCTCGACGTGCGGATCACCGACGCCGGCCACCGGCTTTCGGCCCGCGGCTGGACCTCCGACGGCGGCGACCTGTGGGACGTCCTGGAGCGCCTCGACCGCGACGGCGCGTCCCGTTACGTCGTCACCGACGTCAGCAAGGACGGCACGCTGCGCGGCCCGAACCTCGAGCTGCTGCGTGACGTCGTCGCCCGCACGGACGCGCCGGTGATCGCCTCCGGTGGGGTGTCGAGCGTGGCTGACCTCGTCGCCCTGGCGGGCTTGGCGTCCGATGGGGTCGAGGGGTCCATCGTGGGCAAGGCGCTTTACGCCGGCGCGTTCACGCTGCCGGAGGCCCTCGCCGCGGTCGCGAAGCTCTAGTCGCCCGGACACGACCGTGCGGCGCTGGGTGAGCTAGTACCGGAGTGAGGTGCACGTCATGGTGCGACGCAACCCCCAGCGGCGCGCGGCGCTGCTCGACGCCGCGATCGAAGTCCTGGCCAACGACGGCGCGCGCGGGCTCACCTTCCGCGCGGTCGACCAGCAGGCCGGCGTCCCGGTCGGCACGGCCTCCAACTACTTCTCCAGCCGCGGCGAAATCCTCAAGCACGCGGGGGAGCGGGTCTACGAGCGGCTGGTGGACGACGCGGTGCTCGCGGGCGGCCTCGAGGGCTCGCGCGACCGGGCCCGCGTCACCGAGCTGATGCACGACCTCGTCGACCGCGTGGCCGCGTTCCCGACGGGGTTCCTGGCCCTGCTGGAACTGCGGCTCGAAGCCGCGCGCCGGCCGGAGCTGCGGGACGTGCTGACCCGGCGCATCCGCGCGGACGTCGACTTCAACGTCGAATACCACGAGAAGTCCGGCCTGCCCGGCGACGGCACGACGGTGGTCCTGCTGTGGCTGGCCTTGAACTGGCTGATCATGGAACGGCTGACGCTGCCGGACCTGTTCACCGACGAGCAGCGCCACGACCTCGTCACGGCGCTGGTGGACCGCCTGCTGGCCGGGCAGCCCTTACCTCCGGGGTGATCGACGCCACGCCGGCGAGCGGCCAGGATTCCTGCCAAGACAGAGCTTTCCGGTACCTGGAGCGCAGCCAGGCGACGCTCGACCCGTACGGCCGAAAAGCGGCTGACAGCCGGGGCCGGGAGTCGTAGGGTTGCCGCGGGTGGAGGAGATCGTCACCCAGCTCGAAATGACCGCCGCCGATCAGCTCAACCCCGCTCCGCTCGTCGAGGGCGTGGCGCTGCGGACCACCCGGCCGGGGCCGCTGATCCGCGACCTGCACGTCCGGATCGGGACGCCCCACCGGTGGCCGAGCGCGTCCCGCGGCGACGAAGAATGGGATCGCTGGCTCGCCGCGCCGCGCCGGGAATACCGGCTCATCGAGTACTGCGGCGAGGTCGCCGGCGCCGCGGATTTCGAGCCGCAGCCCGGGAACGACGTCGAGATCACCACGTTCGGCCTGGTGCCGGAGTTCGTCGGCAAAGGACTCGGCGGCTTCGCGCTCACCCTGGTCGTCGCCGACGCGTGGGCGCTGCCCGGGACGCGGCGCGTCTGGCTGCACACCTCGACCCTCGATCACCCCAACGCGCTGCCGAACTACCTGCGGCGCGGGTTCCGCAGCTTCAGCCGTCCACTTTGACCGCGATGCCGACGGTCCGGTCCTGCGGGCCGCGCAGCTTGGAGAAGAACATCGTGACGCGCCCGACGATGCCGTACTTGCGGGCGATGGCCCGCCGGACCTGTTCGGTCCCGGCGGCGTCGAGCAGCCGGGCCTGACCGGACACCTTCGCGCCGTGCGTCTTCCGCCCGCGGACGTCGCAGGCCTGGACCTCCACCCGGCCGTCGTTGCGGATGCGCTTGACCTTGCCGGCCGCGCGCTCCGACCACAGCACCAGTTCGCCGTCGCGGCCCGCCACCCAGATCGGGGTCGGCACGGCCCGCCCG
Source organism: Amycolatopsis sp. CA-126428 (assembly GCF_002904335.1). Classification (GTDB taxonomy): domain Bacteria; phylum Actinomycetota; class Actinomycetes; order Mycobacteriales; family Pseudonocardiaceae; genus Amycolatopsis. The sequence goes on along the minus strand of NZ_PPHF01000087.1, from coordinate 35,819 downwards.
TCGCGCCGGAAGGTGGTCAGGACGACGTAGCGCTCGGCGGCGAGGCGGTCGGTTTCGGAGGTCATGGGCCCACCGTAGCCGGGTGGCGGACGGCGATGCCGGGATAGCGGGTGATCAGGCCCGTGTCGTCGTATTCGAGGACGCAGGCGAAGCCGAACGCGGGCGCCGCGTAGCCGTACCGGCCCGGCGCCAGGTGCTCGTAGGTCTGCTCGAGCCGGTCGACGCCGAGATCGGCCGCGCGGACGTAGGCGGCCGGCGCCTCGGCCCGGCCGCCCACCGGCAGGGCGAGCCGGTGCACCGGGAAGGTGTTCGTCATCGCGGACGCCTCGAGGTCGAGGTCGAGGCAGCCGTCCAGGTGCGGCGCGGGCCGCCCGTCGAGCCGCCAGTGCCCGCGGCCGTCGGCTTCGATCTCCAGATCCCGCGCACCGAGGCCGGTGATCCGCGCCGAGCGCAGCGTCCACTGTGGACCCACGGCGAGGGAGTAGCGCACCGCCCACGCGACGCCGTCCTCCACGGCGGTCGTGGCGCCTTCGACGAGCCAGCCGCCTTCGTGACGCCGGAACCGGGCCACTTCGAAGCCGGTGCGGGCGTCTTCGTGCCGCCAGGCGGCGCTGCCGGGGAAGGTCATGGCCCACCGTAACCGGCGTGAAAAATGCCTAGGCCTTTCGGCCCCGAAACCCCGCACGCTTGGAGGACGCGCTTCAACACCTCCACCTGCAACGCTTTCGGGGCCGCATTCCCGCACTCTGGAGGGCATCGATGGCGGTCGGACAGCAAATACCGGTTCATCCCCAGGCAGGGTTCTTCGGCGCCGGGCCGTATCCCGCGCGCCGGGCCGTCATCGCGCTCACCGCCGTCGTGGCGGGGTTCGTGCTGACCGCCATCTGGTCGGCGCCGTTCGTCGACTCCGTGATCGGCGACAGTGTCGCGAACGGACTCCTCGGCTACGACGCGAAGGCCACCCCGATCAGCAGCGTCCTCGCCGGGACGCTCTTCGCGTTCGTTTCCGGCCTCGCGGGGTCGTTCACCGCCTGCAACATCGCCGCCTTCGGCGCGGTCGCGCCGCTGGTCGGTGACCAGGCGGGGGAGAAGCGCAGCGCGCTCAAGCCGCTCGGCTGGATCGCCGCCGGCATGCTCACCGTTTCGGTCGCCTACGGTGTGATCGTCGCGCTCGTCGGCACGCGGATGCCGCAGTTCGACACCGCGAAGACCACCGGGCTCTCCCCGCGCAGCGTGCAGTCCATGATCGCCTTCGGCGTCGTCGGCCTGGTCTTCCTGCTGATGGGCCTGATCGCCCTCGGCATCCTCCGCAACCCCTTCGAGGGCTTCACCCGCCGCCACCCCGCGGCGCCGCTGGTGCTGATGGGCGCGCTCATCGGCGGATTCCTCATCGGACGGCCGTACCCGCTCTTCCGGGTCATGTTCCGCAGCGCCGCGGAGCAGCACAACGTGCTCTACGGCGCCGCCGCGTTCGCCCTCCAGTCGCTCGGCAACATCGTCGTCATGGCGGTGCTGTTCCTGATCCTCACGCGGGCCACGGGCGGGCGCGTGCAGCGCTGGCTGGCCGCGAAACCGGCGCGGATCGCGACCGTGACCGGGGTGGCGTTGCTCGTCGGCGGCACGTTCACGCTGCTCTACTGGGACGTCCGCGTGCTGGGCAGGCTCGGGATCATCTGGTTCCCGATGATCAACTGGTAGTCCCGAGCCAGCGGTAGTCGGGTGCCGGATCGAGCTGGACGCCGTTCGCGACGGTGATCAGCTCGGCCTCCGGCCGCGCGCCCGACACCCGCAGCCAGCGTCCCGACGGCAGCCGGACGAAGACCATCGCGTCCCGCCCGGTCGCCGGCGCCACGAAGAAGCCCTCGCCGCCGCGGACGGTCGCCGACACCGCCTTGTCCGGAGTGGGCGGGTTCGGCCCGGCGATGACCCGCAGCAGGGGAACCGCCGGGCGGGCCGGGTCGGCCGCGGTCAGCTCGGTCCCGGCGTTGCCGGGACCGGAGCCCTTCACCACGGTCGACCGTTCGGCCAGCCCCGGCGGCAGGGCACCGAACCGCAGCTCGCCGCGGACGCCGACCGGTTCGGCGGCGACCGAGTCGGCCACCCGCTGGGCGATCGCGCGGGCGTCCGGGATCCCGAGGACCTCCAGGACCAGCACGTGCCGGTCGCCGGCCAGCCAGGTGAGCTCCGCGGTGCCGCTGGAGCCGGTGAGCATGGCGACCCGGCCGTGCACCAGGACCTGGTCCTTGATCGACGCGATCTTCAGCGCGGTCTGCGACCACTCGGGGTCGGCGGTGGAGTACGCCAGCAGCGTGATCGCCGCCGGGCCGTCGAACCACCGCCGGACCTGCGGGGTGATCCCGGGCCCGCCTTCGCGGTACTGCTCGGTGAAGCCGTCCGGCAGCCACTCCGGGGTGTAGCCGAGCACCGGGCGGCTCGCGGCGGGCGCCAGGTCGGGCCGGGTCAGCAGCTGCATGCCGGAGACGGCGCCGACGACCAGCACGACCACGGCGGCGGCCACCAGGGCCAGCCGGGACGCCGGCTGCCGCTTCCGCCCGGCGCGCGCGAGCGCCTCGTGCACCGCCGCCGCGTCCGGGGCGCGGGCGGCGAGGCGGTCCAGGCTGTCCCGGATCAGCGTCTCGGTTTCGTGCTCGCTGCGGGTCATTCGGGGACTCCGGTGGTGACGACGGTGTGGTTCAACCAGGCTTGGCGCAGGGTGGCGAGGGCCCGCGAGATCTGGCTGCGCACGGTGGAGGTGCCGCACCGCAGGAACGCGGCGATCTCGGTGTCGGAGTAGTTCTCGTAGTAGCGCAGCACGACGGCCGCGCGCTGCTTGCGGGGCAGCGTGGCGAGCAGGCCGAGCATGGCGTCCCGCTCGTCGTAGGCGGCCGACGGGTCCGGTTCGGGCGGGCCGAGCGCGTCGAGGACGTCGTGGCTGCTCGACACCATCCGCCGCACCGCCCGCCGCCGCCACGACAGGTATTCGTTGGTGATCATCCGCCGCACGTAGGTCGGCGGCGCGGTGATGTGGTCCCACCGTTGCTGGGCGCGCAGGAGCACGTCCTGGACGACGTCCTGCGCCAGGTGCGGGTCGTTCGTCAGGACGGTGGCGTAGCGGAGCAGCCCGTCGAGCCGCTCCGCCACGAACTCTTCGAAGGTCACACGCGTCCTTTCGGTCACCACTGTGGACGCGTGAGGGGGCCCGGCCGCTGCGTGGCGGGCGGAAGTTTTTTCATCGCGGGATGACGTCCTCGAGCCGGGCGGCGCTCGCCGTCGTGGACCACCAGGAGGCCAGGTCCCCGACGACGTCGACGTTGTTGAACCGCCCGCCCGGGACCAGCTGCAGTGTTCGGCCGGCGCACGCGCGGAAACCAGACGAATCGGATGGCCGGAGCGTGAACGGCGGAGGCCGGATCGCCGCGCCGGCCGTGCCATTGACTGAGGTCCGGAGCCCCTTGACTACGCTGGTGGCCATGTCTGTCGCGGTGCGGGTGATCCCCTGTCTCGACGTCGACGCGGGCCGGGTGGTGAAGGGGGTCAACTTCGCCGGCCTCCGTGACGCCGGTGACCCTGTCGAGCTGGCCCGGCGCTACGACGCCGAAGGCGCCGACGAGCTCACTTTCCTCGACGTCACGGCCTCCTCCGGCGACCGCGAAACCACCTACGACGTCGTCCGCCGGACCGCCGAGCAGGTCTTCATCCCGCTCACCGTCGGGGGCGGGGTGCGCAGCAACGACGACGTCAACCGGCTGCTGCGGACCGGTGCCGACAAGGTCAGCATCAACACCGCCGCGATCGCCCGGCCCGAGTTCCTCAGCGAGGCGTCGAGGCGGTTCGGCGCCCAGTGCATCGTGCTGTCCGTCGACGCCCGGCGCGTGCCCGAGGGCGCCGAGCCGACGGCCTCCGGCTTCGAGGTGACCACCCACGGCGGCCGCCGCGGGACCGGGATCGACGCCGTCGAGTGGGCCGCCCGCGGCGAGGAACTCGGCGTCGGGGAGATCCTGCTGAACTCCATGGACGCCGACGGCACCAAGAACGGCTTCGACCTGGAGCTGATCGAACTCGTGCGCAAGGCCGTGCGCGTCCCGGTGATCGCCAGCGGCGGCGCCGGGGCCGTCGAGCACTTCCTGCCCGCCGTGCGGACCGGGGCCGACGCCGTGCTCGCCGCCAGCGTGTTCCACTTCGGACAGCTGAAGATCGGGGACGTCAAGGACGCCCTGCGCGAAGGCGGGGTCGAGGTCCGGTGAAGGCCTGGCAGGCACCCGCCGAGGTGAAGGTCACCGCCGCCCTGCTGATCGGGCTGCCGGTCGCGTGGGCGCTGCTCGACCTGATCCCGGTCATCAGTGCCGGGTCGAGCCTGGCCATCTACCGGATGCCCGCGCTCGCCCTGATCCTCGGCGGCGTCGTCACCACCGGGCTCGTCCTCAAACACGGCAGCGCACGCATCGGCGGCCTGGTCGTGGCGGTGGTGTTCGCGCTGCTGCACGCCTTCCTGCTGCTCGGTGCCGAGCTGTGGTTCAACAAGCTGTTCTCCGGCCTTTCGTTCGCGGGCTACGGCTACGCGTTCGTCCTGCTCAACTCGATGCCGCTCAAGCGGCACATCCTGGGAGCCAACGCATGACCCTCGACGCGGCCGTCTCGGCGCGCCTCAAGCGCAACGCCGACGGGCTGATCGCCGCGGTCGTCGTCGAGCACGCCACTTCGGACGTGCTGATGATGGCCTGGATGAACGACGACGCCCTCGCCGCCACCCTCGCCACCCGCCGCGGCACGTACTGGTCGCGCAGCCGGCGGAAGCTGTGGGTCAAGGGCGAGACGTCCGGCCACTACCAGCACGTTCGCGAAGTGCGGATCGACTGCGACGGCGATACGGTCCTGCTGCGCGTCGACCAGACCGGCCCGGCCTGTCACACCGGCACGCACACCTGCTTCGACACCGAGGAACGCCTCCTCCTGGCCGATGAGAAAGAGCTCGCGTGACCATCGTCGCCGACATCCTGGTCGGGCTCGTCGCCCTGATCCACCTCTACATCGTCGTCCTGGAGATGTTCCTCTGGACGTCGCCGCGCGCCCGCGCCGGCTTCGGCACGACGAAGGAGTTCGCGGAGGAGAGCAAGACGCTCGCCGCGAACCAGGGCCTGTACAACGGCTTCCTGGCGCTCGCGCTGGTGTGGGGCCTCATCGCGAGCGACCCGACCGGGTTCCAGCTCAAGCTGTACGGCATCGTCTGCGTGATCATCGCGGGCCTCTACGGGGCGGCGACGGCCAGCAAGCGGATCCTGTTCGTGCAGGTGGTCCCGGGCGCGCTGGCGCTCATCGCCCTGCTGCTCGCGCGGTAGGCACCCCCTGGCCGGGGACTGGCTGCCGCCGCCGGAGCGCACCGAGCCGGACTGGGCGGCCTGGGGTTCGGCGACGCTGCAGGCGAGGTTCGCGCGCTGGGTGTTCGCCACGGTCGCGGGCGTGCTGATCGCCGCGGCCTGCTTGTTCGCCGGTCTCGTGGTGCCCGCGGTGGGCGCCGCGGTCCTCACCGGGGTCCCCGGATGCTGGAGTTTCGCGGGTCACCGGCGGACGGTCGCCGCCCGCCGGACGGGCTGGCGCACCGCGACGATCACCCTCACCGGAATGGGGGCCACGATGAGCATGCGGGGCACCATGGCGGTGCGGATTTCGGACGGAAGCCGCATCGACCTCCGGCCGGGGGAGACCAACGCCGCGGTGCGGGCCCTTTCCGAGCTGCGGGACGTGCCCGCGCTCGTGGCCGGGGACGGGCCCGCCGGGCTGACGGTGCTCATCCCGCCCAAGCCGCCCCTGCGCGAGAAGCCGGTGCTGTTCGGGGCCCGCGCCGAGACCTACCGGTGGCTGCCGGAATCCTGAGCCAGCCGGTCGAGCACGGAACGCCACGCCCGGGCGGAGACGGTCAGCTGACCGGCCCGGCGGGCCTTCGTGTCCCGCACGCCCACGACCGGCCCGAGCGCCACCTCGACGCAGCTGTAGTTTTCCCCGCTGTACGAGGACTTCCGCCAAACGGCCATGTGGTCGCCTCCGCTAGTGTGCTGCCTCCTCGAGCAGCTCCCGGGAGGCGGCTTCGCTCAACGCTTGCTCGCCAAGCATCTTAACCACCCGCTGGTGGGCGACGGTTTGCGTTTTTTCGTGCAGGAACGCGCTCGAATGGGCGTGCTCGACGAAAGTGATCGGGGGCGTGCCGGGGAACTCGTAGATCTCAAACGGTCCCAGCAGGCCGGTGTGGTAGCCGATTCCGGCGGGCACCACCCGCACGGAAACGTTCGCCCGCCGTGATATTTCGAGCAGATGATCGATTTGGTCGGACATGACCTCCGCGGTGCCGACGGTCTCCCGGATCGCCCATTCGCCGATCAGGGCGCGGAGCGCGACCGGGTCCCGCCGCGTGAGCACCGCCTGCCGCTTGAGCCGGATGCGCAGGCGCTTGTCGGCTTCCTCGACCGGAACCGAAGAAGCCTCCATGATCGACCGGATGTAGTCCGGGGTCTGCAGCAGTCCAGGCATGAGCAAGGGCGACCAGGCGGTGATCTTGGTTGCGGTGCTCTCGAAGGCCAGGAGCGCCGTGAGGGCATGGGAGATGTCCGCGTTGCTCGACGCCAGCCAATTGGGCTTGCGGGCGTGCCGGGCGAGCGTCCGGATCCGGTCGCGTTGCTCCCCGTGGATGCCCAGCAGGGCGAGGATCGCCGACACGTCCTCCACACTCGGCAGGCGATGCCCCTTCTCCCACGCCGACAACAGCTGAGGGAGGATTCCCAGCTCGTCGGCGAGAACGCGTAGACCGACTTTGCGTGCTTCGCGTTCTTCGCGCAGTGAAGCGGCGAGAGTTCTCGCGGCGGGCCCCGAAGACGTTGGCTTCATGAGCCGATAATACGAATCCCGTCGATTCCCCGAATGTGCGAATGGTGTCCACGAAATGCGAGGAATCGGCACTCCTTCCGGCATTCGGGTGACGACCGGTGGCCGTGGGGCCTGCTCCCTTGCACGCTCGGCGCGGCCGTCCGGTTGCCTCGCCGCCCTGTGCCGTTTCTCGCAGCATCGGCGCTGCTCAAGGCTTCTAAGCTCGGCTGATGGACCCCTTCGGCGGTTTCGTCAAGCGGCGGTGGGTGTGGTTCGCCCTCCCGGTGGCCGTGGTGACCGTCTTCGCCTTTTCCCCGGACGGCGTGGCGGAATTCGGAGTGGTTGCCGAGGTCGCCGTCCTGCTCGCGGTGGGGGCCGGCTGCGCGGTCTGGCGCCTGCGGGTGTCGGCCCGGAACCGCGCCGCCGCGCGGGAAACCGGGTTCGGGGGCTGGCTGCCGCCGCCGACCGGCCACGACCACGACCGCCGGATCGACTTCGCCGCCGAAACCGGGCGGCTGCGCCGGGTGGCGCTTCGGGCGGCGGCGTTCGTCCTCGCGTGGGTGGCACTGGCCGGCGCCGGGGCCGCGGATCTGGTCCTGCTCGGCAAGGCCGCCGACGACCTCCTCGCGACCGGCGCCCGGACCACCGGCGAGGTGGTTTCCGTACGGACCTACAGCCGGGACGGCGGGATGACGTTCGAGGTGCGCTACGGCTCGCGGCTCGCGGAGATCGTCCGCGACTCGAAGGACTCCTACCTCGCCGGCGAGCGGGTCACCGTGGTGTTCGACCCGGCCGATCCGGACCGCGTGCGGACCACGAAAGAGGAGAACAAGAGCGGGTTCCTCGTCAACCTCGGCTACGTCCTGCTCGTCGCCGGCTCGCTCGGCACGCTGTTCGCCGTCTGGGCCGCGGTGGGCTGGTGGGGCCGGGCCCGCGCGGTCGCGGTCACCGGGTGGCGGAACGCGACGGTCGACATCGTGCGCGTCTTCGCCCGCAGCAGCCGCTCGCTGAAGCGGCCACCGCCGGAGATCCACGTCCGCTACCGCGAGGGCACCGGCCTCGTGCTGAAGGCGATGTCGTCGACGCACGGGGCCAACGCGCTGGCGGACTTCACCGACCGGCTCGCGTGGGTGGGCGGCTGGGGACGGCACATGGTCGTCCTCTTCCCGAACGGCCCGAGCCGCCCCGGTCCGTACGCCGTGCCCGCTTACGCGGTGAACCTGCGCACCGAGGGCGGGGGCCGCCGGTGACCGGCGAGCGGCGGCGGACCGGGTGGTGCGTCGTCACGGTGGCCGCGGTGCTCGTCTTCCTGTTCTTCGGCGCGGGCACGGCGTACTCGCTGCTGACCCCGGACTACGACTTCGCGGACGGCGAACTCCTCGGCGAGGCCGGCATCCTGACCGGCTCCCTGGCCCTGGCCGGGTTCGGCCTCCACCGCCTGCACGCCCCGGACCGCCGGCTGCTCGCCGCGGTGCCGGACTTCGGCGCCTGGCTGCCCGCGCGGGACGGCACCCACGGCGAGGGCCGGGTCGACCTCGGCGCGCAGGCCGCGCGCCTGCGCCGGACCGCCCGCCGGGCCACCGGGATCGCCGCCGCCTGGGCCGCGCTGTTCGCGGCCGGCCTCGCCGGGGTGATCGCCGCCGACCGCGCCGCCGCGGACCTCCTGGTCACCGGCGTCCGCGGGGAAGGCACGGTGCTCGACGTCTTCGACCCGGCCCGGGGCTCGCCGTCGATCCGGGTGCGCTACCCCGCGCCGGAGGTGTCCCGGATCGAGGACATCGCCGTCGGCTCCGGGCACGAGTACCACGTCGGCGAGCCGGTGACCGTCGTCTACGACCCCGCCGACCCGGCGCACGTCCGCACCACCGCCGAGGCGAACGGAAACCCGGTCCTGGTGGATTTCGGCGTCGTGTTCCTCGTGACCGGCTTCGTCGCGCTGCCGGTGGCGGCGACGGCGGCGCTGGGCTGGTGGCGCCGGGCCCGCGCGGTCGCGGCCACCGGCTGGCGGATCGCGACGGTGACCGCCGTGCCGCCCGGCGGGCGCCGGGCGGACATCGAGGCCCGCTACCGCGACGGCAGCGGCATCGTGCTGCGCTGCGCGCCGTCGCTGCACGACCCCGGCACCCCGGTCCGCCGCCGGGCGTGGATCGGCGGCTGGGGACGGCAGCTGGTCGTCCTCTTCCCGCCCGGCCGGGACCGGCCCGGCCCGCGCCCCTTCCCGGTGATCGCGGCCGGGCCGCGGGTTCAGCCGATTTCGCCGGTCAGGTAGCGCTGCAGGTTCGGCGCGATCGCCCGCACCAGGACCTCGACGTCCTCGGTGGCGAGCGGCTCGAACTTCGCCACGTACCGGACCATGCCCAGGCCCACCATCTGGGTCGCGCACAGGTTCATGCGCAGCGGGGTGTCGTCCGAGCCCATCGAGGTGATCAGCGCGCTGAAGAACCGCTGGAAGAAGTCGCGCAGCACGTGCCCGGCCTGCTCGTGGCCGGTGACGCTGCGGATGAGCGCCACGAACTGGCCGCCGCCCGCGCTGTCCCAGCGGGTGATGAAGGTGCGGACGATCCGCTCGCCCAGCTCGTCGTCGGGGCCGTGGCGCAGGATCTTCTGCAGCTCCATGGGGTCGAACGGCAGCTCGAGGACCGCCTGGGCGAACAGGCCCTCCTTGCTGCCGAACCAGTGGTTGACCATCGCCGCGTCGACACCGGCGCGGGTGGCGATCGCGCGCACGGTCGCCCCGTCGTACCCGTTTTCGGCGAACACCGACCGCGCGGCTTCGATCAGCGCCGTCCGGGTGTCCTGGCCGGCGGGCCGCCGGCCGCGGCGGCGGGCCGTAGTCTCGCTGTTGTCCGTGGCGCTCACGACTCCATCATGACCCATGCGCCCACTGAATTCAACAATCATTGAATTTCGGGCCCGGCGCGGGCGGGATCCGCCGGGGCGGCACAATGAGGTCCATGGTCAGCGCATCCGCCGGTTCGGCCGGTCCCGGCACGGTCAGCCCGTCCCGCGAGGACTTCCGCGTCCTCGCCGAGAGCCGCCGCGTGATCCCGGTCGTGCGCCGGGTCCTCGCCGACGGCGAGACCCCGATCGGGGTGTACCGCAAGCTCGCCGCCGACCGGCCCGGCACCTTCCTCTTCGAGTCCGCCGAGAACGGCGCGTCCTGGACCCGCTGGTCGTTCATCGGGGTCCGCAGCCCGGCCGCGCTCACCGTCCGCGACGGCGAAGCGGTCTGGACCGGCACCCCGCCGGTCGGCCTGCCCTCCGATGGCAACCCCCTGGAAGTCCTGCGCAAGACCATCGAAGCCCTGCACACCGAGCCGCTGCCCGGCCTGCCCCCGCTGACCGGCGGCATGGTCGGCTACATCGGCTACGACGCCGTGCGCTGGCTGGAAAAGCTGCCGGAGCTGGCCGAACGCGACCTCGACATCCCCGAGCTGACCATGCTCCTGGCCACCGACCTGGCCGCGTTCGACCACCACGAAGGCACGGTCACGCTCATCGCGAACGCCGTCAACTGGGACGACTCGCCCGAGCGCGTGGACGCGGCCTACGACGACGCCGTCGCCCGGCTGAGCGCGATGACCGAGCAGCTGCAGGTGGCCGCGCCCGCCACCATCGCCGCGTTCGACCGGCCCGTGCCGGAATTCACCCGGAAGCGTTCGAAGGCGGACTTCCACGCGGCGGTGGAGAAGGCCGTCGAGGCGATCAAGGCCGGCGAAGCGTTCCAGATCGTGCCGTCGCAACGGTTCGAGATCCCCACCGCCGCCGACGCGATCGACATCTACCGCGTGCTCCGGACGTCCAACCCGAGCCCGTACATGTACCTGCTGCGGCTGGAGGGCTTCGACATCGTCGGCTCCAGCCCCGAATCCCTGGTCACCGTGCGGGACGGCCGCGCGACCACGCACCCGATCGCCGGCACCCGCTGGCGCGGCGCCGACCCCGAAGAAGACGCCCAGCTGGCCAAGGACCTCCTGGCCGACGAGAAGGAGCGCGCCGAACACCTGATGCTCGTCGACCTCGGCCGCAACGACCTGGGCAAGGTCTGCAAGCCGGGCACCGTGCGCGTCGTCGACTTCTTCCAGATCGAGCGCTACAGCCACGTGATGCACATCGTGTCCACCGTCACCGGTGAGCTGGCCGACGGCAAGACGGCGTTCGACGCGGTCACCGCGTGTTTCCCGGCCGGGACGCTGTCCGGGGCGCCCAAGGTCCGCGCGATGGAGCTGATCGAAGAGCTGGAGCCGGTCCGCCGCGCGCTGTACGGCGGGGTCGTCGGCTACCTCGACTTCGCCGGCGACGCCGACACGGCCATCGCGATCCGCACGGCCCTGGTGAAGGACGGCATCGCGCACGTTCAGGCCGGCGGCGGGGTGGTCGCCGACTCGGTGCCGGACTACGAGGACACCGAATCGCTGAACAAGGCCCGGACCGTGCTCTCGGCGGTGGCCGCCGCGCAGACGATGGTGGCGGCGGGTGCGCTCGACCCGGCCGCGGACGCCGCTCATGTCTGACGCGCCGGACGCGCCGGGCGCCGCCTCCCCGGCTGCCGACGCGGCCGCTCCGGCGGCGACGGCGTCGAGGTGTCCACTGTGGATGATCGTGGTCGCGCTCCTGCTGGGCGCGCTCGCGCTGTGGGGTGCGTCACGGCTGACCTGGTTCGCCGAGTTCCGCGACGGCGGGGTCCGCGGCACGGTGCTCCACCGCGAAACCGGCGAGCAGCAGGCGACCGCACTGGTCCCGCTGGCCCTGCTCGCGCTGGCCGGCGTGGCCGGGGTCGTGGCCACCGGCGGCTGGGCGCGGCGCGTCCTCGGCGTCGTGCTGGCGCTCGCCGGGGCCGCGGCGATCTGGAGCGGCGTCGCCGGGGTCCGGTTCGGCGGTTTCGCGGACGGCCTGCCGGTGACCGAGATGCTGCTCGGTCGCGGCCTGGCCGTGCTCGGGGGAATTCTCGTCGCCGCCGGCGGGTTGGTCGCCGTCAAGGGCGCCGGCCGGGCCGCGCGCCTCGGCACGAAGTACGCGGCCCCGGCCACCCGGAAAAAGGTCCGTGACCCCGACGCCGAGCTGTGGGAAGCCCTGTCCGAAGGGGAAGATCCGACGGACGTCCGGGGCAGGCATTCGGAGTAACGCACGCACCCGGAACCGAGCGCTCCAGATGCGGGGGTTAGCATCGTTTCGGCGGGAAGGGGAAGGTTTTTGTGAGCGACCTTGCGAGTGAATCCGTGAGCACGTGCCCTGGTGGGGGCGCCCGGTGAGCGTGCTCGAAGACATCGTCGCCGGCGTGCGGGAAGATCTCGCCGTGCGGGAATCCGCGCTGCCGTTCGACGAGCTGAAGATCCGCGCGGCCGCCGCCCCGGCGCCGCGCGACGTGATGGCCGCCCTGCGCGAGTCCGGCATCGGCGTGATCGCCGAAGTCAAGCGGCGCAGCCCCTCGAAGGGCGACCTGGCCGACATCCCCGACCCGGCCGCGCTGGCGAAGGACTACGAAGCCGGCGGGGCGCGCGTGATCAGCGTGCTCACCGAGCAGCGCCGCTTCGGCGGTTCGCTGGCCGACCTGGACGCGGTCCGCGCGGCGGTGGACATCCCCATCCTGCGCAAGGACTTCGTCGTCAGCCCGTACCAGGTGCACGAGGCCCGCCTGCACGGCGCCGACATGGTGCTGCTGATCGTCGCCGCGCTGGAGCAGAACGCGCTCGTCTCGCTGCTCGACCGCGTCGAATCGCTCGGCATGACCGCGCTGGTGGAGATCCACAACGCCGAGGAGGCCGACCGGGCCCTCGAGGCGGGCGCCAAGGTCATCGGCGTCAACGCGCGCAACCTGCACACCCTCGAGGTGGACCGGGACGTCTTCTCGCGGCTGGCCCCCGGCCTGCCGATGGACGTCTACAAGGTCGCCGAATCCGGGGTCCGCGGGCCGGGCGACCTGATGTCCTACGCGGGCCACGGCGCCGACGCGGTGCTGGTCGGCGAGGGGCTCGTCGCCTCCGGCGACCCGAAGGGTTCCCTGGTCAAGCTGGTCACCGCCGGTTCCCACCCCGCCTGCCCGAGGCCGTCGCGGTGACCCAGGAGCACGGTGTTGTCGAAGAGCCTCAGGCGGCGTTCGGCACGCACGACCCGGACGAGCGCGGTTATTACGGCCCGTACGGCGGCCGGTTCATGCCGGAGGCGCTGATCGGCGTCGTCGACGAGGTCGCCACCGAGTACGACAAGGCCCGGCACGACCCGGAGTTCCTGAACGAGTTCAACCGCCTGCTGCGCGATTACGCCGGCCGCCCGTCGCTGCTCACCGAGGCCAAGCGCTTCGGTGAGCACGCCGGCGGCGCGCGCGTGTTCCTCAAGCGCGAGGACCTGAACCACACCGGCTCCCACAAGATCAACAACGTGCTGGGCCAGGCGCTGCTCACCAAGCGGATGGGCAAGAAGCGCGTCATCGCCGAAACCGGCGCGGGCCAGCACGGCGTCGCGACGGCCACCGCCTGCGCGCTGCTCGACCTCGACTGCGTCGTCTACATGGGCGAGGTCGACACCGAGCGCCAGGCGCTGAACGTGGCCCGGATGCGGCTGCTCGGCGCCGAGGTGATCCCGGTCAAGACCGGGTCGCGGACGCTGAAGGACGCGATCAACGAGGCGCTGCGCGACTGGGTCACCAACGCCGACACCACGCACTACCTCTTCGGCACGGCCGCCGGGCCGGCGCCGTTCCCGACGATGGTGCGCAACTTCCACCACGTCATCGGCACCGAGGCCCGCGAGCAGATCCTCGAGCAGGCCGGCCGCCTGCCCGACGTCGTCGCGGCCTGCGTCGGCGGCGGCTCGAACGCGATCGGCATCTTCTCCGGCTTCTACGACGACCCGTCCGTGCGGCTGGTCGGCCTGGAGCCGGGCGGCGAGGGCATCGAGGGCAACCGCCACGGCGCCACCCTGACCAAGGGCACCCCGGGCAACCTGCACGGCGCGATGACGTACCTGCTGCAGGACGAGGACGGCCAGACGGTCGAGTCGCACTCGATCTCGGCCGGGCTGGACTACCCGGGCGTCGGCCCGGAGCACGCGTGGCTCAAGGACACCGGCCGCGCCGAGTACCGGCCGGTCACCGACGCCGAGGCGATGGACGCGTTCAAGCTGCTGTCCCGCACCGAGGGCATCATCCCCGCGATCGAGTCGGCGCACGCGCTGGCCGGCGCGCTGGTGCTGGGCCGCGAGCTGGGCCCGGACGGGCTGATCGTGGTGAACCTGTCGGGCCGCGGCGACAAGGACATGGACACGGCGGCCAAGTGGTTCGGACTGGTGAACGGATGAGCGGGCTCGACGACCTCTTCGCCGCGACACGCGCCGAGGGGCGCGCCGCGCTGATCGGCTACCTCCCGGCGGGCTTCCCGACGGTGGCCGGCTCGAAGGACCTGATCGCGGCCTGCGTCGACGGCGGCGCGGACCTGATCGAGGTCGGCGTCCCGTATTCGGACCCGGTGATGGACGGCCCGACCATCCAGGCCGCCTCGGTGACCGCGCTGGACAACGGCTTCCGTCTCAAGCACCTGTTCGAGGTGGTCGAATCGGTGTCTTCGCGGGGCGGCCGCGCGGTGGTGATGACGTACTGGAACCCGGTGAACCGCTACGGCGTGGACCGCTTCGCGCGTGACCTCGCTTCGGCGGGCGGCCTCGGCCTGATCACGCCGGACCTGATCCCGGACGAGGCCGGCGCGTGGCTTTCGGCTTCGGAGACGCACGGCTTGGACCGGACGTTCCTGGTGGCGCCTTCGTCCTCGGAGGAGCGGCTCGCCTTGACGGCAGCGGCGTCGTCGGGCTTCATCTACGCGACCGCGGTGATGGGCGTGACCGGCGCCCGCGACCAGGTCGGCGCGGGAGCGGAGGAGCTGGTGCGCCGCACACGGGTGCACACTTCGCTTCCGATCGGCGTGGGCTTGGGCGTGCGATCGGGCGAGCAGGCGGCCCAGGTGGCCTCGTTCGCGGACGCGGTGATCGTGGGCTCGGCCCTGGTCACGGCGGCGGCCGAGGGTGCTTCGGGTGTGCGTGCCCTGTCCGCCGAGCTGGCCGAAGGCGTACGCCGGGCGGTCGCCACCGCTTGACCTGGAGTGCGCTCCAGGTGCGAGGCTGGGCGGGTGACGTCCTACACCCCGGCCCAGGTGACCGAAAAGACCGGTTTCACGATCGACACGCTCAGGTACTACGAGCGCATCGGCTTGCTCCACGAGGTAGGCCGCACCGCCGGCGGCCGGCGGTTCTTCACCGAGCAGGACGTGGAGTTCCTCCAGCTGCTGCGCTGCTTGCGCTACACGGGCATGCCGGTGGCGGAGATGCTGCGGTTCGTCTCGCTGTTGAGGTCGGGCGAGGCCACGCGCGAGGAGCGGGTCGACGTGCTGCGGGAGCACGAGGCTCGCGTGGCTGCGCAGATCGCGCGATTGCAGGAGCACCAGGAGCACATCCGGTTCAAGATCCGGCTGTACAGCGGCGCACCGGAGATGGTGTCGGCGGGCTGAGACGCTGTCACGCCCGCGGGACACCCATCGCCCGATCAGAACTGTCGGTGGCGGTCTGCATACTCCTCGTGTGATGATCCACAACGAGGGGACCGGCCGCACATGTCACACTGGAACAGACCCACGGCGACGCGCGGGAGCGGAGGTGAAGCGCGATGGCAGCACCGGCTGAGCCCGAGACGAACACCGAGTTCCACATCCCGCCCCGACCGGACGGCTGGACGGTCGACGAGGTTCTCGCCTTGTCCGAGGACCAGGCGTCACGGCAGCGGATCGAACTCGTGGACGGAGCTCTCTTCGTGAGCCCCGCGCCGACCTCGGTGCACCAGCGGCTCCTGCAGAGATTGCAGCTTGCGCTCGTGCCCGCACTGCCGGACGGCACCGAGTTACTGCCCGGCGTGAATGTGCGCTTCGGAACGCAGCGGCTGCTGGTCCCCGATCTGGTGATCCTCAACTGCCCTGGAGTCGACACCGTGGCGTACCTCGCGAGCGATGTCCTGCTCGCCGCGGAGATCGTCTCGCCGTCGACGAAGGTGCAGGACCGGATGCTCAAGAGGGCCATCTACGCCGAGGCGCTGATCCCGTACTACCTCCTGGTCGAGCCCGGCGAGCCCATCACGGCAACCTTCTTTGAACTCCAAGGTGGCGAGTACGAACCCATCGCCAAGAGCGACAAGACGGGTCTCGAGCTCACCCGGCCCTTCACCGCCACGATCCGCCTCGCCTGACCCGCGTTTGTACGAAAGCTGTACACCCCAGCGGCAAAGTCCGCCCCATGGACATCGCACACCTCCCGCGGCGCAGCTTCCTCCGCGGTGCCGCCGGGCTCGCCGTCGCCGGGGCCGCCGGCCTGGTCCTCCCCAACGCCGCCCGGGCCGCCACCGCCACCGCCCCGCGGATCTACAGCTGTGCCGAGTGGGGTGCCCGGCCGCCCGCCGACGCGCTCACCACGCTCGACCACCCCGCGAACCGGATCCTCATCCACCACATCGCCAGCGCCAACAGCACCGACTTCTCCCTCGCGCACGCCTTCCAGGTCGCGCGCGACGACCAGCACGACCACATCGACAACAACGGCTGGTCCGACACCGGGCAGCACTTCACCGTCAGCCGCGGCGGGTACCGGCTCGAAGGGCGGCACGGCAGCCTCGACGCGCTGCGCGGGCGCACCACGATGATCCAGGGCGCGCACTGCCCGGGGCAGAACACCAACGCCATCGGCATCGAAAACGAAGGCCTCTACACCAGCGTCGAGCCGCCCGAGACGCAGTTCGCCTCGCTCGTCGTCTTCTGCGCCTACATCTGCCGGCAGTACGGCATCCCGGTCGAAGAGATCAAGGGCCACCGCGACTTCTACAACACCGAATGCCCGGGCGACCGCCTCTACGCCAAGCTCCCGCAGCTGCGCAGCGAGGTCGCCAAGGCGCTCACGTCAATGTAGGTACCGCATCACGGCGCACAGCTCGTCCGGCGGCAGGGTGCCGAGCCGGTCGAGCTCGCCGCGGCGGATGTCCATCAGCGTCGTCGCCAGCTCGGGGCCGAACGCCGTCGTCAACGCCGAGTCCGCTTCGAACGCCGTCACCGCGTCGGCCAGCGAAGTCGGCAGCCGCTCGGAGGACGGGAGCGTTCCGGGGTCGACGTCGACCGGCTCCGGCAACGACTCCTCCGCCGAAAGCCCGGCCAGGCCCGCGAAGATCAGCGCCGCCACCACCAGGTACGGGTTCGCCGTCAGGTCGAAGCACTTGACCTCGAAGTTCGCCGCCCGGTCGCGCTGCCCGGCCGGGCCCTGCACCAGCCGCAGCGGCGCCTCGCGGTTTTCCAGGCCCCACACGCGGAACACCCCGGCCCAGTGGTGCGGCTCGAGGCGCAGGTAGCTGACCACCGAAGGCGCGCCGATCGCCAGCAGCGCCGGCAGCCGGGACAGGATCCCGGCGCCGAACGCCTCCGCCGTCTCCGTGAGCCCGAACCGCCGGTCGCCGCCGGCGCACAGGTTGCGGTCGCCGTCCCACAGGCTCAGGTGGACGTGGCCGCCGTTGCCGACGCCGTCCGGGGCGAACTTCGGCGTGAACGACGCCCGCAGCCCGTACTGCTCGCTGACGGTCCGGATGGTCTCGCGCGTCAGCACCGCGACGTCCGCGGCGCGCACCGGGTCGCCGGCCGCCACCGACACCTCGAACTGCCCGGCCGCGTACTCCGGGTGGATCTGTTCCACCGCGACGCCCTGGGCGGCCAACGTGGACACCAGCTTGCGCAGGTAGCCCGCCTGCGAAGACAGCCGCGCGTAGCCGTAGGCCGGGCCCGCGGTGGCCGAGCGCGGGTCGTCCGGCGCGTCGGCCGCCGTGACGACCCACTCGATCTCGAACGCCGTCCGCGCGTTGTAGCCCAGCTCCGCGAGCCGGGCCGTCGCGGCCGCGGCCAGCGCCCGCGCGTCCTGCGGGTGCGGCGCGCCTTCCTGGTCGTACCGCCACGCCGGCGCCCACGCCCAGCCGGGCTGCGCGGCCAGCGGCACGAGCGCGTCGAGGTCCGGGTGCAGCCGCAGGTCGCCGACCGGGCCGCGGGAATGCGTGCCGTCCACGATGTCGTCGGTGGCCAGGAAGAAGTCGAACGAGTTCGACGCGCCGACGCCCCACGCCGCCGCCGACCACAGCCGGTCCACCGGCACGGCTTTCACCCGCGCGATGCCGCTGTTGTCCACGAAGGTCAGCGCGACGAGCTCCACGCCGGCAGCGCGCAGGCCATCGGCCCGGAGCGCGCCTTGCTGGGCGAGTTCCGCCCGATCGAGCTGGCTCATCCTGCCCCCGTCGCTGTTCACTGGGTCTGCTCACCTGAGAGAAGAGGTGAAGATCGTGTCAGACACCGTCGAAACCCGTCCAGGGCTGCGCCGATCCCTCTCCGTCTGGCAGGCCGTCGGCCTGTCCGTGGCGTTGATGGCCCCGAGCATGGCCGCCAACATCAACCCCCAGCAGACCGCGGCCGCCGCCGGCCGCGCCGTGCCGCTCGCCTTCCTGCTCTCCGCGGTCGGCGTGCTGCTGGTCGCGTACGGCTTCGTGAAGCTCTGCCAGTACTACCAGCACGCCGGCTCGGTGTACGCCTTCGTCGGCGCCACCCTCGGCCCGCGCGCGGGCGTCGTCTCGGGCATCGGTCTCCTCGGGACGTACACGTTCTACGCCGTCGTGACGAGCTCGGCCGCGGGCACGCTGGGCACGGCTTTCCTGACGCAGGTGGGCATCTGGCCGGATCCGCCGTCCTGGGGGCCGTTCGTGCTGACGGCCGTCGCGCTGATCGGTGCCTGGCTGCTCGCCGTGCTGCCCGCCCGCCGCGGCACGAGCACCCTGCTCGCCGTCGAAGGCGCGACGATCGCGGTGATCCTGCTGGTCACCGTGGTGATCCTGGTCCGGCTGCTCGCGGGAAGCGCGCCCGGCGGCGCCCGGTTCACGATGGCCGTCTTCGTCCCGGAAACCGGGCTGTCCGGGGTGTTCCTCGGCGCGGTCTTCGGGTTCCTGTCCTTCGCCGGGTTCGAAGCCGCCGCGACGCTGGGGGAGGAAACCCACGACCCGAAGCGCAACATCCCGCGCGCGATCCTCGGCACGGCGATCTTCGGCGGCCTCTACTTCGTGGTGGTGACGGCCGTCGAGATGATGGCGTTCGGCGGCGATGCGGCCGCCTTCCACGACTCGCCGTCCCTGCTCGGCGACCTCGGCAGCCGGTACGCGGGCGCGTGGGCCGGCGACGTCATCAGCGTGGGCGCCGCGATCAGCGCGTTCGGCTGCTGCCTCGCCTGCGTCGTCGGCGGCTCGCGGCTGCTCTACGCCCTCGGCCGCGACGCCGGTGGCGGCCTCGGCCGGACGTCCTCGCGGGGTACGCCGGTCGCCGCGGTGACGGCCGTGACCGCCGCGGCGGCGCTGATCATCGTGGTGTGCGCGGTCTTCTTCGGCGCGACCGCGGCGGACACCTTCGCGTGGAGCGGTTCGATCGGGACGCTCATCCTGCTGGTGATCTACCTGCTCACGACGGCGGGCGCGATCCTGCTGCTGTTCGTGAAGCGGCGGATGCGCGTGCCGGGGTGGCACCTCGTGTTCCCGATCGGCGCGCTCGCCGTGCTCGGGTACACCGTGTACGTCAACGTGGTGCCCTACCCCACCGAAGGCGCGGCGCGCTGGTTTCCCGTGGTCGCGGCGGCGGTACTGGCCCTGGCGGTGATCTTGGTGCTGGCCGCCCCGCGGTTCGCTCGTAGGGTGGGGGAAAGGCTCAGCACAGTGGACGGAGGCCCATGACCGGTTTGCTCCCGTTCGTCGCGGACCTGCCGCTGGTGGACCACCACTGCCACGGCGTCGTCACCCGGGACGTCACCCGCGCGGACTTCGAGGCCATGCTGACGGAGGCCGATGCGCCGTCGCCGCTGGGCACCAGCCTGTTCGACTCGCTCATCGGGCTGGCCGTGCGCGCCCGCTGCGCGCCGGTGCTCGACCTGCCGGAGCACGCCCCGGCCGAGGCTTACCTCGAGCGCCGCGCCGAACTCGGCGCGGCCGAGGTGGCCCGGCGGTTCCTGCGGGCCACCGGCACGACCGACTTCCTGGTGGACGGCGGGTTCCTGCCGGACGCGCTGACCACGACCGCGGAGTTCGCCGGGCTCGCGGGCACGCGCGCGCACGACGTCGTCCGGCTGGAACAGGTGGCGGAGGCGGTGATCGGCGGGACCACCGCGGCCGGGTTCGCCGCGGCCTTCGCCGATGAGCTGGGGAAACGCGCCGCGACGGCGGTCGGGCTCAAGTCGATCGCGGCCTACCGCGCCGGCCTGGAGCTGGCGGGGGAGCGGCCGTCACCGACCGAAGTCGAGGCCGCCGCCGGGCGGTGGCTCGCCGCGGGCGGCGGCCGGCTGGCCGACGAGGTCCTGCACCGGCACCTCGTGTTCACCGGCCTCGACCTCGGCCTGCCGGTGCAGTTCCACGTCGGCTACGGCGACGCCGACGTCGACCTGCGCCGCGGCGACCCGCTGCTGCTCACCGGGCTGCTGCGGGCCACCCGTGACCTCGGTGTGCCCATCCTGCTGCTGCACAACTACCCGTTCCACCGCCACGCCGCGTATCTGGCGCAGGTTTTCGAGCACGTGTTCGTCGACGCCGGGCTCATCACGCACAACGCGGGGTTCCGGGCGCCGGCCGTGCTGGCCGAGCTCCTGGAGATCGCGCCGTTCGGGAAGGTGCTCTTCTCCACCGACGCCTTCGGCCTGGCCGAGCTGTACCACCTGGGCACGGCCCTGTTCCGGCAGGGTTTGTCGGACTTCGTGCGCACCGCATTCGACGCGGAGGCGATGTCCGAAAAGGACGCCGTCCGGCTGTGTGCTTTGGTGGGACACGAGAACGCGAACAGGATCTACCGCTTGGAGCACGTGTGAGTGATCTGTGGACCCGGTGGACGCAGGCGATCGCGGACGAACTGCCCGCCGCCGTCGAGCTCCGCCACGCCGTGCACGCCGACCCCCGCGGGTCCGGCGACGAGGAGGACACCGCCCGCCTGGTGGCCGGGGCGCTCGGCGCCGGCGACGGCACCCGCGTCGCCAAGACCGGGCGCGCCATCTTGCTGCCCGGCGGGGACGGCCCCGCCGTGGCCCTGCGGGCCGAGCTCGACGCCCTGCCGGTGCTGGAGGGCACCGGCGTGCCGTGGGCGTCCGGGAACGAGTTCATGCACGCGTGCGGCCACGACGTCCACCTCGCCGCGCTGGTCGCCGTCTGCCGGGCCGCGCGGCGCGCCGGCGTGCCGCGGCCGATCCTGGCGCTGCTGCAGCCGCGGGAGGAGACGTCCCCGCCCGGCGCGCTCGACGTCGTCGAGTCCGGCGTGCTGGCCGAGCACGGGGTGGACACGGTGATCGGCGCGCACGTCCAGCCGCGCATCGCGCACGGCGTCGTCTCGGCGGCGCCGGGGCCGGTGAACGCCTCCACCGACGAGTTCGAGGTGACCATGCACGGCCAGGGCGGCCACGCCGGCTACCCGCACCTGCTGCGCGACCCCATCCTGGCCCTGTCCCAGCTGGTCGTGAGCCTGCAGCAGCTCGCGTCCCGCCGGATCGACCCGGTGTTCGGCGCGGTCTGCTCGATCGGCCGCATCCAGGGCGGCGCCGCGGCCAACGTCGTCCCGAACAGCGCGAGTGCGTTCGGCTCCCTGCGCCTGATGCGCGCGAAGGACCGTGAGCGCGCCTTGGAAACGCTGGCGGACATCGTGCACGGCACCGCGCGGGCGCACGGCTGCACCGCCGAGCTGGAGATCAGCCCGTGCGAGCCGGTCCTGGACAACGACGCGGCGCTGGCCGCGGGAGCACAGCAGTGGCTCCGGCATGCCGGCTTCACCGTCGACGACAAGTTCCGCTCGTTCGGCGCGGACGATTTCGCCCACTACTGCGGCGGCGCGACCCGCGGCCTGATGCTGTTCGTCGGCCTCGGCGACACCGCGGGCGTGCCGAGCCTGCACGACGAACGCTTCCTGCCGCGCGACCAAGCCGTCACCCAGGTCGCCCACGCGCTGGTGGCGGGGTACCTGGCCGCCTTGGATGCTCAGGTGTCTTAGCGCTACGGTGGCCGCGTGATGAGCGCCTTTCTCGCGACGATCCCCAGCCCCGACCGTGGTGTCTGGCACCTGGGACCGATCCCGCTCCGCGCGTACGCCCTGTGCATCATCGCCGGCATCATCGTGGCGATCTGGTGGGGCGAGCGCCGCTGGGCGGCCCGCGGCGGCACCAAGGGCACGGTGATCGACATCGCGGTGTTCGCGGTGCCGTTCGGCCTGGTCGGCGGCCGGTTGTACCACGTGATCACCGACCCCGAGCTGTACTTCACCGAGGGCCGCAACCCGTGGAACGCGTTCGCCATCTGGGACGGCGGCCTCGGCATCTGGGGCGCGATCGCCCTCGGCGCGGTGGGCGCGCTCATCGCCTGCCGCCGCAAGGGCATCCCGCTGCCGGCGATGGCGGACGCGCTCGCCCCCGGCATCGTCGTCGCGCAGGCGATCGGCCGCATCGGCAACTACTTCAACCAGGAGCTGTACGGCGCGCACACGGACCTGCCGTGGGGCCTCGAGGTCTACCAGCGCTTCAACCCGGAGGACCCGGACAACCTGCTGAACGGCGTCGCGACGGGCCACATCCCGCTGCCGGAGAGCCCGGTCCACCCGACGTTCCTGTACGAGCTGCTCTGGAACCTACTGGTCGCGCTGCTGGTGGTGTGGGCGGACCGCAAGTTCAAGCTCGGCCACGGGCGGGCGTTCGCGCTGTACGTGGCCGGGTACACGGTCGGCCGCGGCTGGATCGAGATGATGCGGACGGACACGGCCAACCACATCCTCGGCCTGCGGGTGAACGTGTGGACGTCGATCCTGCTGTTCCTCGCGGCGGTGGTGTACTTCGTGCTCGCCGGACGGCGGGGGCCGCGGGAGGCGCCGGAGACGCTGGTGAGCAAGGACGCCGTGGGGCCGGACGAGGTTCCGGTGGCTTCTTCGGAAGCGGCTTCGTCGTCGGAGGCGGCTTCCTCGGTGGAGGGCGGCGAGCCGGAGCACGCGAAGGTCGCGGCCTCGTCTTCGGAAGCGGCCTCCTCCTCGTCGGAGGGCGGCGAGCCCGGGTCCGCGACCGCCGAGCCCGCGAAGGTGGTGGCCGATGCCCCGGCTGCCGCGGAGAAGCCGGCTTCCTCGGAGGCGCCGGCGCAGGAGCCTAAGAAGACCGACGAGAGCTGATCGCTCGCGTTGCGAAGGCCGCCCCAGGATGCCTGGTGGCGGCCTTCGTCGTGTGCGGGCTTGGGGCGCCGCCCCCCGGTTTCCACGCTACGGGGTGGCACCGACAGTTTCGGACGGCCGAAACAGGCCGGAGCGCTCGCCGGTCAGCCGGGTCAGAGGTCGGGCAGGCCCAGCTCCAGGTTCGGCGCCTGCAACCCGCCATCGACCTCGAGGATCTTGCCCGTGATGTACCCGCCGGCCCGCGACGCCAGGAACACCACCGTCGCCGCGATGTCCTCCGCCTCGCCGATGCGGCCCAGCGGGGTCGCCGACTCCATCTTCTCCTTCAGCTCCGGGTTGCCGACCACGATCTCCAGGGCGGACGTCGACACCGACCCCACCGAGATCGCGTTGACGCGGACGCGCGGGGCCAGGTCCGCCGCCGCCAAGCGGGTGTAATGCGCCAGGGCCGCCTTCGCCGTTCCGTACGCCGCGAAACCGCGGCCCGAGACCCGGCCCATCACCGACGAGATGTTGACCACCGAGCCGCCTGTCTTCACCAGCGATGGCGCCGCCGCCACCGTCAGCGCGTGGGCCGTCGCCACGTTGAAGCGGAACGCTTCCTCCATGAACTCGACGGAGCTCTCCAGCAACGGGCGCGGGTACGTGCCGCCGACGTTGTTGACCACCAGGTCGAGCCGGCCGAACTCGGACACCGCCGTCTCCGCCAGCGCGGCCGCCGCGTCGGGGGACGAGAGGTCGACGGGCACCGGGAAAGCCCGGCGACCCACGGCCGAGACGCGGGACGCCACCTCGTCGAGTTGCGCGGAAGTGCGGGAGGCGATCACCACGTCGGCGCCCGCTTCGGCGAGGGCCACCGCGGTGGCCGCGCCGATTCCGCGCCCGGCGCCGGTGACCACCGCGACCTGGTCGGTGAGCTTGAACCGATCGAGGATCATGCGGCGAAATGTAACACGTTCTAGTGACCCGGGACACACTGCTTCGATCACGTCACGTTAGACTTGACGGGAGTTTCCGAGCCGTATACTTAGCGGAACGAACTACCGGAAGCTCATCAGGAACTACGTCGTTCCGCGCAGCCAGATCGTTACCGTCCGACGCCGTCCGGGACGCTCTTGAGTGCTGCTGCCATGTTTCCCAGGTGTTAAAGTCGCGCTAACGAAGCGGGCCATCGTCGTCCCGTGCGCTCCCCGGCCGGTAACCCGGCCCCGCACGACAAGACGACGAAGGAGGTCCCGTTGATCTTCTCCGCCATGCCCGGCAAGCAGGGTCTGTACGACCCGGAGACCGAGCAGGACTCCTGCGGTGTGGCCATGGTGGCCGACATCCGCGGGCGCCGCTCCCACGGCATCGTCACCGACGGCCTGGCCGCGCTGACGAACCTCGACCACCGCGGCGCGGCGGGCGCCGAGCCCACCAGCGGTGACGGCGCCGGCATCCTCCTGCAGCTGCCCGACGCGCTGCTGCGGGCCGAAGCCTGTTTCGAGCTGCCCGCACCGGACGAACAGGGGCAGCAGACCTACGCCGCCGGCATCGCGTTCCTGCCGCAGGACGCCGAGCAGCGCCGCAAGGCCGTCGGGCTCGCCGAACGCATCGCCGTCGAGGAGGGCCTGGAGGTCCTCGGCTGGCGGGCGGTTCCCGTCGACGCCGATCGCGCCGACATCGGCCCGACCGCCCGCTCGGTCATGCCGCACTTCGCCATGCTCTTCGTGGCCGGTGACCGGAAATCGGGCGTGGAGCTGGACAGGCTCGCCTTCTGCCTGCGCAAGCGCGTCGAGAACGAGAGCGCGAACGCCGGCTGCGGCACCTACTTCCCTTCGCTGTCCTCGCGGACGATCGTCTACAAGGGCATGGTGACGCCGGAGCAGCTGCCCGCGTTCTTCGCCGACCTGCGTGACGAGCGGCTGGAAAGCGCCATCGCGCTGGTGCACTCCCGCTTCTCCACCAACACCTTCCCGTCGTGGCCCCTGGCGCACCCGTTCCGGTTCGTGGCCCACAACGGCGAGATCAACACCATCCGCGGCAACCGCAACCGCATGCGGGCCCGCGAGGCGCTGCTGGAATCCGACGTCATCGCCGGCGACCTGAGCAGGCTGTTCCCGATCTGCTCGCCGGACGCGTCGGACTCGGCGTCCTTCGACGAGGTCCTCGAGCTGCTGCACCTGGGCGGCCGGTCGCTGCCGCACGCGGTGCTGATGATGATCCCGGAGGCGTGGGAGAACCACGCCACCATGAAGCCCGAGCGCCGCGCCTTCTACCAGTTCCACGCCAGCCTGATGGAACCGTGGGACGGCCCGGCCTGCGTCACCTTCACCGACGGCAGCCTGGTCGGGGCGGTCCTGGACCGCAACGGCCTGCGCCCGGCCCGCTGGTGGCGCACGGCCGACGACCGCGTGGTCCTCGCGAGCGAGGCCGGCGTGCTCGACGTCGCCCCGAAGGACGTCGTCGCCAAGGGCCGGCTCAAGCCCGGCAAGATGTTCCTGGTCGACACCGAAGCCGGCCGGATCGTGGACGACGAAGAGGTCAAGTCCGCGCTGGCCGCCGAGCTGCCCTACGACTCGTGGCTGCACGCGGGCCTGCTCAAGATCGCCGAGCTGCCCGACCGCGACCACGTCGTGCAGAGCCACGACTCCGTGCTGCGGCGCCAGCTTTCCTTCGGCTACACCGAAGAAGAGCTCAAGATCCTGCTCGCGCCGATGGCCGAGAAGGGCGCCGAGCCGATCGGCTCGATGGGCACGGACACCCCGCCCGCGGTGCTGTCGAAGCGGTCCCGGCTGCTCTACGACTACTTCAAGCAGAACTTCGCGCAGGTGACCAACCCGCCGCTGGACGCGATCCGCGAGGAGCTCGTCACCTGCATGGCGCGGATCATGGGCCCGGAACGCAACCTGCTGGCCCCCGGCCCGGCGTCCTGCCGCCACCTGAAGCTGCCGTACCCGGTCATCGACAACGACGAGCTCGCCAAGCTCATCCACATCAACGACGACGGCGACCTCCCCGGCTTCGCCTGCAGCGTCCTTTCCGGACTGTACGAAGTGGACGGTGGAGCGGAAGCGCTCGCCGGCGCGATCGAACGCGTCCGGCGGGAGGCCTCCGAAGCCATCGCGGCCGGCGCGCGCACGCTCGTGCTGTCCGACCGCGACTCCGACCACCGGATGGCGCCGATCCCGTCGCTGCTGCTGGTTTCCGCGGTGCACCACCACCTGGTCCGCACCAAGGAGCGCCTGCGCGTCGCGCTGGTCGTCGAATCCGGGGACGCGCGCGAGGTGCACCACATCGCGCTGCTGCTCGGCTACGGCGCCGCCGCGGTCAACCCGTACCTGGCCTTCGAGACCATCGAAGACATGATCGGGCAGGGCGCGGTCACCGGCATCGAGGCCGCCAAGGCGATCCGCAACTACGTGCAGGCGCTGGTCAAGGGCGTCCTGAAGATCATGTCCAAGATGGGCATCTCCACGGTCGGCGCGTACACCGCCGCCCAGGTCTTCGAATCCCTCGGCCTGAGCCAGGACCTGCTCGACGAGTACTTCACCGGGACGTCGTCGAAGCTCGGCGGCGTCGGCCTCGAGGTGCTCGCCGAAGAGGTCGCGACGCGCCACCGCCGCGCGTACCCGGAAAACCCGACCGATCGCGTCCACCGTGGACTCGACACGGGCGGCGAGTACGCCTACCGCCGCGAGGGCGAGCTGCACCTGTTCACGCCGGAGACGGTGTTCCTGCTGCAGCACGCGTCCAAGACCGGCCGCGACGAGGTCTACCGCAAGTACACCGAAGAGGTGCACCGCCTCTACCGCGAGGGCGGCACGCTGCGCGGGCTGTTCGCGTTCAAGGACGGCGTCCGCGAGCCGGTGCCGCTCGACGAGGTCGAGCCCGCCGAGGCCATCTTCAAGCGCTTCAACACCGGCGCGATGTCGTACGGCTCGATCTCGGCCGAGGCGCACGAAACCCTGGCCATCGCGATGAACCGGATCGGCGGCCGCTCCAACACCGGTGAGGGCGGCGAAGACCCCGAGCGGCTCTACGACCCCGAGCGCCGCAGCGCGATCAAGCAGGTCGCTTCGGGGCGCTTCGGCGTCACGAGCGAGTACCTGGTCAACGCCGACGACATCCAGATCAAGATGGCGCAGGGCGCGAAGCCCGGCGAGGGCGGCCAGCTGCCGCCGAACAAGGTGTACCCGTGGATCGCGCGCACCCGGCACTCCACGCCGGGCGTCGGCCTCATTTCGCCGCCGCCGCACCACGACATCTACTCCATCGAGGACCTGGCCCAGCTGATCCACGACCTCAAGAACGCCAACGAGCACGCCCGCATCCACGTGAAGCTGGTGTCCGCGCTGGGGGTCGGCACGGTCGCGGCCGGCGTGTCCAAGGCCCACGCCGACGTCGTGCTCATCTCGGGCCACGACGGCGGCACCGGCGCGTCGCCGATGAACTCGCTCAAGCACGCGGGCACGCCGTGGGAGATCGGCCTCGCCGAGACCCAGCAGACGTTGCTGCTCAACGGCTTGCGCGACCGCATCACCGTGCAGGTGGACGGCGCCATGAAGACCGGGCGCGACGTCGTCGTCGCGGCGCTGCTCGGCGCCGAGGAGTACGGCTTCGCGACGGCCCCCCTCGTCGTCGCGGGCTGCATCATGATGCGCGTCTGCCACCTCGACACCTGCCCGGTCGGCGTCGCCACGCAGAGCCCGGAGCTGCGCAAGCGCTACACCGGCCAGGTCGAGCACGTGGTGAACTTCTTCAAGTTCGTCGCCGAAGAAGTCCGGGAAACCCTGGCGGCGCTGGGCTTCCGCACCCTCGACGAGGCCATCGGCCACGCCGAGCTGCTGGACACCGACGAGGCCGTCGACCACTGGAAGGCGTCCGGTCTGGACCTGGCGCCGATCTTCGAGATGCCGGCCGAGACCCCGTACGGCGGCGCGAAGCGGCGCACCCGCGGCCAGGACCACGGCCTCGAGCACGCCCTGGACCGCACGCTGA
Organism: Amycolatopsis sp. CA-126428; assembly: GCF_002904335.1. GTDB lineage: Bacteria > Actinomycetota > Actinomycetes > Mycobacteriales > Pseudonocardiaceae > Amycolatopsis. The sequence goes on along the minus strand of NZ_PPHF01000087.1, from coordinate 7,770 downwards.
TCCAGCTCGCCGAGGCGGCCTTGGAAGACGCGCACCAGGTGAACATCGAGCTGCCGGTGCGCAACGTCAACCGGACCGTCGGCACGCTGCTCGGCTCGGAGATCACCCGCCGCTACGGCGGGGACGGCCTGCCCGAGGGCACGATCCACGTCACCCTCACCGGGTCGGCGGGCCAGTCGCTCGGCGCGTTCCTGCCGCGCGGCATCACCCTCGACATGGTCGGCGACGCGAACGACTACGTCGGCAAGGGCCTCTCCGGCGGCCGGATCATCGTCCGCCCCGACCCGCAGGCGTCCTTCGCCGCGGAAGCGCAGACGATCGCGGGCAACACGATCGCCTACGGGTCCACCGGCGGCGAGATCTTCCTGCGCGGCCAGGTCGGCGAACGCTTCTGCGTCCGCAACTCCGGCGCCACGGTCGTCGCCGAGGGCGTCGGCGACCACGCCTTCGAGTACATGACCGGCGGCCGCGCGGTGGTGCTCGGCCCGACCGGGCGCAACCTGGCGGCCGGCATGTCCGGCGGCATCGCCTTCGTCCTCGACGTCGACGCGAAGAAGGTCAACCAGGACATGGTGGACCTGCTGCGGCCGACCGCCGACGACCTGGCGTGGCTGAAGAAAACCGTGCAACAGCACTACGATCTCACCCGCTCCGCGGTGGCGGCCTCGCTGCTCGGCGACTGGCCGCGCCGGTCGGTGGCGTTCACGAAGGTGATGCCGCGCGACTACCAGCGGGTCCTGGACGCGGCGAAGGCGGCGCGTGCCGCCGGCCGCGACGTCGACGAAGCGATCATGGAGGCAGCTCGTGGCTGACAATTGGCGGAGCCCCGGCCACGAGGGCCGACTGGGTGCGGGTATCCCGCAGGACACAGGGGCCGCTCGTGGCTGACCCGACCGGTTTCCTGAAGTACGACCGCGAAGAGCCGCCGAAGAAGTCCTACGACGAACGGCTTTCTTCGTGGGGCGAGGTCTACGCGGACGTTCCTTCCGCTGAGCGCAACGAGAAGGTGCGCAAGCAGGCGTCGCGGTGCATGGACTGCGGCATCCCGTTCTGCCACTCCGGCGGCTCCGGCTGCCCGCTGGGCAACCTCATCCCGGAGTGGAACGACCTGGTCCGCCGCGGCGACTGGGCCGCGGCGAGCGACCGGCTGCACGCGACCAACAACTTCCCCGAGTTCACCGGGAAGCTGTGCCCGGCGCCGTGCGAGGCGGGCTGCGTGCTGTCGATCTCGCCGCTCTCGGGCGGGCCGGTGGCGATCAAGCGCGTCGAGCAGACGATCGCCGACCAGTCCTGGGAAGCGGGCTACGTCCAGCCGCAGGTGTCCGAAGTGTCCAGTGGCCGCCGGGTCGCGGTCGTCGGCTCCGGGCCGGCCGGGCTCGCCGCCGCCCAGCAGCTGACCCGCGCCGGGCACGAGGTCACGGTGTTCGAGCGCGACGACCGCCTCGGCGGCCTGCTGCGCTACGGCATCCCCGAGTTCAAGATGGAGAAGAAGGTCCTCGACCGCCGCCTGGCGCAGCTGCGCAAGGAAGGCACCCGGTTCGTGACGGGCTGCGAGGTCGGCGTCGACCTGTCGGTGGAGGACCTGCGCGCGCAGTACGACGCGGTCGTGCTCGCGGTCGGCGCCCTGCGCGGCCGCGACGACACGACGACGCCGGGCCGCGAGCTGGCGGGCATCCACCTGGCGATGGAGCACCTGGTGCCGGCCAACAAGTACGTCGAGGGCGACGGCCCCCCGGCGATCGACGCGAAGGGCAAGCACGTCCTGATCATCGGCGGCGGCGACACCGGCGCGGACTCGTACGGAACGGCGACCCGCCAGGGCGCGCTGTCGGTGACGCAGCTCGACCAGTACCCGATGCCGCCCGCCACCCGCGACGATTCTCGGTCGCCGTGGCCGACTTGGCCGTACATCCTGCGCACGTACGCGGCGCACGAGGAGGCGGGCGAGCGGAAGTTCGCGGTGGCGGTCAAGCGGTTCGCCGGTTCTCCCGAGGGTCGCGTGACGGGCGTGGAGCTGCAGCAGGTCCGCGTGCAGAAGGACCCGGCGACGGGCCGCCGCGAGGTCATCCCGGTCAACGACGAGATCGAGACACTCCCGGCCGACCTGGTGTTGCTGGCGATCGGCTTCGAAGGCGTCGAGGAGATGCCCCTGCTGGGCGGCCTGGGCCTGTCACTGACCCGCCGCGGAACCCTGTCGTGCGGCGCGGACTGGCAGACGGAGACCCCGGGCGTGTTCGTCTGCGGTGACGCGCACCGCGGGGCGTCGCTGGTGGTGTGGGCGATCGCGGAGGGCCGGTCGGTGGCCAACGCGGTGGACACGTACCTGACAGGCGCGTCGGACCTGCCGGCGCCGGTGCACCCGACGGCGTTGCCGCTCGCGGTCGTCTGATCCGTTCGGAAGAGGGCATCCGGCTGCGCGCCGGGTGCCCTCTTCTTGGTTCAGCCGTCGAGTAGGGATGCCCGGAGCGATTCGTCCCGGGGTAATAGCCGGCCCCAACGGCCTTCGGTCACCCCGTCCGGACGGTCGGGTGAGGGCTCGACCACCCAGTTCCGAGGCCATACGTGGCGCTTCGACTCTCCGAGATCGATACGCGCCCAGCACCAGACAGTCTTCTCTTTGAGCGGTCCATCGGGTTCGGTTGTGTTGAAGGGAAAATTCTTGAAAGAGCCGTCGAGGATAAATGTCGGACCATGGAACTTCGCCCTGAAGAACCAAGAGATATTCGCAAACTCCGCCGACAGGAAGCCGGCGCCTTGCTGAAAATTGGTTCCGCCGAAGTCTGCTTCGTGCATGAACTCTGAACCGGTGAACGTGGCGGCCTTGACGAAATTGGACCCGGTGAAAGCCACTTGCTCCTGGAAGATGCATCCACTGAAGTATGTGTCACCAGACATGGTCGCGCGTATGAAGCCGAGAATTTTCGCGAAGCGGGCATTTCTGAAGTTGGTAAAGCCTTCGAAGGTGGCTGTGGTGAAGTGTGCCGTGTCGCCGAATTCCGCTTTTTCGAAGTCGACACTGCCGCAAAACAATGCCTCGCGGAAGGAAACAGGTCCGGTGAATTCTGCGTGACCGAATTTCGAAGTTCCGATAAATCGCGTGCCGGTGAAGTCGGCGGGGCCGAATCGGCAGTGTGAAAGGTCGAAGTTCGTCAGCGTCGCGTGGTTGAGGTCGATTTCGATTCCGGTCCAGAAGGTGGCGTCGTTGCCTGGCCGGAGGTGCTTTGTCAACACGCGCTCGGCCGCCAGGCGCACCTGCTCCTCCTGAGTTCCCTCTGCTGCCTCATAGGGCATCCGGAGGTAGGCGCAGAGCACATCCACGATGGTTTGCCGTTGTTCCGGATTGTCCTGGGCGAGCCGGCGCAGCGCGTAAAGACCGCCGAGGCGCACGGGGGCCTTGTCGGAGCCGAGCTGGTCCACCGCGCGGCCGTAGAGCTCGGTGATCCTGCGCGACTCCGCGTCCGCCTCTCCACTTCTGGCGACCTCCTCCTGCAGCTTGTGCGCGCGATCGATGGCCAGCTGGTCGAGGTGCTTCTGGATCAGGGCGATTTCGCTCGTCCGCTGGCGCCTCGCGGTGAGCCACAGTGCCGCCGCGCCGCCGGTGCCGAGCACGATCGTGCCGGCCGTCTTGATCGCCTCGAGCTGGGCGTCGTGCCGGCCGTCGCCGAAGGTGATCAGGAGGATTGTCGCCAGCCCGCCGCCGAAGAGGATCAACGCCACCGCCGCCCAGGTGATCGTCCTGTTCGACAGGACGGGGTAGGGCTGATCGGCGGCCTCGTGATCTGGGCGTTTCACGCTGGGAGTGTCGTCGCTGCCGGCGGAAGTGCTACAGCGAGCCGGTTAGGCCGGACGGCGGCTGTGCAGTCTGTACAACGGCAATTACTTTCGAGTAGTTGTGTCGCCTTTGCGACGATTCACTTCTGCGGAAGGTGGGGCGTCTTGAAGCACACGAAACTCCGGGCCGCGGTGGTCACCGCCGTCCTCTCCCTCGCGTTCGCCCTGGTCGGCGCGCCCGCCCAGGCCGCGCCGAAGCCCTTCTGGACGCCCGATGCCATGCGGGCGGCCGTCCCGATGGACTCCCTCGTCAAAGCTCCGGCCGCAACGCCGAAGGACGTGGCCAAGGGACAGAGCCAAATCATCCGGAGCATCCCGAACGGCGGTGGGCTCTGGACCGGCGGCGGCAAGGTCACCCAGACCGCCGGGCGCGTGTTCTTCCTCTTCAACGGCCAGAAGGCCTCCTGCTCCGGGGACGCCGTCACCAGCACCAACGGCAGCGTCGTCGTCACCGCCGGGCACTGCGTGAAGTACCAGGGCACCTGGCACACCCAATGGACCTTCGTGCCCGGCTACAACAACGGCAACGCCCCCTACGGCCAGTGGACGGCGAAGACCACCCTCACCACGCCGCAATGGGAAGCCAGTGAGGACATCAACTACGACGTCGGCATGGCCGTCGTGAACCCGCTCAACGGCCAGCGGCTCACCGATGTCGTCGGCGCGCAGGGCATCGCCTTCAACCAGCCGAAGAACCAGAACATGTACACCTTCGGCTACCCGGCCGCGGCGCCCTACGACGGCACCAAGCTGATCTACTGCAGCGGCAGCACCTTCACCGACTTCCTGCTGACCCAGGACCACGGCATGCAGTGCAACATGACCGGCGGTTCCAGCGGCGGCCCGTGGTTCCTCTCGTTCAACGAGGGCACCGGCGCCGGCGTGCAGGCCTCGGTGAACAGCTTCGGCTACAACTTCCTGCCGGGCTACATGTTCGGGCCGTACTTCGGCACCGACGCGCAGAACCTGTACAACCGCGCGCAAGCCGCGTGATCCCCGTCAGCCCAGGGGCGGAGCGGGAGTTCCGGTCCCTGGGCTGACGTCGGGCGCGGGCGTGCCCCGGCACGCTCGGGGCATGCGAAAAACCCTGATCGCGCTGGCTTTCCTCCCCTCGCTCGCGGCACCTCCGGCGGAGGCGGCCCCGAACCTCCAGTGGACGGCCCCCTGCCCGGACTACGGCATGTCGCCGTCCCCGGCCGCCGGCCTCGAATGCGCCACCCTGCGCGTGCCGCTCGACTACGCGCACCCGGGCCGCACCATCGAGCTCACCCTGTCCCGCCACCTCGGCACCCCCGGCCGGCGCCGCGGCGTGCTGCTGATGAACCCCGGCGGGCCGGGCAGCCCCGGGCTCGCCATGCCCGCCCAGCTGCAGCAGCGCCTGGGCGGCTCCGGCCTGCCGGACGCCTACGACGTCATCGGCTTCGACCCCCGCGGCACCACCTACAGCACGCCGGTGACCTGCGGCATGACGACGCCGGAAGAGCGCGGTGCCGTGCTCGGCCCGTACGCCGGCGGGCCGCGGGACGTCGTCGCCACGGCGGCGAAAGCGCGGGCCGTAGCCGAAAAGTGCGGTTCCGCGTCCACAAAGGACCTGCTGCCGCACATGACGACCGCGAACACCGCCCGCGACCTCGACCGGATCCGGGAAGCGCTGGGGGAGAAGAAGATCTCCTACTACGGCGTCTCCTACGGCAGCTACCTCGGCGCCGCCTACGCGTCGATGTTCCCGGCCCGCACGGACCGGATCGTGCTCGACAGCGTCCTCGGCCCGCGTGGCCTCGACGTCCGCGGCAACCAGCGGTTCGCCGAAGGCTTCGAAGACCGCTTCCCGGACTTCGCCGCGTGGGCCGCCCAGCGCGACGACGTCTACCACCTGGGGCGGACGCCGGCGGCGGTGACGGCGAAGTTCTTCGAGCTCGCCGCCGTCCGCGGGCCCGGGTTCCGGTCGGACACGTGGAACGGCCTCTACGACGACGCGTCCTTCCCGGCCGTGGCCCGGAACTGGGCGGGCACCGCGCGCACGACGGCCGGGCCGCCCGCCGCCGACAACCACGCCGCGCTGCAGCTGCAGGTGCTCTGCAACGACGCCGACTGGCCCGAGCAGGTCGGCTACTACCAGCGCGCGGTCGAACGCGAACGGGCGCGGCACCCGATGTTCGGCCCGGCCGCGGCGAACGTGAACCCGTGCGCGTTCTGGCCCGTCGAACGCGCCGAGCCGCCGGTGCGCGTGGGCGGCCCCGGCCCGGCGAACGTCCTGCTGGTGCAGAACCTGCGCGACCCGGCGACCCCGCTGTCCGGCGCGCGCGAGACGCGGGCGGCGTTCGGGGCCCGCGCGCGGATGGTGACCGTCGACGCCGGCGGGCACGGCGTCTTCACGCGGGAAAACGCTTGCGGAAACGCGGCGGTGCTGGGCTATCTGCGTGACGGGGTCTTCCCCGCGACCGACGGAACCTGTCAGTCTGGAGGGTGAGGGGGACATTTCCCCCTCGGGGGAAATGAGGGGAAAAACCGATGAAAAGAATGTTGTTCTTCGTCGTGTCCGTGCTGGCCGCGGGCCTGCTGGCGGCTCCTCCGGCGGGAGCGGAACCCGCCGCGCGGGGCCCGATCTGCATTCCGGAAGCCCTTTGGCTCCACGGGGCGGACGGAACCGCGATCTGCACGGCAGCGCCGAAACCGTCGATCATCCCGCCGTTCGCCGCGGTTTCCGAAAGCAATGGCAGTCAGGACGACTGGTGCCTGTATTCCCGGCCGAACTACGTCGGTTTCCCGACGCGGATCCCGGCGTTCTCGAGCGCCAATGTGTGGCTGACGGTCGCCTCGGCGCGGCCCTGCTGAGCGGGACGCACCCGCCGGGGTGGGGTGGTCGCGCAGCGTGACCGCGCCACCCCGGTCGCCGGCCGCGGTGGCGAACCGGGCGAAGCGCTTCGAGGCGCGAACCTTATCCTGGTCTGCGTGAACTGGACTGTGGACGTCCCCGTCGACACACTGCCCGAGCTGCCGCCCCTGCCGCCCGAACTGCGGACGCGGCTCGACAAGGCGCTGGCGCTGCCGGCCGCCCAGCAGCCGGAGTGGCCCGACCCCGAGGCGACCCGGCGGGTCCGCGGCGTGCTGGAGAGCGTGCCGCCGATCACCGTCCCGGCCGAGATCGACCGGCTGAAGAGCCGGCTGGCGATGGTCGCCAACGGCGAGGCCTTCCTCCTGCAGGGCGGCGACTGCGCGGAGACGTTCGAATCCAACACCGAGCCGCACATCCGGGCCAACCTGCGCACGCTGCTGCAGATGGCCGTCGTGCTCACCTACGGCGCGAGCCTGCCGGTGGTCAAGGTCGGCCGCATCGCCGGCCAGTACGCGAAGCCGCGCTCGGCCGCGACGGACGCGCTGGGCCTGCCGGTGTACCGCGGCGACATCATCAACTCCCTGGTCGCCAAGCCCGAGCTGCGCGTGCCGGACCCCGGCCGGATGATCCGCGCCTACGCGAACGCGGGCGCGGCGATGAACCTGGTCCGGGCGCTCACCGCCGCCGGCATGGCCGACCTGCACCAGGTGCACGACTGGAACAAGGACTTCGTGTCGGCTTCGCCGGCCGCCCAGCGCTTCGAGTCGCTGGCCAACGAGATCGACCGCGGCCTGCGGTTCATGTCGGCGTGCGGCGTCACCGACACGTCCCTGCAGTCGACGGAGATCTTCGCCAGCCACGAGGCGCTGCTGCTCGACTACGAGCGTTCGATGCTGCGCCTCGACAACGCCGACGCCGCCAACCCGAAGCTCTACAACCTCTCGTCGCACTTCCTCTGGATCGGCGAGCGGACCCGCCAGCTGGACGGCGCGCACATCGCGTTCGCCGAGCTGCTGGCCAACCCGATCGGGTTGAAGATCGGCCCGACGACCACGCCGGAGCAGGCGCGGGAGTACGTCGAGCGGCTCGACCCGCGCTCCGAG
>NZ_PPHF01000086.1 GCF_002904335.1 Amycolatopsis sp. CA-126428 | reverse complement strand
TAGCTACGACTCTTCTAGTGCACACTGGCTGTCATGGGACCTTCACAGCCACTCCGTGAGCGGGGCCGGACACTGATCGAGCACGCCCCTGACCAGCTAGTTTGGATCCTCCAAGCCCGTGAGTCCAGGGTCGTACCGGGCCAGGATGCCCCGGGTGAGGGGCAGGTCGACTACCAACTCAGTGACCTACGGACGTTCGTGAAGACGATCGGCGGGCGGGTCGACCGTGAGGTTCCGGAACCCAACGTGTCGTCGTTCAAGCGACGGCGCGTGTTGCTGCCGGACGGCACCTACGGCTTTCGTGTGGTCCGCCCGGATTGGGAATCGATTCTCACCGCCTTGCGTCGAGGTGAATGCAACGCCCTCGCTTGCGCCGATATCGACCGGGCGACCCGCGATCCGCGCATCCTTGAAGATCTCATCGACGCGGTCGAGTTGTACGGAATTTACGTCGTCAGCATGACCGGAAACGTCAACCTGACTACCGATGAGGGAATCGACTCCGCGCGACGCTTGGTCAATCAACGAAACGCCGAATCCCGCAACACGTCCCGTCGTGTCACTGATGGGAAACGTCGCGCCGCCCATGCGGGCAAAACGCACGGCGGTCCCAATCGGCCGTTTGGCTGGCGCAAAGACCGACTCACCGTGAACAAGCGAGAAGCGAAGCACATCCGTGCCGCCGTTCCGCGCATTATCGCGGGACTGAGTCCGCTCACACTGGCGCAAGAGTGGAATGAGCGAAAGATTCCCACCGTGACCGGAGTGGAGTGGCGGGCCGCTACAGTGCGGAATATGTTCACCCGTCCGCGTATGTGCGGGAAGGTCGTCTACCGGGGCGCGGTTCTCTATGGCGAGGACGGTAAGCCGGTTCGGGGGAAGTGGGAGCCGATTCTTACCGACGACCAGCATGCGGCCGTAGTGCGTGCCTGGGCTCCCGCTGAGGGACAGGAACAGTCCCGAGTCGGCGGGAAGGGGCGCGGGTATCGGACCAATCATTTGCTGTCGCCGTTCGTCCGGTGCGGCAAGTGCAATGCCCGCATGGTGGGATCCAGCAGGCGTGACCAGCGTTCCGGGGAACTGGTCGAGATCTACCGGTGCCCGTCGAAAGGGCAAGGTGGGTGCGCCAGCACTTCGCGGGACGCGGCCCCTGTGGACGCCTACATCCGCGCACTGGTGCTTGCCGAGCATCGAAAGATTCAGTCTCGAAAGATAGAAAAGCTACCGCCGTGGCCGAAAGAAAAGGAACTCGCCGAACTCAAAGAGCGAATGCGGGAATCGTCGATGCGGTACGAAGCGGGGACCTACTCGGCGGAAAACTACTTTCCGAGCCTTGCACGAATGGAAGCCACAGAGGCCACCCTCAAACGCGAGAAACGCAAGTACGAGGCACAGCAGGACGCCCGCGACGCGGCCGTCGCGAACCTTGACGAACAGTGGGAAAAGCCGAGCTTCACCATCGAATTGAAGCAAGCGGCGATTGCCGAGACTCTTACCGCCGTGGTGATTAAGCCCGCCGGGAAGGGTGTCCGGTTTCATCCGGATCAAATCAAGCCGATTTTCCGGCACAGCGACTGACCTTTCGCTTCTTGCCGCAAACGCAAAGAAGGCCCCTGGTTTCCCAGGGGCCTTCTTCATACCTTTAAGGTCTCATAGACCTCTTGCCAGTCGGCTTGCTCGATAGTCCTCGTCGAGAGGTTCGAGTTGTCCTTGAGCCAACGCTGTGCGCTAGACCGGTAGGCTTCCATGCTGTCCATCGGGAACGTCTCGCCCGCCTGAACCAGCATGCTGGTTTCCTTGAACAGGTTCCGGATTACGTGGCTGGTAGCTCGCATAGGAACAGCGTGCATCAAGCTTGGCTAGAATGTCAAATCACGTGATTTAATTCGATAGCCGGCGGGCGGGGATTTTCCTTCCTTGAAAATCGAAATTGGCTGGACCAAACAATGTGCGTGCGTCATCGGGTGCCCGCTGTTGTGGCGCGCCCTGATCGTCGGTCGGATGTTCGATGTGGTGGCGTCGCCGCAGGTAGAGGCGCATCCTGGGAACATGGGCGGGAGAGATTTCGTAGACCGTGTGGTCGCTGCCGGGGAGCGGAAAGCGGCCCGCGACCAGGACAGGAACCGGCGACGCGCGGCGATTGAACGCGCTGTGCGGATGCCCGCGCTGATCGGTGCGGGGATTCTCGCGCTGGTCGCGTGGTGGCTGTCCGGCTGGGAAATGTGGCCGTGGTTGTTCGGCGGCGTCGGCGGTCTCGTGGCCGTGCTGATCTTTGCTCGGCGGCTGCCGCCGATATGGCGGCTGACGGTGCCGCTGCTGGTGGTCGGGGTGTGGTTGCTGACCTATGTGGACCCGTGGTGGTGGGTGCTGCTGGCGGGGGTCGCGGTGACTGGTGCCGGGGTGGCCGCGCTGGTGACGTTGCGGCTACGGGTCCGGCGCTGGCAGACACTGACGGCGCTGGCGCTGGGTGTGGTGATGGTGGCAACAGGATGGGCGATGCTGGCCGTGGACGCGGCCCGCCACGCTCGCCAGACGCAACAGGAACTGAATCAAGCCCACGATGACGCCGTGGCCCGCATCTTGCCCCACAGCCCCGGGAGCATGGTCAATTTCCTGGCGGAACGGATCGCCCGCCCGACGCCGGATGCCGTCGCCGACGCGTGTTTCGTCTTCGCGCCCGCCGCCCGTCAGCAACTCGCCGACGCCCGGCACGTGCCGGACTGCCCGGCCGCGATCGGCGCCATGGCGGCCGAGGTGACGGCGGCGGGCGACTACGTGAACAACCTGTCTCTCCCGGGGCAGGCGTCCCAGCCCAACCCGGACGGCACACTCTCGGTGGACGCCTGCCACCTCGATTTCTCCGGACTGACCGACGACACCCCGCACGCCAACCCCGGCCCGCAAATCGGCCTGCTGACGCTGGCACAGCAACACGGGCAAGGGCACCTCATCGTGAACTACCGGAGCTGTCCATCCGGGTGAACCCGTCTGTGGTTCGACCCGATAGCCGAAAGGGGAGCGTAGGTTTCCCACTCGGCTGTCCGGTCCCACACACGAACCGCACAGCCACCGTCCCCCGCGACAGAGCCCCGGCAACCACGGTTGCCGGGGCTCTGTCGTGTTTCAGCTCCCGTGACGGGTATCGGCGGGCGGCTCTAGCCCGTAGATCGCCGCGACTCTGGCGGCCCATGCGGGAGAGCGTTCGGGCGCGTTCTTCAACTGTTCTCGCGCCCACTCCTCCAGGGTCGGGATCGGGCGCTGCGGGACTGTCCTCCTCCGTGGTCGGCCCGCAGCGGCTCTGACGCGTCGGCAACCCGCGTCGGTCTCTCGGTTCAGCTGTGACGGTGTTGAGCTGTCTCCGGCCCGCTCAGGCCGTCCTCCGGCGGTGCCCGGTCGGGTGCGGCGGGGCCGGTCTGTGTCGGACCGGTCTTCGCCGTCCGGCTTGTCGGCACGGTCACCGTTGGCCGTCCCGGTCGCGTCCTTGTCGTGGAGCGGACGGCCGTCCTCTGCGTCGGTGCGGGGGTGGTCATGGTCACTGCCTTTCGGGTGCTGCCGGGTGGTCGTCTGCGGTGCGTTGGTGAGGTGGTCGGGCAAAGGGCGAGTCACCTCCCTTCATCCGGTCGGCGGGGAGGCAGGGAGGGACCTCCGGCGGTCCCGGAATCACCCGGGTTTCGGCCCGATCCGGGGTCCCGCCGGCGGCGGGTCCCTGGGGTCCCTGACCCGTGTTCGCGCTGGTCAGAGCGGGGACTTTCGGGCAGGGACCCGTCAGGGATAAGTCCCTGAGTCCCTGCCGGGTCCCTGCCCGCATCCCTGCCCGCATCCCTGCCGTCTCCGGCCCCGTCGCCATCTCCGGTGCCGTCGTCGTCGCGGTCCCGGCGGGCGAGTGCGGCGGCCAGGTCGTCAGCGCGGATGACCTTGTTCCCGTCCGACTTGACCGGCCCGACCCCGTGCGGGGCGAGGGCGGCTGTCAGGTCCCGGAACGTCCACTCCCCGTACTCGCCGGGATCGTGCCGAGCCAGCCGGTTCAAGATCACCTGAGTCCGGACCCGCTTCTCTCCGTGCAGCACCGCCGTAACGTCGGCGAGGTGGTCGGCGACGACCGGTGCCGCGTCGAGCTGCGGGCGTGCGCTGGACTCGACCGCCCGGCCCATCTCCTCAATCAGCGCCACCGCCCGAGCGATAACCGGTGTGACGTCGTCGGCGCCGTCCTCGAACGGGACGTAGAACGTGCGCACCAGCTCGAACGTCTCATCGGTGATGCCGACCGCGACACAGGTTCCCCGGTCGGTGTTGATCCGCAGCTCCGTTGCGCGGATACCGGCCGCGTACTTGCCCGACCCCAACAGCCCGTCGTTGGCGACTTGATCGGCCACGCTGAACGCCACCCCGCAGGACACGTTGCGGGTGACTTCCCGAGGGATGCTGTCCTTCGTGGGCGACTGGGTGGCCAGCAGCAGCACAATCCCGTACTTGCGGCCTCGCTTGATCAGCCTGATTGCCAGTTCGGCGGCTTTCTTGCCGTATTTGGGGTGCTGGAACAACTCGTGACACTCGTCGATCCCACAGACCAGCGGGTGCAGGCCAAGCCCGGCCTTATCGGCGAGCTTGCGCGAGACCTTCGGCGGGCGGCCCGGCTGCCCTCCGAGGATCTTCCCGCGTCGCTCCATCTCCGTCAGCAGATCGGCCAGCGCCTGCGTTGCCGCTTCGGCCACGCTGTCATCCATCCCCATCCCGTAGCGGGACAGCCGGGGTCGGAACGGGTCGAAGTCCGGGGACTCACCCATCACGAACACCCACAGTTCGGCGGTGGGGTCGAGTGCCGCGCCGAGCAGCAGCGTCCGCAACGCGGCCGATTTCCCTTGCC
>NZ_PPHF01000085.1 GCF_002904335.1 Amycolatopsis sp. CA-126428 | reverse complement strand
GCGAGGGGTGCGCATGAGCGAGCTGGCGAGCGAATCATTCAACACTGCGCGTGCCGCTCAGGCCACGCCGAGCGTCAGCGAGGGGTGCGCATGAGCGTCCGGGCCGCGGTGGTCGGGCTCGGCTGGGCGGGCCGGGAGCTGTGGCTGCCCCTGCTGCGCGAGCACGCGGACTTCGAGGTGGTCGCCGCCGTGGACGCCGACCCGGCGTCGCGGCAGGCGTTCACGAAGGCGACCGGTATCCCCACGCACGCCGCGGTGTCCGCGCTGACCGCACGTGACGTAGACCTCGCCGTCGTCGCGGTGCCCAACTACCTGCACACCGAGGTGGCGGGCGCGCTGCTCGCGACCGGGATCTCCGTGTTCCTGGAGAAGCCGGTGTGCCTGACCTCGGCCGAGATCGACATCCTCGCCGCGGCCGAACGCAGCGGGGGGATGCTGCTGGCCGGCAGTGCCGCCCGCTACCGCGGTGACGTCGGCGCGCTGCGGGACCTCCTGCCGGAGCTGGGCGAAATCCGGCACGTCGCCATGGGCTGGATCCGGGCCCGGGGCGTGCCGCGCGCGGGCGGCTGGTTCACCCAGCGCGAGAAGGCCGGCGGGGGAGCGCTGTACGACCTCGGCTGGCACCTGCTCGACACGCTTGCGTTCCTGCTCGGCCCGGCCGCCTTCACCCAGGTCATCGGCGTGACGTCGGACGACTTCGTCAACGCCGGCGCCTGGCGCGCGGCGTGGCGGCAGGACCGGCCCGGCGCCGACCTCGCCGACGTCGAGGACACCGCGCGCGGCTTCCTGGTCCGCGACGACGGCGTCTCGGTTTCCCTCCGGGCGAGCTGGGCCTCGCACCAGGCGCGAGACGTCTCGGTGATCCACGTCGAGGGCAGCGCCGGCACCGCGGACCTGCGGTGCACCTTCGGCTTCAGCCCCAATCGCGAGCCCGAGCCCGTGCTGACGGTGACCCGCGAAGGCACCACCACCCGGCTGCCCGTGCCGCTCGAGCGCATCGGCGTCGAATACACCCGCCAGGTGAGCGACCTCGCCACGACGCTGGCCGATCCCGGCAACCGCGGCCGGGCCGTCGCCGAAGCGCGGCCGATCGTGCAGCTGATCGAGAACTTCTACGCCTCCGCGGGCTCGGTGCGCGGCGCTGTCCCGGCGTACCAGTAGAAAGGGAGCTCCATGTCTTTCCCGATCGTCGATCGGCCGGAGGCCGGGGCCGATCCCTCGGTACCGGTCCGGCACGCGGTCATCTTCGACCTCGACGGGGTCGTCGTCGACAGCTTCGCGGTGATGAGCGAGGCCTTCGCCATCGCCTACGCGGAGGTGGTCGGCGACGGCCCGGCGCCTTTTGCCGAGTACCGGCGCCACCTCGGCCGCTATTTTCCGGATATCATGCGGATCATGGGCCTGCCGCTGGAGCTGGAGGAACCGTTCGTCCGCGAGAGCTACCGCCTCGCGAGCGAGGTTCAGATCTTCGACGGCGTCACCGAGCTGCTGCTGACGCTGCGGGCGCGGGGGCTGCGGCTGGCCATCGCCACCGGCAAGAGCGGGCCGCGGGCCCGGTCCCTGCTCGACGACCTCGGCCTGCTCCCGTTCTTCGAGCACGTCATCGGCTCGGACGAGGTCGCCCGGCCCAAGCCGGCCCCCGACATCGTGCGGCACGCGCTGGACCTGCTGGACGTCCCGCCCGAGCAGGCCATCATGATCGGTGACGCGCCCACCGACCTGCAGAGCGCACGAGGTGCCGGCGTCGCTTCGGCGGCCGCCCTGTGGGCGCCCCCCGACGACATCGGCGAGCTGCTCGCCGCTGGTCCCGACGTGGTGCTGCGGCAGCCGGCCGACCTGCTCGCGCTCTGCCCGCCGGTGCCCGGCCGCTGACGACGTGGGCACCCCGGGCCACCTCGGCATCGACGTCGGCGGCACCAAGGTCGCCTTCCGCGTCGAGGCCGGCTCCGAGTGCGTCGAGGAAACGTCGTTCGCCTGGGGAGCCCGGCACAGCGCGCAGGAGGACCTCGCGCAGCTGGCCGGGCACGTGGCCCGGCTGCGCGAGCGGCTCGACGTCCCGCTGGAGGCGGTCGGGGTCGCGATGCCCGGCACGGTCGGCCCGGACGGCCGGATCACGACCTGGCCCAGCCGCCCGGAGTGGACCGGAGTAGACCTGAAAACGGCGTTGCACGAGCTGTTCCCCGAGGCGGCGATCGCCTGGGCGGACGACGGCGACCTCGGCGCGCTCGCCGAGGCGCGGGCCTCGGGCTGCGAGAACCTGCTGTACATCGGCATCGGCACGGGCATCGGCGGCGGCCTGGTCCTGGGCGGCGTGCCGTGCCCCGGCCTCGGCCGCGGGTCGTTCGAGATCGGCCACCTGATCGTCGAGATGGGCGGGGTCCGGTGCGTCTGCGGCCGCCGAGGGTGCCTGCAAACGCTGGCTTCCGGCCCGGCGACCCTCCGCCGCGCGTCCCTCCTGCGCGGAGCGGACGTCTCGTTCCCCGCGCTGCAGCGGGCACTGCACCACGGAGAGCCGTGGGCCGCCGACGCCCTCGAAGGCACCACCCGGGCACTGGCCGCGGCGGTGACCGGGGTCCAGGAGCTGGTCCACCCGGACCGCGCGTTGATCGGCGGCGGGTTCGCGGCGGGGATTCCGGAGATCGTGCCGTCGGTGGCGGGGCACCTCGCGGAGTTCGTGCGCCAGGGCCAGACCCCGGTCCCCGTGGAACCGGCCGCGCTGGGCGGGTTGTCGTCGCTGCGGGGTGCGGTGGCGCTCGCCGGATTGGTGGCGGGGGGAGCAGCACTGTGACCGCTCACCTGCGGTTCGGCACCGAGTGGTTCATCCGCGCCGGTCAGGGGCCGGGGATCTCATGGCGTAGGCACCCCTTTCTCTCTCCGGGTCGCACCGCACGGGCAGTTACCTCGGCCCGGGCCTGCGTGTGACCCGGCCAAGACTTCGGCCGGCCGGGGGAGCACCCGGCCGGCCGAAGGGGGAACACCGCGCTACCCGGTGACCGGCAGCCCGGCCAGTCCCGGGAACGCGTTCGCCCGGCTTGACCCGGACTTCGTCGGCCGGGACAGCCGGGCGCAGTCCCGGCAGGGCGTCAGGACGCCGGCGCGACGAGCCGCACCGGAAGGTCCTTGGTCCGGGTGAAGCCGGGCCGCAGGATCCACGGGATCTCCTTGCGCGGCACCGCCAGCGTCAAGTCCGGGAACCGCGTGTACAGCCCGCGCAGCGCCACTTCCGCCTCCAGGTAGGCGACGTGCTGGCCGAGGCAGCGGTGGATGCCCTTGCCGAAGCCGAGGTGGCTCTCGCTGCCGACGGCGAGCCGGTCGATCTTCAGCTTCTCCGGCTCGGGGAACTTCCGCGGGTCGCTGTTGGCCGCCATGATCAGCGGCACGACCGGCATCCCGCGGGGGATCACCGTGCCGCCCACCTCGATGTCCTCGGTGGCGAACCGCGGCTGCCCGAACTGGATCGGGCCCAGCCGCTGCAGCTCGCGCACAGCCTGCGGCCACAGCGTCGGGTCGGCCTTCAGCCGCGCGAGCTGGTCCGGGTGCTCGTGCAGGGCCAGCACCGAGTTGCCGATCAGGTAGGTCGTCGTCTGGTGCCCGGCGGTGACCAGGCTGAACAGGACGCCGACCAGCTCGTCGTCGGTGGCGATGCCCGGGTTCTTGGCCTGCGCCTCGACGAGCGCGGTGACCATGTCGTCCTTGGGCTCTTCGCGCCGCCGCTCGATCATCCCGCGTGCCGCGGCGAGCGTCTTGCGGACCTCCTCGGGCAGCCGCTTGCCGTCGAGGGTGGCCATCGCGTCACTCCACGCGCGCCACTGCGGGCGGTCCTCCGCGTCGACGCCGACCAGCTCGCAGATCACCGTGACCGGCAGCGGGTAGCAGTACGACTCGACGAGGTCGATCGGCGTGCCGTCGCCGCCCTCGGCGGTCAGCTTGTCGAGCAGCTCCGCGGTGAGCTCCTCGACGCGGGGGCGGAACTTGCCGACCCGGTGCGCGGTGAGCGCGTAGGAGACCAGCTTGCGCAGCCGGGCGTGCTCCTCGCCGTCGGAGGCGTTGATCAGGTTCTTCAGCCAGGGGATCAGCTCCTCCGGCATGTCCAGGTGCCGGAAGACGCCGTTGCGGATGTCCTCGGCGGGCGAGTCGGCCAGCGGGTTGCACTGGAACCGCTGGTCCATCAGGACCTGCCGCACGTCTTCGTAGCGGGCGGCCAGGTACATCGGCGGCCCGCCCATGAAGCCGCCGATCTGCAGCGTCGGCGCCTCGCGGACCGCCGCGTGCGCTCCCCACGGGTCGGCGACCACTTCCGGGGAGAACAGGTCGACCGGTTCGGCCGAAGTCTCGGCAGTGGTGGTCATGGGCCTTCCTTTCGTATCGAAGCAGTCCGTTGCGGATGGTCGTGCGGTCGGTGCGTGGCGGCGATGCAGGCGGGGTGGCGGGTCAGGTTGCCCGCGAACAGCCGCCGGGTGCGGACGTGCGCGCTTCGAGGTGCGCCGGCAGGTCCGATCGGGCTGAGTCGACCACGTCGTATCGATCCTCTGCTCCTCGATTGCGGACCTCACGCTCGAATCACGCTAGAAGCGCGGGGACGAGCGGACATCCCTCAACGTGGTAGGCCGCCGCGGGCAACCGGCCGGGACTACCCGCGTTGGTGATGGCTCGCGGCGGTGTCCTGGGCAAGCCGGAGCCGACCTCCGGCCACCCCCGCTGTCCGATGGCGGGGCAGGCGCTTCGGTCAGGGCGTGGGGACCGGGGTGCGCAGGCTGGTGCGGAGGGCGTCGGCCAGGGTCGGGAGGTCGCCCCGGCTCGCGGTGCCGAAGACGTGGTAGTCCGGGCGGACGAGGGCCGAAGCCGCACCGAACCGGGCCAGGAACGGCCGGTAGACGTTCTCGATGTCCAGGCTGCCGTCCAGCCGGACCACGTGCGTGCCGAGCTCGGCGAGGAAGTCCGAAGGGGACTCTTCGGTGGTGAGCAGCACGAAACCCCGGCCGACGACGTCGTCGAAGAGCCCGGTGGTCCCGCCCGCGCACACCCGCCCCTGCGGCACGACCACACCCGCGCCCGGGCTTTCGTGGAGCAGCCCCCCGGCGAGCGGTTTCGCCGGCTCCGGACGGCCCGCGGGCTTGCCGCGGCGGTTGGCCAGCACGGTGGCGTCCCGCTCGGCGGCGGCCGCCGGGTCCGTCACGCAGATCACCCGGCCCAGCTGGACCGACGCCAGGATGGCCTCCCGGGCCTGCTCCCGGCGTTCGTGCCCGTAACTGTCCAAAAGAGACTCAGGTGCCAGGCCGCGGAGCGTCAGGTCGAGCTTCCACGCCAGGTTGGTGACGTCCCGGATGCCGGAACACATGCCCTGCCCCGCGAACGGCGGCATGAGGTGCGCCGCGTCGCCGGCGAGCAGGACGTGCCCCACCCGCCACCGGTCGGCCCAGCGGGCCTGGAAGATGTAGGTGGTGCTGCGCAGCAGGGTCGCGGTCCCGGGGGTGACGCCGAAGGGCGCCAGCAGCCGCCACGCCGTCTCGGCGGTGTTCAGCTCGGCCGCGTTTTCCCCCGGCAGGCGCATGAATTCCCAGCGACGGCGGCCAGGGCCGCTGCCCACCAGCGTCGTCGGCCGGGCCGGGTCGCAGATCTGCACGTTCGTCGGGACGAACTCACGCGGCTCGGTCAGCTGGACGTCGCAGAGCAGCCACTCGTAGGAGAACCCGAGATCGGTCACCGGCACGTCGAGGTGCTCGCGCACGAAGCTGTTGGCGCCGTCGCAGCCCACCACCCAGCGCGCCGACAGCGTCCGCGAGACGTCGTCGGCGTCGACGGCGGTCACCTGGACGTGCTCGCCGTCGGCGATGGCCACGACTTCGTGCCCGCGCAGCACGGTGATTCCGGGCAGGTCCGCCACCCGGGCCGCGACGAGTTCCTCCAGCGCGGGCTGGTGCATGGTGTTCGCGTCCGGCCAGCCGTACGGTCCTTCGGTGGTGAAGGCGATGTCCAGCAGCGTCTGCCCGTCGGCGGTCTGCCACTGGTAGCCGTTGGCCGGCGCGGTGATCCGCCCGAGGTCCGGGCCGATCCCGGTGGCGGCCAGCAGCCGCGCGGTCTCGCCGTCGAAACTGGTCGCCCGCGGCAGCCGGTACGGCCGCGGCCGGCGCTCCAGCACCGTCACCCGCCAGCCGCGCTGGGCCAGCAGCACCGACAGGGTGGCGCCGATCGGGCCGTTGCCGACGATGACGACGTCCGTGTCCGTCAAAAGAACCTCACAGGGTCAGGCGGGCCAGCTGTTCGCGCAGGCAGTCCAGCCGCCGCGGCAGCGACGGATCGCCCTCGGGCCAGGCCAGGTCCAGGCCGATCCGGCCGCCGAACGTGCTCAGCACGTAACCGCCGAGCGCGCCGGCCTCCCGCATCCGGGACGCCGAGTGCAGGGTGGCCAGCCGCAGCCCGTCCGGCGTGCGCATCGGCGGGACGACGCCCCAGTTCATGATGCTGACCACGACGAGCGCGAGCTTCGGGTCCCACGGCTTCGCGGCGGCGGGCCTGCTGAACATGTCGAGGATGCTGCGCTGCACGGAACCGTCGGCGAGCCCGGCCCGCAGCTGCTCGCCGATGGCCCGGCCGATCGCGACGGCGTCGGGCGCCGTCCCGCCGGTCACCTTGAAGCCGACCCCGCCGAGCACGTTGGTGCCTTCGGTCGCCCCGACCGGGGGCGTCAGCCGGCCGCGCAGGTTCACCGAGTACCGGTAGATCAGGTCGGTCAGCGGCATCTCGCGGACCTCGGCCTCGGCGAGCAGCACCGCACCCGACACCAGGCCGTTGATCGTCACCTTCTCGCGGTGGCCGAGGTTCGCCAGCGCCGTCGTTTCGGCCTCGGTCAGCCGGTGCCGGACGACGTGCCGGACGACGGGTTCCGGCCGGGGCGTGGCCGGTGGGGCCAGGGGTGTCGCCGGGCCGTTCGCGTGGATGCCGCGCTCGGCCAGCAGGTCCTCCAGCGACCGCGGATACGGGTGCCGGCCCAGGTCGAGCGGCACGCCTTCGACGACGTCGGTGTAGCAGGACCACAGCGCGGAGAGGATCGCGGTGGCGTGGTGGGCGTCGGCGACGCTGTGCTGGATCGCCAGGCAGACGCCGGCCGCGTCACCGTCGCGGACGACGTTCAGCGCGCTCAGCGAGCGGCTCTGGTCGAGGTCGAGCCCGGACAGCGGCCGGTCGAGGTCGCCGTCGGCGAACCGGACCTCCGGCGGGGAGTCCGACTCGGTGAGGACCGCGCCTTCGCCGGTGAACTCCACCCGTGCGGAAAGCTGCGGAAAGGCGCGGCAGACCGCTTCGAACGCCGTGGTCAGCGCGTCCGGATCGAGCCGCCCCTCGGCCCGCACGGTGTATCCGATGTAGGCCTCTTTGACGGCGTGGATGCTCTCGCTGGGCGCCAGCGCCCGCCGCACTCCGGTCCGCGTCACGGCTTCCCTCCCGTGGCCAGCGCGACGCCGGCCAGCTTGCCGGTGATCGTCGCGATCATCGGGGCGGCCTGGTCGACCAGGAAGAAGTGGCCGCCCGGCAGCACCTTCAGTTCGGTGGGCCCGGTGGTGTGCTCCTCCCACGCACGGGCCTCCTCGACCGACACGCGCGGATCGCGGTCGCCGGTGAACACCGTGACCGGGCAGTCCAGCTGCCGTCCCGGCTCGTGCCGGTAGGTCTCGACCGCGCGGTAGTCGCTGCGGATCGCGGGCAGCACCATGGCCAGCAGTTCCGGGTCGGCGAGCATGGCCGCGTCGGACCCGCCCAGCTTCCGCAGCTCGGCGACGAGCCGTTCGTCCGACGCACCGCGCACGTCGTCGTCGCGGTAGCGCGACGGCGCCCTCCGCCCGGACGCGAACAGGTGCGCCGGCGTGGGCCGCCCGGCTTCGGCCATCCGCAACGCCAGTTCGTAGCCGATGATCGCGCCCATGCTGTGCCCGAACAGCGCCAGCGGCCGGTCGTCGAACGGGCGCAGCACCTCCAGCAGCCGGTTCGTCAGCCCGCCGATGCTGTCGACGGGCGGCTCGTGGCGCCGGTCCTGGCGGCCCGGGTACTGGACCGCCAGAACCTCCACCGCGGGCGCGAGGGCCTTGGCGAGCGGGAAGAAGAAGCTGGCCGAGCCGCCGGCGTGGGGCAGGCAGACGAGCCGCGCTCGCGCGTCCGGGGCCTGTGCGAAACGGCGTAACCACTTTTCGACATCTGGTTGGTGCACGGGGACTGCCCTTCGGCTAAGCGAGCTTCAAGGGGAGCGTCTTGGTCCGGGTGAACGCCGGCCGCAGGATCCACGGGATCTCCTCGCGCGGCACGGCGAGCGCCAGGTCCGGGAACCGGGTGAACAGCCCGTGCAGCGCCACCTCGGCCTCCTGGTAGGCGAGGTGCTGGCCCAGGCAGCGGTGGATGCCCTTGCCGAAGGACAGGTGCATCTCGTTGGCGACGCTCAGCCGGTCGACGATCAGCTTGTCCGGCTCGTCGAACTTGCGCGGGTCGGTGTTGGCGGCCAGCAGCAGCGGCGCGACCGGCGTCCCGCGCGGGATCGTGACACCGCCGAGTTCGACGTCTTCGGACGGGAACCGCGCCTGCGTGAACTGGAGCGGGCCCAGGCGCTGCAGTTCCCGGACGGCCTGCGCCCACAGCGCCGGCTCGGCCTTCAGCCGGGCGAGCTGGCCGGGGTGCTCCAGCAGGAACAGCACCGAGTTCCCGATCAGGTAGGTCGTCGTCTGGTGCCCGGCGGTGACCAGGCTGAACAGGATCCCGACGATCTCGTCGTCCGACACCCGGCCCGGGTCTTCGGCCTGGGCCTGGACGAGCGCGGTGACCAGGTCGTCCTGCGGTTCGGCGCGCCGGCGGGCCATCAGCTCGCGGGAGAGGGCGATGCACTTGCGCAGCGCGGGCGGGATGCTGGGGCCGTCCATGGTCGCCATCGCGTTGCCCCAGGCGTGCCAGGCCGCGCGGTCGGACTCGTCGATGCCGACCAGCTCGCAGATGACCGTGACCGGCAGCGGGAAGCAGAACTCCTCGACGATGTCGACCGGCGAGCCGTCCTTGCCCTGCTCGGCCATCTTGCCGAGCAGGTCCGCGGTGATCTTCTCGACGCGCGGCCGCAGCGCGTTGACGCGGCGCGCGGTCAGCGCGTAGGAGACCAGCTTGCGCAGCCGCGTGTGGTCCTCGCCGTCGGCGGTGTTGAGCTTGTTGGCCATCCAGGGGATGAGGTCTTCGGGGAAGTTCATCGCCTTGAAGACGCCGGCGCGGATGTCGGCCAGCGGCGAGTCTTCCGGCGGGTTGGTGAGGAAGCGGGGATCGGTGAGGACGGTGAGGACGTCCTCGTAGCGGGTGGCGAGCCACATGTCCGGCCCGCCCATCATGGTGCCGAGGTTGAGCGTTCCCGTGTGCGGCAACGGCTCTTCGCGCAACCGCGCGTACCAGCCGAACGGGTCGGCGACCACTTCCGGCGAGAACAGGTCGACCGGCTCGGCCGAAGGCCTGGCGGTGGCGGTCATGGCCATCCCTTCCGTTCGCGTGAAGCGTGCCCGGGTCGGACGGTAGGGAAGCGGTGCCCGGCCGGGCATCCCCCAACCTGACAGTGCTCGCCCGTGTCTCCTGTGGACAGTCCGGCAGTGCTATCAGAACGAGGGATGCCCAGTCTGCCGTGTCTCCCATAGCCTGCGGAGAATCATGCCGAAACGAATGCTGAGGGGTACTGGTGACGAAGCCGACTCCGAAAGAGATTGGTAAGGGCTACGACGCGTTCGCGGACCTGCTCGACCAGCTCTGGGGTGAGAACCTGCACCACGGCTACTGGGACGACGAGTCCGCGACGCTCGAAGAGGCCACCACGCGGCTGACCGACCGGCTGGCCGGGATGCTGCCGCTGCGGGCGGGCGACCGGCTGCTCGACATCGGCTGCGGCAACGGCGAGCCGGCGATCCGGATGGCGACCGCGAACGACGTCATGGTCACCGGCATCTCCATCAGCGAGAAGCAGGTGGAGCGGGCGAACGACCGCGCCTACAAGGCCGACGTCGACGACCGGGTCGTCTTCGAATACGCCGACGCGATGGAGCTGCCGTACGAGGACGGGTCGTTCGACCTCGTCTGGGCCCTGGAATCGCTGCACCACATGCCGGACCGCTGGCACGTGATCCGCCAGGCGGCCCGCGTGCTGCGGCCGGGCGGGCGGCTGGCGCTCGGCGACTTCCTGCTCGTCCCCGGCCCCGCCGGCCTGGAGGCCGACGCCGAGCGCGTCCGCGAGGTCGGCAAGGGCGTGGTCGCCGTCGTCCCGCTCGACGAGTACCAGGCCCACCTGCGCGAAGCCGGCCTCGAGCCGGAGAACGCCGAGGACGTCAGCCAGTTCACCCGGCCGTCGTGGGCCAAGGCGGCAGAACGCTTCGAAGGGCTGCGGGAGCAGGCGCTGCAGTACATCGATGCCGCGCAGTTCGAGGTCACGCTGGGCCGGTTCCAGGCGTTCAGCGACGAACCGTCGCTCGGCTACGTCCTCCTGACCGCGCGCAAGCCCGAGTGAGGGAACCCATGCCCGGATCCATGACCGAAGAGAACCTCCGCGGCCTGTTCGGCCGGATGACGGGGGACGAGAAGCACGGCTGGGCCGCGGCGTCGACGCTGCACGCGATCTGGGTGCTCTACGAGCGCGTGCTCAACGTGTCGCCGTCGAACATCGACGACCCCGACCGCGATCGGTTCTACCTCTCCAAGGGCCACGGCCCGATGGCCTACTACGCGGTGCTCGCCGCGAAGGGCTTCATGGCGCCGGAGACGCTGGACACCTGGCGGCAGTGGGGCTCGCCGCTGGGTATGCACCCGGACCGCACCCTGGCGCCCGGCGTGGAGATCAGCGCCGGTTCGCTCGGCCACGGGCTGCCGCTCGGCGTCGGCACCGCGCTCGGGCTGCGGGCGCAGGGCCGGGACGCCCGCGTGTTCGTCCTGATGGGCGACGGCGAGTTCGACGAAGGCAGCAACCACGAGACGATGGCCATCGCCGGCCGGCTCGGGCTCGACCGGCTCACCGCGATCGTCATCGACAACAAGACGGCCAGCCTCGGCTGGCCGGGCGGCATCGCCGGGCGCTTCGAGCAGGAGGGCTGGGCGGCGACCACGGTCGACGGCCGTGACCACGACGAGCTGGAGAAGGCGCTGACCGGGGAGACCGACGGGCGGCCGCGCGCGGTCGTCGCGGAGATTCTCCCGCTCGAGGAAGGGGCCGGCGCATGACCGCCCAGGTGACCAGGAAGCAGATGCGGACGGTCTTCGCCGAGACGGTGATCGAGTCGCTGGCCACGGACCCGCGGGTGGTCATGCTGACCGCCGACATCTCGTCGTGGTTCTTCTGGGACGTGAAGAAGGAGTACCCGGACCGCGTCCTCAACTTCGGCATCCGCGAGCAGGCGATGATCGACATCGCCGGCGGCTTCGCGCTGGCCGGCCAGCGGCCGGTGGTGCACACGTACGCGCCGTTCCTGGTCGAGCGGCCGTTCGAACAGCTCAAGATCGGCCTCGGCCACCAGGACGTCGGCGCCGTGCTGGTCAGCGTGGGCGCCTCCTACGACGACCCGTCGTGGGGCCGCACCCACCAGGCCCCCGGCGACGTGGCCCTGCTGGACACGCTGCCGGGCTGGACGGTGCACGTGCCGGGTCACGAGGACGAGGTCGCCCCGCTGCTGAGCCAGGCCATCGCCGGGGACGGCCGCGTCTACGTCCGGCTGTCCGAACGGGCCAACAGCGAGGCGGTGCCGGTCTCGGCCGGGTTCACGGTGCTGCGCCAGGGCCGGTCGGGCGTGGTGATCGCGGTCGGCCCGGTCCTGGACCAGGTCCTGGCGGCCACCGAGACGGCGGACGTGACGGTGCTGTACGCGTCGACGGTCCGCCCGTTCGACCACGCGGGCCTGCGCGCGGCGGTGGCGGCCGCGGCGCCCAACGTGGTGCTGGTGGAGCCGTACCTGCGCGGCACGTCGGCGTTCGAGGTCACCGAGGCGCTGGCGGACGTCCCGCACCGCCTCCGCTCGTTCGGCACCTGGCGGGACCGCGAGGCCCGCGTCTACGGCACGGCGGAGGAACACGACCGCCTGTTCGGCGTCGACGCCGGGTCCCTGGCGGACTCGATCACCCGTTTCGTCGCCTGACGAGCCGGACCTCACCCGGCTCCACCCACACCGTTCACCCCCAGGCGGTGTGGGTGGAGCCGGCTTTCGTCCTGTCCCCCAGCGCCCCGAGGCGGCCTTGGCGACCCGTTGTCTGTCGACCTGCTGTCGCTGGCATCGCGCAACCTCATCGCATTGCTTTCCAGTTGGCCGCCGGCTCGGCACGTGAAGTGAGCGTCGCCATGTTCCGAGCCCCGCTTGGCCGCCAGACCGGCCAGGTCTTCCCGCGCGGACGCCCCGCACCATCGATCAGGGTGGAGCGCCGACGCTTCGCGCAACTTGCCGGCGTCTTCCTCCAGCAGTCCTGCGGCATGCAACGCCGACGCTCGTACCACGCTCAGCCGCGAGTGACCGGCGGACGCGGCAGAGGCCGCCGAGACCAGCGCCTTCCCCACGTCGCGGGCACCCAGTTTGCCTGCCGCACGAACCAGCCACGAAGCCGCCGCCGGCTCCGACACCAGAAGCTGGCGAAGAACGACGGGGTTCATGACGATCCCGTCGATGAGACCAGCCGCGCACTCCACGCCGCTGCGGGCCTCCGTGTCCAGAGCGGTCACCCATGCCCCCGCGGCCTGCCCGAAATAGCCCAGCAAAGCCTCCCTTGCCAGCTTGTCCACATAGTGGAGACAGGTCCTCATGTCAGCGCGGCGGAATGCACCGAGTGCCATCACGACATAGCCGTTCGGCAGCAAAGACCGGATACCGCGCCACTCCGCGATCCGCAACCCGGCGCCGATCTCGGCGATACCTTCGCCGACCCGGCCCATGGCGAACAACAGCTCACCGCGGACGGGGCGCAACGTCGGGCGTCAGGCCATGATGACCGCTTCGGTGGGAAGCGATGAGCGGGCCGAGTTCGTCCGGTCGAGCCGGGAGAACCGTGCCCTGCACCGGGACAGCCACCGCGGCGTGGTCGTCGCGGTGGCTCCCGTGGGACTGCGTGACGGTGGCGTGCAGAACGGCCATGGCCGGACCACGAGCTACCGGATGAGTGAACTCACCGCGTTGCTCGAGGCACTGGAACGCCACGGCGGCATGCGCCGGGTGGTGAGCGAACGGTGGTCCGTGCCGGCCACCGCGAGGTGACCGGCAACGCGGTGGGCCCGCGGCCCTGGTCGGCTATCGGTCGGCCGGGCCGGCCCAGGTGGTGAGCGCGGCCTCCAGTGCCACGATGTCGGGAGCTTCGCCGTCGGACGCCGCCCAGGCGGTGTACCCGTCGGGCCTGAGCAGGACCGCGGCAGGCGACGGGATCTCACCGGCGGCACGGGCCCGGTCGGCGCGGCGGGCGTCGACGACGTCGAGGCGGTCGGCCCACGCCTTGGCGGCGGTGGTCACCTCCGCGGCGACCACCGCGTCGCCGGACAGGTTGAGCAGCAGCGGGCGCGCCTTGTGCAGCAGGCTGAACAGCCGGATATCGCCGCTGGGCACGGTCAGGTCGAGGTCGGGGAACCGGTAGCCGCACAGGGGATGCGCCTCGCCGAGCGGGTAGCGGACGTCCAGTGCGGAGATCATGCCGGCCAGCAGGTGGTTCACCTCGCCGACCGCGACGAGGCCGGCGAACAACTCCCGGAGTGCGCCGGCGTGTGCGCCGGGGCGGGCCAGCGCGATCTGCGCACGCGTGTTCTGCAGTACGCGCTCGGCCACCGGATACCGTTCACTGTGGTAGCTGTCGAGCAGGTCGTCGGGCGCGTGACGGTGGATCACCGTGGCGAGTTTCCACCCGAGGTTGACCGCGTCCTGCATGCCGAGACTCATGCCCTGACCGCCGGCCGGGAAGTGGATGTGGGCGGCGTCCCCGGCGAGCAGCACCCGGCCCCGCCGGAAACCGGCGGCCAGCCGCGCCGCATCACCGATGCGAGAGAGCCAGCGGGGACTGTTCATGCCGAAGTCCTTGCCGGCGATCCGGACCGTCGCGTCCCGCAACCGCTCGAACGTCACGGGTTCATCCCGGGCAGTCACCCGGTCGTACTCGGTCGTGAACACGCGGTACCAGCCTGGCTCGTAACCCAGGATCGAGACGTTGCCGCTCTCCCCGGCGAGCACCGCCGGTCCGTCGGGCGGATCGGTCATCTCGACGTCACCGAGCCAGGAGGTCAGGGTCGCCGGGGTGCCGGGGAAGTCGATTCCCGCGAGCTTGCGGACCGCGCTGCGCCCGCCGTCGCAACCCACCACGTACTCCGCCCGCACCGTCGACACCGAGCCGTCCGGCCCGCGCACGTCGACCTCCGCGCCTGCCTCGCCCTGCCGCAGACCGACCACTTCGGACGACCAGCACACCGGCGCGCCGAGCTCGGCGCCACGCTGTTCGAGCAGGACCTCGACCCGGTTCTGCAGCAGCAGCAACGTGAACGGGTGGCGGGTCTCGAGCTTGCTGAAGTCCAGCAGTTGCTTGGCGAAAAGCCCGGCAGGCACCGTCGTGCCCTCGGCGAGGTACGGGCCGAGGATGCCCCGCTGGTCCAGCAGTTCCAGCGTGCGTGCGTGCAGCCCACTCGCCCGTGACTCACCGGAGCGGGTCTCGAGCTTGTCCAGCACCAGCACTTCGACGCCGTGC
The DNA here is from genome assembly GCF_002904335.1 of Amycolatopsis sp. CA-126428. Classification (GTDB taxonomy): domain Bacteria; phylum Actinomycetota; class Actinomycetes; order Mycobacteriales; family Pseudonocardiaceae; genus Amycolatopsis. The sequence continues at coordinate 29,578 of NZ_PPHF01000085.1, read as the reverse complement.
AGCCGCAGTTCGCAGGCCAGCATCAACCCCGTCGGCCCGGCGCCGGCAATCACCACATCGGTCTTCGTCATGGGCCTCTCGCTTTCGACCAGCAGAGCGTGGCCCGTCCGGCCGGGCAGGCGGTATCCTGCGATCTGGTATATGTCCCGGACTACTCGCATTGGTGATGGTCCCCACCGAGCGACGTCGGCGAGTCTGACGCCCGGACACTTCGGCCAGGAGGACCCTGCGTGAGGGCCAACCGTGCTTGACGAACCGGAAAAAGCGATCCAGGCAGGAGACTCATGACGATCTTGGTGACCGGCGCGACCGGCAATGTCGGCCGCAACGTCGTGGACCTGCTGGTACAGGCGGGAACGGACGTGCGGGCCACCTCCCGTGATCCCGAGTCGCTCGACCTGCCGGCGGAGGTCGATGTCCGCAGAGCGGATCTCACCGACCCGAAGACGTTCGAACAAGCACTTCAAGGCGTGGACAAGGTCTTCCTGTACACCCAGCCGTCGGCCATCGGCGAAATCATGGCGGCCGCGAAGTCCGCCGGCGTCAAGCACGTCGTGCTCCTGTCCTCGCTGGCCGTCGCCGGTCGCGACCCGGGCCACTGGATCGCGCGGTGGCATCTGGCCGCCGAGGAGTCGATCGAGCGGTCCGGTCTGTCGTGGACGTTCGTGCGGCCGGGCCTGTTCGCGGCGAACTCTCTGCAGTGGGCCCGGTCCATCAAGGCCGGAGCGCCGGTGCGGCTCCACTACGCACGCTCGTACGTGTCGGCCATCCACGAGCGGGACATCGCCGAAGTGAGCACCTGCGCCCTGCTCCAGGACGGCCACGCCGGGGCGAAGTACCACATCACCGGCGGCGACAGCATCACCCAGGCCGAGCAGGTCGCCCTCATCGGCAAGGCGATCGGCCGCGACCTGGCGTTCGACGACATCACCGGCGATGACGTGCGCGTGGAGCTCCGCCAGCGGTTCGAGCCCCGCCTTCAAGAACTCATCCGGAGCGGAGTGATCGAACCGGCAGCCGCACCGGAGATCATCGAGACCAGGATCCGCCACTACGTGGAAGCACTCGAAGGGCCTGCCGAGATCGACGGCACGGTCGAGAAGGTCCTCGGCAAGCCGGCCCGGACCTTCGCCGAGTGGGCGGTGGACCACAAGGCGGACTTCACGAACTAGCAGGTTGTCGCGGCTATCAGAACGAGGGATGTCCGCCGAAGAGGCCTGCCATAGCCTGTGGCTGGTCATGCAGGGCAATCGGCGGCATGACCTCGTTCCGCGGCCTGCACACGCTGTGGCGACCGGCCCCGCAGCCTGATCGGCGAAGCCCGCGCCCCAGACGGTGAACCGTTGCCGCACAACGGGTGTAGTCCCCCCAGATGAAGCAGGAGAAACACTGATGGACGGCTCCGTCGATCGTCGCGTCTTCCTCACCTCCGCCGTGCTCGGTTCCGCGGGCGTCGTGGCGGGCATGGGCTTGCTCGGTTCGAGCGCACCGGGGGCGGCGACCTTGCCGGCGACCGGCGGCGGGCGGCCAAGGCAGCCGATGCAGGCGGTCCAGCTCCCGGCGCCGAACTTCGGTCTCACGAAGTTCCTCGACCCGGTGAGGATTCCGCCGGTGCTCCGGGCATATTCGCGGCGGTACCGGGACGAACTGACGATCACGATGACCAACGCGCGGGTCCGGCTGCACTCCCAGCTGCCCGAGACCACCCTGTGGACCTACCAGGGACAGTTCCCCGGCCCGACCGTCGAGGTGCGAAGCGGCAGGCAGCTGCGGGTCGCGTGGACCAACGAGCTGCAGGGCACCGTCCCGCTCGTGGCCGTGCGCGCGCCGTTCGCGCAGCCGACGCCGGCGAACCTGCCCGGCTACCGCAACCAGGACGGCAGCGTGGCGCCCGGGGTGGAGCTGATCGGCGGTGTCGCCGAACTGGTGCCGTGGAACGTCGTGCACCTGCACGGCGCGGTGACCAACGGCGGCAACGACGGCTGGGCGCACAACGGCATGCTGCCGGGCGGCACTCAGCTGACCGAGTACCCGAACGGCCAGCCCGCGACGGGTCTCTGGTACCACGACCACGCGATGGCCGTGACGCGCTTCAACGTGTACGCGGGCCTCGCCGGTATGTACCTCGTGCGCGACGACGAGGAGGCCGCGCTCGGACTCCCGGGCGGCGACTACGAGGTCCCGCTGATCATCGCCGACCGCAACCTCGACACCGACCCGGCGACCGGCGCGCTCACCGGTCAGCTGCTGTTCAAGTTCCAGTACCTGCCCGCGAGCGGCACGTCGGCCCCCGTCACCGGCCCGTTCACCGTCGTCAACGGAGTCATCTGGCCCCACCTCGACGTCGAGACGCGCTGGTACCGCTTCCGCGTGCTCAACGCGGCGAACTCCCGGTTCTTCCGCCTCAACCTCGTCGACGAGGCGGGCACCGTGCACAACGACGCGATCCGGATCGCCGGCACCGACGCCGGACTGCTGCCCGCTCCGGCGCCGATGCCGGCGGACGGGCTGACCCTCACCCCGGCCGAGCGGGCCGACCTGCTGATCGACTTCAGCCGGTTCCCGGGCCAGCGCTTGCGCCTGGTCAACACCGGCGCCACGGTCGAGCCCGACATCATGGAGTTCCGCGTCGAGGGCCGCGCGCGCAACGACTCGTTCTCCCCGCCGGCCCGGCTGTCCCCATCGTATGTCCGGCTGGCGCCCGGTACGTCCGTGCCGGAAGACCACGACGAGGTGTTCGTCGCGATGACCCCGCCGGGGGTTGCCGGCAGGCCGCACCCGGAAATGTGGGAGCTGCAGGAGATCACCGACCCCGCCGCGCTGCCGGCGAAGTTCCCGGCGGAGGGGATCGTCCAGCTCACCGACCCGGCGATGGGAATGGTCCGGACCTTCCGCAAGGTCGCCCGCCTGTTCGACGACACGACGACGATCTTCGTCGACCGGGGCCGCTGGGTGGTGTGGAACCTGATCCACCTCGGCGGGACCCCGCACCCGATGCACATCCACCTGGCGCGGTTCCAGCTGCTGAACCGGCGGGCGATCGGCGATCTGAAGCCCTTCGACCTCGCGACCGGCGGCACCACCACGCCGCTGCCCGCACCTGGTGACGGCCTGCCGATCGAGAAGTACGAGGAAGGCTGGAAAGACACCTTCATCCTGCGGCAGGGTGAGTGGATCACCGTCGCCGGCCGGTTCGACGGCGGAACCGGTGAGTTCATGTACCACTGCCACGTCCTCGACCACGAAGACGAAGGCATGATGCGGCCCTTCGTCGTGCACCCGCCCGAGGTGGCCCGGTTCCACATGCGCTCGAGCGGGTCCGGCCACGGCGGACATTCGATGTCCGCGATGCCTTCCATGAACTCCGGCCACGGCGGGCACTGACCAGTGAAGGTCGGAGCTTGAAGGCCTGAGCCCGGTATTCGGCCGGGCTCAGGCCTCTCCGGTTCTCGGCCATGGAGTTGTCGAGGCAGTCGGCTTCAGCGTCGGGGACGGGCTCGGAAGACGAACTTCCCGGATACGCCGAACCGCTCCCCGGAAGCCGGAACTGGATTCCCAGTCCCGGCTTCCGGGGAGCGGTTCGGATCGGGCGCCCTCAGCGATCGACCCGCAGCGCCCTGGCCGGGCAAAGCTCGACCGCCTCGAGCACAGCTGCTTCGGCCTCGGGCTCCGGCCCCGGTTCGGTCTGCCGGAGCACCACCACGCCGGTGTCCTCGCACTGGTCGAACATCTCGGGCAGGCGCAGCACGCACAGGCCCGCACCGACGCAGGCGGCCTGGTCCGCGGATACCTTCATGCCGCGTCCCGGGTGATCGGCGGCGAGTGCACGCCGTAGGTGATCATGTCCGTGTGCAAGGGGACCTCCTCTGGTGGTATGGCGAGGCAAACCGGTGCTCACCAGGTGACCGGCAGTTCGTTCATGCCCTGGATGGCGATTCCCGGTTTGAAGGGGACGTCCTCCGGCGCGGCCGCCAGACGCAGGCCGGGCAGCCGGGTGAACAGGCTGCGGAGGCCGATGTCCATGGTGACGCGGGCCAGGTTCTGCCCCAGGCACTGGTGAGCGCCGAAGCCGAAACCGATGTGTTCCCGCGTGGAGTGGTGCCAGTCCAGTTCGTCCGGCCGGTCGTGGACGCTCTCGTCGCGGTTGATCACCGACGTCAGGAAGACCACGCCGTCGCCCTCCCGGATGGTGATGCCCGCGATCTCGATGTCCTCCGTCGCCACTCGCCCCATCCCGTCGGCGATGCTGAGGTACCGCAGCAGCTCCTCGATGGCGGCGGGCATCAACGAGGGATCCGCTTGGAGCTCGGCACGTTGCTCCGGGTGTCGCAGCAGGGTGTAGATGGTGGTCGAGAGCATGTTGGAGGTGGTCGAATGGCCGGCCCCCAGCAGGACCAGGATCAGGTCGACCAGCTCCTCGCGCGTCATCCCCCGGCTCTCGGGGGTGGTGGCGAGGTCCTTGAACAGCCCTTCGCTCAGCCGGTGCTGATTCTTCCCGATCAGGTCGCCGATGTAGGCCTGGAGTTCTCTCATCGGTCCCTGCGGACGCTGCTCGCCCAGCAACCGGGTGATCTGCTCCTCGAAGAAGTCGTGGTCTTCGTAAGGCACGCCGAGCACTTGGCACATCACCATCGACGGCAGCGGCATCGCGAAGTCGGTGACCAGCTCCGCGGGAGGGCCCTTCTCGATCACGGCGTCGAGCACCCGGTCGGTGAACTCCTGGATGAGCGGGCGCATGGCGACGATCCGCTTGATGGTGAAGGCGGAGATCAGCATCCCGCGGTGGATCTTGTGCGCCGGGTCGTCGGCACCCACCAGTGCCGGCGTGCTGCGCTCGCCGGTCCCGAACACGTACGCACCCCTCGCGGGGAACCCCGGGTTCCGGCGGTCGACGGAGAGCCGGGAGTCGACCAGCAACTGGCGAGCCAGCGCATAGCTGGTGACCGCCCAGGCCTCGCGGCCGTCCCACAGCACGACCCTGCTCACCGGACCCTGATTCGCCAGCTCCCGGTAACGCGGCGGCGGAAGGTACGGGCAGGTCCGGTCCTGCGGGAAAGCCACGGTTTCCGTCGCGGATTCCTCGGTGGCGGTCATGGGTCGTTTTCCTTCCGTGCCGAAATGCGCGCGATCCGCCGGCGCGGAGGCCGGCGCGCTGCGGTGCCGTTTCGCAGACGGTAGAGGCCCGGCGCCCGGCCGGGCATCCTGCAAGTTGGTGGTGCGCCCGCGCTATTCGATCGGGGGATGCCCGGGTGGCCGTGCTCGGGCATCGTTCGGAGGAGGTCATCCGGCGCCACGCCGGCAACTCCTCCACCCACAAGGGACATATCACAATATCTTCGGATCACCAATAATCGGGGACGAGAAAATTGTCTGGCACTGTTCGCGCTATTGTCGGGTTATGACCGCACCCGCCGAATCCTCGTCGCTGCCGGCACCGCGGTCATTGCCGGCTTTGCTGCGTCCCCGGTCGGGCCCCTACCGCAAGCTGATCCTCGCGATCGCCGTGCTCCAGGCCGGGCAGGCGCTGGCGCTGCTGTATTTGCCGACCCTCAACGCCGACGTGATCGACTACGGGGTGCTCACCGGCAACGGCGGTTACATCCTGGGACACGGCGGGATCATGCTGGCCGTGACACTGGCGCAGGCCGGCTGTGCGGGCGGCGCGGTGTACCTGAGCGCGCGGGTCGCGATGGGGCTGGGCGCGGACCTGCGGGTCGCGCTGTTCGACCGGGTGGCGGGCTTTTCCGCCAAGGAAATAGGCCGGTTCGGCGCGTCGTCGTTGCTGACCCGCAGCACCAACGACGTCCAGCAGGTGCAGTTGCTGGTGTTCACCACGCTGACCCTGCTGCTGACCGCACCGTTCGTCGCGACCGGCGGGATCTTGCTGGCCGTGCGGCAAGACGTGAAGTCTTCGCTGGTGTTGCTGGTCGTGGTGCCGGTCATGGTGGTGACGATCGGGTTGCTCATCCGGCGGATGGTGCCTGCCTCACAGCGGCTGCAACGGTACATGGACGTGGTCAACCGGGTGATGCGCGAGCAGATCACCGGCATCCGCGTGATCCGGGCATTCGTCCGCGACGCGATCGAGCGGCGCCGGTTCGCCGACGCGAACACCGACCTGCTGCGGGTCGGCATCCGGCTGGGCCGGGTGCAGGCGTTCTTCGGTGCCACAGCGATGCTGATCGCGAACCTGGCGTCGGTCGCGGTGCTGGCGATCGGCGGGCACCGGATCGTGGACGGCGAACTCCGGCTGGGCGCGCTGATCGCGTTCCTGACCTACCTGATCCAGATTCTGGGCGCGGTGTCGATGGCGACCGGTGTGTTCGTGCTGGCGCCGCGGGCGAGGGTGAGTGCCGGCCGGATCGCCGAGGTACTGGCCACCGAACCGAGTGTCGGTGAACCCGCCACGCCCGTCCGGATCGAGCACCGGCGGGGGAACCTGGAGGTCGCCGACGTCACGTTCGGCTATCCGGGTGCCGAGTACCCCGTCCTGCGCGGGGTGAGCCTGTCCGCCCGGCCCGGCCGGACCACCGCGATCATCGGCTCGACCGGGAGCGGCAAGACGACCCTGGTCAACCTGGTCTCCCGGCTGCTCGATGCCGACCACGGCGCCGTGCGCATCGACGGCACCGACGTGCGGAACCTCGCCAGGAGCGACGTAGCCGGGCTGGTCGGGCTGGTGCCCCAGCGCGCCTACCTGTTCGCCGGCACGATCGCGGACAACCTGCGCTACGGCAACCCGTCCGCCGACGACGGGCAGCTGTGGCACGCACTGGAGGTCGCGCAGGCCGCCGAGTTCGTCATGACCATGCCGGACGGGCTGGACACGGTGATCGGGCAGGGCGGCGGCACCGTGTCCGGCGGTCAGCGCCAGCGGCTGGCGATCGCGAGGACGCTGCTGGCGCGGCCACGGATCTACCTCTTCGATGACGCGTTCTCCGCACTGGACAACGCCACCGAGGCGGCGTTGCGCACCGCGCTGGCCGGCGAGATCGGGGACGCCACCCAGGTGATCGTCGCTCAGCGGGTGTCCAGCATCCGCACCGCGGAGACGATCGTGGTGCTCGAGGCGGGCCTGGTCGAAGCCGTCGGCACGCACGAAGAGCTGCTGGCCGCCAGCCCCACCTACGCGCAGATCGTCGATTCGCAACGGACCGTCGAGAGGGCGGCCTGATGAGCTCCGGCTCCCCGAAGTCTCCCACGCACCCGGCCGCGTTTCGGGACACCGCCATGCGGCTGCTCGGCCTGATGCGCCCGGACCGGGCGCGGCTCGTCATCATGGTCACCCTGGCCGTCGCCGGCAATGGCACACTGGCGACCATCCCGCTGCTGCTCGGGCGGGCCACCGACACCATTGTGGACGGTATCCGCCGTGGCGGCGTCGATTTCGGTGCGGTCAACCGGTTCCTGATGCTGTCGGGCGTGCTGGCCGCACTGTACTGGATCTGCACGGTGACCCAGGCGCGGCTGACCGCCACCGTGGTGCAGCGGATGGCGTTCCGGCTGCGCGAACGCACCGACCTCGCGCTGTCCCGGCTGCCACTGTCCTATTTCGACACGCGATCCCGTGGTGACCTGCTGTCCCGCGCCACCAACGACATCGACAACGTCGCACAGTCCCTGCAGCAGTCGGCCAACCAGATGATGGCCTCGGTGTTCCTGTTCATCGGCACACTGGTGATGATGCTGCGCATCTCGCTGCTGCTGACCGCGGTCGCGGTGGTCATGCTCCCGGTGACCGCCTGGGCCGGCAAGGCGATCGCCCGCCGCGCCAAACCCCAGTTCACCCGGCAGTGGACGGCCACCGGAGCACTCGGCGGCCACCTGGAGGACGTCTACACCGGGCACGAGCTGGTCACCGCGTTCGGGCGCTGGGGCCAGGCACGGCAGACGTTCGCCGCGCACAACGACGAACTGCGCTCGGCCGCCGCCGACGCGCAGTTCCGCTCCGGACTGATCGCTCCGGCGCTGACCTTCCTCGGCAACGTCGGCTACGTGCTGGTCGCGGTGGCCGGCGGGCTGTGCGTCGCGTCCGGTGCCCTGTCCATCGGCGAGATCCAGGCGTTCATCTCCTACGTCCTGCGGTTCAACCAGCCGATCTCGCTGATCGCGGCGATGGCCGGTCAGATCCAGTCCGCGACCGCGTCGGCCGAACGGGTCTTCGAGCTGCACGACGCCAACCCGCAGCGGCCCGACCCGGCCCGGCCGCAAAGCCCGGCCACCGTCACCGGCCAGGTCGCCTTCACCGGGGTGTCCTTCCGCTACCGGCCCGACCAGCCCCTGATCGACGACCTGTCCTTGACTGTCCGACCCGGGCAGACCGTGGCGATCGTCGGGCCGACCGGTGCGGGCAAGACCACCCTGGTCAACCTGCTGCTGCGGTTCTACGACCCCTGCGGCGGCACGATCTCCATCGACGGCGTGGACATCACCCGCATGGCCCGCGACGACCTGCGCCGCCGGATCGGCATGGTGCTGCAGGACACGTGGCTGTGTGCCGGCACCATCGCCGACAACATCGCCTACGGCAGGCCTGAGGCCACCCGCGAGCAGATCGTCGCCGCCGCGACCGCCGTGCACGCGGACCATCTGATCCGCACCTTGCCCGACGGCTACGACACTGTGCTCGACTCCGAACGCGGTGGCCTTTCGGCCGGGGAGTTCCAGCTGGTCACCATCGCCCGCGCCTTCCTCGTCGAACCCGCCATCCTGGTGCTCGACGAGGCGACCAGCGCGGTGGACACCCGCACCGAAATGCTCGTCCAGCAAGGCCTGACCGCACTGCGCAGTGGTCGCACCAGCTTCGTCATCGCCCACCGCCTGTCCACGATCCGTGACGCCGACCTGATCCTGGTCATGGAGTCCGGCCGCATCGTCGAACAGGGCAGCCACGCCGGCCTGCTCGACGCAGGCGGCGCCTACGCCCGCCTCCACGCCGCCCAGTTCGCGGCCACCCGGGCGTGACCGAACAACGGACAGCGCAACTCGTGGCCGAGCCGCCTGGCGGCCCATGACCGCGCGGGACCGCGGGACAGGCCTCTCGCTGCCGACGGACAGCCGGTCGACGATCAGCTTCTCCGGCTCGGGGGGCATGCGCGCGTCGGCGTTCGCGGCCCCCTTCGGCGCGGTCCCGGACCCGAGAAGGCCCGGACCGCCGTCCAGCGGTCCGGGCCTTCTTCTCAGTCTTCAGGGGGCGTCCCAGGCGATCGGCAGCGAGTGCACCCCGTAGGTCAGCATGTCGTTGCGCAGCGGGACCTCCTCCGGCCGCACCGCCAGCCGCAGGTTCGGCAGCCGGCGCAGCAGCTCCGCGTAGCCCGCCTGCATCTCCATCCGGGCCAGCTGCTGGCCGAGGCACTGGTGGACGCCGTGGCCGAACGCCAGGTGCGGGCCGCGGGGGCGGGTCAGGTCGAGGTCCGCCTCCGGCCACTGCCGCGCGTCGCGGTGGGTGGCGACCACGGAGACCACCACCGTCGAGCCGGCCGGGATGTGCTCGCCGCCGAACTCCAGGTCCTCCTTGGCGAACCGGAAGATCCCCGGGTTCACCACGGACAGGTAGCGCAGCAGCTCCTCGACGGCGTCGGCGACGCGGGCCGGTTCGTCGCGCAGCGTGGCCAGCTGGTCCGGGCGCTGGAGCAGCACGAAGATGCCCAGCCCCAGCATGCTCGCCGTGGTGTCGTAGCCGGCGATGAGCAGCAGGTTGGCGATGTTGATCAGTTCGTCGTCGGTGAGCGCGGGATCGGCGCCGGCGTGGTGGATCAGGCCGGAGACGAGGTCATCCGCCGGGTTCTTCCGCTTGTCCGTGACGAGCGCCTGCATGAACGTGCGCAGGGCGTCGGCGTTCTTCACCGCTTCCGCGACCGGCGCGTCCATCTGCAGCAGGGCCGCCGCGCGCTGCTGGAACTCCGCCCGGTCCTCGTACCGGACCCCCAGCAGTTCGCAGATCATCAGCAACGGCGCGGGCAACGCGAATTCGGTCATCAGGTCGGCGGTGGTGCCGCCGGCCAGCATGGCGTCCACCCGCCCGGCGACGATTTCGTCGATCCGCGTGCCGAGTTCGCGCATCCGGCGGACGGTGAACTGCCCGGTGAGCAGTTTCCGGTACCGGGTGTGCTCCGGCGGGTCCATGTTGATGAACGACCCGGCACGCGCTTTGTCGTCCCGCAGGCGTTCCCGGAATTCGGCCGGCAGTTCTTTGAGCCGCGGGTGGTATTGGAACCGGTCGGCGGAAAAGCGCGGATCCGAAAGCATCGCACGCGCTTCCTCGTACCCGGAGACGACCCAGAACGGATCACCGGAGGCCAGTGTCGCCCGGGCGACAGGACCTCGTTCGGACACGGCCACCAAAGCGGGCGGCACGTGGAACGGATCCTCGCGCCGGACGAACTCCGGGGGGAGCGGTGAGCGCAGCGATTCGTTTCTGGGTGCGGTTTCGGTCACGTTGGTCGTCACTGCGGGGGAACTCCATTCCCGGATTGCCGGACAAGCCTCGGCCCGCGAGCCTAAGTTCCCCGCGGCCGGGTGGGTATCCCTCGGTCTGATAGGTCACCGGGCGCAACTATCAACGTGGGGGTTGGTGCCCCCGGCCGGCGTCGACAGCATGAGGTGGTCCGGTCCCCCTGCTGAGCGAGGTGTTCCCGTTGCCCGACGTCCTGCTGCTGAACGGTCCCAACCTGGGTGTGCTGGGCCGGCGCGAGCCCGAGATCTACGGCACCGACACGCTGGCCGACATCGAGAAGGCGGTCGCCGAGGAGGTGCGTCCCCGCGGGTGGGACGTCGTTCCGGTGCAGCGTGACGGCGAAGGCGAGCTGGTCGGCGCGATCCACGAGCACCGCGACACCACGGTCGGCGCGATCGTCAACCCCGGTGCGCTGATGATCGCCGGCTGGAGCCTGCGGGACGCCCTGGCCGGCTACGAGCCGCCGTGGGTCGAGGTCCACCTGAGCAACGTGTGGGCGCGCGAGGCGTTCCGGCACGAGTCGGTCATCGCGCCGCTCGCGAGCGGGGTGGTCGTGGGCCTCGGTGCCTTCGGCTACCGCCTGGCCGCGCGGGCACTGCTGCACCTGTGCTCCGATCCGGGTAAGGCACTACGCTGATCGCGCCAGCGTCCCGGGACCGGACCGGTAACGCCGCTTACCGGTGTTCCGCCGTGACTGGTTTGTTGACTACTAACCGTTTGCTCGCTAGTCCATCGGACTGATTCGGAATGATCACTATCGGAGAATCACCTTGTGAGGCAAGGAATGCCAGCTTGTTCAGCATTCTGAAAGGTTGTGACCGCCGTCACATGGCCTAGGACGGCCGGTCGGGCCGAAGCTAGTGTGGGCCGGGCAAGCTGTTAATTTTGAACGACCAACCTGGGGAGGTTGTGGTGGCGCGCTCCAACGCGCCTTCTGGGGTGCTGCCACACACTGACTTTACATTCTGCGCTCCGCGTGAATACGTCATTGACGCGGTGCGCATTACATTGGGTTGAACGGCCCCTACGGGTGTGCCGTTCAAGCTCGGTGTCGGGAGAATCCCCTGTAGCGCGGCGCGCCGCGAATTCTGTCTCATGCCGTCTATGCCTGGGGGATAGTCGATGTTGGACGTACCCAACTTGCGAATGCCGCAGAATCCGTTCGCCGGATTCGGTGACGATTTGATGCAGCGGTCCTGTGATACCGCTGGGTTCCTCCGTCGCTCCGCCTCGTCGTGGTTCAACGGCCGGCTCGACACCGGCCTGTACTGCGCGAAAGCCGCAGCGGAGGGCAGCGGCCCGGAATCCGGCGAACTCGGCCAGCTGGCCCGGTTCTGGTACGTCGGATTGCTGATCAAGGCCCGCGACCTCGACGCCGGCCGCCGGGTGCTCGAGTCGGCGGAAGCGGGCCGGGGCGGGACAGCCTCCGACCGCATGACCGCCGTCGAGCACAACGTGCGGGGCAGCCTGCTGTTCGCCATGGGCAGCGTCGACGACGCGATGGGCGAGATCAGCACCGGGCTGCGGATCGCCGAGAGCTGCGGTGACCGGTCGCTGCGGCCGCCCAGCTACGTGGTGCTGGCCCTGGGCGCGCTGCGCCGCGCGGACATGCGGGCGTGCCGCCACTTCGTCGACAAGCTGTCGGACGAAGCGCTGCTCGGGTACTTCGGGCAGGCACCCGGAGCGTGGGTGGCCGCGCAGGCGGTGGAGGCCCGCAGCGGGGTGGAGAGCGCGGCGAGCCTCATCGCCGGGATCGTCACGAACCCGGTGGTGCTCCGGCAGCTGCTGGTGTCGGAGCCGGCGGCGGCGTCCTGGCTGGTGCGCGCGTGCACCAAGCTGGGCGCGCACGACCTGGCGAGGGCTGCGGCGGAGGAGTCCGCCGCTCTGGCCGCCGAGCAGCCGGAGTTCAGCGTGATCCGCGGCTCGGCCCTGCACGCGGCGGGCCTGCTGGAGCAGGACCCGGCCAAGCTCCACGAGGCGGCCGACATCCACCCCGACCGCTGGTGCGCGGCCTCGGCGCGCGAGGACTTGGCGAGCCTGCTGGCCGTCCGGTGTTCCGAACGCGACCGGACGATCCGGATCCTCGAATCGGTCCTGGACGCGTACACGGCGGTGAGCGCGACGCGGGACTCCGCCCGGGTGGTGAACAAGCTCCGGGAGTACGGCGTCCGCCGCGGCACGACCCGCACGGTGGAGTGCGAAGGCACGGTGCGGCACGGGCTGACGAACACCGAGTTCGCGGTCGCGGAGCTGGTGAGCCAGGGCCACACCAACAACGAGGTGGGCCGGCAGCTGTTCATCTCCCGGCACACGGTGGCGTTCCACCTGAAGAAGGTGTTCCAGAAGATGAACATCACGTCGAGAGTGGAGCTGGCGGCGGCTTGGAAGGTGTTCTCGTAGGGAAGGAGGGTGGACGCGGTGGGCCGGTCGGACTCCGCGCTGTCCGAACAGCCGGCCACGCTGAAGAAAAAGCCAGCGGCGTGGGTCGGCAACGGTTCTTCGGGCACGTCGAGGAACTGCGGACGATCGTGGAGCGAGTCCGCAGTCCGGGGCGAAGTAGCCGCGGTTCAGCGGCCGGGATCCGGCCGGCCGGGGCGGTTCAGGAGGCCGGTGAGGTAGATGTCGGCTTGGCGGCGTGCCGTGGGTTTCCAATCCGGGACGTGGGGGAGACCCTGCGCCAGCAACGCGCCGAAGCTGACGATGTCGGCCCTGGTCACGTCGGCCCGGATCGAGCCGTCGTCTCGTCCTTGTTCGAGGATCGAGCCCAGTGTCCGGTGGGCTTCGTCCCGGAGCGCGACGGTGGCCTGGTCGCCGGGTGCCGGGCCACCGTGCATCGGGAGCACGAGGTCCGATCCGTGCTCGATGGTGCGTTCGAGGAAAAAGCGGATCCGCTCGATCGGTGGTCCGTCGAGGGCCGCGGCCCGGCGGGCGGTCTCCAGCACCAGCTGGAAGGACCGGTGCGTCAACGCGCCGAGCAGCGCGTCCCGCGAGGGGTAGTGGCGGTAGACGGTACCGACGCCGACCCCGGCATCCGCGGCGATGGTGGCCATCGGGACCGCGGTCCCTTCCCGGCGGACCGCGGCGGCGGCCGCCGCCAGGACCCGGTCGCGGTTGTCGATCGCGTCCCGCCGCAGCTCTCGCCGCCTGCCAGGTCCGCCTCTGCTCTCGCTCACGGCACCGATCATTGCAGTTCGGTGCTTCGCCGCCTCGTTGACAGCCGATTAGCCGGACGATATCGTCCGTTTATCGCGCCTGAGCGTCGCCGAGTCGCGTGTCCTGGCCTCGATCACCGTCGATCCGGTCCGTGCGAATCCCCGGAGAGTAGGACCGTTGTGACGTTCACCGTCGATCCTCAGGTCGCCGCGATCCTGGCGCCGATGGCCGAAGCCGTGGCCGCCGCACCGCACCCCGCCGTGGGCGACATCGCGACCCGGCGTGTCGCGTTGGAAGCGATGATGGCCGAGACGGCGGCGCTGCAGCCCACCCCGGCCGACGTGACGGTCACCGACTTCCACGCGGTCGCCGGCGACGGCACGAAGGTGCTGCTGCGCTGGGTGGAGTTCCACCTGCACCCCGGGGTGCCGCACGAGTTCGAAACGTGCGCCTGGGACACCGACGTCGCCCGCCGCGCGGTCGCCGACCGCCTGCGTGTCCTCGGTTCCCTCTGACCGTCCCTTCCGAACGGAGCCACCCGATGAGCATGGCCTACCTCGCCCAGCCCGACCAGCAGCAGAAGCTGGAGTGGCTCGACGGCGGCACGCTGTCGATCCTGCTCGACGGCGCCGCCACCGACGGCCGGCTGATGGTCGGCCGGTTCGACGTCGCCAAGGGCGAGGCGCCGCCGTTTCACCTGCACACCAGGGAAGACGAAGTCTTCATGCTCATCAAGGGCACCGCGCTGGTCTGGGTGGGGGAGGAGGAGATGGAGCTCGCGGAGGGTGGCATCGTCTTCCTGCCCAAGAACATCCCGCACGCCTACCGCATCACCTCCGCGACGGCGGACCTGCTGATGATCAACACCCCGGCGGGCATCGAGGGCATGTTCCGCCACGCCGGCCGCGACCGGGCCGAGCCCCGGCCGGACGGTTTCGAGATCTCTCCGGCCCGGATGGCCGAGGCGGCGGAGAAGTTCGGGAACGTCATCGTCGGCCCGCCTCGCTGACCCCACTCGGCAAGTGGCGCTCGGGAGGGGAGAGGCTTTCGATCTCCCCGTCGTGCACCCGCCGTCGCTGCGGTCAATGGCCTGATCAGGAATTCCCGCCGAAGGTGTGGATCCCCGCGGCCAGCAGGTCGAATGCCTGGTCCCGACACGACATCCCTCCGCGACACCCTGTCCGCCTGGTTCGGCGACCCGCGCTGAGCGCCTCCCGTCCGACGATCAAGGAGAACGCGGCCCGGCGACCGAGTTGGTGACCGCGTCGGCCGACGTGGACATCTGCTGATGGTCGGCGCCCGCCCGCCCGCGTCGCTCGAGCGATGGGGTGATTTGTGCGGGACGCCGCTCCGGCGGCCGCCGGTGTGGGGGGCTGGTCCGGCGTTGCCACCTCAGCCGCCTGCGCAACGGCCGGGCCCGCAACTTCAGTGTCGGCGAAATCAGCAAGGCGGTCGACCGTCTCCGCCGGCTGACCGGCTCGAGGACGCGGAGGAGCCCTCGTCGTTGCACCTGTCCTCACTTACGCCTGATGCGCGCCCAGCCGGTACGGCGGCAACCGGGTGCAGGCAACGATCGCCTGCTGCTGACCGGTCTTACGAGTCGCGGGACAAGTATTCGGCCCAGCCGCGCGCTGCCCGCAGCAGCGATTCGTGGGAAGCATCGTCGAAGGCGCGCAGCTTCAGGAAGTGCTGCGTGATCGTCAGGCCGAGGATGCCGCTCACGGTGATCAGGGCGCGCAAGTGTGCGTCGTCGCCCTCGAGTGACCTGGCGAGGTTGTCGACGCGTTCGTCGAGGTAGGACCGCATCGAGTCGGCGGCTTCGGGCACCGTGAGCATGGACCGGACGAGCGCGGCCGTCTCCGGGGGCAGTTCGCGCAGCCGGTTGGCGAGGACCTCCAGCAGGTGCTCGGCGGCGATCTTGGCGTCCTCGCCGGGTAGTTGAACGGCGGTGGTGAACAGGGCCGCCTTCGAGCCGTAGTGCTGCATCACCAGTGAGGCGTCCACTCGCGCCGCGGCGGCGATGCCCCGGATCGTCGCGCCCTCGAAGCCCCGGGTCGCGAATTCCTGCCGGGCGGCGTCGAGGATCCGCTGGGCGGTACGGGCGCGTTTGGCGGCGCGGAAGGTCTCGGTCATGACTTCACTCTACAGCCGTTGAGCGATTCGTGTACCGTCTCACTCAACGGTGGTTGAGCGGACTGCCCGGACCCCGGGAGACCTGGTGTGGCACTGATCGCGATCGAAGAACACTGGAACCTGCCCGAGTTCACCTCGGTGGTGAAGGCACTCCTGGAAGACCGCGGTGACCCGAGCGTTCGCTCAGCAGGCGGGCCAACGACATCATCGCCGAGGCCGCCGGCCGGCCCCCCGCACTCCCTCGCGCATGGTCCGCAACGCCTGCGCCTCTTCGGTATCAACCTCGCATCGTGAAGGAACAGCAATGACTTCTCCGGGAAATGGCTCACCCACGCGCACGGTCGTTCTCGGCGGCGGCGGTACCGTCGGTGTCGCTTGGCAGACGGGTCTGCTCGCCGGGCTGCGCGAAGCCGGTGTCGACTTTTCGGAAGCCTCGTCGATCGTCGGAACATCCGCGGGATCCCTGGTCGGTGCGCTGCTGGCCGGCGGTCGCGACGTCACCGACGCGCTGGCCGTCCTGGCGGCGGTTGGACGGAAACTCGACTTCGCCGTCCTGGCGGCGAGCGAGGAAAGCTTCCTGGGTGCGTCGCGCCAAGCCGCCCTCGCCGCCGATCCGCGGCAAGCGCTGCGAGCGATCGGCTCCGCGGTGCGGGAAGCAACGACCACGCTCACCGAAGACGACTACCTCGGCCTGCTCGACGTCCTCGACGGAGTCGCCTGGCCTCCCGGGTTTCGCTGCACGGCGGTCGACACCGGCACCGGCGAGCTCGTCGTGTGGGGGCCGGAATCCGGTGTGCCGCTGCGACACGCTGTCGCGGCCAGTTGCGTCGTACCGATGCTGTTCCCCGCCGTCACCATCAACGGAGCCCGCTACCTGGACGGCGGTCTAGTGAGCCACCTGAACGCCACGGCGGCGCCACCGAGCGACGTTCTGGTGGTCGTGTCCTGCCATCCTCTTGGTGCCCAGGGAAGCGCGGCCGACAGCGATCGATCCGCTTCGACGATCAGGGCGGACGCCGAAGTGGCCCAGTTGCGTGAAAACACCCGGCTGGTGGCCGTCGAGCCTGATTTCAGTGACCTCGAAGCACCGGTGAAAATGCTGGACCCGGAGACCGCCGGCCGGGCTCTCCACATCGGCAGGCGCCAGGCGGAACGCGAAGCGGCAGCGATCCGGGCCGCCTGGGACTTCTGATCGGTCCAGTTGGGGGCATGCGTTGGCCCTGACCGGAGGCGGCCGGGAGTTCCTCTCGTTCGCGCATCGGTGGGAGGGGTTGCGCGGCCGGCCGAGGTTGTGCCCGTGGGGACAGGGCGGGCCGGAATTTCGGGCAGCGCTGCGGTCCGGCGGCACCGGTGAACAACCTGATTCCGTTTCCGGCGTCTTCGGAGACAAAGCTTCAAAAAGGCTGCAGGAGGGGCGTCGAGATGGAATTCACCGCGAAGAAGACAATCAAAACGGCCATGGTGGCCGGGGCATTCACTGCCACCGTTCTGCTTTCCGCGTGCAGCGGGAACAGTGTTGCGGGCAATGGCTCGCCGGCGAAGAACGAGACGGTGACGGCGGCGGTGGAGCAGGTGCCGGAAGGCGGCGGCCAGGGGGCTGCCACCGGAGGTTCCGGCGCTGGGGGTGCCGGCGACGTCGACTGCAGCAAGTACGGCGGCCGGGTCGGCGCACCCGGGCGGACGAAGATGGACCTGATCGCGGTGGCCGCCACCGACGGCACCACGCCGGGCTGCACCGAGGCGTTCACCGTGATCACCGAGTACTACGGGAAGCTGCCGCAGGCCGAAGGCCCGGGTGAGCGGGTGCTCGACGTCCAGGGGAAGTGGACGTGCGCCCGCCAGGCGGGGTTCGCCGGCAGCCAGGGTGCCGTCGTCTGCGGGGTGCCCGACAGCTTCCTGCAGCTGGAGACCAGGCTTTCGGCCGTGACTGTCCGCAAGTTCCCGAACACCACCCAGGAGGTGCAGTTCGCCGGGTACGACGCCGGTGTGCAGATGGTCCGCTTCCAGCTGGTCACCCGCCAGAACGGCGGTCCGGACAACGGCCACTGGGTGCCGCTCGACGGCAAGACCTACCGGCTCCCGCTGCAGAAGGGCGGCGAGGTGTTCAGCGCGGCCACCCTGTGCCCCGGCGATTCGGTCACCATCGACGGTCAGGGCTACGGCAACGGGCCGTGCGGCCGGAACGAGCTGCTCCAGCACCTGAAGGACGGCAATTCGATCCTCGCGCGGATCACCGTGAACGGCGACGACCGGATCACGACGGTCAAGGAGATCTACCACCCCTGATCCAGGGAAATCGAGATCGGCAGCCGGGAATCCGCCCGGCTGCCGGCAGCGATGAGGTGCTCGGCCATGCCCGGGCTCCGGCGGCGGCCGGCGGTGGTTCGCTGGACATCATGACGAAGCACCTGGTGTAGCCGGCCAAATCCGTTGGTCGGGCGCGGGTCGGTTGCTCGCCTGCTGATCCCACCGGACAACGACAAAACTGCCACGGTATCCCCCGTTGAGGCACTTATTCGGGCGATGAAACGACCCACGTGAATATCCGAGGCACGCTCATTCACGCGACGATACGAGCATCCAGGCAGATCTGCCCGAGAAGCGGAACGTCTGCTCGCGGCTCCGGGGGCACAAACCGGAGGTGGGCCAGATGGGCCCCACGAGGTTGTGTTGATCACCGGAGACGTGCAATATGAGATGACACGGGTGTTCGGCCTGCGGGTGAGCGGGCATGGGGGAAAATGGGGAGGCATGACCGTAGGACGTTAGCGCCGTAATATCTGTCGCGTGCCAGACGCGTCCGGCGACGCCGGAGCGGAAGCCGATCATCGAATCACCGTGCACCGGTCGATCGCACAGCCTGGGGACGGGTGCGAGACCCGAGGTCAAAGCTGCCTGGGCACCAGTCGACCGCATTCTTCTGCCGGCCGCCTGATCTGCTGGCGGCTGGGTCGCACGCACACCAGGTTGGGGGACCCGCGCTTGTGAAGAACGCACTCATCGGCAATCCCACGAAAGTCATCCTGGCGGAACGGAGAACGCTTTTCCGGATCGGGATGCGCAAAACTCTCGACGAGGCTTCGGGGATCGAGGTGGCCCACCAGGTCGACACCTTCGAAAGCCTGGCCCGGCACACCGAGGAACTGCCCGACGTGGTCGTGATCGGCTGCCTCGCCGACGTGCCGCGCGCACCGCTGGCCGCGCGCCGGTTCCTCGACCGCTGGCCGTCGGCGAACGTCCTCGTGCTGGACGACAACGCGGTGCTGCCGGACGCGCCCCGGGTGGGTGTGCTGCCGCTGACCTCCAGCCCGGACGAGTTCCTCAGCGCCATCCGGATGCTCGCCGCGGGCTACGCGTTCTACGCCGGCCCCGCGCCGCGCACCGCCGAACGGGGCGAGCCGCAGCCGGAGCGCATCACCCGCCGGGAGACCGACGTGCTGCGCCTGCTCGTGGCGGGCCAGACGAACTCCGCGATGGCCCGGCACCTGTCGCTCACCGAGAGCACCGTCAAGTTCCATGTGCAGAACCTGTTGCGCAAGCTACGCCTGCCCAACCGCGCGAGCGCCGTGGCCTACGCGTACGAAACCGGGCTGATCAACGTGGGGGAGCTGTCCGAAGCAGCGGGGGAGGCCGTGAACCGTTGATCAGGATGACCGAGTTGCGCCGTGGCGCGATAGGCGCCGCGACCGCGATGTTCTGCGTAGGCACGCTGACCGGCGTCTCCCCGGCATTGCACGACTATCCCGTGTACGGCGGCCAAGCCGTGCGTTACCTGATCGGCTCGCTGCTGCTGCTCGCCATCGCGCGGGCGACGGGAAACGGCATCGTGCGGCTCACCCGGCGTGAGGTGTTCTTCCTGATGGCGCTCGCGCTCACCGGGCTCACCGCGTTCAACGTGCTGATCGTGGAGAGCACCCGGTTCGCCGACCCGGCGACCGTGGGCACCGTGGTGGCCGCCGTGCCGATCATCCTGGCCCTCGTCGGGCCGCTGCTGGAACGGCGCAAGCCCGCGCCGCGCGTGCTGCTGGCGTCCGTGATCGTGGTCATCGGGGTCGCGGTGACCGGCGGGTTCGGCGGCGGGTCGCCGCTGGGGCTGCTGCTGGCGTTCGGCGCGCTGGCGTGCGAGGCCGGGTTCTCCCTGCTGGCGCTGCCGGTGCTGGGCCGGCTCGGCGCGATCCGGGTGTCGGCGTACTCGGCGGCGCTGGCCGTGCCGCAGCTGGTCGTGGTGGGGCTCGTCGTCGGCGGGCCGGACCTGGTCCGGGTGCCGACCGCGGCCGAGGCGCTCGCCCTGGGCTACCTGGCCGTGGTGATCACGGTGTTCGCGTTCCTGTGCTGGTACACGTCGTTGCCCCGGCTCGGTGCGGACAAAGCCGGGCTGTTCTCCGGTTTCCTCCCGGTCGGTGCGGTCCTGTCCACCGTCGTGCTGGGCACCGGCCACCCCCGGCTCGCGGACCTGGTCGGCGCGTGCGTGGTGATGGGCGGACTCGTGATCGGGCTGCGGCCCGCGCGCAGCCGGCATCCGGAGCCGGCGTGATCTCCCATCAGGTGGTCGCGCTGCTCGTGGCGCTGGCCGTGATCGTCGCGCTGGCCAAGGTGATGGGCTGGCTGGCGACGCGGATCGCGCAGCCCGCCGTGGTGGGCGAGATCCTGGCCGGCGTGCTCGTCGGGCCGACCCTGTTCGGCGGGACCGTGGCGAACCTGGTGTTCCCCACGGACATCCGGCCGATGCTCAGCTCGCTGGCCAACGTCGGGCTGGTGTTCTTCATGTTCCTGGTGGGCCTCGAGTTCAACCGGGACCTGCTGCGCGACCGGCTCGGGTCGATCGTGGTGCTGTCGATCGGGTCGATGGTCACGCCGTTCGTCCTGGGTGTGGTGCTGGCGACCGCGCTGCGGCCCGCGGACGACCGGCCGGCGTTCGTGCTCTACCTGGGCACCGCGATGGCCGTGACCGCGTTCCCGGTGCTGGCGCGGATGCTCGGCGACTGGCGCATGGCCGGCACGAAGATCGGCGTGCTCGCGCTGGGCAGCGCCGCACTGGGCGACCTGCTGGCGTGGACGATGCTGGCCGTCACGATCGCGACGCTCGGCGCCGGCACGTCCGGACAGTGGCGGCTGGCGCTGGTGCTGCCGTTGGTCCTGCTGAGCTTCCTGGTGGTGCGGCCGCTGTTGGCACGGATCGCGGCAGCCCGGCGGGACCTGTTCGCGGTCGTGCTGATCGGGTTGCTCGTGTGGAGCGCGCTGACCGAGTGGATGGGGCTGCACTTCATCTTCGGCGCGTTCCTCTTCGGGCTCGTCATGCCGCACGGGACGGACCTGCGGGCGGGCGTGACGCAGCGCATCGAGCAGGTCGGCAAGGTGTTGCTGCTGCCGGTCTACTTCGTGGTCGCCGGGCTCGACGTCGACCTGTCCGGCACCACGTGGCCGGGGTTCGCCGAGTTCGGGCTGATCATGCTGGTCGCGGTCGGCGGCAAGTTCGCGGGCGCGGTGCTGGCGGCCCGGCTGTGCCGGCTGAACTGGCGGGAGTCCGCGACCATGGGCACGTTGCTCAACACCCGGGGCCTGACCGAGCTGGTGATCCTCAGCATCGGCCTGCAACTGGGCTTGCTCGACCGGGACCTGTACTCGCGACTGGTGCTGATGGCCGTGCTCACCACGATGATGAGCGGGCCACTGGTGAAACTGCTGTACCGGGAGCCCGCCGCCAAGCTCGCCTCGGTGTGACGGTCAGCCGGCCACGTCGTGCAGCACCGGCCGCACCAGCTCGACCAGGCTTGCCGCGGCGACCTCGATGGTCTCGTCGTCCCGGCCGCTGCCGCAGTAGACCGTGCCCATGTCCGGCACGGTCGTGTGGAACACGACCGTGCGGCCGGCGAGCTCGGTCAACGGGCTGATGCCGCCGGGAGCCATGCCCAGCTCCGCCAGGTCGTCTTCGCCGGCGCGGCGCAGCTTGGCCCGGGACACGCCCGCCGCCTTGGCGATCTTGCCGTAGCCGGCCGGGGTCAACATCGGCATGGACACCAGGATGAACCGGTCCTCGGTACGGAACGCCAACGTCTTCAGCAACCGCTCGGCGGGCAGCTTCAGCTCGCGTTCGATGTCCTCGTACGTGCGGATCGGCGCGTGGGTGAAGGACGAGAACGGCACGCCGGCGGCCAGCAGGATCTGCGCGGGAGTCGGTCTGCTCACGTCCGGAGTGTATCGGGGTGGACGTCGGCCGAGGTGGCGGGGCGATGCTCACGCCGCTTCATCAGTCCGTGGAACACGAACCGCATGACGGGCCGCCCGGAGTCGTCCGACAGTTCGCCACGCTGGCGCACGATCCCGCAGTCCTCTCGGGACAGTGACACGGTCGTGCCCAGCACGGTCATCCGCCCGACCAGCAGGTCGCCGGGCCGCACCGGGCGCAGCCAGCGCAGCTCGTCGATGCCCGGCGACACCTCCGCGGCCGACCCGCTGACCACCGAATCCACGTACAGCCGCATGAACGTGGCGGCCACGTGCCACCCGCTCGCGATCAGCGGTTCGCCCGGCTCGCCGAGGTGGATCGGCTGCGGGTCGAACTGGCCGGCGAAGGAGCGGATCTCCGCCTCGGACATCCGCCGGCTGCCCAGTTCGTACACGTCGCCGACCCGGAAATCCTCGAAATAACGCACGTCACGTCCTGGCGGTGGCGCTCAGCCCGGGGAACAGCGCCATGCCCGCCCCGCCGATGCCGGGCCGGTGCGCGGCCACCTCGCGCCGGGTCTGCCCGACCACCGGACCGGCCATGAACGGGAAGTCCGTGCCGAACAGCACGTGCCCCGGCCGGGCAACGGCGTCCACGCACGCCAGCGCCGCGAACGAGGACGACTGGGCCGTCTCGTAGTAGAGCCGGCCCAGATCCTCGCGGACTGAGCCGTCCTGGCCGGGCAGCACCCACGTGCGGGCCAACTCCAGCCGCCCCACCAGGAACGGGATGGTGCCGCCGCCGTGCGCGAGGATGAACCGGATGCCGGGGAAGCGCCGCAGCGCACCCCGGAACAGCATGTTCGCCACCGCGCGGGTGGTGTCCATGACGAAGTCGACCAGCGGCGGCGGCACCGCGGCGGCGAAGTCCGGCGCGCCCGTGCAGGAGCACCGGTAGCCCGGGTTCGGGTGGACGAACACCACCGCGCCGCGCCGGTCCAGCTCCGCCAGCAGCGGGTCCAGGCCGGGGTCGCCCAGGACCGAGCCGTCCGGCAACGAGGCGGGCAGCACCACGCCGCCGGCGTCGAGCACGTCGAAGGCGTACTCGACCTCGGCGAGCGCGGCGGGCACATCCGGCAGTGGCAGGGTGGCCAGCAGCCCGAACCGGTCCGGGTGCTCCCGCACCACGTCGGCGGTCCACTCGTTGGTCTGCCGCACCAGGTCCGCGGCGCCGGGCAGCAACAGCGCCGCGTCGGGCATCAGCACCGACAGCACGGCGGCGGCGAGGTCGTGCTCGGCCATCACCTGGAGCGTGTCGGCCGCTGCCCATCCGGGCACCGGCACGCCCGGCGCCATGTGCGTCACACCGCGGGCGGCCAGCGCGTCGGCCAGCCGCCCGTGGTACGCGTGGTGGTGCACGTCGATCCAGTCCACTTCGGACACGTCAGGCCGGCTGGGCGGTGATCGTGGGCACGTCGGCGAACGCCGCGTCGATCTGCTCCTGCGGCAGCTCGTAGTCCTCCAGGTTGCCCGCCAGGAACGTGTCGAACGCGCCCATGTCGAAGTGGCCGTGGCCGGAGAACCCGAACAGGATCGTGCGTGCCTCGCCCGCCTCCTTCGCGGCCAGCGCCTCGGCGACCGCACCACGCAGCGCGTGCGACGACTCCGGCGCCATCACGAAGCCCTCGGTGCGGGCGAACCGCACGGCCTCGGTGAAGACCTCGTTCTGGTTGTAGGCGCGGGCTTCCACGAAACCCTCGTCCTGCAGCAGGCACAGCGTGGGCGCGTCGCCGTGGAAGCGCAGGCCGCCCGCGTGGATGGGGGGCGGGATGAAGCCGTGGCCCATGGTCTTCATGTGCAGCAGCGGGCCGAGGCCGGCGGTGTCCGGGTAGTCGTAGGTGTAGCGGCCCCTGGTCAGAGTCGGGCACGCGGTGGGCTCGGCGGCGATGAACCGGGTGCCGCTCCGAGCGCCGGTCAGCGTGTCGGCCAGGAACGGGAACGCCAGGCCCGAGTAGTTCGACCCGCCACCGACACAGCCGACCACGACGTCCGGGTAGTCGCCGGCCATCTCCAGTTGCCGCTTGGCCTCCAGCCCGATCACGGTCTGGTGGAGCACCACGTGGTTCATGGCCGAGCCGAGGGCGAACCTGGTGTCGTCGTGGGCCAGCGCGTCCTCGACGGCCTCGCTGATCGCGATGCCGAGGCTGCCCGGCGAGTCCGGGTCGTCGTCGAGGATCTTCCGGCCGGCCTGGGTGTGGGTGCTGGGCGAGGCGTACACCTCGCCGCCCCACGTCTCCATCAGCGAGCGCCGGTGCGGCTTCTGCTGGAACGACGCCTTCACCATGTACACGGTGACCCCGACGCCGAACAGGCTGCCCGCGAACGACAGCGCCGAGCCCCACTGGCCCGCGCCGGTCTCGGTGGTCAGCCGCTTCACGCCCTGTTGCGCGTTGTAGAACACCTGGGGCACGGCGGTGTTCGGCTTGTGCGACCCGGCAGGCGACACCGCCTCGTACTTGAAGTAGATCTTGGCCGGGGTGTCCAGCGCCTTCTCCAGCCGGTCCGCCCGGTACAGCGGGGACGGCCGCCAGATCCGGTAAATGTCCTGCACCTGCTCGGGGATGTCGATCCAGGTCTGCGGGCTGAACTCCTGCGCGATGACCTCGTCCGGCAGCAGTGCCCGCAGGTCGGCCGCGGTGACCGGCTCGTGGGTCACCGGGTGCAGCGGCGGCCGCAGCGGCTTGGGCAGGTCCGGCAGGATGTTGTACCACTGAGCCGGCATGTCGTCTTCGGGCAGCAGGAACTTCTTCACGTCACTCTTCCCTTCAGAACAGCGGTGCCTGGCTCGGCGCGCGCAGCGTGCCCAGGTGCGGGTGCCACAGGTGGTCCGGGTTCTCCTCGACCTCGCGGGTGATCTCCCGCATCCGGGTCAGCGCGGCCGGCTCGCCGTCGCCGTCCCACACGTCGCCCTGGAGCATCCGCAGCACGTCCAGCCGGTAGCGCGGGTCCGCGACGAACGCGGTGAACAGGATGTTGAGCCGGTAGTAGATCGAGATGAACTCGTACCAGTTGCTCACCGCGCGGCGCAGCTTCGTCTCGTACCGGCCGAACGACGGCTTGGTGAAGTCCCCGTGCTCGGCCGCTTCGAGGATGTCGTAGGACGCGATCCGCGCGCTGTTCATGGCGACGCTGACGCCGCTGGAGAAGATCGGGTCGACGAACCGGGCCGCGTCGCCGACCATCAGCCAGCCGTCGCCGCACACCTGCCGCATGGCGTAGCTGTAGTCGCCCTCGGGCTTGAACGGCCGGACCCGCTCGCTCTTGCGCAGCGCCTCGGCCAGCTCCGGGCGGGTCCCCGTGGCATCCTCGAAGAACGCGCCCCACTGCTGTTTCGCGGCGGTGAAGTGCTTCTTCTGGGTCACCACGCCGACGCTGGTGATGGTGTCGGTGATCGGGATCTGCCAGACCCACGTGTCGGTGATCGGCAGGAAGTGGATGAAGATGAAGTCCGCCTGCTTCTTGTCCACCGCCAGCGCGGCGCGGTCCAGCCCGTCGAACCAGGTGTGGATGGCGTACTGGTTGAACACCTGGTCGGGCACCTTGAGCTTGAGCTGGCGGCCGAGCAGCGTGCTCCGCCCGCTGGCGTCGACGACGAGCCGCACCCGGACACCGATCTCGCGCCGCCCCATGGTGAAGACGATCCGCTTGATGTCCTCGTCCAGCTCGACGCGCTGCACGCGCACGCCCTCGTACACCTTCGCGCCCAGGGATTCGCTGTGCTGCAACAGCAACAGGTCGAACTGGCCCCGGTCGACGTGGTAGGTGTAGTCCTGGTCGACGCCCTGCTGGTCACGTTCGCTGAACGCGACCTCCGCGGCCTTGAACCCGTGCGAGAGCTTGAAACCCAGTGACGAGATGTCGTTGCTGGTGGCGGAGGTCCAGGCCGCGCCGTACTTGCGCGGAAACCCGCTTTCGTCCACTTTGGCCAGTGCGCCGATGTCGGCCAGCACCGGGGTGGTCGCCGGGATCAGTGACTCGCCCACGTGCGGGCGCGGGAACAGCTCGCCCTCCAGCAGCACGACGGACAGGCCCGCCTTGGCCAGGTACGAGGCGATCGTGGAGCCGGCGGGGCCACCGCCGACGATGCCGATGTCGAAGTCGACGTCTGTCACAGCGCCCCCATCTCGGGCTCGCGGGCGTCCGCCGCCAGCTCCAGCACCAGCCGCGTGATGCTGTCCAGGTCCCGGAAGTTGCGGCCCACCATGCGTTCGGCGGGCACGTCCACCCCCAGCCGCTCGTTGATGAACACGACGAGTGCGGTCGTGGACAGGCTGTTGAGGATGCCCCACTCCAGCAGCGGGGTGTGCGGGTCCACCTCCACGCCTGCGGAGTCCAGCACCTTCTCCCGGATGAATTCCGTCAGTGTGCCAAGGACTTCAGCGTGTTCCATGCACGTCTCCGTATCCGCGTCGCACCGACAGACCGGTCCCGATGCTATAAGCCGTGGACAACCGGTGTCTTCCGTCGGAATGGCGGGCGGCAGCCAGCCGTTCGGCGGAGCCCCGACCTGTTCGTGCGGCCAGGTCGGGGCCGGTATTCCGGGCGAGGACAACCAGGCCCGCGCCGCCTACTGTTGCGTCACGTGGACTTCGGATGGCACCCGGCCGCCCAGGCCGACTTCGACCGCCTTCGCGCGGAGACCGCGACCTGGCCGGACGAACGGCCGGCGGCGTTGACCAGACAGCAGTGGCGGCGGTGCGGCGACGCCGGGCTGCTCGGCTACAGCGTGCCGGCCGATCTCGGCGGAACCGGGCACGGGTTCCTCGACACCGCACGCGCCATGGAGGCGTTCGGGCTGGGGTGCGCGGACATGGGACTGGTGTTCGCGTCGCTGGCGCACCTGTTCGCGTGCGCGATGCCGATCGTGGAGCACGGCGACGAACGGGTACGCAAGCGGATGGTGCCGCTGATGGCGTCCGGAGAATGGGTCGGCGCCAACGCGATCACCGAGCAGGACGCGGGGTCGGACGTCACCGCGCTGCGCGCGACCGCCCGCGCGGACGGCGACCACTACGTCCTGGACGGCGTGAAGTCGTTCGTCAGCAACGCTCCCGAGGCCGATGTGTTCGTGGTCTACGCGTCCACCGACCCGGAATTCGGCCACCTGGGGGTGACCGGTTTCGTCGTGGAACGGGACACGCCGGGGCTGACCGTCGAGCCGTTCGCCAAGGCGGTGCTGGCCACCTGCCCGGTCGGCGAGGTCCGGCTGGCGGGGTGCCGGGTGCCCGCGCACCACGTGCTGGGCGTGCCGGGACAGGGCGCGGCCATCTTCCAGTCGTCCATGCGCTGGGAGCGGACCTGCCTGTTCGCCGCCTACCTGGGCCAGGCCGGACGGCTGCTGGAGCGGTGTGTCGCGCACGCCCGCGAGCGCCGCCAGTTCGGCCGGGCGATCGGCACGAACCAGGCCGTGTCGCACGGGATCGCGCGGCTGAGCGGCCGGTTGGAAGCGGCCCGGCTGCTGCTGTGGCAGGCGTGCTGGCGGCTGGACATGGGTGAGCGGGCCTCGGGGGCTGTGGCCGCCGGGAAGCTCGCGGTCAGCGAAGTGGCCGTGGACACGGCGGCGTTCGCGATGCGGGTGCTCGGCGGGACCGGCGTGCGCACCGACGTCGGGGTGTCGCACGAACTGCTGGACGCCATGGCCGCGACCACGTTCTCCGGCACGTCCGAGATGCAGCTGGAGCAGATGGCCAAGGAGTGGGGGCTGTGAGACTTCTGCAGGACCTGGTCCGGGCGCACGGGGCGAGCGACGCGATCGCCGTCAGCGCGGGCGACGGCACGCTGACCTACGCCGAACTGAACACCGAGGCGGACCGGCTCGCACACCGGCTGTCCACAATGGGCGTTCAGGCGGGGGACCGGATAGCCCTGTGGCTGACCAAGTCGACGGTGGCGGTCGTCGCGATGCAGGCGGCGTTGCGGGTCGGCGCGGCCTATGTTCCGGTGGACCCGCTGAGCCCGGTGGAGCGGGCCGTGCGGGTGATCCGCGACTGCGCGCCCAGGGTGGTGATCACCACGCCGGAGGGCGTGGCGGCGTTGGGCGAGGAGTTCACCACGCTGTGCGTGGCCCTCGGCGGCGGGCCCGTGGCGGCGCCGCTGGACGTGCGGCGGGCGCCGGACGACCTCGCGTACATCCTCTACACCTCGGGGTCCACCGGCGTCCCGAAGGGCGTCCGGATCTCCCACCGCAACGCGCTGGCGTTCGTGGACTGGGCGGCGGACGAGCTGAAGGCCCAGGCGGCGGACCGGTTCGCCAACCACGCGCCGTTGCACTTCGATCTGTCGGTGCTGGACCTGTACGTCGCGTTCCTGGCGGGCGCGTCGGTCCACCTGGTGCCGCAGGAGACCGCGTACGCGCCGCGCCTGCTGGTCGAACTCCTCGCCGCGCGGCGGATCACCGTCTGGTACTCGGTGCCCTCGGTGCTGATCCTGATGGCCCGCGACGGCGGCCTCCACACCGCCGACCTGCCTGACCTGCGAGCCGTCCTGTTCGCCGGCGAGCCGTACCCCGTCGACCACCTGCGGGCACTGCGGGCCCACTTCCCCGACGTCCGGCTGCTGAACCTGTACGGGCCGACCGAGACGAACGTGTGCACGTTCTACGAGGTGACCGACGTCCCGGCCGGCTGGACGCGGCCCGCGCCGATCGGGCACGCCTGCTCGGGCGACCGGGTGTGGGCCGTCCGCGACGACGGATCGACGGCCGCACCGGGGGAAGAGGGCGAGCTGGTGGTCGACGGGCCGACCGTCATGCTGGGCTACCACGGCGCCGAGCCGCACACCGGCCCGTACCGCACCGGCGACCGCGTCGTGCTGCGCGCCGACGGCGAGTACCACTACGTGGGGCGCCGGGACAACATGGTGAAGATCCGGGGGAACCGGATCGAACTGGGCGACGTGGAGGCCGCGCTCCAGTCCCATCCCGAGGTGAGCCAGGTGGCCGTGGCCGTCGTGGGGACCGGGATGGACGCCTTGCTGACGGCGTACGTGGTGGCGGTGGACGGCAGCGCGTTCGGCCTGCTGGACGCGAAGCGGCACTGTGCGCAACTGCTGCCCCGCCACATGATCGTGGACCGGGTACGCGTCCTGGCCGCCCTACCGCGGACGGCGAACGGCAAGCTCGACCGCAAGGCACTGGCCACCGGCCTGGGTACGTGACCCGGCGCCGTCATCCGCCGGCGGCCGCGGATTTGAGGTACTGGCCGACCACAGGCTCCCCCGTCGGCCAGGGCGAGGTGCACTGGGACGCGTTGTTCGGCACCCTGCGCGGCATTGAGTTCGACGGGGTGGCGACGGTGTGCGTGTTCGCGCGGGAGGAGCGGGCAGCCGAGTCGTCGAAGTTCGCGCTGGAGCGTGTCATGACGAGAGCCTTCCGGTGGGGAGGGCTCGCGGGCCCCGTTGCTCTGGAGCTGGCAGGATGTGGCGCGGGGGAGTCGTGCTTGTCGGACGCGCGTTCCCCTCCCGGCCCGAAGATTGGACGCAATGGGACGCTCGTCGGTGTTCACTTTCCAGTACATCGCCATCGACACGGAGGCTGGTGTCACGCCGGAGGAGTTCGAGACCTTCGTGCGTGGTGAAGGCGTTCACCTGCCCTTGTACCCGGGGTGGCGGTGG
>NZ_PPHF01000084.1 GCF_002904335.1 Amycolatopsis sp. CA-126428 | reverse complement strand
CGGTGCCGACCGCCCCCATCGCGACGGACGCCCAGTCGCCGCTTTCGATGGCCGACTTCAGGTCGTTCGCCGTTTCCAGCAGCGAAATGCCCGAATACGCCTTCGTGGAGTCCTTGGTTTCCGCGACCAGCGGGTTGCTCACCGGACGACCTTTCCGCAGCTCTTCGTGGACCGGGTCGGCGCCCGGCGCACGTCCCCCTCCGAGCTCACTCGGCGGGAGAATAGCAATGCCGCCACCGCCGGTGTCCGCGTCGGTGCCGGAGTGCCCGAACGGCCACGGTTCGCGGCTTATCGGGCAATCGCCGGAATCCCTGCAGGTCACCCGGCGGGCCGGTCGTGTGCCCCGGACACCGGGACGATTGGCTAAAATCCGGGTAAAAGTGTTCCGTCACCGGACTTCCGGGTGGTTCCCTCTGTTAGGTAACTTTCCTAACTATTGGAGGAGGGTCCCGCTCATGTCATCCCGTAGCCGCTCCGCTGTGGTGGCCGCCGCTCTGACGCTCGTGGCACCGTTCGCGGTCAAGACCGCCGACGCCGCCACGGCGGACGCCGCCCCCTCGTACACCGCCGCCCAGGTGCTGGCCGGCGTCAAGAAGAACAGCACGACCGCGAACAAGGTCAACTCCAAGGCCCACATCAACACCATGACGCGGGCGAAGAACGTGAACGTGTACCAGGTGACGCCGGGTGTCTACGCCTACAGCTCCGGCCTGGCCGTCGACACCGACGGCAGCGACCCCGATCCCGACCACCAGGGCCAGACGACCTTCCAGGACAGCAACGGCAAGCAGCTGGCCGCGCACCACGTGCCGTTCTACGTGCTGGGCGACGACTGCTGGGACCGCAAGAGCCCCTGCCCGCACTTCTTCTACAAGGAACACGGCATCAAGGGCAGGCAGTTCGCGCTGGTGTTCTACAAGAGCAAGGTCATCGGCGCCATCTTCGGTGACACGCAGACCGGCAACAGCCAGACGACCTCGGACAACGACTCCCGCGAGCTGGGGGAGGCGTCGGTGAAGGCGGCCTCGCTGCTGGGCATCCCCAGCAGCGGCACCACCGGCGGCGTCGACAACGGCGTGACCGTGGTGATCTTCTCCGGCTCGTCCTGGGTCGTGAACGGCACCAACGTCAATCTCAACAGCAACGCCCAGGCCCTGGTGAGCAAGGCGCTGGACACCCTCGGCGCCAAACTGGGGCTCTGACCGGGTTCGCCCCGCCGAGCGTCCGCTCGGCGGGGCGAACGGGGCCGGTTCACTTCGCGGGGATGCAGCCTCCGCGGATCGTGTGGCTGCCGTCGGTGCCGTGGCCCCGACGCGGTCGGTGTCGAGGGCCACGGCACCGTCGCTTTCCTGGGCGGATCATCACGCACGACGCAGATCATGGGGTAGCACGGCACTTCACTGTCCGGCTCCGCGGACACGGCTGAGTCGTTCCGGTGTCCGGCCGGCTGAGGGGTGGATGTGGCCGTCGGCCGCGACCAGGTCGTCGCGATCCTCGACGGCAGCGTCCGGTGTGCGGTCACCCGGCCTGAGCCACGCTGGCGGTCGGCCAGGTGCCGTCCTCGACCAGGCGGTGGGTCACCCGGACGATCTCGGTGGCGGCGACCTCGGCGGCGGGCGGGATGCGGCCGGCTCGCGGCAACGCCAGGACGATCGTGCGGGAGATCGCGGGATCGACGATCGGGCCGCCCCGCAGCCGCCCGGCTGCGACGTCTTCGGCGACGCCCGCCGCGGGGAGGACGCTCCACCCGGTGCCGGCGGCCACCAGCCTCTTCTGCACCGGCATCGAGTTGGTCTGGCACACGATCGTGGGCGCGGTGCCGAGCGCTTCGTCCACGAGGGTGCGCAGGCCGTGGCCCGCGACCGGCAGGATCAGCGGGTTCTCGCACACCCGGTCCCAGGTGAGCGCTTCGCGGCCGAGTTCCGCGCCGGGGGGAGCGATCGCCCACAGCGCCTCGCGCAGCAACGGGGTGACGGCGATCGACGGCGTCGAGTTCACGTTGTACAGCAGGCTCATGTCCACCTCGCCGTCGTCGAGCCACTGCCGCAGGTGACCGGAAAACGCGCTCAGGATCCGCACGTCGATGCCCGGGTGCCGGCGCCCCAGCACCTCCACCAACGGCGCGGCCACGAGTTCGACGGTGCTCTCCAGCAGCCCGATCGTCACGATGCCTCGCACGTGCTCGCGGTCCGGGCGGATCTCGGCGCGGGCCCGGTCCAGTTCGAGCAGCGCGCGTCTCGCGCGCTCGGCGAGGACTTCGCCCGCCGGGGTGAGGGTCATCCCCTGGCGGCTGCGCTCGAAGAGCGGGACCCCGACCTCGTCCTCGAGGGCGCGGATGTACCGGCTGACCGCGGGCTGCACGACGTGGAGCAGGCGCGCCGCCTTGGTGACGCTCCCGGTGTCGCCGACGGTCACCAAGGCCAAGAGCTGCTTGAGTTCCACGCGTCCTCCTGCCGGTATGCCGGACGCGTCTAGGGATATCACGAATCGGTATTTCTCACGACTCGTCATAACGAGTCAGGATGACAGCCATGTACGAACTCAGCGCAGACGAGACCGCGATCGTCGACGTCGTCCGCGAGTGGGTCGACCGCGAGGTCGAGCCCGTGGTGCGAGAACTGGAGCACGCCGACACCTACCCCGAAGCCCTGATCGAGCAGATGAAGCGCATGGGCATCTTCGGGCTCGCCGTCCCGGAGCCGTGGAACGACGCCGGCGTGTCCACCCCGTGCTACGCGGCCGTGACCGAGGAACTCGCCCGGGGGTGGATGAGCCTCGCCGGCGCCATGGGCGGGCACAGCGTCGTCGCCAAGCTGCTGCTGCACTACGGAACCCAGGCGCAGCAGGACCACTACCTGCCGAAGCTGGCCACCGGGGAGATCCGGGCCACCATGGCGCTCA
Source organism: Amycolatopsis sp. CA-126428 (assembly GCF_002904335.1). Lineage (GTDB taxonomy): Bacteria > Actinomycetota > Actinomycetes > Mycobacteriales > Pseudonocardiaceae > Amycolatopsis. The sequence goes on along the minus strand of NZ_PPHF01000084.1, from coordinate 46,528 downwards.
CCGAACCCGGCGGCGGCTCCGATCTGCAGGCCTTGCGCACCGTGGCCCGGAAGGACGGGGACGACTACGTCATCAACGGGTCCAAGACCTGGATCACCAACGCCCGCCGCGCCCAGCTGGTGGCGCTGCTGTGCCGCACCGACCGGAACGCCGAGCCGAAGCACCGCGGCATCAGCATCCTGCTGGTCGAGAAGGGGCCGGGTTTCGAGGTGTCCCGTGATCTGCCGAAGCTCGGTTACAAGGGCGTGGAAAGCTGCGAGCTGTCCTTCACCGACTTCCGCGTGCCCCGCAGCTCCTTGCTGGGCACCGTCGAAGGCGAGGGGTTCGCGCAGATGATGCGGGGGCTCGAGATCGGCCGCATCCAGGTGGCGGCGCGCGCCCTCGGCGTCGGCGCCGCCGCCCTCGCTCGCTCGATCCGCTACAGCCAGGAACGCGAAAGCTTCGGGCAGCCGATCTGGCAGCACCAGTCGATCGGCAACTACCTGGCCGACATGGCGACCGGGCTGACCGCGGCCCGGCAGCTCGTCCAGTACGCCGCGCGGCGCTACGACTCCGGCGAGCGCGCGGACATGGAAGCGGGGATGGCGAAGCTGTTCGCCTCCGAGACGGCCATGAAGATCGCGCTCGACGCGGTGCGGATCCACGGCGGCTACGGCTACTCGACGGAGTTCGACGTCGAGCGGTACTTCCGCGACGCGCCGCTGATGATCGTCGGCGAGGGCACCAACGAGATCCAGCGGACCGTCATCGCGCGTCAGCTCATCAAGCGGAACCCCGTCCGATGAGCTCCGCGGCCACTTGGCTCTTCGTGCCCGGCAATGTCCCAGGGCGCTTCGCCAAGGCGGCGGCCTCGGGCGCGGACGCCGTCGTGATCGACCTCGAAGACGCGGTGCGCCCCGAGGACAAGGACATTGCTCGTGCAGAAACGCTCCGCTGGCTGACCGGCGGCGGCCAGGCGTGGGTCCGCCTCAACGCCGCCGGCACGCCTTGGTTCGACGCGGACGTCGACGCCGTCACCGGCGCGAGCGGGCTGCTCGGCGTGCTCGTGCCGAAGGCCGAGGACCCGGCGGCCTTGGCCGCGTTGGCGGCCCGGCTGGGACCGGACACCGCGGTGGTGGCGCTGGTCGAGACGGCAGCCGGGCTGCACCGCGTGCACGACGTCGCCGCCGCGCCCGGGGTGACCCGGCTGGGGTTCGGTGCGCTGGACCTGGCCGCCGACCTCGGGGCCGACGACACCGCCGAAGCGATGCTGTTCGCGCGAAGCACGATCGTGCTCGCCTCCCGGGTGGCCGGCTTGCCGGCGCCGATCGACGGCGTCTCGACGGTCATCCACGACGCCGGCGCAGTGACCGCGTCGGCCCGTTACGCCAGAAGCCTCGGTTTCCGCGGCAAGCTCTGCATCCACCCGGCCCAGATCGAGCCCACGGCACGGGGTCTGGCCCCCGGCGCGGACGAAATCGCGTGGGCTCGTGCAGTCCTTCAGGCGGCTGAGGGATCGGCGGGCGCGGTCACCGGTCCCGACGGGCGAATGATCGACAAGCCGGTACTCGACCGGGCCCGCGCCATCCTCCGGCCCTGAAACGGCGGCCACGAAAGGCTTTCCATGCTCCCACTCGAAGGCACGACCGTCGTCGCGCTGGAACAGGCGGTCGCCGCTCCCTTCGCGACCCGGCAGCTCGCCGACCTCGGCGCCCGCGTCATCAAGGTCGAACGCCCCGGGACCGGGGACTTCTCCCGCGGCTACGACCGGACGGTCCACGGCGACTCCAGCTACTTCGTCTGGCTCAACCGCGGCAAGGAGTCGATCGAGCTGGACATCAAGGACCCGGCCGACCGCCGCGTGCTCGACGCGATGATCGCGGCCGCCGACGTCGTGGTCCAGAACCTCGCGCCGGGCGCGGCAGGCCGCCTCGGCCTCGACGCCGCGACCCTGCGGGCCGCCCGCCCCGGCCTCGTCCACTGCTCGATCTCGGGCTACGGCCCCGGCGGCCCGTACCAGGCGAAGAAGGCCTACGACCTGCTGATCCAGTGCGAAGCCGGGCTCGTCACCGCCACCGGCACGCCGGAGCAGCCGAGCAAGGCCGGGATTTCGATCGCGGACATCGCGACGGGCATGTACGCCTACTCTGGCATCCTCACCGCGCTGCTGCGCCGAGCCGCCACGGGCGTCGGCGCGACCGTCGAGGTCGCGATGCTCGACGCGCTGGCGGAGTGGATGGTCCAACCGGCGTACCACGCCGTCTACGGCGGCTCGGAGACCCGCAGGACCGGGGCGAAGCACGCGTCGATCGCCCCATACGGCCCTTATCAGGCCGGAGACGGCAACCAGGTCTTCCTGGCCGTCCAAAGCGATCGCGAATGGGTCCGGTTGTGCCGGGACGTTCTCCGGCGCCCGGACCTGGCTGCCGACCCGCGGTTCGCCCACAACCCCGAACGCGTCGCCCACGACCACCTGATCGATCCGCTGATCGAGTCGGCGTTCGCCGCGTTCGACGCCGACCGAGTCGTCGCACTGCTCGGCGACGCCGGGATCGCGTGCGCCCGCCTGCGCCGGCCGGGTGAGCTCCTCGACCATCCGCAGCTCGCCGCGCGTGATCGCTGGCAGCGGGTCCGGGCCCCTGGTGGTGCCGTCCGGGCGCTGCTGCCTCCGGTCGACATCGACGAAGTGGAGCCGGTGCTGGGCCCGGTGCCCCGGCTCGGCGAGCACAACGACGTCCTCCGCACCGAATTCGAGGAGGTCACCCCGTGACAGAGCACACCGAAGTGCTGCAACCGGAGCCCGCCGTGGCCCTCGCCCGGCTGCTCCGCGTCGACCTGCCGGACCTGGAGAACGACGGACTGCCGCTGCTGTGGCACTGGGTCTACCTGCTCGATCGGCCGCACCAGGCCGATCTCGGGCCGGACGGTCACCCCGTGCGCGGGATCGTCCCGGCGCCGGGCCGTCGGCGCATGGCGGCCGGGGGCCGGGTCACGCGGACGGGGCCACTGGTCGTCGGCCGGGTCGCGACCCGGCGCACCGAAGTCGTGTCGACGACGGACAAGACGGGGCGGTCGGGCCCGCTGACCTTCGTCGTCGTGCGGCACACCATCAGCCAGGACGGCGAGGTGAAGGTCGTCGAAGAGCAGGACATCGTCTACCGCGACGCCGCGTCCGCGCCGGCCTCGGCGACGGCGGCCACCCCGGTGCCGCTCGAAGCGGACGAGCGGGCGTTCCCGGTCGATCCCATCGTCCTGTTCCGCTTCTCGGCGTTGACCTACAACGCCCACCGCATCCACTACGACCGCGACTACGCCCGCGACGTCGAGGGCTACCCGGGGCTGGTCGTCCACGGACCGCTGCAGGCGCTGGCCATGGCGGAAGCCGTCCGCGCAACCGGGGTGACGCCCACCGCGATCGGCTACCGCGTCGTCGCGCCGCTGTTCGACCACCAAGGTCTGGTGGTGCGCGCCACCAGCGGCAGGGTTTCCGTTCGTGACCACAGTGGCCGGGTCACCGCGACCGGGCAGGTCGAAACGCTCACTGGAGAAAGGAAAGCACGATGAAGGCCGCAATCGTCAGGCAAGCCGGAGTCGTCGAGATCGACGACGTGCCGCGTCCCCCGATCGGCGAGGGGGAGGTCCTGGTCCGGCTCCGGGCCGCCGGGCTCAACCGCGCCGACGTGCTCGTCCGGGACGGAAAGTTCGCCGAGCAACCGCCGTTCCCGATCATCCTCGGTGTCGAAGGCGCCGGAGACGTCGCGGAGGTCGGCAGCGCGGTCACGAACGTCGAGGTGGGGCAGCGCGTGGTCCTGCTGCCCATGCTGGGCTGCGGCGCGTGCGACGCCTGTAAGTCCGATGTGGACAGTCGCTGCCGCGAACTGAAGTTCCTCGGCGAGCACACCGACGGCACGTACGCCGAATACCTCGCCGTCCCGGCCCGCAACGCCGTCCCCGCGCCCGAGTCCTTGACCTACGTCGACCTGGCGGCGAGCCTGCTCGCGTACCTCACGGCGTGGCACATGCTGGTGACGCGCGGCGGTCTGCGGTCCGGCGAGACCGCCCTGGTCGTCGGCGCCGGAAGCGGCGTGGGCACGGCCGCGGTGCAACTCGCCCACGCCCTCGGCGCGCGGGTCATCGCCACGACCGGCACCGACGACAAGCGAAACCTGCTGCGGGGGATCGGCGCCGACGAAGTCGTGAACTACCGGCAGGTGACCGGATTCGGCGCGGCGGTCCGCGCGCTGACGGACGGGCGGGGCGTCGACCTCGTGCACAACTCTGCGGGCGGCGCGACGATCCAGGAGTCCATCCGGGCGCTGCGCCCCGGCGGCCGGCTGATCGGCATGGGCTCGCACTCGGGTCCACGCGCCGAGATCGACCTGTACAGCCTCTACCGCCACGAGATCGACTTCCGCGGGGCGCACGCCGGGGACCTCCGCGAAGTCCCCGACGTCCTCGCCTGGCTCGCCGCCGGGAAGGTGCGTCCCGTGGTCGACTCGGTGTTCCCCTTGGCCGACCTGGCCCGGGCCCACGAACGGCTGGTGAGCCCGGACCGCTTCGGCAAGGTCGTGCTGACGATCGACTGACCCGTCAGTCGATGGCCTTGTCCTTCGTCTCGGGCATCGTCAGGTAGACGACCAGGCCGATCGCGGCGGCGATCGCGCAGTACAGCCACACCCACCTCCCGAGCCCGTGGGTGGTCAGCCACGTCGTGAGGTACGGGACGGTGCCGCCGAACACCGCGACCGACAACGCGTAGGGGAGACCGATGCCGGTCGCCCGGACCTCCGGCGGGAACTGCTCCGCCATGACGGCCGCGACGTTGGCCGAATAGCCGAGCAGCAGGACGAGCCCGGCGACCTGGACGAGCAGCAGCAGCCGGAAGTCCCCGTTCAGCAGCCGGAACGCGGGCCACGCGAGCAGCAGGAACCCGCCGGCGAACGTCACCAGGGTGGGCTTGCGGCCGAGCCGGTCGGACAGCATCCCGGCGAACGGCAGCAGGACCACGAAGACGACGAGCCCGATGACGTTGGCCAGCAGCGCCTGGTTGAGCGGGATGTGCGTGGACACGGCCGCGTAGGTGGGCAAGTAGGTCAGCCACATGTTGTAGAGCACGACGCCGGCGATGTTGAGGCCGAAGACGCGCAGCGCCGCCTTCGGGTGCTGCCGGAGCATCGTCACGAGGGCGTTGCGCCGGTCGCCGCGAACGTGGCGGAACGACGCCGTTTCCGCCACCGAGCGGCGCAGCCAGAGCCCGACGAGCCCGAACAGGGAGGCGACCACGAACGCCAGGCGCCAGCCCCAGCTGTCCACCGCCTGCCGGGGCAGCGCCGACGTCACGATCGCGCCCATGCCCGAGGCGACGAGGATCCCGGCGCCGACCGAGACCTGCTGCCACGAGCCCGCGAACGCGCGGCGACCGGGGCCGGCGGACTCCACGAGGAAGGCCGACGCCGCACCGAATTCGCCCCCCGCGGCGAAGCCCTGCGCCAGGCGCGCGAGCACCAGGATGATCGGCGCCGCGAGGCCGGCCTGGGCGTAGGACGGCGAGACCCCGATGACGAACGTCGCCGCGGCCATCAGGCCGATCGTGAGCACCAGGCCCTTCTTGCGGCCGTGCCGGTCGGCGTAGGCGCCCATGATCGCGGCGCCGATCGGCCGCACGCCGAAACCCACGGCGAAGATGGCCAAAGTGGACAGCAGCGCCGCACTGTCGTTGCCCGGGGGGAAGAAGTGGTGCGCGAAGACGGACGAGAACGTCGTGTACACCGCCCAGTCGACGAACTCGACGGCGTTGCCGATGCTGCCGGCGACGAGCGCCCGGCGGTTGCCCCGTCCGGTCGCTTCCGCCGGGGCCGTGGCGATCCTAGTGGGTTCCATGGTCGTTCTCCCTCAGTTCCCGGAGGCCGTCAGCCGGGCCCGGATCGGTGCGGACCGCGCGACGTCCGCGATCGTGAGCGCCATCGCCAGGCCGCCGTCGCGGACGAACCGGTCGCCTTCCGCGCCACCGGCCGCGGCCGCGAAGGCGGCGGTGTGGTTCCCGTCCTCCGCCGGGAGGTCGAACGACAGCATCGGGTGCAGCGCGGGGATCACCTGCGAGACGTTCCCCATGTCGGTCGAGCCGAAGAGCTTGTCCGGGTAGTCCGGGAACGTGCGGCCCACCGTCTTCGCGTGGGTCTCGAACAGCGCGGCCAGGTCCGGGTCGTGCCGGAACTCGCGGTACAGCGACGGCTGGGTGGTGAAGTCCACGGTGGTCCCGGCCGCGAGCGCGCCGACCTCGAAGCACCGGCGGACCCGCGCCCACACCTCGTCGACTTCGGCGATGGTGTCGCAGCGGATCATGCACTCGGCCGCCGCCCGATCGGGGATGACATTGACGGCCGAACCGGCCTCCTGCACCACACAGTGGACCCGGACGCCGTCGCGCAGTTGCTGCCGCAGCAGTCCGATGGCGGTCTACCGGCAAGCGCGGCGCGCGAAGCAGCCGAAGAGGCCGGCGGACAGTCCCCGGCGGGCGCTGCTGGTGCTGGGCCTTGAGCAGGTCGCTGGTCGTGGAGCGTGGAAGAGCCCGGGGTCGCCTGCCTTGAACGACGGGTTCTTGGCGGCATCGGCCTGCGTCGGCACCGACCGTTCACGGCGGACTTGACCGAGGGCAGAGGCCAGCTCAAGCAGCGTAGTGATTCCACGCGTCCCCCGGCCACCGTGCCACTGCTTGTCACTACAAGGCTGGAGAACAGCATGCGCCGAGCCGCGATGGCGGTGCCGGTTCAGTCGTCGGAGTCCTGGTGATCCAGACGGGAGACGGTGCAGTCGGCCAGCCGGTCGCTCGCGTCCCGCGCGTGGGCTTCGCACAGCCTCGCGGTCGCGCCGTCCTGATCGGTCACCACCGCGGTGACCGGCTCCGCACATGGTGTGTGAAGCCGGTCGTAGTCCCACGCGCCGGCGCAGCCAGGATCGGTGCACCAGGCGCGTCCTCCGCTCGAGTGCAGCGTGACGCCGTGGGTCGGGCAGACGCCCCACGGAACGTCGCACAGGCCGGGGTCGCGGGCCACCCTGACCCGGGCCAGGTCTTCGGCCGTCCGGGAAACCTCTTCGGCGTAGTCGCTCAGGTCGTGCGTCGCCTTCGCGATGGGCCGGGCGAGGCGCTGCAGGTGCCCGTCGGGTGCGGTCTCCAGCCGGGCGGCCACCTCCGCGGTGCGCGCCGCGAGCGCTTCAGCGTCGGCGGCCAGCGCACGCAGCTCGGCCGGCAGCGGCTCGGGCGTTGTCGGCTCAGGCATGCTCGTCCTCGATGGTCTGGGGTGATCAATGAGCGCGGACTGCGCAAGTACCCCGAACCCGGTGCCCCAAACCATGGCGCGCGGATGATCATGGACGTGGAAGCCCGGTTCGGCGAAAGGGGGAGCTTGATCAGAGTCCCTGATCTGTGAGGCCGAGTTGATGCAGGGGCGAGTCCCTGGCTGCGTACGAGACCATCATGGCTGCGTGATAATGCCCGCGTGAAAAAAACGGTACGAGCCCGGCCGGGTACCGTGGACTCGGTGGCGCCGATCGTGTTCGGCGTCGTCATCGGCCTGATGACGAACCTTGTCACCGGCGACCATCCTGCGGCCTGGATCTTCGCGGCGCTCGGCGCCGCCGTGCTCGCCCACATCGCTCTGGCGTTGCGGCAGGTGCGATTGCGCGCACGTGCCGCTCGGCTGACCCGGGAGCGGCTCCTGCCGCGGCTGCTCGGACTGCCGAAACCGCCGGCACCCGGCCGTGGCGCGGGATCGGCGTCGTGCCTGATGGAATGGCTCTCGGCGGCGCACTGCCCGGCTCCCTTCCGGGGAAGGAGCGCCGAGCTGCGGACGCTGATCCGGTGGTGCACGGACGAGGGCGGCGAAAGCTGGATCGCTGTCGTGGCCGGTTTCGACGGGGCCGGAAAGAAGCGCTTGGCGATCGAACTGGCCAGGAAACTCCCCCCGGAGTGGTACTGCGGCCGCGCTGCCGGAGTGGCCGGCCTGGTCGAAGCGATCGACGAATGCGGTGAACCCTGCCTCGTCGTCGTGACCGACGCTGACCGTCGCCGGGACTTGGCCGAGCTGGTCGACAGTCTCGCCTCCGCCCGGGTCCGGGTACGGCTGGTGCTGTGCGTGCGTGACCCAGACCGGCTCCGGAGCCACGTCGATGTGCTGGACGCGGCGAGGTCCGCGGTGAGCCGGGCCCTGGTTGTCCGCCTCGGCCCGATCGGTCGGGCGTCCGACCGGCTCCGTTGGTTCGAGGAAGCAGTACGGGCTTACGCGGCCGCATGGAACGTGCCGCCGCCGTCCGAAGCGTTCGTTCCGGCCGGCGACGTGCACGACGCGATCGTCGTGCTCCTGTGCCGGGCGATGCTCGCCGTGCTTGACCGGCCCGGTTCCCTCGCCGCGCGAACCATGTCGGTCGCGGAGCTCATGACCGCGTTGTGGAGCATTCAAGTGGCCGGGTGGACGGCGGAGGCGGATCCGCGGCTGCCCGCCTCGGTCAGGAGTGAACTCGCGATCGGTGACATCGTCACGGTGCACGCCCTCGAGCCGCCGGCCCGGTCGCTGGCTCGGCTGCGACGGTTCGCGACCACGCCTTCGGACGTGCTCGCCGGCATTCGCGACTGGGTCGACGAGCGGTTCCCGGCCGACGCACCAGGCATCTCCGATGCCGTGCCACGGCTGCTGCTCGGACACCTGATCTTGAGGACCCTGGCCTGCGAACCCGAGTTGTCGGTCGCCCTGTCGGGAGACCGTGACGGCGCGGCGGACCTCGCGTCGACGCTCGCGTGGGCGGTCAGCAGTCATCCCGACCGCCTGGAGACGGTTCTCGGCCTGGTGCGCGGACACACCTTCGCCCCGGTGATGATCAGGGCATTGGTGGCCGACGCGGTCCCGACCGCCGAGCTCGACGCCGCGTTGGCGGAGCTCATCCCCACCCCGGCCGGTGACGATCTCCTGTGCATCCCGGTTCCGCGTTCGTTCCGGCGAACGAGCTGCGCACAACTGGCGGCCCTCGTTCACGAACTCCGCGATTCCGGAGCCCCGGAAGCTGCCTTGGCCGACGCACTCGGAGTACTCGCGCAGGATTACGGCGACCTCGGCCGGCTTTCGGCCGCGGTGCACGCCGGAAGCGAGGCGGTGGTCTGCTACCGCAGGCTCGTCAAGCGGGAGCCGGTGGAGTTCGAACCGTTGCTCGCCGTCGAACTCTGCCGGCTCGCCTATCGCACGAAATTGCTCGGTGACCTGAAGAAGGCGCTTCGGCTGGTGCGCGCGGCCGTCGCCTTGTCCCGGCGGCTCGCCGAGGCGTCGGATCAGCACATCACGACGTTGGCCGACGCGCTGCACGTGGCGTCCGACTGCCGCGCCGCTGCCGGGGATCCGCACGGAGCACTTCGTGAAGCCAGGGAATGCGTTGCCCTTCGCCGGGCTGCCGTCGTGGCGGAATCCGCTCGTGAACTGCCCAGCCTCGGCAAAGACCTGATCGGGCTGGGGATCCGCCTGTACGACGTCGGACTCCACCACGAGGGGCTCTGCGTGAGTGAGGAAACCGTGGCGCTGTATCGCGCGCTCGCGGCCGATGACGGGGGTGGGGACCCGATGCGGCTGGCCTGGGCTCTGACGAACCTCGCGATATCCCTGCTCGAAATGCGCAGGCCAGCCGAGGCCCTCGTCGCCGCCCGCTCGGCGATCCGGACCTGGGAAACCGCGCCTTTCGATCCCGATGCCGAGCTCTGCCGAAGCAATCTGGCCAATTCGTACTTCGTCGTTGCGACAACGGTACGGCAGGCGGCACACCCGACCAGCGAGGCGATCATCCCGGCGAACCGCGCACTCGCGCTGCGGCGCGAGCTGATGACGCGCAACCCGGATCGGCATGCTCCGGATCTCGCGCGGGACCTGGGCCTGGTCGGGCGGCTCCACGTCGAACTGGGAGACCTGGACTTCGGTATGAAGCTGATCAGGGATGGCGTGGCTCGCTACCGCAAGCTCGCCGCGGCGAATCCCCGGCGACACCGGGCGGACCTCGCCGCCGCGTTGCGAGGTCTCGCGAACTGCGCCGCGATCGGAAACGACATGGCCGTGGCGGTCGCGGCCGCCGCCGAAGCCACGGTCATCGACCGGGAACTGCTCGAATACAACGCAGGCGTGCACGCACCCCGCTTGGCGGCGCAAATGTCTGCAACGGCTGCGACGCGGATGAGCGGGCAGGACCGCGCAGGTGCGATCGCCGCGCTCGGCGATAGCTTGGCAATCCTGCGCCCGTACGCCCGGACCGGCTCCGGTCATCCGCTCGCGATGCGCTACGAGCGGACCGTCGCGGCCTTGCAGCGCATCAAGCTGACTCCGGACGCGTAGGCATGTTCGGCGAGGAGGTTTCGCTCCGCCTCAGCCGCTGACGAGCGATCGGGTGGTCGGGGCCGCAGCCGCTGCTTCGATCGCGACGAACTCGTCGACACTGCGGACCTTGCCGGACACGATTCCGTGTTCTCGGCCGAGCGCTTCCGGTGCGTCCGGTAACCGGGACAGATGCCGGCGGCTGACGCCAGACCGGAAATGCTGGGCCCAGGCTCCGGCTCCATCGTGACCACCGTCGTCCCGGTCCGAGCGGTGAACCGGCGCAGGAACGTGGCCCGCGACATCGCCGCCTCGGCGGCCGGTCGATCGTCCACCTCTCGCCGGGCCGCTGCACCACGCCCGCCAGCACCCCGCCCAGCACGGCGTCGCCCATAGCCGTCCCCAGGCCGGGGGTGTCCGGCCGCTGCCCGGGCCGGGCGCGCAGCCCAACCGCACCTTCGACGCGTTCATGCGCCGCGCCACCGGCGTGCCCGCGAACAACTGATGTGACGATCGTGAAGACCGCGCTGGTCAGCGGCGCACCGCAGGGCGAAACGGCCGGGCACACCGTCGGCATCGCCCCCTGAACCCCGCCGGGACATCCGGGCCGGCCGGCCTCGAGCGCTCGGCGACAGCGGTGAACCATTTCGCCGATTCGCAGGAGAAATTTCAATGGCTTCCATTTGTCAGGAATCAACCCCGCCGGATCGCGGATCCGGCCAAGCTGGCGAACAAGTCTACCCAATAATTCGGTCAGCTCCGTAAATGTCCAGTTTTTGTCATGAAGTTTTCCGTGCCCGTGTGGTGCCCACCCGGGGAGCCTGCCGTCGGCTGGGGCGTGCCACCTCTCCGGACGTCCCGTCGGCCGTGAACGGGAACCGTCCGTCGACCGGACGAAACTATGCACAATCGGCTGATCTTGTCCTTGATAATTATTCGAAAATTGTTCTATAGCTCTTTCGGGTTGCCTGCTTTACTTCCCCGGTCCAGGGGCGCTACAACTGCTCGAGGGGATGTCCTGCCCATCGTGTCCGTGGAGGAAGCATGCGGTTCCTGCGCACTGGTTCGATTGTTCTGGCGGCGGTTTTGGTGATGTCCGGAACGACCGCGGCGGTGGGGGGTGACGTCGGCCCGGCACCGGCCGAGGTTGCGCCGAAGGACGGCGTCGCCGCCCTGGCCACGCAGATCACCCTGCTGCCGAACGCCTGGACCGACACGCCACTCATCGTCCACCTACCGCACGCAGGCACTTACGCGATCGACGCGAACGTGCGCGGCCGGCTCGCGACCTCGGCCGGCTCCAACGCGTTCATAGTCGCCCGGCTGAACAACCTCACGACCAGCACTCCCATCACGCAGACCGAACGGCTGGTCTACCAGGTCATGGACCTGAACCCGGCCGGCGGTCCCGCGATGGGCGGCAACGAGACCGCGCCGATCAGTCACGTGATCACCGTCGTCAGTCCGACGGACATCGAGCTGCAGGGTCTGCTCGGGGTCGCGGCAGGAGGCAAGGTCCTGGCCTCCCAGATCTATTCGGACCCCAATGGCTACACCACGCTCCGCTACCTCCAGCTGGCCGATTCCTGACCCCCAGCCCAGACGGGACAAAGCCGTGCCGAATGACGATCAGACGTGGCCGTCCGACGACTGCAACGGTATTACCCTCATCGATCCGGTCAGCATCACGGTGCGGGGCACGGTCCTGCTCTTCGCCCGGCAGAAATGGGTGGGGGTGCACACTCTGTACTTCAACGTCCTCGCGGTGGGCGCGCCCACCGGCTCGCCTGCCGAGTGGCTCGGCTGGAACGAGCTGCCGATGGTGGAGGCCGGCCACGCCGATGACCCGTCGCGGCAGTCGGCCGACCGCGAGCCGCAGCTGCGGTTGTGCGGCGCGGACCTGATCACCGTCCCGCCGATCGCCGCGAAGCCCGCGCCCGCCGACGCCCCTTTCCGGGTCGTGACGGACGGCGACTACGTGTCCGTCTTCCGCCGGTCCAAGACCGGCAGCCTCTACCTCGACCGCTTCATCCTGGTCGAGACACAAGCCGCGGCCGACGGCAGTGGCACCTGGGCGCTGCGGCGGGCTTGGGAGGTGCGTTATCAGCGCAGCGGCCGTCGTGACGTGCCCGCGGGCCCCGGTGACACGCTCGGTTCGCGCAACCTGGTGGGGGAGCCGTTCCTGGAGCCCACGATCGAGCTGCCGCTGTCCATCCCGGTGTCCGGCGGGTTCGACGTCGCGCTGGTGCCCACGGACGACCCCGACCGGATGCGCTGGCACATCGCCGGGCTTTCGAGCGACCCGGGCAACCAGAACCTGAGCATCGTGTCGTACCCGAAGGACAGTTCCGGCGGCGTCGACTTCTCCGCGGGCGGGGCGAAGACCCTCAGCTTCCCGCTGACGGCGGCCGTGACGCCGACCACGACCGTGCCGCTGACGCCGGTGAACGGGGTCGCGATGACCGTGTTCGAGGAGCTGGAGAAGGCTGCGGTCAGCGGTGGAACGACGACGCACCTGCGCCGTGCCGCCCGGCTCGCCGTTGCCGTGCCAGTCGCCAACGAGGCGGCCGGCCTGCCCCAGGCGCTGGCGGTCTACGACTTCGGCGTGCTGCCGCAGGGCACCATCCCGGCCGGCCCGCCGGCGGCCTGCCAACCCGTCGACGGCACGTTCACGGACGGCAAGTTCGTCGCCGGCACCGGCAGTGCCGACTACCCGGTGCCGGAGCAGGCGGTGCTGGCCACGGGCACCAGCACGATCGTCTCGATGCTGCTGGGCCGGCCGCAACCGTCCGCGACCCCATCCCTGCTCAACGGTGCGGACGGCCTGGTGCACTGCTACTTCGCCGGACAGCGCGCGAAGCCGGCCGGCGGTCAGTTCCTGGTCGCCCAGTACGACCCGACGGTCACCCGGGTCGAGGCCGCACTGCCGTGGACCGCGACCGTCGGGAGCCCCGGAACGACGACCCTGATCGGTGGCCGGCCGGGAACCCTGCTGAACGGACTCGCGGTCGCGGTCGCCGACGGCCCGAGCCCGGACCTGTGCACCGTGACCGTCGACTACGGCCCGGGCGCGGCACTGCCTGCCGAAACGTGGAATGGCGTGCCCCGCGACGCGGCGACGATGGTGCGGGTGCTCGACGGGGTGACGTCCGGCGACCCGGCGGACCCGGCGGTGCAGTCCGGTGACGTCGAGTTCTTCGACATCGGCGGCAAGCTGCCGATGACCCGGCTGCCGGTCGGGGGTGGCGAAGTCCTCACCCTCGTCTCCCACCGGCCGGACACGCCGTTGTCCACGGTCACGGTCGGCCCCGTGCAAGGCGAGACGACGACGCTGACCGTGTCGTTCAGCCTGGGCACCGCAGGCACCGCCCAGCAGACGTGGGCGGACGTGCCCACCGGCACCGCCGCCCTCGCGCCGATCCTGTCCGGTGACGCGGCATCCGCGGCGTACTCGTACGAGGCCGCCGCTGGGGACACGCCGATCTTCTCGCTCTCGACGTCGGCGGGCACGATCCTGCTCTTCGCCGCGCCGGACAGGGCGTCCGCGGTCAGCGTGCAGGCAGCGTCCAACGGGGAGCCCGCGAGCTGCAACATCTCCGTCACGGTGCCGGGGTCGCCGATCACCGTCCCCGACGTGCCTCGCGACCAAACCGGCCTGGTCGCCGCCCTGAAGGACAGCCAGGCGCTGGCCGGTGTGTTCACGTTCGTCTCGGCCGACCAGGTCGAGGGCGCCGTGGCGAACCAGGACGCGACCGCGCCGCTAAACCTGCGTGGCGGCTGCGTCCTGTTCGACCTGCTGGTCCCGGCCCCGGCCGGCACGCTCAGCGCCGGTTCGCCGGTCGCGGCGATCGTCCAGCAGCGCTCCGTCGCATCGTCTGCCCCGGAGCCGCCGGGCCGGTCGATGCAGGCGTTGACCGCCGTTATGCCGTGGATTCCGCCGGGCACGACCGGAACGTCGGTTGTCAACACCCCCAAGGCGGCGGTGGTGGCCGGCCGGAACGGGCAGTGGCAGCACGCGAAGACGCCGTCCGCGCTGCAGCTCGACGGCGCCAGCGGGGTGACGGTGCCCAGCACGGTGGGCAGGCTGGTGCCCGGCCGGGGCTGGACCATCGAGGCCTGGGCGTGCCCCACCTCGGGCAGCGCGTCCCGGGTGATCAGCTACGAAGGTCCGCAAGAGCCGGCGCCGACCGGCGTCACCCCGTCGTACGTCCTCGGCACGACCGGCGCACCGGCCCTGCGCTATGGGCCGTACACCCCGGGCACCGGGGTCATCGGTGCGTACGTCACCGTTTCGGCCGCCGAAAAGTTCGGGCCCGCGGCCACGAACGGGTTCACCTGGGAGGCCTGGGTACGGCCCGCCGGTCCGCCGTGCCCCGCGAGCGGGTCCGGGTACGGCAGTGTCGTGCAGGTGGTGGATATCGCGGTACCGGCCGTTCCCCAGTGCCGGCTCGCGCTCGACAAGACGAGCACCCCCGTTTTCGGCTACCGGGTCGGCACCGTGGGCGCCGCCGCCGAGGCCGTGCTGTCCGGTCCGGACGCGTTACCCGCCGACATCTGGTCGCACGTCGCGGTCGTCGGTGAGCTCGCCGACCAGAAGTGGACGCTGACGCTCTACGTCGACGGAAAGGTGGCGAAGACGACGACCGGCGTCACCCTGTACCCGAGGGGAACCGACGCGCCGACCGTCACGATCGGGACCGCCGACACCACGAACGTCAGCATGTTCGGCAGCATCGCCGAGGTGCGGTACTGGAACGCCGCCCGGGACCAGGCCGAACTGCAAGCGACGATGCGCACCTCCCTGCCGGGGCAGTTGGACGGCCTCTACTGCTATTGGAAGCTCGACGAGGCGACCACCGGCCCCTACAAGAACAGCGCGCTCGCCACCGGTGGCACGTACGACGGCAAGTTGCAGACCAGTACGAGCCAGACCGTGACCGCGGATCCCTGCGGTGTCTTCCTGAGCATGGTCGCCGGTATCGGCGGCACGCCGGCCGTCGAGGCGAGTGCCTTCCTGCTGTCCACGCACTGGAACCACCTGGCGGCGGTCTACCGGGCACCCGGTGCGTTGTCGCTCAACCCGTCGGGGTTCGGGAACGGGCTGGAGTACGGCGTGTGCTCGTCGCCGGCCGGGCTGACGATCGGGGAGCAGGCCACGATCGAGGCATGGGTGCAGATGAAGCACACTGCGCACTTCGGCCAGACCGTCGTCTCCCAGTGGGAGGACGACAAGGGCAAACCGGCGTTCCGGCTGGCGGTGGACCACCAGGGCAAGCCGTTCTGCTACTTCATGGTCGAAGGGGGATCCGAGAAGCGCAAGTCGTTCTCCGTGGAGAGCAAGAAGACCAAGGTGACCGACGGAAAACCGCATCACATCGCGGTCACCTTCGCCGTCACGACCGAGAGTGCGAAGACGCGGTGCACTGCGACCATGTACGTCGACGGCGCGTTCTCAGGGATGAAGCACGTCGAATTCGACGGCACCGCGGCCCAGGCGGTCCAGTCGGACGCCCCGATCTGCGTGGGGCTCGGCAGGCCGGCCGATCCGGCGACCGGGCCCCTCGCGATCGAGTCGCAGCGTCCGTTCCGGGGCACCATCACCGGACTGCGGTTCTGGTCGGTGGCGCTCGACGCCACGGGGGTGCGGAAGGCGAGGAGGGGTCTTCAGCAGGCCGACACCGACGACGGCGTGTCCGCGGCGTGGTGGTTCGGTGAGGACGAAGGGAAGACCGCCACCGATACGGTGTCGCACAACACTTTCGCCCTGACCCACGACGACCTGTGGGCGGCGCTCGGCGAGCTGGCCACGCTCACCTGCTACGGCAACGGTGTCGAGATCGGGGTGACCACCCCGGCGGCGGACAAGCGGGGATACCTGAAAGCCGCCCAGCAGTGCACCATCGGCGGCTACCTCGACCAGCAGGCCATCGCGGGCGGCTTCACCGGGAACCTCGCCGAGGTGCGGTTGTGGGGGATGGCACGGACCGCCGACCAGCTGGCCGACACGATGTACCGCGGACTGACGGCGGACGAGCCGGGGCTGAACGCCTACTGGCCGTTCGACGGCACGCTCGACGACGCGACCGCGGGCGGTGCCAACGGAACGATGGCCGGCAGTACGAATCCGGTCTACGTCCCGTCTCTCGCCCCCGTCGCGGACGAGGGACCGCAGGTGCGCAACGTGTACGACGGCCCGGTGACGGACTTCCAGAAGACGCTGCGCGGGCACACCGCCGCGGTGGAGTACTCCGCGGTGGGGACCTACCCGGACGGCACGCGGTACTCCGCGTTGCGCCGGGCGTACTTCGCCACGACCCCGGCGCTGCACCGGTTCACCGGCTACGGCCTGGGCGAACTCGATCTGGTCTACATCGGACCGATGCAGACCAACCCCACGCTCGTCGGCTACATCGAGGGCGCCCCACCGGTGCCGAGCGAGAACCTGTCGCGCCCGCTGTACCTGAGCGTCTTCGGCTACAACTCCTACCTGGACGCCACCACGGTGAAGCTGGAGCAGGCGGACACGACCACGCTCACCCTCACCTCGTCGGACTACCGCTCGTTCAAGACGAGCGTCGACGTGAGGGCCGGGTTGATCCTGGGAAAGGTCAAGACCAAGTCCGGTGACGACTCCGTCGAACGCTACCGCGGCGAGTTGAAGATCGGCGTGCAGCACAAGTCGCTCCTGGACCTGGCGACCCAGGAGGACGAGAAGTACGTGTCTTCGTGGACCAAGACCGTCTCCGACTCACTCGGCCTGCGTGGTGCCTGGGAGACCGGGGAGCCCTACGTCAACCTCGCGGTGGGACGCCGGTACCAGCCGACCAACTTCGGTTATGCGGTGGTCGAGTCGCTCACCGCGGACGTCTACGCCGCCCGCCTGCGCGGCACCGGGACGATGGTGGGCAAGGTGGTGCGGCCCAACCTGCACACGAGGGACCGCAACATCATCATGTTCCGGATCGACACCAGCTACGTCAAGAACGGGACGCTGGACGGCAAGGTGGGGCTGGAAAACGACCTCGACTACCCCGGCGCCGACCAGGCGCGGGGCAGCTACTTCAAACCCGAGGAGGCGTACGCTCTCGCGGCCGACATAGCAAGGGCCGACAGCAGGGCACAGACCTACTTCACCCAGTTCAACGCGGAGTCGCTGGGCCGGACGCCGCTGGGCGGGCGGAAACTGCCCGACCGGGCGGGGAGCCCGTTCTACGACGTGGCCAACAGCGGCCGGTTCGCCCAGCCGAGCCGGGGGATCGCCAATCGGTACGTGTGGACGGCGAGCGGTGGACTGCGCGCGGAGACCGAGCAGTTCTCGGCCACCCACGAGCGCACGTACATCGGCCTCCGTGACTACACCCATCTCACGGGGATCCAAGTCTCGTTCGAGCTGAAGACGCCGCAGATCGGTGGCTACGGTACGGTCGACGCGCTGTTCGGCGGTCAGATCAAGGTCCAGATCGGCAAGACCGGCGCCGACACGGACAGTCTCGCCCTGACCGTGACCAACAACTGCGACCCGATGCTGCAGGGGTACGACCCGGTCGCGAAGACCTACACGGACACACCGTGTCCCGGGAAGGTCGACACCTACCGGTTCATGACGTTCTACCTGCCGCCTTCGGCGGGCAACAAGCGCACGCTGCTGGACAAGGTGGTGGACCAGAACTGGCTGGACCTCAGCAGCGACCCCGACGCCGTCGCGCTTCGGGGCGTGCGAGGCTCCGACGACAAGCCGTGGCGCGTGCTCCACCGCGTCACGTACGTCAGCCGCGTCCCGCCGGCCTCCGACACGAACGCCGACCAGACCGTGGCCCGCGACCCCGGACTGGCTGTCAGCGTCGAGGACAACCCGCTCCTCGCGAAGCTGATCGACGCGGCGCTCAACGGCGCCACCACGCCGACACCCGCCGAAATCGGCGGCGCCGTCGCCACTGTCCTCGCGCCGATCGACGTGAACGCGTCGTCGACGCTGGGCGGGCAGGTGCCGTGGTGGGCGGCCTTCCTCGCCGCCACCCGGAAAACCGACCCCGACGAGGACGCGGTCGCGCTGATGAACCGGATCCTGCACGACACGCAGGTGTACATGCAGGCGGGTTATGCGGCGGGCGTGCTGCCCCTGCCGGTGCCCAAGGGCGAGGTGTTCACAGGCGAGGAGGCCACCGTCCCGGCGCCTCGGTCCGACTCCAGGGACGATGACCTCCGGTCCCTCGTCAGCGAGCCGGCGGTCCCGGCCACACCGCTGGCAGCCCGTTCGAATTGAGGGGCACCGCTGAGTCGGCGGTGCCCCTGGGTGCCGTGGCATCCGACGGCGGAGGGAGCGACGCCTGCGTGGCCCCGGTCGTGTCCATGCGCGAAGCCGCTGGACACGCACAGCTCACCGAACGCCGCACCTTGATCGAACCGACTTCACCCGACCACCGGGCCGGCGTGCCGCCGAAGCCCTCGGCCATGCTCCCGGCTCGCCGCAGGAGCAGACCATCATCGACGCCTACCTGCGCATCTGGCGTGAGCTGCACCTGCCCCACATCCCCGGCGGGGGCGACGCCATCTCCCGCGAGCAGTTCATCGCGTCGACCGGTTCGCTGGCCGACGACCCCGATGCTGCGCAGGCCGGGCTCGGCGCGCTCGCCGAGGCGTTCCTGGCCATCGCCGACACCGACGCCGACGGTCGCGTGAGTCCCGCCGAGTTCCTGGTGTTCCAGCGTGCCAGGCGAGGGTGTCGACATGGAGCCGAGTATTGACCGCAGGCGGATGCCGCTAATTTTCGGATTCTCTCGCCCACTCGAACGGAGGCGGTGTCCCCGGCGCTATCACGAAGTTCCCGGGCCCATCGGTGACAGCTGCCGGAATCGTGCACGAAGCAGCGGTCGCCGCTCGTCTGGCGGAGTAGGGCGAGCGCCTCCGCGGAGGGGGAGCCGGCGGGGGTGGTGCACACGATCAGCACCTGTTCCGGTGAGCGGGTGATCGACAGTGTCTGCTGGGTCACGGTCACCGTGCCGACGACGGGATGGTGCAGTTCGTAGGACGCGGCGTCGCAGGGGGCCACGCGGTGGTCGCCCCAGAGTGCGACGAACTCCGGGCTCTTCATCGTCAGTTCGCCGATCAGCTCCGCGAGCAGGGGGTCGTGCGGGTGCCGGCCGACGGTGATCCGCAGGTTGCCGACCACCGCGCGGGCCTTGCGCTTCCAGTCCGTGTACAGCTCCCGGCAGTGTGGATCCAGGAACAGCATCCGGCTCATGTTCGGCCGCCCCGCCAGGTCGTCCGGGCTGTGGAAGTCCAGGTGGCCGGCCAGCAGGGCGTGCCCGAGGGTGTTCCACGCCAGCACGTCCGTACGCCGGCCGAGCACCAACGCCGGGACGCCGTCCACCGCGCGGAGGAGGTCACGCGTCTCGCCGGCGAGCTTCTCGGGCCGAGAGCGGCGCGTGCGGGGAGTGCGGCGGGCGGCGCCGGCGAGCCGGTCGAGGTGCCCTCGCTCGTGCTCGTCGAGCAGCAGAGCGCGGGCGATTGCGTCGAGCACCTCGGCCGAGGCCCCGCGGGACAGCCCCTGCTCCAGCCGCGTGTAGTACGAGACGCTGACGCCCGCCAGCTGGGCCAGTTCCTCGCGCCGGAGCCCGGCCACGCGCCGGCGGGGCCCGAGGTCGCGCAGACCGACGTCCTCCGGTCGCAGCCGCGCCCGCCGGGCCTGCAGGAAGTCGCCGAGCGGGCCAGGTCCGTCCATTGCCCCAGTATCCGGGGCGCGCCCCGATCCCTGCCACACCCTGCGAGGGGTAGGACGCCCCGGGAGTGGTTCGTGCGCGCCCCCGTGTCCAGGCTCGGTCTCATTCGGCCACCTGCCCCCAAACCCGAGGACGGACCCCATGAACCAGCACCCGGAGCAGATCACCCTGGGCGATGTCACCGTCACCCGCATCAAGGAGTACTACGGCTCGGTCGAGCTGACCCCGGGCCAGTTCTTCCCGGACAGCCCCGACGGCTCGTGGGACGAGCATCGCGGCCGGCTGGCGCCCGACTTCTGGAACCCGGAGACGGACGAGTGCCACTCGGCGATCCAGTCCTGGCTGCTGCGCAGCGAGGGGCGCACGATCCTCGTCGACACCGGCGTCGGCAACCACAAGGACCGGCCGTACGCCAAGGTGTGGAGCCGCCGGGACACCGGCTACCTCGGCAACCTCGCCGCCGCCGGGGTCCGGCCCGAGGACGTCGACATCGTGGTCAACACGCACCTGCACATCGACCACGTCGGCTGGAACACCCGCCTCGACGGCCGCACCTGGGTGCCGACCTTCCCGAACGCCACGTACCTGATGACGCGGCGGGACTTCGAGTTCTGGGACCCGGCCAACGAGCGGAAGCCCGTGCTGGGGCGCGGCAACCAGAACGTCTTCGAGGACAGCGTCACCCCGGTCCACGAGGCCGGCCTGACCCACCTGTGGGAGCAGTCCTACCGGATCGACGAGAACCTCCGGCTCGAGCCGGCTCCCGGGCACACCCCCGGCTCGTCCGTGCTCACCCTGGACTCCGGCGGCGACCGGGCCCTGTTCGTCGGAGACCTGGTGCACACGCCGCTGCAGATCCTGGAACCGGACACCAACTCCTGTTTCTGCGAGGACCCGGCCGAGTCCCGGGCCACCCGGCACAAACTGCTCGGCCACGCCGCCGAAAACCACGCGCTCGTCTTCCCCGCGCACTTCGGCGGGCACGGCGCCGCCGAGGTCGAGCGCACCGGGTCGAAGTTCGCCATCAAGCAGTGGGCGCCCTTCTCCCGCATCTCCTGAAAACCCCCGGAAAGGAAGCGTTTCCCGTGACCGAGTACCCGGTCGTGCAGACCCCGGCGGGCGCCGTGCGCGGCGTCCGCGACGACTTCGGCGAGGTCTACCGCGCCATCCCCTACGCGGCGGCACCGACCGGCGCTCGCCGGTTCACCGCCCCCACGCCCCACCCGGGCTGGTCCGGTGTCCGCGACGGCACACAGCCCTCGCCCACCGCGCCCCAGCCGGCCCGCGACTTCGGCAGGCTCGACATGACCCCCTACTTCGGGCCGGGCTGGGTCCGGGGCGAGGAGTACCTGACCGTCGACGTCCGCACGCCCGCCGCCGACGATGGCAGGCGACCCGTCATGGTCTTCGTGCACGGCGGCGGATTCGTCACCGGCTCGACCCGCGCGGCGCTCTACGACGGCAGTGCGTTCGCCCGTGACGGCGTCGTTCTCGTGACGGTGAACTACCGCCTCGGCATCCCCGGTTTCCTCGACCTGGAAGGCGCTCCGGCCAACCGCGGGCTGCTCGACGTGCTCGCCGCGCTCGGCTGGGTGCACGCCACCATCGCGGCGTTCGGCGGCGACCCGGGCACCGTGACGATCTTCGGCCAGTCGGCGGGTGCCACCCTCGTCGGAGCGCTCCTCGCGACGCCGGAGGCCGGCGGTCTGTTCCGGCGGGCGATCATCCAGAGCGGCAGCGGCACCGGCGCCTTCACCCCGGAACAGGCGCACCGGGTCACCGCCGCCGCGGCCGCCGCGCTGGGGGTCGCCCCGACCGTCGAGGCGTTCGCGGCTATCCCGGACGAGCGCCTCCTGGCGGTCTTGCCCTCGTTGACCGGCCTCGACCTGCGCACCAGCGCCGCGATGGACCCGCTGGCCGGGCTCAGCCCGTTCAGCGTGGTCCTCGCGGTCCAGCCCGCCGACGGTCTCACCGACGGTCCCGCCCGCGACGTCGCCCTGCTGATCGGCACCAACACCGAAGAGGGGCACCTCTACGTCGTACCGCAGGGCAACCTGGAGTTCGCCACGGAAGCGGACGTGCTCGCCGTCGCCGCCAGGGTGTCCACGGACCCGGAGACCACGGTCGCGGCACACCGTGCGGCACTGCCGGACGCCACACCGGGCGAGCTGCGCTCCGCGGTGCTCGGAGAGGCGCTGTTCGGCGCCGGCACGGCCCGCATGGTTCGAGCCCACGCAAGGATTTCGGGTGGCCGCACCCACCTCTACTCGTTCGGGTATCGCTCGACGGCCCTGAACGGACGGCTCGGCGCCGCCCACACCGTCGAGCTGCCCTTCGTCTTCGACACCGCCGACCGGCCGTGGCTGCACGGCGACACCGGCCTGCTCGGCCCCGGCCCCGCTCCGGACGGCCTCGCGACCCGCGTGCACTCCGCGTGGGTCGCGTTCGCCGCCAGCGGAGATCCGGGCTGGGCCGCGTACGACCCGCAGCGACCCGTGGCGGAGAACCTCGGATGCTGAGCAGGCGCGTCGCGTGCCCCGGAACCAGCCGCTTCGCCATAATCGCCTCATGCCGTTGTTCGACTACTTCCGCGCACCCGGCGCCGGCGCCGTGCAGCGGGCGATGGATGTCACCGACGAGTGACCGCGTAGCGGGTTCACGGCCGTGGAGTTCGCGAGCTCGGCGCATTCCCATGGACGGCGCGATAGCGTTGGGCCAGTCGTACAAGCGATTGGGGCCCTGCGATGACGACCCAAGACGGCGGCGAGACGCACAACACCGTGATCGCGGAGACCGTAAGCGGCTCGGTGATCCAGGCTCGCGTGATCAGTGGCGGCATCGAGCAGCACATCTACTACGAGGACGGTGCCGCTCGCCGTACTCACCGCGCCGAGACGGCCGTAGGGGAGGAGTGCCCGTATCCCGGGCTCACTGCGTTCAGTGTCGACCAGGCCCGCTGGTTCTTCGGGCGGGACGCGCTGACGGCGCAGTTGGTGAGCCGGTTGGATGAGCACACAGAGGCCGGGGGGATGCTGATCGTGGTCGCTCCGTCCGGAGCGGGCAAGTCGTCGTTGCTGCGGGCCGGCTTGGTGCGGAAGCTGGCTGACGGTGCCCTACCCGGATCGCGGCGTTGGCCGGTCGTGGTGTTCACGCCGACCGACAGCCCGATGTCTGCCCTCGGTGACCATCTGGTCAAGAGTTGTGGTCTTGAACCGATCGCTTTGAAAGCGGCCATGGCGGGCGATCCCCGGATCTGCATCTCGATGGTGCGCAACGCTGTGGGCACCGACGAAGACACCGCTGACGTACACCGACGGCTCGTCGTGATTGTCGACCAGTTCGAGGAGGTGTTCAGCGCAGGGGTCGACGAGGACGAACGGCGACGTTTCGTGGAAACCTTGTCCGGACTGGCGACGGCTGATGAAGGGCGTGCTCCGGCCGCGATCGTGGTGTGCGGACTTCGATCGGACTTCTACAGCCCATGTGCTGCGTATCCCCAGCTGAGGGATGCGCTGCAAACCCGGCAAACCCTGGTGGGCCCGATGTCGATCGACGAGCTTCGTGAGGCGATACTTTTCCCGGCTCGTGACGTCGGTCTGCGCTTTGAAGCCGGGCTGATCAACGTGCTTCTTGACGATCTCGGCGTAAACCAAGACCATGCAGCGAGCGGGTACGAGGTCGGTCGTCTGCCGCTGTTGGCTCACGCTCTACGCGCGACGTGGCGCGAGCGCCGAGGGTCCGTGCTGACGGTCGATGGTTACCTAGCCAGTGGCGGGATCCACTATGCGGTCGCTACGACGGCGGACAAAGCCTTCCTGAGTCTCGGATCGGCGGACCAGGTCACGGCCCGGACACTTCTGCTGCGTCTGGTGAAAGTCAGCACCAATGGATCCGAGGACACTCGGCACCGCAGGCTCCGTGAGGAGCTGGTGGCCGGACTCGAGCCGCCGAGTGCTCGCACCGTTTTGAGAGTGTTCGCCGATGGTCGGCTGCTCACCCAGCAGACCGACACCGTTGAAATCACCCACGAGGTTCTCCTGACCGCGTGGCCGCGGCTGAGAAGCTGGGTTGCCGAGGATCGCGCACGCCTGATTGCCCGGCAGCAGCTGGTCGAAGCCGTCGATCTTTGGGAAGGCGAGAACCGCGACTCCGACTACCTCTACCGGGGAAGTCGCCTGGCGGCCGTTCAAGAATGGTTCTGCGACAGCTCGCACCGCCATGACCTCAACGATTCCGAGATTGCGTTCGTTGACGCGAGTAATGAGCGTGAAGGCCGCCAGCGAGAGCTGGAGGCGCGACACCGTCGCCGGCAAAGGCGACTCAATATAATCTTAGCGCTACTTCTCGTTGCAACAACGACAACTTCTGTCGTTGTTTATCGTCAGAGCCGCCTGGCTCGCGCCCAGTCCGTGCTTGCCGAGGCGAACGCTTTAAGGTCGAGCGCGCCGCGCGTGGCGATGCAGTTGACCATCCTGGCCGCGCGACTCGGTGACTCCGATGCGCGGACTGTGCTGACAGAGCAGCTCGACCAGGACCTGCGGTACAGCTTCCAGACGGGTTCCGATTCGTTGTCGCCGATCGCATTTTCGCCAACGCGTCAGTACGGTATCGGCGTACTTGCCACAGGTGGGCCCTTCGGAATTCCTGGTGTCAAGTCGTACTGGGAAGGGCCCTCTATGGGGTCCGATAGTGAAACACTGGCGGGAAAAGTGGCTGATGTGACCGACTTGGCCTTCGACACGTCAGGCAGCGTATTGGCGGGATTGAGTACCAAAAACCAAACAGTCACTATCTGGCAAGGCGACTTTCTCGGGCATCCCCAGGTTGTCTCCAGTGTGACACTTCCGCCGCCCATCGCGCCCATCGACAGAGTTGCCATCGGGGCCGACGCTCGTCTCTTCGCGATCGCTTCAGGACCTCGCGGAAACGATCGGCACGGGGTATTTCCGGACTCGCCGGTCATCCTTTTCCGGGTAGCGGGCGACGGAGTTCAATACAGTCCCTTGCCGCTGCGGGGAGAGATGGGAATGTTTGTGGGTGTCGACGGCCTTGCGTTCAGTTCACGTGGTGATATATTGGCAACCACCGGTTTGCATAACGATAGCCTTTGGGATGTCTCTGACCTGTCGCATCCGCAACGAATTGCCGATCTGGTGCCGCCCACTGAAAGGGAAACCTTTGAGAAAGTGGCGTTTTCGCCAGATGGCAACACTCTCGTCGCCGTCAGTGCTGTAAGCTCCTCCGGGTCAACCATGGTGACGCTCTTCGACGTCAGTAGTCCTGCCCGCCCTGTTGAGGAAATCAAAGTTCCCATGCCTCGCGGAGAGCGAATCGATCAAGTGTCGTTCAGCAACGACGGTCGCACGCTCGCGGTCGCGTACAATGATGGAATTGGAGCGACTGTCGAATTGTGGGATATTGCGAACCCGAGCCAGGTCGGCAGGTTCAACAGTGTGCATGCCGGTTCGAATTCTAATATCGCTTTCAGTCGTTCCATCTATCCTCGTATTGAGCAAACGCGCAAATACATGGAAGAACATTCGGACAATCTACTTGCTGTCGCCGGTGGTTCCGGAAGTGTTGATCTTTGGGTTGTGGACCAGCTCAAGGAAGTAGGCGCCGACCCGATCAAGGCGGCTTGCGCGGAGATGGGCTCGGACAGCGAGATCAAGGACGCCGTGTGGACGCGTTACTTGGCTGACGTCTCCCGTCAGCCGATCTGCTCTTGACCTGCTCGGGTGAATTCGGCCGAAGCGGCGGTGCCACCCCAGGGGACGGGGTGGCACCGCCGCCCACGGTCAGCTTCCCGCGGGGCAGAAGGTGTCGTCCGGCCGCTTCCCGTTCACCAGGTACTCGGTCACGAGTGAGTTCCCGCACTCGCTGGGCGTGAACAGGTAGGCCCCGTGCCCGCCCTGGTCGATCGTGATCATCCGGGCGCGCTCGCCGAACGCCGCGCGCAGCTTGCGGGCCCCGGACAACGGCGTGCCCGGGTCACGCTGGTTCTGCACCATCAGCACGTTCGCCGGGCCGTGGCCGGTGATCCGCACCCGCGGCTCGGCCGGCGGGGCCCAGTACGCGCACGCCGCGATGTTCGCGGTCGCCGCCCCGAGCAGCGGGTAGCGGACCCGGTCGACCGCGACGTCGAGCTGGTAGCTCGCGATCGAGCGCGGCCACGCCGAGTCGCCGCAGATCACCGCGAACCGGGACGCCAGCAGGTTTTCCACGCCGGTCACCGGCGCCTCCGGCGGCTTCGGCGCCCGGCCCTGGTCGAGCCCCTGCCAGTCCTTGGCCAGCTGCGTCAGGTCCGTCACGTACAGGCCTTCGAACGTCAGGCCGCGGAAGACCGAGCCGTCGATGCCCTCGACGGGCGCGCGGTCCAGCCTCGCGGCCAGTTCGTGGAACTTGGCCGTCACCTGCGAAGGCGTGGTGCCGAGCCCGTACTCCGGGTGCGCCGCGGCGAAAGCCGCGAAGTCGGGGAACCGGTCCTCCATGCCCCGCCCGAAGCCGCGCATCGCGTCGATGTCGTAGCCGCCCGGCCCGAGGTTGCTGTCCAGGACGATCCGGTCGCTGCGCTCGGGGAACAACGTCGTGTACACCGCGCCCAGGTAAGTTCCGTAGGACGCGCCCAGGAACGACACCTTCGGCTCGCCGAGCGCCGTCCGGATGCGGTCCATGTCCCGCGCGGTGTTCGCCGTGGTGACGTACGGCAGCATCGATCCGGTCTTCGACCCGGCGCACTGCCCGGCCTCCCGCTTCGCGATCGCGGCTTGCTTGACGACGTCGGCCGGGCCCTTCGGGTACGGCAGGTTGCCGACCGCGATCTGCTCCGGCGTCAGGTCGCACGTCACCGGCGTGCTGTGCGCGACCCCGCGCGGGTCGAACCCGATGATGTCGTAGGAGTCGAGCACTTCTTGGGGCATCCGCACGAGCTTCAGCAGCTGCGGGTAGTCCAGGCCGCCGCCGCCGGGGCCGCCCGGGTTGGTCAGCAGCACGCCCCGCCGCTTCTCCGGGTTTTTGCTCGGCAGGCGTGACACGGCGACGTCGATCGTCCGCCCGCCCGGCTCCCGGTAGTCCAGCGGGACTTTCAGAGTCGTGCACTGCAGGTCCGGCGTCGGGAACGCCCCGGCGGGACACGGTCCCCAGTCCACGGTGTTCGGTGCGGCGGAGGCCGCGGGGACGGCGGTCGTCGCGCCGAGCACGGCGATCGCGGCCACCAGCAAGGCTTTATGCATCGGAATTCCTTTCGTTCGCACCGCGCTCAGCGGCGCGGTTCCCAGCGGAAGAGGCGTGTCGCCAGCACGACCGCGACGAAGACCCAGGCCAGGGTCGGGGCGAAGAGGAGCAGGGAATCGGCGGCCGGCTTCCCGCCGTTCCACGCGTCGAGCACCAGCTCGGCCGCCGAACCGCCGGGCAGCAGGCGCTTGAGCAGCGTGAGCTCGCCGGTGCCGGCGAGGCCGACCCAGCCGGCCACCGCGATCACGCCGACGCTGATCGGCAGCGTGGTCACCTGCGCGTGTTCCGGCGAGTTCGTCAGCCCGGCCGTGGCCAGGCCCAGCGCGAGCATCATCACCACGGTGGCCACGACGGCCCCGGCCAGCAGCAGCGGGTTCGCCGGCTTCCCGGTGACCACGGCCAGCACCGCGAACAGCACGGCGATCTGGACCACCGCGATCGCGGTGACCGGCAGCAGCAGCCCGCCGAGGATGCCGGCGTCCCCGGCCGCGGTCGAGCGCAGCCGCTTGAGGAACAGGTTCTGGCGGCGGGCGGCCAGCGTCGTCACCGTCGTGGTGTAGAGGCCGATGCCCAGCACGAAGAACAACGTCAGCGTCGCGAGGTAGCCGAGGCTCCCCACCTCGGTGAAGACGTCGTGCCGGGCGATGAAGAACGCGCTGAGCGCGGCCGGCAGCACCAGGGCGGTGACCAGCACGAGCCGGTTCCGGAAGAGCTGGATCAGCTCGCCGCGAGCGATCGTCAACATGGGTCCTCCTCTCAAGAGCTTTCGATGGCGCGGAAGACGTCGTCGAGCCGCGTCGGCCCGGCCTGCAGGTCGAGCAGCTCCACGGCCTGGTCCTGCGCCCAGGCGAGCAGCGTGTGCAGGTCCTTCTGCAGGCCGAAGGTCTCGACGAGGAACTTGCCGTCCACCCCCCGCGTGGCGAGCAGCGGCGGCGACGGCGCGTGGGCCGGGAGTCCGAAGTGGATGGTCGAGGGCAGCGTCCGGGTCAGCTCGGCGACGGTGCCTTCGCGGTGGAGGGCGCCCTGGTGCATCAGCCCGATGCGGTCGGCGCGCTGCTGGGCTTCCTCGAGGTAGTGCGTGGTGAGCACGACCGTGGAGCCGTCCTCGCGCAGCCGGTCGACGGCGTCCCACAGCGCGTCCCGCGACTGGATGTCGAGGCCGGTGGTGGGCTCGTCGAGGAAGACCAGCTCGGGCGTGCCGTAGACGGCGGTGGCGAAGTCGAGCCGCCGTTTCTCCCCGCCCGAGAGCTGCCCGACCTTGGTGCTCGCCTTGCGGGTCAGGTCGACGACGCCGAGCACGCGCCCGACGTCGTCGTGCCGCCCGGTGAGCCGCCCGACCAGCCCGACGGTCTCGCGCACGGTCAGGTCGGCGGAAAACCCGCTCTCCTGCAGCATGATCCCCAGCCGCGGGCGGACGGCGGCGCGGTCGCGGGGGTCCTTCCCGAACACCCGCACGGCACCCGACGTCGGCGCTCGGTGGCCTTCGACCGTCTCCAGGGTCGAGGTCTTGCCGGCGCCGTTCGTGCCGAGCAGGGCGTACAGCTCCCCGCGATCCACTTGGAACGAAAGGTCCTTCACGGCGGGGAAGCCGTCGTAGGTGAGGGTGAGGCGATCGACGTCGATGACCGGTGTCGTGGACATGCCCCGAATTCCATCGCGGCTCGACGCGGCCCGGCAGTGTGGCGACGTCACCCGGATACATGACGCAGTGTCACTGGTGGCGCCCGCGGATCCCGTTACGCTCGGGTACGTGGAGGTACCAATGATCGCGCGCAGGAGCTCCTGGACCGGTGGGGGTGTCCAGGAGCGGCTGCGCCGGCTGAACCTCATCACGACCGTCCCGCCGCTGGTGATCGTCGGCGTGCTGCTGCTGTTCCTGACCGCCCGGTCCTGGTGGCACGTCGTGATCCAGGTCGTCGGGCTGGTCGCGGCGCTGGCGACGGCCGAGCGCTGGACCGCGGGCGACTACCTGCGCGTCGCGCGCCCGAGCCTGGTCGTCACCGCGGTGGTCTGGCTGGCCGGGGCGCTGACCGACGACACCGCCGCGTTCTTCGGCCTGTCCGTCGTGGGTTCGTACCTGATCCCGCCGCTGCCGCGCCACCGGCTCGCCGCGCTGGGCGGGCTGGCGGTCCTGATCGCGGCGCTGGGCGCGACGAACGCGCTCGTGCACGACGACCGGATCGGCTGGCGGCTGTTCCAGTTCGCCGCCGTCCCGGCGTTCGCGATGCTGTTCTCGACCGCGTTCATGTTCGTCAGCCAGCGCTTCTTCGACCTGATCGCGGAGCTCGAGCAGTCTCGCGAGCGCGAAGCGGAACTGGCCGTCACCCGGGAGCGGGTGCGCTTCGCGTCCGACCTGCACGACATCCAAGGGCACACCCTGCACGTGGTGAAGCTGAAGGTGGCGCTGGCGGAGAAGCTGCTGGACCGCGAACCCGACCGGGCGCGCGAAGAACTGCGGGAGGTGCACGACCTGGTCGGTGAAACCATCGTCCGGACCAAGGAGCTCGCCTACGCCCAACGGCGGCTGAACCTGTCCGCCGAGCTGGAGAACGCCAAGAACCTCTTCGAGGCCGCGGGGATCCACGTCCGCGTCACGCGCGAGTCCGAGGTGGACGCCGCCGCGGGCGAACTACTCGGCCAGGTCCTGCGCGAGACGACGACCAACATCCTGCGGCACGCCGAAGCCCGCCAGGTGGGAATCACGCTCACCCGGCGCGGGATCGCGATCGTCAACGACGGCGCCCCGGACACCGGCCCGCTCGAGCTCGGCGGCCTCGCGGTGCTCCGGCAGCGCTTGGCGGAGCACGGCGCCGAGCTGGAAGTCTCGCACTCCGGCAGCCGCTTCCGCACCGCGGCGGCCTTCCCCGCGCCGTGACAACCGGGGCTTCGCCCCGGGCCGGGGGCTTCGCCCCGGGCCGGGGGCTTCGCCACCCGGACCCCCAAAAGCGCCGAAGGAGGCCCGAAGATGACGACGGTGGTGCTCGCCGACGACGAAGCCCTGCTCCGCAAGGCACTGGCCGCGCTGCTGCCGCTGGAAGGCGAGATCACGGTGCTGGCCGAGGCCGAAGACGGCGAGACGGCGATCGCGGCCACCCTCGAACACCGGCCGGACGTGCTGGTCATCGACCTCGAGATCCCCCGCGTGGACGGGCTCGGCGCGGTCGAGCAGATCCGCCGGGCCCGGCCGGAGCAGGTGATCCTGATGCTGACCCGCCACGCCCGCCCCGGTGTGCTCCGCAAGGCGCTGAAGCTCGGCGTCCAGGGCTTCGTCAGCAAGGCGGCGGAACCGGCCCACATCACCTCGGTGATCAAGATTCTGCACGCGGGCAAGCGCTGGATCGACCCGGACGTCTCGGCCCTCGCCGTCGTCGACGACTGCCCGCTGACCGACCGCGAGCTGGACGTCCTGCGCGCGACCCGCGAGGGTTTTTCGGTGGCCGACATCGCCGGGCAGCTGCACCTCGCGGAGGGCACGGTCCGCAACTACCTGTCGAACGCGATGCAGAAGACCCAGACCCGCACCCGCCACGAAGCGGCCCGATACGCCCGTGAGCACGACTGGCTGTAGCGACCCGCTGCGCGAGTGGCTCGACGGAACGGGACCGGGCCGGCCTGAGCTCCGCGAGCGCGCGCGGGGTCAGTTCTTCGGCCTGCGTGGCCGGAGGAGGTTTTCCAGGTTCGCTCGCGCGACGTGCTTGAGGAACTCTCCGCGGTAGGTGGTGTCACCGGAGTCGTGCATCGTGTCGGTCATCGAGACCGCGGCTGCCTGTCGTTCCCACGTGTGGGTCAGGCAGGTGTTCGAGTAGCTCTCCAGCAGGTTTCCATCGTCCTTTTCGACCTGGTGGATGATCGCTTGGGCGAGTTTCTCGGCGTCGTGCAGGGCGAGGCTCATTCCCTCCGCACTCATCGGAGAAATCAAATGCGCGGCGTCCCCGAGGAGGTGGAGCCTGCCGTAGCTCATCAGGCTGAACACCACACCGCGCAGCGGCACGACCTGCTTGCTGACGATCGGACCCCTCGGCACAGGTCGGCCGAACCGCGTTCCGAGCTCGCTCCAAACGCGTTCGTCCGGCCAGTCCTCGACGGTGTCGGTGACCGGGCACTGCAGGTAGACACGGCTCGCGTTCGGGCCGCGGGTGATCTGTGCGGCGAAGCCGGTGGAATGCACCGCCATCACCGCCGGTGGATCGGCGGGCACCTCCGTCATGACGGTCAGCCAGGCGTAGCCGAACTCGTGGGTGTGGCAGGTCAGGAAGCCGTCGGGGATGGCTGTCCTGCTGATGCCCTGGTGGCCGTCGCTACCGGCGACGAAGTCGCAGCCGATCACCGTGGCCGAGCCGGCGGCGTCCCGGTAGCGCACCCGGGGATGCCCGGTGTCGAGACCGTCCAGCGAGATGTCCTCGGCCTCGAAACGAAGGTCGCCACCGTCACGCAGGAATATCCTGATCAGGTTTCGGACCAGGACCTGCTGGGGGAGGAAGGCACCTTCGGCGTCCTCGTAGTCGTCCATCTTCCATTCGCGCTCTTCACCGTCGACGATCAGCGGCATCGGCTCGTCGGAGGAATCGTGACCGGGCCCTTCGACGGCCTCTCCCACTCCCCATTCGTGCAGCGTGCGCACCCCGCGGGCGTCGAGCGCCCCGGCCCGTTGCCGGTTCTCGACGTGCTCGCGGCTGTGCTTTTCCAAGATGACGCACCGGATTCCGCTGCGCAGCAGGAAGGTGCCGAGCGCGAGCCCGGCGACCCCGCCGCCCACGATGACCGCGGTGGTGTTTTCTCCTGTTCGAGTCATGATCGCCACTGTGGCCGGGCCGGCGATTGCCGTCCACCGATAACCTGACGTGCGATAACGGAAACCCGCCAATGTTCCTACGGGCCGCGGTCGCGTAGGCCGGCCTGGTAGCGCCCGGGGGTTTGCCCGACGACGGCGGTGAACGCTTCGATGAAGGTCGATGGGTTCGACCACCCGCAGGTGATCGCGGTGTCGGTCACGGAGTCGCCGTCGGTGAGCCGGATGAGGGCGTGGTGGATGCGGAGGACGGTGCGCCAGCGGTGGAAGCTCATGCCGAGGTCGGTGCGGAAAAGGCGGCTGAGGGTGCGTTCGCTCGTCCCGACGGTCCGCCCCAGTTCGGCCAGGGTCGTGTTCCGGCCGGGATCGGCGTGCAGGAGATCGGTCGCGGCGCGCAGCCGGTCGTCGCGCGGCTCGGGCAGGTGGAAGGACTGCTCGGGAATCTCGCCGAGTTCGTCGAGCACCACCGCGCGCAGCCGCCGGGCGGCGTCGCCGGATTTCGTCCGGTCGCCGGTCAGCGCCAGAATGCCCTCGCGCAACAGGGGCGACACCGCGAACACGCAGGGGTGCTCGACCAGATCGCCACACTCGTCGGCGGGTACGGCGAGGATGCGGGCATCGGTCCGGCCGTAGAAGCGGTGCGAGTGCTCGAAACCCGGCGGTGTCCAGGTGATCCGGTCGGCGGGTGCGATCCAGGTCCCGTACTCGGTGGTGGTGGCGAAGGCTCCGGCCGCCGCGTAGACCAGCTGCCCGTCGCGGTGGGAGTGGCTTTCGAGGTGATAGCCGTGCGGGAGCCAGCCCGCGCCTTGCGGCGTCCGCTCGCCCGGCAGCGCGGAAGATTGGCGGGTTTTCTGCATCGGACGTCAGCTTACCGGGGATACGGCACCTCGGCAGGACCGTCGGCGCACCCGGTCGTCCCAACCGCTTGGTGGGCCCATTGGAGCCCGGTGGCTCACGCCGTGAAGCCGCCGTCGACCGGGACGACCACGCCGCTCAAGTGACTCGCCCGGTCGCTCAGCAGGAACGCCGCCGTCGAGCCGACTTCCGTGCCCGTGCCCGCTTTCCGCAACGGCGTCGCCGCGATGCGCGCCTCCACCCCGCCCGGGATCGTGCGGCGCAGCTCGTCGAGCATCGGGGTCTCCGTCGGGCCCGGGGCCAGCACGTTGACGCGGATGCCGAGCGGCCCGAAGTCGTGCGCGGCGGTGCGGGTCAGACCGATCACCGCGTGCTTGCTCGCCTGGTACGCGCCCATGCCCGGGCTGCCGCGCAGGCCGCCGATGCTGCTGACGTTGACGATCGAACCGGACCCCTGCCGCTCCATGGCCGCGACCTCCGAGCGCAGGCACAGCCACGTGCCCTTGACGTTCACCGCCATGATCCGGTCGAAGTCGGCTTCGGGCACATGGTCGAGCCGGCCGGCGCCGCCCATGGCCGCGTTGTTGAACGCGCCGTCGAGCCGGCCGAAGCGGGAGACCGTCGCCGATACGAAGGCGTCCACATCGGACGCCGACGACACATCGCCCGTCGTGTACGCGACGTCGTAGCCGGACAGCTCCGCGGCCAGCTTCGCCAGCGGTTCCTCGTGCCGCGCCACCAGCATCACCGAGGCGCCGTCGGAGGCGAACACCCGCGCGGCGTCCGCCCCGATGCCCGAACTGGCCCCGACGACCAGGACCACCTTGCCGGTCAGCAAGCTCATGCCGTTCCTCCTCGTAGTGCGAGCATCGTGCGGGCGTCGGCCGGCGTGGCGATCGGTTTCCCGAGGTCCTCCAACACTGCCCGGATCTTTTCGACCTGCTGGGTGTTGCTCTCCGCGAGCCGTCCCTTGCCGATCCACAGGCTGTCCTCCAAGCCGACGCGGACGTGTCCGCCGAGCCACGCGCTGTGCGTGCCGAAGCTCAGCTGGTCGCGCCCGGCGGCGAACGCCGAAAACGCGTAGTCGTCGCCGAACAGCTTGTCCGCGATCCGCACCATGTGCTCCAGGTTCGCGTGGTCGGCGCCGATCCCGCCGAGAACGCCGAACACGCCCTGGATCAGCAGCGGCGGTTTCGCCAGCCCGAGTTCGGCGAAGTACGCCAGCGAGTACAGGTGCCCGATGTCGTAGCACTCGTACTCGAACCGCGTCCCGGATTCCCCGAGTGTCCGCAGCGTGTGCTCGATCTTGTCGAAGGTGTTCACGAACGGCTTCGAGTACGTGTTGAGGACGTACGGCTTCTCCCACTCGTGCTTCCACTCGGTCACCTTGCCGGCGATGCCGGAGTAGACGAAGTTCATCGACCCCATGTTCATCGACGCCAGCTCGGGCCGCAGCCGGTAGGCGGCCGCGAGCCGTTCGTCCATCGTCATCGAGGACGCGCCGCCGGTGGTGATGTTGATGACGGCGTCGGACTCGGCGGTGATCCGCCCGACGATCTTCTCGAAGACGCCGGGATCGGGCGTCGGCCGGCCGTCCGGCTCGCGGGCGTGCAGGTGGACGATCGCCGACCCGGCCTCGATGGCTTCCAGGGCGGCGTCGGCAACCTCGTCGGCGGACAGGGGCAGGTACGGGCTCTGCGACGGGATGTTCACCGAGCCGGTGATCGCGGTGGTGATGATGACTTTCTCGGCCGTGCGCATCAATCCTCCTGGGGCGCGAGCGCCCGGTAGGCGTCGAGCTTCGTGTCGTCGAGCGGGCCGACCAGGGGCAGCGCGACCTGGGTGGCGCCCGCTTCGTACTGCGCCTGCACGGCTTCGCGGACTTGCGACGGCGTGCCGCAGGCGACGCGCGCGGCCGCGAGCCGGGTGATCCCGGCCGAATACGCCCCGAGCACCTTCGGTACCCCGTGCGCCACCTTGTCGACCCCGTCGAGGTACTCCCGCAGGAATGGCAGCGGTCCGACCCCGCGTTCGAGAGCCCGCGCGACACCATTGCCGACGATCAGCCGCGAGGTCGACGCCAGGACCAGGGAAGCCGTCGTGAACGCCTCCCGCCCGGCGACCTCGGGGATCCACACCATGCGGTGGCCGTACTCCTCGAGCGCCCGCACGAACCGCACCACGCCGTCGTGGTCCAAGTCGTCCAGCTCGGCGATCGACAACGCCGTGCGCGGCAGCGACAACGCCGTGCGCGGCAGGGACAGCGTCATGCCGTCGCGGCCCGGAAGGCTCGGACCAGGCCGCGCGCGGCTTCGGCCAGCATCGTCGTGTCGTTGCTGAGCAGGACGAAGTCACAGCCGTCCCGCACCGCCTGAGCGGCCTTCTCCGGCACCCCGCCGAACGCCAGCCCGCAGCGCTTCCCGGCGTCGTGCGCGGCCGCGATCGCCGAGGCGACGAGGTCGAGCACGTCGGGGGACGCGGGCGTCGAGCCCATCGACATCGACAGGTCCGCCGCGCCGACGAACACGGCGTCCACGGTGTCCAGGGCGAGCATCTCCGGCGCGGCCTTGATCGCCTCGACGCTCTCCAGCTGCGGGATGCACAGGACGTCGTCGTTGCCGGTGGCCAGGTACTCGGCGTTCGGCTTCAGCCCCCACGCCCCGGCCCGGCTGGTGCCGCCGGCGCCGCGGACGCCGTGCGGCGGGAACCGGCACGCGCGCCCGACCGCCGCCGCCTCTTCGACCGTGTCGACGTGCGGCACGAGGATGCCCATCGCTCCGGCGTCGAGGATCTTCTGGATCGTCGACGGCGTCTTGTCCGGCACCCGCACGATCGGCGTCAGGCCCAGCGCGGCGGCGGTGTTGATCAGCCGGTACGCCGTGACCAGGTCCAGCGGTGCGTGCTCGAGGTCGACGACGGCGAAGTCGAACCCGGCGAACGCCATGATCTCGGCCGGCTCGGTCGAGGCGATCTTCAGCCAGGTCCCCACGGGAGTCTGCGAGCGGGTGAACAGCCCGCCACCGGTGCGCGCGCTCACGGCATCGGGTAGTCGTCGGCGTTCAACACCCACCCCGGTTTCTCCGAGAAGTCCACCCGCGGCGGGCTGAAGATGTCGATCAGCTGGTTCACGCCCGGGTCGCTCGCTTCGGACGTGTGCACGGTCGGCGGCGGGATGACCGTCACCGAGGGACTGCCGATCCGCACGTGCTCGTCCTCGCGCCACGTCGTGCTGTCGGGCAGCCACGGCGTCCGGATGTGGTGGACGTATTCGCCCTGCACGGCCAGGGAAAGCTGCTCGAAGTCGTCGTGGTGGTGCGGCGAGAGCTTGTGGGGGTCGCGCGGGCCGTCCTGCAGCGGCAGGAAGTTCACCATGAACGACCGCGTCCGGAAGATCCGCCCGAACCGCTTCGGGTCGTCCGGTACCTCGGACAGCGGGTAGCAGCGGACCCGCTCTTCGGCAGGCGCCGGCCAGCGCTCCAGCAGCGTGACACGCGGGTGTTCTTCGGCGTACGCGGCCGCGTTGGCGACGCGATCCCGCCACGCGGGTTCGGTTGCCTCGACCAGGCGGACCAGCGGCCCGTCGCCGTGGACGCCGATCCGCGACGCGCCCGGCGGGACCACGACGAGCCCGGGGGAGTCCACTTTGGTCGCACCGTCGCCGGTCAGCACGGTGAACGCGGGGGAGGCGTCGGTGACGATGATCGCCAGCTCGCCCTCGAGGGTCCCGTTGTCGAGGTCGTCGCCGTCGTGGGCGTCGGTGTGGATGAGGATGACGTTCTGCGCCCGCACGACCGGCGTTTCCCGCAAGTCGAGGTACTGCGCGGCCGCGATCGCGTCGCCGCTGTCCGGCCGGGCCGCGGTGGCCAGGGCCGAGCGGGGATCGTCCTTTTCGTACACGAGCGGGTCCTTTCAGGCGTCGAGGTTCAGCAGGTACGCCGGGTTGTCGCGGACCATCCGCCGCAGGTCCTTTTCCGGCAGGCCGAGGTCGAGCAGTGCCTCGCCGACCCGCAGCCACGCGTCGACCGGCTTCGGTTGGCTTTCTGGCCGAAGTCCGACGCCAGCACGGTGTGTTCCGGCCCGAGCGCCTCGATCCAGGTCAGCAGGTTCTCCGGGGCCCACTTCTGGGTGCCTTCGGGGTCGTACATGCCGACCTCGTGCTCGACGAACGCGCCGAGTTCGATCAGCTCTCGGCACAGCGCCGGGTCGGCGCCGATGACGAAGTCGGGGTGGCTGACGACCATTCGCTTCATCCCGCGCTCGTGCGCCTCCTGGAACAGCGTCTTGATGTACTCGGGGTACATGTGCCCGCCGTTGAGGACGGCCTGCTGTTCCTTGATCTCGTCGAGGATCTCGATCGCCTCGGGCTTGAGCGCGCCTTCGCCGTCGACGATGTCGATGCGCTCCAGCGTCAGCGGGACGGTGGTGGTCGGGAAGGCGCCGTCCTCGGGGTGGCAGTCGAGGTGCCGGCCGGAGGAGATGGTCGGGAACCAGACGACCTTGCCGCCCATCCGCAGGGTCATCCGCACGGCGTGGACGTTCAGCCCGCCGACCGTGCTGTTCAGCGCGATGCCGCCGAAGGCCTGCGCCTTGACGTCGGCGAAGCGGCCCTTCATCGCGAGGATGTCCATCTGGGTGTTGTGGTGGTGGGACTTCGCGACCATGGCGCGCATCCCGATGCGCGCGCCGTCCTGCGCGGCCTCGACGTGGTCGAAGCGCCGGGGGAACGGGCTCGGACCGGAGTGGACGTGCATGTCGACCAGGCCGTCCAGGACGGCGGCGATGGCAGGGCGCGGGCTTATGAGCGGCCTTTCCGTTCGCATTATGAAGTCAAAGTTCACTATAAGACCGCTTGTCAAGCCTGTGACCGCTCTTGTGCATCGCCGAACGCATATTTAGAGTGTCTTCCGTTCACTTGGTGAACACTCAGTTCGGAGCAACGGAGGACACTGATGTCCACACCGCCCACTGCCGCGGAGGCGGCCGCCCGTCCCGGCACCCCGCACGGCCCGGACATGACCAAGGTGCGTGCCGCGGTCCGCGGCGGGACGCTCGCCTACTTCGTCGACCAGTTCGACATCTACCTGCCGATCGTCGTGCTGGCGCCGGCGACGGCGTACTTCCAGGCGGCGAACCTCGGCGCGAGCACGACCGCGGTGCTGGCCTCCCTGGTGTTCGCCTCGACCCTGATCGGCCGGCCGCTCGGCGCGATCGTTTTCGGCCACTTCGCCGACACCGTCGGGCGCAAGCGGACCACGCTGGTCGCGGTCGGCGGGTTCGGCACCATCACGCTGCTGACCGCGTGCCTGCCCGGACACGAGACGATCGGCATGTGGTCGGTCGGCACGCTCATCGCGCTGCGGTTCGTCGACGGGATCTTCCTCGGCGGCGAATACACGACGGCCGTGCCGCTGGCGATGGAGTGGAGCCCGAAGCACAAACGGGGGCTCTACGCCTCGATCATCACGTCGACCTCGCCCGCCGCGTACGCGGTCATCGCCGCGATCACCCTGCTGATGCTGCAGTTGCTTCCCGCCGCCGGACTGCACAGCGCGTACGTCCAGTGGGGCTGGCGGATCCCGTTCTTCGTCGGCGCGCTGCTGGCCGCGGTGCTGTTCCGCTACTACCTCAAGCAGGTCCACGAGCCCCCGGCTCAGCTGACCGGCGAGAAGCACAAGCTCCCGTTCGTCCGGCTGGTCAAGAAGTACCCGCGGGCGCTGGGCCAGGTGTTCGTGCTGATGACCGGCACGTGGCTGGCGACCAACATGGAAGCCGCCGTGACCCCCGCCCAGCTGAAGGTGCACCTGGACCTCTCGAGCAAGGAGGTCACGATGACGATGCTCGTCATCAACGCCTCCGCCGCGCTGTCCTACCCGCTGTTCGGCTTGCTGTCCCAGCGCATCGGGCGGCGCCGGTTCTACATCGGCTACGGCCTCGCGGTGCTGGTCTTCGGATCCGGGTCCTATCTGCTGCTGATGACGTCGAACGGCGGCTTCGGCACCGCACTCGGCTTCGGCGTTCTGATCGGCGTGTTCACCGTCGGCACGTTCGGCCCGATCGCCGCGTACCTCACCGAGCGGTTCCCGGCGGGCATCCGGTCGACCGGCTACGGCGTCGGCTACAGCCTCGCCCTCATCGCACCCGCGTTCTACCAGTTCTACCTGCAGCGGTTCGACGGCGTCGTGCCGGCGCACGTGGCCCCGGCGATCCTGCTCGCCCTGGCCGGCGTGCTGATCAGCCTCGGCGGTTTCCTCGGCCCGGAGACGAAGGACGTCGACATGGCCGACGACAGCACCATCCCCGCCCTGTCCTGAATGGACCGGACCGAGGTCTGCCCTACACCGCCCGCCGGAGGTCGTCGGGCCGGTAGTGGCCGCCCAGCTCCTGGGTGAGCTCCCGCGCGGTGTCGACCACGACCCGCAGCTCGGGGGTATCGTCGCCCATCGACAGGGTGTTGTCCGGGCCGACGATCGCGATCGTGGCGCAGATGCCGTACTCGTCGAACACCGGCGCCGCCACCGCGACGATGCCGGGCGTGCTCATCGCGGAGCAGTGACCGACCTCGCGGACCCGGTCGACGTCCGCGCGCAGCTCGTCGCGCGCGGTGCCGGAGAGGTTGCCGATCAGGCGTTCCATCGACAGCTGGTCAGCGTGGTAGGCGAGGAACACCTTGCTCTGCGCCGTGTCCAGCGGCAGGTGGCTGCCGACCCGCACGGACACGATGACGATCGTCGACGGGTTCTCCTCCACCCGCGAGACCACCGGGCCGGTGAGCCCCCACAGGCTCAGCACGACACTGGTCTGCGTGGCGCGCGAGAGCGCCTGCATGTGCCGCGGCGCCAGGTTGACCACGCGGCGGTGCCCGATGGCGAACGCGCCGAGCTGCAGCAGCAGCGCGCCGGGCAGGTAGCCGCCGTCGGCGCTGCGTTCCAGGAGCCCGGCCGCGACCAGCGACGTGCAGTACCGGTAGGCGGTGGTGCGGTTGAGCCCGAGCCGTTCGGCGACCTCGCCGGCCGTCACCTCCGGGGTGGCCGGGTCGAACAGCGACAGGATCTGGCTGACCCGGCTCACCGCCTGGATGTCGGCCTGGTCGGCGCGGGCGTCCGAGGACCGCGTCGGTTTGGTCACGGGGGCCTCCGCCGGAAGTCTGGTACGGCTGTTCACTTCGTGAACGCGGACCTCAGGCTACCGGACCGGACTCCGCTCAGGCCGCTTCAGCTGACCCGAAAGACCGGCCACCCGATCTCGGTGCGCCACGCAGCGGGATCGCTTGTGTCACGAGGGCCGACCAGGTAGACCTCCCGCACCGGTCCGGCCACCGACATCGCGTTCTCCACCACCCAGGTCCCGAGTTCGCCGTAGGTGACCTCGATGCCGTCGTGCTCGCCGACGTGGGTGGTGACGGCCAGTTCCGCGGCCGGAAGAACGGCGGGGTGCACGCGTCCGGTGCGAGGTGGCGCAGCGGTGGGCAGGTAGACGAGCATGTGACCGCGTTCCTGTTCGAAGAGGGCGTTGTCGTAGCAGCCGCCCGGCGGTCCGGTCACGGCGGTGCCGACGGCCGCCTGCAGTTCGGCCATCGCGCCGGCGTACCAGGTCGTGACGTCGCGATGCCCGACTACGGCCTCCACCGCCGCGACCGTCCGGGCGGGTTCCGCACGCAGTTCGACGTCGATCGGTGCGGGGTCGGGCTGGAGCAGGCGCCGCAGCGACACGACCGCGGCCCGGGTGCGGTCGAGTTCGTCCTCGAGGCGTTGGAGGTGGTCCGCGACCAGGGCCGCCCGGACACCGGGGTCGGGGGTCCGCAGGATTCGCTGGACGTCGCTCAGGGGGACGTCGAGTTCGCGGAGGCGGTGGATGACCTGCGCGGCCGGGATCTGGTCGAGGCCGTAGTAGCGGTAACCGGTGGTTTCGTCCACCACGGCGGGTTCCAGCAGGGCGGCGTCGTGATACCGGCGCAGGGTGCGCACGCTCAAGTGGGTCAGCCGCGAGAACTCCCCGATGCTCAGCACGTCTCCATTCTGGACTCTCTCCCTGGGGGAGAGTCCACGGCTTGACCCTCCCACGCCGCGAGATCACACGATGGGCTCATGACACAGCACACCGATCTCCCGTCCGATCTGCTCCCGGCCACCGTGCGCGAGTTCTTCGCCGCCCACGTCGCCCGCGACGCCGACACCGCCTCGTCGTTCCTCACCGAGGACGCGGTGCTCGTCGACCAGGGCGAGACCTTCCGCGGCAAAGAGGAAGCCCGCGCGTTCCTGCGGGACGCCGGGTCCGAGTTCGAGTACACGACCGAGCAGATCGGCGCTCGCCGCGTCGATGACGCCCACTGGGTGGTGATCGTGCGGCTCGAGGGCACTTTCCCGGGTGGTGTCGCCGAGCTCGACTACCGGTTCGCGTTGCGGGACGACCTCATCGCCGAACTCGTCATCGCCAACCACACAGCCTGACCGAACACTTCACTGGAGAGAGAAATGCCTAGTACGAATCGTGACCGTCTCGACGGTCGCCGGGCCCTGGTCACGGGCGGTTCGAAGGGCTCGGGCAAGGCCGTCGTGGAGCGGCTGCGAGAGCTGGGTGCCGACGTGTACGTGACGGCGCGAACGATGCCCGACGGGTACGAGCACCCCGACCGGTTCATCGAAGCGGACCTGATGACGATCGAAGGCACCAACGCGGTGGCCGCTCGAATCGCCGAGGCCGGCGGCGCCCTCGACATCCTGGTGCACGTCGTCGGAGGTGCGTCGACGCCGGCCGGCGGATTCGCGGTCATCACCGATGATCAGTGGCTCAATGAGCTGAACCTCAACTTCCTGGGAGCGGTGCGGCTCGATCGAGCTCTTCTCCCGGCGATGATCGAGTCCGGGGCGGGCGTGGTGCTGCACTTCACCTCGATCCAGCGCGAACTGCCCCAGTACGACGCGTCCCTGGCGTATGCCGCGGCGAAGGCCGCTCTGCGCACGTACAGCAAGGGACTGGCCAACGAGCTCGCGCCGCGCGGCGTGCGTGTCAACGCAGTCAGCCCCGGCGGAATCGAGACCGAGGCCTACGAAAGGTTCGTGGACCGGATCGCCGAGGGCAACGGTCTCACCCGTGAAGCAGCCAAGCAGACCATCTACGACTCGCTCGGGGGAGTTCCCCTGGGACGGTTCGCGAACACCGAGGAAATCGCGGACCTCGTCGGATTTCTGGTCTCGGACCGCGCCTCGGCCATCGTGGGCGCCGAGTACGTGATCGACGGCGGAACCGTTCCGACGGTCTGAGCCAGGAGAACACATGACTACGCAAGTCACGGACCGGTCGACCGCCCAGCCGGTCGGACCCCCGCCACCCTTCGATCCGGAGCTCGCTCCCGTCGTCGAGATGCTGACCAGCGTGCGCGCACCCGACGCGTATCGCTCGGACAACATCGTCGAGATGCGCAAGCCCGTCCCCGGGGTGGAGACCCCGACCGACGAGGTCCTCTCGCGCGGTGGCGCCTACAGCGTGGAGGAGCGGGCGGTGCCGGGGCCTGCCGGGCAACCGGATGTCTCGCTGCTGATCTGCCTCCCGAAGCACGCGGCGACCCCGACTCCGGCGATCTACCACATCCACGGCGGCGGCATGATCGTCGGGGACAACCGGTTCGGCCTGGTCGAGATGGTGGACCTGGCCGAACCGATGGACCTGGCCGAACCGATGGCCATGGCCGTGGTCTCCCCTCGCGGCAGGTGTCGCCTTGCTGGCCCGCGACCGCCACGGCCCGGCCATCCTGGCCCAGCTGCTGCTGTCACCGATGCTTGATGACCGCAACGACTCGCCTTCTGCTCGGCAGATGCGCGGCGTCGGTATCTGGGACAGCTCCTCGAACGAGACCGGATGGAACGCGCTCCTCGGCGACGGCGTCCGCGGAGGACCGGACGTGTCTCCCTACGCCGCGCCTTCCCGGGCTGCCGACCTCTCCGGCCTGCCGTCCACGTTCGTCGACGTCGGGTCGGCCGAAACGTTCCGGGACGAGGACGTCGCCTACGCAAGCCGCATGTGGCAGGCGGGCGGCCACGTCGAGCTGCACGTCTGGCCCGGCGGGTTCCACGGGTTCGACGTCGTGGTTCCGCATGCGGTCATCTCGCAGGACGCCATCGCTGCTCGAGCAGCATGGCTGCGCCGTCAGGTCTCGGGATCAGTGAGGATGAGCCGGGCGAGTTCGACAGCCGGCCGGTAGTGCTCGTTGAGTCGGGTCCGGCGGGCCTCAGTCAGGTGGGCTTGGTGCGGCGGGGAGGGGTATCGCAACCGTGCCAGGGAGTGCTGAGTGGGGGAGATCCTGAGCATTGTCACTGGGCGAAGGAGTCGACGTCGTTTTCCCGGAGCTCTGCGCGCCGATCCGTCTCGATGGCGGTGGGGTTCGCGGCACGGCGTAGACCAGGAGAACGATCAGAATGATCGGCGTCAAGAATCCGATCGAGATGGCGCAAGTCGTCAAAATCCAGGACGGGGCGGCAAAGGGCGCATCTCCGATGTTGACGATGGCACCGACGAAGACGGGTCCGACAATACCGTAACTGGCCGTGCCGAATACGGCCACCGACAGGGATTTGGTCGGCCACGCGTTGGAGTCAGCCTCGCTGTTCTTTTGCAGGCGGACCGTCCTGGTTCTGTTCAGGATCGCGGCCATG
Source organism: Amycolatopsis sp. CA-126428 (assembly GCF_002904335.1). GTDB lineage: Bacteria > Actinomycetota > Actinomycetes > Mycobacteriales > Pseudonocardiaceae > Amycolatopsis. The sequence continues at coordinate 2,964 of NZ_PPHF01000084.1, read as the reverse complement.
GTCACCACGGCAAGCGGAATTGCGTACGCCAGTAACACCCAATGGGCGGGTGGTCGTCGTCCCAAGGCCACGTACATGAAGTTGAGCGTTGTCATTCCGAGGATCAGGCATACGCCTGCCGCCACGCCGAGCACGATGAACTGCGCGAGTTTCTGCAAGTTCACGGCCCGGGCCCCAGGGTGCTCCGTGGTCTGCGCCGACAGGTTCTCAGCCTGAGTGTAGTTGGCCAGGAGCCAGGCGATGCCGCTTATGAGCGCGGTGGCGCCGACGGCGAGCATTCCGCGCGCGGCCATGCTTTCCGTCCACACTCGCCGGCAGAGGGGGTCAGAGCTTCCACCTGCGATGAAGCTGAAGAGGTAGCTGTCAAATGCCAGGACCACGAAAGACGCAGAGAACAAGCCCAGCGTCTTGGTATTTGCCGGCCCGGAACGCGCGAACAAGATGATCATGGCTGTGAAGACGAATCCGGCCAGCACGCCCGCCAGTTGAGAGTTGGTCGGCGCCGCGGCGACAATGCTCCAGCCATTGGTAAGGCATCTGCCGTCAACTTCCATGCCCCACGATCGGCGCGGACGATGATCGACTGGATCGGCCGAACGGGTTAGGCTGTCAGAGTGGGAGTTCGGCAACGAACACGTTGATTCGGGAGGCCGCAACCACGCCACAGAACGGCGGCTGTCGGGAAGGATGCTGCTTCGCCCCGGTCGCTCAGCGCTCGCAAGAACGCGACGAGGACGGGCAGCGCGCGCAGCCCGGATCCGAAGCTCGGCGCGCGCTGCCCCTGCGAAACCATTGGTGAACGGACTTGCTCCGCTGATGTACTGATGTGCCAACGAGAAGTCTGCCGGGCAGTTGGCGGTTGTCCTCGCCGGTCTCGGTATGCAGGTGGTCGCCACTGACGCCAGCGAAGCGATGGTTCGCCGGACTGCGGAGTTGTCCGGGGAGTTCGGGCAGCTGTCCGGACAGTGCGGGCGGACTGGGAAGAGTTGCCCGGCCATTTCGATGACGCCACTTTCGACGTGGTGTTCTGCGTGGGCAACTCGCTGCACCATGCCGTGGGTGCGCGAGGCAGGGTGGCTGCTCTGGCGTCGATGTCACGGCTTCTGCGCCGTGGAGGGCGCTTGGTGCTCACTTCTCGCACGTGGGAACTCGTGAGGGCCAGAGGTTCCCGGCTGGACATCGGTGACCGGCTCGTCCGCCGGAACGGTCGTGCTGCCGTCGTGGTCTACCGCTGGGAGATTGCCCCGCTCTGGGAAGAGGAGCACCATCCGCTACGCCTACCGACACCACTTCACCGAGCCATAACCCATCAGGCTGACCTTGCGGCAGGGGCAGCTTCGGGAGTTTCGGGCCGGATCGGGCTGTAGTAGCTCGAAGCGAAACCGCTAGTTCACAGCTCGGACTCTGCGGAAGCTTTTCATTCGTTGAAATCCGCGCAAAGCGGGCGTAGCACGCCTGGGCGCAGATTCCGGCTTGGGACAGGTGTTGAAGGTGCGGCCGCCGGGTAAGCGGCCGGCCAGGCGGGCAGCGACCAGTTCCCCACGCGGCCCGCCACGGCCTGCGCCGCCGGACCCAGGCCAAGCAACGATGCCGGGCACCTGCTCGCCGATGCGCGGCTCGCCCTCCGGGTCTCCGGCCTCGCAGGGCCGCAGCTGCCCGCGCGCACCGTGCTCGGGATGGCCACGGCGGGTTCCGCCGCGGGGCCGCGCCGGCTGGTCACGGCCGCCGGGGCGGAACTCGCGGCTCGCCTGCGCGAACGGCTCGCCCGCACACCGCTGACGCGGCGGGCGGATTAACTGAATCGTGACAGGACGGCGAGGGCGGGGTAAAGGAAAGACCGGACGCTGGCTGGATGACCGAAGCCGAGGTACCGCCGAAGACCGGCCAGCGAGTGAGGACCTCGATCAGCCGCGAGCTGATCGAGCTGGCGGCGTTGTTCATCGCCACCGGGGTCGCCGATCTGTTCGTCAGCACGTTGTCCCACAACCGTGTCGGGCCGGTCGTGCTGTTCGCGTTGGGCGGGCTGCTGGTGGTCACCGCCGGGTGGCGCCGGTGGTGGACTCGCCGTCCGCGACCGGAGCGGGCGCGCGGCACCGCGGACGAGGATCCGCTGCGGACCGGGGTGGCGTGGCGGGTGCGTGCCACGGTGCGTGACGTGCCGGGGAGTTTGGCGGGGGTGACGGCCGCGTTGGCGGCGCACCGCTATGACATCGTCTCGTTGCAGGTGCTCGCGGTTCCGGAGGGGGTGGTGGACGAGTTCCTCGTCCGCGCGCCGGACGGCGCGACGGCCGCCGGCATCGCCACGGTCACCGAACTGGGCGGTGGCCGGGACGTGCGGGTCGTACCCGCGGACGTGCACGAGTTCGTCGACCTGCCGACCCGCGTGCTGACGATGGCGGCCGCGGAGGAACCGGACTTGGTCCGGTTGCTGTCGGCGGTGCTGGGGACTTGCGGCATCGAACGGAAGCCCGCCGGGCGTCGCGGCAAGAGGGCCGGTGAAGGCATCGACGGAACGGTGCTGCGGCTGGTGGACACCGACGGCGGTGTGGTGGTGGTGACCCGGCCGTTGCTGCCGTTCGCCCCGGCGGAGTTCGCCAGGGCCAAGGCCGTGCTCGACCTCCAGCGGCGGCTGGCCACCACGGCGGCTGGTGGTGAACCCGGCGGGCTCGCAGCGGCACCGGGCGGTGGCTGTGATCGCCCGCCGGAGCCGAACCCGCGCTGAATCCGTGTGCCGGGCGCAAGCCGGGGGTTGAGCCGTCGCGGCCTGCTGCGGCTGACGGCGGCCGGTGTGCTCGCCCTGGCCGCGACGGCCATCCCCGTCGAAACGCCCGCATGGCATAGTCCGCGACCTGCTGATCAGCCTTGGAGGTCATCGACAGTCGAGCGCGACCTACGCCGGAGGAGTTCGAGACCTTCGTGCGTGGTGAAGGCGTTCACCTGCCCTTGTACCCGGGGTGGCGGTGG
>NZ_PPHF01000083.1 GCF_002904335.1 Amycolatopsis sp. CA-126428 | reverse complement strand
GCGAGTTCAATCGGTGGATGCAACACCGGGTTGTTGGAGTGAGCGTAACTGCTCGGCGAAGACTTCGGCCGGGGTTCGCCAGTCGAGGATCTTGCGGGGCCGGTTGTTGATCGTGTGAGCGACGGCTTCGAGATCTTCGGCCGACCATCGGGACAGATCGGTGCCCTTCGGAAAGTACTGGCGCAGCAAGCCATTGGTGTTCTCATTGGTCGGTCGCTGCCATGGCGAGTGCGGGTCGGCGAAGAAGACTCTCGTCCCTGTCTCAAGGGTCAGCTGCGCGTGCGCGGACAGTTCCTTCCCGCGGTCCCAGGTAAGTGTTCGTCGTAGTTGCTGCGGCAGTTGTGTGATTGAGGCGACCAATGCGGCGTTCATTGCGACGGCGCCATAGCCGCCAAGCGACGGTCCGTTCTTCACCGGCGGGTTCTCTCCCCAGCCCTCCAGCCGGGGCAGGTGCACCAGGAGCGTGGCTCGGCTGCTGCGCTCGACGAGCGTGCCGATCGCGGACCGGCCCGTCCCGATGATCAGATCCCCTTCCCAATGTCCTGGAACGGCGCGATCGGCGGCTTCGGCGGGGCGTTCGCTGAGGACGACGTCCGCGCTGACGTGCCCGCTGGGCTTGTTGCGTGATCGAGCTCGCGGTTCTCGCAGGGCCCGGCCGGTGCGCAGACACGCGACCAGCTCCCGCTTGAGCGCGCCGCGTCCCTGGATGAACAGCGACTGATAGATCGCCTCGTGGCTGATGCGCATGGACACATCATCGGGGAAATCAACCGGGAGCCGGCGAGAGATCTGCTCCGGGCTCCACGCCGTCGCCCACCGCCGGTCTTGCCGATGCGGCTTGTTCAGCCCCTTCCACGCCGTCTCAGGCCCGGCAACGACCGTGCCATCGGGCCGCCGGACATTCCCGGCGAGCCGTTCCTGCACGTACTCGCGCAGCCTGTCGTCGACCGCGAGCTTCGCGGTCTTCGGGCGTTTCGCTGCCTGCTGCGCTTTCCACTGTGCGACCACGGCACGGTAGACCTGCTTCCCGCTCCGGGTCGCCGCGTTGCGGCGCAGTTCGCGTGAGATCGTTCCCGGGTCGCGGCCGATGCGGCGGGCGATCTCGCGCACCCCGTGCTGCTGGGCACGCAACAGCGCGATCTCCTCACGCTCGGCGAACGACAGGTACCGGCCCGCGGGCTCGTCCAGACTGATCGGCGCCATGCCGCCAGCGTGACGGAACCAGCGGATCCCAACCGGCCAGGACACACCGACATTCTCCGACGCCTCAGCCGTCGTTGCTCCCGACGCGATCTGTCGCCAGAAATCCCGCTGCACTGCCCATGATGGCTCCGGCCGGCCCGGCGAACGCATCGGCGGCCGCAACGCCCGATCCGCCGCCCACTGCCGTCGCGCACCCACCGGCGCCCCCGACAGCTGCTTCCTACCGTGCCCCATTGCGCACCTCCATGATCAAGGTGTTGCGACGACCGGTTGAATCCGCCC
>NZ_PPHF01000082.1 GCF_002904335.1 Amycolatopsis sp. CA-126428 | reverse complement strand
AACGGCACCCACTACCGCCACCCCGAACCCACTCCCGTCCCCGCCGCGGCTTGACAACCACATAGGGACACCTCCCATCGCCACCGTGTGCGCGCCAACTCGAGGTAAACTCGTTTCATGCCGCAACGAAATGAACCTGCCGAACTCGCCCGGGCCGTCATGGAGCTCATCGACCAGGGGCATCGGCGGATCTCGCGGCGCCTCGACCTCACCCGCCTCCGCGTGGTCGGGCTGCTCGCCGCCCAGGGCCCGATGCGGCCGCGCGACATCGCCGGCGCACTCGACCTCACCGCCTCCGCCACCAGCCGGCACCTCACCGCTCTCGAGCGGGAAGGGGCGGTGGCCGTCGAACCGGATCCGGACGACTCGCGCACCTTTCTCGCCGGCGTCACCGCGGACGGCCGCGCCGGGATCGAGGCCGCCGTCGATGCCGGTGCCGCCGTCTTCGCGCGGGTCATCGCCGACTGGCCCGACGAAGACGTCACTGCCGCGCGCGTGCTCGTCAGCCGCCTCAACGAGGCCTGGGCGCGGCACGGCGACAGCGCCGCCCCACCCGCGGTCCCGGGCTGGCAGCGGGCTCGTCACAAGGACGCCTGACCGTGGCACCGCGGAGCCTGCCGGCACCCGTCCGGGCCGCCCGGGCGCTGCTGGCCCTCGTCGGGCTCGGCCACCTCGTCATCCCGGCCGTCATGGGGGCGCGCGAAGACACGCTGCGCGACCAGATCGCCGCTCGGCAGCCGGACTTCGGCACCGCCGAAGTCGCGCGCTCAGCCGATATCGCCGTGCTGTCCGGCGCCGTCTTCCACGGCATCCTGTTCGTCCTCTGTGTCCTCCTCACCGTCAAGCTCGCCACCGGCCGTCCGTGGACGCGCCGGCTCGCCACCGTCTCCCAGCTGCTGTCCGTGGTCTTCGGCTTCTTCTCCTGGTCGTCCTCGCCGATGTTCCACGTCGTCATCCCGGTGGCCGCCGCCGCGCAGCTCGCCGTCGTCGGCCTCGTCTGGCTGCCACGGCCCTCGCGGGATTTCTTCGCCACCTCCTAGCCGTTCACCGCCTTCCGGCCCAGGAACGCCGCCAGCTCGTCGGCCGCCGTCGGGTTCGGGGGTGGCGGGAGCTCCGGGCCGAACGGGCCGCCCGGCTGCCGTGGCGTCGCACCGAACCGGGTCCGCCACTGCTCCAGCGCCCGGGCCGCCAGCTCGGGCGCCAGGTCCGTCGGCTGTCCCGTCGCGTCCGCGATGTCCCAGCCGTGGGTGAGGTACTCGTTCACCCTCATGTGCACCAGGAACACGCCCGGCACCTCACCGAGCGGCGTCGTCACCTGCCGCGAGAACAGCCCCGGCTCGGCCAGCACCGCCCGGGCCGCCGAGACCGACGCGGTGAACGCCTCGACCGGCGACGAACCCAGGTAGTCGCCGTCCGGGGCCGGGGGGCCCGTGCCCGCCCAGAAGGCCACTTTCGCGTTGCCGTGCGCCAAATGGTTCACCACCGCGCGCACGTCCCAGTCCGGGCACGCCGTCGGGAGCGCCCACTGGCCGGCCCGGACCGCGGTGACCAGGCGGGTCACCGTCGAAGCTGCGAGGTCGAAGTCGTCGAGAGCAGTCATGGCACACAGTGTGCCGACCACCACCGACAGTTTTGAGCAGGCGCAGTTTTGAGAAGGCGCGGTGAAAGGCGAGTCAGGACAGCAGCGCCACGCACTCCACGTGGTGGGTCATCGGGAACGCGTCGAACGCCCGCAGGTCCGTCAGCGAATACCCGTGGGCCGCGAAGGTCGCCACATCGCGCGCCAGCGCCGCCGGATCGCAAGCCACGTAGACGATCCGGTCCGGGGCACCCGCCACGATGGACTCCACGACCGCCTTGCCCGCGCCCTTGCGCGGCGGGTCCAGGACCACGACGTCGACCGGCTTGGCCGCCGACGCCAGCACGTGCTCGACGCGCCCGGCCTGCCACGAAACCTGGGGCAGGTCCGCGAGGTTGCGCTCGCCGTCGGCGACCGCGCGCCGGCCGGACTCGATCGCCAGCACCCGGCCCGACGTCCCGACCTGGGCCGCCAGCACCGACGCGAACAGCCCGACCCCGGCGTAGAGGTCCCAGGCCGAGCCGCCCACCGGCGCCTCCGCCCACTCCGCCACGACCGCGGCCAGCGTCGACGCCGCCGCCGGGTGGACCTGCCAGAAACCGTGCGCGTCCAGGCGCCAGTCGCGGCCCGCCGCGTGCTGGACCGCGACCCCGCCGGTCAGCTGCCGCGCCCGGACCTTCCCGCGCACCGTCGACAGCTCGCGGACGTGCACCCCGCCGTCACCGTCCTGGGTGACCTCCAGCTCGCTGCCCGGCCGCCAGCGCCGCGCCAGGACGTCGTCGAGCTCGCCCGGGACGGCGATCGGGCAGTCGTCCAGGGCCACCACCCGGTGGCTGTGGTGCGCGCGCAGCCCCGCGCGCCCGTCGTGCCCGGCGACCAGCCGGACGCGGCTGCGCCAGTCCAGGGGCCCGCCGTCGAGCGCCTCGACGACGACTTCACGTTCGATGCCCGCCAGCCGCTGCAGCTGCTCGGCCACGACCGACGCCTTCAGCGAGCGCTGGTAGTCCGGGTCGGCGTGCTGCCAGTCGCAGCCGCCGCAGCCCCCCGGCACGGCCAGCGGACACGGCGGCGGAACCCGGTGCGTCGACGCGCTGAGCACCTCGACGGCGTCCCCGCGGCAGAACGAGCCGCCGTTGTCCTCGGTGATCTCGACGCGGACCTGCTCGCCCGGCAGCGCGTGCCGGACGAACACGACCCGCCCTTCCGCGCGGGCGACGCAGTGGCCGCCGTGCGCGACCGCGCCGACCTCGACCTCGAGGACGCGGCCCAGCCAGCTGGTCATTCGGCCGGCTCCTTGGGCTTCGGGGCCACGACCGGCTTCCCGTTGGGCGAGAACCCGCGGCGCACGTCGCCCGCGGCCGGGCGCTCGTTCCGGACCCGCGCGGCCGCCTTGGCCGACGACTCCAGCTGCCACGGCACGCTCGCCACGATCACGCCGGACTGGAACAGCAGCCGGCCCTTGAGCCGCAGCGCGCTCTGGTTGTGCAGCACCTGTTCCCACCAGTGCCCGACCACGTACTCCGGGATGAACACGGTGACCACGTTGCGCGGATTGTCCCCGCGCACGCGTTTCACGTAGTCGAGAACGGGCTTCGTGATCTCGCGGTAAGGCGATTCGACGACCTTCAGCGGCACCTTGAAGTTGTGCGCGTCCCACTCGGCGGTCAACCGGCGGGTGTCCGCATCGTCCACGTTGACCGTCACGGCTTCGAGCACGTCCGGGCGCATCGCCTTGGCGTAGGCCAGCGCGCGCAGCGTCGGCCGGTGCAGTTTGGACACCAGCACGATGGCGTGGTTGCGCGAGGGCAGCACGGTCGGGGTGTCGCCGAGATCCTTCAGCTCGTCGGCGACGCGGTCGTAGTGCCGCCGGATCGCCGTCATCAGCACGTAGATGGCCACCATCGCGGCGATCGCGATCCACGCGCCGAGCAGGAACTTGGTGATGAGCACGATCACCAGGACGGTGGCGGTCATGGTCAGGCCGATGGCGTTGACCGTCTGCGAACGCCGCATCCGCCGCCGCGCGCCCGGGTCGGTTTCCTTGGCCAGCAACCGGTTCCAGTGCCGGATCATGCCCGCCTGGCTCACCGTGAACGACACGAACACGCCCACGATGTAGAGCTGGATGAGCCGGGTCACTTCGGCGTCGAACGCGATGATCAGCACCAGCGCGAAGGCGGACAGGAACAGGATGCCGTTGGAGAACGCCAGCCGGTCGCCGCGGGTGTGCAGCTGCCGCGGCAGGTAGCGGTCCTGCGCCAGGATCGAGCCCAGCACCGGGAAGCCGTTGAACGCGGTGTTCGCGGCCAGCAGCAGGATGATGCCGGTGGAGAAGGAGATGTAGTAGAACGCCGGCGGGAAGTCGGCGAACACCGCGTGCGCGATCTGCGCCACGATCGTCTTCTGCTCGTAGCCGGCCGGCGCGCCCTCGAGCTGCCGCGCCGGGTCCTCGGCGAACTTGACGTCGGTGATCGTGGCCAGGGTGATGATGCCGACCAGCATGGTGACCGCGAGCACGCCCATCATCAGCAGCGTGGTGGCCGCGTTCTTCGACTTCGGCTTCTGGAACGCCGGGACGCCGTTGCTGATCGCCTCCACCCCGGTCAGCGCCGCCGCGCCGGAGGAGAACGCCCGCAGCACCAGGAACGCGTACCCGACGCCCGCGAAAGTGCCTTCGGCGGTCAGGGTGAACCCGGCGCTCTCGGCCTTCACCTCGGTGCCGGTGGCCGCCTGCACCAGGCCCCACACGACCATGACCAGGATGCCGATGATGAACCCGTACGTCGGGATCGCGAAGGCCTTCCCCGACTCGCGGATGCCGCGCAGGTTCAGCGACGTCAGCACCACGACGATGACGATCGACGCGAGCACCTTGTGCTGGGCGACCCACGGGACGGCCGAGCCGATGTTGGCCACACCGGACGAAGTGGACACCGCGACCGTCAGCACGTAGTCGACCAGCAGGGCGCTGGCCACTGTCAGGCCGAACCGGCCGCCCAGGTTCGTGTTGGCGACCTCGTAGTCACCGCCGCCGCTCGGGTAGGCGTGCACGTTCTGCCGGTAGGAGGCGACGACGACCAGCATGACCAGGGCGACCATGATGCCGATCCACGGCGCGAGCGCGTACGCGGACAGCCCGGCGACGCTCAGCGTCAGGAAGATCTCTTCCGGGGCGTAGGCGACGCTCGAGAGCGCGTCCGACGCGAAGATCGGCAGCGCGATGCGCTTGGGCAGGAGCGTGTGAGCGAGCCTGTCACTGCGGAACGGACGTCCGAGGACCAGGCGTTTCAGCACGGTCGGGAACTTCGACACCACGGAAGCGTAACGGGCGAGCGGCACGGTAGGTTCGGCGCTGGTAGGTAGGGGTGGCAACGGACGGGAAACCGCCGAGGAGGAGGCAGGGCGTGCACGTGGTGATCATGGGGTGCGGCCGGGTCGGCGCGTCCCTGGCCGCTGCGCTGGAGCGGCTCGGCCACGAGGTGGCCGTCATCGACAAGAACCAGCAGGCGTTCCGCCGGCTCGGCAGCGACTTCCACGGCCAGCAGGTCGTCGGCGTCGGCTTCGACCGCCGGGTGCTGATCGAAGCCGGCATCGAGCGGGCCGGCGCGTTCGCGGCGGTGTCCAGCGGCGACAACTCGAACATCATCTCGGCCAGGGTCGCGCGCGAGAACTTCGGCGTCGAGCACGTCGTCGCGCGCATCTACGACCACAAGCGCGCGGCCGTGTACGAGCGGCTGGGCATCCCGACGGTCGCGACCGTGCCGTGGACGACCGACCGGTTCCTGCGCAGCCTGCTGCCGGACGGCGTCGCGTCGGCGTGGCGGGACCCGTCGGGCAACGTCGCGCTGCTGCAGCTGCCGCTGCACGAAGGCTGGGTGGGGCACTCCGTCCGGTCCCTGCAGCAGGCGAGTGGCGCGCGGGTGGCGTTCATCATGCGGATGGGCACCGCCGTGCTGCCGGACACCAAGACGGTGCTGCAGGCCGACGACGTCGTGTGGGTGGCCGCGCGTTCCGGCACCGTCACCGACGTCACCAGTGTGGCCCACCGCGAACCGGAGGACGAGGCATGAGGGTCGCGATTGCCGGCGCCGGGGCGGTCGGCCGCTCCATCGCCGCCGAGCTGATCGACGGCAGGCACCAGGTGATGCTGATCGAGCGCGAGGCCGACCAGTTCGAGCCGCACGCGGTCGAGCAGGCCGACTGGGTGCTCGGCGACGCCTGCGAGGTGTCGATCCTGGAGGAGTCCGGGATCGAGCAGTGCGACGTCGTCATCGCCGCGACGGGCGATGACAAGGCGAACCTGGTGGTCTCCCTGCTGGCCAAGACGGAGTTCGCGGTGCGGCGCGTGGTGGCCCGAGTGAACAACCCGGCCAACGAGTGGCTGTTCACCGACGCCTGGGGCGTCGACGTCGCGGTCTCGACCCCCCGCATGCTGGCGGCGATGGTCGAGGAGGCGGTCAGCGTCGGCGACCTGGTGCGGCTGATGACGTTCCGGCAGAGCAACGCGAACCTCGTCGAGCTGACGCTGCCGGCGGAGACGCCGCTGGCCGGGAAGCCGGTGAGCGAGCTGACGCTGCCCCGGGACGCGGCGCTGGTGACCATTTTGCGGGGCGACCGGGTGATCGTGCCGCAGCCGGAGGACCCGCTGGAGCCGGGTGATGAGCTCCTGTTCGTGGCGACCGCGGATGTCGAGCCGGAGATCCGGACGGCGCTCGGGTACTGAGGTCTTGCTTGCGGAGGGCCCCTGGCGAGTTCGCCAGGGGCCTTTCCGCGGCCTGGCTCGGCTCCGCCCGGGCCTGGCTCGGCTCCGCCCGGGCCTGACCCCGCATGGCTTGGCCCGGTCCGGCCTGACTTGGCCCGGCCCGGCTTGGCCCGGCCTGGGTCGGCTCAGCCTTGCTCGGCTTCGCCCGGCCCGGCTTGGCCCGGTCTGGGCTCGTCCCGGCTCAGCCTGGCTCTGCTCGGCGGCGGAGCGAGTGGACGACCGGGGCGACCGGAAATGTCGGTGCCTGCCGGTAGCGTGGAAAACGGGGGGCGCCCCCGCGCGCCGGGGATCTCGGCGACTTCCGGACTTTCTCGCCCCCGCCCGATGTGGGCAGGGAGGGAAATCTCGGCTAGGCCGGTGACGAAACTATCGGCTTGGCCAGGCCGGAAATCTCGGCTTGGCCGGGACCGGGACTTTCCCGCTCGAAGGCGAGCGCCGAGTTGCCTCGGCGCGGATCTCGCCCGACCCCACCCGCATCTCGCGTGATCCAGCTCGGATCTCCCGTGACTCGAAGCGAAACTCGCGCAATCGAGCACAAACCGAGAAGGCATCTCACGTGCCCGGACGGGCATCTCGCGTGGTTGGCGGGGCATCACGCGTGACCAGACCGCCGACACGGCGAAACTGTCGGTGCCTGCCGGTAGAGTCGGAAACGGGGGGCGCCCCGGCGGGCTCAGGCCTCCGGAGTCGCGTACTTCTCGCGCAGCCGGGCTTCGACCTGCGCGTCGGTCTCCGGTGCCGGCTCCTCCTCGGCCATCGCCTTCAGGCGCTTGTCCGAGCGGCGGACCGCCCATACGACCACCAGCAGGCCCAGCGCGTACAGCGGGTAGCCCATCGCGATCTTCGCGAAGGCCAGCCAGCCGGTGTAGTCCTCCTGGTAGAGCCACCGCTGCACCACGAACCGGGCCGCGAAGATCGCCGCCATGGCCAGGGTGGCGACGTCGTAGCCGTAGCGGGACGGCTTGTCGCGCCGCCAGGCCTGGCCGGTGCCGTTGAGCAGGTTCCAGACCACGCCCGCGATCGGCCAGCGCACCACCACCGACAGCACGAAGATGCCGCAGTAGATCAAGCTCGCGTAGATCCCGAACAGGAAGAAGCCCTTCGCCGACCCCGTGCGGTAGGCGATGAACGCCGCGATCGCGACGCCGAAGAAGCCCGAGATCGCCGGCTGCAGGGGCTCCTTGCGGACCAGCCGCAGCACCGTGATGGCCACGGCACTGCCGATCGAGGTCCAGATGGCCGCGGTCAGGCCGAAGAACGAGTTCGCCAGCACGAAGACGATCACCGGCACCGACGAGTAGATCAGGCCGGACACGCCGCCCATCTGCTCGAGCAGGGTCGGCTGCGGCTCGTCCTCGTCGGTCTTCTTCTCGCTCGGGGCGGGTTCAGTCACGATGGGTGATCAACTCACTGGGCTCTGGAGCTCGTAATAGGGGTTGTACAGCACCTTCTGGCCGTCACGCTCGGCCATCCGACCACGCACCTTGATCGTCCGGCCAGGCTCGATGCCCGGGATCCGGCGGCGGCCGAGCCAGATTAGCGTCACGCCCTGTGTTCCGTCGAACAGCTCGGCCTCCAGCGTGGCGGCCTCGTTGGTCGGGCAGAGCTCGACGCTGCGGAGCCGGCCCATCACGGTGACCTCTTCGCCGGAGCGGCAGTCACAGGCCCGCTGCGCGCCTTCGGCGCCGGACCTCATCGACATCTCGTCGGCGTCGAGATCCTCGACGTCGCTGGTCAGCTTGCGTACCAACCGGCTGAAGTAGCCGCCGTCTTTGGCGGACATAGGTGCTCCTGTGCTCCGGGGCCTGGCGACAAATTTGCTTGCGGCCCGTGCGATTCCAGCGTACTGCGGTCCCCGCCAGGGAAACGCCTTTGCGCAAAGATCGCAACGTGACGTCCGCAATCAGAGTTCCCGCCGCGGTGCTGCTACCCGGTACCGGCTCGGACGACGTCTTCGTCCGTGCTGTCTTCGAACGGCCCCTGCGCGCCCTCGGTGTCCCGCTCATCGCGCCACCCCCGCCGCCGGGCGCGGCGCTCGCCGAGGGCTACCTGGCCGTCCTGGACGCGCTGGCGGACGAACACGGCGAACTGCTCGTAGGCGGCATTTCGTTCGGCGCGCACCTCGCCGCGGAGTGGGCCGTGGGCAATCCGGGGCGTTGCGGGGGCCTGCTGGCCGCGCTCCCGGCCTGGAACGGCTTCCCGGGCCCGGCACCCGCATCGCTGGCCGCGACGCTGACGGCGGACCTGGTGGCCGGTTCCGGCGTCGGCGCGGCACTGGCGGAGACCGAGGGCAGCCCGGGCTGGCTGCGGGCGGAGCTGGACCGGGCGTGGCGGCGGCACGGCGACGGCCTGGCGGACAGCCTCCGCGTCGCGGCGGGCCGGGCGGCGCCGACCGTGGCCGAACTGGCGGCGCTGCCCGTCCCGGCCGGGATCGGCACGTGCACCGACGACCCGATCCACCCGACGAAAGTCGCGGCGGAGTGGGCGGGCGCGCTCCCCCGCGCGGCCCTCGGGGAGACGACGCTCACGGCCTTGGGCGCGGACCGCGAGTCACTCGGCCGGGCGACCGTCCTCGCCTTCCTCCGGGCGCTGCGAAAGCCGTGAAGGCCACCTTGGGGGACCCAAGGTGGCCTGCACGGACCCGCGGGTGGCTCAGCCCTGCTGCTGCTGGGCCGCGATGTGCTCGGCGACCGCCTCGGGCAGCGTGATGGTCAGCGGGGTGCGGACCGGCATGGGCGCGTCGCCGCGGTCGACGATGGTCCGCCGGACGATCTCGCGCAGCACCTCGACGGCCCCCGCGGCCTCCGACTGCGGCCCGGCGATGACGCCGCGCAGCATCCAGCGGGGCCGGTCGACGCCGACGAAGCGCAGCGCGACGTCGCCGATGATGGCCGAAATCTCCAGGCCCCAGAGGCCGCGGCCGATGGTGACCTTGGCGCCGTCGGCCCGCAGCTGGTCGGCCAGCTCGGAGCTGACCTCCCGCCACAGCCCGCCGGAGCGCGGCGCGGCGTACGCGCTGACCGTGATCTGGCCCTGCTCGGTGACGACGTGCACGGCGCGCACGCCCCCGGCCTCCGGGTCCATCTCGACCTGGACCTGGGAACCGTCGGGCACCGGCACCTTCACCGAGCCGAGGTCGATCCGCGGGATGCCGTCGTCGTCGAAGTCGGCCACGTCGAACGGGCCGTCGGAAACGTCCGACAGCTCCGGCCCGTCCTCGTCGTCGTACGCCTCGTCCTCGAAAGTGTCGTCGGCCTCGGGCGCGGCGTGCCGTCCGGCGGACCCGCCCTCGGTCCGTCGCTTGCGTCCGAAAATCCCCACTACTTCTCCGTTCCTTCCCCCGTGGCGGCGCTCGCGGCGAGCGCCGGTGCTCCCAGTGTGGCGTGTCCACCCGTCGAGCCGTAGCCTCCGTCGCCCCGCTCGGTCGCGTCGAGCCCGTCGACCTCGACGAAGTCGGCGTGCTCGACCCGCTGCACGACCAGCTGGGCGATGCGGTCGCCGCGCGTCAGCTCCAGCGGGTGCACCGGGTCGTGGTTGATCAGGCAGACCTTGATCTCACCGCGGTAACCCGAGTCGATCGTTCCCGGGGTGTTCACGACCGAGAGGCCGGCCCGGGCGGCCAGGCCGGACCGCGGGTGGACGAACCCCGCGTACCCGGGCGGGAGCGCGATCGCGACGCCGGTGCCGACGACACCGCGTTCCCCGGGTCCGAGGACGATATCCGAGGTGGTGACGAGATCGGCGCCCGCGTCGCCCGGTCGGGCGTAGGCGGGCAGCGGGACATCCGGATCGAGCCGGGAGAGGAGTACCTGAACGCTGGACACGGGCGGCGAGATTACTCTCTACCCGTGGGTGAATCAGCGAAGACGGCCGCGAACGCCGCGGTGCGGCACTCGGAACGGCTGTACGTCCCGTGGTGGGGCTGGCCGCTGCCGGTGCTGGGGGCGGTCCTGCTCGCCGCCGAGATCGACTTGGGGTACCCCGGGATCCGGGCGTGGCTGCCGTACGTGATCGCGTTGCCGGTGGTCGTGGCGCTGCTGCTGTCGCTGGGCCGATCGAAGGTCCGGATCACCGGCGGTGACGAACCGGAACTGTGGGTCGGCGACGCCCACCTGCCGCTGCGCTACGCCGGCGAGGTGGAGATCTTCGACAAGGAAGCCAAGCGCAAGGCCCTGGGGCGCGACGGCGACCCGGCGGCCTACGTGCTGCACCGCGGCTGGGTCGGCCCGGTCGTCAAGGTCCGGCTGACCGACGCGAACGACCCGACGCCGTACTGGCTGTTCAGCACCCGGCACCCCGAACGCGTCGCCGAGCTGCTCAAAGGCGCTTGAACCGGCGCCACCCCCGCAGGACATGGGAAGGGGGCCGGCCTTCCGGCCGGCCCCCTTGTCCCCAGCGCGCTTCGAGCCTCTCCCTCGGGGAAGCACTGCCCTCGAGGCTCTCCGTCGCGTCTGTTCGTCCCCTGTGTCCGAGAACCCCTTCGCGCTTGTCAGGCGCAGTCGCGGCAGATCAGGCGTCCGCCGTTGTCCTCGGCCAGCCGGCTGCGGTGGTGCACCAGGAAGCACACGGAGCAGGTGAATTCGTCCGCCTGCTTCGGCACCACCTTCACGGTCATGTCCTCACCGGAAAGCCCGGAGAGGTCGGCACCCGGCAGCTCGAAGTTCTCGGCGGTCGCGTCCTCGTCGACGTCGACGACGCCGGACTGGTTCTCGTTCCGCCGGGCCTTGAGCTCCTCCAACGAGTCTTCGGCCAGCTCGTCGGCTTCGCTGCGGCGCGGAGCGTCGTAGTCGGTAGCCATGTGTCCCTCACCCCTGCGATCAGCTTGTGTAGTCGTTTTCCCGGACCCCCGGATGTGCCCTTGAGTCCGCCGTGCCGCTGGTCAACGTTCCAGGGCCCTCGTTTGTGCCCGACGGCCGAAGTGACCGAGGTCTCTTCTTTTTGCGCCTCTTCCTGCGGCCGGAGCCCGGGAAGGGTAGCTCACCGCTGTGCGGGTTCTGCAACGAGTCAGACATTGCCGGGGAATCGTCACCCGACAGGGGGAACCCGCAGGTAAGACGCGTTGTCGTCCGTTCGGGTTGCGCGGAGGTGGAGAACTTCACGCGCGGCCCGTCTCCGCTTGCCCCGGCCGGTCCCGCCGTGGTGCGATCGCCACACGGGGATCGGTCCGGCTGAGGCCCGGTACCGCAGGCAGAACACGGGAACCCACCGGGTGACCCGGGACCACGTGCGTCGGTCGCAGCGCCTAGGCTGACCGGCCTCGGCGGTGCCCGGTTTCGCACGGCCGTTTCGGTGTTCGGGAAGGGACGGGCAGGTGGCGTCGGGGAACGGCATCGGGGACCGTGGGACGCGGCCGTATCGCAAGCACAAGCCGCTGCCGGCGCTGATCGTCATCGGCGTGCTCGCCGTGGGCGCGATCGTCGTCTGGGTGCACGCCGCCATCGGCAAGGGCGACGTCGACGAGGCCGTCAAGTGCGACCCGCCGGCGAGCCCGCCGCCGGGCGTGACGTTCAGCAGCCTGCCCCACAACGCGCTCGACGACCGCGCGCCCATCCCGCCGGACAAGGTCGCCTACCGGGTCCTCAACGCCTCGGGCAGCCGCGGCCAGGGCGGCATCACCACGACGACGCTGCGCGAGCTCGGCTTCACCAGCGCCGCCGAGCCGGCCAACGACCCGGCGTACGAGAACCGCGAGGCCAAGTGCCGCGGCCAGATCCGCTTCGGCGAGAACGGCGTCACCGCGGCCCGGACGATCAGCCTCGTGGTGCCGTGCGCCGAGCTGGTCCAGGACAACCGCAAGGACGCGAGCGTCGACGTGGTCACCGGCACGCTCTTCGGTGACCTCCGGCCCCGCCCCGAAGCCCGCCAGATCATCACCCAGCTCGCCGACTGGTCGAAGGCCCACCAGGGCGGCGGCGGCAACGAGCAGTCCGCCGGCGCGCCGGCCCCGGTCGTCGACCAGACGCTGCTGGCCTCGGCCCGCGACGTGGCCTGCTGACCCTGCGCCGGCAACCCCCGCCCGCGGGGGCGCCCCCCGTTTTCCACGCTACCGGAGGGCACCGACACTTTCGGTCGCCCGAAGCGGCCCTCGCTGCCCGGAGTCCTGGTCGCCGAGGGTCGCGAATGACTCATTCGCGACCTCCCGGGCCCCCTCGGAAGCCGTCAGACCTCCGCCGCGCCGCAGTCCGCCAGCGCCGTCCGCAGCGGGTCCGCGATCGACGGGGCCGCCGCGTAGGTCGCGTCCGCGCCCAGCTCCGGTGCCGCGCCCGGGAGGGACACCGCCGCGCCCGCCTCGGCCGCGATCAGCGCCCCCGCCGCCCAGTCCCAGCGGTTGAGCCCGTGCTCGACGTACGCGTCCAGCCAGCCCGCCGCCACCGCGCACAGGTCCAGCGACGCGGCACCGTTGCGGCGGATGTCCCGCACCCGCCCCAGCAGCTCCGCCGCGAACCGCGACTGCCGCGTCCGCCGCTCGCGCGCGTAGGCGAAACCGGTCCCGACCAGCGTCACCTCGAGGCTCGGTGGCGCCGAGACCGCCAGCCGCCGTCCGTCCAGGAACGCACCCTGCCCGCGGGCCGCCGACCAGACGCGCCCGCTCGCCGGCTCGACCACCGCTCCGGCCACCGACTCGCCGCCGACCTGCGCGGCCACCGACACCGCGAACCACGGCAGCCCGTAGAGGAAGTTGACCGTCCCGTCGATCGGGTCGACCACCCACGTCACGCCGTCGCCCGCGGCGCCGCCGCCTTCCTCCCCCAGCACCGGCTCCCCCGGCCGCAGCGCGGCCAGCCGCGCGCGCACCAGGCGTTCGGACTCGTGGTCCACCGCGGTCACCACGTCGGTGGCCCCGGACTTGGTGCCCACGGCCACCTCCCGGCCCTCCGCCATGCCCGCCCAGGCCTCGCGGACCAGAGCGGCGGCTTCCGTCGCGACCTGCACCGCGACGCTTTTCAGCAACGACTCGTCAACTCCCACGTCCGACATGTCACCACATCCGGTTAAAGTCTCCGAGGCAGGCTTCTGAATCGTGCGAGAAGGGACCACGTCCGTGGTGGAGGCGACCCGCCGAGGTTTCGGCATCGACATCGGCGGCAGCGGGATCAAGGGCGCCTTGGTCGACCTGGACAAGGGGCAACTCATCGGCGACCGCATCCGGATCGAGACGCCGAAGCCGTCCACGCCGTCGGCGGTGGCGGACGTCGTGCACGACATCGTCACGCAGGCGGGCTGGGACGGCCCGGTCGGCGTGACCCTGCCGGCGGTCGTCAAGAAGGGCGTCGCGCACACCGCGGCCAACATCGACAAGCAGTGGATCGGCACCGACGCCGACGCGCTGTTCGCCAAGCGGCTCGGCCGCAGCGTCGACCAGGTCGCGATGCTGAACGACGCCGACGCGGCGGGCATGGCGGAGATCCGCTTCGGCGACCCGGCCGCGCGCACGGGCGTGACCGCGCTGCTCACCTTCGGCACCGGGATCGGCAGCGCGGTGTTCCAGGACGGCAAGCTCGTCCCGAACACCGAATTCGGCCACCTCGAGATCGACGGCCACGACGCCGAGAAGCGCGCGGCCGCTTCGGTGAAGGACAACGAGGGGCTCTCCTACCCCGAATGGGCCAAGCGGGTGCACCGTTATCTGACCGTGCTGGAGAACCTGATCTGGCCCGACCTGTTCATCGTCGGCGGCGGGGTCAGCAAGAAGGCCGAGAAATGGGTGCCGCTGCTGGACATCCGCACTCCGGTGCTGGTCGCGAGCCTGCAGAACAACGCCGGGATCGTCGGCGCCGCGGCCGCCGCGGCGGAGGGCATCCAGCACTGAATCGGCGCTGAGGGTGATCGCTTCGCACCGCATGCGCGTACCGTCGTTACAATGGAACACGGCCCACGGCTGCGGAGGTCAAAACCGCAGGCCGAGGCGTGATCCCCGAATGTGAGGCAGCAGTGGCCCCAGGCCGTTGCTCGTCGTGATCGACCGCTGCGAAAGGGCGTAAGTGGCAGCCGCAAGAACCGCAACCCGAGGCGGGACGAAGACAGCGACCGCAGCCGGCGAGCCGGCCGAAGAGGCAGCCACCGGGACGGCGAAGCCGGCGGCCCGCAAGACCACCACCACCGCCAAGAAGACTCCGGCCAAGAAGGCCCCGGCGAAGAAGGCCGTGACCAAGGGCGGCAAGACCGAAGACGGCGAGCCGGACGGTCCCGCCGACCTCGAGGACGACGAACTGGGCACGCCCGATCTGTCGGACCTGGAAGAGGTCGAGGTCGACGTCGTCGAAGAGACGGTCGCCGACGAGCCGGAGGCCGACTCGGCCGAAGACGACGATGACGACGACGAGTCGGACGAGGAGACCCCGGCGCAGCGGCGTCGCGGCGCGGCGGCCGACAAGGCCGCGGCCAAGAGCGACAACCCGGACTTCGTCTGGGACGAAGAGGAGTCCGAGGCGCTGCGCCAGGCGCGCAAGGACGCCGAGCTCACCGCCTCCGCCGACTCCGTGCGTGCCTACCTCAAGCAGATCGGCAAGGTCGCGCTGCTGAACGCGGAGGAGGAGGTGGAGCTGGCCAAGCGGATCGAAGCCGGGCTCTACGCCGCCGAGCGCGTGCGCACCGCCGAGGAGGAGGGCGAGAAGCTCGTCACCCAGATGCGCCGCGATCTCAAGTGGATCGTGCGTGACGGCGAGCGCGCCAAGAACCACCTGCTCGAGGCGAACCTCCGGCTCGTGGTCTCGCTGGCCAAGCGCTACACCGGCCGCGGCATGGCGTTCCTGGACCTGATCCAGGAGGGCAACCTCGGCCTGATCCGCGCGGTGGAGAAGTTCGACTACACCAAGGGCTACAAGTTCTCGACGTACGCCACGTGGTGGATCCGCCAGGCGATCACCCGCGCGATGGCCGACCAGGCGCGCACCATCCGCATCCCGGTGCACATGGTCGAGGTCATCAACAAGCTGGGCCGCATCCAGCGTGAACTGCTCCAGGACCTCGGCCGCGAGCCGACCCCGGAAGAGCTCGCGAAGGAAATGGACATCTCCCCGGAGAAGGTCCTGGAGATCCAGCAGTACGCGCGGGAGCCGATCTCGCTCGACCAGACGATCGGCGACGAGGGCGACAGCCAGCTCGGCGACTTCATCGAAGACTCCGAAGCGGTCGTCGCGGTCGACGCGGTGTCGTTCACGCTGCTGCAGGACCAGCTTCAGTCGGTGCTGCAGACGCTGTCCGAGCGCGAGGCGGGCGTGGTCCGGCTGCGCTTCGGCCTCACGGACGGCCAGCCGCGCACGCTCGACGAGATCGGCCAGGTGTACGGGGTGACCCGCGAGCGCATCCGGCAGATCGAGTCGAAGACGATGTCGAAGCTGCGCCACCCGTCGCGGTCCCAGGTCCTGCGGGACTACCTGGACTGAGAGTTCTTTTCGCGTGACCCCGCCACCGAGAATCTTCGGTGGCGGGGTCACGTCTGTTCAGGGCCGTCCGGTCAGCGTCGTCCAGGGGACGTGGCCGACCACGCGCTCGCGCAGCTGTTCGTTGATCAGCCACAGCTCGCCCGTGGCCGGCCAGTACGACAGGTTCTGGCTGTTGACCGGGGCCTGCCCGGCCAGCCTCGACGTCGATGCGCCGCCGGCCCCGCCGTGCAGGCACGACGGGTGGTCGCCCGCCACCCCGGCGTATGCCCCACACCGGTGACGAGAACCCTTCGACGGCGCGCACCAACCCGTCGGCCGCGGTCACCAACCGCCCGGTGGCGCGGTCGAACGGCCAGCGCAGGACCCGGCCGCCCGCCGCGGACGGAACGTGTTCCGCCGTCACGAACGTCGAACCGGTGTGGTCGAACGACAACGTCGACAGGCAGGGGCGCGTACCGGTCGCGGTCGTGCACGCGCCGCCGCCCGGGTACCAGTACGCGCCGACCTGCGGCATCGCGTAGTCGTAGAACGCCGCGTGGTACTTGCCGCCGGACCCCAGGCCGACCGTCCCGGCGCCGTCGTCCACCTTCCAGAAGTGCGTCGTGTCGAAGACGCGGATCAGGCCGCCGGTGGTCGCCACGAACAGCAGGTTGCCGGCCCAGGTCATGCCGTGCCCGTGCCCGGTGACGACGGAGAAGTCGCTGCCGGAGGTCGGTTCCACGAGCAGGACGTGGCGGTAGCCGAGGCCGTTGGCGTCCACAAAGGACAGGCGGACCATCGTGTCGCCCGGGGTGTGCCACGACGCCGCGACGACGCGCTTGCCGCCGGCGGTGCCGGTCGCCGGGTCCGCGTCGCCCGAGCCGGTGAGGCCCTGGGGAATCCAGTCGTTGGTCTTGTCGTCTCCTCCGTCTTCCCAGCAGAAGCCCGCGGGCGCCGCGGCCAGATACGTGCCGTGGCAGAGCGGGCGGGCCTTCCGGTTGGTGTCGGCGAGCAGCGAACCGAGCCCGCGCGGCGGGAGTTTCGCGTCCAGCGCGGCGATCCGTGAGCCGTGGGTGGCGAAGGTGTCCCCGGCGGTGAGCCGGGGTGAGGCCGAGCAGGAGCAGCACGACGAAGCCGATCAGAAGTCGCATGCCGGCAGCGTGCCCGCAGCGCGTACACGACGTGGACAAGTCAGGGCACGGCCAGCCCGCGCTCCCGCAGCGACTGCTCGACGCGCAGGCGTTCGATCTCGCGGTCCATCCCCTCGGGCAGCTCCCCGAGCCGGTGCGGGACGCCGACCTGGCGGCAGGCCACGGTCAGGAGTTCGTCGTACGCCTGCCGGGTGCCGAGCCGGCGCGCCGCCGGTGTCCCGGACGGGTAGCCGGCGAGCAGCCGGTGCACCCGCCGCAGGTCCGCGGCGACGCGTTCGATCGGCGGACCGTCCGCCTGCGGCTGCGCCCGCTTCTCCCGGACCCAGCCGACCACCTTGGGGACGCGCAGCGCGCACCAGAACAGCACCGTGGGGGCGAGGCAGACCACGGCGAAGAGGATCAGGTTCGCAAGGACGTCACCGGTGCCGCCCATCCCCCGATGGTAAGCCCGCCACACCCACCCCGCGGAAGGCTTTTCGCGTGATCGAGAGGTCGACACCCGTGATGGGGAAGTCGACTCGCGTGATTGAAGGGTCGACACGATGCCGGTGCCGTGTCGTCCCCTCAATCACGCGTGTCGACCTTCGGATCACGCGTGTCGACCCTCGGGTCACGCCAAGTCGGGGTCCGGTGGGGTCTCTTCGACCAGCCAGAGGACTCCGGCCGGGGGGAGCTGGAGGACCGCGGAGGCCGGTTGGCCGTGCCACGGGTCCTCCGTGGCCTCCACCGCGCCCAGGTTCCCGACCCCGGAGCCGCCGTACGCCTCGGCGTCGGTGTTGACGACCTCCCGCCAGCGGCCCGCCGCGGGCAGGCCCACCCGGTAGTCGTGGTGCGGGACGCCGGCGAAGTTGGCCACGCAGGCCAGGCGTGAGCCGTCGGTGCCGATGCGGAAGAAGCTCAGCACGTTGCCGCTCGAGTCGTTCGCGTCGATCCAGCGGAAGCCGTCCGGCGAGGTGTCCTGGCTGTACAACGCCGGCGACGACCGGTACACCGTGTTCAGCGACCGCAGCAGCTCCCAGACGCCGAGGTGCAGCGGCTCGTCCATCAGGTGCCAGTCGAGCGACTTCGACTCCGACCACTCCCCCGGCTGGCCGAACTCGCCGCCCATGAACAGCAGCTGCTTGCCCGGGTGCGCCCACATGAACGCCAGCAGCGAGCGCAGCCCGGCCGCCTTGTTCCAGGCGTCCCCCGGCATCCGGCCCCACAGGGATCCCTTGCCGTGCACCACTTCGTCGTGCGACAGCGGCAGCACGAAGTTCTCGCTCCACGCGTACACGAGCGAAAACGTCATCTCGTTGTGGTGGTACGCGCGGTGGATCGGCTCGTGGGAGAGGTACCGGAGCGTGTCGTGCATCCAGCCCATGTTCCACTTGAAGCCGAACCCGAGGCCGCCGAGGTGCGTCGGGCGCGTGACACCCGGCCAGGCCGTCGACTCCTCGGCCACCATCACGATGCCCGGGTGTCGCTTGTAGACGGTTGCGTTCAGCTCCTGCAGGAACCGCACGGCGTCGAGGTTCTCCCGCCCGCCGTACTGGTTCGGCAGCCACTCCCCTTCGTTGCGGGAGTAGTCGAGGTACAGCATCGACGCCACCGCGTCGACCCGCAGGCCGTCGAGGTGGAACTCCTCGATCCAGTACAGCGCGTTGGCGACCAGGAAGTTGCGGACCTCGTTGCGGCCGAAGTCGAACACGAGCGTGCCCCAGTCGGGCTGCTCGCCGCGGCGGGGGTCCGCGTGCTCGTACAGCGCGGTGCCGTCGAACTTCGCCAGCGCCCAGCTGTCCTTCGGGAAGTGCGCGGGCACCCAGTCCACGAGCACGCCGATCCCCCGCTGGTGCAGGTGGTCGACGAAGTAGCGGAAGTCGTCCGGCGAGCCGAAGCGGGACGTCGGCGCGTAGTACGACGTCACCTGGTAGCCCCACGAGCCGCCGAACGGGTGCTCCGACACCGGCAGCAGCTCCACGTGCGTGAAACCGGTTTCGACGAGGTAGTCGCCCAGCTGGTCGGCCAGCTCCCGGTAGTCCAGGCCGGGCCGCCACGAACCGAGGTGCACCTCGTAGATGCTCATCGGCGCCGCGGCCCATTGCGTGGCTTCGCGCTGAGCGACCCACTCGTCGTCTTCCCACAGGTGCGCCGAGCTGGTGACGACCGAGGCCGTCGCCGGCGGCTGCTCCGTGCCGAACGCCATCGGGTCGGCCTTCTCGTGCCAGTTGCCGTCGGCACCCAGGATCCGGAACTTGTAGCGGGTGCCCACGCCGACGCCGGGCACGAACAGCTCCCAGACCCCGGACGAACCGAGCGAGCGCATCGGGTGCCCGCGCCCGTCCCAGCCGTTGAAGTCGCCGATCACGCGGATGCCGCGCGCGTTCGGCGCCCAGACCGCGAACGACGTCCCCTCGACGACGCCGTTCGGCGTCTCGTACGACCGGACGTGCGCGCCCAGCACCTCCCAGAGCCGCTCGTGCCGGCCCTCGCCGATCAGGTGCAGGTCCAGCTCGCCCACCGTGGGCAGCCAGCGGTACGGGTCGTCGGAGGTGGCGGTGTGCCCGTCGTACTCGACTTCCAGCCGGTAGTCGCCGGGGTTTTCGGGCACGGCGACGGCGAACAGCGCGTCGATCACCGGTTCCATCGGGTACTTGTGCCCACCCGCGCACAGCGTGACGGCTTTCGCGCCGGGCAGCAGCGCCCGGGCCGCGAAGCCCTTGCCCGCCGCGTGCACGCCCAGCACCGAGTGCGGGTCGTGGTGGGACCCGGCGAGCAGCCGGTCGATGTCCGCGGCCGGCGGGGCCGCGGCCGGGAAGCCTTCGGGAGCCGCGTTCACGGTTTCGTCCCTCCGCTAGTGATCCGGGCGATCGAGGCGAGCGGCACGCCCAGCCAGTCCGGCCGGTTCGCGTGCTCGTAACCCACTTCGTAGACCGCCTTGTCCAGTTCGAAAGCGCGCAGCAGCTCGCCCTGCTCCCGCGGGTCGGCCGCGATCGCGGCGTAGCCCTCGCAGAACGCCGCCCGGTTGCGCGCCGACCACTCGTGGGCGCGCTCGGCCAGCGCCGGTTCGTCCGGCTGGCCGACCAGCATCTGCTGGGCCGCGTAGTCGAACGACCTCAGCATGCCCGCCACGTCGCGCAACGGCGACCGCAGCGCGTGGCGTTCCTCGACCGGGGCCGCGGGCTCGCCCTCGAAGTCGATCAGCAGCCAGCCGCCGACGGTCCGCAGCACCTGACCGAGGTGCAGGTCGCCGTGGATGTACTGCATGGTCACCGAGCCCGCGGGCAGCGTGCGCAACCCCTCGAACGCCGCCCGCAGCTTGGGGGCGTGCTCGGCCAGCTCGGGTACCCGGCCGGCGAGCGTGTCGAGCCGGTCGAGCATCGCCTTGGTCGAGCGCTCGAGCTCGTCGGCGTCGGCGGGCTCGGTGCCGAGCGCCTCGGCGAGGTCCGCGTGCACCTCGGCGACGGCGCGCCCGAGCCGCTCGGCCTCGCCGGCGAAGTCGCCGCCGACCTCTTCCGGGTGCAGTTCGGGTGCGGCCATCAGGTCGCGGACGCTGGTGGTGGCCATCGCCCAGCCGTCGACCGCGTCCGACACGAACTGCTGGAGCATGCCGACGGTGGTCGGCTCGCCGTTCAGTTCGCCGGTGACCGACCCGAGCACCGGGGCGATGTGCTTGCTGCCGACGCCCTGCAGCGCGCGGTGCAGCAGCAGGTCCTTGTTCTTGCCCGGCGACAGCTTCCGGAACAGCTTGAGGATGTACTGCCCGCCGTAGACCAGGGACGTGTTGCTCTGCTCCGACGTGATCGGCCGGGCGCGCAGGCCGGTCTCCAGCTCCACGCCGGGCTCGTGCTCGAAGACCAGCACCCCGACCCGCTCCTGGCGGGCCATCAGGTCCAGCAGCACGCCGGTGACGTCCAGGTCACCGGACGCCTCGTAGGCGTTGAGATCGCCGACGGCGCCGATCCAGCTGGTCGAGGCGATCTCCGGCGGGTGCGTCCGCCGGCCCACCAGCAGCTGGTAGGGCTCACGCCGGTCGTCCTGCACGACCTCGATGACGACGTGCAGCAACTGCGGATCACCGGACATCAGCTCGGTCACGCCGAGCGGCCGGACTTCGGTCACCGGCCGGTCTTTGCCGGCGAACCACCGCTGTTCCGGCAGCCAGCGCTTCAGGTCGCCGGTCAGGTCGTCGACCAGCTCGCGCGGGTCGGACAAGGGACTCACCTCGCTTCGCCTTCGTCTCCCGGGCTCGTCAGCTGGAACCAGTAGAAGCCGTGCCCGGGCAGCGTCAGCAGGTACGACAGGTCCCCGATGCTGGGGAACCGCACGCCGCCGGTGAGCTCCACCGGCGTGCACCCGCGGTGCGCGGACAGGTCCAGCTCCACCGGCTGCGGGAACCGGGAGAGGTTGTTCACGCAGAGCACGACGTCTTCGCCGCCGTCCGGGCGCCGCCACTGGCGCTTGTAGGCCAGCACGCTCGGGTTCGACCCGCCGAGGTCGATGAACTCGCCCTCGGCGAACGCGTGGTGCTGCTTGCGCACCTCGATCATCCGGCGGGTCCAGTTGAGCAGCGAAGACGCGTTGTTCGACTGCGCCTCGACGTTCAGGCCCTGGTAGCCGTACACCGGGTCCATGATCACCGGCAGGTAGATGCGGCCCGGGTCGCAGGAGGAGAACCCGGCGTTGCGATCCGGGGTCCACTGCATGGGGGTGCGCACCGCGTCGCGGTCTCCGAGCCAGATGTTGTCTCCCATGCCGATCTCGTCACCGTAGTACAGAACGGGCGAACCGGGGAGCGACAGCAGCATCGCGGTGAACAGCTCCTGCTGGTTGCGGTCGTTGTCCAGCAGCGGGGCCAGCCGGCGGCGGATGCCGATGTTGGCCTTCATGCGCGGGTCCTTGGCGTACTCCGCGTACATGTAGTCGCGCTCTTCGTCGGTGACCATCTCGAGGGTCAGCTCGTCGTGGTTGCGCAGGAAGATGCCCCACTGGGCCCCGCTGGGGATGGTCGGGGTCTGGGTGAGGATCTCCGAGATCGGGAACCGGGACTCGCGCCGCACCGCCATGAAGATCCGCGGCATCAGCGGGAAGTGGAACGCCATGTGGCACTCGTCGCCGCCGACCGCCGGGTCGCCGAAGTACTCGACGACGTCCGAGGGCCACTGGTTCGCCTCGGCCAGCAGGATCCGGCCGGGGTACTCGTCGTCCACGACCTTGCGGCAGCGCTTGAGGAACTCGTGCGTGCGCGGCAGGTTCTCGCAGTTGGTGCCCTCCTGCTCGAACAGGTACGGCACGGCGTCCAGGCGGAACCCGTCGATGCCCAGGTCCAGCCAGAACCGCAGGGTGTCGATCATGGCGTTCTGGACGTCGACGTTCTCGAAGTTCAGGTCGGGCTGGTGGGAGAAGAACCGGTGCCAGTAGAACTGGCCGCGCACCGGGTCGTAGGTCCAGTTCGACGTCTCGGTGTCGACGAAGATGATCCGGGCGTCGGCGTAGCGCGAGTCGTCGTCGCTCCACACGTAGTAGTCGCCGTACGGGCCGTCGGGGTCGCTGCGGGACTGCTGGAACCACGGGTGCGCGTCCGAGGTGTGGTTGAGCACCAGGTCGGTGATCACCCGGATGCCGCGCCGGTGGGCCTCGTTGAGCAGGAAGACGAAGTCTTCGACGCTGCCGAACTCCGGCAGCACCGCGCGGAAGTCGCTGATGTCGTACCCGCCGTCGCGCAGGGGCGAGGCGTAGAACGGCGGCAGCCACAGGCAGTCGATGCCCAGCCAGGCCAGGTAGTCGAGTCTCCCGGCCAGGCCGCGCAGGTCGCCGGTGCCGTCGCCGTTGGAGTCGGCGAACGCGCGCACCAGCACCTCGTAGAACACCGCGCCCTTGAACCACTCCGGGTTGCTCGGCGCCTGCTGCGCCGACCGGAAGTCCCCGGCCTGCGGTTCGACCAGCATGCCGTCGGCGGTCATCGCCTCACCGGTGTGCGGGACACCGTCCAGCCCCAACGCCGCGTCGGGCCGGGCTTCTTCCGCCATGTGTTCCACCTCGTCCCTCGAGTGCCTGTCCTTCCACCTCAGCCGGCCAGCCGGCGTCTCACCGACACCACGTGCGCCACCGCCCGCCAGGGTTCGAGCCGGACGTAGTTCGCCGGCCCCCAGTCCCAGGTGTCGCCGGTGACCGCGTCGTGGGCGATCAGCCGCTCGTGCGCTTCGAAGCCGAGCGCCGCGGTGTCGAGCCACAACGTGCCCTCCTGCGGCCCGTACGGGTCGAGGGTGACG
This sequence comes from Amycolatopsis sp. CA-126428, assembly GCF_002904335.1. Lineage (GTDB taxonomy): Bacteria > Actinomycetota > Actinomycetes > Mycobacteriales > Pseudonocardiaceae > Amycolatopsis. The sequence continues at coordinate 70,434 of NZ_PPHF01000082.1, read as the reverse complement.
ACCGTGACCACGGTGTCGCCGGTGGCCGGGTCCTGTTTGGAGTAGGCCAGCAGCGCGTCGTTGTCGATGTGGTGGAAGTGCAGGGTGCGCATCTGCTGCAGCGCCGGGTGGGCGCGGCGGACGGCGTTCAGCTTCGCCAGCCACGGCTCCAGCGAGCGGCCTTCGTCGAGCGCGCGCTCGAAGTCGCGCGGGCGCAGCTGGTACTTCTCGGAGTCGAGGTACTCCTCGCTGCCTTCGCGGACCGGGACGTGCTCGAACAGCTCGTAGCCGGAGTAGACGCCCCACGTCGGCGAGATCGTCGCCGCCAGCGCCGCCCGCAGCGCGAACATGCCGGGGCCGCCGCGCTGCAGCGACTCGTGGAGGATGTCCGGGGTGTTGACGAACAGGTTCGGGCGGCCCTCGTGCCAGTGTTCGCGCAGGTCGATGGCGAAGTCGATCAGTTCCTGCTTGCCGGTGCGCCAGGTGAAGTAGGTGTAGCTCTGGGTGAAGCCGAGCCGGGCCAGGCCCCACAGGCGCGCGGGGCGGGTGAACGCCTCGGCCAGGAACAGCACGTCCGGGTGGGCGTCCTTGACCGACTGGATCAGCCAGGCCCAGAAGTCCGGCGGCTTGGTGTGCGGGTTGTCGACCCGGAAGATCTTCACCCCGTGGTCGATCCAGACGGTGATGACCCGCAGCATCTCTTCGTAGACGGCCTTGGGGTCGTTGTCGAAGTTGATCGGGTAGATGTCCTGGTACTTCTTCGGCGGGTTCTCCGCGTACGCGATCGAGCCGTCCGGGCGGGTCGTGAAGAACTCGGGGTGCTTGAGCACCCACGGGTGGTCGGGCGCGGCCTGCAGCGCGAAGTCGAGCGCCACCTCCATGCCGAGCTCGGCGGCCCGCGCGACGAAGGCGTCGAAGTCCTCGAAGGTGCCGAGGTCGGGGTGGATGGCGTCGTGGCCGCCTTCGTCGGCGCCGATCGCCCACGGCGAACCGACGTCTTCCGGCTTGGCGTCCAAGGTGTTGTTGGGCCCCTTGCGGTTGACTCGCCCGATCGGGTGAATCGGCGGGAGGTAGACGACGTCGAAGCCCATTTTCGCGACGCGGTCGAGCGCGGTCGCGGCGGTGGCGAAGGTGCCGTGCACCGCCTTGCCCTCGGCGTCGAGCCCGCCGGTGGAGCGGGGGAACAGCTCGTACCAGGAGCCGTACGCGGCGCGGCGGCGGTCCACCCACACCTTGTGCGGCTTGCCCTTGGTGATCAGCTCCCGCACCGGGAACTCGTGCATGATCTGGCGGACCTCGGGCGAGAGCGCGGGGCCGACGCGTTCGGCGAGGCTGAGCTCTTCGTCGCGCAGGGCCTTCACCGCGCCGACCAGCAGCGCCTTCTCGCCCCGGCGGTCCGGGCGGCGGGAGACGCGCTCGATCAGCCGGGCGCCGTTCTCGATGTCGTTGGCGAGGTCCTCGGGCCCCTGCCCGGCGGCGACCTTCACCTCGACGGCGTGCTCCCACGTCGCCCAGGGATCGCCCCACGCGTCGATCCGGAACGTCCACAGGCCGGTGGTGTCCGGGGCGATCACCGCGGCGAACTCGTCCGGGTGGTCGGGGCCGCGCGGCACCATCCGCGTCTGGCGGGTGAGCCGGTCTTCCGGCCCGCGCCACGCGACGGTGGCCGCGACCGCGTCGTGGCCCTCGCGCCAGACGGTCGCGAAGACCGGGATGTGTTCCCCCACAACGGCTTTGGCCGGATACCGGCCGCAGCTCACGCTGGGGGAGACGTCGTCGATGCCGAGCCGGCCGGTCATGGGCAACGCCCTTCGATATGTCGGTTGGACGCAGACGGCGTCAGTCTGCCTGACTCGATCAAGCGTCCACACGGCAGGGTTCTCTACCCGGGTACCCAAACCGGATCGGGTGAAACGCTTTCCGCGCAAGGAGTTCCACCCAGGTGTCCGGCAGGTTACGGCCGGCCGCCGCCCCACCCCGGCTCCCGCCCGCCTGACACGCGAACCCGAACGGCCGAAACCCGTACCCCAACGGACGACTCGGCCGTGTCCCCAGGGTCGACACGCGTGATTGGGGAGTCAACTCGCGTGATTGGCGGGTCGACACGAGCACGGCCGCCGTGTCGACCCTTCAATCACGCGTGTCGACCTTCGGATCACGCGTGTCGACCCTTCAGGTACGGGTCAGTAGGGCTCGGGGTGGGGTTCGGCGGCCAGGCGGGGGGCGCGGAGCAGGAGCAGGGAGCGGGACTGGAGCGTCAGCCGGCTCTTGGCTTCGAGGGGGCCCGGGTTGGCCGGGCTGCCGTCCGCGGTGCTCGTGTCGAGGGTCGGCTTGAATGTCTCGCCGTACTCGCGCCCGGGCAGGACGACGTCGCCCGGCGCGTCGCCCGCGTGCAGCCACAGCAGCCACGAGTGGTCGGGCACCAGCGCGCCCTCGCGGTTGCGGGCCTGGCTGTTCGAGCCGTCGATCCACATGCCGAGCGTGTGCCGGTCCTCGAACCAGTCGCTTTCGCCGAACTCCTCGCCGTCCGGGCGGAACCAGACCAGGTCCGGCTTGCCGGTCGGCGTGGTCCGGCCTTCGAAGAACTCCGGCTGCCGCAGCGCCGGGCTGTTCGCGCGCAGCCGCACGACCCGGCGGGCGAACGCGAGCATGGCCTCGGCCTCCGGGTCGTCCGGCGTCCAGTCGAACCACGACGTCTCGTCGTCGAGGCAGTACGCGTTGTTGTTGCCGCCCTGGGTCCGCCAGAACTCGTCACCCGCGGTGAGCATCGGGGTGCCGGTGGACAGCAGCAGCGTGGCGAACATGTTGCGCGCCTGCCGGGCCCGCAGGTCGCGGATGCCGGCGTCCGCCGTGTCACCCTCGGCGCCGTGGTTCCACGAGCGGTTGTCGTTGGTGCCGTCGCGGTTGTCCTCGCCGTTGCCTTCGTTGTGCTTTTCGTTGTAGGACACCAGGTCCCGCAGCGTGAAGCCGTCGTGGGCGGTGACGAAGTTGATCGACTGCCACGGCCGCCGCAGGTTGTGGTCGTACAGGTCCGACGACCCGGACAGCCGGTAGGCGAGGTCGCGGACGCCGGTCGCGCCGCGCCAGAAGTCACGCACGGTGTCGCGGTAGCGGCCGTTCCACTCCGCCCACTGGGCGCCGAAGCCGCCGACGCGGTAGCCCTCGCCGGTCGCGTCCCACGGCTCGGCGATCAGCTTGCAGTGCGAGAGCACCGGGTCGGTGGTGATCGCGGTGAGCAGCGTCGACGCCGGGTCGAACGCGCCGCCGCGCGGCCGCCCGAGCGTGCTGGCGAGGTCGAAGCGGAAGCCGTCGACGCCCATCTCCTGCGTCCAGTACCGCAGCGAGTCGGTCACCAGCCGGACCACGGTCGGCGAGCCCGCCTCGAGGGTGTTGCCGCAGCCGGTGATGTCGGCCATGTGCCCGCGCTCGGTGTGCAGGTAGTACACCGGCGCGTTCAGCCCGCGGAAGCTCAGCGTCGGCCCGTCCGGGCCGCCCTCGCAGGTGTGGTTGAACACGACGTCGAGGATCACTTCGATGCCGGCCGCGTGCAGGGCGGCGACCATCAGCCGGAACTCCTCGACCTCGTGGCCCGGTTCGCTGGCGTAGGCGGCGTGCGGGGCGAAGAAGCCGAGCGGCGAGTAGCCCCAGTAGTTGTGCCGCCCGGCGCGGACCAGCGACGGCTCGTCGAGGAACGAGTGCACCGGCAGCAGCTCCACCGACGTCACGCCGAGCCGGGTCAGGTACTCGATCGCGACCGGGTGGGCCAGGCCGAGGTAGGTGCCGCGCAGCGCCTCCGGGATGAACGGGTGCTGCTGGGTGAACCCCTTGACGTGCAGCTCGTAGACCACCGCCTCCTCGAACGGGACCTCCGGCTTCGTCCCGGTGTCCGGGCCGCCCGGCGAGGACACCACCGACAGCGGCACGCTGCCCCGGGAATCCACAGTGGACATCGGCCCGCGCTCCGGGTCGCCGGTGAAGCCCTGCGCCGCGGTCAGGTCGGTGAGGCCGCCGGTGATCTGCCGGGCGTACGGGTCGACCAGCAGCTTGTGCGGGTTGCACCGCAGGCCGCGGGCGGGGTCGTACGGGCCGTGGATCCGGTAGCCGTACCGCTGCCCCGGCGTCACCCCGGGCACCAGGCCATGCCAGACGCCGAAGGTGCGCTCGGTCAGCGCGATCCGGCGTTCCGACCCGTCGGCGTCGATCAGGCACAGCTCGACGGCGTCCGCGACGGCGGACGTGATCGCGAACCGCACCCCGCCGGCCTCGGGGTGGGCTCCGAGGGGGAAGGGGCGGCCGGCGAGGACGTGGTCGGCGGAGGGTCGTGTGGCCATTCCTGAATCGTCCCAGATCGGCGGTGGTCCGTGCGCGCCATGACCGGACAGTTACCCGGAGGTAACCGCGGTCAAGCCGTCGTATCGGCCACGACGAAGGTGTCCGGGGGCAGGTGGGCGGCCCCACCGTCCACGGTGGCCTCCCCCCACGTGAGCAGCGACACGGTCGCCCCGAGCGGCAGCGTCACCGGGCCGGGGCCGAAGTTGACGGCCAGCCGCAGCCCGCCGCGGTGCAGCACGAGCCAGGACCCGTCCGGCGCGGAGTCGACGCGCAGGTCCGCGACCCACGGGTCGGCCAGCTCGGGCCGCTCCCGGCGCAGCCGGATCAACGCGCGGTACAGCTCCAGCATGTCCCGGTGACCGGGACGCGCCGGCTCGGACCAGTCCAGCCGCGACCGTTCGACGGTGGCCGGGTCCATCGGGTCCGGCACGTCCGACTCGCCCCAGCCGTGCCGGGAGAACTCGCGACGGCGGCCGGTGCGGACGGCCTCGGCCAGCTCCGGGTCCGGGAAGGACGCGAAGAACTGCCACGGCGTGCTCGCCGCCCACTCCTCCCCCATGAACACCATCGGCGTGTACGGCGAGCAGAACAGGACCGCCGCACCGCAAGCCAGCCGCCCCGGGGCGACCGTCGCGGACAGCCGGTCGCCGGTCGCGCGGTTGCCGATCTGGTCGTGGTTCTGCAGGTAGCCGAGGAAGCGGTGGCCGGGCACGGTCCGCGTGTCGACCGGGCGGCCGTGCGTCCGCTCCCGGAAGGACGACCAGGTGCCCGCGTGGAAGAACACCTCGCGCAGCACCCGCTCGAGCGCGTCCGGCGCGGCGAAGTCCGCGTAGTACCCCGTCGTCTCGCCGGTCAGCTTGACGTGCAGGACGTGGTGCAGGTCGTCCGACCACTGGGCGTGCAGGCCGTACCCGCCGCGCTCGCGGGGCGTGACCAGCCGCGGGTCGTTGAGGTCGGATTCGGCGATCAGGGTCAGGGGTCGGTTGAGCGCCGCCGACAGCGCGTCGACCTCGGTGGCGAGCTGTTCGAGCAGGTGGACGGCCCGCCGGTCCAGCAGCGCGTGCACGGCGTCCAGGCGCAGTGCGTCGATGTGGAAGTCGCGCAGCCAGCTCAGCGCGTTGTCGATCACGTACCGGCGGACCTCGTCGGAGCCGGGTCCGTCGAGGTTGAGGCCGGGGCCCCAGTCGTTCTGGCCGGCGAAGTACGGCCCGAACTTGTCGAGGTAGGCCCCGGACGGCCCGAGGTGGTTGTAGACGACGTCGAGCACGACGGCCAGGCCGCGCGCGTGGGCCGCGTCGACGAACCGCTTGAGCCCGTCCGGTCCGCCGTAGGGCTCGTGGACCGCGCCCCAGAGGACGCCGTCGTAGCCCCAGCCCGCGGTGCCGTCGAAGGCGTTGACCGGCAGCAGCTCGACGTGCGTGATGCCGAGGTCGACGAGGTGGTCGAGCCGGTCGATGGCCGCGTCGAAGGTGCCGCCCTCGGTGAAGGTGCCGACGTGCAGTTCGTAGAGGACGCCGCCGGGCAGCTGCCGCCCGGTCCAGGCGTCGTCGGTCCAGGCGAACTCGCTGTGGTCGTAGACCCGCGACTCGGCGTGGACGCCGTGCGGCTGCCACCGCGACCGGGGGTCGGGCAGCGGCTTTTCGTCGTCGAGCAGGAAGGCGTAGTTGATGCCTTCGGCCTCGGCGTGCCACCAGCCGCCGTCGGCTTCGGTCATCTCGTGCACGCCGGCGTCGACGCTCACCCGGACCCGGCGGGCCGCGGGGGCCCACACGCTGAACCTCATACGTCTCCTCGCACCAGCAACGCGACGGGATAGCGATCGAACAGGGTGGCGACGTCCGAGGCGGCGTCGCGACCGGTCAGGACGTCGGTCCAGGTGCCGTCGGGCAGCGGCAGCACGGTGTCGCGCCAGCCGCCGTCGGCCTCGAGGCCGACGGGAAGCCGGGTGACCGCCACCGCGAGGTCCGGGCTGCGCGTGTAGGCGAGGACGTGCTTGGCGGCCGCGCCCTCGGCCCGCAGCGGCCGGTAGCCGCGGAACAGCGCGGGGTGCTCCTGGCGAAGCTTCAGCGCCTTGTGCACGACCAGGAGCTTGGCCGCGCCCGACGCGTCGATCTCCGGCCGCTCGCCGTCGGCGATCCGGGCCAGCAGCTCGCGACGCAGTGCGTAGTCCACCGGGCGGCGGTTGTCCGGGTCGACCAGCGAGAAGTCCCACAGCTCGGTGCCCTGGTAGACGTCCGGGACACCGGGCGCGGTGAGCTGGACGAGCTTCTGGCCGAGCGAGTTCGCGTAACCGGGGCCCTCGATGCGCTGGACGAACGCCTCGACGTCCGCCGCGAGCTCGGCATCGTTCATGACGTCTTCGGGCCACGCGGCGACATCGGCCTCGAAGGCCTCGTCGTGGTCGGTCCAGCTGGTCCGGAGCTTGGCCTCCTTCGCCGCCTTGTCGAGGTAGTCCCGCAGCCGGGCCGGCTCGATCGGCCAGGTCGACACCAGCGTCTGCCAGGCCAGCAGGTTGAGCGACGGCTCGTCGATCCCCCGCCGGGCGGTCCACCGGCGGACGGCCTGGGCGAACTCGCCGGGGACTTCGGCCAGTACCGCCATCCGGGCGCGGGTGTCCTCGGAGCGCTTGGTGTCGTGCGTGGTCAGCGTCGTCATCGCGGCCGGGTAGCCGGCCTCGCGCTCGGCGGCCAGCCGGTGGAACTCCTCGACGCCGAGGCCGAACCGGTCCGGGTTGCCGCCGACCTCGTTGAGCGCGGCGAAGCGGGTGTAGCGGTAGAAGGTCGTGTCCTCGGTGCCCTTCGCCACGACCATGCCGGAGGTCTGCTGGAGCCGGGTGGCCAGCTCGCTTTCCGGGTTCTTGCGGACGTAGGCGTCGAGGATGATCAGCGCGTCGGCGAGGTCGGGCCGCGCCTGCCGGGCCCCGGCGATCGCGGCCGTCCAGTGGTCCGCGCCTTCGGGGAGGTAGGAGCGGTAGACGGGGAAGGCGACCATCGTCTCGGCCACCGCCTGCCGGGCCTGCTCGGGGTCGATGTCGGGCAGCAGCGCGGCGATCCGCCGGACCTCGGCGACCAGGATGCGGTCGGTGACCAGGCGCCGGGCCTCGGCCTCGACGCGGTGGTACCCGGTCTTCACGCCCAGTTCGTTCGCCAGCGCGGTGAAGTCCGGCTCGCCCTGCGGGTCGATGAAGACGCCGGCGATCTCGCGCAGAGCGTCGTAGCCGGTGGTGCCGTCGACCGGCCAGCTCTGCGGCAGCGGCTCGCCCGGGTGCAGGATCTTTTCGGCCACGATCCACGCGTTCGGCGCGTTCTCGCGCAGCCGCCGGAAGTAGCCGCCCGGGTCGGCCAGGCCGTCCGGGTGGTCGACGCGCAGGCCGGTGACGTCGCCGTCGGCGACCCAGCGCAGCACCTCGCCGTGCGTCTCGGCGAACACCTTCGGGTCTTCGACGCGGACCGCGGCCAAGGTCGTGATGTCGAAGAACCGGCGGTAGGTCAGCTCGGCGTTGCCGCGGCGCCAGCCGGCCAGGCGGTAGTGCTGGCGCTCGTGGATCTCCTGCGGCGTCCCGGTTCCCGTGCCGGGGGCGATCGGGAACCGGTGGTCGTAGTAGACCAGCTCGTCGCCTTCGACCGACAGTTCCGAGACAGCGTCATCGTCGCCCAGGACCGGCAGCAGGATCGGGCCGCGGTCCCAGTCGATGTCGAAGAAGGACGCGTACTCCGAGTCGCGGCCGTGCTCGAGCACGTCCCACCACCAGCGGTTCGCCTTCGGCACCTCGACCGACATGTGGTTCGGCACGATGTCCACCACCAGGCCCAGCCCGAGCTCCTTCAGCAGCGCCGAGAGCTCCTGGCGCGCGGCCTCGCCGCCGAGCGCGGGCCGCGCGCGGGTCGGGTCGACGACGTCGTAGCCGTGCGTCGAGCCCGGCGCCGCGTCCAGCACCGGCGACGCGTACAGCGCGCCGATGCCGAGGTCACGCAGGTAGCCGGCGATGCCGGCCGCGTCGGCGAAGGTGAACTCCGGGCGCAGCTGCACCCGGTAGGTCGACTCCGGCACCGTCATTCGGCTTCCGTCTCCGTCCGTTGCAGCACGATCAGGGACCGGGCGGGGAGGGTGAGCCGGCCGCCGCCTTCGATCGGCTTCGCGTCGGCGGGCTCCACCTCCCCGGTCGCGGTGTCGACCACGACGGTCCAGCTCTCCCCGTAGCCGTTGCCCGGGAGCGTGGCGTCGATGTCCTCGTAGTGGGCGTTGAAGGCGAGCAGGAACGAGTCGTCCTCGACCTTCATCCCGCGCTGGTCGAGGTCGGGGATCGCCTTGCCGTTGAGGAAGACGACGACCGCCTTGCCGAAGCCGTCGTCCCAGTTCTGCTCGGTCATCTCCTCGCCGGCCGGGGTGAACCAGGCGATGTCGCCGAGCTTCTCGCCCTTGCCGACCGGGCCGCCCTGGAAGAAGCGGCGGCGGCGGAAGACCGGGTGCCGGTGCCGGAACGCGCTCAGCCCGCCGGTGAACTTGACCAGGTCCGCGTTCTCCTTGGCCAGTTCCCAGTCCATCCAGGACAGTTCCGAGTCCTGGCAGTAGACGTTGTTGTTGCCCTGCTGGGTGCGGCCGAACTCGTCGCCGTGCAGGATCATCGGCACGCCTTGGGACAGCAGCAGCGTGGCCAGCATGTTCCGCTGCTGCCGGACGCGCAGGGTCAGCACCTCGGGATCGTCGGTGTCGCCCTCGACGCCGCAGTTCCACGACCGGTTGTCGTCGGCGCCGTCGCGGCCGTCCTCGCCGTTGGCCCCGTTGTGCTTTTCGTTGTAGGACACCAGGTCCCGCAGCGTGAAACCGTCGTGCGCGGTGACGAAGTTGATCGACGCGAAGGGGCGGCGGCCGTCGTCCTGGTAGAGGTCCGACGAGCCGGTGATGCGCGAGGCGAACTCGCCCAGCGTCGAGGGCTCGCCGCGCCAGAAGTCGCGGACGGTGTCGCGGAACTGCCCGTTCCACTCCGTCCACAGCGGCGGGAAGTTGCCGACCTGGTAGCCACCCGGGCCGACGTCCCACGGCTCGGCGATCAGCTTCACCTGGCTGACGATCGGGTCCTGCTGCACCAGGTCGAAGAAGGTCGACAGCCGGTCGACGTCGTAGAACTCGCGCGCCAGCGCGGAGGCGAGGTCGAACCGGAAGCCGTCGACGTGCATCTCCGTCACCCAGTACCGCAGCGAGTCCATGATCAGCTGCAGGGTGTGCGGGTTGCGCACGTTCAGCGAGTTCCCGGTGCCGGTGTAGTCCATGTAGTACTCGGGCTCCCCCTCGACCAGCCGGTAGTAGGCCTCGTTGTCGATGCCGCGCATCGACAGGGTCGGCCCGAGGTGGTTGCCCTCGGCGGTGTGGTTGTAAACCACGTCGAGGATCACTTCGATGCCCGCCTCGTGGAAGGCCTTGACCATGCCCTTGAACTCCTGGACCTGGCCGCCCTCCCCGGGCACCGCCGAGTAGGAGTCGTGGGGCGCGAAGTACCCGATCGTGTTGTAGCCCCAGTAGTTCGTCAGGCCCTTTTCGGCCAGGCCGTGGTCGGTGACGAACTGGTGCACCGGCAGCAGTTCGACGGCGGTCACGCCGAGTTTCTGCAGGTGCTCGACGACGGCGGGGTGCGCGAGGCCGGCGTACGTGCCCCGCAGCGCTTCAGGCACGAACGGGTGATGCACGGTCATGCCCTTGACGTGGGCTTCGTAGATGACCGTCTCGTTGTACGGCCGCTTCGGCTGCCGGTCGTTGCCCCAGTCGAAGAACGGGTTCGCCACCAGCGAATACGGCACGCGGCCGGCGCTGTCGGCGTCGTTGCGCTCGTCCGGGTTGTCGAACTGGTAGCCGAACAGCGACTCGTCCCACTTCACGCCGTGCGAGACGGCCTTCGCGTACGGGTCGATGAGCAGCTTGTTCGGGTTGCAGCGCAGGCCGCGCTTCGGGTCGTACGGGCCGTGCACCCGGAACCCGTAGCGCTGGCCGGGGCCGACGTTGAGCAGGTAGCCGTGGTGGACGAAGCCGTCGACCTCTTCGAGCGCGTGGCGTGTCTCCTTGCCCTCGGCGTCGAACAGGCACAGTTCGACGCGCTCGGCCACCTCGGAGAACAGGGCGAAGTTCGTCCCGACTCCGTCGTAGGTGGCGCCGAGCGGGTAGGGCGTTCCGGGCCAGGGCCGCACTGGGTTTCTCCTCGAGCTTGGGTCGTGCCGGTGGCGTCCGCGTATCGGGGGTCGCGCGCGACGGTGTGGTCGTTACCGGGGCAGCGGCCGGGCCGCCGCCAGCGGTGCGACCGCTGCGCGGACCCCCTGCGCGGTGAAGAAGCCGTCCACGCTGACGGGCAGGCGAATCCGCCAGTTAGGGTACTGGTCGACCGTTCCGGGCAGATTCGGCTGCCGCACCTGGCCCGCGACGTCGGCCGGCGAGGTCAGCACGAGCCGCGAAGCGGCCCTCGCGAGCAGGGTGTGCAGCGCGACGACCGGGTCGTCGGCCGGAATCCCTTCCCGCGCAACGAGTTCCAGCAGCGCCTTGCGCTCCCCGGCGGCCGCTTCTTCCTCGGCTTCGACCCCGCGGTCCAGCAGCCCGAGCTCGGCCCGGACCCGGACGTGCTCGCTCTTCAGCCAGCCCGAGACCGTGGGCAGGTCGTGCGTGGAGATGCTGGCCATGGCGTCCGGGTCCCAGCTGTCCGGCGGCGTGAACGGCTGGCCGGGCGCGTCCCAGTCCCGCTCGAACCACAGCACGGCCGAGCTGAGCATCCCCCGTTCGTGCATGGTGTCGGTGACGACCTCCTCGACGGTCCCGAGGTCCTCCCCCACGACGACGGCGCCGGCGCGGTGCGCTTCGAGCGCGAGCACGCCGACCATGGCTTCGGCGTCGTAGTGGACGTACGTGCCGCGGTGCGCGGGCTCGCCCGGCGGGATCCACCACAGCCGCCACAGGCCGGCGATGTGGTCGACGCGGATGCCGTCGGCGAACCGCAGGACGCCTCGGATGACGTCCCGGAACGGCGCGTACCCGGCCTCGGCCAGCCTGTCCGGCCGCCACGGCGGCAGGTTCCAGTCCTGTCCCTGCTGGTTGAAGGCGTCCGGCGGAGCGCCGACCCGGACATCGGCGGCGAAGACGTCTTTGAGCGCCCACGTGTCCGCCCCGCCGGGGTGCACCCCGACCGGCAGGTCGTGCACGATCCCGACGTTCATCCCGGCCTCGCGCGCGGCTCTCCGCGCCGCCTCCAGCTGGACCCGGCAGAGGTGCTGAAGCCAGGCGTGGAAGGCGACGCGGTCCTTGAGCTCCTCGCGCGCCTTCGCGGTGGCCGGTCCGGCCGGGTCGCGCAGGTCCTCGGGCCACTCCCGCCAGTCGGCGCCGTGCAGCTCGGCGAGGGCGCAGAAGAGGGCGAAGCCGAGCAGGTCCCCGTCCTCGGGCACCGCTTCGACGCGGTGCGGCCACAGCAGCTCGAGCGCGGCCCGCTTGGCGGTCCAGACGGCGTCGTAGTCGATCAGTTCGCCTTCGCGGTCCGGGGCCAGGGACTCGACGACCGCCCGGGTCGCCTCATCGGCTTGCTCGAACGTCTCGGTGGCGGTGACGCGCAGGTAGACGGGGTTGGCGAACCGCCGGCTCGCCGGCGAGTACGGCGACCGTTCGATCGGGTGCGCGGGGCTGATCGCCTGCACCGGGTTCACCAGCAGCACGCCGGCGTCCAGTTCCGCGGCCGACCGGGCGGCGAAGGTGGCGAGGTCGGCGTAGTCGCCGATGCCCCAGGACCCGGCCGAGTGCAGGGCGTAGAGCTGCAGCATCCACCCCCAGGCGGGAGTGACTTGCGGCAGCTTCGCCGGCACCACGGCCAGAACGACGTCCTGCTCGGCGGTGACGACCCGGTGCCACCCGAGCGGCAGGTCCGCGGGCAGTTCCCCATCGACCCGCCGCCGCGTCCCGTCTTCGAGGACGACCTCGGCCTCGACACCCAGCGCTTTGCCGGTGCCCTCCCGCACGACGATGGTCGGCGGCAGCGCGGCCGGCGCTTCCCGCGCGGCGGTGAGAGCGGCGGCGATGGCGGGGTCACTGGTCGCATCGACCCCGAACTGTCCGAGGACGGCGACGACGACCTCGTCGTCCACGTCGACCCAGACCCGATCGGCGTTCTGGTACCGGGTGGCAACCCCGTGGAGGTCGGCGAGCTCGTGCAGGGGGCTGCGGGCGGGGATCTCTTCGGGCACGGCACCAGCATTCCGGTGCCCGGCCGTTCCCGCCATCTGCACGGGCGACGTCACTCCCGGCGCCCGCGGCGGGAGCGGCAGTCCCCCGGCCGCTCCCGCCGCCCTCCCCCGGCCCCCTGTGGCCCTTGTCCGGCCGCGGTTCGCGGGCGGCTCACCCTCTGGGGCGCGTGGCCGCCTGCTGGCCAATCGCACGCTCTCGAGCAGCTGACTACCGCCGCACTCCTCCCTCCGGCCGAACAGCACGCCCACCAACCAGCCCGATCGTCACAACCCCTTCCTCCCAGCCCGCCGGCGCCTCCGGCCAACCCGATCACCGCCGCACCTTCGCCCGCGTACCGGACAGCTCCTCCCAGACCGGCCCCGTGACCAGCCAGATCGCCGACACGGCGCCCAGCCGGGGGAACCAGTCCCACAGCGGCGCGACCTGCTCCGGCGTGCCGATCGCGAAGATCGCCGCCAGCAGGGCCGCCGCCGCGATTCCGCAGGCCAGCAGGCACTTCGCGAACTCCCTCCACTCGTGGTGCAGCCTCTCCTTCCCCTCCCGCTTCGGTGGCGCCGGGCCGCCGGCGAAGCGGTGCGCGAACCGCACGTCGGCCCAGCGGACCAGGCTCGGCCCGAACACCACGCTGAACCCGAGGTACACCGCCGCGAGACCGTGCGTGGAGTTCGCCTTCGCGCCGCCGGCCAGGTCGGCGGTGGCCGCCACCAGCACCACGACGTCGATCAGCGGTACCAGCGCGAGCAGCACCGCCGACGTCCGCCGCGCACGCAGGCCGTACCGCACGGCGAGCCCCGCCGCGATGAGCACCCAGAACCCGGCCTCGCCCGCCGCGATGACGGCGGCCGTCGGGTTCTCCGCGATGAACTTCCCGATTTCGTCCACCTCTCCACGCTCTCCCCCGCGCCCGGCCGGCCGCGTCGGCGAAGAGGAGGACCAGGCATCATCACTTCGTAGGACGCACACCGGGCACCCGGTGTGCTGGGATGGTCACATGCAGTTCCCCCGCCTCCGCTCACTCCCGGTGTGGCAGCAGGACGCCCTGATCGCCCTCGCCACCTGGGCGGTCGGCTTCGGCATCTACGCCACCGGCAACCACCGGATGCTGGGCGCCCACGACGACGCGCCGCTGTGGGTGCGGCTGATCGAACTCACCGTGCTCTGCGGCCTGGCGATGCTGCGCCGCTGGGTGCCGGGCGCACTGATCATCGCCACCGCGGTGCTCGCGGTGGACGTCTGGATCAGCGCGTCGCTGCCGGCACTGATCGTCTACACCGACTTCCTGTACGCGGCGACGCTGTACGGCTCCCGGCGCACGAGCCGGGTGATGATCGGCCTCGCCGGGCTGTCGGTGCCCTGCGCGCTCGTCGCCGTACTGGTGCTCGCGCACGAGTGGCGCACCGCGGTGCTGGCCGCGGTGACGGTGCTGCCCTTCGCCGTCATGCCGGTGTGGTGGGCGACGAACGTCCGGCAGCAACGCGACATCGCCGAAACCGAGCGGGCGAACGCCCGGCAGCTCGCGAAAATAGCGGAGCTGGACCGGCGGGCCGCGGTCGCCGCCGAGCGCGGGCGGATGGCGCGTGACCTGCACGACGTCATCGCCGGGCACCTTTCGGCCATCGCGATCCAGTCGGAGGCGGCGCTGTCGATGCCCGACCCGAAGCTGGCGAGGACGGTGCTGCGGTCGGTACGGGAAAACAGCGTGAGCGCCCTGGAGGAGATGCGCACGATGATCGGGCTGCTCAAAACGGACGGCGGAGCCGCGGAAACGACCGCGCCGGCCCGGCTCACCGAACTGCTCAAACTGGTGGATTCGGCGCGGGCGAGCGGGCTGGACGTCGCGGTCGGGTCCACTGTGGACGTGGTGCTGCCGGCGGCGGTCGACCTGACCGCGTACCGGATCGCGCAGGAGGCGCTGACGAACGCGGCCAAGCACGCGCCCGGCGGCCGGGTCGACGTCGACGTCTGCTTCGTCGACCAGGTCCTGCAGGTCGAGATCCGCAACGACGTCTTCCACGCCGACACCGAGCCCGCCGACGGCGCCGGTCTGCTGAACATGCGCGAACGCGCGGACGCGGTCGGCGGCACGCTGACCGCGGGCCCGGCCGACGGGGGCTGGCTGGTTCGCGCGGACCTCCCGGTGAGCGACCAGCGATGACCGTCACCGTTCTCATCGCCGACGACCACGAAGCCATCCGCTTCGGGCTCACCACCATCCTCAACCACGCCGAGGGCATCGAGGTCGTGGGCGAAGCCGCCGACGGCGCCGCCGCCGTGCGGAAGGCACGCGCCCTCCGTCCGGACGTCACCCTGATGGACGTCCGGATGCCGGGCACCGACGGCATCGCCGCCACCCGGCAACTGGTCGCCGAAGGGCTCACGCAGGTGCTCGTGCTGACCACGTTCGACCTCGACGAGTACGTGGACGGGACGCTGCAGGCGGGCGCCGCCGGGTTCCTGCTCAAGTCGGTCGAAGCACCGCGGCTGATCGAGGCCGTGAAGCTCGTCGCGGCCGGAAAGGGCGTGCTCGCTCCGCAGATCACCCGGCGGGTGATCACCGCCTTCGCCGCGTCGGGACGGGAGCCGGCGCCGGCACCCCAGGGCCTCGGCGACCTCACCGAGCGCGAGCGCGAGGTGCTCGGCTGCCTGGGCGAGGGTTTGTCCAACGCCCAGATCGGCACCCGGCTGTACATCGGCGAGACGACGGTGAAGACGCACGTCTCGCGCGTGCTCGCCAAACTCGACCTGCGCTCCCGCGTGCAGGCCGCGATCCTCGCCCAGGAGAACGGCCTGACCCGGGAAAACTCCGTCGCCGATCTGCGGGAGGGCCCATGACCTTCTAACTTCTCCTCATGGGTGAGCGGCGAACGCTGAACGTGGACGAGGTCCTGGAACGCCAGGACTCCGGGGAGCTCAAACGGCGGCTGCGCGGACGCGACCTGGTCGGGTTCGGCGTCGGGATCATCATCGGCACCGGCATCTTCACCTTGGCGGGCGTCGAGGCGAAGACCCACGCCGGGCCCGCCGTGACGCTGTCGTTCGTGCTCGGCGCGGTCGTCGCCGGGCTCGCGGCGCTGTGCTACGCCGAGCTCGCCTCCAGCGTCCCGACGGCGGGAAGCGCTTACACCTACGCGTTCGCCACCCTCGGCGAGGTCTTTGCCTGGATCATCGGCTGGGACCTGCTGCTGGAGTTCGCGCTCGGCGCCGCCGTGGTGTCGCGGGGCTGGTCGGGGTACCTGGCGAACCTGCTCGGGCTGTCGCCGGAGTGGTTCGGCGAAGACGCGAAGGTCAACATCGGGGCAGTGCTCATCATCGCCGTGCTGACCGTCGTCGCCGTGCTGGGCATCAAGGAGTCGGCCTGGCTGACCAACCTGCTGGTGTGCGTCAAGGTCGCGGTGTGCGTGCTGGTGCTCGCGGTCGGCTTGTTCTTCGTCAGGAGCGCGAACCTGACGCCGTTCATCCCGCCGGCGAAGGCTCCCGAAGCCGGAACGACGGTGCTGGAACAACCGTTGGTCCAGGCGGCGCTGGGGCTGGAGCAGTCGGTTTACGGCATCGCCGGGATGATCACCGCGGCGGCCGTGGTCTTCTTCGCCTACACCGGGTTCGAGGCGCTCGCGAACCTCGGCGAGGAGACGCTGAACCCGCGCAAGGACCTCCGGGTCGGCATCCTCGGGGCGCTGGGGGTGTGCGCGCTGCTCTACATCGGCGTCTCGATCGTGCTGACCGGCATGATCCCGTTCACCGACATCGACACCGGCGCGCCGCTGGCCGACGCGTTCGACCGGGTCGGCCAGCACTGGGTCGGCGCGCTGATCTCGCTCGGCGCGGTGACCGGGCTGACGTCGGTGATGATGGTCGAACTGGTCACGATCGGCCGGATCGGGTTCGCCATGGGCCGCGACGGCCTGCTGCCCAAGGCGCTCGGCACCGCGCACCCGCGCTGGGGCACCCCGCACCGGATGACCATCGGCGGCGCCGTCCTGATCGCGGTACTGGCCGCGTTCATCCCGATTTCGGAGCTGGCCGACATGGTCAGCATCGGCGCGCTGTCGGCGATGATCATCGTGGCCGTGGCGGTCCCGGTGCTGCGCCGCCGCCGTCCCGACCTCGATCGGCCGTTCAGGGTGCCGTTCTCCCCGGCGATCCCGGTCGTGGCCGCGCTGGCGTGCCTGTACCTGATGCTCAACCTGAACGTGCTGACGTGGCTCCGGTTCGCCGCGTGGCTGGTGATCGGCCTGGTGATCTACTTCGCCTACGGCCGCCGCCACTCCCGCTTCGCGCCCGGGGCGCCGGTCAGTCCCAAAAGGACGGACTGAGCCCGGCGGTGCGAGCCGCCGCGCGGACCACGTCGGCCTGGTCGGCGTCGACGACCACGAGCACGCCGAGGCCGGCCAGCGCCGCCGTCACCCATTCGACCGGCTGGTCGTGGCGGCCGTTGTCGCCGAGGGACGGATAAGTGTCCACAACGGACAGCAGGGTGCCCTCGGCGCCGATGCGGATGCCCGCCAGGAGCACGAAGTGGCCGCCGGGCGGGCGCCAGCGGGACGTCCACAGTGGCGGGACGCCGGTGTCGAGGTAGTCGAGCAGCGCGCGTTCCGGGGTGTCGTGGGCGCCGAGCTCGGCGCCGTCGATCCGGGCGAGCACTGCCACGCGAGGGACGTCCCACAGCCCGACGAGGAGGTCGAACAGGGCCTCGGTGGTCCACTCCCCCGTCACCGGCACCGCCGCGAGCGCGCTCCGCGTCAGCGACCCGACGGCCGCCGCCAGCCCGGAAACCCGGGTGCCGGCCGCGGCCGGGTCGTCGACGACCGGCAGCGGCAGCCGGAAGTCGTGGCGGCCGGGCTCACCCGGCGGCCGCACGGCCGGACCCCGGACCGTGCCCGCGGCCGCCGCGACGGTGTCCTGATCGGCCACGTCGAGCCCGGCCGCCCGCAGCGCGGCGAGGCCGCAGAACGCCGCGGCCAGGCCGTCCTTCTGGGGCAGTTCCGCCTGGGCCACCGCGGCCAGCCGGGCGCCGCCCGGCAGCCACCGCACCCCGGACAGGTCGAGCTGCCCGCCGTCGATCCCCGAAGACATCGGTCCCTTCAGTAGCGCCAAAGGTGGGCGGCGACGATCTCGTCGGCCGTGCGTTCGGCCGCCCACGCCGCGTCGGAGGCCCGGACGGCCCGGAAGGCGCCCAGCAGCTCGTCACCGAGCACGCCGGCGATCCGCGGCGACGCCATGAGCGCGGCGTCCTGCTCGGCGGGGTTCGCCGGCAGCCGGCACACCCCGCGGGCCTCCCGGTCTTCGTCCGTCCAGCCGCCCGGGTCCTCGCCGATCGGCTCGGGCAGCGCGGGCGCGTCCTCGATGCCGGCCATCCCGGCGGCGAGCACCGCGGCCAGCGCGAGGTACGGGTTGGCCGAGGCGTCGGACGTCTTGAGCTCGACGTTCGCGTGGCCCTCACCCAGCATGGCCGAGCCGGGGACGTACCGCAGCGGCGCTTCCCGGTTCTCGACGCCCCAGAACGCGTACACGCCCGCGAAGTACCCGGGCCGCAGCCGCAGCGTCGACGGGACGCTCGGCGCGGTGATCGCGGTCAGGGCCGGCAAGTCGCGCAGCAGCCCGGCGAGGTAGCCGGCGCCTGCCCCGTCCGGCCGCCCGTTGCCGTCGAGCAGGTTGCGACCTTGACGGCGGACCGAGGTGTGCAGGTGCCACCCGTTGCCGGCGGCGCCGAGGCCGATCACCGGCGCGAAGCTGACGGCGAGACCGTGCACCCGCGCGGCGGCGTGGATGGTCTGCCGGGCGAGCAGCTGGTCATCGGCGGCGGACACGGGATCGGTGGCGGCCAGAGACAGCTCGAGCTGCGCGACGCCGTACTCGGCGTGGAGCTGGCCGATCCGCAGGCCGTTGGCCGCGAAGTCGTGCAGGAGGGCGCCGACGAAGCCGTCGAGCCCGATGAGGGCGTGCGGGCTGTAGGCGGGCCCGGGGTGGCCGGGAGCGGCCAGGACGTCGGCACTGCCGGCGGGAGCGACGGCGAACTCCAGCTCGTAGCCGGCCCGGAATTCGAGCCCGCGCCTGCCGGCCTCGGCCACCTGCGCTTCGAGGACGGTGCGCTGGCAGTAGGGCCAGGGATCGCCGTCCCGGGTGAGCTGCCGCACGGGCGCCCAGGCGAGCGCGGGCTGCCCGGCGAGCCGCCGCAGCCGCTCGACGACGGGCACGAGCCGGATGTCGCCGGACGGCGTGCCGAGGTTTTCGTGCCGGTAGGTGATGGCGTCGTGGGTGTCGAAGACGGCGAAGAGCGAGGTCGCCCCGACACCGCGGGTGGCGGCATCGGCCAGCCCGGCGACGGGCACGATCCGCGAGCGCGGAATGCCGTTGTTGTCCGCCCAGGCAAGGTGCACCCCACCCACTCCGGCCGCGGCGAAGTCCTTCGCCGCGGCCGACGCCGCCTTGGTCATGGCCACCCGCTTCCTGCCGCCCGCGCTCAGTATCCCGGGCGCGCGCGGCCGGGGCCATCACGATCCGATCCTGGCACGGGCCACGGCTTGACCGGCTGCCGATCCGGCCGGTCGCGCCGGGGGTGGCATCGCGAGCGAGCCGGGGTCCGCGTGGCCGGCTCCGGGCGGGACGGCGAGGTCGGGGGAACATCGGGAGGTCGCTGGGGCCGGAGCGCTCGCCTCCGGCGGCCCTGACCGGGCGGGGTCGGGGAACATTCGGGAGGTCGGCTGGGCCGCCGCAGAGCCCACCGCCGCAGAGCCCACCGCCGCAGAGCCCACCGCCGCAGAGCCCACCGCCGCAGAGCCCACCCTCCCTGGGGGATCCGCCCCGCTTCAGCCTATCGGCAGCAGCCGACGGAAACCGGCGAAAAGCGCTCCCCGCGGAGCGGTTGTCCACAACGCCGGAGGCATGTGGACAACCCGCCTCGACCACCTGAACCAGGTGCCCGGAGCGCCGCATTCACCTCACGCGGTACCCAGGACGCCCCACCCGGTAAGCCCCTGGCGCTCGAGCCGCTCAGGCGCCTTGAAGCCCCCGCTCGGCACCCCCGGGCCAAAGCCACCCGTTCGCAGCCCCGCAGAGACCCCACCAGAGCCCACCAAAGCCCCCAGAGCGTCACCCCGGCGGCTCCACCGCCCGCGACTCCCGGCTCCGCAACGCCACCCCCGCCACGACAGCCAGCGTCCCCGCCGCCTCCGGCACGCTCGGCACCTGCCCCAAGAGCGCGAACCCCATCACCCCCGCCGTCACCGGGAGCAGGGCCAAGAGCGTCGCGAACCGGGCCTGGCCCACGCGTCGCAGCACCAGCTGGTCCAGTGCGTACGGCACCACCGTCGACAGCACGCCCACCCCGATGCCCAGCCCCAGCAACCGTGGCGAGGACCACACCTGGCCCGTCCCCAGCGCCAGCGGGGACAGCACGACCGTCCCCGCCGCGAAGCCGATCGCCAGGCTGTCGATGCCGTCGCCGTCGGTGGCGACCCTCTTGCCCAGGAGGATGTAGCCCGCCCACGCCGCCGCCGCTCCCAAGGCGAACATCACTCCCGCGAAACTGCCGCCGAGGTGGACGTCCGTGATCGCCACGACCCCCGCCGCCACCAGGAGCAGCGCGAGGACGTCGCGCAGGGTGCGGGAGCCCAGGGCCGCCACCACCACCGGGCCGGCGAACTCCACCGCCACCGCCGTGCCCAGGGGCAGGCGGGCGATCGACTCGTAGAACAGCACGTTCATGCCCGCCGTCACCACGCCGAACACGATCGCCAGCAGCAGGCGCCTGCCCCGCCACGCCGCGCGGCCCGGGCGGCGCCAGGCCAGCAGGACCACCGCCGCGCCCAGGCAGCGGAGCCAGGCCACCCCCGCCGGGGTCGCGTGGCCGAAAAGGTCGACCGCCACCGCCGCTCCGGCGTACATCGAAATTCCGCTGAGAACGAACAAGAGCGGAGCGGGCACCGCGGAAAGCCGTCGTGGGGAAGTCACCGTACTCACCAGCTCATGGTGCCTGACCACGGAAAATGTAACTCTCCGGGTAATCGTCTCCTGGAATGCGGGACTGCGCTACGGCATCCGGGGTAAATCGACGTGACTCAGGTCCCACCGGCGCGGGAACACTTGCGAGCCGCGAAACGTCTGGAACAGTGGAAGCACGAACACGCGGAGCCGGAGGCGATCGCCGTCACCGGCAGCAGTCCCGAAGTGGGCGTAGCTGGATCGATGGCACCGGGCGACCGGTGCCGGGACGGAGGGAGACCCCCATGACATCGCCGACGCTCACCCGCCCCGAACTGACCGCCACCGACCGCTGTGACCGGTGCGGAGCAGCAGCTCAGGTACGAGCCATCCTCAGCACGGGTGGCGAACTACTGTTCTGCGGGCACCACGCCCGCGAGCACGAGGCCAAGCTCAAGGAACTGTCCGCCGACATCCAGCGGTAACCCTGCAGACGCGAAAGGCGGCTGGTGCGCACAGGCACCGGCCGCCTTTCTGCATCTTGCAGATTGCGTGGTATAAATCACGGTTCGGCCGCGATAAGCGGTGATTCCGGACACGAAACCGGACAGGAAATCAGACAGAATCCAGCACGACTTCGAACGCCACCTCGGCGGCGCCGAGCAGCTTCCCGTCGGCCCCCAGCGCCGAGCTGATGATCCGCGTGCCGCCGACCGCCCGGCTCACCAGGCTGCGCCGGCGGACCTCGGTGCCGACGTACCGCAGCACCGGCTCCGGCAGCACCGTCAGCAGGTCGCCGAGGATCACCAGCTGCGGCCCCAGCAGGTTGACGACGTTGATCAGCCCCAGCGTGAGCCACTCGGCGAACTCCGCGAGCCGCGTCATCGCCGTCTCCGGGTCGCGGCCCAGCTCGCGCAGCTCGAACAGGATCGCCCCGCGGGCGGTGTCCTCGGCCAGGCCGAGCGCGCGGCACAGCGCCGCCTCGCCGACCTCGGTCTCCCAGCAGCCGCTGCTGCCGCAGTAGCAGGGGCGCCCGTCGGGGCGGATCACCATGTGCCCGATCTCGCCGACGTACCCCGAGCCGCCGCGCAACGCCGAGCCTTCGGCGATGACGCCGCCGCCGACCCCGACGTCCGCCGAGATGTACACCACGTCGGACGCCCCGCGGGCGGCCCCGCGCAGGTGCTCGGCGACCGCGCCGAACTCGGCGTCGTTGCCGACCAGGATCGGGATCTGCAGCACCCCGCCGAGCCGCTCGCCGAGGGCGACGTCGGTCCAGCGCAGGTTCGGCGCCTCGTGCACGTGCCCGTCCGCGCGCCGGACGACGCCGGGCACCGACACCCCGGCCGCCACCGGGCTCACGTCGAGGTCGCCGGCCAGGATGGCCGTCGACTCGATGATGTGGGTGATGACCTCGTCCGGCTGACCCATCCGGCCGCGCAGGTTCCAGCTGTTGCGGCCCAGGATCTGCCCGCCGAGCCCGACGAGGGCGATCGCGACGTGCTCGACCTGCAGGTCGACCGCGAGCACGACCGCCGCGTGGGGCTGGGGCAGGACCAGGAGCGAGGGGCGGCCCGCCCCTCGTCCCGGCCTCGGCACCTTCTCCTCGACGACGCCGGCTTCGGCGAGCCCGTCGACGAGGGTCTTGATCGTGCTCCGGTTGAGCCCCAGCTCGGCGGCCAGGGTCGCCCGGGTGCTCGGCCCGCCGACGTGCAGCAGGCGGAGCAGGGTCGTGCGGTTGTGCCGGCGCACCTCGTCGGGTCGAGCAACGGGCGAGCTGGTCACGGGTTTGATCATCCCATGCTGGTTCAGCGCGCCGACGCAGCCGCGCGGCGCCGGGACAGCGCGTCGACCGTGGCGGCGAGCAGCAGGACCAGACCGGTGATGATGTTGACCACCGCGGCCGGCTGCTTGAGCAGGCCCAGGCCGTTGATCACGACGGCGATCACGAGCCCGCCGACCACGGCGTCGGACACGCGGCCCTTGCCGCCGAACAGCGACGTGCCGCCGATGACGGCCGAGCCGACCGCGAACAGCAGCGTGTTCAGGCCACCGGACTGCGGGCTGACCGAACCGACCTTCGACGCGGCGACGATGCCGCCGACCGCGGCGACCGCCGAGCCGATGACGAACACGCTCGCCCGGATCTTCGGCACGTCGATACCGGCGCGGCGGGCGGCTTCCTTGTTGCCGCCGACCGCGTAGACGTACCGGCCGTACTTGGTCCGGTTGAGCACGTAGGTCCCGGCCACGAGCAGCACCAGCATGATCGGGATGACGTACGGGACGCCCTCGATCGTGACGACCGCCTTGTTCGGCGAGCGGTTGATCGTCAGCAGCCAGGTGCCCAGCGCCGACAGCACGACCAGCACGGCGACCTTGACCATGACCAGCGCCGTCGGCTGGACGACCAGGCCGCGCTGGAGCCGCTTGAAGTGGCTGATCAGCGTGATCACCGCGAACCCGCCGGCGGCGATGAGGAAGAAGATCCAGCTGCCCAGGATGTTCAGGTTGCCGTTGGCGATCTTGTACAGGACGTCGGAGTTGCTGATGCCGATCGTGCCGCCCTCACCGATGAACTGCAGCAGGACGCCCTGCCACACGATGAACAGCGCCAGCGTCACGACGAAGGACGGCATGCCGATCTTCGACACGAGGAAGCCGGTGATGCAGCCGATCGCGGTACCGACGCAGATGGCCAGCAGGATCTCGAGCCAGGCGTTGGCGGGCACGCCGATCGCGACGATCAGCAGGCCCAGCAGCGAAAGCGCGGCACCGGCCCAGATCCGCTGGTAGGCCGAGAGCAGCATGGCGACGGCGAGGACGCCGATGAACGTGATGAACACGCCGGGCCCGAGGGTCCCCAGCATGTTCCCGGCGTGCACGTAGTGCAGGGCCATCACGGAAGCGGCGACACCGGAGGCCACGCCGGCGGCGAGGTCGATCTCGCCGAGGAGCAGCACGAACACGATGCCCATGGCGATGATGATGACGCCCGCGCCCTGCGGGAACAGGTTGGCGATGTTGGCCAGCGTGAAGAAGTTGTCGGACAGCGCGCTGAACAGGATGACGAGCACGAGCAGGCCGAACAGCGACGGCAGCGCGCCGAGCTCACCGGCCCGCAGGCGGGCGAAGTAGTCGCGGATCGCCTCGCCGGTTGACATCGATGTCGTGTCGATCCCGAAGTCGGTGATCGCCGCGGACGGGTTCTGGGTCTGCGCGAGCGCTTCGGCGGGGGTGCCGACCTCGTGCTTGGCAGGGGTTTCAGTCATTTCCGGTTCTTTCTTCCCGCTCACAGGACCACGGCTTCGGGCCGGGCAAGGCCGAGGTCACCGGAGCGACCCGCGGTGATCAGCTCCACGACCTGGCCGTGGGAAACGTCCTTCGTGTGCACCTCGGCGACGAGCCGGCCGAGGTAGAGCACGGCGATGCGGTCGGCGACCTCGAACACGTCGGCCATGTTGTGGCTGATGAGCACGACCCCCAGGCCCTGCTCCGCCAGCCGGCGGACCAGGTCCAGCACCTGCCGGGTCTGCGCGACACCGAGGGCGGCGGTGGGCTCGTCGAGCACGACCACCTTGCTGTTCCACAGCACCGACTTCGCGATGGCGACGGTCTGCCGCTGGCCACCGGACAGCGACGAAACCGGCGTGCGGACGGACTTCACGGTCCGGACCGAAAGGGAGGCCAGCGTCTCGCGGGCGGCCTTCTCCATGCTGGCTTCGTCGAGCTTCCACGCACTGCCGCGCTCGCGGCCGAGGAACATGTTCTGGACGATGTCGAGGTTGTCGGCGAGCGCGAGGTCCTGGTAGACGACCTCGATGCCGAGGTCGGCGGCGTCGCGCGGACCGCGGATGTGGGCGTCCTGCCCGTTGAACCGCACGGCCCCCGAGTCGTACGGGTGGATGCCGGCGATGCACTTGACGAGCGTCGACTTGCCGGCGCCGTTGTCGCCGACCAGCGCGGTCACTTCGCCCGCACGCACGTCGAAGTCCACGTCGTGGAGGACGTGGACCGGGCCGAAACTCTTGTTCAGACCCTTGATCTCGAGAATGGGCTCACTCATGGATGGCATTTCTCCTGGGTGGGGACCGGGCCGGGACGCGCCGTCGGGGTGCGCGTCCCGGCCCGGCTGTTCATGGGGTACTACGGGCGCTCAGGAGATGCCGAGCGAGGTGCACTTGGCGGCGAGTTCGCCACCGCAGATCTCGGCCGCCTTCACGTAGCCCTGGGTCACGACGGTCTTGATGTCCTTCGCCAGGATCGTCGTCGGCGTCAGCAGCACGGACTTGATGTCGCGGTTGCCCTTCGGGTCGTGCAGCTTGCCGGTGGCGATGGCGTCGGCACCGGCCTTGTCGCCCTTGGCCAGCGCGGCGGCCAGCTTGGCGCTCGCCTCCGCCTCTTCCTTGATCGGCTTGAAGACGGTCATGTACTGCTCGCCGCGCATGACCGCCATGAGGCCGTCCGCGGTGGCGTCCTGGCCGGTGACCGGGATCTTGCCGTTGAGGCCGTTCTTCTTGAGGATGGTGATGACCGCGCCCGCCAGGCCGTCGTTCGCCGCGACGACGCCGTCGACCTTGCCGCCGTTGGCCTGGAAGATCTGCTCGAACGTCGTGCCGCCGAGCTGGTTGTCCCAGTCGTTGATCGGCTGCTTCTGGATCCGCTTGAGCGCGCCGGAGGAGAACAGCGGCTCGAGGACGGAGTCCTGGCCGTTGGTGAAGAGCGTGGCGTTGTTGTCGGTCGGGGCGCCCTCGATCTGGACGACGCCCGCGCCCTTCTTGTCCTTGAGCGCGTCCGCCATGGCCTGGCCCTGCAGCTGGCCGACCTTCTCGTTGTCGAACGAGACGTAGTACTCGGCGCTGCCGCCGAGGCTCGGGCGGTCGTAGTTGATGACCGGGATGCCCGCGGTCTTCGCCTTGGCCTCGACCGCGGCACCGACGGCCGGGTCGGACGGGGCGATGATCAGGACCTTGACGCCGGAGCTGATGAAGCCGTCGGCCAGGGTCGAGAACTTCTGGGCGTCGCCCTGGGCGTTCTGGACGTCGGCGTCGAAGCCCTGGGCCGCGAGGGCGGCCTGCAGCATCGGCTTGTCGAAGGCTTCCCAGCGGGCCGAGCTGGCGGTCTCCGGCAGGATGACGCCGACCTTGCCGTTGGCACCGCCCCCGGCGGCCGGGGCCGAGGAGGAAGCGGAGTTGCTCCCCGTGCCCCCGCTGTTCGAACTGTTGGTACCGCAGGCGGTCAGCACCAGGCCGGCGCTCACCGTCGCGGCGAGGAGGGTAAGGGTTCTGCTGCGCATCCTCGTTCCTTCCGGATCCAAGCATTGGTGACGAGTGGCCGTCGGCGTGTGCGTCGGGCCGGCGCTGCGGTGATCCGGGGAGGCCCGGCGCACCGTCGCGCATATGTTGTGGGCGACAACATATGCCGCTGAGCGGCTGCGGGGAAGATAGCTGGATCGATTAAATGACACCAATTGGACACGGTTCGGCAACACAGGCTGCCCCTCGCCCGGAAAGAGTAGATCCGCTGACGATGTGATCGCCAGCACTCACGGTAAGTTACATCCAGGTTTCACGAGGGCGCCAGGTTGCTCCGGTCGTGTGCACCGAGCGCAACCCGTGGCCGATCCACGACCCGCCGGCGCGATTGGTCGCCGACTTGCGAAATCGGGGCGAGGAGGTGCCCGGGAGACCATCCGCCAGGGGACGGAGGGGCAGCCCGCTCGTGACAACGGGATACGCAGCGTCACAAGCCTGGCGGTGGGGTGAAGCCGCCGTCCCGGAGACGGACGGTGATCACCGGAACTTCAGCCTCCCGGGCGACAGCGCACCGGGACCGGCCGCCCTCACCAGGATCGCAGCGTGACGATCCGTTCTTCCAGCTGCTCGACGGTCGCCATGGCGGTGACCGGGCCGCCGCACACCCGCCGCAGCTCGTTGTGGATCGCGCCGTGCGGCTTCTTCGTCCGGTGGTGGTACATCCCCACCAGCGCGTTCAGCTCCTTGCGCAACGCACCCAGCCGCTCGCTCACCGACTGCGGGCGGGCCGTCGGCGGTGGGGCTTCCTCCTTGGCCGGCTTGCGGCGCTTCTCGTCCGCGACCTGCTCTGCCTGCCGCTTCCGCAGCAGCGCCCGCACCTGGTCCGGCTCCAGCAGCCCCGGCAACCCCAGGTACTCCTGCTCTTCGTCCGACCCGGAGAACACCGCCGTGCCGAACGAGTTGCCGTCGTAGATGACCTGGTCGAGCTCGGCGGAGGCGCCCAGGGACGTGAACGCCTTCTCCTCCTCGCCCGGCTCGTCCTCGGTGCGGTTGGCCTGGGCGAGGAGCTCGTCCTCCCAGCCTTCCTTCTCCCGGTGCGGCTTGCCGAGCACGTGGTCGCGCTGGGCCTCCAGCTCGCTGGCCAGCTCCAGCAGCACCGGCACCGACGGCAGGAACACGCTCGCCGTCTCGCCCTTCTTGCGCGCCCGCACGTACCGGCCGATCGCCTGGGCGAAGAACAACGGCGTCGAGGCGCTCGTCGCGTACACGCCCACCGCCAGGCGCGGGACGTCGACGCCTTCCGAGACCATCCGGACCGCCACGATCCAGCGCTCGTTCGTCTCGGAGAACTCCTTGATCCGCCCCGAGGCCTTCGGGTCGTCCGAGAGCACCAGCGTCGGCATCTCGCCGGAGATGCGTTCCAGGATCTTCGCGTACGCCCGCGCCGACTCCTGGTCCGTCGCGATCACCAGGCCGCCCGCGTCCGGGACGCTCTGGCGGACCTGCGACAACCGGGTGTCGGCGGCCTGCAGCACCGCCGGGATCCACTCGCCCGCCGGGTCGAGGGCCGTGCGCCACGCGCGGGCGTTCTGCTCCGCTGTCAGCGGCTCGCCGAGCCGGGCGGTGAACTCCTCCCCCGCGCTGGTGCGCCAGGAGGCCTCGCCCGAATACGCCAGGAAGACGACCGGCCGGACCACGCCGTCGGCCAGCGCGTCCGCGTAGCCGTACGAATGGTCGGCCTTGCTGCGCTGGAAGCCGCCCGCGTCGGGCTCGTACGTCACGAACGGGATGGCCGAGTCGTCGGACCGGAACGGCGTGCCGGTCAGCGACAGCCGCCGCACGGCCGGGGTGAAGGCCTCGCGGATCGCGTCACCCCAGGACTTCGCGTCGCCGCCGTGGTGGATCTCGTCGAGGATGACCAGCGTCTTGCGGTTCTCCGTGCGCACCCGGTGCAGCGTCGGGTGCGCCGCGACCTGCGCGTACGTCAGCGCGACGCCGTTGTAGTCGGACGAGGTGACGCCGGTGGTGTTGCGGAAGTTCGAGTCGATGGCGATGCCGGCCGCCGCGGCCGAGGCCGCCCACTGGTGCTTGAGGTGCTCGGTCGGGGTGACGATGGTGACCGCCTCGATCGTGCGGTCGCTGAGCAGCTCCGCGGCGATCCGCAGGCCGAACACCGTCTTGCCGGCCCCCGGCGTCGCCACCGCCAGGAAGTCCTTGGGCTTGCGGGTCAGGTACTTGGTGAGCGCCCGCCGCTGCCACGCCCGCAGCGGGCGCGCGGTCGAGTCCTTCTCCGCGGGAGGCGCCCCGAGCTGCGTCTCCGTCATCGCCGGTCCTCCCCCTCGCTCAACTGCCTCGACTGCCTCAAGTGCTGTGACGTGCGAAAACCCTCACTGTGGTACCGACTTCTGCTGCGTTGACCGGTCGGCGACTGCGGTGAGGGCACTGGAGCGAGTCTACCGGCCGGGTCCGACAGTTCCCGGCACCGGCACGGGTGACGTCCGCCGACACGCCCGGCCGCAGGGGGCGTGACGAGCCAAATCAGCGCCGATGGACCATGCTGGACACGTCATGGGTGAGGTGCAGCCGTCCACAGCGACGAAGGTGGCCCGCAAGGGGCCGTGGCGGCTCGTCACGCGCACGTTCGCCAAGGCCTGGGAGGGCAACATCTTCTCCGAGGCCGCCGAGGCGGCCTTCTGGCAGACGCTGTCGCTGCCGCCGCTGCTGCTCGGCCTGCTGGGCAGCCTGGGCTTCGTCGGCGAGTGGTTCGGGCAGGACGTCGTCGCCGCGGTGCACGACCGGATCATCGGCTTCTGCCGGACGGTCTTCAGCCAGAACGCGGTCCACGACATCATCGAACCGACCGTGAACAGCATCCTCACCGTCGGCAAGGGCGAGATCGTCTCGGTCGGCTTCCTCATCTCGCTGTGGGCGGGTTCGTCGGCGATGTCGTCGTTCGTGGACGCCATCACCGTCGCGCACGACCAGTACGGCGTCCGCAACGACGTCTGGCAGCGGATCTTCGCGCTCCTGCTGTACCTGTGCGGCCTGGTCATCCTGGTGGTCGGGCTGCCGCTGCTGGCGATCGGCCCCGACCTGCTGCCGGAGTTCTTCCCGGCCGCGTGGCGCCCGACCGTGACGTCGTGGGTGAGCGCACTGTACTTCCCCGCGCTCGGCGCGATGATCACCCTCGCGCTGACCACGCTGTACAAGCTCGCGCTGCCGCGGAAGCTGCCGTGGCACCGCGGGCTGCCGGGCGCGGTGCTCGCCATGGTCGTGTTCCTGCTGTCCTCGGTCGGCCTGCGCGTCTACCTGAACTGGATCACCAAGACCGGCTACACCTACGGTGCGCTGGCCGCGCCGATCGCGTTCCTGCTGCTGATGTTCTTCATCGGGCTGGCCGTGGTCGGCGGCGCGTACTTCAACAGCGCGATCCAGGAACTGTGGCCGGCGAAGGCGACCCGGCGGCAGCGGCGCAAGTGGCGGCGGCTGGAGATGGAACGCGCCTCCGAGCGGCTGCGCTCGGAGGAGGGCCGCAAGCTGTGGGACCGCTCGACCACGCCACTGCGGCGCCCGCGCGCCGAAGACGCCGCCGCGAACGGCGGCGAGCCCGAGCCGTCCGAAGAGGACACGTCGTCACCGAGCGCGCCGGAACCGGCACCGAGCGCAGCTCAGGGGCGCGGGTCCTCCGAAGGGACGACCCGGAATCCACCCTCAGACTGAGTCGCTCTCAGCAACGGCGTGAAAAGCTCAGCGGGCCATTGACGCCGGCGGGGGCCGCCGCGTCTTTCCCGAGGGGGTTTTCACGTCATGTCCGTGCTGGCCAGACTGAGCCTGCGCAACCGGAGCCTGATCGGCCTGCTCGCGCTGGTCGTCGTCGGCTTCGGCGCCTTCGCGCTGCCGCAGCTCAAGCAACAGCTCTTCCCGTCCCTGCAGTTCCCGCAGGCGCAGATCGTCACCGCGTACCCGGGGGCGTCGCCGGACGCGGTCGACCGGCAGGTCTCCGAGCCGCTGGAGGGCGGGCTCCAGGGGCTGAAGGGCCTCGAGCAGGTCACTTCGACGTCGTCGGACGGCGTTTCGCGGGTCGTCGCGCAGTTCGAGTTCGGCACGGACATCGACGCCGCCGTCTCGCAGATCCAGCAGGTGGTGAACCAGGTCCGGTCCCGGCTGCCGCAGAACACCGAGCCCGCCGTGTCCGCGGGCAGCACCGACGACCTGCCGGTGGCGCTGGTCGCCGCGGGCACCGCCGGGGACCCGCAGGCGCTCGCGCCCGCGCTGACCGACCAGGTCGCGCCGGAGCTGCGGAAGATCGAGGGCGTCCGCACGGTGACCGTCACCGGCGTGCGCCAGCCGCGCGTCACCATCACGCTCGACTACGCGAAGCTCGCCGCGGCGGGGGTCGACCCGGCGTCGATCGCGACCACGCTGCAGACCGCCGGCGCCTCGGTGCCGGCGGGGACGCTGAGCGAAAACGGCAAGACGCTGTCGGTGCAGGTCGGCGGCGGACAGACCACTGTGGACAGTCTCCGCAACCTGTACCTGACCCCGGCCGCCCGGGCGGGCGCTCCGGCGCGCGGCCCGGTGAAGCTGGGTGACGTCGCCGACGTCCAGGCCGGGTTCGCGCCGCCGACGTCGATCACGCGCACCAACGGCAAGCCGAGCCTCGGCCTGTCGATCACCATGGTGGACAACGGGAACGCCGTCGCCATTTCCGGCGCGGTCCGCGACAAGCTGCCGGACCTGGCGAAGAAGACCGGCGCCGAGATGAGCGTCGTGTTCGACCAGGGCACCCCGGTGAAGGACGCGATCAGCGGCCTGACCACCGAAGGTCTGCTGGGGCTGGCCTTCGCCGTCATCGTCATCCTGCTGTTCCTGCTGTCGGTGCGCTCGACGCTGGTGACCGCGGTGTCGATCCCGCTGTCGGTCGTCGTCGCGCTGCTGGCGCTGTGGACCGGCGACCTGTCGCTCAACCTGCTCACCCTCGGCGCGCTCACCATCGCGATCGGCCGGGTGGTCGACGACTCGATCGTCGTGCTGGAGAACATCAAACGCCATCTCGCGTACGGCGAGGAGAAGGAACGCGCGGTGCTCGACGGCGTCCGCGAGGTGGCCGGCGCGGTCACCTCGTCCACGCTGACGACCGTCGCGGTGTTCCTGCCGATCGCGTTCGTCGGCGGGTTCGTCGGCGAGCTGTTCTCGCCCTTCGCGATCACCGTGACGGTGGCGCTGCTGGCCTCGCTGCTCGTGTCGCTGACCGTGGTTCCCGTGCTGGCGTACTGGTTCCTGAAGCGGCCCGCGGTCCCGGCGGACGCCGTCGAGGCCGAGCGGGCGCGCGAGGCGGCCGTCGAGAAGGAACGCCGCAGCATCCTGCAGCGCGCCTACCTGCCGGTGATCCGGTTCGCGACGCGGCGGCGGCTCACCGTCGTGCTGCTGGCCCTGCTGATCTTCGCCGGCACGGTCGGGCTCGCGACGCGGCTGAACACGAACTTCCTCGACCAGTCCGGCGGCACCACGCTGAACATGACGCAGAAGCTGCCGGCCGGCACCAGCGTCGAGGCGAAGGAAAAGGCGGCCACGGCCGTCGAGCAGGCCCTCGCGGCCGAGCCCGCGGTGCAGACCTACCAGGTCAGCATCGGCGGCGGCGGGGCGTTCGGCTTCGGTGGCGGGACCAACACGAGCATCTCGGTCACCGTCGCCAAGGACACCGACCTCGACGCGCTGTCGGACCGGCTGCGGTCGAAGCTGACCTCGCGCCCGGAGCTGGGCGAAATCAAGATCGGCGCGGACGCGTCCGGGTTCAACTCCGACCAGGTGTCGGTGTCGGTGACCGCGCCGTCGGAGGCCGCGCTGAAGCCGGCGTCCGACCAGGTGGTGCAGGCGCTGCGCGGGGTGTCCGGGCTGACCGAGGTCTCGAGTGACCTGGCCGTCGGCTCGCCGCGGGTGCAGGTCGAGGTGGACGACGCCGCGGCCGCGGCGCGTGGGCTGTCGGCGAGCACCATCGGGCAGATCGCCAACCAGGCGATCGCCGGGCGCACGGTGACGCAGCTGCCGGTCGACGGGCAGCGCACGGACATCGTGCTGCGCGCCGGCACGGCGCCGGTGACGGTCGACCAGGTGAAGGGCCTGCAGATCCCCGGCCCCGGCGGCGTCGTCCGGCTCGACGAGGTGGCCAAGGTGTCCACTGTGGACGGGCCGGCGTCGGTGCATCGCACCGGCGGTGACCTGAGCACCACGGTGACCGCGAAGAACACTGGTGACGACCTGACCAAGACCACCGCGGACATCAAGTCCAAACTGGACGGACTGACGTTCACCGGCGGGGCGGCGTACTCGCTCGGCGGCGTCAGCCAGGATCAGCAGGAGGCGTTCTCCAACCTGTTCCTGGCGCTGCTCGCGGCCATCGCGATCGTGTTCCTGATCATGGTGGCGACGTTCCGGAGCCTGATCCAGCCGCTGATCCTGCTCGTGTCGATCCCGTTCGCGGCGACCGGCGCGATCGGGCTGCTGCTGGCCACCGGCACCGCGCTCGGCCTGCCGTCCCTGATCGGCATGCTGATGCTGGTCGGCATCGTGGTCACCAACGCGATCGTGCTGATCGACCTGATCAACCAGTACCGGGCCGAGGGGATGAGCGTCGCCGACGCCGTCACCGAAGGCGGCCGGCGCCGGCTGCGGCCGATCCTGATGACCGCGGCGGCGACGATCTTCGCGCTGGTCCCGATGGCGCTGGGCATCACCGGCCAGGGCGGGTTCATCGGCCAGCCCCTGGCGATCGTGGTGATCGGCGGCCTGGTCAGCTCGACGCTGCTGACCCTGGTCCTGGTCCCGACCCTCTACACGATGGTCGAGACCCGCAAGGAACGCCGTAAGGCCCGGCGCGCGGCTCGCCGCACCCCGGCCCAGGCCCCGGAATCGGAGTCCCTGGACCCCGCCCCGACCGCCTGACGAACGCACGAAGGCCCGGCACCGGACAGGTGCCGGGCCTTCGTGCGTCAGCGCTGCTGGAAGCGGTAGGTCTTGCTGTCGAAG
Organism: Amycolatopsis sp. CA-126428; assembly: GCF_002904335.1. Classification (GTDB taxonomy): domain Bacteria; phylum Actinomycetota; class Actinomycetes; order Mycobacteriales; family Pseudonocardiaceae; genus Amycolatopsis. The sequence goes on along the minus strand of NZ_PPHF01000082.1, from coordinate 37,714 downwards.
AGGATGCAGATGCTCGGGGACATCACGACCACGCGGAGGGTGCTGTCGCGCTCGTCGAAGTCGATGCCCTCGACCTCGAACGAGCCCGAGCACCCGCTGCGGAGCGGGAGCTGGCCCAGGGACGTCACGTGGCCGGCGACGTCCGAGCCGGAGAGCGGGCCGGCCAGGTCGACCTGCAGCAGCGGCTTCGTCGTGCCGAAGAGGCTGCCGTCCGGGTCGTCGGACGAGCAGAGCAGGCGGGTCGCGGTCCGGAAGTCGCAGCCCTGGACGTCGCGGACCGGGTGGTCCAGGCGGATGGTGCCGGCCAGAGGCAGGTTCTGGGCCGGGTTCGTGGCGACCACGCCGGGCATCGGGTGCACCAGCAGCCGGTCCATGGTGCCCCACTCCCCCGCCACCAGCCAGCGCGCGTCCGGCGACACCGCGGCGAAGGAGTTGTTGTTCGCTTCCCACGACTCGAGGGTGTGCTTGTAGTTGGCCCACGAACCGTCCGGGGCCTGGACGCGGAAGAGCTTCGCGCCGCGGTCGTCACGCTGGTAGGGCTCGACGTACCAGCCCTGGGCCGAGCCCGGGTCGCCGACGTGGTTCCAGCCCTGCGAGTTCAGGTCGGCCGGGATCGTGCCGATCCCGGTGTAGCGGATCGTCGTGCCCGACGGGCGCACGATCGTCGCGAGCCCCTGGCTCTCGTCGAGGGCCCTGGCGTTGTCGGAGCCGACCTCCGTCCAGCCGGTGACGGCCTGGGCCAGCGCGGGTGCGGCCACGGCGAGCAAGGCGACGAGGGTGAGCACGATCCCGGTTCTGCGCATGTGCGACTCCGGTGGGTGAGGGAACCTGGTCCGCTGGATCTACCAGGACTCCCGCACCCGGCACACCCGCCGAATGAAGGTTTTTCACGTTTGTTCGGCTATCTGTACGTTTCCGGACAGCCGAAAGACCCGGCGGGCTCACCCGCCGGGATTCAAGCCCGGATCACTTACCGGGGCGGAGGCTGTCGTAGATCTCCTTGCAGGCCGGGCAGACCGGCGACCCGGGCTTCGGCGACTTCGTCACCGGGAAGACCTCGCCGCAGAGCGCCACCACGTGAGTGCCCATGACCGCGCTCTCGGCGATCTTGTTCTTCTTCACGTAGTGGAACATCTTCGGGGTGTCGTCGTCGGTGGTGTCCGTGCCCTCGGGCGTGGTTTCCGGCTTCGTCAGCGTCTCGGTGCTCACCCGCCCATTGTGCCCGAGTCCCGCCGAACCTCCCGCGATCGGCCCCTCGGCCTGGCAGGATCGGCCGCATGTTCCAAAAGGTGCTCGCGACGTTCGGCTCGGGCGGAGCGCGGATCGACGCCCGCCTGCTGGAGTCCACCGCCGCTCCCGGCCACCCGCTGCACGGCGAGGTGCTGCTGCTCGGCGGCGAGGTCGACCAGGAGATCAAGGGGCTCGCCGTCACGCTGCTGGCCCGCGTCCAGGTGCCCGGCGACCGGACCGAAGACCTCCCGTTCGAGACCCGGCAGCTGGTCGGCAGCGAAGTCATCCGGGCCGGGCAGCGGATCCGGGTGCCGTTCGAGGTGCCGCTGCCCTGGGAGACGCCGGTGACCAGCGTCTACGCCAAGCCGCTGACCGGCACGGCGGTCGGCGTCCGGGCCGAGCTCGACCTGGCCGCCGCGGTCAGCGACCCGTTCGACGCCGACGCCGTCGCGATCGAACCGCTGCCGGCGCAGAAGCGGATCCTCGACGCGCTGAGCCGGCTCGGCTTCACCTTCCGCGAGGCGGTCCTCGAGCAGGGCCGGGTCGACGGCGCCCGCCAGCAGCTGCCGTTCTTCCAGGAGATCCGCTTCACGCCTTCGCCGCGCTTCGCCGGCGTCTTCGCCCAGGTCGCGGTCACCTTCCTGACGTCGGCCGAGCGCACCGACGTCGTGCTGGAGGTCACCAAGCGGGTCCGCGTGAGCAAGAGCGGCGGGTTCGGCGGCCGCGGCCAGGACTTCCTCGGGATGTTCACCGTGCGGCCGGACGTGCAGTGGGAGAAGCAGCTCGAGGACTGGCTCGACCAGGTGGCGCGGCCCCGCGGGATCTTCGACTGATGCGGTGGCACGACGCGGTGGCCGCGCTCGGCGGCGAACCCGAGGCCTGGCCGCGGCTCGAAGCCCGGTACGCCGAGCCCCACCGCCGCTACCACACGCTCACCCACGCGGCCGCCGTCGCGCGCGACTCCGCGTGGCTGGCGGCGGGCCTCGGGGAGACCGACCGCGCGATCCTCGCCGTCGCGGCCTGGACGCACGACGTCGTCTACGACGCGAAGCCCGGCGAAGACGAACGCGCCAGCGCCGCCTGGGCTCGCGAAGCCCTGGCGGGGGTGGCCGCGGCGCACGTCGAGCGCGTCGAAGGCCTGATCCTCACCACGATCAAGCACGACGCACCGCCGGACGACCTCCTGGCCACCGCCCTCCTCGACGCCGACCTCGCCATCCTCGGAGCGCCCGAAGAGCAGTACGCGGAGTACGCCCGCGGCGTGCGCGAGGAGTACGCGAAGTACCCCGACGACGTCTGGCGCGAAGGGCGCATCGCCGTCCTCGAGCGCCTGCTGTCCCGGCCGCTCTACCGCAGTGAAACCGCGAGAACACGCTGGGCGAGCGCCGCCGGAAAGAACCTGACCGCCGAGCTGACCCACTGGCGCCGCGCGCGAGGCGATCACCGATGATGGTCCCTCGTGACTACCGCACTCTCCCTGCACGAAGAGGTCGCCTCGGCGCTGCGTGACGGGCACCCCGTCGTCGCGCTGGAGAGCACCATCCTGTCCCACGGCCTGCCGCCGGGCCGCAACCTCGACGTCGCCCGCCGCCTCGAAGGCGTGGTCCGCGACGGCGGGGCCGTCCCGGCCACGATCGCGGTGCTCGACGGCCGGGTCGTCGTCGGCCTCTCCCCCGCCGAACTCGAGCGCGTTTGCGCCCCGGACGCCGGGCTCGACAAGCTCTCGCTGCGCGACCTCGGCCCGGCCGTCGGCCTCGGCCGCTCCGGCGCGACGACCGTGGCGAGCACGTCGGCGCTGGCCGCCGCGGCCGGGATCGGGATGTTCGCCACCGGCGGGCTCGGCGGCGTGCACGTCGGCGCCGCGCAGAGCTGGGACATCTCGGCGGACCTCGGCGTGCTGGCGAAGGTGCCGACCGTGGTCGTCTGCTCCGGCGTGAAGTCGGTGCTCGACATCCCGGCCACCCTCGAAGTCCTCGAGACGAACTCGGTGCCGGTGCTCGGCTACCGCACCGGCGACTTCCCGGCGTTCTACCTGCGCTCGTCGGGGCACCAGGTCGGCTGGCGGGTCGACGACCCGAAGCAGGCCGCCGCGGTCATCGACGCGCACCGCGCGTACGCGAATTCCGGCGTCCTGCTGGCGAACCCGATCCCGGAAGCGTCCGAAATGGACAAAGAACTGCACGACCGGCTGCTCGCCGAGGGCCTCGCGCTCGTCGAGGAGCGCAACGTGCACGGCGCCGAAGTCACCCCGGGGCTGCTGGAGCACTTCCACACCGCGAGCGGCGGGGTCAGCATCGACGCGAACGAAGCGCTGGTGCTGAACAACGCGAAGCTGGCCACCGAGGTCGCGGTGGCGCTGGCATGAGGGGGATCGTGGTGGTCGGTGACGCGGCCCTCGACGTGATCGCCCGGCACGACAAGCCGTTGCCGCACGGCGGCGATGCCCGCGCGAAGATCCGCTTCACCGGCGGCGGCGCGGGCGCCAACACGGCGCTGTGGCTGCGGCACCTCGGCGCGGAGACGACGCTGCTCGCGCGGATCGGCGACGACCCGGGCGGCCGGCTGATCAAGGCCGAACTGCAGGCGGCGGGCGTGCGGTGCGCGTTCTCCGTCGACCCCGAGGCGCCCACCTGCTGCGTCGTCGTCATGGTCGACGGGTCCGGGCAGCGCAGCATGCTGGCCGACCGCGGCGCGAACCAGCGCTTCGCGCCCGGGGACGTCACCCTCGAGGCCCTGTCCGGCGCGAGCCACCTGCACCTTTCGGGGTACGTGCTGCTCGACCCGCCGTCGCGCGCCGCCGGTCTGGCCGCACTGGCCGCGGCCAAGGAAGCCGGGTTGACCACGTCGGTCGACCCGCAGGCCGCCGCGCACATCACCGACCCGGCCGCGTTCCTGGCCGACGTCCGCGGGGTCGACCTGCTGATGCCGAACACCGAAGAGCTGGTCGCGCTGACCGGTTCGGCCGACCCGGTGTCGGCGAAGGAACTGCTCGGCACGGTCGGCGCGGTGGTCGTCACCGCCGGGCTCGGCGGGGCCAGCTGGGTCGACGCGGGCGGCGTCACGAGCGTGCCCGCGGTCGAGGCGGAGTGCGTCGATTCGACCGGCGCGGGCGACGCCTTCGACGCGGGCGTGCTCACCGGCTGGCTGGCCGGGGAGTCCACTGTGGACGTCCTGCGGCACGGGACACGGCTGGGCGCGCTGGCCGTCGGGAAGGTGGGCCCCCAGCCGTCGTGAGTGGTAAGGCGGGTTCTAACCCGCCTTACCACTCACGACCCGCGGTGGGGTTCAGCCGTCGATGACGCGGTGGGTGGTGCCCTCGATCGCCGTCGCCTCGCGCCGGTAGGTGTTGACCTGCTCGGACTTGCGGGGCGGGCGGTCGTTGGCGATCAGCACCGCGATCCACGGCAGCGGTACCGAGATCGCCAGGAAGCCCAGCGCCAGCCACCACACGTGGTAGGTCAGCCCGGCCGCGATCAGGCACGGGATGCGGCAGCCCATCATGATCACGTACTTGCGTTTGCGCGTGGCGAGCTGCTGTTCGTACGACGGGGCTGCCGCGGTGATCAGCACCGGGTCCGAGTCGTTGGCGGGCATGGTCACTGCACCACCTCCGCTGTCCATCGTCCCACTTGCGGGGTTCATCCGACACCGGGGTGACGCAACTTGCTCAACGCGGCCAGCACCAGGGTTTCGATGCCCGTGCGCAAGGTCGGGTGCAGGAGCGGCGCGAACCGCGGCGAGTGGTTGGACGGGATGTCGCGCTCGAACCGGCCCTCGGTCATCGCGGTGATCACCGTCTGCGGGTCGAAGCCGCCGACCAGCCAGAACACCGACGGCACGCCGGCCGCGCGGCCGAACTCGCTGAAGTCCTCACTGCCGGTGATCAGCGGCGCCGGCAGCACCACGTCGGTGCCGAAGTGGCCGCGGAAGACCTCGGTGAGCGCGTCGTTGGCGGCTTCGTCGTTTTCGGTGATCGGGTACGAGCCGGACCGGACGATTTCCGGCGGCTTCGGCGCGCCGGCCGTCGCCGCCTCGCCGTTGACGATCCGCTCGACCGCGGCCAGCACGCGCTCGCGCACGGCCTGGTCGAACGACCGGACGTTGACTTCCAGCACGGCGTCGTCGGCGATCACGTTGCTCGCGGTGCCCACGTGCAGCGAACCGACCGTGACCACGGCCGAGTCGGTGGCGGCGATCTCGCGCGACACGATCGTCTGCAGCTTGAGCACCACGGACGCGGCCAGCACGGCCGGGTCGACGGTGGTCTCCGGGCGCGAGCCGTGGCCCCCGCGGCCGTGCAGGGTGACGCGCAGCGTGTCGGTGGCGGCCATGATCACGCCGGGCCGGGTGAGCACCCAGCCGGCCGGGCCGGGGACCAGGTGCTGCCCGAACACGACGTCCGGCTTCCCCGCGACGTCGAACAGGCCGTCGCGGACCATCGCCACGGCGCCGCCCGCGCCCTCCTCCCCCGGCTGGAACACCACCAGCAGCGTGCCGGCCCAGGTGTCGCGGCCCTTCGCGAGCAGCGCGGCGGCGCCCGACAGCCAGGTGGCGTGCATGTCGTGCCCGCAGGCGTGCATGACGGGGACGTCGTTGCCGTGCTCGTCGGTGCCGCGGACCGTGCTGGCGTAGGACAGCCCGGTCTTCTCCTCGACCGGCAGCGCGTCGATGTCGGCCCGCAGCAGCACGGTGGGCCCCTCGCCGTTGCGCAGCACGCCCAGCACGCCGGTGCCGGCGATGCCGGTGTGCACCTCGTAGCCGTCGCCCTCCAGCCGCCGGGCCAGCTCGGCGGCCGTCCGGATCTCGGCGAACGACAGCTCCGGGTGCCGGTGGAGGTCGATGTACAGCGCTTCGAGCTCGGGCAGCGCCGCGTCGAGCGGGGCGAGGACGCGTTCAAGGGTCACGGGGGCCATCGTGGCAGCATTACCCACCGTGAGCACGCGAAGCGTACTGCCCGACCTGTCCGACGACGTCTGCGCGCGGCTGCGCGAGGCCTTCCGGCGCACTTCCTACGACGCCGACGGCGTGGTGGCCGCCCTCGGCGGAGCCGCGCACGCGGCGCTGGGCCGCGGCGAGCCGGTGCCGGCCGAACGCGCGAGCCGGGACGCGGGGGACCTCGGCACGCTGATCCGGCTGTTCCTGCTGGGCGGCACCGAGCCGGAGACCGCGGTCAAGGCCGCTTTCGCGCCGCTCGCGCCCGAGGACGCCGTCTCCGCCGGGGTGCTTTCGGCGGCCGACGGCGGCTACCGGGCCGCGCTGGACATCCGGCCGCACGGCGACGAAGAGGGCTCGTGGTGGGTCGTGTCCGACCTCGACGCCGACGTGCTCGGCACCACCGTGCCCGAGGACCACGTGCTCGGCGTCGGCCACGCGTCGCTGTCGCTGATCCGCGCGACCAGCCGCCGCCCGGTCGGCACCCTGCTCGACCTGGGCACCGGCAACGGCGTGCAGGCGCTGCACGCGACCCGGCACGCCGGGCGCGTCACCGCGACCGACGTCTCCGCGCGGGCCCTGACCCTGGCCGCGGCGACCTTCCGGCTGAACGAGCTGGACGTGGAGCTGGTCCGCGGGGAGTGGTTCGCGCCGGTCGCGCGGCGGAAGTTCGACCAGGTCGTGTGCAATCCGCCGTTCGTGGTCGGCCCGGCCCGCGTCGACTACACCTACCGCGACTCCGGGCTGGCCGGCGACGACGCGAGCGCGCTGGTCGTGCGGCAGCTGCCGGGGTTCCTGAACGACGGCGGCACCGGGCACCTGCTCGCTTCGTGGCTGCACACTTCCCGCGAGGACTGGGCCGACCGGGTGAGCCGCTGGCTGCCCGCCGAGACCGACGCCTGGTTCGTGCAGCGCGACGTCGCCGACCCGGCCCTCTACGTCGGCACGTGGCTGCGGGACGCGGGCCTCGACCCACGCTCGCCGGAGGGCCGGGCGAAGGCGGCGGCGTGGCTCGACTGGTTCGCCGCCAACGACGTGCGGGGCATCGGCTTCGGGTTCGTCACGCTGCGGCGCGCGTCCGGGCGGACACCCACCGTCGTGTGCGAGGACCTGCGGCAGGCGTACGACGACCCGCTGGGCCCGGAAGCGGCGGGCTGGCTGGACCGCGTGGAATGGCTGCGCGAATCGGGTGATTCGCTGCTCGATGTCCGATTTGTGGTGCCCGACACGGTTCTGCTCGAAAGCGTCGAGGAACCCGGTGACGAAGGCTGGGCGACGTCCATCCGGCGGCTGCACCGCACCGACGGCCCGGGCTGGCAGCACGAGGTGGACGAACTGGCCACGCGGCTGCTGGCCGGGTGCCGCGGCGCGCTGCCCCTGGAGGACCTGATCGAGCTGCTCGCGGCGGCGCAGGGCCTGTCGTCCGAGGAGCTGGCGGCCGCCGCGCTGCCCGTCGTCCGGGAGCTCGTCCGGCACGGCATGCTCGTCCCGGCGGGCCGGTGAGGGCGGTCGCGGCCCGCGTCACGCGGGCGGACGTCACCGTCGGCGGCGAGGTCGTCGGCGCGATCGACGAGCCGGGATTGCTTGTGCTGCTGGGAATTCACGTCGATGACGACACCGCGAAGGCCGTCACGATGGCGCGCAAACTGCACGAACTGCGGGTGTTGCGCGACGAGGAATCATGCGCCACCGCGAATGCACCGCTGCTCGTGGTGAGCCAGTTCACGCTCTACGGCGACACGAAGAAAGGGCGGCGGCCGTCGTGGACGCAGGCCGCCCGGCCGGAGGTCGCGGAGCCGTTGGTGGACGCCGTCGTGGCCGAGCTGCGCGGCCGCGGTGCCACGGTGGCGACGGGCCGTTTCGGGGCCATGATGGCGGTCTCGAGCGTCAACGACGGTCCGTTCACGGTTTTAGTAGAGGTCTAGACCACTGAAATCCGGTTCAGTTTCTGACCGGATTCATAGGGAATTCTCAGGTTCCCCGGTCACGGAACGTTCTCAGCAAAAGCTCAGCATTGGTTGAGCAACCGGATCGCTCCGGCAGCCGTCTTCTCCTATGACGAGCCGGGAACGTTTTGGGAACCCGGAGCGTTGTGCCAGATGTCCAGCCAAGCCGGCCGGACCGGCGTACCGGGATCCACAGGCCTCGGTGCGCGGGTGCGCACACCGGTGGACGACCGCAGCAGCACGTTCAGCCCGTGACCGGGGAGGCAGAATGTCAGTCCAGACTCTCGAACGCGAGTCGCGCGGGATTCGCGAGCGTATCCCGGCTCAGGCGACCGAGGAGCCGCTGATGAGCGTGGGGACGCTCACCGACGCCGACCTCGACGCCCAGAGCCCCGCCGCCGACCTCGTCCGCGTCTACCTCAACGGCATCGGCAAGACGGCCCTGCTGTCCGCGGCCGACGAGGTCGAGCTGGCGAAGCGCATCGAAGCCGGCGTGTTCGCCCAGCACATGCTGGACACGGCCGAGGAGCTCACGGCCAAGCGCCGCACCGAGCTGGCCGCGCTGGTCCGCGACGGCCACGTGGCGAAGAACCACCTGCTGGAGGCGAACCTCCGCCTGGTGGTCTCGCTCGCCAAGCGCTACACCGGCCGGGGGATGCCGCTGCTCGACCTGATCCAGGAGGGGAACCTGGGTCTCATCCGCGCGGTGGAGAAGTTCGACTACTCCAAGGGGTTCAAGTTCTCGACCTACGCCACCTGGTGGATCCGGCAGGCCATCACCCGGGGCATGGCCGACCAGGGCCGCACCATCCGGCTGCCCGTCCACCTGGTGGAACAGGTGAACAAGCTGGCCCGCATCAAGCGCGACCTGCACCAGCAGCTCGGCCGCGACGCGACGCACGAGGAGCTGGCGGCCGAGTCGGGCATCCCGGCGCACAAGATCTCGGACCTGCTCGACCACTCGCGTGACCCGGTAAGCCTGGACATGCCGGTCGGCGCGGAGGAGGACGCCCCGCTGGGCGACTTCATCGAGGACTCCGAGGCCACCGACGCCGAGAGCGCCGTGATCTCGGGCCTGCTGCAGGACGACCTGCGCCGGGTGCTGGCGACGCTGGACGACCGCGAGCAGCACGTGATCCGCCTGCGCTACGGCCTCGACGACGGCCAGCCGCGCACGCTCGACCAGATCGGCAAGCACTTCGGGCTGTCCCGCGAGCGCGTCCGCCAGATCGAGCGCGAGGTCATGTCGAAGCTGCGCCAGGGCGAGCGCGCGGACCGGCTCCGCGCCTACGCCAGCTGATCACTTCTCGTCCGAGGGCGGGTGCACCATGTGCACCCGCCCTCGGTCATTTCCGCACCTCGCTGACCAGGCGTTCGGCCAGTCGCGAAAATCTCCCACGAAAACCGGGTTTCACCCTTCACGGGCCTGGGTAGCAACCCTCCGCCAGCACCCGTTCGGCGGCGTTGACTTATGACCTGCGTCACGACAGCCTTCGAAGTGCCGGCGCAGGCCTCGCGACCGGGTGTGCACGCATCCGGGAGCTTTCCCCGGGAGGTCGGGTCCGTCGGGGTGGACCCGGCCTCCCGACCAGCTTCCCGCAGCAGCGCACCCGGCCAGCCAAGGCTCGTACCCAGCCAGTCGGCCCGCGTACCCAGACAGTCGGCCCGCGTACCCAGACGGTCGGCCCGCGTACCCAGACGGTCGGCCCGCGTACCCAGACGGTCGGCCCGCGTACCTGGATGCCGAACGGCCGCAAACGGCATCACCGGCACCCCACCCCGCCCTCCCCCACCACCCCGATCCGAAGCCAGAACGCGGACGGTGGTGCCGGGTCAAGGCACCTTTCCCGCCTTGACGCGGTACCACCGTCCGTAGTCACAATCGGGCTTCGGGGTGGTGGGCCCACGAAAGACGCGTGGGGTGGCCCACAGTGACCACATACCTCTTCGGCGTGGCCGCCGCACCTGCGTAGGGTGGACCGATCCCGGAGCTGGCAAAGGAGCCTGGCAAGTGCCGTCCACCCCGTTTCAGCACACCGAAGTCCTGCCGCTGGGCAAGGACACCACCACCGAATACCGGTTGGTCACCGACGAAGGCGTCGAGACCGTCGAAGCCGCCGGGCGCACCTTTCTGAAGATCGCCCCGGAAGCGCTGACCACCCTCGCGCGCACCGCCATCACCGACATCCAGCACCTGTTGCGCACGTCACACCTGCAGCAGCTGCGCGCCATCGTCGACGACCCCGAAGCCAGTGGCAACGACCGGTTCGTCGCCATGGACCTGCTGCGCAACGCCGCCATCTCCGCCGGCGGGGTGCTGCCCATGTGCCAGGACACCGGGACCGCCATCGTCATCGGCAAGCGCGGCGAAGGCGTGCTCACCGGCGGTGACGACGAGCGCGCCCTCTCGCAGGGCATCTTCGACGCCTACCAGCAGCTGAACCTGCGGTACTCGCAGATGGCGCCGGTCAACTTCTGGGACGAGCGCAACACCGGCACCAACCTGCCCGCGCAGATCGAGCTGTACCACAAAGACGGGCAGCAAAACCCGGCCTACGAGTTCCTCTTCATGGCCAAGGGCGGCGGCAGCGCCAACAAGACGTTCCTCTACCAGGAGACCAAGGCCGTCCTGAACCCGAAGCGGCTCGCGCGGTTCCTCGACGAGAAGCTGCGCAGCCTCGGCACCGCCGCCTGCCCGCCGTACCACCTCGCGATCGTCGTCGGCGGGATGTCGGCCGAGTTCAACCTCAAGGTCGCGAAGCTCGCCTCCGCCCGCTACCTCGACACGCTGCCGCAGGAGGGCTCCGAACTGGGGCACGCCTTCCGCGATCCGGACCTCGAGCAGCAGGTGCTGGAGATGACCCGGCAGTTCGGCATCGGCGCGCAGTTCGGCGGGAAGTACTTCTGCCACGACGTCCGGGTCATCCGCCTCCCCCGGCACGGCGCGAGCTGCCCGGTCGGCATCGCCGTCTCGTGCTCCGCCGACCGGCAGGCCAAGGCCAAGATCACCGCCGACGGGGTGTTCATCGAGCAGCTCGAGCGCGACCCGGCCCGCTTCCTGCCCGACGTCACCGAGGAAGACCTCTCCGACGACGTCGTCACCGTCGACCTCAACCGGCCGATGGCCGAGATCCGCGCGCAGCTCTCGCAGCTGCCGGTCAAGACGCGGCTTTCGCTCACCGGGCCGCTGGTCGTCGCGCGGGACATCGCGCACGCCAAGATCGCCGAGCGCCTCGACGCCGGCGAGGAGATGCCGGACTACCTGAAGGACCACCCGGTCTACTACGCGGGCCCGGCGAAGACGCCCGAGGGCTACGCGTCCGGTTCGTTCGGCCCGACCACGGCCGGGCGGATGGACTCCTACGTCGAGCAGTTCCAGGCCGCCGGCGGCTCACTCGTCATGCTGGCCAAGGGAAACCGCTCGAAGCAGGTGACCGCCGCGTGCCAGGCGCACGGCGGGTTCTACCTCGGCTCGATCGGCGGCCCGGCGGCGCGGCTCGCGCAGGACTGCATCAAGAAGGTCGACGTGCTCGAGTACGCCGAGCTCGGCATGGAAGCCGTCTGGAAGATCGAGGTCGAGGACTTCCCGGCGTTCATCGTCATCGACGACAAGGGCAACGACTTCTTCGCCAGCACCGGCGATCCGGTGCTGCAGATCAGTTTCCGTTAGGGAGCAAGGGAAGGGGACACCGGCCCGCCGCCGGTGTCCCCTCCTCGCTCAGCCGACGCGCTCGATCCGCGCGCGCCGGATGAGGAACTTGCCGGGCTCCCGGACCTGTTCGAAGGCCGCGTTGTTGAGCAGCGTGCAGCTGCCCGACACCGACGTCACCGACACCGTGGTGGACTTCGAGTTGTCCAGGTTGGTCACCTTGAGCTTCGTCCCGGCCGGGAACTGGTTGCTCGACGCGGCCGGCGCACCGCCCTCGCCCGACAGCGTCACGGTCGAGCCGGGACACACGACCTGGCCCACCGCCGCGCCCGCGCCGGCGGCCGGCTGCTCCTGCTTCTTCTGCTGCCCGGGCGCCTGCGCCTTGCCCGGCGCGTTGCCGGAGTTCCCCGGGGCCGCGGCGGCCTGACCGTTGTCGGCCGCGACGTTCGCCGTGCAGCCCGCCACTTGCCGCCGCTGCTGGATCAGGTCCACCACGGCCTGCCGGTTGGTGATCCGCGCGGCCGACTGCGCGTCCGGGTTCGCCTGCTGGCCCGCGATGAAGTTCAGGTTGTTCTGCAACGCGGTGTCGAGTCCACCGCAGTTCTCCTTGGGCGCTTCGGCCGCGTTGCCCGCGGGACTGCTCAGCGCGATGGCGGTCGCGGTGATGCCGGCGACACCCAGCAACGCGGCCATTCCGACGGTCGCCTGCTTGCGGTGCCGGCCACTGCTCAACCGGGGCATGGGCCCCTCCTCTCTGATCGCCACCTCACTCCTGGACACGGCCGGGGTCACGGCGGCGGTTCAGCGGGAGCCCTGACAATTTTCGACAACTTCGACGAACCGGACCACCGGCGTCTCGTGGTCCGGACCACCGGCGGGCAATCGTCCACTGCGGACAGCAAGCGGCCCCCGGGGCGGTTTCCCGGGGGCCGCGGCGCGGCGGTTTACTTCGGCGGCGTGGTCTTCAGCACCACCATGCGCTGATCGAGCGGCGCGGCGAGGGCGACCGAGATCACCGGGTACCGGATGTCCATCGTGCACATCTGATTGGTCTGGGCCTTCGTCTCGCTCAGGTTGACGACGACGTGGTCGCCCGCCTGTTCGGCCGCTTCGCCGAGCGCGTGCCCGCAGCCGCCTTCCTGGGCGCGGATGTTGAGGACCGTGCCGCCGTTGGCCGTCCACACCTCGCGCGGGAACCCGGCGGGCAGCGCGGTCGCGTCGAGCTGGCCCGCCGGCACCTGGGTGCTGCCCTCGGGCACGGTCAGCCGGGGCTTGCCGGGCGGGTTGGGCTCGGGCGGCGCCGGCAGCACCGATCCACTCGGCGACGGCGACGCCGGTGCGGGCACCGACACACTGCCGGTCGATCCCCCGGGCCGGTTGGTGGGCATGTCCTGGCCGGCGCAGGCCGTCACCATCAGCAGGAGTGCGCCTGTCCCGACCACCTTCGCTGAGTACCTCATGCCCCCAAGACGGAACGGGGGCGGCGCGGGGTTGCACCGGAATGGTCCGGGAGGGCGTCCCGGGCATCCCGGGGCCGCCCTCCCAGCGTCCGGGGGTCAGCCCTGGCGGAGCACGACCGTGCGCGTGCCGAGCGGCGCCACGAGGGCGAGCGGCACCTTGATCTCCTTGATGTAGTCCGGGCACATCTGGCCCTTGGGCGCCGACGCCACGGCGACCAGCACGACCACCTGCTGCGCGGTCTGCTCGCTGACGCGCGCCGAGACGCGGCGGCAGCCGCCCTCCTCGGCCTGCAGGATCAGGGTCCGGCCGTCGAGGCTGCGGGTGAGGCTGCGCGGGTAGCCCTCGGGCAGCCCGCGGGCGTCGACCTGGGTCTCGGCGACGACGTCGTCGCCCGGCGCGATGCCCTGCGTCGGCCGGCCGGCCGTCTGGGACGGCGGCCGGCCGGCCGCCGGGGACGATGACGGGCCGAGGGTGGGCGTCACGGTCCCGGGCACGCTCGTGGACGTGGTGGGCGCCGAGCTGGTGCCCGCCGGGGCGCCGGCGCCGGAATTCGCGGCGCAGGCCGTTGCCGTGAGCAGCAGCAGGCCCGCGCCCAGCAGTTTCACCGTGGTACGCATACCTGCCAGACGGAGTGGACCCCCACCGGGTTGCATCGGGTCACCGATGGGCGGCGGCGCGGCCCAGGCGGGTCGTGAAGCTCAGCCGGTCGCCGCGGTAGAGCGACCGCACCCGCTCGAACGGCACTCCGTCCGGGCCCCACGAGATCCGGTGGGTCAGCAGCATCGGCAGCGCCGGGTTCGTCCCGATCAGCATCGCCTCGCGCGGCGTGGCGAGCACCGTTTCGACCCGCTCCTCCGCCCCGGCCGGCTCTACGCCGAGCTGCTCGCTCAACGGTTGATCCGGGGCGAACGCGTCGAGCAGGTCGGGGCACCGCGACGCCAGGAGATATGTCGACTCGAGCCCGACGCGCTCCTCGCCGGCCAGCAGGACCCGCTCGAGGTGGAACACCTCGGCGTCCGACGGCACCTGCAGGTCGGCACCCAGTGCGCTGCCCGCCACGCGCCGCTCCAGGGTGATCGCGCGGCGGCCCGGCCGGATGCCCGGCCGCCGCCGGCTCTCCGTGGCCAGCGGCTGGACGAGCTTCGGGCCGGCGATGTACGTGCCGCTCCCCTGGCGGCGGCTGAGGCGGCCCTCGAGCACCAGCTCCGCGACCGCCTGCCGTACCGTCGCCCTCGACACTTCGAACCGCTCGCACAATTCCCGTTCCGTGGGCAGCACCGCTCCTTCGCCGAGTTCCGCGATCACCGCCAGCAGTTCGACCTTGACCGCGTAGTAACGCGGGACACGGCCGTGTTCGGGAATCCCGTCGAGGACGGGACCGTCGGCGGACAGGCGGGAATGGTGCGAAGGGGCAGGCACGGAATCGACCCTATTCGGTTCTTCGTCCGCCGTGGTTCGCTGTGGCGCGCAACACGGCCGACCGCTGGAGGATCACCCGGATGCCCCCGACTTCCCTCACCCGCCGGCTCGGCCTCGCCGACGCCGTTTTCCTCGGCCTGGGCTCGATGATCGGGGCCGGCGTGTTCGCCGCGTTCGCCCCGGCGGCGCGCGCCGCGGGGGGCGGATTGCTCATCGCCTTGGTGCTCGCGGCCGTCATCGCTTACGGCAATGCGACGTCGTCGGCGCGGCTCGCCGCGATTTACCCGGAATCGGGGGGCACCTACGTTTACGGCCGGGAAAGGCTCGGTGAATTCTGGGGCTACCTGGCCGGCTGGGGATTCGTCACCGGGAAGACCGCCAGCTGCGCCGCGATGACGCTGACCGTCGTCGCCTACGCCGCACCCGGGCTCGGGCAGCCGTGGCGGAGCCTGCTCGCCGTCGCGGTGGTCGCCGCGCTCACCGCCGTCAACTACTTCGGCGTGCACCGGTCGGCGCTCGCCACCCGGGTGATCGTGTCGTGCACCCTGCTCGTGCTCACGGTCTCGGGCGTGGCGATGGCCGCCGGGCCGTCCGCCGGCGGCCCGCTCGTCGCCTGGCCGGGTGGCGGCGGCGTGCTCGAAGCGGCCGGGCTGCTCTTCTTCGCCTTCGCCGGGTACGCGCGGCTCGCCACCCTCGGCGAGGAGGTGCGCGACCCGGCCCGCACGATCCCCCGGGCCATCCCGCTGGCCCTCGGCATCACCCTCGTGGTCTACGCCGCGCTGGCCGTGCTGCTGCTCGTCCGGCTCGGGCCCGCCGCGCTCGCCGCGAGCCCGGACCCCATCGCCGCGGCCGTCCCGGGGTGGCTCGCCCCGGTCGTCCGGGTGGGCGCGGCCGTCGCCGCGCTCGGCTCGCTGCTCGCGCTCATCCTCGGCGTCTCGCGCACGACGCTGGCGATGAGCCGCGACGGCCACCTCCCCCGCTTCCTCGCCGCCGTGCACCCGCGCTACCAGGTACCGCACCGGGCGGAGCTCGCCGTCGGGCTCGTCGTCGCCGTGCTCGCCGCGACGATCGACCTGCGCGCCGCGATCGGCTTCTCGTCCTTCGCCGTCCTGACGTACTACGCCATCGCCAACGCCGCCGCCCTCACCTTGCGCGGGAAGGCGCTGCCGGTCGCCGTCCTCGGCCTCGCCGGGTGCGTGGTGCTCGCCTTCAGCCTGCCGCTGCCGTCGGTGCTCGCGGGCTGCGTCGCGTTGTTGCTCGGCGGTTCGGCCTACGGCGTTCGCCGGATGCGCCGGTGAGAAATCACCCAACCGCCCGAAAGATCCGAAGAAAGTCGGTTGTCCCGGTCTTGATCACCTGGTGTAGTCATGAGGGCCGCCGACGGCAACGGCTTCCACTGTGGACACTGGAAGGACTGATCCCCTTGGTTCCCAAGCGCTGGTTCACCCTGCTCAGAAACGCCACCACCACGCTGGCCGCGGTCGCCGCGGCCGCGGCGTTCGCCACCCCGGCGATCGCCACCGCCGCCCAGCCGCCGTCCACCGACGTCGTCGGCGGCACCCGGGCCGCCCAGGGCGAATTCCCGTTCATGGTGCGGCTTTCCATGGGCTGCGGCGGGGCGCTCTACACCAAGCAGATCGTCCTGACCGCGGCGCACTGCGTCAGCCGGACGGGTTCGAACACCTCGATCACCGCCACCGTGGGCGTGGTCGACCTGCAGAGCTCCAGCGCGCAAAAGATCCGCTCGACCTACGTCTACCAGTCCCCCACCTACGGCTCCTCGACCGGCGGCGACTGGGCGCTGATCAAGCTGGCCAGCCCGGTGAGCGGGCTGGCGACGATGCCGATCGCGACGACCAGCGCGTACAACACCGGCACGTTCACCGTGGCCGGCTGGGGCGCGGCCCGCGAAGGCGGCTCGCAGCAGCGGTACCTGCTCAAGGCGACGGTCCCGTTCGTCGACGACGCCACCTGCGCCGCCCAGGGCGGCAGCTACCCCGACCTCATCCCGAGCGCCGAGATCTGCGCGGGCAACCTCGCCTCCGGCGGCGTCGACACCTGCCAGGGCGACTCCGGCGGCCCGATGTTCCGCCGGGACAACGCAGGCGCCTGGATCCAGGTCGGCATCGTCAGCTGGGGTGACGGCTGCGCCCGGGCGCACGCCCCCGGCGTCTACACCGAGGTGAGCACGTTCGCGTCGAAGATCGCCGCGGCCGCCGCCTCGCTGTAACCGTTCACGCACGAGAAAGGGGGCCCCGCCGCGGCGGGGCCCCTTTTCTCCAGTTCAGCGGGTCTTGTCCAGGCGGGAAAGCGCTTCTTCGTAGCCGGCGACGAGCTCGGCGACGACGTCGGCCACCGGGCGGACCCGGTTCATCCGGCCGACGATCTGCCCGACCGGCATCGACACCACGCTCGGGTCGTTCGCCGCGTGGATCCGGTTGTGGGCCGGGGAAACGAGCAGGTTCTGCAGCGGCATCGGCAACGGCTCGGGCGCGTCCGCCGCCGCCCACGCCTCGGTCCAGCGGGTCTTCAGCAGCCGGGCCGGCTTGCCGGTGTAGATCCGCGTCCGCACGGTGTCCGACGACGTCGCCGCGACGAGCGCCTGCTGCATCGCCACCGATTCGCCCATCGTCTGCAGGTACTCCTCGGTGGCCAGCCACATCGACCCCATCCAGACGCCGGACGCGCCGAGGGCGAGCGCCGCGGCCATCTGGCGGCCGGAACCGATTCCGCCCGCGGCGAGCACCGGCACGTCGACCGCGTCGACGATCTCCGGCACCAGCACCATGGACGCGATCTCGCCGGTGTGCCCGCCGGCTTCGTAGCCCTGCGCCACCACGAAGCCGACGCCGTTCTCGACGTGCCGCACGGCGTGCTCGGCCTTCCCGGCGAGCGCCGCGACCGGGACGCCCTTGTCGTGGCACTGGCCGATCACGTCCACCGGCGGCGAGCCGAGCGCGTTGGCGATCAGCTTGATCGGGTGGTTCAGCGCGACCTCGACGTGCGAGCGGGCGACCGAGTGCAGCCAGCCGAGCACCCCCGCGCGCTCGTCGGTGTCGTCCGGCAGGGGCGGGACCGAGAGCTCCTTCAGGACGCGGTCGACGAACGCGCGGTGCCCGTCCGGGATGAGCTTCGCCAGGTCGACCTGCGTGCCCTCGGCGGGCACCTTGGCCGGCATGACGATGTCGACGCCGTACGGTTTCCCGCCGGTGTTCTCGTCCATCCAGGTGAGCACCCGGTCGAGCTCGGCGGCGTCGTTGAACCGCACGCAGCCGAGCACGCCGAGCCCGCCGGCGCGGCTGAGTGCCGCGGCGACGTGCTCCGACGGGGTGAACCCGACGATCGGCAGGTCGATGCCGAGCCGGTCGCACAGGGGTGTCCGCACGGTGTTGTCCTCCTCAGACGGGCTTGGCCGCGGCCGGTTCGTGCTCGGCGGCGTAGCGCTGGGCCCACGGGTAGTCCGGCTTGCCGCTGGGCGAACGGCCGATCTCGCCGGCCAGCCAGACCGTCCGCGGCACCTTGTAGCCGGCGATCTCGCCGCGGACGTGCTCTTCGATCGCCGTCAGGTCTCCTTCGGCGCCCTCCCGGAGCTGGACGACGGCGGCGACGCGCTGGCCGAGCCGCTCGTCCGGGACGCCGATGACGAGCGCGTCGAAGACGTCGGGGTGGGACTTGAGCGCCCCTTCGACCTCTTCCGGGTAGACCTTCTCGCCGCCGGTGTTGACGCACTGCGAGCCACGCCCGAGCAGCGTGACGGTGCCGTCCTCCTCGTAGCGGGCGTAGTCGCCCGGGACGACATAACGGACGCCGTCGACCTCGACGAAGATCTTCTTGCTCTTCTCGGGATCGCCGTAGTAGCCGAGCGGGACGTGCCCGCGGCGGCCGATCAGGCCGACCGCACCCGGCTTCTTTTCGACGAGGTTGCCGTCGTCGTCGAGCAGGATGGCGTCCTTGCCGAAGCTGACCCGCGGGCCGGCGCTGTGGTCGGAGCCCTTGGCCACCATGCCGATGCCGGTGAAGCCGCTCTCCGACGAGCCGATGGCGTCGGTGATCACGGCGTGCGGCACGAGCTCGACGAACTCCTGCTTCACCGACTGCGAGAACAGCGCGGCGTGGCTCGAGACGGCGACGATCGACGACGCGTCGTAGTCCCCCTCGCGGAAGGCCTCGATGAGCGGCCGCGCCATCGCGTCGCCGACGATCGTGAGGACCTGGACCTGGTGCTCCTGCACGGCCTTCCAGATCTCGTGGGCGTCGAAGCGGGGCACGAAGACGACGGGGCTGCCGGTGAACAGCGCCCCGAACGCGGCCCACTGCGCGGCGCCGTGGATCAGCGGCGCGGCGGGCAGCCGGGTCAGGCTCCCGGCCTTGCCCTGCTCGGCGAGCGTCCACTCGTCCGGGATGTACTCGCCGGTGACGAAGTTGATCCCGCCGCCGAGCGCGCGCCAGACGTCCTCCTGCCGCCAGAGCACGCCCTTCGGGTAGCCCGTGGTGCCGCCGGTGTAGAGGATGTAGAGGTCGTCGTTGCTGCGCTCCTCGAAATCGCGCTCGGGGCTCTGGGCCGCCAGCGCGGATTCGTAGTCGACGCCGCCGTAGCTCTCGTAGTCGCCGTCACTGCCGTCGTCGATCACGACAACGTGTTTCAGTTTCGGCGCCTCCGGCAGCACCGCGGCGACCTTGCCGGCGTAGCTGCGTTCGTGGACGAGCGCGACGATCTCGGCGTCGTTGAAGAGGTAGGCGAGTTCGCCGTGCACGTACCGGTAGTTGACGTTGACGGCGATCGCGCGCAGCTTGTACGCCGCGATCATCGCCTCCAAGGCCTCGATCGAATTGCGGGAATAGACCCCGATGTGGGACCCGCGTCCCACGCCGTGCGCGGCGAGGTGGTGGGCGAGCCGGTTGGCCCGCGCCTCCAGTTCGGCGAAGGTGACCCGCCGGTCGCCGCACACGACCGCGACGCGCTCCGGCACGGCGTCGACGGCGTGCTCCAGAAGATCCGCGATGTTGAGTGCCACGCCCTCAAAGTAGAACATGTTATCGTTCCGGGCAATGGTACTGCTCCTTCAGGAGGTCTTCCGTGGGTGAACCGCACGCGCTGGTGACGCAGGAGGGGCAGACCCTCGTCGTCACGATGAACCGGCCCGAGGCGCGCAACGCGATCACCGGCGAGATGATGTCGATCATGGTTTCCGCGTGGGACCGCGTGGACTCCGACGACTCGATCCGCAGCTGCATCCTGACCGGCGCGGGCGGCGCGTTCTGCGCGGGCGCGGACCTGAAGTCGATGTCGCGCAACTCGCCGTCGGAGTCGTTCGCGTCGGGCAAGTTCGACCCTTCGCGCATCCCGGGGCTCCTGAAGGGCCGCCGGTTGACGAAACCGCTGATCGCGGCGGTCGAGGGCCCGGCGATCGCGGGCGGCACCGAGATCCTCCAGGGGACCGACATCCGGGTGGCGGGCGCGTCGGCTCGCTTCGGCGTGTCGGAGGCGCGCTGGGGCCTGTTCCCGATGGGTGGGTCGGCGGTCCGGCTGCCACGTCAGATCCCGTACACGCTGGCCGCGGACATCCTGCTGACCGGCCGCCACCTGACCGCGGCGGAGGCGCTGGCCATCGGCTTGATCGGGCACGTGGTGCCGGACGGTACCGCCCTCTCTCGCGCCTTGGAGCTGGCTGAGCTGGTGAACGCGAACGGGCCGGTGGCGGTGCGGGCCATCCTGCGGACCATGCGGGACACCGAGGGGCTGCACGAGGAAGAGGCGTTCAAGCTGGACTCGCAGTACGGGATCGAGGTGTTCGCTTCGGAGGATGCCAAGGAGGGGCCGCGGGCGTTTTCGGAGAAGCGGAAGCCGGACTTCAAGGGCCGCTGACCGAGAACGCGTTCTATTCATCTTGACCTGCTCCACGGAGGCACCTTGTCGGCACAACAAGAACGTGTTTCACTCAACGATGTGACCGAGACACCACTAGCGGCACCGCTGAACGTCGGCTTCGACTACACCCGCTCGACCGGGCCCGTCCTCGGCCGGTTCGTCGCCGCGCTGCGTGATCGCCGGATCGAAGGCGTCCGTGGCAGCGATGGCCGGGTGCACGTTCCGCCGGTCGAGTACGACCCCGTCACCGCCGAACAGCTCAGCGAGTTCGTGCCGGTCGCCGAAGAGGGGACCGTCGTCTCGTGGTCGTGGTGCCCCGAGCCTCTCGACGGGCAGCCGTTGAGCCGGCCCTTCGCCTGGGCGCTCGTGAAGCTCGACGGCGCGGACACCGCCATGCTCCACGCGGTCGACGCCGGCGAGCCCGGCAACATCCACAGTGGACAGCGGGTGCGCGTGCGCTGGGCCGACGAGGTCGTCGGGCACATCCGCGACATCGCCTACTTCCTGCCCGTGGACGCCGAGGACACCACGCCCACCGAGCCCGCTCCCCCGGTCGCCGACCGGGAAGAGGGTGCGCCGGTCAGTGTCGTCATCACGCCGGTTCATCTCAAGTACATGCACTCCGCCTCCCCCGAGGAGAGCACCTACCTGCGCGGGCTCGCCGAAGGGAAGCTGATCGGCCAGCGGTGCCCCGCCTGCGGCAAGGTCTACATCCCGCCGCGCGGGGCCTGCCCGACCGATGGCGTGCCGACCACCGAAGAGGTCGAGCTGCCCGACACCGGCATCGTCACCACGTTCTGCATCGTCAACGTCCCGTTCCTCGGCCAGCGGATCAAGCCGCCGTACGTCGCCGCGTACATCCTGCTCGACGGCGCCGACATCGCCTTCCTCCACCTCGTCCTGGGCTGCGCCGCCGAAGACGTCAAGATGGGGATGCGGGTGCGCGCCGCGTGGAAGCCGCGCGAGGAGTGGTGGACGTCGCTGGAGAACATCAGCCACTTCGAGCCGACCGGCGAGCCGGACGCGGCTTACGAAACCTTCGCCCACCACCTGTGAGGTCCTGATGCCAGACGTCGCGATCGCGGGCTTCGCGAAGGCCCCCAACGTCCGCGAAACCGCAGGCACCACCAACGGCGTGGAGATGCTCGTCCCGATCTTCGCCGAGGTCTTCGCGCAGACCGGCTTGTCCAAACAGGACATCGGGTTCTGGTGCTCCGGCTCGTCGGACTACCTGGCCGGCCGCGCGTTCTCCTTCATCGCCGCCGTCGACGCGATCGGCGCGTTCCCGCCGATCCACGAGTCGCACGTCGAGATGGACGCCGCCTGGGCGCTGTACGAGGCGTGGCTGAAGATCAAGATGGGCGAGGTCGAGACCGCGCTCGTCTACGGCTTCGGCAAGTCCAGCGCCGGGCAGCTGCGCCGGGTGCTCGCCCTGCAGCTCGACCCGTACGTCGTCACGCCGCTGTGGCCGGACTCGGTTTCGATCGCCGGGATCCAGGCACGGCTGGGCCTGGAGGCCGGGCTCTGGTCCGAAAAGGACCTCGCCGCGGTGGCCGCGCGCGGGACCGGCAAAGACGTCGCGGAACTCCTCGACACGCCGTACTACGCCAATCCGTTGCGCAAGCACGACATCGCCCCGATCACCGACGGCGCCGCCGTCGTCGTCCTGTCCACTGTGGAACGGGCGCGGGAGATCGTCGAGCGACCGGCGGTGATCACCGGCATCGAGCACCGCGTCGACTCCCCCGTGCTCGGCGCCCGCGACTTGACGCGGAGCCCGTCCACCGAAGCCGCGGCCAAGGCCCTGGACCTCGACGGCGCCGACCTCGCCGAACTGCACGCCCCCTTCACCCACCAAGAGCTCATCCTGCGCACCGCGCTCGGGCTCGGCGACGGCGTGAAGATCAACCCCTCCGGCGGGGCGCTGGCCGCGAACCCGATGTTCTCCGCCGGGCTCGCCCGGATCGGCGAAGCCGCGGTCCGGATCCACCGCGGCGAATCCCGCAAGGCCGTGGCCCACGCGACGAGCGGCCCGGCCCTGCAACAGAACCTGGTGACCGTGCTGGAGGCCCGATGACCAAGCAGCTCACCGCCGTGCTCGGCACCGGCCAGACGCACCACCGCGCCAAGCGGCAGGACGTCTCGATGCCGGGCCTGCTGCGCGAGGCGATCGACCGCGCGATGACCGACGCCCAGGTCGAATGGGCCGACATCGACGCCGTCGTGCTCGGCAAGGCCCCGGACCTGTTCGAGGGCGTGATGATGCCCGAGCTGTTCCTCGCCGACTCGCTCGGCGCGACCGGGAAACCGCTGCTGCGCGTGCACACCGCCGGTTCGGTGGGCGGTTCGACGGCACTGGTGGCGGCGTCGCTCATCCAGTCGGGCGTGCACCGGCGCGTGCTGACCGTGGCCTACGAGAAGCAGTCCGAGTCGAACGCGATGTGGGGGCTGTCGATCCTGCCGCCGTTCCAGATGCCGGTCGGGGCCGGCGCGGGCGGCTACTTCGCGCCGCACGTGCGCTCCTACATCCGCCGCTCGGGCGCGCCCGAGCACGTCGGGGCCATCGTCGCGGCGAAGGACCGGCGCAACGGCGCGCTCAATCCGTTCGCGCACCTGCGGCAGCCGGACATCACCGTCGAGTCGGTGCGGGCGTCGCAGATGCTGTGGGACCCGATCCGCTACGACGAGACGTGCCCGTCGTCCGACGGCGCGTGCGCGATGGTGCTCGGCGACGAGGCCGCCGGGGACGCCGTCGAAGGCGGCGCGGCGTGGATCCACGCGACGGCGATGCGCACCGAGCCGACCACGTTCGCCGGCCGCGACCAGGTGAACCCGCGGGCCGGGCGCGAGGCCGCGGCCGCGCTGTGGGCCGAGGCGGGCATCACCGACCCGATGTCCGAAGTGGACGTCGCCGAAATCTACGTGCCGTTCTCGTGGTTCGAGCCGATGTGGCTGGAGAACCTCGGTTTCGCCCCCGAAGGCGAGGGCTGGAAGGTCACCGAGAAGGGCGAGACGGCGATCGGCGGCCGGCTGCCGTGCAACCCGTCCGGCGGAGTGCTGTCTTCCAACCCGATCGGCGCGTCCGGCATGCTGCGGTTCTCCGAAGCCGCGAAGCAGGTCATGGGCCGGGCCGGGGACTACCAGGTGGACGGCGCGCGCCGCGCGCTCGGGCACGCCTACGGCGGCGGGTCGCAGTACTTCTCGATGTGGCTGGTCGGCTCGGAGAAACCCGCCTCGTGAGTGGAAAAGCGGGTTAGAACGCGCTTTTTCACTCACGACGGGAGCGGCGCCAGCGGAGGGCGAGCAGGGTGCCGAGCACGCCGGTGACCACGCCGACCGTGGCGGGCACGGCCATCGGCGGGTCCACCACGACGACCGGCTCCAGCACCACCGGCGCCGGCGGCTGGACCGGCTTCGGGGGTGCGTCCGAGCCGGTCGCGGTCCACGCCGTGACGAACACGAGCAGCCGTGCCACCAGCGAGATGAAGAAGATGAGACCGATGACCGAGCCGAACGCGATCCCGGTCGGCGAGTCGCCGATCAGCCGGAGGTAGAACCCGCCGAGCAGCTTCAGCACCTCGAACCCGACGGCGAGGGCGACCGCGCCGCGGACCGCGCTGCGCACGCCGACCTTCTGCCGCGGCAGCCGGGTGAGCACCCAGAGGAACACCAGCCAGTCCGCGACCAGCGACAGCGGCACCGACGACGCCGAGACGAGCTGGTGCCCCCAGCTGGTGTCGTCGAGACCGACGAGGCGGAGCAGGTAGCTGCCGAGCGCGGTGCCGGAGATGGTGAGCGTGAACGACACGAGCAGTGCCGCGGTCAGGCCGAGCAGGGCGAGCAGGTCCCCCAGGATCAGCCGCGGCAGCGACTGGTCCGAGCGGTTCTGCCCCCACAGCGCCGTCAGCGAGTCCCGCAGCGCGTTCATCCAGTTCCAGCCGGAGTAGAGGCCGATGGCCAGGCCGACCACCCCGACGCTGGTCCGCTGCTCGACGAAGCCGGTGAGCAGTTCCGTGGCCTTGTCGCCGAGCCCGCCGGGCAGCGTGCTGACGATCGCGTGCACCAGCGTGTCGAGCAGGCCCGGCTGGGTGGCCAGCACGAACCCGGCGACCGACGAGGCGACCATCAGCAGCGGCACCAGCGACAGCAGGCTGAAGTAGGTGATCGAGGCGACGTAGTGGTAGCCGCCGGACTCGATGTAGCGGTTGGTCGCGCGGGCGATGTGGTCCAGCCACCGGTACCGGGCGCGCGCCCGGGCCCAGGGGCTCGGCGCCTTGGGGGAACTCTTCACGAAGACTGTCTACCCAGCCTGAGCCGTCTTTGCGCAGGCAACACGCGGATCAGCCCAGAACGACCAATCCGGATCCGTCGTCGACGGGCAGCGCGGTGTCCGTCGTCGCGAAGATGGTGCTGCCCAGGAAGTCGAGCTCGCCGCCGAGCGTGGCGAGGAAGGCGGTGTCGGCGGCGTCGCGGCCGGTGGAGATCCGCAGCATGGTCTGCCGCGGCGCGAGCCGGGTGGCGTCGAAGACGTACCAGTGCCCGTCGACCGCGGCTTCGAAAACGGCGTGGAAGTCCATCGGCGCGAGCCCGGGCGCGTAGACGCCGACGTAGCGGGCGGGGATGTCGAGGAACCGGCACAGGGTGATGCAGACGTGCGCGAAGTCCCGGCAGACGCCTTCGCCGGCGAGCAGGGTGTCGATCGCGTCGTCACTGGGCCGGCTCGAACCGACCACATAGGACAGTCGCTCGTGGACGTGCCGGACGACGGCTTCGACCTGTTTCCCGGGGTTTTCGATCCCGAGCAGCTCCGGCGGCACGAGCCCGGCGACGCGATCGGACGGGCAGTACCGGCTCGGCCGGGTGAACACGACGAGGTCGGCGAGCGTGACGAGCTCGGGTTCGGCGTCGGTGAGCGCGCGCTCGGCGTGGTAGGTGATCTGGTGCTCGCCGGTGGGCAGGTCGAAGACCTCGGCCCGGGTGCCGTGCGGGAACTCGACGGACCGGCTGTCCCCGTGCCAGGACACGCGCAGTTCCTCGGTGTCGGCGTGCGCCGCGGAGACCGAGATCGCCGCGGGCCCGGGCTGGGTGACGTGGATGGCGAATTCGACGTCGACGGTCGCTCGCGAAGGCATCGTCCCATCATGGCACCCCCTGGCAGAATCGCCGCGTGAGCGACATCGTGGTGTTCCACTCCGTGCTGGGGCTGCGGCCCGTCGAACTCGGTTTCGCCGACCGGCTGCGGGCGGCCGGGCACCGCGTCACCACCCCGGACCTCTACGCCGGCCGCACGGCGGCGACCCTCGAGGAGGGCTTCGCGGTGAAGGACGCCGTCGGCTGGGAGGCCATCACCCGGCGAGCCCGCGACGCGGTGCGCGACCTGCCCGCGGAAACGGTGCTCGTGGGCGTGTCGATGGGGGCGGGGGTCGTCGAGACCGTGCTGCCGCACCGGCCCGGCACCGCCGGTGTCGTGCTGCTGCACGCGGTGGGGGCGCTGCCGGCCGGGCACCGCGCGGGCCTGCCGGTGCAGGTCCACGTCGCCGATCCCGACCCGATCGCGCCGCCGGCGCAGGTCGCGGCCTGGCGCGAAGCCGCCGTGCGGTCGGGCGCCGACGCCCGGGTGTACACCTACCCGGGCCTCGGCCACTTCTACACCGACGCGGACGGCCCCGACCACGACGTGGCCGGGGCCGGACTCACCTGGGAGCGCGTCGCCGCGTTCCTCAGCCGTAGTGCACGGGGTAGTGCTTGATGCCGTTCAGCCAGCTCGACCGCAGCCGGACCGGGGGTGCCGCCTCGGTGATGTCCGGCATCACGTCGGCGATCGCGTTGAAGATCAGGTCGATCTGCAGCCGGGCCAGGTTCGCGCCGATGCAGTAGTGCGATCCGGTGCCGCCGAACCCGACGTGCGGGTTGTCCTCGCGGAGGACGTCGAACTTCTCCGGCTCGTCGAAGACCTCGTGGTCGAAGTTGGCGGAACTGTAGAACATGCCGACGCGGTCGCCCTGGCGGATGTGCGCGCCGCCGAGCTCGGTGTCCCGGGTGGCGGTGCGCTGGAAGGCGATCACCGGGGTGGCCCAGCGGACGATCTCGTCGGGCGCGGTCTTCGGCCGCTGGTCCTTGAAGATCTCCCACTGCTCCGGGTGGTCCAGGAGGGCCTTCATGCCGTGGGTGATGGAGTTGCGCGTCGTCTCGTTGCCGGCGACGGCGAGCAGGATGACGAAGAAGCCGAACTCGTCGGAGCCGAGCTCTTCGCCGTCGACGTCGGCCTGGATCAGCTTCGTGACGATGTCGTCCATCGGGCACTTGCGGCGGTCCTCGGCCATGTTCCAGGCGTAGCCGATGAGCTGGGTGGACGCCTCCAGGGGCGCGACCTCGTACTCGGGGTCGTCGTAGGCGACCATCTGGTTGGACCAGTCGAAGATCTTCAGCCGGTCCTCCTGCGGGATGCCGATCAGCTCGGCGATCGCCTGCAGCGGCAGCTCGCACGCGACGTCGGTGACGAAGTCGCCCGTCCCCTTCTTCTTCGCCTCGGAAACGATCCGTTCGGCGCGATCCCGCAGCGTGTCCTCGAGCTTCGAGATGGAGCGCGGGGTGAAGCCCTTCGACACGATCCGCCGCAGCTTGGTGTGCTGCGGGGCGTCCATGTTGAGCAGCACCAGGCGGTTCGCTTCGAGGTTGTCCTCGGTCATGTTCTCGTCGAAGCGGATGATGGCGGTCTTCTCCCGCGACGAGTAGAGCGTGCTGTCGCGCGAGACCTCCTTGACGTCCGCGTGCCGCGAGACGACCCAGTAGCCGTCGTCGCGGAAGCCCGCGGTGTTGTGCTTCTGGGGGTTCCACCACACCGGGGCGGTTCGCCGGAGTTCGGCGAACTCGGCGACGGGTAGTCGCTCCGCCAAGAGATCCGGATCGGTGAAGTCGAACCCGGCGGGGATGAGCGGAGCGGCCACGTTGCCTCCCACGGTTCGTCTTGGAACACGTTCTAAGTTGGATTGAAGCATACGGCGTTAACCAACGGAAGACCGTAAGTGAAACCCGTTTACTTAACCGATGATGCCAGGTGAGCGTGCGCTCACCGAATGAAGATCAAGAAGGGGGTCAAGCCTGCGCAGACTTGCGCAAAACGATAACTCGTTCTAGTTTTGGCGGTAGTGAACAGTGTTTCCCGACGGAAGGGACGACATGGGCGTGCCGGTCATCATCGAAGCCGTGCGAACCCCGATCGGCAAGCGGAACGGGCTGCTGGCCGGCCTGCACGCGGCCGAGCTGCTGGGCGCCGCGCAGCTCGCCCTGCTGGACCGCGCCGGGATCGACCCGGCCCTCGTCGAGCAGCTCATCGGCGGCTGCGTCACGCAGGCCGGCGAGCAGTCGAACAACGTCACGCGCACGGCGTGGCTGCACGCGGGCCTGCCCGAGACGGCGGGCGCGACGACGATCGACGCCCAGTGCGGCTCGGCGCAGCAGGCCACCCACCTCGTCGCCGGCCTGATCGCGGCGGGTGCCATCGAGGCCGGTGTCGCGTGCGGGGTCGAGGCGATGAGCCGGGTGCCGCTGGGCACGAACCGGGCCGGCGCTTCACCGCGGCCGTCGTCGTGGTCGATCGACCTGCCGAACCAGTACGGCGCGGCGGAGCGGATCGCGGTCCGCCGCGGGCTGACGCGCGAGGACGTCGACGCGTTCGGCGCGGCGTCCCAGCAGAAGGCGGCGGCCGCCTGGGCGGCGGGCCACTTCGACCGCGAGGTGGTGCCGGTGAAGGCCCCGGTCCTCTCCGCCGACGGGGCGCTGACCGGGGAAACGCGCTTGGTCGCCCGCGACCAGGGCCTGCGCGAGACGACCGTGGACGGCCTCGCCCGGCTCAAGCCGGTGGTCGAGGACGGCATCCACACGGCGGGCACGTCGTCCCAGATCTCCGACGGCGCGGCCGCCCTGCTCCTGCTGGACGCCGACCGCGCCGCGGCGCTGGGGCTGCGTCCGCGGGCCCGGATCGTCGCGCAGGCGCTGGTCGGCGCCGAGCCGTACTACCACCTGGACGGCCCGATCCGCGCGACGGAACGGGTGCTGTCCCGGGCCGGGATGACCGTGGGTGACGTGGACCTGTTCGAGGTGAACGAGGCGTTCGCTTCGGTCGCGTTGTCCTGGCAGCAGGTGGTTTCGCCGGATCCGTCCCGGGTCAACGTCAACGGCGGCGCCATCGCCCTCGGCCATCCGGTGGGCAGCACGGGAGCCCGGCTGCTGACGACGGCCTTGCACGAGCTGGAGCGCCGGGACGCGTCGACGGCGCTGGTGACGATGTGCGCGGGCGGCGCGCTGGCCACCGCGTCGATCATCGAACGGCGCTAGCCCGGCAGGTGGGCGTCCACCTCGATCTCGATCTTCATGCGCGGGTCCGCCAGGCCGCACTCCAGCATCGTCGCGGCCGGGCGGACGTCCGCGAACGCCTTGCGCAGCACCGGCCAGCACGGCTCGAAGTCCTCGCGCGCAGGCAGCAGGTACCGGACGCGGACCACGTCCGCGAACGTGCAGCCCGCCTCGGCCAGCGCCGCTTCGATGTTCCGCAGGCACTGGGCGGCCTGCTCGACGACGTCGCCGGAGATGGTCATGGCCGCGTAGTCGAAGCCGGTCGTGCCCGAGACGTACACGCGGTCGCCGTGCACCACGGCGCGGGCGTACCCGATCCGTTCCTCGAAAGCGGACCCGCTGAGGATCGCTCGCCGTTCCGTCATACCGCGCACATTAGCTTGCGGCCCTTGTGCTTCACTTCGATGCATGATCTCGGAAAGCCGTTGCCCGGTGGAGGACGGTGAGCTCCTCGTCCGCCGCGGCGGCGAGGGCCCGGCACTGCTGCTGATCGCGGGCGGCACCGGATCGGGCGAGGCCTACCGCGCGCTGGCGAAGCAGCTGTCCGCGGCGTACACCGTGATCACCTACGACCGCCGCGGCCACTTCGGCAGCACGGACACGACGACGGGCCCGGTCCCGGTTTCCCGGCAGGCGGACGACGCCCTCGCCGTCCTGGACCACGCGGCCGACGGCCCGGCCCGGGTGTTCGGCTCCAGCGCGGGCGCCCTGATCGGCCTCGACCTCGTCGCCCGCCACCCGGACCGCGTGACGACGCTGGTGGCGCACGAACCCCCGGCGGTCCACCTGATGCCGGACGCGAGCGGCTGGCTCGAAGCGGCGGCGGAACAGGTCCGGCTGGCCCGTTCGGGTGAGCTGATGGCCGCGGTGACGCGCTTCGCGGACGCGATCGCGGGCGCGGCCCTGCCGAACCTGCCGAACCTGCGCCTCCCCCACGAAGCCGAGTGGATCCGGTTGTTCGACCGCGAGCTGACGGAGTTCTTCGACTACCTGCCGGACCTGCGCGCGTTGCGGAAGGCGGCCACGGAGATCTTCCCGGTGGCGGGCGAGGGCAGCCGGGGCCGCTACCACTACCAGCCGGCGAAGATCCTGGCTTTGGAGCTGGGCTTGCCGTTCACCGAGCTGCCGGGGTCACACCTGGCACCGCAGCGGAACCCGGCGAAGTTCGCCGCGGCGCTGAAGGACCTGCTGAGCCCGGAGTCCTGACGGCCGGCACGCGTGCCTGGGCGGCCGACACGCGTGCCTGAATGGACGACACGCGTGCTTGGGAGGACGACACGGGGGTCAGACGACCCGGATGCCGTCCTTCCAGACCTCCCGGATGTTCGACGCCAGCGCCGGGAAGTCGTACGGGTTCCCGGCCACCACCACGACGTCCGCCCGCAGGCCCGGCGCCAGCCGGCCCAGCTCGCCGTCCAGGCCCATCAAGCGGGCCGCCGATGAGGTCGTCGCCTCCAGGACGTCGGCCGGGGTCATCCCGCACGCCGCCATCAGGGCCAGCTCCTCGAGGTTCGTGCCGTGCGGGCCGACGCCGCTGTCCGTGCCCATCGCGATCCGGACGCCCGCCGCGTACGCGCGGCGGACCGAGTCCCGGTGCGCCTCCACCACTTCACGCGCCTTCGCCACCACCGCCGCCGGGAGGTCGACGCCCGCGTCGGCCGCGCGGACCACGTTGACCGGGGCGATCAGCGTCGGCACCAGCCAGGTTCCGTGGCCGAGCATCAGCTCGATCGCTTCGTCGTCGAGGTAGATCCCGTGCTCGATCGACCGCGCGCCCGCGCGGACCGCGTTCTTGATGCCCGCCGCGCCCTGGGCGTGCGCCATCACCGGGCGGCCCTGCATCGCCGCCTCCGTCACCAGGACGTCCAGCTCCTCCGGCGTGAACTGCGAATGCCGCGGGTCGTCGCGCGGGGAGAGCACGCCGCCGGTCGTGCACACCTTGAGCACGTCGGCGCCCGCGCGCAGCAGCGTCCGGGCCACCCGGCGCATCTCGTCGGGCCCGTCGACCGTGGTCTCCGGCCGGCCCGGGTGCGGGACCATCAGCGGCACGCACAGCCCCGAGGGGTTCCACGCGTCGCCGTGGCCGCCGGTCGGGCTGATCAGGCCGATCGAGATCTGCAGCCGCGGGCCGGGGATCAGGCCGTCGTCCACCGCCTCCTTGATGCCGAGGTCCGCGCCCGCCGCGTCGCGGACCGTCGTGATCCCCAGCCCGAGCGTCGCCCACAGGTTCCGTGCGGCTTCGTAGAACTGGTAGGAGAACGGCTTCTGCACCCGGGACAGCAGCCCGATGTCCGAGATCGTCACGTGCACGTGGCAGTCGAACAGCCCGGGCAGCAGCACCGTGCCGGTGCAGTCGACGCCCTCGTCGCCGTCCAGGTCCGTGCCGACGTCGACGATCCGGCCGTGCTCGACGACGACGTCGGCCGGTGCCGGGTCCGCGCCGGTGCCGTCGAACACCGAGCCGCCGGTGAACACCGTGCGCGTCACGCCGCCTCCACGAGAGAAGTCCGTCGCGGCGCCACCACCGCGGCCAGCGCGAGCACGACGACGTTCGCGCCGAGCCCGACCAAGCCGACGTTGACCGTGCCGACGAGATGGGTGTCCACAAAGGTCAGCCAGAGGACCACGAGCTCGCCGGCGACCAGCCCGGCCAGCACCGGGCCCTTGCCGACCGGCACGCGCCGCAGGAACCCCAGCAGGTTGGCCGGCGCCAGCTGGACCGACCCCGAATAGGTCAGCAGCAGCAGGTTGGCCAGCAGGTCCGGCCGGAAGATCCC
This sequence comes from Amycolatopsis sp. CA-126428, assembly GCF_002904335.1. Taxonomy (GTDB): domain Bacteria; phylum Actinomycetota; class Actinomycetes; order Mycobacteriales; family Pseudonocardiaceae; genus Amycolatopsis. The sequence continues at coordinate 6,076 of NZ_PPHF01000082.1, read as the reverse complement.
GAGCACGAGGGCAAGAGTACTCGCGACCACAACCGTGCCGTGGTTGATCCAGAACTGCCGGCGGCCACTGCGGACGCGGACGATGTTCCGGGCCACCAGCGACGAGATGCCGATCAGGATCCCGGCCGCCGGGACCATCGCGGTGGCCGTCGCGGCGACCACCACGATCCCCGTCACCCAGCCGGGCAAGGCGTCCTTCGAGAGCGTCAGCAATACTCCGTTCGGGTCACTCCCCTTGGGTACCACGAGGATCGCCGCGAACCCGATCACCATCGGCAGCAGCAGACACAGCTCGTACACCGGCATCCAGGCGTAGTTGCGCCGCAGCACCTTCGGGTCGCGCGCGGACATCAGCGCCGGCCACGAGTGCGGCAGCGTCATCAGCCCGACGCCGATCGCGCTGACCAGCATGCTCGTCACGAACCAGACGTGATCGTTCGCTCCACTGTGGACGATCAGCTTCTCCGGGTGCAGCTGCTCGATCTTGTGGAACACCGCGGGAATGCCGCCCGCGAAGTGCGTCGGCACGGCGATGATCAGCACCACCAGCGCGACGAGCATGATCCCGTCCTTGAAGTAGGACGTCGCCGCGACGCCGCGCAAGCCGGCCCACAGCACGAACGCGACCACCAGCACGCTGCCGGCCACCATGCTCAGCGTCCCGGACGCGGTGTCGCCGGTGACCAGCCGGACGATCAGCCCGAGCCCGGTGATCTGCAGCTGCAGGTAGGGCAGCACGAACACGACGCCGAGCACCGCGGACAGCGTCCCGAGCGTCCGGCTGCGGTAGCGGTCCTCGAGGAAGTCGCCCTGGGTGAGGTAACCGCGCTCCTTCCCCAGCGTCCACAGGCGTTTCGCGAGGAAGAACAGCACGACGTAGGCGATCGGGACGTACGGCAGCGCGTACATCGCGGCGACGCCGCCGGAGAAGGCGAGGCCGGCCATGCCGAGGAAGGTGAAGGTGGTGAACACCTCCCCGGCCTGGAGGAACCACATCGTCATGGCACCGAAGCGACGGCCGCCGACGGTCCATTCGGCCAGGTCGGCGACGGGTTTGCGCCGGCCGACGAAACCGAGCACACCGATCAGCACGATGCCCACGAGGGTGAAGGCGAGGATCATTCGCCGTCCTCCCCCGCGCGCATCAGGCGTTCCGAGAGCAGCAGCGCCGGGGTGAACATGAGGCACCAGAACGCGCCCCACACGATCATCCGCGGCAGCCCGAGCCACAGCCCGGTGGTGTTGACGAACGGCAGGAACGGCATCAGGACCAGGGCGACGACCGGCAGCAGCGGCGGCCAGTGGTAGCTGCGCACGGGGTCACCGGGCCAGGAGCGCGAGCCGGCGGACGGCGAGTTCGGCCAGCAGCGCGGCGCCGTCGCCGAGCACGCTGTCGTCGAAGCGGGCCCGCGGAGAGTGGTTGTCCGGCGCGCTCGCCGGGTCGCCCGGGCACGCGCCGAGGAAGAGGTACGCGCCGGGAACCCGTTCCAGGACTCGGGAAAAGTCCTCCGAACCGGTGATCGGATCGGCCATCTCGGTGAAGCGCTCCTCGCCGAAGACGTCACGGATCGTGCCGGCCACGAAGGCATAGGCGTCGGCGTCGTTGACCGTCGCGGGGTACTCCGGTGCGTAGGTGACTTCGATGTCGAGGCCGTGGGCCTGGGCGATGCCGCGGCAGACCTGCTCCGCGCGCTCGCCCACCCGGGCCGCGACTTCCGGCGAGAACGACCGCAGCGTCGCCTCGAACACCGCGTCGTCCGGGATGATGTTGCGCCGGGTGCCGGCGTGGAACGAGCCGACGGTGATGACGACCGGGTCGAAGACGTCGAAGGTGCGCGTGACCATCGTCTGCAGGGCGGTCACCATCTCGCAGGCGGCCGGGATGGGGTCGCGGGCGTCGTGCGGGGACGAGCCGTGGCCGCCGTCGCCCTTCACCCGGACTTCGAGGGCGCCCGAGGCCGCCATCAGCGTGCCCGGCCGGGCGGTGAACTGGCCCTTCGCGTAGCTCGCGGCCGAAACGTGCAGGCCGTAGGCGGCGTCGACGGGCCTGCCGGACGCCGTCAGCACGCCTTCGTCGATCATGTGGCCGGCGCCGTCCCAGCCCTCTTCGCCGGGCTGGAACATGAAGACGACGTCGCCGGGGAGGTCTTGCCGGCGGGCGGCGAGCAGGCGGGCCGCGCCGACCAGGCCCGCGGTGTGGAGGTCGTGGCCGCAGGCGTGCATGGCGCCGTCGAGGGTCGAGGTGAACTCCTCGCCGCCGGCCTCGGTGACCGGGAGCGCGTCCATGTCGCCGCGCAGGAGCACGGTGCCGCCGGGTTTGGTCCCGCGGAGGACCGCGGTGATCGACGACAGGTTCTTGCCGAGGGTGATTTCGAGCGGCAGGCCGTCGAGGGCGGCGAGCACCCGGTCCTGGGTGCGCGGGAGGTGCAGACCGATCTCGGGGATGCGGTGCAGGTCACGGCGCAGGGTCTGCAGGTCGGCGAGCATGGCGGCGGCGTCGGAGCGCAGGGTCATGCGCCGATCATGCGAGTGTCGAGCACAATAGCCGGGGAAAATCGCCGAAACCACCGTTTCGAGGTCTGATGAGCGAAGAATCCGCCATGCTGGCCGAGCAGGACCTCAAACTGGCCGACGCCCTCCAGGCGGCGCCGCGGGCGTCGTGGTCGACGCTCGGGGACGCGCTCGGCCTGGGCGCGGTGACCGTGTCCCGCCGCTGGGACACCCTTGTGGAGCGCGGCGACGCCTGGCTCACCGCCTACGCCGGCGGCGAACTGATCGAGCGGCTGGCACTGGCCTTCGTCTCGATCGACTGTGAGCCCGGGGCGGTTTTCCCGGTCGCCGCCGCGCTGGCCGCGGACGTCCACGTGGCCACGGTCGAGCACGTGGCCGGGCCGGGCGATCTGCTCGCCCACGTCGTCGCGCCGTCCCTGCGGGAGCTGGGCGCGCACGTGGCGAGCCGGGTGGCGGCGATCCCCGGCGTGACGCGGGTGCGGACGACGCTGTCCCCGCGGATGTTCACCGAGGGCAGCCGGTGGCGGGTGCGGGCGATCTCGCCGGGCCAGCGCGAGGCGTTGTCGGCGAAGCCGGCTCGCCAGCGCGCACCGCTGCGGTTCGACGCGGCGGACCGGGCCCTGATCCTGGCCCTGGGCACGGACCCCCGCGCCTCGGCGGCGGCCCTGGCGGCCTCGCTCGGCGTCGGGGCGACGACGGTGCGCCGCCGGCTGGACGGGCTGCTCGGCCGCGGCGCGATCCGCATCCGCTGCGAGATCGCGCGGTCGGTTTCACCGGCGCCGGTCACGGTGACGCTGTGGCTGCGGGTGCCGCCGGACAAGCTGGAGACGACGGCCCGGTCGCTGGCGATGGTCCCGGAGGTCCGCATGTGCGCGGCGTTGACCGGGGCGGCGAACCTGATGCTGGTGCTGTGGCTGCCTTCGGCGCACGACGTGCTTTCCGTGGAGGCGCAGCTGGCGGCGAAGCTGCCGTGGCTGGAGATCACCGGCCGGGCGGTGACGCTGCGGAGCGTCAAGCTGATGGGCCGGTTGCTCGACGCCGAGGGCCGGGGAACGGGCCGGGTGCCGCTGGACTTCTGGGCCGCGGTCCCCGTGCCGGAGCACGGGGACCGCAGCGTTCACCGGTCCGGGGGATGAGGGGGGTGAGGTGGAGGGAAGCACCCCCCGGAGCCGGAGTTTCGTGAGCCCCGAAGCCTGGTCGGCCCGGTGACCGAGGGGCGGCCACCGGCCGGGGCTTCGCGGCGGGGTTCGCGATTCGGGGCGTCGTGTGCTCGGCCGCGGAAGTCGCGTGATGGGGGACGGATCTCGCGTGATTCGGGGCGGATCTCGTGGGGTGGGCGGGGTGTTTCGCGTGGCTGGTGGGGCATCTCGCGTGATTGGAGGGGCATCTCGCGTGTCTGGAGGGTCAACTCGCGTGTCTGGAGGGTCAACTCGCGTGATTGAAGGGTCAACTCGCGGGTCTGGAGGGTCGGAGTGCGTACCGGAAGGGTCGGTTCGCGGGTCTGGAGGGTCGGGTTGCGTACCTCGAGGGTCGGGGTGCGTACCTGGGGGTCGGTTCGGGAGGGGGGAAGGGTTCCGGCGCGGTGGACGGGGGGGTGAGGTGGAGGGAAGCGTCCACCGGGCCGGAACTCGCGGGCGGGAGTGACTCCCGCTTTCTCCTCCTTCGCTGATCCGGCTGGGCCGGATCGGTGGGGTGAAGAATCCCGGCCCGGTGGACTGGGGGGGGTGAGGTGGAGGGAAGCGTCCACCGGACCGGGGCTCGGGCGCGGAACCGAAGTCCCGCGATTTCCTGCGGTGAAACAACCGGCCCGGCGGACAAGGGGGGTGAGGTGGAGGGAAGTGTCCGCCGGGCCGGGGATCGTGGGGCGGGTCAGTACCCGCCGGGGGAGGTCGCCAGTGCCTGCTGGACCGCCGGCCGGCGAGCCGGGTCCGCCCTGCAGCCGTTGGGTTCCAGTGCGTACCAGGTGCCGCCCGCGCCGTGGCCGGTGGCCACTCCCGGCTCGTCGTCGGAGGCGTACCGGTACACCGGCCAGCCGCCGACCGTCACCTGGCTCGTGCCGTCCGGGCGGCGGATGCGGCCGACCAGTCCGGCGTCGATGCCGTCGGCGACGGTGGTGCGGCCGCCGGCCGCCAGTGGTGGCCACTTCTGCGCGCAAGGCCCGTCGCAGGTGGACTTTCCGGCACCGCGGCCGTCCTTGGTGAAGAGGTACAACGTGTGGCCGGCGGTGTCCGTGAGAACGGGTCCGAGGCCGTCGATCTCCTTGGTGCCGAGGGTCGGCGGCTCGGTGCCCGCCTTCTCCCCCGTCGGCGCCACCGCCGCCCAGTCCGCGCCGGCCGCCCGGCCGAGCGCGATGCCCGGCCCGGTGTCCTTCGCGTACCGGTAGACCGGCCAGCCGGCGACCGTCACCTGCTTGCGGCCGTCGGGCCGGGTGACCAGGCCCACCAGCGCGCTGTCCACCCCGGCGGCGAGCACCGGGACGTCGGAGACCAGCGGCGGCCACGTCATCGCGCACGGGCCGGCGCAAGTGGCCTTCGACGGCTTGGCCGAGTCCTTCGCGTAGCGGTAGAGCGTATGCCCTTCCGCGTCGGCCAGGACCGTACCCAGTCCGTCCACAGTGGAGGATATCAGCTGGGCCGCGGAGCCGGCCGGAACCGCGCTCGCCGGCTGCTGCTGCGCCCCGAGCACCACCGGCTGGACGGCACCGGAGGTGGCGTACGGGTTGGTCCCGCAGGCCGCGACCAGCGCGAGTCCGGCAACGGCGATCGGTGCGGCAACAGCCGGGCGAGCACGGTTCATCGGAAGTTCTCCTTCCCGCGGTACAGGTGGCCGGTCGTCGTTATTCGGCGCAGGCCTTGCCGGAGTTGACGCAGTTGACCAGGCGGCCCATGATCTGCTTGCTCATCACGTTCGCGAAGTCGTCGTGGTCGGACCGCGGGTTGTGCTTTTCCTGGGCGAACGCGTCCACTTTGTACTCGCCGTTCTGCTGGACGTCCTGCGGGACGTTGTAGACCAGCGTGACCTGCAGCTGCGGCACGTTCTTGAACCCCTGGGGGCACTTGCCCTGCTGGTTGGCGAACACGATGTGGGTGCGGTGGTTCGCGCTGTCGGTGTTCTTGCCGTCCCAGCAGTTCGGGAAGGCGTGGATGCGCTCCACCTTGCTGCCCGCCGGGCAGATCGGGTAGAGGTCGGTGAGCCGGTCCTCGAACCCGGTGCAGGTCCAGCTGGGCCGGGCGTTGGCCGGGCCGTTGGTGCTCTGCTTGGCGTCACCGTAGAGGATCTTCAGGCCGAGCGGCATCGCGACGACGTTGTCCGCGCCGCCGCCGATGAACTTCAGCGTCGCGGACTCCGGCTCGATGATCGTGCCGTCGTTGTCGCCGACTTCCTTGTTCTCACCCTGGATGCCGCCGAGCTCGTCCTGCTGGGCCGCGTCCTGGCCGGCCTGGCCGGCCTTGTCCTGATTGGCCTTGTCCTGGTTGTTCTGCTGCTGCTGGTTCTGGTTCTGCTGCTGGTTCTTGTTCTGGCCCTGCTTGTTCTGGTCCTGCTGCTGGTTCTGGTCCTGCTGGTT
>NZ_PPHF01000081.1 GCF_002904335.1 Amycolatopsis sp. CA-126428 | reverse complement strand
CCCGATGCACGGCAACACCCACGAGTCCTCCACCGGCTACAAGACCCGCCACTTCGACCGGATCGTCGACGAGGTCCAGGGCTTCTTCGAGGTGCACAACAAGCTGGGCACCTACCCCGGCGGCATCCACGTCGAGCTGACCGGCGAGGACGTCACCGAGTGCCTGGGCGGCGCCCAGGAGATCTCGGACGTCGACCTGTCGGGCCGCTACGAGACGGCCTGCGACCCGCGGCTGAACACCCAGCAGTCGCTGGAGCTGGCGTTCCTGGTTGCGGAGATGCTCCGCGGCTGAGGCCCGCTCACGCCCCGGCGCCGCCGTCGACCGGCACGATCGCGCCGGTCACCATGGACGCGCGGTCGCTGAGCAGCCAGGCGGCCGCCTCGGCGACCTCGCGGGGTTCGGCCATGCGGCCGAGCGGGATCGAGGCGTTGATCCGCTCGACGACCCCGGGGGTCGCGGCTTCCCACGCGTCGATCATGTCCGTGGCGGTGCCGCCGGGGGTGATCCCGTTGACCCGGATGCCGTGCGGGGCCCAGGTCACGGCCGCGGTCTCGGTGATGCTGTTGAGCGCCCGCTTCATGGCGCCGTAGGCGGGCAGGGCCGGGTTGGCGCGGCGGCTGCCGATGCTGGAGGTGTTGACGATCGCCCCGCCGCCGCTGCGGCGCATGAGCGCGGCCTCGGCGGTCATGGCGGTCCAGTGCGCGCGGAAGTTCACCGCGAACTGCTGGTCGATCTCTTCTTCGGCGGTGGTCTCCAGCGGGCCGGGCTGCTGGATGGCCGCGCCGTTGTTGAACGCGCCGTCCAGGCGGCCGTGCCGCTGCTCGACGTGGTCGACCGCGGCCCGGATGCTCGCGGAATCGGCCAGGTCCAGCGCGACGGCGTCGGCGGTGCCGCCCGCGTCGCGGATCTCGCCGGCGATGCGGTCGAGGGCGTCGGTGCCGCGCGAGGCCAGCACGACGGCGGCGCCTTCGCGGGCGAAGAGACGGGCCGCGGCCGCGCCGATGCCGCGGCTGGCGCCGGTGATGAGCACGACCTTCCCGGTGAGCAGGCCGATCGGGGGAAATTCGCCGGTGTTCGTCATGCCCCCGACGCTGCCCCGGTCCGCGGCCGGCAGACAGGCATCATCCGTACCAGGATCGGGCCCGGAGGCGTCCGCATACTGGAGACATGGACAAGCAGGAGCTCGGGGCGTTCCTCCGCAGCCGTCGTGAGCGCCTGCGGCCGCAGGACGTCGGCCTGCCCGCCGGGCCGCGCCGGAGAACGCCGGGCCTGCGCCGCGAGGAGGTGGCGGTGCTCGCGCACATCTCGACCGAGTACTACGTCCGCCTCGAGCAGGGCCGGGCCCCGCGCCCGTCGGGCGAGGTCCTGGCCGGGATCGCCGCTGCGCTGCGGCTCACCGACGCGGAGGCCGAGCACCTGCACGTCGTGGCGGGCACCGCGCCCATCCGGAGCGGCCGGCACCGCCGTGACGTGCGTCCCAGCATCCTGGCGCTGCTGCGGCGGCTGCCGCAGACGGCCGCCATCGTCATCTCCGCCACGTTCGAGGTGCTGGCCTGGAACGAGCTCGCGGCCGCGCTCATGGAGGACTTCGCCGAGGCCTCTCCCGAGGAGCGCAACCTCGCCCGCAAGGCGTTCCTGGGGCCGGCCGAGCCGCCGTACGGGATTTCCGACGCCGCCGAATTCCGGCTCACCGTCGTCACGGAGCTGCGCGCCACGCTGGCCCGCTACCCGGCCGACCCGGCGGTGCGCGAGCTCGTCGACGAACTCCGCGCGGGCAGCGCCGACTTCGCCCGGCTGTGGGACCGGCACGACGTGCAGGCGACGCCGGTGCTCACCAAGACCTTCCGGCACCCGGCGGTGGGGGACGTGACGGTCGACTGCGACTCTCTCGCCCAGCCTGAGCGTGACCAGCACCTCGTGCTTTACACGGCGCCGCCCGGCTCTCGCGGCGCCGAGGCGCTGGCGTTCCTGGAGGTGGTCGGCTCGGCGGGCGTCACACCCTGACGAGCACCGTCAGGAGGCGTCGAGCAGCCGGGCCGCGGACTTCAGGACCGCGTCCCGCAGCGAACCGACGTCCGGCACCGCCGCGCCGTTGGCCTGCAGTCCGATGTGGACCGAATCCCGGTACGTCGCGACCGCGATGCCGACCGCGTGGCCCGGGGCCAGTGGCACGAACGGGTAGACCTCCGCCATCCGGGCGCCGTCGAGGGACAGCCGGGCCGGGGGGACCGGGACCGTGGTGATCACCAGGTCGAACAGCATCGGCGCGGCCCGGCCCGCCGTGCGGGTGCCCAGGCGGTGCAGCAGCGGCGGGACGCGGCCGGCCAGCAGCGGCAGCGCGCCGGCGCCGCGGCTCGGGCCCGCCGCCTTGTTGCGGGTCATCACCCGGCGGACCACCCGCAGCCGCTCGACCGGGTCGTCCTCGCCGACCGGCAGGTCGCACAGGTACCCCGAAAGCTTGTTGCCGCCGACCTGATCACCCGCACGGCCGCGCACGCTCACCGGGATCAGCGCGCGCAGCGTGCGGCCGTCGGCACGCTGCCCGCGGTTCACCAGCCACTCGCGCAGGGCCCCCGCGAGCACCGCCAGCACGACATCGTTGGTCGTCCCGCCGTGAGCGCGGCGCACCCGGCGCAGCTCGGCCAGCGGCAGCCGGACGAACCCGAGGCGCCGCTCGGCCGACGGCGGGGCCGACACCGGCGAGAGCGGCGGGCGAGCGGCGCGCACCAGCGACGACGCGATCCCGGCCGCCTCGTTCGCCTGGCCCCACGCCGTGCCCAGCGCGTCCTTCACCGTGTCCAAAGTGGAGCGCGGCGCCGGGATGGGGCGGGGCGCGGCGCCGGTTTCCGGCAGCTTGACGCCGTCGAGCAGCCCGGCCGCGACCGCGTACGCGCCGGCGCCGTCGGTCAGCGCGTGGTGGAGTTTCAGCAGCAGGGCGAACTTCCCGTCCGGCAGCCCGGTGACCAGGGTCAGGTCCCACAGCGGCCGGGACGTGTCGAGCGGCTCGGCGATCCAGCGCGACGCATAGGCGGAGAGGGGGTCCGGCTCGTACAGCGAGCTCAACGCGACCTGGTGAATGTGGTCGGCGGCAACGAAACCCGGGTCGTCGGCCCAGCTGGCCGAGCCCGGCGGGAACAGTTCCGTGCGCGCCCGCTGACGCAGCTTCGGCAGCCGGGCGGCCCGTCGCGCGAGCAACGCCGTCAACGCGGCCGGGTCCACCGGGCCGCGGGCGGTGAAGGTGACCACCGCACCCATGTGCATCGGAGAGGTTTCGCTTTCCAGGCAAAGGAAAGCGACATCGAGTGCGCTGAGCGGCGAGCCTGCCATGGGCGACCTTTCCGGGTTCGCGGGGGGCGCACGGCCACGTGCGTCGGAAGGGAAGGAACCCACTGCACCAGCCCGACGTGACAGCCGGGTGGTCGAAGTGTTTCCACCACGCTAACGAGCGACCCCGTTCCGCCATTCGAGACACCCCGGGCCGTGGTGCCCCGGCTCACAGATCAGGAACGAACTCATTCCCCCGGAGCATGCTCGGGTTTTTCCGCCTGGGCCACCGGTGTGCCCCAATCGGGGGTGAGCGCGACCTGCTTGCCGACGCGGCGCACCGGCAGGCCGTTCACCTGCCGCCGGCCCAGCCCCGGCCAGATTTCCGCGGCGTCCTTCGCCGCCGAGCGGATCGCACCGCCGTCGAGCGTCGTGCGGGTTTCCGGGATCTCCCGGTCCGTCCACTGCACGACCAGCTTCAGCGGGCCGGCCGAGGGCAGCGGCCACAGGAACACCTCGTGCTCGACGGCGAACCGGGTGCCGCCGACCGGCTGGGCCCGCAGCACCGGGGCATCCGGTTCGGACGCGGACGGCACCGAGACCGTCTCGGAGCTCGCCCGGCTGCCGTCGGCGTAGAGCACGCCGATCAGCAGCCCGTTGTAGTCGGTCTTGCGCCGGTGGTCGATCAATCCCTCGGTGGGTTCCTCGACCAGGCTGTCCCGGGAGTACACCGTGACGCGCAGTGTCACCGCCTGCGGCCACACCTCGATGGCCCGCAGCGCGACCACCGTGCGCTCGGAGCGGCCCAGCGGCTGCGCCCACGGCAGCACGGCCGGGACGATGTGCTCGCGCGGGGCGTCGGTCCAGTGCCGTCCGTTGAACGCGTAAAGCTCCTGCTCCGGAACGGGGAACAGGGGACGCTCACGGGGACCGCCGGTGAAGAAGCTCATCGGACGGCCCGCGACGCACGGTCCGGCACCATGCGCCCACGGTAGGACAACCGAGCGGGAATTTCCGCCCCCGAACGGGGGTACGGCCCCCGCGGCCCGTGATCCGGGACACAGAGGCCGTACACCGAGCGTGACAGATCAGTAGCTGAGCATCAGTCGCTGAGCTTCAGTTCGCCGTTGCGCCGGGCGGACTCGTCGAGCTCCTTCTCGGCCGGCTTGCCCATGGCGTCCATCAGCTGCCGGGCCAGGCCGACGCCGGTCCCGCCGAGCGACAGCGCCTTGGCGAACATGTCGGACATGCCGTCGGCGCCGTTGAGCACGACCATGTGGTCGATGTTGCCGAACGCGCTCGCGCCCGCCTCGACGATCTCCGGCCAGCGCTCGGCCAGCTGCTGCGCGACGACGGCTTCCTGGTTCTCGGCCAGCGCCGCCGCCCGCGCCTTGATCGCGTCCGCTTCGGCGAGCCCCTTCGCCCGGGCCGACTCGGCTTCGGCGAGGCCGCGCGCCTTCGCGGCTTCCGCCTCCGCCAGGCCGCGGGCCTTGGCCGCGGCGGCCTCGGCCTCACCCGTCGCCCGGGTCGCGCCCGCCATCGCCTCGGCCCGGGCCTTGGTGGCCTGGGCCTCGGCCTCGGCGGCCGTCTTCACGCGGGTCGCGTCCGCCGCGGCCCGCAGCTCGGTCTCCCTCGCCTCGGCCTGGGCCTTGGCGATCGAAGCGTCACGGGCGGCGTCGGCCGTGGTCCGGGTGTCGTAGGCCTTCGCGTCGGCCGGCTTGCGGACCTGCGACTGCAGCCGCTGCTCGGCCAGCGCCGCCTCCAGCTCGGCGGCGCGGGTCTCCTGGACGACGACCTCCTGGCGCGCGGTCGCCTCGGCGAGCGGGCCCGACTGCGACGCCTTCGCCCGCGCCTGGTCGACCTCGGCCTGGTAGCCGGCCTGCTGGATCTGGCTTGCGCGGACCGCGGCGGCCTTCTTCGCGGCCGAGACCTGCTCGACCTCGGCGGCCTCCTGGTCGCGCTGCGCCTCGGCGATCCGGGCCGACGCGGCGATCGCGGCGGCGTGCGGCTTGCCGAGGTTGTTGATGTAGCCGGACTCGTCGTCGATCTCCTGGATCTGCAGCGAGTCGACGATCAGCCCCAGCTTGATCATCTCGGTGGCCGAGGACTGGCGCACCTCGCCGGTGAGCGCGTCCCGGTTGTGGATCATCTCCTCGATGGTCAGCCCGCCCACGATCGAGCGCAGGTGCCCGGAGAAGAGCTCGTGGATCGTGTCGTTCATGCCTTTTTGCTGGTCCAGGAACCGGCGGGCGGCGTTGGCGATCGAGGCGAAGTCGTCTCCGACCTTGTAGATGACGACGGCCCGCACGGTGACCGGCAGCCCCTGCTTGGTCACGCAGGAGACCTGCAGGTTGACGCCGCGGGTGTCCAGCGACAGCCGCCGCGCGGTCTGGAACCCGGGGATGACGTTCACCCCGCGGCCGGTGATGATCTTGAAGCCCAGGCTGTCCGCGGTGTCCGCGCGGTCGACGCGGACGCCCAGCCCGGAGATGATCAGCGCTTCGTTCGGTTCGGCCACTTTGTACAGCAGCCGCAGGATCCCGAAGACGACGATCAGCACGGCGATGACGCCACCGGCGGAAACCAGCAGGATTTCCAGGAGACTCATGGCACCGACCCCCCTTGCTCTGTTCTGTTGTGGTGTGGTGGTGCCTCTTCCACGCCGTCAGCGGCTCAGGGGTTGCCAGCGTTCGACGTAAACCGTGCGCGGGGGTTCGAAGTCGACCACCAGCACCTGCGTTCCCGACGTGAACGTCTCCTCCGGGTCGGCCGGATACGCGTAGAACGCCTCCGTGCCGCCCCGGACGTTCAGGAGCACCTCACCGATGAGGCCGGGGCCGATCGTGCCCGTCACGCGGCCCCGGCTGCCGATCATCCCCCGAAGCCCTTCAGCTTGACCTTGGAGTTCTTCGCCACGAACGTGCCCGGCGCGGGGTCCTGCTGGAAGACGAAGTCGAACCCGCCGCCGCCACCGCCGCCGGGACCGCGGCCGCGGCCGCCGTCGCGGTCGGCCTTCAGGCCGGCCTGCTCCAAGATCTTCTGGGCGTCCTCGAACGAGCGGAACCGGACGTCCGGCACCTGGACGGCGTTGTTGACGAACACGCCGATCCGCTTGGCCTTGGCCGTGGCGTTCGCCGGCGGGTCGGTCCGGGTGACGGCGCCGGCCGGGACGTCCTGCTTGAACTCCTCGCCCGCCTGGAACGGCTCGAACCCGGCCTGCTGCAGCAGGCCGAACGCCTCGTCCTTGGACCGGCCCACGACGTCCGGGACCGGCGGCAGCGGGATCGGGCCCTTCGACACGGTGATCGTGACCTGGCCGCCGATGGTCAGCTGGCTGCCCGCCGCCGGCGTGGTGCGGATGACCGCGCCCTGCGGGACTTCGGCGTCGAAGTCGTCGGTCCCGCGGACCGGGGTCAGCTGGGCCGCCTTGATCGCCTGCTGGGCGTCGGGCAGCGCGGTGCCCGGCCGGATGTCCGGCACCTGCGGGCGGCCCTTCGACAGCACCACCGAGACCGTCGCGTTCGGCGACAGCGTCGTGCCCTCGGCCGGGTCGGCGCGCAGCACGGTGTTCGACGGCGCCGTGTTGTCGTACTCCTGGCTGAACCGCGGGTTCAGCTTCACCGCCCGCAGCGCGTCACCGGCCGCGGCCTGGTTCAGCCCGACCAGCTTCGGCACCTGCGCGGTCTTTTCGCCGCCGGTGTCGGTGAGGATGAAGGCGAACGCCCCGATCAGCCCGCCGAGCAGCAGCACCGCGGCCACGATCACCAGGATCCGCTTGCGGTTGTCCTGCGGCTTCTCCGGCTCGGGCCGGCTGCGCCGCCGCGGCGGTGGCGGGGTGAGCGGCGGGGTGAGCGAGGGCGCGATCGCCGGGGGAGCGGCGTGGCTCAGCGCCCGGGTCGCGTTCGGCCGGTGCACCGGCATCGTCTTCTCGGTGTCCGGCACCTGCGGGATCCGCGGCAGCGTGCGCTCGGTGTCGGCGAGGTCGCCCTGGCCGTGGGACACCGGGATCGGCACGGTCACCGGCAGCAGCCCCAGCTGGGCGCGCACCGCGGTCAGCTCGGTGAGGAACTCCCCGGCGTCGGCCGGGCGCAGCTGCGGGTCCCGCCGCGTCGCGCGCACGACCAGGTCGTCGAGCGCCGGCGGCAGGTCCGGGCGCAGCTCGCTCGGCCGCGGCACGTCGTCGTTCACGTGCCGGTAGGCCACCGAGATGGCGGTGTCGCCGGTGTAGGGCACCCGGCCGGTCAGCATTTCGTACAGCAGGATCCCGGCCGAGTAGACGTCACCGCGCGAGGACGCCGCGCCGGTGGCGACCTGCTCGGGGGAGAGGTAGGCGACCGTGCCCAGGATGACGCTCGAACTGGTCGTGCCCGCGCTCGCCACGGCCCGCACCAGGCCGAAGTCCGCGACCTTCACCGCCCCGCCGGTGTGCTGCCCGACCCGGCCGATCAGCACGTTCTCCGGCTTCACGTCCCGGTGCACCAGGCCGGCCCGGTGCGCGGCGGCCAGCGCCGACAGCACGGGCTCGGCGACGCTCAGCGCCAGCGCGACGTCCAGCGGGCCGTGGTCGGCCAGCAGGTCGCGCAGCGTCCCGCCGTCGACCAGCTCCATCACCAGGAACGCCAGGCCCGACTCCGCACCCTGGGGCAGGTCGAAGCCCTGGTCGTGCACCGCCACGACGTGCGGGTGGTGCAGCTGCGCCGCGGACTGCGCCTCCCGCACGAACCGGTCGACGAACGACCGGTCGTCCGCGAAGCGCGGGTCCATGATCTTGATCGCGACCGGACGGTCCAGCCGGGTGTCCGTCCCCCGATAGACGGAAGACATTCCGCCGTGGGCGAGCAGCCGGTCCACCCGGTAGCGCCGCTCCAAAAGCGTGCCGACCAGGCTGGGTTGGGTGCGTGTCACGAGTATGGATCGTACGGAACCGCGCACGCCTCGTGGAGGAGACCTCGCGGGTCACCCATGCGCACTAGCGGGTGAGGGGACGGAATGTGGCACAGTGTCACCTGTGAGTGGGATTCCTGTCGCCGAAGACATCCTCGACACCGCCATCGCGGTCCTTCCGCTGACGGAGGTGGCGACCGTCCTCGGGACCTCGACCAACAAGGTCCGGCAGATGCTGCGCGACGGGCAGCTGATCGCGGTCCGGCGCCGCGGCGAACTGTGCGTGCCCGGCGACTTCTTCGTCAAGGACGGCGTCGTCAAGGGCCTGACCGGGACGATCACCGTGCTCGCCGACTCCGGGTTCTCCCGGACCGAGATGCTGCGGTGGCTGTTCACCGAGGACGACACGCTGCCCGGGAGCACGCCCATCAACGCGCTGCGGACCAGCCACGGCACCGAGGTCAAGCGGCGCGCCCAGGCGATGGCGTTCTGACCTGGTGAAAAGGGTTGCCGCCGCGAGCAGCTGAACGGCCGCCGCGGTCAGCAGGCACCCCGGGAGCGACCACGCCGCGAGGGGGCCGGCCAGCGCCGCTCCCGCGGCCAGCCCGGTGATCTTCACGCTCGCCGCGGTCGTGAACACCTGCGCGCGGACGTGCTCCGGCGCTTCGCGGTGGCGGATCGCGAACAACGCCGTGAGCTGCGGACCTTCGGCGAATCCGGCCAGCACGGCCGCGACGATGACGCCGTGCCCGCTCGCGGCGACGAGGCAGCTCACCGCCAGCAGGAGCGTGCTCAGCCGGACGATCCGGTCGGGTGCCCACGGCAGCGGCTTCTTCGCGAGGATCGCGTTGGCCAGCAGGGACGCCACGGCCAGGACGGTCAGCAGCAGCGCGCCGTCAGCCGGGCCGCGCAGGTGCGCCGCGCCCAGCAGCGGGTAACACACGGTGACCATGCCGATCCCGGCGCAGGAAAACGTCGAGGCGGCGGTCGCCTGCCGCAGCGGTGCGTTGCGGACCAGAACCCTGAAGCCGTCCTTGAGGCGGGTCTTCCCGGGTGACCGCTTCGGCAGGGACCACGCCACCGGGACCGCCGCGGTGACCAGGCCGACCGCGGCCACGAGCCCGGCCGGCCCGCCGAGGAGCCCGGCCAGCCCGGGCCCGGCGAGCGCGGCGGCGGTGAACGTCATGGCGTCGAGGCGGCCGGCCTTCGGCAGGGCGGGCCCGGCGACCGCGGGCAGCTGCGCGGTCCAGCCGCCGGCGATGGCCGGGTTGAGCAGGCCGGTCACGACCGCCACCGCGACGACGGCTTCCAGCGGCAGGCGGCCGAACACGGCGGCGACCAGCGCGATCCCGCCCGCGTAGCCACCGAGTGCGCCGGCGAGCAGCCGTCCCGGGGTCGCGCTGCGGTCCAGCAGGGTGCCGAACACCGGTCCGCCCACGGCGGCGGCCGCGGTCAGCCCGGCGAGCAGCGCCGCACCGGCGTGCGGGCCCGCGGTCATCCCGAGCAGGAGCAGCGCGGGCCCGGAGAGCTCGTCACCGGTCCGGGCGAGCGTGGCGCCGACGAGGTAACGTCTTATCACTGACAAGACGTTACAATGGGGCATGGCCTTTCCGCACCGGGATTCCGTGCAGCGCGCGGTGGACCTGCTGATCGTGTTGCTGGCCCCGGCCCCCGACCCGGCCGCGGTCGCCCGGGTCCTGCGCGAACACGGCGAACCGGAGCCGGCGCTGTCGCCGGAAGACGTCGCGGACCTGCGGGCGGCGGCGCTGGAGCTGCGCGAAGTCTTCGCGGCGCGCGATGTCGCTTCGGCGGCTTCGGTGCTGAACGCGTTGTTCGCGGCGTACGCGGGCCCGCCGCGCTTGACCGACCACGAAGAGGGTTACGGCTGGCACCTGCACGCGGACGCGGCCGACGACGGGCCGTGGGGCGCGTGGCTGGTGACGTCGTCCGCGCTGGGGCTGGCGGCGCTGCTGGCGGCGCGCCAGGACGTCCCGGGAGGGCTGTGCGCGTCACCGATGTGCGGGAAGCCGTTCGCGCACACGGGCGGCGGCAGCCCGCGGCGGTACTGCTCGCCCCGGTGCGCGACACGCGAACGCGTCGCCGCGCACCGGGCGCGATCGTGAAAAACTCAGCCCTGGGTCTTGTCGCGCCAGGCGATCCACTTCTCGAGGGCACCCAGGTCGTAGTCCGGGCCGCCCACGCCGACGGTGAACGTCGTGACACCCAGCTCCAGGAGCTTCGGGCCCAGCTCGTCCGGCTCGCCCTGCACGCCGCAGGAACGCTCGATCTCGGCCGGGTCGCGGCCGACGTCCGCGCAGTGCCGGTCCAGGATCTCGACCTTGCGGCTGACGACCTCCGGGTCGCCGAAGCCGTGCCAGATGTCGCCGTGCTTGGCCACCAGCTTGAGGGTCTTCTTTTCGCCGCCGCCGCCGATCAGCACCGGGATCTTGCGGGTCGGCGCCGGGTTCAGCTTGCCGAGCCTGCTTTCGATCCGGGGCAGGGACTCCGCGAGGTCGTCGAGCCGGCCACCGGCGGTGCCGAACTCGTAGCCGTACTCGTCGTAGTCCTTCTCGAACCAGCCGGAGCCGATGCCGAGGATGAGCCGGCCGCCGGAGATGTGGTCGACCGTGCGGGCCATGTCGGCGAGCAGCTCCGGGTTGCGGTAGCTGTTGCAGGTGACGAGCGCGCCGATCTCCACCCGGGACGTCGACTCCGCCCACGCGCCGAGCATCGTCCAGCACTCGAAGTGCTTGCCTTCGGGGTCACCGTAGAGCGGGTAGAAGTGGTCCCAGTTGAAAACGATGTCGGCGCCGAGCTCTTCGGCGGCCGACGCGGTGCGCCGGATGCTGTCGTAGTCGGCGTGCTGCGGCTGGAGCTGCAAGCCGATCCGGATGCGTCGTTCGGTCATGATCGCAGCCTACGACCGCGCCCGGCCGTTTCGCGCGCCCAGACCGTGGCCAGCCGGGGCAGCGCCACCACCAGCCTGCGCCGCTTCGGCACCACCGCGCGCCGCGTCAGGATGTCGTAGTCCAGCGCGACGATCTCGTCGAGGATGCCCTGGTACAGCGTCAACGCCGTCCGCACGCACGGCCGCGATTCGGGACGCAGCAACGCCACGCCCGCTTCGGCCCGCCGGTACACCGCCCGGGTCCGCGCGACGAAGTACGCCATCGCCGCCCGGATCCGCGGATCGGGTCGTCGCGCCTCGAGCAGTTCACGCGAAACGCCGAACGCGGCCAGCTCGGCCAGCGGCAGGTAGAGCCGTCCCCGGTCGAGGTCCTCGCCGACGTCGCGCAGGAAGTTCGTCAGCTGGAACGCCTCGCCCAGCGCGATCGCGCCCGGCTCGGCGTCCGCCAAGGCGCCCACCGTGCCGAACACCGGCAGCATCTGCAGCCCGATCACCGCGGCCGAGCCGTACATGTAGTCGCCCAGCTCGGCGAAGGTCGCGTACTCGACCGGTGAAAGGTCCATCCGCATCGACTTCAGGAACGCGTCGAACAACTCTCGGGAGAGTTCGTAGCGCCGCACGGTGTCGGACAACGCGACGAGCACCGGGTCGGCCGGGGTCCCGCCCGCGAAGACGACGTCGACCAGGTCGCCGACCCGGTCGAGGGAAGCCGCCGGGTCGGTCCCCGGCGCCGGGTTGTCGACCAGTTCGTCGGCCATCCGCGCGAACCCGTAGAGCGTGTGCGCGGCGGGCCGGGCCCGGGCCGGCAGCAGCCGCGTCGCGAGGAAGAACGTGCGGCCGTAGTGGGCGTTGATGCGGCGGCACTCGGTGTAGGCGGCGCGCAGGGCCGGTTCGGTGATGCCCGCCGCGTCGAGTTCGTTCACCGGCCGGTGATCCTTTCCGCCGCCAGTCGTCCGGAGATGAGCACCGGCGGGATGCCGACGCCGGGGGTGGTGCCGCAGCCGGCCAGCACGACGTTCCCGGCCGCGCGGACCAGGTTCGCCGGCCGGAACGGCCCCGTCTGGCCGAACGTGTGCGCCAGCGAGAACGGCGTCCCGGCCATGAGGCCGCGCGCCGCCCAGTCCGCCGGGGTGATCGTCTCGTCGATGGTGAACTCGCCGCCGAAACCGGTCAGCCCGCGGGCCTCCAGCGTGCGAAGCAGCTCTTCGCGGTACGGCCCGCGGACGCGGTCCCAGTCGATCGGGCCGCGGCGCAGGTTCGGCGCGGGCGCGAGCACCGAGACGATCTCGCCGCCGCGCCCGGCCAGTCCCGGGTCGGTCGCCGTCGGCCGCGTGACCAGCAGCGACGGGTCGCTCATCAGCCTGCCCTCGCGGATGATCTCGGCGAACGTCCGCTCCCAGGCGCCGCCGAAGAAGATCGTGTGGTGGCCGAGGTCCCACTTTTCGCTCGTGCGCCCGTGCAGCACCACGGCCGACGGCGAGTAGCGCAGCGGCAGCGGGCGGCGGGGCCGCGCGCCGAGGAGCCGGTAGGCCGTGCCCAGCTCGGTGGCCAGCACCACGGCGTCGCAGGCGATCCGCTCGCCCGAGCGCGTCCGGACCGCGCGCACCCGCGAATTCACCCGTTCGAGCCACGCGGCTTCGGTGCCGAACCGCACGTCCGCGCCCGCCCGGGTGGCCGCCCCGGTCATCGCGCGGCCGATCTCGCCCATCCCGCCTTCGGGGTAGTAGACGCCGCCGACGGTGTCCATGTAGGAGATGACGCCGTACGCGCCGATCGCGCGGGCCGGATCGAGGCCCGCGTAGAGCGCCTGGAAGGTGAACAGCCGCCGGACCCGCTCGTCCCGCAGGTAGCGGGCGACGCGGGGGCCGAGCCTGCCGAAGCCGCCCAGCGCGCCGAGCTTCGCCAGCTCGGGGCGGGCCAGGGCGAGCGGCGAGTCGAAGTTCGCCGCCAGGAAGTGGTCCTTCTGCACGGCGTACAGCTCGGTCAGCCAGCGCCGCAGCGCCCGGTAGCCCGCCGCCTCGCGGGCGCCGGCGAAGGCGCGGATTTCGGCCTCCATCGCGTCGCCGTCCGTGCGCAGGTCCAGGGAGCTGCCGTCGGCGAACCGCGCCCGGTACGCCGGGTCGAGCCGGGTCAGGCGCAGGTTCTTGGCCAGGGGCTCGCCGACCGCGGCGAACGCCTCTTCGAGGAGCTCCGGCATGGTGAGCACGCTCGCGCCGGTGTCCACGGCGTTGCCGTCGAAGCTCCGCTGCCCGGCCCGCCCGCCCGGGACGTCCGCCTGTTCCAGCAGGGTGACGCGCCGTCCCGCGCCGAGCAGGTGCAGGGCCGCCGAGAGCCCGGCCAACCCGGCCCCGATGACGACGACGTGGCCGGCCGGACCGTCGATCGTCCGCACGTCAGTACGTCCGCTGGGTGGCCTTGACGACCAGCCCGGTCAGCGCGGCGGGAGCCGGCTCGGCCAGGTGCGCGCGGTCGAGGGCGGCCATCGCCGCCGTCGTCAGCTCGTCGATCCGGCGCTCGACCGCGTCGACCGCGCCGACCTGCTGCAACGCCATCCGGACGGTCTCGACGCCCTCGTCGGACAGGTCCGTGTCACCGATCGCGTCCGCGATCACGGTGGCCGCGGCCTGCTCGCCCTTCTCCGCGGCGAGCTGCAGGCCGAGGGCGGCGAGCAGGGTGCGCTTGCCCTCGCGCAGGTCGTCGCCGGCGGGCTTGCCGGTGACCGACGGGTCGCCGAAGACGCCCAGCAGGTCGTCGCGCAGCTGGAACGCCACGCCGACCTCGCCGCCGAACTCCAGCAGCGTGGCGATCAGCTCCGGGCCGGCGCCGCCGAGCGCGGCGCCCAGGTGCAGCGGCCGCTGCACGGTGTAGGCGGCGGTCTTGAGCCGGTCGATCTTGAGCGCGGCCTCGACGGAGGCGTCCCCGGTGGCCTGCGTGCGAACGTCGAGGTACTGCCCGGCGAGCACCTCGGTGCGCATCGCGCGCCAGGCCGGGCGGGCCGCGGCCAGGGTCTCGGCGGGCAGGGCTGCGTCGGCGAACATGTCGTCCGCCCAGGCCAGCGCCAGGTCGCCGACGAGCACCGCGGTGGCCAGGCCGAACGTGGCGGGGGAGCCGAGCCAGCCGCGGTCGGCGTGCAGCTTCGCGCCCGCGATGTGCACGGTCGGGTTGCCGCGGCGGGAGTCGGAGGAGTCGATGAGGTCGTCGTGGATCAGCGCGCACGCCTGGATCAGCTCCAGGCTGGCCACCGCCTGCAGCACGCCCTCGGCGTCCGGGCCGGCCGGGTCGCCGCCCGCGCCGCGCCAGCCCCACCAGGCGAACGTCGGGCGCAAGCGCTTGCCACCGCCCAGCACGAACCCGCGCAGCGCGTCGATCCCGGCGGCCACGGTGGGCTCGGTCCCGAGGATCGCGGTGCCCGCCCGATCGAGGAACCCGGCCAGCGCGCGCTCGACGTGGGCGGGCAGGTCACTGTCGGCGGCGAGCGCGTTCATCCCGCCATCCTCGCCGAACCCGCGGGTGCGCGGGCGCGCGGGGCACCCGGATGTGGCGAATCAGACTCCGGCCGTGGCGGCCCAGAACGGACCGGTGAGGCCCGCTTCGGCGAAGTAGGCGACGGCGTCGTGCGGCTCACGCCGCCGGTAGCCGCGCTCCAGCCGGCCCGCGTACCAGCCGCGGGCCAGCCGCCAGAGGGTGACCAGGTCGAGCACGGAACCCTTGGCCTGCCCGGTTTCCGCCAGCCAGGCGTCCACACAGGACTCGCAGCAGAAGAGGCGCTGGTTCGCGCACGTGTGCAGGACGTCGTCCCACATCCGGGCGGCGGGCACCAGGAAGTGCGCCACCTGGGCGCCCTCCGGCGGTTCCGCACGGTTCACGACCAGGGCGTGCGGCTGGGCGCAGCCGGGGCAGCGGGTCGCGACGAGCACCTCGGGCTCGGCCTCGACCAGGTGCGGGATGGCGAACGAGTCCCACGCGCAGCCACCCCACCACAGCGTGTGCGAACCCAACACGGAGAACCCGAGCGACTTCGCCGCGAAGGGGTGGGCCAGCACGACGTGCTCGCACTCGTCGAGCACCAGGTGGTGAGCGCCGGCGAGGCGGTGCAGCGCCTGCTTGGCGACGGCGAGCGACCCGCCCGCGGCGTCGGCCAGCTCCGGCCCGGTCGGCGCGCGGCCGTGGTCGGCGAAGGCGTGGTAAACGGCCAGGCGGACGTCTTCGTCCCAGCTCGCGTCGTCGTCCCTCATGGCTCACTCCTGTATCGAGTCTAGAGCCGGGACCCTTAACATTCGAGACATGACGTCGGTGATCGAGCGGTTGCGCGGAGACGGGCCGAAGTTCTCCATCGAGTTCTTCCCACCCCGGGACACGGTGGACGAGGCCGTCCTCTGGAAGGCGATCCGGGAGCTCGAGCCGTACGACCCGGCCTACATGTCGATCACCTACGGTGCCGGCGGCTCCAGCCGCGACGGCACGATCCGCAGCATCGCCCGCGTCGCGACCGAGACCACGCTGGTGCCGATGGCGCACCTGACCGCGGTCAACCACTCCGTCGCCGAGCTGCGCAACGTGATCGGCTGGTACGCCTCGGTCGGCGTCCGCAACATCCTCGCGCTGCGCGGCGACCCGCCGGGCGACGTCTACGGCGACTGGATCCCGCACCCGGAGGGGCTCACCTACGCCGAAGAGCTGGTCCAGCTCGTCCGTGAGCTGGGTGACTTCTGCATCGGCGTGTCGGCCTACACCTACGGCCACCCGCGCTCGGCCGACCTCGAGACCGACACGAAGTACCTGGTCCGCAAGCTGCGGGCGGGCGCGGACTTCGCGATCGCGCAGCTGTTCCACGGCGCCGAGGACTTCCTGCGGCTGCGCGACCGGGTCGCCGCGACCGGCTGCGACGTCCCGGTGCTGCCCGGCGTCATGCCGCTGACGACGATGCGGACGTTGCAGACGACGATCAAGCTGTCCGGCGCGCCGGCGCCCCGGAAGCTCCTGGACCGGCTCGAGCCGCTGGCCGACGACCCCAAGGCGTTCCGCGCGGCGGGCATCGACGTGACCACGGAACTGTGCGAGAAGCTGATCGCCGAGGGCGTGCCGAACCTGCACTTCTACACGTTCAACCGCTCGAAGGCGACGCGCGAGGTGATCGCCCGGCTGGGTCTCGTCCCGGCCCGTGCTTAAGTACGTACCACCAGCTACACGTGGCCCGGTAGCGTGCGGCTCATGTCTACTGCTTCCGAAGGCGTGCACGAAATCTGTGACCGCTACGTCGACGACTACGTGGCCGCGGATCCGGTCGCGGCGACCGTCCACGGCGTCGCCGGCCACGACCACCGCCTGACCGACTACTCGGCGGACGGCTTCGCCGAGCGCGCCGGCCTGGCCGCGCGGGCGCACGCCGCCGTCACCGCCGCCGAGCCGCGCGACGCCGCCGAGCGCGCCGCCAAGGCCGTGTTCACCGAGCGCCTCGGCCTGGAGCTGGAGATCCACGAGGCCGGCCTCGACGTGGCGAGCCTGAACGTCATCGCCAGCCCGGTGCAGGAGCTGCGGATGGCGTTCGACCTGATGCCGCTGGAGACCGAGCAGGACTGGGCGGTCGTCTCGGCCCGGATCGCCGAGGTCCCCCGCGCCCTCGCGAACGTCCGCAGCGGCCTGCTTTCGGCGGCCGACGCGGGACGCGTCTCGGCGCTGCGGCAGGTCGCGAAGGTGGCGGAGCAGTGCGAGACGTGGGCGGGCCTGAAGGAGGAGAAGAGCTTCCTCGCCGAGCTCGTGTCGGCTTCGCCGGGTTCGGCGCTCGCGGCCGATCTCGCGCACCGCGCGCGGGCCGCGGACGAGGCGTTCGCGGAGTTCGCCGGGTTCCTGCGGGCCGAGCTGGCCCCGAAGGCCCCGGTCAAGGACGCCGTCGGCGAGGACGTCTACCGCCTGTGGTCGCGCTACTTCGTCGGCGCGGCGCTGGACCTGCGGGAAACCTACGAGTGGGGCTGGGCGGAGTTCGCCCGGATCGAGGCCGAAATGCGCACGGTGGCGAACCGCATCAAGCCGGGTGCTTCGCCGGCCGAGGCCGCGGCGGCGCTGGACGCGGACCCGCGCTACCGCATCCGCGGCCGCGCGGAGTTCGAGGCGTGGATGCAGCGCCTGTCCGACGACGCCCTGGAATCGTTGCGCGGCAAGCACTTCGACATTTCCGACCGGGTGATGGCCCTCGAGTGCAAGATCGCCCCGCCGGGCGGCGGAGTGGGCGCGTACTACACGGGACCGAGCGAGGACTTCGCGCGCCCGGGCCGCATGTGGTGGTCCCTGCCGGCGGGCCGCGACGAGTTCAGCACCTGGCGCGAGACGAGCACGGTGTACCACGAGGGAGCACCGGGCCACCACCTCCAGATCGCGACGGCGGTGGACCAGTCGGACGGGCTGAACAAGTACCAGCGGCTGCTGGCGTTCACCTCGGGCCACGCGGAGGGCTGGGCCCTGTACGCGGAGCGCCTGATGGAGGAACTGGGCTACCTGTCGGACGACGGCGACCTGCTGGGGATGCTGTCCGAGCAGCTGTTCCGCGCGGCCCGCGTGGTGGTGGACCTGGGCATGCACCTGGAGCTGGTGATCCCGGCCGGAACGGGCTTCCACGAGGGTTCGCGGTGGACGCCGGAGCTGGGGCTGGAGTTCATGCTGACCCGCACGATCACCGACCAGGCCCACATCCGCGACGAGATCGACCGGTACCTGGGCTGGCCGGGCCAGGCCCCGGCGTACAAGATCGGCGAGCGCCTCTGGCTGGCGGCCCGCTCGGACGCCCAGGCCCGCGCGGGCGCCGGGTTCGACATCAAGCACTTCCACACGGAGGCGCTCAAGATGGGCGGGATGGGGCTGGACACGCTGCGGGATCAGCTGGCCGGCCTGGACTGAGCGGCGGCTCGGGCGCCGGTGAGTTTCGCCGGCGCCCGAGGCGTTCTCGATTCCGCTTTCCGCGGTTGGAATCACGACGGAGGGTCCGGAGCGCACGCCGTGCGCGGCTTGGTCACCAAGCGGGTCCAGACGGCCGAATGAGTCTCGGTTCCTGGGTGGCCGCCCCCCTCTACGTCGTCCTCTGCCTCGCGGCGTGTTTCGTCGCCGCGTTGCCGGTGTGCGCCTACATCGCGAAAAAACGCGGGCCGGAAGGTCTGCGCGCCTTCGCCGAAGTCGTGCGCGCCTTCTGGGACGGAAATCCTGAGCTCCGCGCCGGTCCGGCTCAGCGGAAAACCCGTCGCGCTCACCCGAGCCTCGCCGGTAGGTTCGCCCCGTGCGCCGAATCCTCTTCGTGACCCCACCGCCCCGCGGCTGAGCGGGGTGGCCCCTCGCCGCGTGGCCTTCGAGGCCCGCGGCTGATTCGTGGTGCGCACGCACCCCGCGTTCGTCGAATTCCCTTTCCTTTCGACGCAGACGCAGGAGCGTTCATGTCCCTCGTCCTTCCCACGCGCGCCCGGTCCTCGGCCGCGCTAGTTCTCGCCGGCGTCCTCTGGGGCACCGGCGGCCTCGCCGGCTCGCTTCTCGGCCGGCGAGCCGGCCTCCACCCGCTCGCCGTCGCCGACTACCGGCTGCTCGTCGGCGGCGGGATCGCCACCCTCGTCGTCCTCCTGACCGGTGGCACCTTCCCGCGCACGCCCGCAGCCGCCCGGCGCATCCTCGCCGTCGGCGGGCTGTTCGCCCTGTTCCAGGCGAGCTACTTCGCCGCCGTCGCGCTCAGCTCGGTGAGCGTCGCGACCATGACCACGATCGGGGCCGCGCCCGTCTTCGTCACCCTCGCGTCGGTGCGGAAACTCCGTCGCTGGACGGCGGTGTCCGTGGCGGGCACTCTCGCCGGCCTGGTGCTGCTCCAGTGGTCACCGGGCGAAGCGTTCTCCTCCGGAGGCCTCGGCTGCGCCTTGCTCGCGGCGGCGGGCTTCGCGACCCTCACGCTGGTCACCGCGAAGCCCGTCGAAGGCCTGGAGCCGTTGCCGACGACGGCGTTCGGCTGCCTCACCGGCGGTCTGCTGCTCGTCCCGGTCGCGTGCTGGTCCGGGATGGCGATCCCGCTGCACGCGGACGTCCTCGCGATCGTCTGCTACCTCGGCGCTGTTCCGACCGCGCTCGCGTACGCCGCGTACTTGCGCGGCCTGGCCGACGCGCACCCCGTGCTCGGCTCGCTGTCGGCGGTGCTCGAGCCGCTGACGGCCGCGGTGCTGTCCGCCGCGCTGCTCGGTGAACGGCTGGGTGCCACGGCGTGGTGCGGCGCCGCTGTGCTGGTCGCGGCGCTGGTCGTCGGCTACTGGCGGCCCGAGCCGCGCTGAGGAACCGCTGCCCCTCGGCTCAGCGCGCGTCGAGGGGCAGCGCCCGCCCGAGGATCGCGAACGGCCGCGGATCGCCCGCGAAGTGGTAGTCGCGCAGGACGTCGACGAAGCCGGTGCGGCGGTAGAGCTTCCACGCCCGGCTCGTGCCCTCGGGCGTCGACAGGAGCACGTTCGAGCTCGGGACGCCGTCCAGGAGGCTGCGCAGCAGGTCCTCGCCGATCTGGTGGCCCTGGTTCTCCGGCCGGACGTGGATCTCGGTCAGCTCGAAGTAGTCCGAAAGCCAGCGGTCGGCCTCGGCGGCCCCGGCCCGGCGGCTCAGGCCGTGGCGCACCTGCTCGTGCCACCACTGCCCGGCCCGGCCGCGGTAGCCGTAGGCCACGCCGAGCAGGACGTCGTCGGCGTCGAGCGCGGCCATGCAGCGCCAGCCCTCGCGCAGCGCGTGGGTGAGCCACATCGGCGCGCGCTGCTCGGCGGTGCCGGCCGGGTACCGCATCGCCCGGACGTAGATGTCGAGCGCTTCGGGCAGGCGGGCGCGGAACTCGTCCGAGGAGAGCTGGACGTAACGAGAGCAGCCGGCGGGCATCGCGGTCACGGCTGCCCATCTTCCTCCGCGCCGGCGAGCGCGCCCGGGGTGCCCCCGGTCAACGCCACCAGCCCGGCGAAGGTGGTGGGGAACACGGCCTTCGGGTGCCCGGCGGCGGCCCAGACGACGTCGTGGGCGCGCAGCGCGATGTCGACCAGCGTGGGCAGCGGCTCGGGGTGCCCGACCGGGGCGACACCGCCGATCGGCTGCCCGGTGTGCGCCCGCACGAAATCGGCGTCGGCCTTGGTGATTTCGCCGCCGATTTCGCCCCCGGCCAGCTGCTCCAGGGTGGCCGGATCGGCGCGATGGGCGCCCGACGTCAGCGCGAGGAGCGCTTTTTTGTCGGACCCCAGGCGGAAGATGAGGCTGTTGGCGATGGCCCCGACGGGCACGCCGAGCGCTTCGGCCGCCTGAGCGGCGGTCCGGACCTCGGCGGGCAGGACACGGATGCCCTCGGCGGCGCCGCACTGCCCGGCTTCGGCCAGCGCGGCCGCCACCTTGGCGACGGCGGGGTGCTCCAGCGAACTCATGAACCTATGAGATCACGGCACCGACCTGGTGTCCCGCGGGATTCCACCCTGGGGTTGAGCGGACGCCACGGGCGGGGTTACTCTGGAAATCGTTCGAACAGGCGTTCGACATTAGGTGAGTGCGCACCGGCCAGGTGCCCGGAGCCGTCCCGGCCCCGGATCCCCGCCGGGCTCACCCGCGCAGGAGGAGGGTCGCCATGTCCGTCAAGGTCGTGTCCCCCACGGACCCCGGGCAGCCGGAGCTGCCCATGACGCTGCGCCCGCAGCCGGCCCCGGCGGGAAACCCCCGCGGGCGATCCAGGCAGTGCCTGTCCGCGCCGGCAGACCCGCGGCAGCGCCCTTCGGGTTCGGCGGCGGACTCCCGGCAGCCTCAGCTGCCGATCCTGCGCACTGCGGCTTCGGAGGCTGCCGCCGCCGAGTTGCGGCCTTCGTCTGCGGTTTCTGCGGGTTCGGGGGAGTCTCAGCCGGCGGCCGTCGTGGCGGATTCCGGGTTGCCGGGTTTGCTGCGCTCTTCGTCGTCAGTTGCGGCGGATTCCGGCCAGTCCGAGTTGCCGCTTCCGGCCCCCGCGATCCCGGAGCAGGCCCGGCCGGCGGCCACCGGCGCGGACTCCGGCTGGCCTGAGCCGGTCACCCCGGCGGAGTCCGGGCCGTCCGTCGTGTCAGCGGCGGAGTCCGGCCACTCCGAGCTGCCGGTTCCCGAGGAACCGGCGCCGACCCCCGCCGGCGCCGTTGGGCCCCCCGGGCTGCCCCTGTCCCTGCGGCCGCCCGGGGCGGACCCCGACCAGTCCTCGCTGCCCATGTCCCTGCGCCCTCCCGCTTCGCCGGCCGCCGCCGGGCTGCTTGCCCAGGCGCGGCGCGGGCTCGCCGAGGCCGCGCAGGAAACCCGGCCCGCCGAACGCTTCATCGGTGCCTACCTCGCCGCCCTCCGGGGGGCCGCCGCCGTGCTCGCCGCCCGGGGGCGGCCGCACCGGGGGCGGGCTCGTCCGGCCAGCACCTGGGTGCTGCTCGACTCCGTCGCCCCCGAACTGCGGGAGTGGTCTGCCTTCTTCGCCAGCAACTCGGCCACCCGCGCCGCCGCGCAGGCCGGGATCACCGGGAAGGTCACCGCCGAGTCGGCCGCCGGGCTGGTGGGGGCCGCCACTCCGTTCCTCGAGCTCGTCCGCCGTCTCGTGCACGGCCTGCCGATCACCGGGGAAGCCCATGTCGCGTGAGCACGGCCCGGTCGACCAGGGGCGGTTGCTCACGGCGTTGGGAATCGAAGGCAGGCTGCTGGCCGAAGCGGTGCACGCGGCGCCGACCGAAGCGCCGGTGCCCGCCTGCCCCGGCTGGTCGCTCGGCGAGGTCGCCCGGCACGTCGGAAGCCTCTACCGGCTGGTCCGGCGCCGGCTGATCGACGGCCGGAGCCCCGACGACTGGCCGCGCGACCCCGAACCGGGCCAGAGCCTGCGGGACTTCCTGGAAACCGGCCTGACCGAGCTGCTCGACGAGCTCGCCGCCCACGACCCGGAGGAGCGCGCCGACACCTGGTGGCCGGCGGACCGGACCTACGGGTTCTGGCGCCGGCGGATGCTGCACGAGACGGTCGTCCACCGGGTGGACGTCGAGCAGGCGGCGGGCACGGAGCCGCACGGCGTGCCCGACGACGTCGCGATCGACGGCATCGACGAGGTGCTCACCCTGTGGTTCGGGCAGAAGCTGCCGATGCTCGGCCTGACCGGCACGAAAGCGGGCTCGGTCGGCATCCGGACCGACGCGCACAGCTGGATCGCGCGGGCCGGACCCGTCACCACGGAAGCCTGGCGCTGTTCGGCCGAGGAGGCCGAGGCCGCGGACGACGTCGTCACGGCCAAGCCCGCGCAGATCTACCTGTGGCTCTGGGGCCGCGCGTCCCTGACCTCGGTGACCGTGCGCGGCGTGCACGACCAGGCGGCCCAGCTCTGGGCGCTGCTGCGGCTCGCGACCCGATGACCCGGCCGGTGGGGAAGCCGAACCGGAATTGTCGGAGGTGGCGGTTAGCCTGCGGCGCATGACCACGCGCCTGGTGAACCTGGTGATCGACGCGGCGCGCCCGGATGCCCTGGCGGGCTTCTGGGCCGCGCTGCTCGGCTGGCACGTCGCCGTCGAGGAGGCCGGCGAGGTCGACGTCCGCGCCCCGGAGAGCGACGGCTGGGACCTGGACCTCGTCTTCGTGCCGGTTCCCGAACCCAAGGAGGTCAAAAACCGCATCCACCTGGACCTGGCGAGCACGACACGGGCGCACCAGGCCGAGCTGGTCACGCGCGCGCTGGAACTGGGCGGCCGCCGGGTCGACGTCGGACAGGGCGACGTGCCGTGGGTGGTGCTCGCGGACCCGGAAGGCAACGAGTTCTGCGTCCTCGAACCCCGCGAGCGCTACGCGGACACCGGCGCGGTGGCGTCGATCCTGGTCGACGCGCACGACCCGGAGCTCCTGGCGGGCTTCTGGGCGCGGCTCACCGGCCGGTCGATCCAGGCCCGCGAAGGCGATGCCCTGGTGGGGCTGCGCGCGCCGTCCGGGCGGGGGCCGTGGCTGGAACTCCTGCGCAACGACGACGTCAAGCAGGTCAAGAACCGCGTGCACCTGGACATCGCGCCCCCGGCGGACGCCGGCCACGCCGCGGCGGTGGCGGAGGTCATCGCGGCCGGTGCGGCGCCGGCGGACCGGGACGGTCCCGCGTTGCCGTGGCGGGTGCTGACCGACCCGGAGGGCAACGAGTTCTGCGTGCTGACCCCGCGCTGAGCTCGGCTCCCCGATCGGTCGGGCGCCGGATCGCCGGGGAGAGCGCCTCGGCCGGCGGGGCGTCCGGTCGTGCCGGCGACCGAGCCGCGAACCGGCTGGGTGTTTCGGCCGCGTTGCCGGGGCGCGTCGAACGCTGATCTGCGCGAAACACCCACGTCCTGGAGCGGCAACAACCCCGGGGGACCGTGGAGGCATGGAGACTTCCCGAGCGTTGCCCCAGCCGGTCCGGACGGTCGCCGCCGAGGAGGCGGCGGTGCCGTCGGCGTGGCGGGTGCGGATCCGGATGCACGACCACCCGGGCACCCTCGCCCGCATCGCCATCCGGCTCGCCGACCTCGAGTGCAACATCCTCGGCCTGTCCGTGCTGCCGGTGCCGGGCGGCGTGCTCGACGAGATCGTGCTGCGCCCCGCGACCGGCCTGCCCCGGCGGCACCTGGTCGACGCCATCCGCGCCGAGGGGTGCGAATGCACGGCGATCATCGACGCCGACGTCCACGAGCTGGTCGACCCGTCGGCGTCGACGCTGCTCACGGCCCGTCGCGCGGTCGACGACCCGGCCCGTCTCGCCGACGTGCTGAAGGACATCCTCGCCGCGGACGTCGTCACGCTCGTCCCCGCCGCCGAGGCGAACCCGGCGCGCACGGAGAGCGGGCACCGGGCCGTGTTCGCGCTGGCCGGCGGCAGCGCGCTGGTGGCGCGCCGCCAGTGGGCGCCGTTCGTGCAGCTGGAGCTGACCCGCGCCGAAGCGCTGGTGACCCTGCTCGCGGCGGCGGCCCGCAACGCGGCCGGCCCGGTGGTCCTCGACCGCCCGGACGGCGCGGCGATCGTCCTGCGCAAGGGCGTCCCCGGCGACGCCGACGCGGTGGCCGAACTGCACCGCCGCTGCTCGATGGCCACGCTGTTCCGGCGCTACCACACCGGAGTGCGCACGGTCCCGCGCCGCCGCCTGCACCGGCTGCTGGTGCCTCCGCGCGGCACGAGCGTGCTCGCCGTCTTCGGCCGCGAGGTGATCGGCCTGGCCCAGCTCATCCCGATGAATTCGGGCGGCGCCGAGATCTCCCTCCTGGTGGAGGACGACTGGCAGCGGCAGGGAATCGGCACGGCCCTCCTGGCGCGGCTCGCGGTGCTGGCGGAGGCCCAGGGCATCACGGAGCTGTCCGCGGACTGCTTGACGGGCGACGACATCCTCCCCCGCACGGCGGCCAGAGCCGGCCTGCGCACCGAACGCAGCATCGACGACGGCGCCCGGCTGAGGATGTTCCTGCCGGCCTGAGCTCAGCGCTTCCAGAACCAGTCTTTGTCGCGCGCTTCGCGCAGGGCGGACTTCTTGCGCTCGGCGGTGAGCCGGTCGAGGTAGAGGATGCCGTCGAGGTGATCGGTCTCGTGCTGCAGGCATTGGGCCAGCACGTCTTCGCCTTCGACCTCGATGGGTTCGTTGTGGACGTCGACGCCGCGCACCTTCGCGTGCTTCGCCCGCTTGGTGGGGAACCACATCTCCGGCACCGACAGGCAGCCTTCGTCGATCTCGTGCGTTTCCTCGGACAGTTCGACGATTTCGGGATTAACGACATACCCGGCCAGCCCGGCGACGTCATAGCTGAAGACGCGAAGCCCCACCCCGATCTGCGGCGCGGCCAGCCCCGCGCGCCCGGCGGGCTTGACGGAGTCGACCAGGTCCCGCACGAGCGCCTCGAGCTTCTCGTCGAACACGGTGACCGGGTCGCAGACGGACTTGAGGATCGGGTCCCCGAAATAGCGCAGTTCGCGCATCGCCATGAGCAGAACATCCTTCGTGCGTGTCGGACTGGCAGCTTAGGCCAGCGAGGAAGACGGTCGCGCCGGAATCACCAACCGGGCTCGCCCGGAGACGGGACGAAGGGGCGCGGCGGCGAATCGGCGCTGGTGGGCGGAGGACCGGGTGGCCGGGTGGCCGGCGCCGGGCTGCTGGGGCTGCCGGGTCGGAGTGCTTGCAGCGGATCGGTTCCGGTGGCGAGGCGGAGGTGCGGGCGAACTGCCCGGCCCGGCGACCCGGCTCCGCGGCCTGCAACTCAGCCTCGACCGGCGACCGGGTCCCGGCCGGAAGTCCTCGGGGCTCCCGGCCTTGGCTTGCCCTGCGGGGCCTCAGGCTCGTAGCCGCAGGCCGGAGGGGGTGGCTCGGAAGCCTGCCTCCTGTAGCACCTCCGACAGTTCCGAGGTCAGTGCCTGCTCGCCGTCCGCGCGTTGGACTGACAACTGGCCCAGCCAGCCCTCGCGGACCGCTGCCGACAGGGCCTGGGCTGCCTCCGACAACGGCTGGCGCTCCTCCGTGAAACTCAGCAGGGAGCGGCCTCCTCGTTCCACGTACAGGGCCGGGACCCCGTCGACCAGGACTGCCAGTGCGCCGGCCTTGCGGGCGGGGCGGTGCTTCGTGTCGCCCGTTGCCGCCGGCCAAGGGAGGGCCGCGCCGTAGGGCTGGGCCGGGTCCGCCGCGGCCAGGACCACCGGCCGGCCCGGTGCCGGGCGGCCCGGGCCCGACAAGGCGCGCAAGCGGTCGACCGCGCCCTTCGCCGCGAACTGGGCCGCGCCGAGGCCCTCCACCACGTAACCGCGGATCACCTGGCCCGTGTCCTCCATGCCGCGGAGGACCTTGTAGATGCCGGAGAACCCGCCCGTGACGCGCTCGGTGTCGAGCGCGCCGCGGGTCAGGACGCCGTGGCGCTCCAGGAACGCCTCCGTCCTCGCGTGCGCCCGGCGGGTCGCGTCGGTTTCGCGGGGTGGGGTCAGCGCCCACCGGCCGGCGACCGTCGGCGGTCCGGATCGCGAGGGCATCTGTGGCCGCCCTGCCCGCAGCCGTGCGTACCGGCCGCGGGGGGCCTGGCGCCGGGGCTTGTGGGCGCCGTGTCCGGCGACCTGGGCCCGCAACGGCCCCAGTGTGTCGCCCGTGACCAAGCCCGCCCAGACCAGATCCCACAGCGCCGCCACGACTTCGGCGTCGTTCGGGGCCTTGTCCACCAGGACCGTCGCGCGGTCCACCAGCTGGCGGAAGAACAGCGCGCCACCCTCCAAAGTGGACACGATGGCGTCGTGCAGCGGGCCGGTCGGGATGTCCTCGACGACCTCGGGCAGCAGCAGGTCGGCCACGTCCGTCGGGGCCAGGGCGATCCAGCCGTCGCCGCCGGAGAGCGCGCCGCAGCCCGCCCACGTGACCTCGCCCGCGGTCGTCAGCTCGTCCAGCAACGCGGGGGAGTAGCCCGGCAGCCGCCCGGGCAGGATCAGCGACTCCACCGCGCTCGCCGGCAACGGCGCCCCGGCGAGCTGCTCCACCACCGACAGCACGTCGTCCGCCGTCGGGGCGGCGCGGACGCGGCCGCCGAACCCGTGCCACGCGGGCAGGAACCGGCCCAGTGCCGCCGGTTCGACCGGCTCGACTTCGGCTCGCAGCTTCGCCAGCGACGCCCGCCGCAGCCGGCGCAGCACGGCCGAATCGCAGTACTCGACCCCGACGCCGTGGGTTTCCGGATGGCCGACCGGGCTCAGCTCGCCGCGCACCAGGCGGCCTTCGCCGGTCATCCGGTCGAGCACGCCGGTGACGACCGCGGTGCCGAGCCCGAACCGCGCGGCCGCGTCCGCCGCGGCGAACGGCCCGCGGCTGCGGGCGTACCGCGACAACAGGTCCCCGAGCGGGTCCGCCACCGGTTCGGTGAACGCCTCGGGCACGCCCACCGGCAGCGCGGTGCCCAGCGCGTCACGCACCCGGCCGGCGTCCTCGATCGCCAAGAACCGTTCCGAGCCGCCGATCCGCACCCGGATCGCCCGCCGCGCCGCTTCCAGCTCGGTGAGCCACTCCGCCTGGATCCCGCGCTCGGCGGCCTCTTCGACGGTCAGGTCGCCGAGGAACCGCAGCAGGTCGGCGGCGTCCTCGGCCGAGCGCGCGTGGCGCTCGGGGTCGAGCCGCTGCAGCGACCGTTCCACCTCGGCGACGGCTTCGGGATCCAGCAGCTCCCGGATCGCCTCGGTGCCCAGGAGCTCGGCCAGCAGCCCCGAATCCAGCGACAGCGCCGCCGCCCGCCGCTCGGCCAGCGGAGCGTCTGTCTCGTACAGGAACATCCCGATGTAGCCGAAGAGCAGACTGCGCGCGAACGGCGACGCGGCCGGCGTTTCGACCTCCACCAGCCGGACCTTGCGGGCGCGGACGTCGGCCATCAGCTCGCGCAGGCCGCTGACGTCGTAGACGTCCTGCAGGACCTCCCGCATCGCCTCCAGCACGACCGGGAACCGCTCGTACTTCGCCGCGACCGACAGCAGCTGCGACGCGCGCTGCCGTTGCTGCCACAGCGGAGTCCGGCGCCGCGGGTCCCGGCGGGGCAGCAGCAACGACCGGGCCGCGCACTCCCGGAACCGCGCCGCGAACACGGCCGAGCCGCCGACCTCGGCGACGATCAGCTGCTCGACCTCCTCGGGGTCGAGCAGCACGTCGTCCGCGCCGATGGTCACCTCGCCGCCTTCGGCGTCGAGGGCGTCCGGAAGCCGCAGGACGATGCCGTCGTCGGAGTGCGCGACCTGCGCATCCACCCCTCGGTTTTCCCGCAGCCGCGCGGCGATTGCGAGCGCCCACGGCGCGTTCACCTGCGCGCCGAACGGCGAGTGCACGACGATCCGCCAGTCGCCGAGCTCGTCGCGGTAGCGCTCCAGCAGGATCGTCCGGTCGTTCGGGACGTGCCGGGTGGCCGCCTTCTGCTCGGTCAGGTAGGCGAGGAGGTTGTCGCACGCCCGCTCGTCCAGCCCGGCCGCCTGGGCCCGCTCGCGCGCCTTCGCCTCGTCCGAAGTGGAGAGTTCGCGGACGAACTTCCCCAGCGCCCGGCCGAGTTCCAGCGGGCGGCCCGGCGCGTCGCCCTTCCAGAACGGCATCCGCGCCGGCTCGCCCGGCGCCGGCACCACGATGACGCGGTCGTGCGTGATGTCGGTGATCCGCCACGACGACGTACCGAGCAGGATGGTGTCGCCGACGCGCGACTCGTACACCATCTCTTCGTCGAACTCGCCGACGCGCGAACCGGGCTTGTCGTCCGCGCCCGGGGTCATGACGGTGAACAGGCCGCGGTCGGGGATGGTGCCGCCCGACGTGACGGCCAGCCGCTGCGAGCCGGGCCGCCCACGCAGCTCGCCGGCGATGCGGTCCCAGGTGATCCGCGCCCGCAGCTCGCCGAACTCCTCGCTCGGGTAGCGGCCCGCGAGCATGTCGAGCACCGCGTGCAGGGCGTCGTCCGGCAGCGCGGCGAAGGGGGCGGCCCGCCGCACCAGCGACGCGAGGTCCGGCACCGTCCACGGTTCCAGCGCCACCATGGCGACGACGTGCTGCGCCAGGACGTCCAGCGGGTTGCGCGGGTAGCGGACCGCCTCGATCGCCCCGCTCGCCATCCGCTCCGCGACCACCGCGCAGGAGACGAGGTCGCCGCGGAACTTCGGGAACATCACCCCGGACGACACCGCGCCGACCTGGTGCCCCGCCCGGCCGACCCGCTGCAGCCCGGACGCCACCGTCGGCGGCGCTTCGATCTGCACCACGAGGTCGACCGCGCCCATGTCGATGCCCAGCTCCAGCGACGACGTCGCCACCACGCACGGCAGCTGCCCGGACTTGAGCGCCTCTTCGACGTGGGTGCGCTGCTCCCGCGACATCGATCCGTGGTGGGCCCGGGCGATCACCGGCGCCGCGCCGGTGCTCACGCCGGACTGCCCGACGGCTTCCGCCGGGAACGCGTCGGCCGGGGTCAGCTCGGTCTGCTCGACGGCCAGCTCGTTGAGCCGGGCGGTGAGCCGCTCGGTGAGCCGGCGCGAGTTGGCGAAGACGATGGTCGAGCGGTGCGCGCGGATCAGGCTCAGCACCCGCTCCTCGACCGCCGGCCAGATCGACGGCCGCTGCACGGGGTTGCCGGCCATCTCCTCCAGCGTGCCCAGGCCGCCCGGGGCGATCTCCCCGGGCGGGAACGCCTCGGTCAGCGACTCCAGCGACTCCAGCGCGTCGAGCGGGCTCGGCGCCGGCCCGCCGCGCGGCGCGTCGAGGTTGCCCATGTCCTCCACCGGGACCTCGACGCGGACCTCGATGGTCTTCGCCAGCTTCGGCTGGACCACGCGCACCGGACGGCCGCCGGCCAGGAACGCGCTCACCTCGTCGATCGGGCGGACCGTCGCCGACAGGCCGATCCGCTGCGCCGGCTTCGGCAGCAGCGCGTCCAGCCGCTCCAGCGAGAGCGCGAGGTGCGCGCCGCGCTTGCCGCCGGCGACCGCGTGCACCTCGTCGACGATCACGGTCTCGACGCCGCGCAGCGACTCCCGCGCCGACGACGTGAGGATGAGGAACAGCGACTCCGGCGTGGTCACCAGCACGTCCGGCGGGGTCTTGCCGAACGCGCGGCGCTCGGCCGCGGTGGTGTCGCCGGTGCGCATGCCCACTTCGATCCCGGGCACCGGCAGCCCGAGCCGGCGGCTGGCCTGCGAGATGCCGGCGAGCGGGGCCCGCAGGTTCCGCTGGACGTCGACCGCCAGGGCCTTCAGCGGCGAGACGTAGAGGATCCGGCAGCGTTTCGTCGCTTCCGCCGGTGGCGGCTCCACCGAGAGCCTGTCCAGCGCCCAGAGGAACGCGGACAGGGTCTTGCCGGACCCGGTGGGCGCGACGACGAGGGCGTGCTCGCCCGCGTGTGCGGCCCGCCAGGCCCCTTCCTGCGCCGCGGTGGGCGCGGCGAAGGCCCCGGCGAACCAGTCGCGGGTCGCGGGGGAGAAAAGGTCGAGAACGTCAGCTGCCACGTCATCCATGATGCGCGGCACCACCGACAATTCCGGGGCCGCCGGCCAGGATCACGCTCTGGGCGAACTGGGGGAACATCACGTCCACCCGCGGCTCGTCGGTGATCAGCCGGTACTCGCGGTCCAGCGGCGTCCAGTAGGAAAAAGGGGCCTGGTCCAGCTGGGAGTGGTCGGCCAGCACGTAGGCCTCCGCGCCCGCGTGGAGCATCGCGTGCTTGACCACCGACTGTTCCAGTGACGGGCAGCACAGCCCGCGCCCGGCCACGACGCCGTCGGCACCCAGAAACACCCGGTCGGGTGAAATGTGTCGCAGCTGCGCCAGCACGCTCTCGCCGAGGATCGCCTCGTCGGAGTGCCGCAGCCGGCCGCCGAGGACGATGAGGTCGATCCCGGGGAAGCCCGCGAGCTCGCGGATCGCCGTGACGCCGTTGGTCACCACCGTCAGCCCTTCGCGGTGGGCGAGGTGGCGGGCGAGCCTGCCGGTGGTCGTGCCCGCGTCGAGGAGCACCACCTCGCCGTCCCGGACGAGCGCGGCGGCCTCCCGGGCGATGGCGTCCTTGGCCGCCGCGTGCTCCCGGTCCTTCTCGAGGGGACTGCGCTCGGTGTCGAGTGCGCCGCCGTAGGTGCGGACGACGTGCCCGGCGCCGGCGAGCGAGGCGAGGTCGCGGCGGATCGTCGACTCGGAGACGCCGAACTCTTCGGCCAGTTCCGCGATGCCGCCGGAGCCGTCGCGGACGGCCTCCAGGAGCATCGCGCGCCGGTCACGGGTGCCTGGTCGCGGCTGAGGCATGCGCCGAGCCTTCCACAGTCACGGGTTTCAGCCCGAAGAACGCCAGCCCGGCGGCCACGGCGAGGAACGCGGCCAAGACGACGAACCCGGTGGTCGTCGTGCCGGTGACATCGGTCAGCCAGCCGACCAGGTAGGGACCGGCGAAGCCGCCGAGGTTGCCCAGCGCGTTGATCAGCCCCATCGCCACGGCGACCACTTCGATGCCGAGGACCCGGCCGGGGATCGCCCAGAACGGCCCGTACGGCATGTAGACGCCGGTCGCCACCACGCAGAGCAGCGCCAGCTGCACGGCCGCCGGCCAGTGCCCGAGGTTGCCCAGCAGCAGCCCGCCGATCGCGACGAGCAGCGGCACCGTGACCGCGAGCCGCCGGTTGCCGGTGCGGTCGGACCAGTGTGCGCACGCGACCATCCCGGCCAGCGCCAGCACGTACGGCACGGCCGACAGGAAGCCGACGGCGGTGGCCGAGCCGCCGGTCATCGTCTTCACCACCGACGGCAGCCACAGGGAGAAGCCGTAGAAGCCGGTGATCCAGAAGAAGTAGATGCCGACCAGCAGCAGCACCTGGCGGTTCGCCAGCGCCTGCCGGTAACTCTCCTTGGCGAACGCCGGCTTCGCGTCTTCTTCGGCCCGCAAGGTGGTTTCGAGGTACTCGCGTTCCGCCGCGGAGATCCACCGCGCCCGGGCCGGCCGGTCGGCCACCGCGAACCACCAGACGACCGCCCACACCAGCGGCGGCAGGCCCTGGAGGACGAACACCCAGCGCCAGGACATGTGGTCGAGCATGAACCCGGACAGCGGCGACATGAGGATCGCCGAGATCGGCAGGCACGTCATCCACAGCGCGTTCGCCCGGGCCCGTTCCGCTTGCGGGAACCGCGACGCCAGCAGGATCAGCACCGCGGGCCACACGCCGCCCTCGAACAACCCGAGCAGCAGCCGGGCCAGGTACAGCTGGGTTTCGTTCCGCACCAGCCCGCAGAGCACCGCCGCGAACGCCCAGGCGATCATCAGGATCAGCACGGTCCTGCGGGCGCTCCACTTCGCCGCCAGCACCGCCGCGGGGATCTGCAGCACCAGGTAGCCGACGAAGAAGATGCCGCTGGCCAGCCCTTTCGCGCCGGCCGACAACGGGAAGTCGTCGCCGATGTAGGGCAGGATCACCGCGACGTTCGTGCGGTCGAGGTAGGCCAGCATGTACATGACCACCGCGACCGGGATGACGTACGCCCAGCGCTTGCGGGGGATCACCGGCGGGCCGGTGGGTAGATGACCGGCAGCTTCCGCGCGTACGGCGCCAGGGTGGCCGCGGCCTTGAACGCCGCCCGCATGGTGCCGTGCGACGCCCGGCCGGTGCCGGCGATGTCGAACGCCGTGCCGTGGTCGACCGACGTGCGCAGGATCGGCAGGCCGACCGTCACCGACACCGTGCCGTCGAAGTCGTAGGTCTTCGACGCGATGTGCCCCTGGTCGTGGTAGAGCGAGAGCACCCCGTCGAACCGGCCCTGGATCCCTTGGTGGAACACGGAATCCGCGGGGATCGGGCCGACCACGTCGAGCCCGGCCACCCGCGCGGCGGCGACCGCCGGGGCGATCGCGATGATCTCCTCGTCGCCGAACTTGCCGTTCTCCCCGCCGTGCGGGTTGAGCGCCGCCACGGCCAGCCTCGGTTTCTCCGTGCCGAACACTTCCAGCGCGGTGTACGCCTCCCGGATCGCGTGCTCGATGTTCTCCCGGGTGATCTGGCTGATCGCCTCGCGCAGCGAAAGGTGCCGGGTGGCGAAGAAGATCTTCAGCCCGGAGACCCAGAACATCGTGTTGAACCGGGTCGATCCGGTCAGCTCGCCGAGCATCTCGGTGTGCCCGAGGTGCTGCGAGCCCGCCGCCCAGATGGCTTCCTTGTTGATCGGCGCGGTCACCACCGCGTCGACCTCGCCGGCCAGCGCGAGCCGGGTGGCGACCTCGATCGCCCCCACCGCGGCGGCGCCCGCGGTCGCGTTCACCTCGCCCCACGGCAGGTCTTCGGTGACCACGCCGAGGTTGAGCACGTCGATCACGCCGGTGGTGAAGCGCGCGTCGGCGACCGTGGCGATCGGGTTGATCTCCAGGTGCAGGCCCAGGTGCCGGACCAGGCGTTCCAGCACGATCGCGTCGCCCACCGCCACCCCGTGCGCCATCTGCAGGGCCTCGGGCTCGGCGAGGGTCTTCAGGGTGATCTCCGGGCCGATGCCCACGGGGTCGCCGAGGGTGACGGCGAGGATGGGGAGGTCGTTCACGGGTGGTTCCTTCCGGTGGCCAGGAGGTGGTTCGGGTTTTCCGGGCAGGGCGCCTTCCGAACCGCCTGCATGGCGTGTGGTGGCGAGGCGTGCCGGGTACCTACGTTCACCGGCACCGACCCTCCCTTCTTGCGCGATCCGAGCAGTCGAGTTGACTGAACTGTGCAACTATCGTGCACCTTGATCGGCGCCCACGTCAAGGAGCAGTGACTTTCCCGGGTCCGCACGCACGGTGACCGCGCGCATGGCAGCATCACGCGGGCGCCGTCGTGGCGTGTTTTTCGCGAAGGGGAGTGCTGTGCGGATCCTGTCCGTGGACCTCGGGACGTCCAACACCGTCGCCGTGCTTTCGGCGCACGGGAGGCCGCCCCGGGTCGTCGAGGTGGACGGCTCGGCCAACATGCCTTCGGCGGTGTTCGCCACCGAAGAGGGCACGATCATGGTCGGCCGCGACGCCGAGCGCCGCGCCCGGCTCGACCCGACCCGCTTCGAACCGAACCCCAAGCGCCGCATCGACGAGCAGACCCTGCTGCTCGGCACCGACGTCGTCCCGGTCACCGACGCGCTGGCCGCCATCCTGCGCCGCGTGCTCGAGGAAACCTCTCGCCAGCTCGGCGGCGAGCAGCCCGACGAGGTCCGGCTGACCCACCCCGCGCAGTGGGGGCAGCCGCGCCGCACCGTGCTGATGGCCGCCGCCCGGCTCGCGGGGATGGGCCCGAACATCCTGCTGGTGCCCGAGCCGGTCGCCGCCGCGGCGCACTTCGCGTCGTTCCCCGGCAAGTCGCTCGCGCCCGGCCAGGCCCTCGCCGTCTACGACCTCGGCGCGGGCACCTTCGACGTCGCGGTCGTCGGCGCCACGCAGAACGGGTTCACCGTGCTCGCCGAGGACGGCCTGCCCGACCTCGGCGGCCTCGACGTCGACCAGGCGCTGATGGTGCACGTCGGACGCGAGGTCTCGCACTCCGACCCGCAGCGCTGGCAGCGCCTGCTGCGCCCGGAGTCCACCGCCGACCGGCGCACCCGGCGCGCGCTGCAGGAGGACGTCAAGGCGGCCAAGGAGGCGCTGTCGCGGCACCCGCAGACCGAGGTGCCGATGCCCGAGCCGTTCAAGGACGTCCTCGTCACCCGCGGCGAGCTGGAAGGCCTGGTCCGGCCGGCGATGCTGCGCAGCGTCGAGCTGCTGTCGCGGACGCTGCGGTCGTCCGGGCTGACCCCGGACCGGCTGGCCGGCATCTACCTCGTCGGCGGGTCGAGCCGGCTGCCGCTGGTCGGCGCGATGATCGCGGAGAAGCTCGGTGTCGTGCCCGCCAGCCTCGACCAGCCGGAGACCGCCGTCGCGCTCGGCGCGCAGCATGTGGCCCGCGACGGATCGTCCGTGCGCACCCAGAACGTCGAAGGGGCGGTGGCCGCGGGTGCGCCGCCGCGCCGCCCGCAGTACGCGCCGCCGCCGCAGTACCCGGGTTACGCGCCGTCGAACTTCCCGCCGAGCGGCCCGCAGCCGGTGCCGTCGAACTTCCCGGCGTACTCGCCCGCGCCCGACAAGGCCGAGCCGAAGCCCGGCGGGAAGAAGAAGCTGCTGATCGGGATCGCGGCCGCGGTCGTCGTGGCGCTCGCGGTGGGCCTGACGGTGTTCCTCACGTCGTCGTCCTCGGTGACGACCTACACGGCGGACCAGTGCAAGACGCCGGGGCAGGCGGACGACAAGGGCTTCACGGGGTGCCTGCGCCAGCTCGCCGGGAAGATCGCCGACACCGGGGACTGCAAGCCGGGCATGGGCAACGGCCCGGCGGCGCCGGCGCAGAGCCTGGGGGCCGCCTCGACCTGCTCCGCGCCGGGCCGGGCCGGCACGCAGGTGACCTACGTCCACGGCGACAGCGCCGACGCCCTCAAGCAGTACACCGAGGGCCTGCTCGCCTCGGCGGGCGGCGACCGCACCGAGGCCGACTGGGGCGGCAACGGGCTCAAGGGGCACTACGCGTCGGCCGCGGGGAAGACGTCGGCGGTGCTCGTGTTCA
Source organism: Amycolatopsis sp. CA-126428 (assembly GCF_002904335.1). Classification (GTDB taxonomy): domain Bacteria; phylum Actinomycetota; class Actinomycetes; order Mycobacteriales; family Pseudonocardiaceae; genus Amycolatopsis. Next base: position 50,990 of record NZ_PPHF01000081.1, on the reverse strand, counting down.
CGGTCGCGGACCGGCCGCTGGCCGGGTTCATCTACCAGCTGAACACGAGTGACCAGGCGGCCGCGACCACGCCCGGCACGCTGGCCGACTACTTCGAGGCGAGCGTCCAGCCGGGCCGGTAGACGGCGCGAACGGGCCGTTCGCGCCCGCCGGTTAGAGTGGGTCCGATGCGGATCACGGTTTTCCGGCGGCTGATGGCCGACGAGTTCGGTCCCGGGCGGGCCCAGGTGCTGGCCAGCGACCACGTCCTGAGCGGGCTCGGCGGCCGCACCGTCGACCAGGCGCTGACCGCCGGAATTCCGGCCAAGGAGATCTGGCGCGAGGTCTGCAACGCCTTCGACGTCCCGGCCGAAAGGCGCTGACCTGCGCGGATGCGCCCGGGCCTGACCCGGGCGGGCGAAAACCCTACCGCAAGGGTGTGTCGCTGCCGACCTCGAACAGGTGTTCGTCTATGGTGTTGTCCACATCGGGTCCAGCGATCCACAGATTGGGCGCCGCGCCTGGAATTGTCGGTCCCCGCCGCTAGCGTCGGACCGGACAGCTGAAGAACCGACACAGAGAGCCCTCGACGGGGCTCAGACCAGCGAGGTGGACTTTCCATGCCTGCAGCACCCGACAAGGACAAGGCGCTCGAGCTCGCGCTCGCGCAGATCGACAAGCAGTACGGCAAGGGCTCGGTCATGCGCCTGGGCGAGGACACCCGGCCGCCCATCGCCGTGATCCCCACCGGTTCGATCGCCCTCGACGTCGCCCTCGGCATCGGCGGCCTGCCCCGCGGCCGGGTCATCGAGGTCTACGGGCCGGAATCCTCCGGTAAGACCACGGTCGCCCTGCACGCGGTGGCGAACGCGCAGCGCAACGGCGGCATCGCGGCGTTCATCGACGCGGAGCACGCGCTGGACCCCGACTACGCCAAGAAGCTCGGCGTCGACACCGACGCGCTGCTCGTCTCCCAGCCGGACACCGGTGAGCAGGCCCTGGAGATCGCGGACATGCTGGTCCGCTCCGGCGCGCTCGACATCCTGGTCATCGACTCCGTGGCCGCGCTCGTGCCCCGCGCCGAGATCGAGGGCGAGATGGGTGACTCGCACGTCGGCCTCCAGGCCCGGCTGATGAGCCAGGCGCTGCGCAAGATGACCGGTGCGATGAACAACTCCGGCACCACCGCGATCTTCATCAACCAGCTGCGCGAGAAGATCGGCGTCATGTTCGGCTCCCCGGAGACCACCACCGGTGGCAAGGCGCTGAAGTTCTACGCGTCGGTCCGCCTGGACGTGCGCCGCATCGAGACGATGAAGGACGGCGGCGAGGCGGTCGGCAACCGCACCCGCGTCAAGGTCGTCAAGAACAAGATGGCCCCGCCCTTCAAGCAGGCCGAGTTCGACATCCTGTACGGCCACGGCATCTCCCGCGAGGGTTCGCTCATCGACATGGGGGTCGACCAGGGCATCCTGCGCAAGTCCGGTGCCTGGTACACCTACGAGGGCGACCAGCTCGGCCAGGGCAAGGAGAACGCGCGGAAGTTCATGCGCGACAACCCGGACATCGCCAACGAGATCGAGAAGCGGATCAAGGAGAAGCTCGGCATCGGCCCGCAGCTCGACGCGGCAGTCGAGGCCGTCCCGGCGCCGGTCGACTTCTAAGAGCCGGGGGAGAGGGGCTGCGGGATTGGGTGAGGTGTGCTCGCGGAGTGCGCTCGCCGCTATCCCTCCGCCGTGTTCTCCGGGGGTCGAACCCCCGGACCCCCGCCAGGGGGCGAGCCCCCTGGACCCCCGCCGTGGTCGCCTTGGGTGGTGACCCGGACCTTGGCGTGGGGGTGACGTGCGGTCTTGGCGGAGTGCGGCTTGGGGTGGCGTGCGGGCTGGGGCTGTGCGGGCCCCGGCTGGGGCTGTGTGATCGGGCAGTGGTGTCGTGAGAACGAGGAGTGATCCAGGTGGCTAGGGCGCCCAAAGTGCCGCCGGCCGAGCTGCCTCCGGAGGAGCGGTACAAGAAGGCCAAGGAGATCTGCTTCGATCTTCTGGCCGTGCGTGCGCGCACTCAGGAGGAGCTCCGGCAGGCGTTGCGCCGCAAGGGGTTCGACGAGGAGACCAGCGAAACCCTGCTCGGCAAGCTCGACCGGGCGGGGCTGGTCAACGACGCGGAGTTCGCCGAGCTGTGGGTGAAGTCCCGCCACACCACCCAGGGCCTGTCCCGCACCGCGCTCGTGGCCGAGCTGCGGCGCAAGGGCGTCGACGGCGAGGTCGCCGCGCAAGCGGCCGGCGAGGTCGACCGCGAGTCCGAAGAACAAATGGCCAGGGAACTGGTCCGCAAACGCCTCGGCTCGCTCGGCAACGTCGACGAACAGACCGCCCTGCGGCGGCTGCTCGGCTTCCTCGCGCGCAAGGGCTACCCGCAAGGCCTCGCCTACACCGTGATCAGGGAGGAACTCCGCGAGTACGGCGCGGAGTCCACCCTGCTCGACGACGCCGTCATCGACTGATGGCGGACAGCTGGCCCGTCGAACACTTCTCGCGGAGCAACCCGGCAGGCCCGGGCCAGGGGGACGTGGGGGCTCTGCTGCGCCGGGTCGCCGACACCCTCGACGAACTCGGCGACGTCCAGGTGCAGGACGTCGTCTTCGGCAGCGAAGTCACCGGGGGCGAAGACGACCTGCACATGACGGTGTACTTCCACCGGGAGCCGCGCCGGCGGTAACGGGTCCGGACGTCACGCCGAGACCGTCTCCCGCCGGACCGGGCGGCGGCGGTCCGAGCGGTGCTTGCGGACCGCCAGCAGCAGCACCGCGAGCAACCCCATCGCGACGCACGTCACCACGGCCGTCAGCACCAGGAACTCGTTCAGCTGCCCGGCCGCCAGGTACGCGCCCAGCGCCACCGCGACCAGCGCGCACACCGCCCGGTCCACAATGGACTCCATGGACAGGAGGGTGGCCCGGTAGCGGGAATCCGGGATGGAGTCGTTCAGCAGCTGCTTCTGGACCGGGAACGCGATCCCCGTCGCCACCGCGAACACGCACAACAACACCACCGCCGGGAAAGTGCCGACGAACACGATCACCCCGAGGCACACCGCCATCACGATCGTCAGCGTGAACACCGAACCCACCGGGCCGATCGCCCGGCGGAGCCGGTGGGGGCGGGCCGCGCCCAGTGCCTCGAAGACCGTCATCGCGGCCAGGACCGCGCCGAACCAGTTCACCGAGAGCGCCTTCGACTCCAGGATCGGCTGGAACAGGTTCACCTGGCAGATCCGCACCAGCGTGAACATCGCGACACCCTGCACCATCAGCAGCACCAGCCACCGGGACGAACGCAGCGCCGACAGCGCGCCGCCGACTCCCGCGAGCAGCGAGGCCGTCTTGCCGGTCACGCGGCGGCCACCGGGGATCGGCGGGAGCTTGCCCGCGAAGACCAGCGCGATGCCCGCGTTGATCGCCGTCAGCCAATACGGAGAGGGGAGGCTCCAGGACATCAGCAGCCCGATCACCGGCCAGAACACGATCTTGCCGACCAGGCTGTACGCGCGGCCGACACCCTCCACGCGGAGGTAGTGCTCCCCGGCGCCGGAAGCGTGCAGGTACTCGTACAGGTACGCACTCTGCGCCCCGGACACCAGCGAGCGGGCGAGGGCGATCAGGATGAAGTGCACGAGGAAACCCGCGTACGAACCCGAGAGCACCGGCACCAGGTTCGCGGCCACCAGCACGCCGGCGCCCGCCGCCAGCGAGGTGCGGTAGTCGAAGCGGTCGGCGATCATCCCCGTCGGGATCTCGAGCAGGCAGAACACGATGTAGTAGATGCTCTGGATGCCGAAGATCTCGCCGTCGGAGAGCCCGGCGAGCTTCTGGTACGAGTAGAAGATCGGCACCCACAGCAGCAGGCCGAAGAAGAACTGGAACCCGTAGGTCAGCCGGACGGCGCGCTGAACGGCGGGTTGCGCGGGCAGGCGAAGGCCCAGCATGATCGTGTATCTCCCGGGAAGGTCAGGCCGGATAGGGGCGCAGCTGCACGAGGTGGAGGTGCTCGCCGTCGGCGAGCCACTCGACGTCCACCGGTGAGTCGAAGGTGTAATCGGGCGAGAAGTGGCCCTGCAGCAGGCGGCCGGCGATCGCCAGCCGCTGCAGCTGGTCGTGCGCCCGCGAGTCGAGGTCCGCGGGCGCGTCGCCCAGGGACAGCGTGCGGCCGCCGCCCTCGACCGTCGAATACAGGTACTGCATCGGCAGCGCCGAACCGTCGACGACGTCCGTCACGCGAGGGGACACGTTGACGTACACCGTGCGGAAGTCCGCGCGGTTCATCGGGTTCGTCGTCACCAGCACCCCGCCGAAGTCCGCCCCGACCTGCTCCTGGATCACGACGCCCATGTAGCACTCGTCGAGGGAGATCCCGGCCTGCTGCCGCAGCCGGACGCTGCGCACGGAAACCAGCGACGCCCAGACCTCCTTGACGCTGGCGAAGATCCGCTCGGCCGTGGTGACGTGGTTGTGCGACTCGTAGATCCCGGCGGCCGAGAACCCGGCGAGGTCTTCGGCGTTCGACGAACTGCGCACGACGAACGCGCGCACGCCGGCCAGCTGCGACACGAGCGCGGAGTCGATTTCGCCGGCGAGCGCTCCCGGCAGGCGCGCCGACCGGATCAGGCCCTGCAGCTCGACGCACAGCGGCTCGATCTCGCGGGCGTCCAGCTCCAAGGCCATCTTCAGCTTCCCGACGGCCTGCTGGATGCGCGGCGACGACTCCAGGAACCGCCGTTGCAGCGAGAACGGCAGGGCGATGCCGCGCGGCACGCGGACGTGCTCGTCGAGCAGCCGGCGGGCCGCGGCCGAAAGGTCGGCGTCCGCGGGAACGTCCAGCAGCCGGGCGAGGTACGGGAGCAGGTTGTCCCGCGGCGGCCGCGGCACCTGGTAGAAGCCGAGCAGCCGCTGAGACCCGTGGGCCAGCACGTGGTGCAGCTCGCCGAGGTTGGCCGCTTTGGTGCCGTAGCGGTGGCGGTCGGACGCACGCAGCCGGGCGAGGTTCACGATCGGGCTGTGGTCGGCCTCCGGCTGCTCCAGGGTGACGCGCTGGGCGTACCAGGCCGGCGGCGCCGCGCCGGCCGGCTCGTCGACCTCCCGCAGGGACAGCGCCTGGGCGTCCACTGTGTACTCGACCCACTTCCCGTCGAGCCCGCGGCGTTCGATCTCGGCCAGGGCGCCGAGCTGGACGGCGTTCGGGATCTGCCAGCCGGTGGCGAGGACGTTGGTGTGCGACAACGGCGTCGTGTGCCGCGTGTTGACGATCCCCGCCAGCCGCGGGATGTCGTCGGGCACGCGGTCCATCACGATGATGTCGGTCCAGTCCAGCGTGGCGGCCCGGTACTCGGCCTCGGTGCGGAACGCGCGCAGCCGCCCGGTGGCCGTGCCCGGGTTCAGCGGCACGAACGGCGCCGTGGAGAACAGCTCGTGCGCGAAGACGCGCGGCAGCTCGCTCGCCGGGATCTCCCGGACGATCCGCTCCTGCAGCTGGTTGGCCGGCTTGAACAGCAGCGGCAGCGCCGGGTCGGTGTACTGCGCGACGAAGGCGTGGAACTCGCGGATCAGCCCGGCCGGCATGGTGTCGACCTCGACCGTCTCCAGCGAAAGCATCTGCGGGTGCAGCGCGAGAATGCCGAGGAGGAACCGGCGGTCCGGCGCGTGGTAGAAGGCCTCGTTGTACGAGTCGATCTCGGCGCGCACGCGTTCTTCTCCGACGCCGAGGATCTCTTCGCCGATATAGATCGCATGAAAGGAATGCCGCGCGTGATTCAGAAAGTGGATCTTCGCCTGCTCGCGGTCGACCACGACCTTGACGAAGGAATAGCCGCCGAGAGTGCCGCCGAGCTGGTGAAGTGCGGACACCGAAAGGCGTTCGCCGACGAGTGCGGCAACGGTCTCGGGGGCAGGACTGGGCGCGACCACGCTGGTCAGGGACACGGATTCTCCTCGCTGGAATAGCGAGGAGGAACGATAACAGGCGGGTAAATAACCCACCAGCGCGGCGGATGGGCCATTCAGCGGGACGGCGCCGGTTTCCATGACCGGCGCCTCACCCGCTCGGAGCACCGTTCCAGCGCGTGGGAACGGTGCTCCCGGAATGCGGACGCGTATTCCGCCGTTCGAGTGCGGGAACGACGCGGAGTGATCTCCGCTACAGCGCGGCCGCCTCCGCGGCCAGCTTCTCGATCGTCGCGACGTCGAGCGAGGCCGTCAGCCACGAGCCGCCGATGCAGCCGACGTTCGGCAGCGCCAGGTACGACGGCGCTGACGCCACGGTGATCCCGCCGGTCGGGCAGAACTTCAGCGACGGCAACGGACCCGCGATCGACTTCAGGTACGCGACGCCGCCGGACGCCTCCGCCGGGAAGAACTTCAGCGCCGACAGGCCGCGTTCGGCCAGCCGCATCGCTTCGGACACCGTGCTCGCGCCGGGCAGGAACGGCAGCCCGGAGTCGAAGCACGCGTCGACGACGGCGTCCGTGCAGCCCGGCGTCACGAGGAACTGCGCGCCCGCGTCGGCCGCCTGCTTCGCCTGGTCCGGCGAGACGACGGTGCCCGCGCCGATGACGATGTCCGGCACCTCGGCGGCGACGCGCTCGATCGCCGGCAACGCCGCTCGCGTGCGCAGGGTCAGCTCGATGACCCCGATCCCGCCGGCGAGCAGGGCCCGGGCCGTGGGCACCGCGTCGTCGGCGTCGTCGATCACCACGACGGGCATCACGGGGGACAGCTCGAGCAGGTCCTGACCGGTGGTCACTGACCGACCTCCTGGGTTGCGAAAGCGGGCGTTCGGTGTTCTCCGGGGCCAAGCCCCGGACCCCGGCCGGGGGGCAAGCCCCCCTGGACCCCCGAAAGGACGCCAAGGTGCTCCGGAGTCAAGCCGCCGAACACGGATGCGCCCTGGTCGGCGGGGCCGACGGCACGGCGCAACGCGGCGAACAGCTCTCGGCCGGTGCCGGTCCAGGATGCTTCGGACGGCGGCGAGTCCACAAGCTCACGCCGGGCGAGTTCTTCGTCACCGACCAGCACGTCGAGCGAGCCCGCGGAAGCGTCGAGCCGGATGACGTCGCCGTCCGCGACGCGGGCGATCAGGCCGCCCGCGGCCGCCTCCGGCGTCACCTGGATCGCGGCCGGGATCTTGCCCGACGCACCCGACATCCGGCCGTCGGTGAGCAGTGCCACCGCGTGCCCGCGGTCCATCAGCACGCCCAGCGCCGGCGTCAGGCCGTGCAGCTCCGGCATGCCGTTGGCCCGCGGACCCTGCTGGCGGATCACCACGACGACGTCGCGGTTCAGCTCGCCGGCCTCGAACGCGGCCGTGAAGCCCTCCTGCGTGGTGAACACCCGGGCCGGTGCCTGCACCACGCGGTGCTCGGGCGCCACCGCGGACACCTTGACCACCGCGCGGCCGAGGTTGCCCGCGACCATCCGCAGGCCGCCGTCCGCGGCGAAGGGGCGCCACGCCGGGCGCAGCACCTCTTCGTCGAGGCTGCGCGTGGGCACGTCCCGCCAGACCAGCTCGCCGTCGGACAGGATCGGCTCGGCGCGGTAGCGGTGCAGCCCGAACCCGGCCACCGTGTGGACGTCTTCGTGCAGCAGCCCCGCGTCGAGCAGCGTGCCGACCAGGAACTGGATGCCGCCGGCGGCGTGGAAGTGGTTGATATCGGCGCTGCCGTTCGGGTAGACCCGCGCCAGCAGCGGCACGACGGCCGAGAGGTCGGAGAAGTCGTCCCAGGTCAGCTGGATGCCCGCGGCCGCGGCGATCGCGACCAGGTGCATCGTGTGGTTGGTCGACCCGCCCGTGGCCAGCAGCGCGATGACGCCGTTGACGAACGCCTTCTCGTCGAGGATCCGCGCGACCGGCGTGTACTCCTCGCCGCGCGAAACGGCGACGATCCGCCGGCCGGCCTCTTCGGTCAGCGCGCGGCGCAACGAAGAACCCGGCTGGACGAAGCTGGCGCCGGGCAGGTGCAGGCCCATCACCTCGACGACCATCTGGTTGGAGTTGGCGGTGCCGTAGAAGGTGCAGGTGCCGGCCGAGTGGTACGACGCCGCTTCGGCGTCGAGGAGGTCTTCGCGGGTCGCCAGGCCCTCGGCATAGAGCTGCCGGACGCGTGCCTTCTCCTTGTTCGGCAGCCCGGAGTTCATCGGGCCGGCGGGGACCAGCAGTGCCGGGAGGTGCCCGAACGACAGGGCACCGATCAGCAGGCCGGGGACGATCTTGTCGCACACCCCGAGCAGCAGCGCGGCGTCGAACATGTCGTGCGACAGCGCGATCGCCGTCGACATCGCGATGACCTCACGGCTGAACAGCGACAGCTCCATGCCCGCGCGGCCCTGCGTGATGCCGTCGCACATGGCCGGGACGCCGCCGGCGAACTGGGCGACGCCGCCGGCGGAGCGCACGGACTTCTTCAGCCACGCCGGGTACTCCTGCATCGGCTGGTGCGCCGACAGCATGTCGTTGTAGGACGACACGATCGCGACACCGGGGGCGCGCGCGGCCCGCAGCGCTTCTTTGTCGACGCCGTCCATCGCGGCGAAACCGTGGGCGAGGTTGCTGCACGCGAGGCCGCGGCGGACCGGGCCTTCGGCGTACGAGGCGGCCGTGCGGTCGAGGTAGGCCGTGCGCGTGGCGGCGCTGCGCGCGGCGATACGGGCGGTGACTTCGGCGATGACGGGGTGCAACGATGGGGTCGGGCTCATGTCCGGCTCCGGATCACTGGGGTGGGGTGGTCCGCGGGACGGCAGCGCTGACGCCTCAGGGTCGTGACCCTGGCCACACTACCTCGGGAAAACGCCGAATCAAAATCGATTCAGAAGATCGACCCGCGTGACCCCGATCACCTCCGGAACCGTTAGTGTGCTAGTTGTCACACTGCACGACGCGTGGCAGAGCCTTCGAAGGTTGCCTTCGCCGGTTCCCTGCCAGCCCCACCACACGGGAGGCATGATGTCCACCTCCGAGATCGCCGAGCTGCGGCGAACCATCGGCCAGCTCCGGCAGTGCGTCGGCGCACTGCGCTCTCGCTACGGCGACGCGTCGGCCGTGCGCCGGCTCGCCAACGACGTCGAGCGCCTCGACATCGACACCGCGGACCTCGACGGCGTGCCCCTCGCGGTGCCCGCCCAGGCGAAAGCCGCCGAGCGCGTCCCCGTCCCCGACACCCCCTACGACCCGGCGCTCTGGCACGGCGCGGATGACGAAGGCGTCGGCGGCTACAAGCGCGACCAGCGGTGAGCGCTCCCGCTGACAACGGCGTCGGCACCGGCGTCCGGGCCCCGAAGCGAGCCCGGATCGCCGAGCGCACCCTCCGCACGGACCGGTGGTGGCTCCAGCCGCTGCTGACCGTGCTCGGACTGTCGGCGTTCATCATCTACGCGACGGTCCGGTCGTTCGTGCGCACCGCGTACTGGGTGCCCGACTACCACTACCTGACGCCGTTCTACTCGCCCTGCCTGTCCACCTCCTGCGTCGAGGGCTCGAGCCACTTCGGCCACTGGTTCGGCGACCTGCCCGGGGTCATCCCGCTCGGCTTCGTGGTGCTGCCGTTCTTGCTCGGGTTCCGCCTGACCTGCTACTACTACCGCAAGGCGTACTACCGGTCGGTGTGGTTCTCCCCGCCCGCCTGTGCCGTCGCGGAACCGCACGCCAAGTACACCGGCGAGACGCGGCTGCCGCTGATCATCCAGAACGTCCACCGCTACTTCTTCTACGTCGCGCTGGTCGTCTCGCTGGTCAACACCTACGACGCGATCACGGCGTTCCACGGGAAGACCGGCGGGTTCGGTTTCGGGCTGGGCAACCTCATCCTGCTCGCCAACGTGATCCTGCTCTGGGCCTACACGCTTTCCTGCCACTCGTGCCGGCACGTGACCGGCGGCCGGCTGAAGCACTTCTCCAAGCACCCGGTGCGCTACTGGATCTGGACGCAGGTCACGAAGCTCAACACCCGCCACATGACGCTGGCCTGGACGACGCTCGGCACGCTGGTGCTGACCGACTTCTACGTCATGCTCGTGGCCAGCGGCGCGATTTCGGACCTGAGGTTCGTGAACTGACTTTTCCCACTCCCGACAGTGTCCTCCCGACGGTGACGTCCCCCAGCTCCGAGGTGGAATTCTTTTATGACCGAGGTCGAACGGCACAGCTACGACGTGGTGGTGATCGGTGCCGGTGGCGCCGGTCTGCGCGCCGTGATCGAAGCCCGCGAACGCGGCTTCCGCGTCGCGGTCGTGTGCAAGTCCCTGTTCGGCAAGGCGCACACGGTGATGGCCGAGGGCGGCTGCGCGGCCTCGATGGGCAACGCGAACTCGAACGACAACTGGCAGGTGCACTTCCGCGACACCATGCGCGGCGGGAAGTTCCTCAACAACTGGCGGATGGCCGAGCTGCACGCCAAGGAGGCGCCGGACCGCGTCTGGGAGCTGGAGACCTACGGCGCGCTGTTCGACCGCACCGCCGACGGCCGGATCAGCCAGCGCAACTTCGGCGGGCACACGTACCCGCGGCTGGCGCACGTCGGTGACCGCACCGGGCTCGAGCTCATCCGCACGATGCAGCAGAAGATCGTCTCGCTGCAGCAGGAGGACTTCGCCGAGACCGGGGACTACGAAGCGAAGATCAAGGTCTTCGCCGAGTGCACGGTCACCGAGCTGCTCACCACCGACGGGAAGATCGCCGGCGCGTTCGGCTACTGGCGCGAGAGCGGGCGGTTCATCCTCTTCGAGGCGCCCGCGGTCGTGCTCGCCACCGGCGGCATCGGCAAGTCGTTCAAGGTGACGTCGAACTCGTGGGAGTACACCGGTGACGGCCACGCGCTGGCCCTGCGAGCCGGCGCGAAGCTGATCAACATGGAGTTCGTCCAGTTCCACCCGACCGGGATGGTCTGGCCGCCGAGCGTCAAGGGCATCCTCGTCACCGAAGGCGTCCGCGGTGACGGCGGCGTGCTCAAGAACTCCGACGGCAAGCGGTTCATGTTCGAGTACGTGCCCGAGGTGTTCAAGGGCCAGTACGCCGAAAGCGAAGAAGAAGCCGACCGCTGGTACGCCGACGCGGACAACAACCGGCGCACGCCGGACCTGCTGCCCCGCGACGAGGTGGCCCGCGCGATCAACTCCGAGGTCAAGGAGGGCCGCGGCTCCCCGCACGGCGGCGTCTTCCTCGACATCGCCAGCCGGCTGCCGGCCGAGGAGATCCGCAAGCGGCTGCCGTCGATGTACCACCAGTTCAAGGAGCTGGCGGACGTCGACATCACCGCGGAGCCGATGGAGGTCGGCCCGACCTGCCACTACGTCATGGGCGGCATCGAAGTCGACCCGGACACGGCCGCGGCGAGCGTGCCCGGCCTGTTCGCGGCCGGCGAGTGCTCGGGCGGCATGCACGGCTCCAACCGGCTCGGCGGCAACTCGCTGTCCGACCTGCTGGTGTTCGGCCGCCGCGCCGGGCTCGGCGCGGCCGAGTACGTGCACGGCCTCGACGGCAGGCCCGCCGTCGACGAGTCCGATGTGGACGCCGCGGCGAAGATGGCGCTCGCGCCGTTCGACCCGCCCGCGGGTGCCTCGGCGGAGAACCCCTACACCCTGCACACCGAGCTGCAGCAGTCGATGAACGACCTGGTCGGCATCATCCGCAAGGCGGAGGAGATCGAGCAGGCGCTGACGAAGCTGGCCGAGCTGCGGCAGCGGATCCTGCGCGTCACCGTCGAAGGGCACCGGCAGTTCAACCCCGGCTGGCACCTGGCGATCGACCTGCGCAACATGCTGATGGTCAGCGAGTGCGTCGCGAAGGCGGCGCTGACGCGGACCGAAAGCCGCGGCGGGCACACGCGGGACGACTTCCCGGGCATGGAAGCGGACTGGCGCAACAAGCTCCTCGTGTGCTCGGCTTCCCCCGGCGAGAACCCGGTGGTGCCGGACATCGGGGTCGAGGTGAAGGAGCAGGTGCCGCTGCGGCAGGACCTGCTGGAGCTGTTCGAGTTCGGCGAACTCGGGAAGTACTACACCGACGGCGAGCTCGAGGCGCACCCTGGGAGCAAGGCATGACCTACAAGGCGAGTTTCCGCGTCTGGCGCGGCGACGACACCGGCGGCGAGCTGCAGGACTTCACCGTGGAGGTGAACGAGGGCGAGGTCGTCCTCGACATCATCCACCGGCTGCAGGCCACCCAGGCGTCGGACCTCGCCGTGCGGTGGAACTGCAAAGCGGGCAAGTGCGGCTCGTGCTCGGCGGAGATCAACGGAAAGCCGCGCCTGCTGTGCATGACGCGGATGTCGACGTTCACCGAGGACGAGGTGATCACGGTGACGCCGATGCGGACGTTCCCGGTGATCCGCGACCTCGTCACCGACGTGTCGTTCAACTACACGAAGGCGCGCGAGATCCCGTCGTTCACCCCGCCGGCGGACCTGAAACCGGGCGAGTACCGGATGCAGCAGGTGGACGTCGAGCGCTCGCAGGAGTTCCGCAAGTGCATCGAGTGCTTCCTGTGCCAGAACACCTGCCACGTGGTGCGTGACCACGAGGAGAACAAGGAAGCCTTTGCCGGGCCGCGGTACCTGATGCGCATCGCCGAGCTGGAGATGCACCCGCTGGACGTCGCGGACCGCCGGGACGCGGCCCAGGACGAGCACGGCCTCGGGTACTGCAACATCACGAAGTGCTGCTCCGAGGTGTGCCCGGAGGGGATCCACATCACGGACAACGCACTGATCCCGATGAAGGAGCGCGTCGCGGACCGCAAGTACGACCCGATCGTGTGGCTGGGCAACAAGCTCTTCCGCCGGGACAAGTAGGGCTTTCTCCTCGACGCTCGCGAACCGCGCCTCAGGCCGGTTCGCGAGCGTCTTTTCGTCCGCGCGTGCCAAGGTGGGGCATGGAGATCGAACTGCTGCCGCCGTCCGCCGCAGCCGCGGTGGTCGAGCGGGTGCGGCTCGGCGACGCGACCGGGGGACTCCGCATGGTCGCCGCCGGTCCGGCGCGGCGGGGGGTCGGCGCCGAGCAGGAGCTCGTGCGGTTCGCCGAGCGGGCGAGGCAGGCGACCGGGTGCCGGGAGAGGCCGCTCGAGCTGCTCGTGCCGCGGGACCTCGCCGAGGACTACCCGCACCTCGCGCCGTCGCTGGCCACGCCGTGCGACTTCCTGATCTATCGCAAGGACCTGCGGTGACGGTGCTCGCCGGGGCGCGGGTGTTCGATCCCGAAACCGGGGAGAGCGTCCGTGCGGACGTCCGGCTGGACGGCTCGCGAATCGCCGAGGTGGGGGCGGGCCTCGACGGCGAGCGCGTCGACTGCTCGGGCGGCCTGCTGATCCCCGGGCTCATCGATTGTCACGTGCACGTGGCTTTTCCCCGGCCCGAGCCAGTGCCGCGCAGTGCGCGGATCCTCGAAGCCGTGCCCGTGCTGCGCGGGCTGCTGGCGCGCGGGATCACCACCGTCCGGGACGCCTGGGGCGCCGATGCCGGGTTCAAGCACGCCCTGCGCGAAGGGTGGATCGCCGGGCCCGACCTGCTGGTCAGCCTGCGGCAGCTGTCGCCGACCGGTGGGCTCGGCGACAGCTGGGAGGCGCCCGCGGGCGCCGTCGACCACTACGGTGACCCGTCGCTGCCCGACCCGCTGTTCGATGGGCCGGACGCCGCCCGCGCGGCGGTTCGCCGGATGGTGCGCGCCGGCGCCGACTGGATCAAGGTCGGCGCCGGCGGGGCCATGCGGGCGGTGCGAGACGGTGTCGACGTCCGCCCGACCGACGACGAGCTCGCCGCACTGGTCGACGAGGCCCGCCGCGCCGGCCGGGACGTGCTGGCCCACGCGCACACCTCCGCCGCCGTCGTCTCGGCCGCCCGCGCGGGAGCGCGCAGCATCGAGCACGGCACCTTCCTCGACGACGACGCCGCGGCCGCCCTCGAGCACGCCTGGTACGTGCCGACGCTCTCGCCGATCAGCGACAGCGAGTTCGCCGAGACGCACCGCCGCTCGCTTCGGCTCGCGGTGGAAGCCGGTGTCCGCGTCGCCGCCGGTTCCGACCTCGCCCCGCGTCCCCATGTCGACTTGACGACCGAGCTGTGGCTGCTGGCCGCGGTGCTCGGCGAGGCGGCCGCCCTGAAGGCGGCCACCTCCGAGGCGGCTCGTCTGCTCCGGCTCGACGACGACCGCGGTCGGGTCGAGCCCGGGTTGCGCGCCGACCTGGTGCTGCTGGACGGCACGGATCTCGACGTGACTGACCTGCCCGGGCGGACCCGGGCGGTCTGGCACGACGGGAAACGCGTCAGCGCAGTGAGCTGAGCAGCGCGTTCCACGCGGCGTGGGGGACCGTCAGATGCCCGGTGGCGGGCGCCTTCGAGTCGCGGACCGCGGTGACCTGCGAAGTCAGGGCCACCTCCACACACGTCTGGTGTTCCTGGCCTTCGCTGTGGCTGCTCTTGAACCAAGTCCGCTCGCGGGCCACCCTCGATCACTCCCTCCGGCGTTCGTACTCGTCCGAGAACCGGACGAGCCACTCCCGTGATTGTCCCTCGGAGAGGGCCACTTGTTCCAGCCTCGTGACGAGAAGGTAGAAGGCCTCCACGGCGATGCGGTCGTCCACGAACAAGCCCGCGGTGTAGGTCTCTTCGTAGACCACCGGGGCGTGTTCGGGGAACTCCATGACCGTGAAGGTCGTGCTCAGCACGCGGAACGTCGGATCCGACTCCGGCACCACCCGGATGACGCAGTGCGGCAGGTTCGTGGTGAGCACGAGGTTCTGCAGCTGCTCGTGCATGAGCGCCGGATTTCCGACGACCGAGCGCAAAGCGCGCTCGTGCACGAAGAAGGTGCAGACCGGCGGGGCGTGGCGCTGCAGCAGCTGCTGCCGGTCCACCCGGGCCCGCGTCAGCATGCCGAGCCGGTCGGAGGTGTAGCGGCCGGTGAGTTCGAAACAGGTGTGGACGTACTCCTCCGTCTGCAGCATCCCGGGGAGGGCGGCCGGGCTGTAGTAGGTGATCGATCGCGCGAGGTTTTCCTGGATGATGAGGGACTTCATCGGGTCGACGAGCTTGTCGAAGTAGGGCCGCACCCAGTAGAGGTCGCCGGGCGGCTTGGTCAGTTCGAGGAGCCGCGCGCGTTCCGCGGCCTTGGTGCCGCAGTGGGCGAGGTAGATCGCCGCGTCGATCGGCGAGATGCTCCGGCCGTTCTCCCAGGCGGACACCTTCGAAGCCGACCAGTCCGCGCGGCGGGCCAGCTCGCGCAGGGTCAGCCGTTTCAGCTCGCGCTGGCTCTTGAGTTCGCAGGCCATTTCCCGCGTGCGCACCGTGCTCTTTTCGGTCATGCCACGGACGGTAGAGGGAACCTCCGACAAAACGCCGCTCGCCGCGCGCGGATTCACCGCAAGGAGGTCGCTGTTCCGCCTGTGTGACAACAGAAGCAGCGTGCGAAGCGCTGTGAAGGCGCTTCGCGGGCGAAGCTGCTTCGCGCTTTCTTAAGCGATATACGAAATACTCATTTGGAATCGACGCGCGATCGGTGTTGAATGCAGTCATGGCTGAACCGAAACCACGGGACCTGGCCGTCCTGCTGCTGACGCTGACCGTCGTCACCGGCGTGGTCGACGCCGTCAGCTTCCTCGGGCTGGGGCGCGTCTTCGTCGCCAACATGACCGGGAACGTCGTGTTCCTCGGCTTCGCGGCGGCGGGGGAGACGACGTTGTCGGTGCTCGCGTCGCTGACAGCCGTGCTCGCGTTCCTGGCCGGCGCGCTCGCCGGCGGGCGGCTGGCCCGGCGCGAAGACGACTACGACGCCCTGCGGCAGGCGACCGCGGCGCAGGCGGCGCTGATCGCGGTGGCCGTCGTGCTGTCGGCGACCCTGGGCAGTGAGACGCGGCTGGGCAGTGAACTGCTGATCGTCGTGCTCGGGCTGGCGATGGGCCTGCAGAACGCGGCCGTCCGCCGCATCGGCGCGCCCGATCTGACGACGACGGTGCTGACGATGACGCTGACCGGTTTCGCGGCGGATTCGAAGGCGGCCGGCGGGCCGGGTTCGCGCCCGCTGCGGAAGGTCGCCGCCGTGGGGGCGATGCTCGTGGGGGCCTTCGCGGGCGGGCTGCTGCAGCTGCACGTCGCGATGTGGGCCGCGCTGGGGGTGGCGCTCGCGCTGGTTCTGGGTGTGCTCGGCGTGCTGCACCGCACGCGGCGGAACGGCGCCGCGGGGGAGTTACCGTCCACAAAGGACGTATCGGGCACGCAGGGGGAGCAGGGGTGAACGACGCGGACGGGAGCCTCGCGCCGGCTCCGTGACGGGCTAAGGGGTCAGTTCAGAATGAGTTTGCGGAGGCAGATCACGGAGCAGGCGCGGCTGAGGATGGCTTGATGCACGTCGGCTCGTCGTTCGGTGCGGATGCGCAGTCGGCGGAAGTTCTTGAGCCAGGCGAAGGCGCGCTCGACCGGCCAGCGGATGGTGCCCAGGCCGGAGCCGTGCTCGACGCCGCGGCGGGCGATGTGCGGAGTGATGCCGCGGGCCCGGACGAGGCGGCGGTACTTGTCGTGGTCGTAGCCGCGATCGGCGTAGAGCCGCCGCGGCCGGCGCCGAGGCTTGCCGACCACGCCACGGATCGGCGGAATGGCGTCGACCAGCGGAATCAGCTGAGTGACGTCATTGCGGTGGCCGCCGGTCAGCGTGACCGCCAACGGGGTGCAGTGGGCGTCGGTGATCAGATGGTGCTTCGAGCCAAGCTTGCGCCGGTCGACCGGGCTGGGGCCGGTGTGCTCCCCCCTTTGAGGGCACGCAGGTGAGCGGAGTCGACCAGCGCAGCGGACAGATCCAGCAACCCGGCGGCCCGCAGTTCGGCGAGCAGGCGTTCGTGCAGCTGCTGCCAGATACCGGCCTCGTGCCACTCGGTCAGCCGCCGCCAGCAGGTGGCCCCGGAGGCGCCGAACAGCGCGGTGGGCAGGCGATTCCATCCGATGCCGGTGCGGATCACGTACAGGATGCCTTCGAGTGCAGCACGATCATCAGCACGCTTGCGACCCGGATAGCGGAACCGCCGTGGATGCACCGGAAGCAGTGGCTCCAGCCGCTCCCACAGCTGGTCGGTCAGAACCTCCTCACGCATACCAACATTTTGGAAAGTCCCGCATGTCAGGCAAGACGACACGCCGACTCATTCTGAACTGACCTCTAACTCCGAAATTGACCGAGGTTGTTGCGGCAACGTCGCGGCGACCTGCCGGTATTACGGCATCAGCCGCACCGTGTTCTCCCGGTGCTCGAGCACCCCGCTGCACTGCCCGACCATCACCCCTCCCGAGGTGGGTCGAGAAGATCATTCACCTCCACCGCCCCCACGGCGGCCTGGCCGGCCAGATCCCGGATGAAAGGCTTGTCCAGAAGACCCAACCCTGACCACACACAGCAGGGCAGCTAACCGAGCGCGCGGCCGCCGTCGACGAGGAGGCGTTGGCCGGTGATGAAGCCTGCCTCTTCCGAGGCGAAGAAGCTCACCGCCGCGGCCACCTCCTCGGGCGTGCCCAGCCGTCCCACCGGGACTGACGACCGGTACTCCTCGCGCTCGGCTTCCGGTACCTCCGCGTGCCGCTCCACCGGGATGAACCCGGGCGCCACCGTGTTGACCGTGATGCCGTCCGGGGCCAGTTCGCGTGCCCACGCCCGGGCCAGGCCGATCTGGGCGCTCTTCGCCGTCGCGTACGCCGAGCGGCCCGGGGGCGGGCGGTCCGCCACCTCCGAGTCGATGTGCACGATGCGGCCGTGGCGGCGGGCGCGCATCCCCGGCAGCACCGCGTGGCCCAGCAGCAGCGGCGACCGCACGAAGAAGTCCAGCTGGGCCAGGTGATCCGGCCAGCCGACCGACGACACCGGTGCCTCCGGCTGCGGGCCGGTCGCGTTGAGCACCAGCACCCCGATCGGGCCCAGCAACGCCGTGACGGCGTCGACCAGGTCGCCGGCCTGGCGGCGGTCGGTCACGTCCGCCGCGAACGCCGCCGCGCGGCCGCCCTCGGCGAGGATGGCCTCCGCGGCCGTCTTGAGGTCGGCGTTGTCGTGCCGGCCGTTGACCGCGACGGCGAACCCGTCGCGGGCCAGCCGGCGCGCGATCACCCGGCCGAGACCCCGGGAACTGCCGGTCACCAGTGCGACACCCATGCCGCCGACGCTAGGGGACGCCCCGGGACACGACAAGGCCCCCGGGACGTGTCCCGGGGGCCTCGAACGGGTGACTCAGGCCGAAGCGGCCACGAGGTTGTCGGTCGCCGCGGGCGGGGCCGCCACGACCTTCTTGTTGCGGCGGTTGCGCCGCTCCAGGTACGTCGCCAGCGCCGTCAGCAGCAGGCACATCACCACGTAGATGGCGGTCGCCACGATCGTCGACGGCACGATCGGCCGCCCGAACGTCCCCTGTGAACCGATGTAGCGGGCGTAGTAGAGCAGCTCCTGGTAGGTGATGATGAAGCCGAGCGCGGTGTCCTTCAGCAGCACGACGAGCTGGCTGATGATCGTCGGCAGCATCGCCCGGACCGCCTGCGGCAGCAGAACCAGGAACATCACCTGCGTCTTGCGCATGCCCAGCGCGTACGCGGCTTCGCTCTGGCCCTTCGGCAGCGACTGGATGCCCGCGCGGAAGACCTCGGCGAGCACCGAGCCGTTGTACAGCGTCAGGCCGAGGACCACGCCGAGGAACGGGCTCGTCGGCACGCCGACGGTCGGCAGGCCGAAGTAGAACAGGAACATCAGGATCAGCGCGGGGATGGCGCGGAAGAACTCGACGACGAAGCCGGCGATCCGGCGGATCCAGGCGTGGTCCGACAGCCGGCCGGCCGCGAAGATCGCGCCGAAGACCAGCGCCAGCACGGCCGCGGCGGCGAACGCCTGGAGCGTCGAAAGCACCGCGTTGCCCAGGTCGCGCTGCACCTGCGCGTACTGCAGCCACTCCCACTTGCGGGCGGTGAACTGGCCGCTGTCGTAGAAGCGCCACCCGATGTAGCCGAGGAACGCGAGGACCACGAGGGTGCCGACCACCGCGTAGGTGCGGTAGCGCAGCCGGGCCTTCGGGCCCGGGACGTCGAACAAAACGTTGCTCATCGGGCCACGCTCCAGCGCTTCTCCAGGCTGCGTTGGACGAACGACAGCACGGCGACCAGGACGATGAACCCGAGCGCGACCCACAGCAGGCCGATCAGCTGGTTCTCGCCGCGTTCGGACAGGTACGAGCGGATCGCCCCGGCCTCCGCGACCGAGAAACCGGCGGCGATGGTGGTGTTCTTCAGCAACGCGATCAGGGTGCTGATCAGCGGCGGGACGACCGAACGCAGCGCCTGCGGGAGCACGACCTGGCCGAGGATCTGGCCGAAGGTCAGCCCCAGCGCGCGGCCCGCCTCGGCCTGGCCGACCGGCACGGTGTTGATGCCCGAGCGCACGACCTCGCAGATGAACGCCGAGGTGTACACGGTCAGGGCGACCACCGCGGCCGGGAAGTAGTCGAGCTTGACGATGTCGAGCAGCGGGTACGCGAACACGAAGAACGCGAACACCAGGGTGAGCGGCGTGTTCCGGGCGATCGTCACGTACGCCGTGCCGACGGCGCGGAAGACCGGGACCGGGCTCACCCGCAGCATGGCCAGGATCGTGCCCCAGACCAGGCTGCCCACGGCCGAGAGCAGGAACAGCTCGATCGTGGTGAGGAAGAACGGACCGAACAGGTCCAGGTTGTTGAGCAGGACGTCCATGGAGCCTTCCCCGCGTCCGTGGTCAAGGGGTGGATGGAGAAGGCCGGTGGACCGGGAAACCCGATCCACCGGCCGTCACGCGAGTGTCAGTACTTCTCGAGGGTCGGCTTCTTGGCGGCCGAGCCCGACTTGCCGAGGGTCGCGTCGTAGATCTTCTGCCAGGTGCCGTCGTCCAGCGCCTTCTGCAGGATCTCGTTGACCTTGTCGCGCAGGACCTTGTCGTCCTTGTTGAGGCCGATGCCGTACTTCTCCGTGGAGAACGTCTGGCCGACGACCTTCAGGGTGTCCGGCTCCTGGGCCGCGTAGCCCTTGAGGATCGCGTCGTCGGTGGTGACCGCGTCGACGTCCTTCGACTGCAGCTTCTCGACGCACTGCGAGTACTTCTGGAACTCGACGATGTTGCCCGGCTCGGTCAGGTTCTCCGAGCGGATCTTCTGGATCGGGGTCGAGCCGGTGACCGAGCAGACCTTCTTGCCCTTGAGGGCGTCCTTGCCGGTGATCGAGCTGTCGTCCTTGCGCACCAGCAGGTCCTGGCCGGCGAGGAAGTACGGGCCGGCGAAGGAGACGAGCGCCTTGCGCTTGTCGGTGATCGAGTACGTGCCGACGTAGTAGTTCACGTCGCCGTTCGCGATCGTCTGCTCACGCGCGCCCGAGTCGACCGTGCGGAAGGTGATCTTCTCCGGGTCGAAGCCGAGGCCGGCCGAGACGAGCTTCGCGATCTCGATGTCGAAGCCGCCGAACTTGCCGGTCGTCGGGTCCTTCATGCCGAGGCCCGGCTGGTCGTCCTTGGCGCCGACGGTCAGCGCGCCGGCCGACTTCATCTTGGCGAACACCGGGGAGCCGGCCAGGTCGACGCCGGTCGCGACCGGGTAGGTCAGCGCGGCGGGGGCGTTCGTGCCGCTCTGGGCGCCCGAACCCGGCGAGGTCGGCGTGCCTTCCTTGCCGCAGGCGGTCAGCGTGGTCAGCGCCAGCCCACCGGCGAGCAGTCCCACCGCGAGGGTGCGGATCCTCATGTGAATCTCTCCTGTGTGTCGATCACCCGGGCGCCGACGGCGCCGCGGACCGTGCTCAGTGGGTAAGGATCTTGCCGAGGAAGTCCTTCGCGCGCTCGCTCTTGGGCGCGGTGAAGAACGATTCCGGCGTCGTGTCCTCGACGATCTCGCCGTCGGCCATGAAAATCACCCGATCGGCTGCCCGCCGGGCGAAGCCCATCTCGTGGGTGACGACGAGCATCGTCATGCCGTCCTTGGCCAGCCCCGTCATGACGTCGAGGACCTCCTGGACCATCTCCGGGTCCAGCGCCGAGGTCGGCTCGTCGAACAGCATGACCTTGGGTCGCATCGCCAGCGCCCGCGCGATGGCGACGCGCTGCTGCTGGCCACCCGAAAGCTGCGCCGGGTACTTGTCGGCCTGGTTGGCGATGCCGACCCGCTCCAGCAGCTCCATCGCCGTCTTGCGCGCTTCGGCCTGCGAGGTCTTGCGGACCTTCACCGGCGCGAGCATGACGTTCTCGACGATGGTCTTGTGCGCGAACAGGTTGAACGACTGGAACACCATGCCGACGTCGGCCCGCAGCGCGGCCAGGGCCTTGCCCTCGGCGGGCAGCGGAACGCCGTCGACGGCGATCTCGCCCGAGTTGATCGGCTCGAGCCGGTTGATCGCCCGGCACAGGGTCGACTTGCCCGAGCCCGACGGGCCGAGCACCACGACGACCTGGCCGCGAGGCACCTCGAGCGTGATTTCCCTGAGCACGTGCAGGTCGCCGAAGTACTTGTTCACGGCGGACGCCTTGATCATCGGCGCCGCCACCTCCGCGGTCATCTGGCCTCCCGGGTCGTTCGTGCAAATCGGGCATGGGTCACCACGCGATGGCGAGAACCTACCGTTGCTGCACCGGCTGGCAAGGCCGCTTGAGCAATACTTAGGGTTTCAAGTGAGTATCGATGTCCATTTTGGCGGGTGTCCACCGGGGGTCACGGGGAGTGACCGTCCGGGTGGCCGGTGCAGGACCTGCCCGGACGTCCTAGAGTTCGCCCTACCGGCCGGTGAAGCAGGTCACCATGGGAGGCGGACGGGTGCGGGTGCTGCTGGTGGAGGACGACGACCGGGTCGCGGGCGCGCTCATCCCGGCGCTGACCCGCCGCGGCCTGGCGATCGCCCGGCTGGCCACCGGCGCCGGGGTCCTCGACCGGGTGCACGAGGTCGACGTCATCCTGCTCGACCTCGGCCTGCCGGACATCGACGGCGTGACGCTGTGCCGCCAGATCCGCGCGGTCAGCGACGTCGCGATCATCGTCGTCTCGGCGCGCGGCGAGGTCGACGACCGGATCCAGGGCCTGCGCGCGGGCGCCGACGACTACCTGGTCAAGCCCTACGACGTCGAGGAGCTGATGGCCAGGGTCGAAGCCGTGCGCCGCCGCCGCGGGGAGCACGGCGCCGCCGAGCCGGTGGTCATCCGGGTCGGGGACGTCACCGTCGACGTCTCCCGGCACGAGGTGCTGGTCGACGGCAAGGCGGTCGCGCTGTCCCGCAAGGAGTTCCAGGTGCTCGCGCTGGTGGCGGGCGCGCGCGGCGCGGTCTGCTCGCGCGAGCACGTGCTCACCGAGGTGTGGGGCCACCGCGGTCCCGCGGAGAGCCGTTCGCTGGACGTCCACGTCGCGACGCTGCGGACGAAGCTGGGCCGCCCGGCGCTCATCGAAACGGTCCGCGGGGTCGGGTACCGGCTCGGCGGCCAGGTCGCCCGGAGCTGAGGGGCGTGCGCGTCCGGCTGCAGGGCATCGTGCTGACGCTGGTGGCGTTGCTGGTGTTCGGCCTGGGCATCCCGCTGGGCAGGAGCATCGCCGCCGGTGTGCAGCAGGACCTGTTCCTCGACCGGCTGACCGACACGGCCCGGTTCGCGTCGCTCGCGCAGCGCCCGCTGCTGGACAACAAGCCGGACCTGGTCGACTCCGCCCTGCGCCGCTACACCGAGGTGTACGGCGTCCAGGTGCTGGTCTTCGACCAGGACGGCAAGCAGGTGGCCAGCTCGCTGGGGCCGAATGCCGCGCGGCTCGACACCCACGCCGAGCAGATCAGCGGACCGGCCCACGAGGCGCTGGCCGGGCGCCGCTCCCAGTCCGGCGGCGTGCTGATGCCGTGGGACGCCACGCCGCTGGTGCTCGCCGAACCGGTGCTCGCCGACGGCGAGGTGCACGGCGCGGTGGTGACCGTGTCCGACACCGGGGCCGAGCGGGCCGAGGTGCTGTGGTGGTGGCTGCTGCTCGCCACGGGCGGGATCCTCGCGTTCACGCTCGCGCTGGCCGTGGCGATCCCGGTGGTCCGGTGGATCCTGCGGCCGGTGCAGCGGCTCGACGACGCCACCGGAGCGCTGGTGGCGTCCGTGGTCAGCGGGCGGGAGGCCGAGCCGGTGGGGGAGAGCGGCGGGCCGCCGGAGCTGCGGCAGCTCGGCCGGTCCTTCGACCGGATGGCCGAGAGCGTGTCCGGCGCGCTGGCCGCGCAGCGCGCGTTCGTCGCCGACGCCTCCCACCAGCTGCGCAATCCGCTGACGGCGCTGAAGATCCGGCTGGGCAACCTCGAAGGGCACGTCGACGACGAGCCGGCGTCCGCCGACCTGGATGCCGCGCGGGTCGATGCGGGGCGGCTGCACCAGATCCTGGACGGGCTGCTTTCGATGGCCCGCGCCGAGGCGTCGGGCGGGGAGCTGGACCCGGTGGTGCTCGACGACGTCGTCGCCGAGCGGGTCGCCGACTGGACGGTGGTCGGCCAGGCGCGGGACGTCCGGCTGATCGTCGACACCGCCGGCAGCGGCACGCGGGTGTGCCTGCCGCCGCGGGGTGCCGAGACGATCCTGGACGCACTGCTCGACAACGCGCTGAAGTTCACCGCGGCCGGCACCGAGATCCGGGTCGCCGTCGAGCGCGACGGCGACCGGGTGCGCCTGTCGGTGCGCGATCACGGGTCGGGCCTGCGGCCCGAGGAGCTCGACCGCGCGCGGGACCGGTTCTGGCGCAGCCCCGCCCACCAGAACGTGCCCGGCTCGGGGCTGGGCCTGGCGATCGTCAGCGAGCTCGTCGCGCATGCCGACGGTGAACTCGAGTTGGACCTGCCCGAAGGCGGCGGCCTCCGGATCACGATGACGTTCCCGGCCGGCTAGCCAGGTAGGTAGGTCTTTTCCGTCCGGAAGTAGCGGAGTGCCCCGGGGTGGAGGGGGAGCGGCTGGGTCTCGATGCCGGGGTGCACGTCGATCGACAGCGCCGCCGGGCTGGCCTGCGCGAGCTGGTGCCGGGCGTCGAACAGGCCGCGGACCAGCGCCTCGGCGACGTCGGCGTTCATCGACTGCCGCACCACCAGGAAGTTCGGCACGATCAGCGTTGTCACCGGCAGGAACTGGTTGTAGGTGCTCGCGGGGATGGTCGCGGTGCCGTAGACCTCGCTGAGCGTCCGCATTTTCGGCATCTGGTCGCCGATGTCGACCAGCCGCAGCTGGTTCTGGTACGTCACGATTCTCGGCGTCGGCAGCCCGCCGGACCAGAAGAACGCGTCGACGTCGCCGCGCAGCAGCGCGGCGATGGAGTCGTCGAGGCCGTGGAGGCTCGTACTGACCGAGCTGGTCAGGCCGGCGGCGGAGAGCAGCTTGTACGCGATGAACTCGACGCCGGAGGCCGGCGAGCCGATCGCGATGCGGTGGCCGCGCAGCTGGTCCCCCGACCGGATGTCGGAGTCGGCGCGGACCACGACGTGCAGGTAGTCGTCGTGGATCCGGGCGAGCGCGGCCAGTTCCGGGTGGGTCTTGTGCTGCTCCTCGGCCACGTCGGCGGCGACGAAGGCGACGTCGGCCTGGCCGAGGAGCACCTTGGCGACGTTGTCGGGCGAGCCGTCGGTCTGCAGCACCTGCGGCCGCTCGATGCCCAGGCCGGCCTGCCAGGCGTTGGCGAGGGTCTGGGCGAGCTTGTCGTAGACGCCGCCGGGGTTGCCCGCGGCGATCCGCAGCCGGAGATTCCCGAAGCCGCCGGTGCAAGCAGCGGGCGCCAGCAGCAGGGCGGCGGCCGCCGCCAGTGCGCTCCTCCGCCGGACCGTGGCCATGGCCTGATCGTGCCAGACTTCGCGGCGTCCGGTCAGCTCAGCCGCCGATGCTCAGCCGAGTTCTCCCGCCTGGTGCGCCGCCCAGTCGGCGCTCCAGGCCTTGACCGCGTCCAGCACCGGCCCCAGCCGCGAGCCGATGGCCGTGAGCGCGTACCGGACCTCGACCGGCCGGGCGACCGTGACCACCCGCTCCACGACGCCGGCCAGCTCGAGTTCCTTGAGCCGCTGGGAAAGCATCGCGTCGGTGATCCGGGGGATGCGTTCGCGCAGCTCGGTGAACCGCAACGCGCCCGAGCGCAGCTGGTCCAAGATCACGCCGGTCCACCGGCGGCCGATCAGCTCGATGGCCGTGTGGAAGTCGGGGCGCTCGTTCGCGGGCGCCGGCTCTTCGGGTTTCGCCTCCATGTCGCCGACCACCGTAGCCCGCTCTGGCTTTCGTTGCCTACTATGTTTTCAATAGTGTACTTTGAAATGTGAAGCGAACAGGGAGGAACCCCATGACAGCCGATCCGATGGGAACCGGCGCCCCGGTCCCGCACGAGCGCCTGCGCGAGCTGGACTTCTTCGTGGGCGGCTGGGACGCGCCCGGTGTCTTCCACGAAACCCCGTTCGGCCCGCGCAAGCCGATCCGGATGCGGATCGACGGCGCCCGGGAGCAGCGCGGCTTCTGGATCACGCTGGGCACGGCAGAACTGCCGACCCCGGAGAACCCGGCCCCGCTGAGTGCCCGCTACGTGTGGGGCTACGACCCGGCCGCCGGCGAATTCGTCGCCGACTGGTACGACAGCAACGGCGGACGCGCGGTCCAGCGCTCCGCGGGCTGGGTGGGCGAGCAGTTGCGGTTCCTGGGAACCATCACCATGCACGGCGCCACCGTGCCCCTGCGCGACACGTTCACGCGCCGGGGCCCCGACGCGTACCACCACCTGGGCGAAATCCACCTCGGCGAGGGCTGGCTCCCGGTCGACGAAGAGGAAGCGGTCCGAGTGTGAGCGGGCCGGTCGACATCGGGATCGCGTCGCTGGCCGACGTCCAGCCGGTCACCGTCGACGGCACCCGCCGCACGCCCGAGGACCGCGTCGAACAGATCGTTTCGCTCGCCGTGCTGGCCGACGAGCTCGGGCTGGATCACTTCGGGCTGGGCGAGCACCACAACCCGGACTTCGCGGTGTCCTCACCGGCGGTCGTGCCGGCCGCGATCGCGTCGAGGACGAGCCGGGTGCGGCTCACCAGTTCCGTCCCCACCCTGAGCGCCCTCGACCCGGTCCGGGGCTACCAGGACTTCGCCACGCTCGACGTGCTGAGCGCGGGCCGCGCCGAGATCACCGCGGGCCGCAGCGCCTACCCCGAACCGTTCCGGCTCTTCGGCGTGCCCCTCCGCGACTACGACGACGCGTTCGAGGAGAAACTCGGGCTGCTGCTGAACATCCGGGCACGACCGGTCGTCACGTGGGAGGGCCGGTTCCGTCCTCCGCTCGATGACGCGGCGATCCTGCCGAGGGCCGTGCAGGAGCCCTTGCCGGTGTGGCTGGGCGTCGGGGGCCACTACTTCGGCGCGCCGAGCACGCGGGAGGCGACGGCGGTCTATCCCTGCTACCGGGACTTCCTGCGCCCCAAGCACCCGGGTGGCGGTGGCTTCCTGGTCACGTCCGAGCAGTTCGAGCTGGGGACGCGGGCCGGGCAGCACCTGATGATCGGGACCGCCGAGCACGTCTCGGCCAAGCTCGCGGAGCTGCACGACGTGCTGCGGTTCGACCGGGTGCCGTCATGGCCGCGCCGTCACCCGGAGGGTCGGCTCCCCCTCCGCGTCGCCCGCGGGATCGCCGACGACGACCGAGAAACCCGGCGCGTCGATCACCAGACCGTCAGCCGATGCATGCACCCCGACGGTGAAGGGGGCATCACCGTGCGGGCCGTACCGCACCGCGAAGACGGCTGATCCCGGCGGGGAATCCGGCAGTGGGCCCGCGAGGACGTGGTTCGTGTCGGTCACGCGCTGCCAGCCCGCGTCCGGGTTTCCGTAGCCGCGGGGGTCGTCGGCCAGGGAGAACGCCAGCTGCTCCTGCGTCAATCCGATCGTTTCCGGGCTGTTGAAGCTCGTCCGGCCCGCCGGGGGGTTGACCACCCGCAGCGACGCCCCCGACGTGATGGCCAGGCTGCCCGCGTGCAGCGTGCCGCTGGTGTGCAGCACCGCACCGGGCTCGCTCAGGTCGAACGGTGCTCCGCCCGGCAAAGCCACCGAGACGATCTTGCGTTGGCCCGCTTCGGTTTCCTCCACATAAGGCAGCCCGGCCAGGAACTCGCACCCGGCCGCCGGGACCACCGCGAACAGCGTCACCCGCTGCTCCTCCGCCACCCACAGCTGCTGGACGCTCAGCAGCACCTGCTCCCGCGTCACCACCGCCTTCGTCACCAGCCGGGCCACGACATCGCCGTCGCGCGCGTCGCGGATGCGAAACGGGCCGAGCGGGCGGGTGAGCAGCGTGCACCCCAGCAGCGGGCCGATGCCGTGCTGGCCCGCCACGACGGACTCGATCACCGCCGCCCGTCCCGCGTCGATCAGGTAAGGCGTGTGACTGCTCGTGAACGACACCGACGCGGTGCGGTGGCGCAGCGAATACGCGGAGGTGACCGGAAAAGCAGTCGTCCGGTGCCACTTGCTGTCGTCCTGGTACAGCCACACCGTCGTGAACGCGAAGTGCCCGCTCGGCGCGCCGGTCCGGGCCACGGGGTAGTAGGTGACGCGGCGGTCGCTCAGGTAGCGGCCGAGGTCGGTGGCCAAGTGCGCCCCGAAGTAGCGGAGGCCGAGCAGGCCTTCGGCGCCGCAGTGCTGCTCGCTGTAGCGGGGGCCGCCGTAGTCGAAACCACGGGCCGACAGGCGGCAGTCGAGGTGGCGGGCCAGCTCCGCGCCGTCGTCGAGGAACAGCCGGTCGGCCGTCACCCGATGGGCCTGGGCCAGGAAGGACAGCGAGATCGGCAGGTAGTTCTGGTCGTGGCCGGCGCCGTGCTCGGCCGGGAGCGCGAAGCCGCGATCGGTCACCCGCGAGGGCCGGATCACGTCGGTGTAGAGCCGCATCGCCGCTGTCGTGACACGGTTGCCTTCGCGGTCCCGGGAAACCCGGTCGAGGTGGCGGCCGAGCATCAGGCCCGCGACGATCGCGCCGAGGGCCTGGTTGCCCGTCTGCTGGGGGTTGAACACGCTCGCTTCGGTCAGCCACCGCCAGTACCCGAGCGCCAGCTCGGTCACCGCGGCGTACTGGTCGCCGGTGAGCAGGCCCTCGCCGAGCTCGAGGACGTTGACCGCGTGCAGCATCGCCCACACCGTGCTCGGCCAGTCGCCGAAGGGGTGTTCGCCGTCGCCCGGCAGGTACCGGGCGTACGGCAGGCCGCTGTGGCGGACGCGCAGGAACGGCTCGCCCGGGTTGTCGGTCCGGAACACCCGGTGCGCCAGGAAGAAGTCCAGGCCCCGGCGCACCGCGTCGGTGAGTGCCGGGTCATCGGACACGCCGCGCCACGCCAGGCAGAGGAGGGAGAGCACGCCGAGGCCCATGTCCCCGACGTCG
The DNA here is from genome assembly GCF_002904335.1 of Amycolatopsis sp. CA-126428. Taxonomy (GTDB): domain Bacteria; phylum Actinomycetota; class Actinomycetes; order Mycobacteriales; family Pseudonocardiaceae; genus Amycolatopsis. The sequence goes on along the minus strand of NZ_PPHF01000081.1, from coordinate 22,629 downwards.
TCGTCGGCCGCGGGGTCCTCGAAGTTGCCGCACGCCTGCTGCGCGGCGAGCGCGGCGTCGACGGCGGCAGCGAGGACGGCGTCGAGGTGGACGGGGTCGTCGGGCAGGTCGTGCGAGCTCGCGTGCTGGCTCGGCAGCAGGATCGGCTCCATCCGCTTCGCAGTCTCCCTGCCGTCCTGGGCAAAGGACCGGTCGAAGTGGTCAGGAAAGCGCTTTCCCGGACGACTTGCCCATCGCGGTCCGGAAAACGGGGATGCGGCTGGGACCCGCACTTGGTTAAGTAGTAAACAAACGAACCCGTACGTTGTCAACGGGCCGGATCGCGGCCGGCGGCACGTTCGACAGTTTCACTTCGGCGAAAGCAGGTGCAGATGGCGAAATCGGGCATCGGCGACCGGGCCGGCGAGGTCTTCGCCGCGCTGGCGGCCGCCGGCCAGGCCACCCGGCCGCAGCTCGCGGTGGCCTGCGGGCTGTCGAAGCCCACGGTCTCCCTGGTGATGGCGGAGCTGGAAGCCGCCGGGCTCGCCGAACGCAGCGGCAGCTGGTCCGGCGCCACCGGGCGGACCGCGGCGGTCTACCGGCTGGGCCCGCGGGCCGGGTACGTGCTGGCGGTGGACCGCGGGTCGACGCAGGTGGCGCTGCGGGCGACCACGCTCGCCGGAGAACTGCTCGACGAAGACCAGACCACCCGGCCCGCGTCCGCGGACACCATGGTGAAAGCCGTGCTGCGGCGGGGGAACGCGCGCGGTCCGCTTCGGGCCGTGGTGATCGCGGTGTCCGATGTGGTCTCCCCGCCCGGTCGTGGTGAGCCGGCGACGATGGCGCGGGTCCGGGACGTCGTGGCCTCGCTCGGGCTGCCGGAGGGCGCGGCCGTGCACACCGAGAACAACGTCAACTGCGCGGCGATCGCCGAACTCGTCGAAGGGGCGGGCAAGGACCACGACAGCTTCGTGTTCCTGCAGGTCGGCGTGGCGATCGGGGCGGGGGTGGTGCTCGGGCGGCGGCTCGTCCGCGGGGCCAGCGGCGCGGCGGGTGAGGTCGCCCGCCTGGCTTATCCGTGGGCGGACGACCGGCCGCCGGTCCGGGACGCGCTGGAAGCGCGGCTCGGTTCGCGGGAGCTGCTGCGCCGGGCCAGGGCACGCCGCCCGGACCTGGCGCCGAAGACGGCGGCCGCGTTGTTCGCGCTGGCCGAGAAGGGGGACGCCGTCGCGCTCGAAATCGTCGCGGAACACGCCGAAGCCGTCGGGAACCTGGCCGCGTCGATCTGCGCGGTCGTCGACCCCGGCCTGGTCGTGCTGGGGGGCGGGGTGGGGCGCAACAAGCTGCTCCGGCCGGGTGTCGTCGCGACCGTCGAGCGGCTGAGCTGGCCGACCGAAGTCGTGGTGAGCGAGCTGGGGGCGCGTGCGACCGTGCTCGGGGCCGCGCACCTGGCCAGGGAGAAGGGCATCCACGCGGTGCTGGCGGCGGGGTGAACGAGTCGTTGACAGCGGCGGAGCCCGCTGCCTAGAGTGCCGAGAAAGCGCTTCCAGCTCCCTGGGACGGAACCACTGGAACCGCGTGCGTCGGAAGAAGTGCCACGGCAGCCGCCCGGTTTTTCGGGAGCGCTGCCGGTCCACGCCGGAGTCCCGGGAGCAGCCGATGTCAGCCGAAGCCGCAACGCACCCTGTCGAAGCCGGGACGCCGCCGGCAGCGAAGCCCGCGCCCGCCCGGCGTCGCCGCAAGCGGCACCAGGACAACCTGGCGGCGTACCTGTTCCTGTCGCCGTGGTTCCTCGGGATCTTCGGGTTCGTCCTGCTGCCGATGGCGTACTCGCTGTACCTGTCGCTGACGAAGTTCGACCTGCTGAGCTCGCCGCAGTGGGTGGGCTTCGACAACTACCTGGCGATGTTCCGGGACGAGAAGTTCCTCCACTCGGTCAAGGTGACGCTCACCTACGTCGTCGCTTCGGTGCCGCTGAAGCTCGCGGTCGCGCTCGTCGTCGCCGCGGTGCTGAACCGGGGCCTGCGCGCGCTGGGGTTCTACCGCTCGGTCTTCTACCTGCCGTCGCTGCTCGGCGCGAGCGTGGCGGTGTCGGTGATGTGGCGGCAGATCTTTTCGCAGCAGGGCCTGCTGAACCAGATCCTCGCGATCTTCGGCGTCCACGGTGCGGACTGGATCGGGGACCCGCGGTTCGCGCTGTGGACCCTGGTCCTGCTGTCGGGCTGGCAGTTCGGCACCCCGATGCTGATCTTCCTCGCCGGGCTCAAGCAGATCCCCAAGGACCTCTACGAAGCCGCGGAGCTGGACGGTGCCGGCCGGATCCGGATGTTCTTCCGGATCACCGTGCCGATGCTCTCCCCGGTGATCTTCTTCAACCTGGTCCTGGAGACGATCAACGCGTTCCAGACCTTCACCCCGGCCTACGTCGTCAGCGGCGGGCTGGGCGGGCCGATCGATTCGACCATGCTCTACACGCTTTACCTCTACCGCAAGGGGTTCTCGAGCCTGCAGATGGGCTACGCGTCGGCGATGGCGTGGGTCCTGTTCGTGGTGATCGGCCTCTTCACCGCGCTCTACTTCGCGTCTTCACGGCGCTGGGTCACCTACGCGGACTGAACTCCCCACGGCCGAAAGGACCGAGATGGCCATCAAGCCTGCGAAGATCCACTGGCGCGCGCACGGGGTGCTGCTCGCCGGGGTCGTCGTGATGATCTACCCGCTGGTGTGGCTGGTCGGGGCTTCGTTCAAGCCGGAGAACCAGATCTTCAGCACGCTCGACCCCATCCCGTGGCACTTCACCCTCGGGAACTACTTGACCGGCTGGACGGCGACGGGCACGTCGTTCACCGTCTACCTCGCGAACTCCGCGACCATCGCGCTCTGCGTGGTGATCGGCAACATCGCGTCCTGCTCGCTGGCCGCCTACGCGTTCGCCCGGCTCGACTTCGCGTTCCGCAAGATCTGGTTCGGGCTGATGCTCGGCACGCTGATGCTGCCGTTCCAGGCCACCATGATCCCGCAGTACACGATCTTCTACGAACTGAACTGGATCAACACGTTCCTGCCGCTGGTGGTCCCGCAGCTGCTCGCGTGCGACGCGTTCTTCATCTTCCTCATGGTCCAGTTCATCCGGGGCATTCCCCGCGAACTGGACGAAGCGGCGGCCATCGACGGCGCCGGGCACGCCCGCGTCTTCTTCTCGGTGATCCTCCCGCTCCTGCGCCCGGCCCTGCTGACCACCGGCGTCCTGACGTTCATCTGGACGTTCAACGACTTCCTGCGCCAGCTGGTCTACCTGTCCGACAAATCCCGGTACACGGTCCCGCTGGGGCTCAACTCCTTCATCGACCGGGCGAGCGGCTCCAGCTACGGCGGCATGCTCGCGATGTCGGTGGTCACCCTCGTCCCGACCGTCGCGGTGTTCCTGATCTGCCAGAAACGGCTGGTGGACGGCGTGGCCAACACCGGCATCAAAGGCTGAACCCCGACCGCAGAAAGAAAGTGAGACCGCCATGGCACAGCACCTGTCCAGGAGGGGGTTCCTCGGGATCGCCGGGGCGGGGGTGGCCTCGGCCGCGCTCGCCGGCTGCGGTTTCGCGCCGCCCAGCAGCAGCGGATCCGGCGGGAACAACGCCCTGACCTTCCGCTGGTGGGGCGGGAACGCCCGCAACGACGCCTACCAGAAGGCGGTGAAGCTCTTCACCGACAAGACCGGGATCGCCGTCACCACCCAGTACTCCGGCTACGACGGGTACTTCGACAAGCTCAACACCGAGTTCGCCGGCGGCAACCCGCCCGACCTCTTCCAGATGGACACCGCGCTCGTCAGCACCTACGCCGGCCGGAACGTGCTCACCGACCTGGGCACCTACGTCCCCGCCACGATCGGGCTGGACACCCTCTACGCGCCGTTGCGCACGGCGGGCACCGTCAAGGGCAAGACCTACGGCGTCGCTTCCGGCTCCGGCAACGCCCCGGTGCTCTACGACAAGACGGTCCTGGACCAGCTCAAGATCACCGCCCCGACCAGCGACTGGACGTGGCAGGACTTCGGCACCATCGCCACCGAGATCTCGAAGGCCTGGGGCCCGGACAAGTACGGCGCGCTGGACGCGTCGAAGGACGACTCGGGTGCGCTGCAGCCGTGGCTGCGCCAGCGCGGCAAGGACCTCTACACCGCCGACCAGACCCTCGGGTTCGGTCCCGAGGACCTGACCGAGTGGTTCACCTTCTGGGACGGCCTGCGCAAGGCCGGCGCGGTCTGCCCGCCGACGCTGCTGAGCAACACCGACGCGGCGACCGGCACCCACCCGTTCATCACCGGGCAGATCGCGATGACCACCGGCTGGGGTCTCGCCCAGATGCAGCCGCTGACCCAGCACGAGCTGAAGCTGGTCGTCGTGCCCCGCGAGAACGGCAAGACGGGGCAGGCGCTGTCCGGCGGCGTCCTGCTGTGCATCCCGGTCAAGAGCAAGAACCCGGAAGGCGCGGCGAAGCTGATCAACTTCTTCCTCAACGACGACGACGCGATCAAGACGATGAAGCTGCAGCGCGGGCTGCCGCCGTCGGACAAGGCGAAGAACCTCCTCGCGCCGACCGCCACGGCGCCCGAGAAGGCGGACATGGAGTTCGGCGAGTACGTGGCCGCGCAGGTCGCCAAGGACGGCCTGCCGACCGCGCCCACCGCGCCGCCGGGCTACGGCGACGTCAAGACGGCGCTCGATTCGGCGGCCAAGCAGGTCGCGTTCGGCAAGATGTCGATCGCCGCGGGCGTGACGCAGTTCTTCAGCGACGCCAAGAACGCACTCGCCAACGCCAAGTAGGAGAACTGTGCGCATCACCGCCGTGCGGGGCACCGATCTGTTCGTCGGCTCCGCGGCCGCGGCCCGCCAGGTGGTCCGGGTGACCCTGACCGGGCCGCGGGCGCCGGTGCGGGTGCGGGTCGAGGGCAAGCGGGTGTTCACACCGGAGCCCGTCGCGGCCGACGTCCACCCGGACGGCGTCACCGTCGAGGTCGGCGTGCTCTTCCAGGCGCCCGAAGGCTCGTCGCACCGGGTCACCGTGGTCGCGGAGTCGGCCGGGCAGCGGGTGACGGCCGAGGCGGACCTCGTCGTCGCCGAGACCGGCTGGACGATGTGGATGGTGTCGCACTTCCACTACGACCCGGTGTGGTGGAACACCCAGGCGGGGTTCACCGACACCTGGCTCGACCTGCCGCTGGCGCAAGAGAAACGGATGAACTTCCAGCGCTCGGCGTTCGACCTCGTCCGCGCGCACCTGGAAGCCGCCCGCGACGACGAGGACTACCGGTTCGTGCTGGCCGAGGTCGACTACCTCAAGCCGCACTGGGACACCTTCCCCGGCGACCGCCACGACCTGCGGCGGTTCCTCCGCGACGGCCGGATCGAGCTGGTGGGCGGCAACTACAACGAGGCCAACACGAACCTGACCCACCCGGAGTCGACGATCCGCAACGCCGTCTACGGCGTCGGCTACCAGCGGGACGTCCTCGGCGGCGACCCGCGCTCGGCGTGGATGCTCGACGTGTTCGGCCACGACCCGGCCTACCCGGGGCTGATGGCCGACGCCGGCCTGGAGTCGAGCGCCTGGGCGCGCGGGCCGTGGCACCACGTCGGGGCGAAGCGGCACACCGGCGACATCGGCCGGATGCAGTTCCCGTCGGAGTTCGAATGGATCTCGCCGAGCGGGCGGGGCCTGCTGACCGCCTACATGGCCGACCACTACGTCGCCGGCTGGGGCATCGAGCGCCAGGACACCCTCGAAGAGGCGATGGCGGAGGCCTACCGGCAGTTCAGCACGCTGCGGCAGGTGGCCGCCACGCGCAACGTGCTGCTGCCGGTCGGGCACGACCACAACATCCCGTCGCGGTTCTGCACCGAGATCCACCGCACCTGGAACGCCCGGTACGCCTGGCCGCGGTTCGTCGTCGGCCTGCCCCGGGACTTCTTCGCCGCGGTCCGCACGGACGCGGCGGCGCGGGGCACGCCGATCAGCGTGCAGACCCGGGACATGAACCCGGTCTACACCGGCAAGGACGTCTCCTACATCGACACCAAGCAGGCCCAGCGCGCGGCCGAGGTGGCGGTGCTCGACGGGGAGCGGGCGGCGACCCTCGCCACCCTGCTCGGCGCGCCCTACCCCCACGAAGCCCTCGACAAAGCCTGGCGGCAGCTGGTCTACGGCGCCCACCACGACGCGATCACCGGCACCGAGTCCGACCAGGTCTACCTCGACCTGCTCACCGGCTGGCGCGAAGCGGCCGACCGCGGCGGCGAAGTCCTCGAAGGCGCGATCGCCGAGCTCGCCCAGCACGCCGACACGACCGGCGACGGCGTGGCCGTGTTCGTGCTCAACACGCTGTCCTGGGCCCGGGACGCGGTGACATCGGTGACCGTGACTCCGGGAACCACGGGCGTGCGGGTGGTCGATCCGGACGGCCGTCCGGTCCCCGCCGTCACGGACGCGGTCGTGCGGAGCCCCGACGGCTCCCTCGAAGAGATCACGCTGACCTTCCTCGCTTCCGCGGTGCCCGCACTCGGCTACCGGGTCTACCGGGTCGTCGACGCGGCCACCGTCCCGCCCGGGTGGACCGCCCGGCCGGGGCCGCTCACGATCGAGAACGACGTCTTCGCCGTCGAAGCCGACCCGGCGCGGGGAGGTGCGCTCCAGCGCGTCCACGACCGGCGGAGTGGCCGTGACCTGCTGCGGGACGGCGGGCTCGCCGCCGGGCTCGTCGTGCAGGACGAGCACGCCGAGCACCCGGTGTGGGGCGAAGGGCCGTGGCACCTGCTGCCGAAGGGCCCCGGGCACGGCCCCGGCGCGGCGGAAGTCGTCGTCGAGACCGGCCCGCTGGGGGAGCGGCTCGTCGCCACCACCACGCTGGACGACCTGCGGATCACCCAGCGCACGACGTTGTGGCGCGGAGTGTCCCGAGTGGACGTTCGCACCGAGGTCGACGGCTCGCTGGGGCAGGACCGGCTCCTGCGGGCCCGGTTCGACTTCGACGTCCCCGGCGCGCTCCCGGTCGCCGAGGTCGGGTTCGGCGCGATCGGCCGCTCGTCCGGTTTTCCCGACGTCGACGCGGCCGAACACCTCTGGACGCTGGACACCCCGGCCCACACCTGGGCCGGGCTGTCGGCGACCGCCCGCGTCACGCTCACCCGCGACGACGGCACCCGGGCCACGCACGCCATCGGCGTCGCCGAAGTGGTCGAGCCCCTTGCTCCGGGGCTCGAGGTCCGGGCGCTGGCCGCGGCGCTGGCCGCGAAGGGCGTCACGGCGACCTGCACCCGCCCCGGCGGTCCGCGCTACGGCGCCCTCGACGTCGACTCGAACCTGCCCGACGTCCGGATCGTCGTGGGCGCGGACAACCCGTTCGCCGCCGAAGTCCTCGCCTCCGCCGAGCCCGGGTACCGGGACGCCCTGGCCCGCCACGGCCGGGTGTTCGTCCCGGCGACCCGGACCCGGCGTGAAGCCTGGGTGCCCGACGCCGATCTGCGGGGTCCGCGGGACCTGCCGGTGGTGGTCATCGACGACGTCAAGGCCGCCGTCGCCGAGCTGCGCGCCGAGGCCACCCTCGACGTGCGGCTCCCCGACGGGCTGCCCGGGACGGCCGAACCCGCCGACGACTACTCGGTCGCGGTCGTCAACCACGGCACGCCCGGGTTCGTCGTGGACCCGGAAGGCACGCTGCACCTGTCGCTGATGCGCTCGTGCAGCGGCTGGCCCAGCGGCGTGTGGATCGACGGCGACCGCCGGACCGCGCCGGACGGCTCGAGTTTCGCCTGGCAGCACTGGACGCACACGTTCGGCTTCTCGATCGTCGCCGGCGAAGGGGACTGGCGTGCCGCCGGTTTCCCGCGCGGTGCCCAGGAAGCCGCGCACCCGCTCCACGCCCGTCAGGTGCCCGCCGGCGAAGGCACGCTGCCGTCCACCTTGAGCCTGATCGCGGTCGAACCGGCCGAAGTCGTGCTGACGGCGGCGAAACCGGCGGGCAACCCGCTCGCCTCGGGCTCGGTGATCGGCCCGTCGGACGCGATCACGGTGCGCGTGTACGAATCGACCGGGTCCCCGGCCACGGCGTCCGTCACGCTGCACGGCGGGATCCGGTCGGCCTGGCGCACCGATCTCCTCGAGGAGAAGGGCGAACCGGTCGAGGTCGACGACGGCCGCGCCCGCGTCGAACTCGGGGCCGCGGACGTGGCGACCCTCCGGCTGGAACCCGCCGCCCGCCTTGGATCCGGCCGGGAACCCGCCACCGAACCCGTGCAGCCGGTGCACACCCGGTACTGGCTGCACAACGAAGGGCCGGCGCCGGTCGGCAACCTCCCGGTGAGCGTGCACGTGACGCCCACCCGGGCGAAGCTCGAGGACGGCCGAGCCCGGCTGGACGTCACGGTCAGCTGCAGCGGCCGCCGGGCCCGCGGCCGCGTCGAACTGCAACTGCCTCCGGGGTGGCATGCCGAACAGGTCCCGGACTACGACCTCGAGCCGGGGGAGCACGCGAAAACCACGGTCGAGGTGCGGGGTCCGGAGACACCCGGCCGGTACTTGATCGCCGCCCGGATTTCCGACGAAGCCGGGCAAATCCTCGAAGACACGGTGGAAATCCTGGCCGGGCCACCGCCGTCGCGCGACGACCTGGTCGACGTCGGACTCCCGCCCGGGCCGATCACCCTGGGACCGGGTGGGAGGGCCGAGCTGGCGGTGTCGCTGACGAACCTGGCCCAGAGCGAGATCCGGGGCGGAATCACCGCGATCAGCCCGTTCGGCACCTGGGCGGGCGAGGTGACGATCGGCCCGCGGGCCCAGCCGTTCCGGCTCGCCGCCGGCGCGAGCGTCACCGTGCCGGTCACCGTCCGCGCGGGGCACACGGCCCGGCGTGGGGCGCACTGGTGGGCGCTCGTGCGCGTGACCGCCCACGGCCGGCTCGCCTACAGCCCCGCCGTCGAAGTCCGGATCGAGTGAATTCGACAAATTCAGCATTGTCCGCAGAAAGATCAGGTTACCTGCGGGCGAATTACTCCGGACGCTCCTTGACCGGGGAGCCGCCCGGCGCTGATCATTCCCGCATCGATTCCCCGCGCGCTTTTCCGGCTGCGCGGGCCCTTCCCAGGAGAACCAGTTGAGCCTCGCGCCCTTGGACCGGCGGACCTTCCTGCGCTGGTCCGCGCTCGTCCCCGCCGTCGCCGCCGTGCCCACCGTGCTGGGCGTGCCCGCGTGGGCGGAGGAGACGACGGCCTTCGTCGACACCTACCGCACGAACGTCCCGGCGAACCACACCCCGGAGACCAACGCCGCGGTCCGGATCCTGAGCGGGATGCAGCGGCTCTGGCGCACCGGGTCCACTTGGGACAGTGGCGTCGTGCTCGACGCGGACGTGCTGCGCGCGAACGTCCGGCACTGCGTCGCCGTCACCCGCCACCGGACCGACGCCGAAGCCAAGCGCGCCTTCGTCTACGACCGCCAGCACCAGTCCTACGCCGCCATCGGCGGCCTCGGCCCCCTGGCCGACCTCTACCGCAGTGGCGCCAAGGCCGTCACGAGCATCACCTCCGCGCCCGACGGCACGCCGCCGGCCAAGATCGACGACGCTGTCCCGGCGACCGCCCCGGCGGGCTCGGCGCTCGGCGCCGGTGCGCACGACTCGGAGCTCGGCCTGGTGGCCACGCTCGTGGACACCGTCCGCGGGACCTTCGCCTCGGGCAACCCGAGCAAGGCCGCCTACCAGTACCCGCGGCCGTGGCGGCTGACCGCGGACAGCCGGGTCGAAGACACCGGCCGGACCGACACGCTCGGGTTCCCGGTCTACCGGTCCGACGTCGTCGTCGCGCCGCAGCTGCTGCGGCAGCGCAGCACGACCCCGGCCGAAGACGGCGGCTACCCCAGCGGCCACACCAACGCGTTCCACCTGGCCTGCCTCGCCCTGGCCTACGCGGTCCCGGAGCGGTTCCAGGAGCTGGTGGCGCGGGCCTACGACCTGGCCGACACGCGGATCGTCGCCGGGATGCACTCGCCGGTCGACGTGATCGGCGGCCGGACCCTGGCCACCGCGCTCACCGCGGCGACGCTGGCCGACCCGGAGAACGCGGCGCTCAAGGCGGCGGCGCGCGAGCAGGCGCTGGAGTACTTCACCGCGAAGACCGGCACGACCGCGGACACGCTGTTCGCCCGGGCGCACACCGGCGCCGACGAATACGGCGACCGCCGCGCGAACGCCGCGATGGTCGCGCGCCGGGCGACCTACGGGCTGCCGGACCGGCCCACGCGCGCCGCGATGCGGGTGCCGAAGGGCGCCGAGGTGCTCCTCGAGACGCGGCTGCCGTACCTCGACGCGGCGCAGCGGCGGGAAGTCCTGCGCACGACGGCGTTCCCGGCCGGGCACCCGCTGCTCGACGGGCCCGAGCTCTGGGGACGGCTGAACCTCTTCGCCGCGGCCGACGGCTACGGCTCCTTCGACGCCGGCGTCCGCGTCACGATGGACGCCACGCGCGGCGGGTTCGGCGCCGATGACAGCTGGCGCAACGACATCGGCGGTGCCGGCGGGCTCGTCAAGGCGGGCACCGGCACGCTGACCCTCGCCGGGGCCAACAGCTACCGCGGCGGCACCCGCGTCGAGGCGGGCACGCTTGTCGCGGCCACGCCGGGCGCGCTGGGCACCGGCGACGTCGAACTCGCCGGTGGTGCCCTGCGCGCGTCCGGCCTCCGCGTCGGCGGCTACCACCAGACCGGCGGCACGCTGTCCGTCACCGCGGGCCCGGCGCTGCTCGTGCGCGGCGAGGCCACGCTGGAGCGCGGCGTCCTGGAGCTCCGGATCGACGGCTCCTGCCCGTGGCACGAGGTCGACGTGCTGTGCGCCCGGCGGCTGCGCGGCCGGTTCTCCGCCATCCGAGCCGACCGCCCAGGCTACCGGGTGGTTCCCCGTTACACCCCCACCGGTTTGTCCGTCCGAATCCTGCGGGAGTTCTCGTGAGAAAACGCATCGCCGCGTTGGCACTCGCCGTCACTGTGTCCACTGTGGTCAGTCCGGCGGCCGCGCACGCCGCCGACGGCAGCGGCAGCTTCTCGGTCCTGAGCTACAACGTCGCCGGCCTGCCCGAGAGCATCTCGAGCGCACCGACGCCGCGTGACCCCGCGACGACGGCGATCGGGCAGCGGATCGCTCCCTACGACATCGTGCACGTCGAAGAGGACTTCAACTACCACGCCAAGCTCTACGCCGCCGACAACCACCCGTACCGCACGCCCACCAGCGGCGGCGCGGGGATCGGCAGCGGGCTGAACACGCTGTCATCGCTCCCGTACGACGCCGACGACTTCGAGCGCGTCCGCTGGACGTCCTGCCAGCTCGACTCCGGGGACTGCCTGACCCCGAAGGGCTTCACCTTCATGCGGGTGCGGCTGGCCGAGGGCGTGTACGTCGACTTCTACAACGCGCACACCAACGCCGGGACGAACGACGGTGACGAGGCCTCGCGCGCCTCGAACCTGGCGCAGCTGACCGCGTTCATCCGGACGCACTCGGCGGGCAACGCGGTGGTCGTCATGGGTGACACCAACACGCGCTACACCCGCGCGGCCGACACGATCGCGCAGTTCGGGGCGGACAACGGCCTCACCGACGCGTGGGTGAAGCTCGTGCGCGGCGGGGTCGCCCCCGCGCCCGGCAGCCCGGCGCTGCTGTGCGAACCGGTGGTCACCAACGACTGCGAGATCGTCGACAAGGTGCTCTACCGCAGCAGCAAGCTCGTGTCGCTCGACGCGACCTTCTACAACAACGAGCACGCGAAGTTCCTCGACGACCAGGGCCGGATGCTGTCCGACCACGACCCGATCACCGTCCGGTTCACCTGGACGCGCAACCCGGCGCTGCGGCTGTCGGAGCAGTACGGCGGCCCGCACGGCGACTACTTCACCGACGTCGCCACGGTGCCCGCGGGCGCCCGGGTGCGGACGCTCTCGCTGCGCAGCGGCTCCCGCGTCGACCAGCTCGGGGTGACCCTGGAGAACGGCACCAGCCTGACCCACGGCGGCACGGGCGGGACGGCGGCGTCGCTCACGCTCGGCACCGGCGAGTACGTCACGACGGCGACCCTGTGCCAGGGCAAGTACAGCGACACGACCCGGATCTTCTCGGCCCGGTTCACCACCAACCTCGGCCACGTCCTCGCCGGCGGCTCGACGACCGGCGATTGCGTCACCCGCACGGCCCCGGACGGCTGGCAGATCGCCGGCTTCCACGGCCGCACCGGCGACGAGGTCGACAAGGTGGGCTTCGTCTACACGCAGCGGTAGTCGCCCGCGAGCGTCCGCCTCGCCCCGTCGTCCCGCGAGCCCGGACGGCGGGGCAAGGAGCTGGTGAACAGGTCTTCGGCCTCGGCCATCGTGGGCCGGGCCGCCGGGTTGGGGTGCAACAGCCGGAGCACGGCCTCGGCGACCGGGTGGTGCGCCGGCGTGTGCTCGGCGCCGGGCCGTCCCTGCAGCGCGGCGTAGAGGGTCGCGCCGAGGGAGTACACCTCCGCCGGGAAGTCGGGGAAGCCCCCGTCGAGCACCTCGGGGGCGTGGTAGGCGCGCGAGCCGCTCGCCCCGGCCACGAGCCCGGCGTGTCCCTCGGCGGAGATGACGACGTGGTCCGGGTCGACGGCGGCGTGCAGGACGCCTTCGTCGTGCGCGGCCGCCAGCACCGCGGCCAGCCGTGCCCCGAACCGGGCGACGAGGGCGGGGGCCAGCGTGCCGTGCTCGTCGAGCAGCTCGGTCAGCGTCCGCGCCCCCGGGTACTCGAGCACCAGGTAGGTGGTGCTGTCCTCGTCGACGACGTCACAGATGGCCGCCCGCGGCGCGGGGATGGCGGGCGCCGCGGGCGGCTCGTCGAACAGCGGCTTGACGGCGACGATCCGGTCCAGCCGTTCGTCCTGGGCGTGCCAGACCACCGTGCTCGGCCCGGCCGGGCCGAGCAGGCGGTACCGGTCACCGATCAGTGTCCCTTCGCGCGCCACGTCGCCGTCCCTCCGTTGTCCACCGTTCTACTGGGGGATACGGCCGGAAACCGAATCCGGTTCGCTTGATCGACTCGTTTTCCCCCGCCAGGGTGGGCGGTCACCTCAGCGGCCGGACGCTCCCCAGCGTCGGGACCACCTTCGCGATCGTCCCGTCCGCACCGAACCGCAGCCGGTCGATGGTCACTTCCCGATGCGTTCCGTCACCACCCGGGATCGCGAACCGGTGATAAGCGATGTACCAGTCGTCCGTACCGGGCCCCTGGACGATGCTGTGGTGACCGGTGCCGAGGATGCCGAGCGACGGGTCCTTCTCCAGGATCACGCCCCGGTTCACCAGCCCGGCACCCAGCGGGCTGGTCGCCGTCGCGTAGCCGACCCGGTAGTTCTCGCTGCCCGTGTCGTCGATGGACCACGTCAGGTGGTACGTGCCCGCGCGCTTGGTCATGAACAGCCCCTCGCGGAAGCCGTCGAGGCCGGTCAAGCGGGTGATCTTCGCCGGGTCGTAGGACGTCAGGTCGGCGTTCAGCGGCACGACGTAGGCGTCGCCGTTGCCCCAGTACAGGTAGGTCTGCCCGTCGTCGTCGGTGAACACCGCCGGGTCGATCGCCTGGCCGCCGGCCGGGTTGGCCGCGATCAGCGGCTTGCCCAGCGCGTCGGTGAACGGGCCGGTGGGGGAGTCCGACACGGCGACGCCGATCTTGGCGTCCGCGCAGAAGTAGAAGTAGTACTTGCCGTTCTTCCGCGTGATGGTCGGCGCCCACGCCCGGCTGTCCGCCCAGGACACGTCCGGGCCGAGGTCGAGGATCTTCGGGTGCCGCGTCCAGGTGACGAGGTCCTTGCTCGACCACGCGTCGAACGTCGTGCCCGACCAGCCGGGGAAGCCGTCGGTCGTGGCGTAGGTGTAGTACGTGTCGCCGAAGCGGACGATGTTCGGGTCCGCGTTGAAGCCGGGCAGGACCGGGCTGTTCATCACCACCGCGCTGACCGTCCACGTCCGCCGCTGCCAGCCGGCGCCGACGACCGAGTAGCCCACCGGGCCGGTGAAGTCCTGCCGCGAACCGTTGCGGGGGAACACCTGCGTGCCGTCGGCCACCCGCAGCACCGGCGCGAGGCGGCGCACGTCCGTGCCCGGCTTCACCGGCAGGACGATCGTGCCTTTCGCGTTGTCGATGATCGCGGGCACCTTGAGGGAATCGAGGGTCACCGCGCCGACGGCCGTCTCGTTGCCCGGCGCGCCGAGCACCTCCTGGGCCGTCAGGCCGCGGTTCCACACGGTGAACCGGCGCATCTTGCCCTGGAAGTACTTGTCGGCACCGTAGGCCGAGCGCCCGAGGTAGTTCGACGTCGTGCTGCCCGCGCCGAGGTCGCCGGGTTTCGCCGTGACACCGTCCCCATGGGCCACTTCGACGCCGTTGTCGTAGAGGCGTGCCGTGCCGTTCGCCAGCGTGTACGTCAGGGTGTGCCAGGCGCCGCGGGACAGCGCCCGCTTGCTGTCGGTGTTCTGCTCGGTCGACCAGTTGCCGGCCGCGATCGCCGTCCGGTAGGTGTCGCCGGTCGCGAACAGGTAGCCATCGCCGGCGTTGTCGGTGCTGTTGCCCAGGTTCCACAGGAAGTACGGCGTCTGCTGGCCGGGGTCGACCCACACCTGCGCCGACACCGTGATCCCGCTCAGGCCGCTCATGAGGTTGTCCGGCAGGGCGACGTAGCCGTCCTTGCCCGCGAACGAAAGTCCGTCCGCCGAACGCGTGACGCCGCCGTGCATCCTGGCGTCCCGGCCGTTCCCGGAGACGTCGGTGACGGTGTCGCCCCGGCCCGCCGCGGTGAGGTCGTAGTCGGCGACCACACCCTTCTTGTCCGCCGGCGCCGGCGGCGGTCCCTGCCGCAGCCGGGCGAGCTCGGCCTTCGTCACCGGGAGCACCGTGCCGTGGCGCGGGCTCTTCGGGAGCTGGTACTCGGCCGGGATCGTCCAGTTCGGCTCGGCGAGGGAGTCGGTGACGAACGGGACGTAGCCGCGCCGGGGCGTCTCGTCCATGAAGGCGTAGATCTTGCTGCTGTCGTTCGCCTTGAACACCGTCGGGCCCTCGACCCAGTCGGTGCCGAGCTTGGTGCGGATGCAGTCGGAGACGAGCTGCCAGTTGCGCGGCTTCGTCGTCGGCAGGTCCACCGCGCGCAGGTTCTTCGACCGCTCGAGCACGATGTCACGTTCGCAGGAGCCGATGACCTTGCCGTCGGTGGTCAGCCGGTAGTAGTAGTCGCCGTCCTTGATGACGGTGGAGTCGATGACGCCGGCACCGGGGTCGTTCCACACCTGGGGCTTGCTGAACGTCCGGAAGTCGCGGGTGGTCGCGTACATCATCCGCGGGTACGTCGCGCCGGCGTGGTCGACGTCCGTGGGGGCGTAGGGGCTGGTGGCCCAGTAGACGACGTACGCGCCGATCGTCGGGTCGTAGGTCGCCTCCGGCGCCCAGGTCATGCCGGCCGTGTCGTCGGAGACCCGGACGTGGCGCTGGTTCGACCAGGTCACCAGGTCGGCCGACTCCCAGATCTCCAGGTACTGGCTGCCGTGGCGCTGTGCCTGGTCCCAGCCGCGGCCGTCGTTGATCTGCAGGTCGGTGGCGACGATGTAGAACCGGTCGCCCTCCGGGCTGCGGACGATGAACGGGTCGCGCACGCCGGTCTCGCCGTAGTTCGAGCGCAGGACGGGCCGGCCGCCGTTGAGCTCGTCCCAGTGCAGCGGGTCGTTCCCGCGGCTGGCCGCGAAGTGGATCTGCTCGGTGTCCTGCGTGGCCTCACCGGTGAAGTAGGCGAACATGTAGCCCTCGAGCGCTTCCTTCTTGGGCAGCGGCAGGACGGTGAGGGTGAAAGAGCGTTCCGCGGTCGCGTGGCCCTTCGTCGCGCGAACCGTGAGACGCGCCTTCGCCGGGCGCGATCCGGCCGCGGGCCGGGTCACCTCGCCGGTGGCGGTGACGATCCGGGGGTCCTGGCTGCACCAGGTCAGCGTGACGTCGCCGGCGCCCTTGACCGGCAGGGTGATGTTGCCGCGGATCGCGTCCTGATCCGGGATGACGATGTCCTTGAGCGCGTTGTCGACCTGCTGCCGGTCGGTGATGTCCGGCAGCACGGTGACGGTGAAGGAGCGGCTCGCGGTCTGGCCGGCGTACGAGACGGCCGCCGTCAGGGTCACCTTCGCGTTGCCCGTGCCGGGCGCGGGCCGCGTCACCACTCCCGTCGCCGACACCACCGCCGGGTTGCTCGACGACCAGGCGATCGCGGAGCCGCCGGCGGCCGTTTTGGGCAGGGTGAGGTTGTCGGTGACGGCGGAGGTGTCGCCGAGGTCGAGGGCGGCCGCGTCGGCCGTCGCGCGCCCGGCGGCGGTGCGCGCGCCGAGGGCGCGGGCTTCGTCGGCGGTCACCGCGCGGTCGTAGACGCGGAAGTCGCGGACGTTCCCCTTGAGGTACTTGTCGCCGTCGTAGACCGACCGGCCCAGGTAGTCGGCGGTCGTGGTGCCGCCGCCGATCGAGCCGGGCGTGATCGTGACGCCGGTCTGGCGGGCGGCTTCGATCCCGTCCTCGTACAGGACGGCGGTCCCGCCGCCGAGGGTGTAGGTGATCGTGCGCCAGCTGCCGCGGGCGAGGTTGCGGCCCGCGCTCGCGGTCTGCTCGGTCGACCAGTTCCCGGAGGCGATCGACGCGCGGAACTGGTCGCCGGTGGTGAACAGGTAGCCGTTCCCGGTGCCGCCGGCCGTGTTGCCGAGGCCCCACAGGAAATACGGCGTGCCCTGGTCGGCCGCGACGTTGACCTGAACCGAAACCGTGATGTCCGCGAGATCCCGCATGAGGTTGTCGGGCAGCCGGACGTACCCGTTCGTGCCGCCCAGCCGCAGCCCTTCCTCGCCCTGCCACGTCGTGTCGCCGCTGACGGTGGCGGTGCGGCCGTGCCCCGACGCGTCCGGCACGGTGGTCCCGGAGCCGCCGGTGAGGTCGTAGCGCACGACCAGCCCGTCGTCGAGGGTCGCCGCGTGGCCGGACGTGGCGAGGGCGGTCGTGGACGCCGCGGCGACGGCGAGGGTGGCGAGGATCGCGGTCAGCGGGCGGGACCGCCGGGCGAACTTCGGCGACGTCGTCGTCGCCGAGAGTCGAACGGGCATACCGGCTCTCCAGGAGGTGGGCGCCGACGGCGCGGGAAGAAGACGACGCGAGGGGAGTTTCCGAAGCCGCAACCGGCTGCCGGGCGCGAAGTGAGCGCTAACATAGCTCCCGATCCACGCGCGGTCAATCGGCTGTTTTGCCTGGTGGTGTCCGACCTCCGACGATCGGACCCTTGACACCGTGTGGCGCGGGTCACCTACACTACGACGGCTTGTTAGCGCTAACAATCCCTTGGTGCCCGGCACTCGACGACGAGGTGGGTGGACGATGATCAGTCGACGCGGACTGATGGCGGGCACGGCGGCAGCCGCGGTCGCCGGCGTGCTCGGCAGCAGGGCCACGGCTCGCGCCCAAGCCGCCTCAGGCGGGTACGTCATGGCGTACTTCACCGAGTCGCCGTCGATGACGGGCGCCGACTACGGGCTGCACCTGGCGGTCAGCGCGGACGGCCTCGACTGGATGCCGCTCAACCAGAACAACCCCGTGGTGACGCCGACGGCGGGCACCGGCGGGCTGCGCGACCCGTTCGTGCTGCGCAAGCAGGACGGCCGGTTCGTCGTGCTGGCGACCGACCTCAAGGGCACCGACTGGTCGCTGCAGAACCAGTACGTGCACGTCTGGGATTCGGCGGACCTGCGCGGGTTCACCGGCTACCGCCGGATCAAGCTGCACTCGATGGCGACGCACAGTTGGGCGCCGGAAGCGTTCTGGGACCCCTCGCGCAACCAGTACGCGATCATCTACTCGGCGGCGTACGGCGGCCACGACGTCATCATGGTCAACTACACCACTGACTTCACGACGGTCAGCGCGGCGCAGGTGTTCTTCGACCCCGGCCACGCGACGATCGACGGAACGATGGCCACCATCGGCGGCGTCAACTACCTGTACGTCAAGAACAACACCAACAGCACCCTGGTCGGCCAGCGCTCCGGCTCCCTCGCCGCCGGCAGTTTCACCACGTACAAGACCGGGATTTCACCCGGGCGGGGGGTGGAGGCGCCGCAGATCGTGCCCGCGCTGCCGGGGAACCGCTGGTACCTGTGGGGCGACACGTGGAGCCCCAACGGCCGGTTCTTCTGCTGGGAGACCACCGATGTGGCCGCCGGCAATTGGACGCTGCTGAACGATCGCGCGTATACGCAGCCGCTGAACTCCAAGCACCCCGGCATCACGCCGATCACGGCCGCGGAGCGGTCCGCGCTCGTCGCGCAGTGGGGCGCCCCGGCGTGGCGACGGCTCAAGTCCTACAACTTCCCGGACCGCTACGTCCGGCACGCCGACTCCGTCGGACGCATCGACGCCTACCCGTTCGACCCCTACCAGGACCAGCTCTGGAAGCTGGTGCCCGGGCTGGCGGACGCGACCGGCGTCTCGTTCGAATCCGTCAACTACCCGGGCCGGTACCTGCGGCACAGCAACTACGAACTGCACCTGGCGGCCGACGACGGCTCGGCGTCGTTCAAGGCGGACGCCACCTTCCACCAGACGGCCGGGCTCGCCGACGCGAGCTGGTCTTCGTTCCGGTCGCACAACTATCCGGACCGCTACCTCCGGCACTACTCCTACGTGCTGCGGATCGACCCCCTCGGCAGCACTTCGTCCACTGTGGACAAACAGGACGCGACGTTCCGCGTCGGCTACTGACCCGCTTGAGAAGGAGCCGTGATGCTACGACGACGTGGCGCGGTCTTGTCCTCGCTCGTGCTCGTCTCCGTGCTGCTCAGCGCACCCGGTGCGGGCGCCGCGACGGTGACGGTGACCAACGGGAGCCAGTTCACCGACACCTCCGGCGCCCTGGTGCACGCCCACGGCGGCGGGATGCTCAAGGTGGGCGCGTACTACTACTGGTTCGGCGAAAACCGCAACGCCGACGACACCTTCCGGGCCGTCTCGGCCTACCGCTCGACCGACCTGAAGACCTGGGAGTTCCGGGGCGACGTGCTGACGCAGTCGTCGGCGGCCGAGCTGGGCCGGGCGAAGATCGAACGGCCGAAGGTGCTCTACAACAGCTCGACCGGGCAGTACGTGATGTGGATGCACAAGGAGAACGGCGACGACTACGCCGAAGCGCGCGCCGCCGTGGCCACCTCCTCGACGGTCGACGGCGGTTACACCTACCGCGGCAGCTTCCGCCCGCTCGGTGCCCACATGTCGCGGGACATCACGCTGTTCAAGGACGACGACGGAACCGCGTACATGGCGTCCGCGGCGCGCGAGAACGCCGACCTCAACGTGTACCGGCTCACCGCCGACTACACCGGCGTCGCGGCGCTGGTGCGGACGCTGTGGCCCGGCTCGTACCGCGAGGCGCCGGCGATGTTCAAGCGCAACGGCGTCTACTTCCTGCTCACCTCGGCGGCCACGGGCTGGCAGCCCAACCAGCAGAAGTACGCGACGGCCACCAGCGTCACGGGCACGTGGAGCGGGTTGGCGAACGTCGGGGACTCCACCGGTTTCGGCAGCCAGACCGCGTACGTGCTGCCCGTGCAGGGCTCGCAGGCGACCTCCTACCTCTACCTGGGCGACCGCTGGGCGGGTGCCTGGAACCGTCCGGTCAACGAGTCCCGGTACGTGTGGCTGCCACTGAGTTTCCCCAGTGCCACCACGATGTCCATGAGCTGGTACCCGAAGGTGAGCGTCGACGCGGCGACCGGTGTGGTCGCGGGAGCCGGCACCGGCAGTGCGTACGAGTCGCTGGTAGCGCGCCACAGCGGCAAGTGCGCGGACATCCCGAGTTCGGCGCGCGACGACGGCGTGCAGCTGAAGCAGTACTCGTGCAACGGTGGCGGGAACCAGCAGTGGAGCGAGCTGGACCTCGGCAACGGGTACGTCAACCTGATCGCGCGCCACAGCGGGAAGTGCCTCGACGTCTCGGACGGCTCGACGGCGGACGGGGCCGCGGCGGTGCAGTGGACGTGCAACGGCGGCACGAACCAGCAGTGGCAGGCCCAGGCGGCCGACGGCGGGTACGTCCGGTGGGTGGCCCGGCACAGCGGCAAGTGCCTGGACGTCGTCTCCGCGTCGACGGCCGACGGCGCCGCCGTCAAGCAGTACCCGTGCACCGGCGTGACGAACCAGCAATGGCAGCGGCGGGCGGCCTGAGCGGGGCTCCGTTCGGCCCTTGACGACCGGAGGAGGGCTCGCTAGCTTTTTGCGAAACTCCTTCATGTTTGGGGCCGCCATCATGCGCCTGCTCGTGGCTTTGCTCACCGCCGTGGCGATGACCTCCGGGGTGGTCGCCGCCGCCGTCGCCGAAGATGTTCCACAGCACCGGTTGACCGTGCGCGGCTCGGCTTTCGTCGACGAGTACGGCCGCGAAGTGGTCTTGCGCGGCTTCAACGTCTCGGGGGAGACGAAGCTGGCAGAAAACGGTTTCCTGCCGTTCGCCGACGCGGCCGACGCCCGCCGCTCCGCGCAGTCGATGCGGGCCCTCGCCGGCGCCAACGCCGTGCGCTTCCCGATCGCGTGGGCCGGGACGCAGCCGGTGCGCGGGCCGGTGAACACGCAGTACCTGGCGAAGCTGACCGACCAGCTGAAGGCGTTCCTGGACGAGGGGTTCACCGTCCTGCCCGACTTCCACCAGGACCTGTTCTCCCGCTACCTGTTCAACCGCGGCAGCTGGTACACCGGCGACGGCGCGCCGAAGTGGGTCGTCGACCTCGGCGGCTACCCCGCGGAAAGCTGCGGCATCTGCGCCCACTGGGGCCAGAACATCACCCAGAACGGCGCGGTCCAGGACGCCACGAAGGACTTCTGGCACAACGCCCGCGGCGTCCAGGACGAGTTCGTCGGCATGGCCGTCCAGACGATGTCCTACCTGCGTACGAACCTGAGCGCCGCCCAGTTCGCGGGTGTCGCGGGCATGGACCCGTACAACGAGCCCTTCGCCGGGCGCTACGACCAGGGCCAGGACAGCAAGGCGTGGGAGCAGAACGTGCTGTGGCCGTTCTTCAAGCGGTTCCGCGACGCGATGGATTCCGCCGGCTGGCAGGACAAGCCCGCGTTCGTCGAGCCGAACATGTTCTGGAACGCCAACATCTCCTTCCAGCTCCACCCCGGCGGCTTCCAGGACACCGGCGTGATGGGACCGCGGTACGTGTTCAACACGCACTTCTACGACCAGCTGGCGCAGTCCGGCGTGTCCATGCCGGGCAAGGCGGGCGACGGCCAGTACAGCGCGAGCTTCGGCACGGTCCGGGACCGCGCGGCCGCGCTGGGCACGACGGCGATCGTCACCGAGTTCGGCCACCCGATGACCGGCTACACCTCCGACAAGACCCCGACCGTGGACAAGGCGATGTACCAGGCCCTGGACTCGCGCGTGGCCGGTGCGAACTGGTGGCGCAAGCCGGCGGAGTCGGGCCCGGTGCTGTCGGCGACGCAGTGGCAGTGGGACATCTACAGCGGCCGCCACCACGAGCTGATGAACGACAACCCGGACAAGGTCAAGACGGACGGCGACGCCTGGAACGGCGAGGACTTCTCCTCGGCCCGCACGGCCGACGACGGCACGGTCCAGCTCCGCCAGGACGCACGCCTGCTCGACCGCCTCTACCCGGCGGCGGTCGCCGGGCACACGCTGGCGTTCACGTACGAGGACCGCTCGCGTGACGGCAGCCAGACGCTGACGTGGAACCAGATTCCGTCGACAATGCCGGCGACCGCGGCGCTGACCGGCACCGGCCGGTACGGCGTCCTCGTGTGGCAAGGTGCGGACGCGGGAGCGCCGACCGAACTGCACGTTCCGGCCGGGCTGACCCCGACGGTGGTCACGGACCTGGCGTCGGTGAGCCGGGTGGGCGACCGCTCGCGCCTGCCGGCGACCCCGGGCCTGCACTACGCGCTGATCGCGGAACCGGCTTCGGCGCCGACCGCGGCCCAGTTGGCGGCGGTCCGGGCGGAACTCGCCGCCTGGGCACCCACGGCGGTCCGCTAGCTGTGATATCCAGGGAGGTTGGTCAGCCGGGTGATGGGTGGTTTGCCGCCGGTTGAACTGTGGGGTCGGTGATGATTGTAGAGGTGCAGCCAGCCCGGTAACGCCGCTCGCCGCAGGGCCTCGGATGGGTAGAAGCGGGCGTAGGCCCATCCCTCGGCCAGGGTCCGGTGGAACCGCTCGATCTTCCCATTTGTCTGGGGCCGGTAGGGCCGGGTCCGTTTCGGGACGATCCCCAGCTCGGCGCAGGTGTCGCGCCAGGCGTGGGAGCGGTAGGCCGATCCGTTGTCCGAGAGCACGCGTTCGACGGTGACGCCGTGGTCGGCGAACCAGGCGACTGCCCGGCGCAGGACTGCGGTGGCGGTGGCGGCGGTTTCGTCGGTGTGGATTTCGGCGTAGGCGATGCGGGTGTGGTCGTCGATGACGGTGTGGACGAAGGCGGTGCCGGTGCGGGCGTGCCGGTCGGTGCTCCAAGTCCCGGTGCGCTGTGAGGTCGCTGAGCGGTTCTTCTCGCCTTGCTGTTTGCCGACGTAGCGCCAGCCGCCGC
>NZ_PPHF01000080.1 GCF_002904335.1 Amycolatopsis sp. CA-126428 | reverse complement strand
GGTGGGCTGTGCCGGGTGGGCTGTGCCGGGTGGGCTGTGCCGGGTGGGCTGTGCCGGGTGGGCTGTGCCGGGGTTTCCCGCCGGCCCGAACGCCGGATTGTTCAACGGCCGTCAGGCCGTGCCAAGGCGGGAAAGCGTGCCTTGACACGGCCTGACGGCCGCTGAGGCGGCTGCGTATCGGTCGGCAGGGGGGTGTGGCCGGAGGGGCGTTGTGGCGTGAACCGTTGTTGCGGCGTGAGCAGAGCGCTGAGGGTTGGGCGCTGAGCGCCGCTCCTCTCGCCGCGCAACTCCGCCATGTCCGCTGCTCTCGCCTCGCCCCCGGCGCCGTGCCAAGCACCCGTGGCCGCCGCCTTCACCTCGCCGGATAGGACATTTCCGGCCTCTGTGAGGTGCGCGTCAAGAATTAGGCCCGGTGTCGTGGGCGCGTTACCTCGTCCTCACCGGGTGTGAGCCTGGGTGGCCGATGGTCTTGAGCGTGACCGTGATGAGCGTCGATGTCACCCCCCTGCCCGAACCGTCCCGGCCGCCGCTGGCCGTCGTTGGGCCGCTCAAGCGGGCCCGGCGGCTTGTCGTCCTCGGTGATTCCACCGCCGTTGGGCTTGGTGATCCGCTTCCTCGGCGTGCTGGCTGGCGGGGTGTCGGTCCGCTCGTCGCCGCCGCTCTCGGTGTCGATGACGGCGGTTATCTCAATCCCTCGTTCGCCGGGGCGCGGATGCGGTGTGTGCTCACCGAACAGGTGCCCGCCGCCGTTGCTCACCGGGCCGATGTTGCGCTGCTCGTCGCCGGGATGAACGACACCCTGCGTCCGGACTTCGACGCCGCTCGGATCGCCGCCGATCTCACCGAGGTGATCCGGCGCCTCCGCGAGGCCGGGACCACCGTGCTGCCCGTGCGGTTCCACGACCACAGCAAGGTCTTCCGCCTCCCGCCGTCGCTGAAACGCGCGCTCAGCGCCCGTGTTGCCGAACTCAACGCCGCCATCGATGACGTCGTCGGCCGTGAAGGCGTGGCCTGTCTCGATCTCGGCCGGCTGCCCGGGGCCTACGACCTGGCGTCCTGGAGCGTCGACCGGCTGCACCCCTCCGAACTGGGGCACCGCATGCTCGCGAGCGGCTTCACCGGGCTGCTCGCCGACGCCGGGTTCTCGGTGCCCGAACCGGTGAGCCTCACCTGCGGTGGCGGTGTCGAGCCGAGCACCACCGGGCACGTGGGGTGGCTGGTGCTCAAGGGAATCCCGTGGCTCTGGCGCCGGGGCCGCGAATTCCTGCCCTACGCCGCCGTCATCATGTGGAACTCGTTCCGCGCCCGCTGAACACCCGCAGCGCTTCCACGTCCGAAGCCGGGTTGCGGACGAAGAAGTCCGCCCACTCCTCGATGTCCGGGTACGCGCAGTGCTCCGCGAGGAACCGGCACGCCGCCTCGACGTCGTACTCCGTGCGCCGCAGTTCGACGCCGTCGCCGAGCAGGGCCCAGTGCGCACCCCCTGCTCCATACGGCATGCCGACGCTGCCGGGGTTCACCACCAGCCGCCGGTTCGCGAGCCGGACGAACGGCATGTGCGTGTGCCCGCAGACCACCGTCGACGCGGAGACGCCGTCCAGCACCTCCGCCCAGCGCTCCGGAGGAGAGTCGACGAGCACGATCTCGGTGTCGTCGCGCGGGGTCGCGTGGCAGAACAGCACGCCGTCCACGGTCACCGTCAGGGGCAGCGCGTCGAGCACCGGGAGGTCGGCCGGACGCAGCTGCTTCGCCGCCCACGGGAAGATCGGGTCCGGGACGAAGGAGCCGCCGGTGCGCGCGGATTCGGCCAGCTCGCGGTCGGCGTTGCCGCGCACCCACACCGCGCGGCCGCCGAGGGCTTGGAGCCGCTCGAGGGTTTCGACGGGCATCGGCCCGGCGAGCAGGTCGCCGAGCAGCACGATCTTCTCCGCCGCCCGGACGTCCGGCTCCGCCAGGACCGCCTCCAACGCCGGGAGGACCCCGTGGATGTCCGCCAGCACCGCCACGTTCACCGGTCCACCATCGGGCAAGCCGAGCGCCCCGGGCGAGCGATTTCGCCCAGGGCGCAACCGGCCTACCTCGTCGTGAGCGGCAGTTCGCGCACTCCGGTCATGTTGGGGTTGATCTGGAACTTCGGCGGCTCACCCGGGATCGTGCGCAGCTTCGGGTAGCGGTCGAGCAGGATGTCCAGCGCCACCCGGCCTTCCAGCCGCGCGAGCGGCGCGCCGATGCAGAAGTGGATCCCGCGGCCGAAGGCCAGGTGCGGGTTCTCCGCGCGCAGCGGGTCGAACGTGTCCGGGTCGCGGAACACCCGCTCGTCGCGGTTGGCCGCCGCCACCCAGCAGAGCAGCATCTGGTCGGCCGGCACGGTGACGCCGCCGACCTCGACCTCCCGCATGGTCACCCGGGCCACCGCCGCGAACGGCGTCAGGTACCGCAGTGACTCCTCGATCATCGGCGGCACGAGCGAGCGGTCCGCGCGCACCCGCTCGTCCCACTCCCGGTGCGTGTCCAGGCACAGCACCGCGTTGCCGAGCAGCATCGTGGTGGTGATGTGGCCGGCCAGCAGCAGGATGTTCGCGAAGTTGACGACGTCGGAGCGGGACAGCCGTTCGCCGTCCAGCTCGGCCTCGACCAGCTTCGTCAGCAGGTCTTCCCGCGGCTGCTCGCGCCGCTCGTCGACGTGCACGCCGAGGTACTCGGCAAGCGCTTTCTGGCCTTCCTGGGACGCCCGGATCGCCGCGTCCTGCTTCTCGTCCGTCTTCACCAGCGAAATCTGGTTGGCGGACTCGAACATCTTGTCCACCCAGCCCTTGAACAGGGTCCGGTCGCCGGCCGGGACGCCCAGCAGCTCGGCGATCACGATCACCGGGAGCGGATAGGCCAGGTGCTCGACCAGCTCCAGCCGGTCCCCGGCCGGGATCGCGTCCAGCAGCTCGTGGGTGATCGCCGCGATCCTCGGCTCGAGGTCCGCCACCACCTTGGGGGTGAACGCGCGGCTGACGAGCTTGCGCATCTTGTTGTGCAGCGGCGGGTCCAGCTGCAGGATGCTGCCCGTCGACAGGTCGTAGTCGGGGTCCTGCAGCATCTCCTTCGGGATCAGCCGGGTGGTGTCGGACGAGAAGGTCGCCGGGTCGCGGAGGATTTCTTCGATCTCCGGGTGCCCGTAGACGTTCCACATCCCCAGCTCCGCGGCGAACTCGACGCGCTTCTCCGGTTGCTTCCCCCGCAGCCAGAACTGGGCCTCGTGCAGCCCCCAGGTGTCGGCGAGCGTGGTGGTCATTTCCGCCCCTTTCCCCGTGTGGCCCCGGGATCAGCCGGGTGCCTTGGCGGGATCGTGTGCGTAGATCCCGTTGCGATAGCCCGAGACGAGCTCCTCGAGCGCCGAACTCAATTCCGCCGCCACCGCCGCGACCGTGCCGGGATCGGGCTCCCCGGGCGGTTCGAACGCGGTGCGGATCAGGTGGGCCAGGACGTCCGCCTTCTCCTCCAGGGGGATGGCCTCGAACTCGCCCGAAAGCGTGTCGCCCAGGTAGAAGCCGAGCGTGGCGGCGTGGAGCGCGTAGGTCAGGTGGGGGATGTCCGCCCGGATCAGCCCGTGCCGGAGCATCACCTCCTCGAACCGCACGCCCAGCTGGTCCTGCTGCTTCTTGAGGGCGACGTCGCCGAGCGAGCCGAGGATCTCGGCGTTGCCGCGCAGGATGGCCATCACCAGTGGACGGCGATGGGTGATCAGGAACGACCCCGGGATCATCCGGTGGGGCAGGATCATCGCCGGGTCGGCCTTGATCGCGGACAGCAGCTCGTCGGTCAGATCGGCCGACTCCCGCATCATCAGCGCCTGGAACAGCAGCTCCTTGGTGCGCCAGTGCAGGTAGACGGTGCCCTTGCCGATGCCGACCGCGCGCGCGACGTCGTCGATCGCCACCTTGCGGTAGCCCATGCGCAGCAGCAGCTCGCCCGCCGCGTCCAGGATCCGGTCGGCACGCTCGCGGTTGGGATGGCTCATGCGTCTCCACCTGTGGTTTTCGTTGAGCATTTGACTGGTTGACGCGAATCGCACTTTCGGTCAACCGGTCATTACGACGGTAGCGCCGATCCGGCGACCGGGGCAAGCGGTTCTGTCGGTGCGGTCGGTTAACGTCATCGGTGTGGCACAGGACGAGCTCTTCACCGTGAACGCCGACATCGCGCCTCCGCCGGAGCGCACGGAGTCGAACGCGGGCGCGGAACCGCAGGCCGACCCGGCGAGTTCGCCGCTGGCGGTCCGGATGCGGCCGCGGTCGCTCGACGAGGTCGTCGGTCAGCAGCACCTGCTGCGCGAAGGCGCCCCGCTGCGGCGGCTGGTGGAGGGCGCCGCGCCGGCGTCGGTGCTGCTCTACGGCCCGCCCGGCACGGGCAAGACGACGCTGGCCAACCTCGTCTCGATCGCGACCGGCCGCCGGTTCGTCGCGATGTCCGCGCTCTCGGCCGGCGTCAAGGAAGTCCGCGGCGTGATCGAGGAGGCGCGCCGGCGGCGCCAGTACAACGCCGAGAACACCGTGCTGTTCATCGACGAGGTGCACCGGTTCTCCAAGACCCAGCAGGACGCGCTGCTCGGCGCGGTCGAGGACCGCACGGTGCTGCTGGTCGCGGCGACGACCGAGAACCCGTCCTTCTCCGTCGTGTCGCCGTTGCTTTCGCGGTCGCTGGTGCTGCAGCTGCGCCCGCTGACCGACGCGGACATCACGGAGCTGATCGAGCGCGCGCTCGCCGACGAGCGCGGCCTCGGCGGCGAGCTGACGCTGACCGAGGACGCGCGCGCCCACCTCGTCCGGCTCGCGGGCGGCGACGCCCGCCGCGCCCTCACCGCCCTGGAAGCGGCGGCGGACGCGGCGTCGGCCACCGAGGCGAAGACGATCGACCTGGCCATCGTCGAGTCCACAGTGGACAAGGCCGCGGTGCGCTACGACCGCGACGGCGACCAGCACTACGACGTGATCAGCGCGTTCATCAAGTCGATCCGCGGGTCCGATGTGGACGCCGCGCTGCACTACCTGGCCCGGATGATCGAAGCGGGGGAGGACCCGCGGTTCCTCGCGCGACGGCTGGTCGTGCACGCCAGCGAGGACATCGGGATGGCCGACCCGACGGCGCTGCAGTCCGCCATCGCGGCCGCGCACGCGGTCCAGTTCATCGGCATGCCGGAGGGCCGGCTGGCGCTGGCGCAGGCCACCGTGCACCTGGCGACGGCGCCGAAGTCGAACTCGGTGATCAAGGGCATCGACGCCGCGCTGGCGGACGTCCGCGCGGGGCTGGCCGGCACGGTGCCGCCGCACCTGCGCGACGGGCACTACGCGGGGGCGAAGAAGCTGGGCAACGCCCAGGGCTACCGGTACCCGCACAACGTGCCGGAGGGCGTGCTGGCGCAGCAGTACCCGCCGGACGAACTGGTCGGCCGCGACTACTACGAGCCCACCGAGCGCGGCGCCGAGCGGACGCTCGCCGACCGCGTCCCCAAGCTGCGCCGGACGATCCGCGGCGATCGGTGAGCCGAGCGGGCGGATCGCCGGGCCCTGATCGGCTTCGCGGGCCGCGGCGGTCGGGATCAGCGGGTTTCGTAAGCTGCACGCCTCGAAGGTGACCCGAAACCCGCAGGAGGCGTGCCCGTGCCCGCGACGCTGCAGTGCATCGTCCTGGACTGTCCGGAACCGCTGGTGCTCGCCCGCTTCTACCAGGCCCTGCTCGGCGGCGAGGTGGATCGCCCCGACCCGCGGTGGCGCGTGGACGAGGACTGGTCGACCCTGCACGTCGACGGGCTGGTCCTGGGCTTCCAGCGGGCCCTCGGCCACCGCCCGCCGCGCTGGCCGGACCCGGCCTTCCCGCAGCAGTTCCACCTCGACTTCGAGGTCGACGACTTCCGGGAGTCGCACGAGGTGGTCCTGGCCAACGGCGGCCGGCTGCTCGACCCCGACCTCGGCGGCCGGGGCTGGCGCGTCTACGCCGACCCGGCGGGCCACCCGTTCTGCCTCCTGGGCGACTACTGAGCGCGCGGGCTCGGCCCGGCTTGGGCACGATGGCGGCATGACTGTCGCGTTTCTCGGAACCGGGATCATGGGCGCCCCGATGGCGGCCAACATCGCCAAGGCGGGCCTCGACGTCCGGGTCTGGAACCGGACCCGGGAGAAGGCCGAGCCGCTCTCCGACGTTGCCACGGTCGCCGATTCGGCGGCGTCGGCGGCCGAAGGCGCCGACACCCTGGTGACGATGCTCGCCGACGGCCCAGCCGTCGCCGAGGCGTTCGAAGCCGCTGCGCCCGCCTCGGGGACGTTGTGGCTGCAGATGAGCACGGTCGGCCTCGACTGGACCGACCGGCTCGCCGCGCTGGCGGAGCAGGCGGGCGTGGTGTTCGTGGACGCGCCGGTGCTCGGCACCCGGCAGCCCGCGGAGCAGGCGCAGCTGCAGGTGCTGGCGTCCGGCCCGGAGGAGGCCCGGCCCAAGGCGACGCCGGTGTTCGACGCGGTCGCCATCAAGACCCAGTGGCTGGGCCCGGCCGGCAACGGCAGCCGCCTGAAGCTGGTGCTGAACGCCTGGGTGCTCGCGCTGACCAACGGCACGGCCGAGAGCCTCGGCCTGGCCCGCGCGCTGGGCCTGGACCCGGCCCTGTTCCTGGAGACGATCAAGGGCGGCGGCCTCGACGTCGGCTACGCGCACGTGAAGGGCGCCGCGATGCTGTCGGGCGAGTACCCGCCGGCCTTCCCCGCGAGCCTGGCGGCGAAGGACGCCCGCCTGGTGGTGGAAGCGGCGGGCGAAGACGTCGACGTGGCGGGCGCGAAGGCGGTGCTGGCCCACCTGGAGGCGGCGGTGGAAGCCGGCCACGGCGACGAGGACATGGGGGCGCTGTACCGCGCGGTGCTGAAGGAGCGTTAGAGGAGCGTCGCGAGCCGGTCCACGCCCAGGGCGCTGGTCAGCAGGCGTTCCTTCGCGTTGCCCAGCAGCTTCCGCGTCCACGGCGTGAAGCCGCCGTCACCGACTTCGGCGAACTCGCCGCCGAAGGACGCGTACACCTTGAAGCAGAGGCCCTCGTAGTACCCACCCCGGCCGCCTTCGCGCCCCGGGAAGGGGTGGACCGGCACGTCCGGCACCGCGTCGAGCAGGCCCTCGAACCGGGGGTCGAGCACGGTCACGCGCACCTCGACCGCGCTCAGCGCCCGGCACGCCGCGGCTAGCAGCCGGGCGTGCTCGCCCCGGCGCAGGAGGGCGAACGGCAGCGGGCTCGGCGCCGGGAACCGGTCGGCCCGGTGCCGGCGCGGCACGCCGGCCGGCCGTGCCGCGTGATCCGGCGGCCGCACTGTGGGCCGGGCCGGCAGCGCTCCCGCCCGGCCCGGCGAGCACCGTCCGGCCGGGTCCGATCGCCCAGGTGCGCCGCGTGGTGGTCGAGGGGCGGCACGAAAGCAGGCCCAGGCCGCCGGGGCGCCCCCCGTTCTCGACTCTACCGGCGGGCACCGACAGTTTCGGCGGGCCGGACAGTCCCGGGCGAGGAGTTTTCCGGGCCCGGCGGGGTGACACGGTCGGGAACCCGGCCAGGCGGTAACCTCACCAGCACCCAAAGACCCGTGAATCGAAAACGCAGTCCCGTGAACCGAGGAGGGCCCGTGTCGGCAGGGCAGATCGCCGCGTTGATCGCCGCAGGAGCATTCGTGGTGCTGGTCGTCCTGCTGGCGATCCCGCTGATCAAGCTCGGCAAGACGCTGGACGCGGCCACCGAGGCGATCGAGCGCACCAACAGCAACACCGATCCGCTGCTGATCGGCGCGAACGAGACGATCACGCACGTCAACACCCAGCTCGAGCGGGTGGACGGGATCACCGCGAACGCGCAGGCGGTCACGGGCAACGTTTCCGCGCTGGCGTCCGTGTTCACCGCCACCCTGGGCGGCCCGCTGGTCAAGACCGCGGCGCTGTCCTACGGGCTCAGCAAGGCGATCAAGGCGCGCAAGAAGAAGAGCGCCTTGAAGGCCGCTAGGAAGGCCGGGAAATGAAGCGGCTGTTCTGGCTCGGCGTCGGCGTGGTCACCGGCGTCGTGCTCTCCCGCAAGGCCGCCGAAACCGCTCGTCAGGCCACTCCCGCCGGGTTAGCATCGAACCTGGGGGACGCCGTGCGCGAGCTGGCGGGTGCCGTGGGTTCGTTCGGCGCCGAGGTGCGCGCGGGCATGAACGAGCGGGAACAGGAGTTGCACGACATGGTCGAGGAGCGGGCGGGCGTCACCACGCCCCGCGCCGAGGGGCGGCACGCCGCCGCGGCCCGGCGCCCGGTCCGGCGAGCTCGCCGGGCGGAGGGCTGATCCGGGCCTGCCCGGAACCCTTCCGCCGTCGCCGCCGACCCCGTTCTGCACCACCGGTACCAAGGACTGACCGTGGACACACACGAAATCACCGATCGTTTCCTGCGCCATTTCGAGAGCAAGGGCCACACGCGCGTGCCCAGCGCGCCGCTGATCCTCGACGACCCGAACCTGCTGTTCGTCAACGCCGGCATGGTGCAGTTCAAGCCGTACTTCCTCGGTGAGGCGCCGCCTCCGTACCCGCGCGCGACCTCCGTGCAGAAGTGCGTGCGCACGCCGGACATCGACGAGGTGGGCAAGACCACCCGGCACAACACGTTCTTCCAGATGGCCGGCAACTTCTCCTTCGGCGACTACTTCAAGGAAGGCGCCATCGAGGCGGCCTGGGAGCTGATCACCAAGCCCCAGCCCGAAGGCGGCTTCGGCCTCGACCCGGAACGCATCTGGGCGACGGTCTACAACGACGACTCCGAAGCGGCCGGGCTGTGGCGCAAGCTCACCGGCCTGCCCGGCGAGCGCATCCAGGCCCGCGACGGCAAGGACAACTACTGGGACATGGGCGTGCCCGGTCCCGGCGGCCCGTGCTCGGAGATCTACTACGACCGCGGCCCGGCGTACGGCCGCGAGGGCGGCCCGGTCGCCGACGAGGATCGCTACATCGAGATCTGGAACCTCGTCTTCATGCAGGACGTCCGCGGCGACCTGAGCCCCAAGCTGGGGCACAAGCCGATCGGCGAGCTGCCGAAGAAGAACATCGACACCGGCATGGGCGTCGAGCGCGTCGCGACGATCCTGCAGGGCGTCGAGAACGTCTACGAGACCGACCTCGTGCGCCCGGTCATCGGCCGCGCCGAGGAGTTCTCCGGCCGCCGCTACGGCAGCAACCACGCCGACGACGTCCGCTTCCGCGTCATCGCCGACCACGCCCGCACCGGCGTCATGCTGATCGGCGACGGCGTCACCCCGGGCAACGACGGCCGCGGCTACGTGCTGCGCCGCCTGCTGCGCCGGATCGTCCGGTCCACGCGCCTGCTGGGCGTGCAGGAGCCGGTGCTGCAGGAGTTCGCGAAGGTCGTGCGCGACACGATGGGCCCGACCTACCCCGAGCTGGTCTCCGGCTTCGACCGGATCAACGAGGTCGTCCGGATCGAGGAGGAGGCGTTCCTCTCGACCCTGACGAGCGGCTCGCGCATCTTCGACATGGCGGCCGAGGAGACCAAGCGCGGCGGCGGCGACGTGCTCGCCGGCGACAAGGCGTTCCAGCTGCACGACACCTACGGCTTCCCGATCGACCTGACCCTCGAGATGGCGTCCGAGCAGGGCCTGAGCGTCGACGAAGAGGGTTTCCGCACGCTCATGAACGAGCAGCGGACCCGCGCGAAGGCGGACGCGGCGGCCCGCAAGACCGGCCACGGCGACCTCTCCGAGTACCGCAAGGTCCTGGAGCAGCACGGCGAGACGGAGTTCCTCGGCTACACCGACCTGCAGGCCGAGGCGAAGGTCGTCGCGCTGCTCGAAGACGGGCAGCCGGTCCGCAGCGTCGCCGCGGGCAGGAAGGCGGAGCTCGTCCTCGACCGCACGCCGTTCTACGCCGAGAGCGGTGGCCAGGTCGCCGACACCGGCGTGCTGCTGGGCGACGGCGTCGAGCTGAAGGTCCTGGACGTCCAGAAGATCGTGCCGGGCCTGTTCGTGCACCGCGTCGAGGTCACCGACGGCGAGGTCGGCCTGGACACCAAGCTCACCGGCTCGGTCGACACGCACCGCCGTCTCTCCATCGAGCGCTCGCACTCCGCGACGCACCTGGTGCACGCGGCCGTCCGCGGCGCGTACGGCAAGCGCGCGGCGCAGGCGGGTTCGCTGAACTCGCCGGGCCGCATGCGGTTCGACTTCACCACGCCGGGCTCGGTGTCGGCGGACGTGCTGACCGAGGTCGAGCAGGAGGTCAACGACTACCTCCAGACCGACGTCGAGGTGCAGAGCTACACCACGACCAAGGACAAGGCCCTCGAGCTGGGTGCGGTCGCGCTGTTCGGCGAGAAGTACGGCAACGACGTCCGCGTGGTCGACATGGGCGACTACTCCCGCGAGCTCTGCGGTGGCACGCACGTCGAGCGGATCGGCCAGCTCGGCCTGGTCAAGCTCGTCTCCGACGCCTCCATCGGCTCGGGCGTGCACCGCGTCGAGGCGCTGGTCGGCACGGACGCGCTGAAGTACGTCCGCAAGGAGCAGCTGCTGGTCTCGCAGCTGGCGAACACCTTCAAGGTGCCGTCGGACCAGCTGCCCGGCCGCATCGAGGACGTCCTGACCCGGCTGAAGAACGCCGAGAAGGAGATCGCCCAGCTGAAGACCCAGCAGGTGCTGGGCTCGGCGGGTTCGCTGGTCGACAAGGCGCAGGAGATCGGCGGCGTCACGGTCGTCGCCGAGGTCGTCCCGGACGTCGACGGCAACGGCCTGCGCGCGCTCGCCTCCGACATCCGCGGCCGGCTCGGCGCGCGGCCCGGCGTGGTGGCGCTGTTCTCCCCGGCCGGCGAGAAGCTGAGCTTCGTCGTCGCGACGACGAAGGCGGCGCAGGACAAGGGCATCGCGGCGGGCAAGCTCGTGCCGTCGTTCGCCGGGAAGATCGGCGGGCGGGGAGGCGGCAAGCCCGACATGGCCCAGGGTGGTGGCACGAACCCGGCCGGTGCGGCCGAGGCGGTCACCGCCCTCCGTTCGGCGATCGCCGGCATTGGTTAACCGCGGAAACCGCGGCCCGGATCGCCCAGGCAAGGACGATCCGGGGCGCGGCCGTCGGCTCGGAGTGGATGTCGGATCCGTCCGGGTCGGGGTGGCGCTGAGCGATCCGGCCCCGGTGCTCGCTTCGCCATTGGTTACCCTCTCCCGCGATGCGACCGACGACACTGACCTGGACCACCTGGCCGCCCTCGTCACCGAACACGAGGTGGTCGAGGTGATCGTGGGCCTGCCGAGAACGCTCGCCAACCGGCAGGGTCCGGCGGCCGAGCTGGCGATCGCGTACGCTGAACGCCTGGCCGGGCGGATAGCGCCCGTGCCGGTCCGGCTGGGCGACGAGCGGCTGACCACGGTCACCGCATCCCGCATCCTCTCCCAGCGCGGGGTCAAAGGCCGCAAGCAGCGTGCGGTGGTCGACCAGGCCGCCGCCGTCGAGATCCTGCAGGCCTGGATCGACGCCGCCGCTGCGCACCGCGCCCGGGAGGGAGACCGATGAACGAGCAGCCACCCGAACCCCCACGCGGGCGCCGGCGACTGCGCGAGCCGGAAGCGGCCACCCCGCCGCCGTCCCGGCCCGCACCGCGCCGCGCCGACCCGCGGGCCGCGGAAGCGCGCCGCACGCCGAGCGGGCCGCACGAGCTGCCGCCGCGCCGCGGCCAGGCACCCAGTGGCGAGCACGACCTGCCCCAGCCCTCCCGCCGCGCCCGGCGGGAGGAACCGCCGGCCTACGACCCGCGCCGCGGCGCGGCGCAGCCCGGCCGTCGCCGCCTCGAGCCGCCGGCCACGCTGCCCCCGGCCGACACCGACTTCGACCCGCAGGAGCGGCGAGCCGCCCCGGCCCGCGCCGCCCACGCCCGGCACGGCCTCGACGAGGGCTCCGAGGTCGAGCCGCCGGCTTCGCGCCGGCGTCGCGCGGCTCCCGAGCCCGACGAGGGCGCCGAGTTCGAGCCGCCGGCTTCGCGCCGGCGTCGCCCGGTTCCCGAGCCCGA
>NZ_PPHF01000008.1 GCF_002904335.1 Amycolatopsis sp. CA-126428 | reverse complement strand
CACGGGTGACATCCTTCCACGCAAGGCCGAAGCCTCACACATGAGGTGTCAAGCAAACCCTGGGCAGACCCGGGGTTGCTGCCGGTCGCGGTGATGTTGTCGTAGGTGACGTTGCTGATGTGGCCGACGCCGGGATTGTCGCCGCAGCGCTTTCTGGTTCCGATCTTCTGGAAGATCGGTGAGCGGACGCCGGTCATGGTGATATCGCGGTAGTGGACGTCGGAGATGGTGGCGCCGTCCATGGAAACCATGCCAAGGCCGGATTTGCCAGCGCCGGTGATCTTGATGCCTTGGAACTGGTAGGCGGTGAAGTCGCCGCAGGTTTCGGAGCCGAACATCAGCGCGTTGCAGCACCGGGCCGAGAGCGTCGAATTGGTCACCGTGACGTGTCCGTTGGGGAGCTTGGCGCCGAGAGCGTAGTCGCTCTTGAAGACCAGCGCGTCGTCGTTGGCGGAGATGTTCGCGTTGGTGACGGTGACGTTGGTGGTGGAGATGATGTTCCAGCCGTCCTGGTCGCCGGCGGTGTCGATGGTGAGGTGGTCGGAGACGACGTGGTCGCAGTCGTTGATCAGTGCGGCGAAGTGGCCGCCGCGGCGGAGGGTGACGCCGCTGAGGGTGAGGTTCTTGCAGCGAGTCAGTGAGATGATCTTGTCGGCTTCGCCTGCGGCCGGATTTCTGGTGGCAGTGACCAGGTAGCCGCCGCCGTCGATGGTGCCGGAGCCGGTGAAGCCGATGTCGGTCACGTTGTCGCCGTAGAACATGGCGTCGTGGAAGTGGCTGTGTCCGTAGTCCTGGTACCTGTCGTTGGCGTTGGGTTCGGCGGCGTCGTAGGTTTCGGCGACCGAGCCCAGGACGGTGGACCCGGCGTCGAGCTGGATCGTCACGTTGCTCTTGAGGTGGACGGTGTTCTTGGACTTGTAGGTGCCAGCGGCGAACTCCACCGTGCCACCGCCTGCGGCATTCGCCGCGGTGATCGCCTTGGCGATGGCGGGGCTGTCGTTGACGTGGCCGTCGCCCACGGCCCCGTAGTCCCTGACGTTGAACACGGCGGCCGCGGCGCTCGATGCCGGGCCTGCCGGGCTGCCGGCGTCCGCGGCGGCCGACCCGGACAGGATGGTGACCGCCGCAATGACGATGCCCGACAGGGTGCTGGTGCGGTTCATACGTCCTCACCTTTCAGCCGAGGGCGACGTGGAAGATTCTTTCGTTGCTGTTGTTCGGAATGCTGTCCTTGTCGCCGTTGTTGCTCGTGGTCAGCCACAGGCCACCGTCGGGAGCGGGTTCCACGGTGCGCAGCCGGCCGTAGGTGCCGTTGAAGTAGGTCTGCACGTTAGTCAGGTCGCTGCCGCTGATGACTTCGCGGTACATGCGGGTTCCGCGTTCGCAGGCGACGTAAAGCACGTCCCGCACGATGGCGATGCCGGAGCAGGAGCCGTCGGCGGTGGGGTAGGTCCGTTTGGGAGCGATGAAGCCGGCGGTGCCGCACGTCCCGGAGGTTCCTTCTCACGCCGGCCAGCCGTAGTTGCCGCCCTTGGTGATGAGGTTCGTCTCGTCCATGACCGCGTTGCCGAACTCCTGCTCCCACAACCGGCCCTGGGAGTCGAACGCCAGGCCCTGGGGGTTGCGGTGACCGTAGCTCCACACGTAGTTGCCGAACGGGTTGTCCGAGGGCGCGCTGCCGTCGGGGTTGAGCCGCAGGATCTTGCCGTTGAGGAGCAATGCTTGAAATCTGTGGATGGCTGGGAAGGGGGCGTACCTTCCCGGTGACCGGTTGAGGTTTCCAA
>NZ_PPHF01000079.1 GCF_002904335.1 Amycolatopsis sp. CA-126428 | reverse complement strand
GGATTCCGCCGCCATCGCGGTCAGCACACCGTCCGGGCCCAGCTCCAGGAACCGGGTCACCCCGCGCTCGGCGAGATAGGTCACGCCATCGTGGAACCGCACAGTGTCGCGCACATGCCGGACCCAGTACTCCGGCGACGCCAGTTCCTCGGCCAGCGTCCCGGTCACATTGGACACGACCGGAATCGAAGGCGCGTGATAGGTCAGCGTCTCGGCGACCCGGCGGAACTCCGCCAGCATCGGCTCCATCCGAGCCGAATGGAAAGCATGACTCACCGACAGCCGACGAGTCTTGCGGCCCTCGAAATGCTGGATGACCGAGGCGACTGCGTCTTCATCGCCGGAGAGCACCACCGACGACGGACCGTTCACCGCGGCCACCGACACGCCCTCGACCAGCAGTGGAAGCACTTCGGCTTCGGTGGCCTGCACCGCGACCATCACGCCACCGGCGGGCAGCGCCTGCATCAACCGGCCGCGGGCCGACACCAGGGCACACGCGTCCTCCAGGGAGAACACCCCCGCACAATGGGCCGCCGCCAGCTCCCCGATCGAATGCCCGACCAGGAAATCCGGGGTCACTCCCCACGATTCGACCAGCCGGAACAACCCGACCTCGATGGCGAACAACGCCGCCTGCGCATACCTCGTCTGATTCAGCAGCTCGGCATCGTCGCCGAACATCACCTCACGCAACGATTCCACCCGCGCGCACACCGCATCCACGACCTCGGCGAACACCGGAAACGACTCATACAGCTCCCGGCCGGCACCCAGCCGCTGCGCACCCTGACCGGAGAAGAGGAACGCCGAACGACCCGAATCCACCACGCCGGACACCACACCCGGAACCGGCTCGCCACCCGCGAACGCGGCCAGCGCCCCGGCCCGGTCGCCGGCCAGCACGACCGCCCGGTGCTCCAGCCGCGCGCGCGTCGCGGCCAGCGACCAGCCGACTTCGGCCACTCCCACCTCGGGAGACGACTCCACAAAGGACGCCAGCCGGCCGGCCTGCGCCCGCAGGCCCGCCTCGTCCCGCGCCGACACCAGCCACGGCGTCACACCGGTGACGTCGACCGGTTCCCGGGCTTCGGCCTCGGGTGCCTGTTCCACGATGACGTGGACGTTCGTGCCGCTCATCCCGAACGACGAGATCCCGGCCCGGCGCGGCCGTCCGCCCGCCGGCCACGGGACCGGCTCGGTCAGCAGCTCGATGTCGCCGGCGGTCCAGTCCACGTGCGACGACGGCTCGGTCACGTGCAGCGTCCGGGGCAGCAGCTCGTTCCGCAACGCGAGCACCATCTTCATGACCCCGGCGACGCCCGCGGCGGCCTGCGTGTGCCCGATGTTCGACTTCACCGACCCCAGCCACAACGGCCGGTCCCGGTCGCGCCCGTAGGTCGCCAGC
>NZ_PPHF01000078.1 GCF_002904335.1 Amycolatopsis sp. CA-126428 | reverse complement strand
GGATTCCGCCGCCATCGCGGTCAGCACACCGTCCGGGCCCAGCTCCAGGAACCGGGTCACCCCGCGCTCGGCAAGGTAAGTCACGCCGTCGTGGAACCGCACGGTGGCGCGCACGTGCCGGACCCAATAGTCCGGCGAGGTCAGTTCTTCGGCCAGGGTTGCGGTCACATTGGACACGACCGGAATCGAAGGGGCGTGGTAGGTGAGGGTTTCCGCGACCCGGCGGAACTCCGCCAGCATCGGCTCCATCCGAGCCGAGTGGAAAGCATGACTCACGGACAACCGCCGAGTCTTCCGGCCCTCGAACTGCTCGACGACCGAGTCGACCGCGTCTTCATCGCCGGAGAGCACCACCGACGACGGACCGTTCACCGCCGCCACCGACACGCCCTCGACCAGCAGCGGCAGTACTTCGGCCTCGGTGGCCTGCACCGCGACCATCACGCCACCGGCGGGCAGGGCCTGCATCAACCGGCCACGCGCGGCCACCAACGCACACGCGTCCTCCAACGACAGCACGCCCGCACAATGGGCCGCCGCCAGCTCCCCGATCGAGTGCCCGACCAGGAAATCGGGTGTCACACCCCAGGATTCGACGAGCCGGAACAACGCCACCTCGACAGCGAACAACGCTGCCTGCGTATAGCCCGTCTGATTCAACAACTCGGCGTCCTCGCCGAACATCACCTCACGCAGGGGGCGATCCAGCTCGCCGTCCACGTGCGCGCACACCGCATCCACCGCGTCCGCGAACACCGGGAACGACTCATACAGCTCCCGACCCGCGCCCAGCCGCTGGGCACCCTGACCGGAGAAGAGAAACGCCGAACTCCCCTCCGCCACGACACCCGACACGACACCGGCAGCCGAGTCACCGGCAGCCAGCGAAGCCAGACCGGACAGGGCCTCCGACCGGTCGGCCGCCAGTACCACCGCACGGCAGCCGAGCGCGGCCCGCGACGTCGCCAACGACCACCCGGCATCCGCCAGCGGCGGCTGCGCCGCTCCGTCCAGGACCGCGGCGAGCCGGGCGGCCTGGGCCCGCAGCGCCACGTCGTCGTGTCCCGACAGCACCAGCGGCACCAGGCCGTCCGGCCGCTCCGGAGCCGGCTGCCCGGCCGCCGCGGCGGCGGGGGCTTCTTCCAGGATCACGTGCGCGTTGGTTCCGCTGAGCCCGAACGACGACACGCCGGCGCGGCGAGGCCGGTCGCCGGCGGGCCACGGACGTTCCCCCGTCAGCAGTTCGACCGAACCCGCCGACCAGTCCACGTGCGACGACTTTTCGCCGGTGTGCAGGGTTTTCGGCAGAGTGCCGTGGCGCAGTGCGAGCACCATCTTGAGCACGCCGGCGACGCCCGCGGCGGCTTGGGTGTGCCCGATGTTCGACTTCACCGACCCCAGCCACAACGGCCGGTCCCGGTCGCGCCCGTAGGTCGCCAGC
>NZ_PPHF01000077.1 GCF_002904335.1 Amycolatopsis sp. CA-126428 | reverse complement strand
GCGGGGACAGGATTTGAACCTGCGACCTCTGGGTTATGAGCCCAGCGAGCTACCGAGCTGCTCCACCCCGCGTCGTGACACCTACCCTACGCCCTCGTTTCGCGGGGGTGCAAAGCAGGTGCCGCTTGGGTAACCGATGTCACCCTCCGGGCTGCGTGCTGGGCGGCGCGGTGCTGGTGCCGGGGGCTGCGGTCTTGGCTGCTTCGTAGGCGCGCGCGGCCGCGTCGAGGGCGGCGAGGGCGGCGCCTTGGTCGGTGAAGTTGCCGGATTGCTGGGCGGCCTTGAGTTTGGCGATGGCCGACTGGATGTCGGCGACGGCCCGGTCGAGGGCCGCGTTGCCGCCGCCGGTGTTGGGGGGTGTCGTGGTCGGGGTGGTGGGTGTCGTCGGCGAGGTCGGCTGCCCGGCTTGGGGTGGCGTGGTGGTGGCTTCGCCGGTGCCGGCGCCGAAGACCTGGTCGAGGGCTTCCTGCAGGGTGGCGCCGTAGCCGACCTTGGGTCCGTAGGAAACGAGGACGCGGGCCAGCTGCGGGTAGCTGTTCTGGTTGCGCTGCCGGATGTAGACGGGTTCGACGTAGAGGAAGCCGTCGGCGACCGGGAGCGTGATCAGGTTGCCGTAGATGGGAGTGACGTTGGGGTTGTTGAACAAGGTGCGGTCTTGGGCGACGCGGGAGTCGCTCTGGAACCGGTTCTGGACCTGGACCGGGCCGTCGACCTGGGTGGCTCCGGTGGCCGCGCTGGGTAGCTGGAGGACGCGGATCTTGCCGTAGTCGGCGGGGTCGGAGGACACCGACATCCACGACGCGAGGTACTGGCGCTGGAGACCGGTCAGCGAGCTGGTCAGCTGGAACGTCGGCTTGGTCTGGCCCGGGGTGTCGGCGAGGACGTAGTAGCCGGGCTGGTTGGCCGCGCCGGCCGCGGCCGGGTTCGAGCCGCCTTCGGCGGTCGGGTCCTGCGGGAC
The DNA here is from genome assembly GCF_002904335.1 of Amycolatopsis sp. CA-126428. GTDB lineage: Bacteria > Actinomycetota > Actinomycetes > Mycobacteriales > Pseudonocardiaceae > Amycolatopsis. The sequence goes on along the minus strand of NZ_PPHF01000077.1, from coordinate 24,414 downwards.
GCTCCAGAACGCCTGCTGCGAGTAGAACTCCTGCGGGTTGCTGACGTGGTAGCGCGACAGCAGTTCACGCTGGATCTTGAAGAGGTCCTCGGGGTAGCGGAAGTGGGCGCGCAGGTCCGGGGAGATCTCGGCGCTGGGCTTCACGAGTCCGGGGAAGACCTTCTCCCAGGCGTTGAGGACCGGCTCCTTGTCGTCGATCGAGTAGAGCTTCACGCTGCCATTGAAGGCGTCGACGGTGGCCTTGACGGAGTTGCGGATGTAGTTGATGGAGCTGTTGGCCTGGCGGGCGACGCCGTTGAGGGAGTCGTTCGTGGCCGCGCCGAGCTGGGTCTGCTGGGCGTACGGGAAGTTGTTGAGGGTGGTGTAGCCGTCGATGATCCACTGGATCTTGCCGTCGACGACCGCCGGGTACGGGTCGCCGTCGAGGGTCAGCCACGGCGCGATCTTGCTGACGCGGTCGCGCGGGTCGCGGTTGTACATGATCTTGGAGTTGTCGCCGATGGCGTCGGAGAACAGGATGTTCCGTTCGCCGTACTCGGCGGCGAAGGCGAGGCGGTTGAACCAGTTGTCGATCGGGACACCGCCGGCGCCCGTGTACTTGTAGCGGTCGGTGGCGGTGTCGTACTCGCCGGGCGCGTTGCCGGTGGTGCCGCCGACGATGGCGTAGTCGGATTCCGCGGCGGACAGCTCGCCGTAGTAGATGCGCGGTTCCTTGACCTCGATGCCGGGCTGGCCCGGGGCCGACGAGCCGGCTCCCGACGGGTTCTGCGTGTCGCTGGTCGTGGCGATCGGGTAGCCGCCGTCGGAGTTGGCGTCCTTGACCGCGCGGTCGATCGTGTTGGCCGGCGCGACGACGAAGCCGTTGCCGTGGGTGTAGACGAGGTGCTTGTTGATCCAGCTGGTCTGGTTGCCGGTGAGGCCCTCGGTCTTGATCTCCTTGGCGGCGACGATGTAGTCCTGCGCCACGCCGCCGACGGTGTAGCGGTCGATGTCCAGCTTGGCCGGGAAGCCGTAGAAGTTCTCGCGGCCGACGCGCTGGGTGAAGGTGTCGGAGAGGATGTTCGGGTCGAGCAGCCGGATGTTCGACATCGTCCCGTTGTCGGACTTGATCTGCTCCGGGGTGGCGTCCGACTTGCCGGTGTAGGGCTGGTACTGGACTTCGGTGAGGCCGTAGGCGCGGCGGGTGGCGTCCATGTTGCGCTGGATGGACGTCGCTTCCCTCTCGTTCGCGTTCGGCTTCACCGAGAACTGGTCGAGGACGGCGGGCCAGGCGACGCCGACGAGGATGCTGGACAGGATCAGCAGCACCAGGGCGATGGCCGGCAGCTGCAGGTTGCGCAGGAAGGCGCCGGCGAAGAACGCGATCGCGCAGATCACCGAGATGCACAGCAGGATCAGCTTGGCGGGCAGCACCGCGTTGAGGTCGGTGTAGGTGGCGCCGACGAACAGCGGCATCCCGCGGTCGGACAGCAGCAGGTTGTACCGGTCGAAGAAGTACTCGACCGCCTTCAGCAGCACGAAGAGCCCGACGGTGATGGCGAGCTGGGCGCGGGTCGGGCCGGCGAGCTGGCCGCCCTTGCCGGCCAGGCGGATCCCGCCGAAGACGTAGTGGGAGATCAGGGCGCCGAAGAAGGAGATGACGACCACGATGAACAGCCAGCCGAGCAGCCAGTTGATGAACGGCAGGTCGAAGGCGTAGAAGCCGACGTCGTTGCCGAACTCGGGATCGGTCTGGCCGAACGAGGTGCCGTTGAGGAACAGCTGCACGACCTGCCAGTCGCTCTGGGCGGACAGGCCGGCGATGAGGCCGGTGAGCACCGGGATGCCGACACCGAAGAGGCGGATGCGGGCGACGATCGCCGAGCGGTAGCGCGCCAGCGGGTCGTCGGCGCCGGAGATCGGCACGAACACCGGGCGGCTCCGGTAGGCGATCATCAGGCTGACCGCCAGCGCCCCGCCGACGACCAGGCCGACGGCGAAGAACAGGATGATCCGGGTCACCACCTGGGTGGTGAACACCTCTCGCGCGCCGACTTCGCCGAACCACAGCCAGTCGACGTACGTGTCGAGGAGACGGGCCCCGAGCAACAGCGCCAGCACGATCACCGCGGCGATGATGAGGAGGATCCGGCTCCGCCGGGACAGCTTCGGCAGGCTCACCGGGGGCCGAGTCGCCACGGCACACGCTCCTGTCTTCGTCAATACTCGAGCAGGGGCGCGTGCGCCCCCTGATTCCCTAACTCTACGGATGCCCGGTGAAGTTCCCGGGACCCGCCCAAACCGGACTCGCGACATCGGCGCGCCGGCCGACCTGACACGATGTGCGCATGGCAGTGAACGAAGCGCGACAGGCCGGCGTGGCCGCGCTCGCCCGTGAGATCGAGGAGTTCGTGGCCGCGGGCGGCTGGGACCAGCCGCCGCAGCTGTTCGCGCTGGTGCCGACGGCGGCGCTGCTGGACGAGCAGCCGGAGCTGGCCGGCCAGCTCGACCGGGCGAACCCGCTGACGCCGGTGGCGCAGGAAGCGCTGCCGGAGGGCGATCTGGCCGAGGCGCTGGGCCGGATCGCGTGGCCGGACCTCGTGATCGGGTGCGCGCTGGCCCAGGAGATCATCGTGCTGCCGCCGGGCTCGGAGTCGGAGCTGCCGGACGTCGCCGAGGCGGACGCCGAGAGCCTCCGCCGCGCGGCCGCCGACCACCCGCAGCGCACGGAGGCCCGCTTGGTGGCGGCCGTCCTGCGCGACGGGGAGGGCGCCTGCGTGATGCGGCTGCGCGGGATCGGCACGGCCGAGGGCACGGACGAAGCGATGGACGAGATCGTGGAAAGTCCCGACCTGGCCCCGAACCTGCTCGAAGCGTTGAAGGCCACGCTGCTGCCCTAGCAGGCGGCCGTCGGGCGTCCCGCCTTCAGGTTGGCGAGCTGGGTGAGCGCGTCGTCCAGTGTGGACACCTTGATGAGGTTGAGGCCGTCGGGCGCGGCGGTCTTGGCCTCGGCGCAGTTGTGCTCGGGCACCAGGAAGTCGGTGGCGCCGGCTTCACGAGCGCCGACGACCTTGAACGAGATCCCCCCGATCGGGTCGACCTCGCCGGTCTCGGTGATCTCGCCGGTGCCGGCGATGTGCCGGCCGCCCGCGAGGTCGCCGGACTGCAGGCGGTCGATGATGGCGAGGGTGAACATCAGCCCGGCCGACGGGCCGCCGACGTCCTGCAGGGAGATGTTGACGGTGAACGGCGCGTCGGCGCGGTCGACCGCGGTGAGGCCGATGAAGCCCTCCTTGCGGTCGGGGCGCGCGGCGAGGGTGAGCGGCACGGTCCGTTCGGGCTGGCCGTCCGACTGGAAGGTGATCTGGACGGTCTGGCCGGGCAGGGTGCCGGCGAGCGCGGCCCGCACGTCGGCGGCCTCGACGACCTTCTTGCCGTTGACGGTGATCAGCTTGTCGCCGGGCGAGAGCACGTGGTCGGCCGGGCTGCCGGAGACGATCTGCTTCGCCAGCACCTTGATCGGGTAGCCCAGCTTGCGCAGGGCGGCGACCTGGGCGTTCGTCTGCGAGTCCTGCAGCTGCTGGATGTTCTCCTGCTTGACCTGCTCGTTCGTTTCGCCCGGCTTGAAGTACTCCTCGCGCGGGGCGAGCGCGAACCGCCCGCTCGCCCAGAAACCGAGGCCCTGGAACAAGGTGACGCCGTCGTGCAGGGAGACGGTCGTCATCCGCAGCTCGCCGGTGGTCGGGTGGGTCTCGTGCCCGGTGACCTGGATGACCGGGTTGCCCGCCGCGTCGCGACCCAGCGTGTCATAGGTCGGGCCCGGGCTGATGGCGACGAACGGCACCGGCACGACCGAGCCGAGCACCACGAAGATCAGGAACAGCGAGCCGCTGACCACCAGAGTCCAGCCGCGCCGGGTCATCCGGCGGGCCTCGCCGGCCGGCTCCGGCGCCGGTTCCGGGGCGCTCTTCGCGGGGGCGGTCTCCTCGGAGGACTTGGTCACGACCGACAGCGTACGGTGACCGCGTTCGCTTCCCGGTGAAGGCCACGCACATGGGTCCGGTTGACCCCCTCGGTGGCCGCCGACCCGCGTACGGTGGACACATGAGCAAACCCCCGTTCGGCTTCGGACCTTCCGATCCCGACAAACGAGGAGAGAACGACCCCTCGGAAGGCGGGCAGCAGTCCGGCGCCGAGGCCTTCAACCAGCTCGGGCAGATGCTGAGCCAGCTGGGCCAGATGCTCAGCCAGGCCGGCACCTCCAGCGGGCCGGTGAACTACGACCTCGCCAAGCAGATCGCCCTGCAGACCCTCGGCAGCGAGGGCAACACCGGCGAGAGCAAGCTCGGCTTCCGCGGCGGCGACGACGCGAACGCCGCGGTCCGCGACGCCGCCCACCTGGCCGAGCTGTGGCTCGACGCGGCGACGGTGTACCCGGCCGGCGCGACGTCGACGGTCGCCTGGTCGCCGCGCTCCTGGGTGGAGAAGACGCTCCCGACGTGGCAGCGGCTGTGCGACCCGGTGGCCCGGCAGGTCTCGGGCGCCTGGATGGAGGCGCTGCCGGAGGAGGCCAAGCAGGCCGCGGGCCCGCTGCTGCAGATGATGGGGCAGATGGGCGGGATGGCCTTCGGCTCCCAGCTCGGCAACGCGCTGGCCCAGCTGGCCTCGGAGATGCTGACCTCGACGGAGATCGGGCTCCCCCTGGCCCCGGCCGGCACGTCGGCCCTGCTCCCGGCGAACATCGAGAAGTTCGCCGAGGGCTTGGAGCTGCCGAACAGCGAGATCCTGGTCTTCCTGGCCGCCCGCGAGGCGGCGCACCAGCGCCTGTTCACGCACGTGCCCTGGTTGCGGCAGCGCCTGCTGGCGACGGTCGAAGAGTTCGCCCACGGCATTTCGGTGGACACGTCGGCCCTGGAGTCCCTGGCCGGCCAGATCGACCCGGCGAACCCGGCGAGCATCGAAGAGGCGATGTCCTCGGGTCTGCTGGAGCCCCAGACGACGGAGGAGCAGAAGGCGGCGCTGAGGCGCTTGGAGACGCTGCTGGCGCTGGTCGAAGGCTGGGTCGACGTGGTGGTGGCCGAAGCGGTGGGCGACCGCCTCCCGGGAGCGGACGCCCTGCGCGAGACGCTGCGCCGCCGCCGCGCGACGGGCGGCCCGGCCGAGCAGACGTTCGCCACCCTGGTCGGCCTGGAGCTGCGCCCCCGCCGCATGCGGGACGCCTCCAACCTGTGGAAGCTGGTGGGCGACCGCCACGGCACGGAGAAGCGCGACAGCCTCTGGTCCCACCCGGACCTGATGCCGACGGCCGAGGACCTGGACGAGCCGATCGACTTCGCGGACCGAGTGGGTTCGGCGGGCTCGATCGACGACCTGGACCCAATGGCCGAGCTGGAGCGCACGGAGCAGGCCGAGCGGTCGGAGCGCGCGGAGCAGGCCGGACGCGCCGAACGCGCCGAGCGTTCGGAGCAGGAGAAGGAAGAGCCGCCGTCGGACGAGGACGGCAAGCAGTCCTGAGCTGAGTCCGGGAAGGCCGGTGCCCCGCCGCCCAAGCGCGATGGCGGGTCACCGGCCTTCTGCTGTCCGGTTCTGCTGTCCTCTGCCGCTGTTCAGCAGCGCTCGATCGCAACTCACCGCGCCACCCTCGGCGCACCGGTCGCCACCCACCGAGCGGCCACCACCGCCTGCCACTCCTCCGGCACCCCGGCCGCCACCCTCCCACCCGCCTCTCCCCGGCCCACCAGCGCGGCCGGAACGAGCAGCCGGGGCAACCCACCGAAGGCGGATCACCCCGGCCACCCTCACCCGCTCAGTCCTCGGTGGAGATCCCCCACCCGGCGGCGGCCGACAACCCCTCCAGGTACCCGATCGCCCGTTCCGTCTTCGGGTACCGCTGCACCAGCGCCCAGAAAGCCGCGTCGTGTCCCGGCTCCCGCAGGTGCGCCAGCTCGTGCACCAGCACGTAGTCCAGGACCCACGGAGGCACCTTCCGCAGCCGTTCGCTGACCCGGATGGTCGCGTCGACCGGCGTGCAGGACGCCCACCGCGTGCGCATCGGCGGCACCCAGCGGACGCTCGCCGGCACCGCGGTGCCGCCCAGGTACTTGCCCGACAGCAGCGCGCAGCGCGCCAGCAGGGCTTCGTCCGACGTCTTCGGGGACGCCGGCCGACGTGGTTCCGAGCGCTGCAGTTTGCGCTCCATCTCGGCGACCCAGTGTTTCTCCTCCGCCCTGGTCATCCGCGCGGGGATGAGCACGACGAGCGTGTCGTCGTTCCAATACGCGGTGACCGTCCGGTGCCGGCGCTGGCTGCGCCGCACTTCGACCTTGTGTCCGGGTGTGTCCGACGGGGGGTTCGTGTCCCCCCGGCTCCTCAGTGAGGGCATTCGTGCTTCGACCACCCGACAACGGTAAGGCCAGGCACCGACAACTCCGAGCGCCTTGAGGTCACAGACCCGAGTTGTCCACAGGGGGTTCCACTTGTGGACAACTCGGCCGTTCCGGCTCCTTCCGAGGCCTCCCGGTCGCCGCCGGGTGCGATCCTGCGGACATGATCCTCGACACCGCGGACATGCCACCGGTCCTCCTGCCGGCCCACCCTGCCCTGCTCCCGGGCCTCACCGTGCTCGAACGCGGTCCCCGGGAGATCCAGATCGGCCTCGACCCGCGCCACGGCGTGATCGTCGAAAACCTCTCCCCGTACCTGGCCGCGAAGCTGCGCGCCCTCGACGGCAGCAAGTCCGTCGAGCGGCTTCTGCTCGCCGAGAGCGAACACCGCGACCAGCTGCGGACACTGCTGCGGCAGCTGACCGCGCTCGGCCTGGTCACCGACGCCGGCCGGCCCGACGGCCCGGGCTTCCGCGGCGAGCCCGGCCTCTGGTCGCTGCGCGCCCGGCACCACCAGCCGGCCATGGCCGACCGGCGGCGCGCGGCCGCGGTCTCGGTGCACGGCGACGGCCGGGTGGCGGTGGCGGCCGCCGTGCTGCTGGCCAACGCCGGCATCGGGCACGTCGAGCCGCAGGTGTCCGGCACGGTGACCGAGCACGACCTCGGCTCCGGCTTCACGGCCGCGGACCTGGGCCGATCCCGGCGGGAGGCCCTCGCCGACCTGCTCCGCCGGGTCGATCCCGAGGTCCGGGTCACCCGCCTGCACGACCGGTACCCGGACCTGGCGCTGCTCACCGACGCCGTCGTGCCGGCTCCCGAGCTCGTCGCCGAGCTGATGGGCGACGGCGTGCCCCACCTGGCGGCGCGCGTCCGCGACGGCACGGGCATCGTCGGCCCCCTGGTCGTGCCGGGCCGCAGTTCGTGCCTGCGCTGCGCCGACCTGCACCGCACGGACCTCGACCCGTGCTGGCCGCGCGTCGCCGGGCAGCTCGCCGGCCGGCACCAGCGGCCCGACCTCGGCGCGGTCCAGTCCTGCGCATCGCTGGCCGTGGCCCAGGCGATGCGGTTGCTCTCCCCGAGCGCGCCGGCCCCGCCGACGTGGAACGCGACCCTCGAGATCGACGCCTTCGACGGCCGCATCCGCCACCGGGGCTGGCCGCCGCACCCGCGGTGCCGGTGCGGCGCCCAGGAGGTGATCCTGGAGACGTAGCCCACGAAGACGCCGCTCGCAGGCTGCGCGCCGCCGTCGCCGCAGGGCAGAATCGCCGTTGTGACCGACTTCCGCGACCCAGCCGATCGTGACACCGCGATGCCGCGCAAGGGTGCCGCCCGTACCGCCAAGCTCGCCAGTCTCCCGCTCGGCATCGCCGGCCGGGCGGTCGGCGGCTGGGGCAAGAGGCTCGCGGGCCAGAGCGCGGAACAGGTGAACGCGACGCTGTCGGCGAAGGCCGCCGAGCAGCTGTTCGAGGTGCTCGGCACGCTCAAGGGCGGGGCGATGAAGTTCGGCCAGGCGCTGAGCGTTTTCGAGGCGGCGGTGCCGGACGACATGGCGAAGCCGTACCGCGAAGCGCTGACGAAGCTGCAGGCCGCCGCGCCGCCGATGTCGGTCCGGCAGACCCACCGGGTGCTCGCCGAGCAGCTGGGCCGCACCTGGGCCAGCCGGTTCGCCTCGTTCGACGACGAACCGGCGGCGGCCGCGAGCATCGGTCAGGTGCACCGGGCGGTCTGGCACGACGGCCGCGCGGTCGCGGTCAAGGTGCAGTACCCGGGCGCCGACGAGGCCCTGCGCAGCGACCTGCGGCAGCTGCAGCGGTTCAGCCGCCTGTTCCAGGCGTTCGTGCCGGGCACCGAGGTCAAGCCACTGCTGGCCGAGCTCGCGGAGCGGATGAACGAGGAGCTCGACTACCAGGCCGAGGCCCAGCACCAGCGCGCCTTCGCGAAGGCGTTCGACGGCGATCCCGGCATCCTGGTCCCGCGGGTGGTGGCCAGCGCGCCGAAGGTCGTCGTGACGGAATGGGTGAGCGGCACGCCGTTGTCGAAGGTGATCGCGGACGGCGACCGCGAGACGCGAAACCTCGCGGGCCGGCTGCTGGCGGAGTTCCACTACTCGTCGCCGGAGCGCGTCCACCTGCTGCACTCGGACCCGCACCCGGGCAACTTCATGATCACCGAGGACGACAGGCTGGTCGTCATCGACTTCGGCGGTGTCGCGCGGCTGCCCGAAGGCATCCCCCGCCACCTGGGCGAGATGACGCGGCTGGCGCTCGACGGCGAGTCCGCCGAGCTGATGCGCCTGCTGCGGGAGAACCGGTTCATCCGGCCGGACAGCGACCTCACCGCGGACGAGGTGCTCTCCTACCTCGCGCCGTTCACCGAGCCGCTGGCGGCGCCGACGTTCCACTTCACCCGCCGCTGGATGCAGAAGCAGGCCGGGCGGGTGGGCGACAGCCGCGGCAACGACTTCCGCGTCGGACGCTCGCTCAACCTGCCGCCCGAGTACCTGATGATCCACCGGGTCACGGCGGGGTCGACGGGCATCCTCTGCCAGCTCGACGCGGAGATCCCGGCCCGCGGCATCGTGGAGCGCTGGCAGCCGGGGTTCGCCGCCTGAGTTGTCCACAGGCGGGGCCCCGAACGGAGGGATTCCGCCGAGTTGTCCACAGCTGGGACGGACGGGGTTCCACCCGGTTGGCCGAGCCGCCATGCTCGGAACATGGCTGCTACTCAATGCACTGACCCGCTCGCCCTCAGTGAACCCGATGGCTGCGAGGTGATGAACCTCGAACAGCTGCGCCGGGCCGGGGTGTCGGACCGAAGAACCCGGCGGCTCTGCGGCCCGGGAGGGCCGTGGCGCCGCCTGCACCCCGGTGTCGTCCTGCTGCGCAACACGGCCCCGACGCGGCAGCACCTGCTGCACGCCGCGCTGGTGCGCTACGGGCCCGGGGTGGTGATCACCGGGGCCGATGCCCTGCAGGCCCACGGCGTGAAGTGCCCGGTGGAGGGCGAGATCCACCTGCTGGTGCCCGGCCACTGCCGGGTGGTGGCCGGCGAGGGGGTCCGCCTGACGCGCACGGCCCGGTTACCGGACCCGGTCAAGGTCGACGGCCTTCCGTTCGCCCCGCCGGCGAGGGCGACGCTGGACATGGCGCGGTCCGCATCCGACCCGGCTCGCGTGCGGCACCTGCTGACGTTGCCGCTCTACTGGGGCCTGTGCGAGCGGCCGGAGCTGCTGGCGGAGCTCGAGTCGGGCCCCCAGCGCGGCACGGCGGTGGTCCGCAAAGTGCTGCGGGAACTGGACGAGGGGCCGATCCAGGCGCACGGCCTGGCCGCCCGCGTCCTGGACCTGGTGCCCCTCCCGCCGCCGAGCTGGGACCAGACGATCTGCGACCGCCGCGGCCGCCGCATCGGCGCGGCGGACGCCTGGTGGGACGAGTTCGGCCTGGCCTGGCAGTACCGCTGCACCCCGGGCCCGGGAGGCGGCTTCAGTCACCTGGCGCTGGCGGCGACGGGCATCGTCCTGGTCCGCTGCACGGTCAGGCAGCTGCGCCAGGTCCCGCGAGAGGTGGCGCAGGAGCTGGCCAGGGCCTTCGGCGAAGCGTCCCGCACGCCTCGCCCCAAGGTCCGCGCGGTTCCGCAGACGCTCGTCGGAGACGCGGCCTGATGACCGCCGTCATGTTCGGGAGGGCGAAGTGATCACCAATACTCGTCGGGCAGCTTGCCTTCGATGTCCCGCACGTGCTGCCGCGCGCAGTCCGGGCACAGCCACCGCAGCGTTCCCCGCTCGCGGGTGGAAACCCAGGCGAGCGCCGTAGCCGGATCGTCGCCGGCGGTGCGAGTCCGGCCGCAGCGCGTGCACGCGACCGGTTCAGGCGCGGTCACCGCAGCCGTCCACAGTGGATCGCCTTGGCGCCGAGCAGGTAGAGGTCGTCCCGCCGGCCGAGGAAGTCCGGGCTCCGCGGGTCGGTCAAGGTGGCGGCCGCGGCCCGGTCGTCGGCGTCGAGCCACTCCCCGGCCGATTCCGCGAGCCACCCGACGCGGTGCACCACGTACTCACGAAGGAGGTCCGAGCACGGCATCGGGTGGTCGATGAGCGCACCGAACGACTCGACGTCCTCGAGGCCGGCTTCGCGAAGCGCGCGCGGCCAGCCGTAGGGCAGGGCGACGCTGCCCGGAATCCCGGCGCGCATCCGCTCGAACCACGAGGCCCGGGCGGCCAGCAGCCGATGCTCCAGCCCGGGGCGCCCGACCCCCAGCTCCCACGGGAGGCACCGCATCTCAAGGCCGCCCTCGGAGATGGCCAGCACCCCACCCGGCCGCAGCAGGCCGGCAAGGGCGCGCAGCGCGGCCTGCTGATCGCCGACGTGGTGCACGACGCCGGACGCCCACACGAGGTCGGCGGCGGGCACGGCCAGCGCGGGATCGGTGAGGTCCCCGAGCAGGCTGACGACCTCGACGGACTCCCCGGCCACCTCGGCAACGGCCCGTTCGGCCTCGACGAGCAGCGCCGGCGTGGCATCGAAGAGCACAACGGTGCCCCCACCGCGCCGACCGAGTTCACGCGCGAACAGCACGCTCATCCCCCCGGCCCCACACCCGACATCGACCACGGTCGGCCGCTCCCCCACCGACTCGACCAGCCGCCGGGCATCGGGGGCGAGCGCCTCGGCATCGAGCGAGTCGGCCATGCGAAGCTGGGCCAGCCGATCCGCCCAGTCGATGTCGCCGTGGGTGTGTCCGGACATCACCCCATTCAACACCAGCGGCCCCCACCCCGAGCGCCCCGAAAGGAGGCCACCCGAAGGAGGCCCCGAGAACCCCGAACGCCAACGGCGGGCCTCAACCGCGCACGGCCGCGGCACAATCCGCCCGCGCACACCCAGCGGCACCAACCCGACCGCACGCCGCCACGACACAACCGCCCTCCGCAGCAGCAACCGCGCACGCCAGCGGCACCCACCCCACCACGCACCGCCACAACACAACCGCGCCGAGCGAGCGCGACCACGCCACCGGGCCACGCGCCAAATCACCGAAGCGCAAAAGCCCCCACCGCCCGCGGACGGGCGGCAGGGGCCTGCGCTCAGTCCTGGTCCTGGTACCGCTCCGCCCGGCGAGCGGCCCAGCGGGCTACTCGCGTCCATCGGCGGGCGGCACGCGCGCCACCTCGGGCCCGCTGGGCGCGGACCCCCTCCTCCAGGTCCCGTATTCGGGCTCTGGACAGTTCTTCGTAAAGCAACATCTCGCTGATCTCCTCGATCTCGGTCTTCGTCAGCTGCAGCTCTTCGCTGCGGGGGTGGGCTTCGTAATCCCTCGTGGTGACCGGTTCGACGCTCATGCGGCAGCGCTCCGGTGGTCGCCGCCGGCCTTGGCGGCGACGGGCTCGACAGCTGCGTTCTTGCGCGGACGGCCTCGGGGCCGCTTGCGCGCGATGACCGCACCGCGCTCGAAGATCTCGCCGCCCCAAACGCCCCACGGCTCGCGACGGGCCAGGGCGCCGGCCAGGCAGGCCTCGCGGACCGGGCAGTCGGCGCACTGGGCCTTGGCGCGCTCGAGCTCGGCCGGGGACTCCGCGAACCACAGGTCCGCGTCGCCCGAACGGCAGGGCAGCGCTACGTCGGGGACGGCGATCGGGTCGAGCAGGTCGGCGAATATTGCCTCACCCGAGGTGTAGGCGACGGCCGAAGACATGGTGGTTCCTCCTTGTGTCGTACGGGATTTCGAGTGAGTGCTGGAGCTGGGCAACGCTGTTCCTCTTGGGTTGTGCAGCCAAAAAGCACGAAGGCCGCGGATCCGGTATCCCGGTTCCGCGGCCTTCGTGAGCCTCGTGTCCTGACTAGGTCAGGAACTTCGCTCCCGTATCGACAACGGAACACGGAACTGCTTGATGGTCGGCAGATCAGCCTGCGGGTACGCGGCGAGAACGCCCTGCGTCCCGAAGACGACGACACCGGTGGCCCAACGACGCGAGACGCGCCGCATGCCACGGATCCCGTGAGCGCTCACGGGCACAGTGCTGGTGAACACACCGGTGCCCGGGCGCTGAGCAGCCGCAACTTCCGCGGCGCAGGACAGACGGGTGCCCGGGTTCGTGAGCGTCAGGTTGATGGTCATTTCACCGGCACCTCCTTCTGTACTCTGCACACGTGGCCGCCGAGCGGCACGTCTTGAGTTGACACTGCTCGTAGATCCCCAGTCGAGCCCTTCGGGCTCGGTACTGGCAGGTTATTGCTCCGCACCACACCGAGGCAACTCAATTAACGGGAAAATCCTCGAAGATACGAAGATCGCCCCTGAGCAGCGGGTTCGCCGCGTCGATCATGGTCCGGACGCGGTCAAGACCCCGTCGACGCCCGGACGACGCCGAGGATCTCCGCGCCGAAGCGTTCGAGCTTCGTCGCGCCGATGCCGGAGATCGACACCAGCGCCGCTTCGTCGGTCGGGCGCTGCTCGGCGATGGCCATCAGCGTCGCGTCCGTGAACACGACGAACGTCGGCACCTTGAGCTCGCGCGCCCGGTCGCTGCGCCACGTCTTCAGCCGCTCCAGCAGGCCCTCATCCACTGTGGACGGGCACCGCCCGCAGCGGCCCAGCTTGACGTCGATGGTCTCCAGCAGCGGCCCGCCGCAGACGCGGCAGCGCGTCTTGACCGGCGTCGCCGTCTTCTGCTGGGACCGCGCGACCCTGGCGGCCGGGTGGTCCTCCGGGACCAGGCCGTAGAGGAACCGGCTGCGCCGCCGGTTGCGCCGGCCGCCCGGCGTGCGGGCCAGCGCCCAGGACAGCCACAGGTGCTCGCGGGCCCGGGTGACGCCGACGTAGAAGAGCCGCCGCTCCTCCTCGATCGCCGCTTCGTCGTCGCCGGCGTGGAGGATCGGCATCGTGCCCTCGGCGAGGCCGACGAGGAACACCGCGTCCCACTCCAGGCCCTTCGCCGCGTGCAGCGACGCCAGCGTGACGCCCTCGACCGTCGGCGGGTGCTGGGCCGCGGCGCGCTGGTCGAGCTCGGCGCAGAAGCGCGGCAGGTCCGCGTCCGCGACCGTCGCGGCGAGCTCTTCGGCCAGTTCGACGATCGCCAGGAGTGCGTCCCAGCGTTCCTTCGCCGCGCCACCGGTGGGCGGGGACTCGGTCAGGCCGACCCGCGCGAGCACCGAACGCACCGTCGTGACCAGGTCGGAGCTACCGTCGCCGCTCGCCACCCGCAGCGCGGACATCGCCTGCCGGACCTCCGTCCGGTTGAAGAACCGCTCGCCGCCGCGGACCAGGTACGGGACGCCGGCTTCGGCCAGCGCCGACTCGTAGGCCTCGGACTGGGCGTTCACCCGGTAGAGGATCGCGATCTCGCTCGCCGAGACGCCGCCGTCGAGCAGCTCGCGCACCCGGCGCGCGACGGCTCCGGCCTCGACCGCCTCGTCGTCGAACTCGGCGAAGCGCGGCTCCGGCCCCGGCGGCCGCTGGCCGATCAGCTTCAGCCGCGAGCCCGCCGGCCGTCCCCGCGCCGCGCCGATCACCCGGTTGGCCAGCGCGACGACCTCGGGCGTCGACCGGTAGTCGCGCTCGAGGCGGACGACGGTGGCGTCCGGGTAGCGCCGGGTGAACTCCAGCAGCGGCCGCGGCGACGCGCCGCCGAAGGAGTAGATGGTCTGGTTGGCGTCGCCGACGACGGTCAGGTCGTCGCGCCCGCCGAGCCACGCGTCGAGCAGGCGCTGCTGCAGCGGGGTGACGTCCTGGTACTCGTCGACGACGAAGCAGCGGTAGCGCTCCCGGAACTCCTCGGCGACGGCGCCGTGCTCCTCGAGCACCGCGGTCGTGTGCAGCAGGAGGTCGTCGAAGTCGAGCACCTGCGCGGCGTTCTTCAGCTCTTCGTACGTCCGGTACACCTCGGCGACCTGCGCCGCCGGGGCCGGGATGTCGCGCTGGGCGCGCGCGGTGACGGCCGGGTAGTCGTCCGGGCTGATCAGCGACGCCTTCGCCCACTCGATCTCGCTCGCCAGGTCGCGCAGGACCTCGACCTCGGTCCCGAGCTTGGCCCGGTTCGCGGCCTGGCCGACGTACCGCAGCTTGTTCTCCAGCAGGTCCCACGGCCGGTCGCCGACCACGCGCGGCCAGAAGTACCGCAGCTGGCGGCGGGCGGCGGCGTGGAACGTCAGCGCCTGCGCCGCTTCGACGCCGAGGCCGCGCAGCCGCGTCCGCATCTCCCCCGCGGCCCGCGTCGTGAACGTGACGGCGAGGACCTGACCGGCGGAAACGTGCCCGGACCGGACGAGATGGGCGATCCGGTGGGTGATCGTGCGGGTCTTGCCCGTGCCGGCGCCGGCGAGCACGCAGACCGGCCCCCGGGGAGCACTGGCGGCGGCGCGCTGCTCGGGGTCGAGACCCTCGAGCAGACGGTTGATGCTCTTGGTGGAAAGTACGCCGGTCACGTCCGGCATCCTCGCAGAGGGGGACGGGGAAACGGGGCAGGGGCACGCGGCCGTATCCTGGTCATATGGCGGGCAAGCAGGACAAGGAAGCGGCCAAGCAGGCCAAGAAGGAGAAGCGCGCGGCGAGCAAGGCACGCCGTGGCCAGCTCTTCGAGGCCTTCAAGATGCAGCGCAAGGAAGACCCCTGGCTCATCCCGTGGATGGCCGGGGCGATCATTGTCGTCGCCGGGTTGGCGTTCGGGATCGGGTTCTTCTTCGGCGCGCAGTGGGTGCTGCTGCCGCTCGGCCTGGTGCTCGGCGCCCTGCTCGCCATGATCATCTTCGGCCGGCGCGTCCAGAAGACGGTCTACTCGAAGGCCGACGGCCAGCCCGGCGCCGCGGCGTGGGCGCTGGAGAACCTCCGCGGCAAGTGGAAGGTGACGCCGACCGTCGCGGCGACGACCCAGCTCGACGCCGTGCACCGCGTGCTCGGCGGCCCGGGCGTCGTGCTGGTCGCCGAAGGGGCGCCGCACCGCGTGAAGACCCTGCTCGCCCAGGAGAAGAAGCGCGTCTCCCGCCTGATCGGCGACACGCCGATCTACGACGTGACGATCGGCCACGAAGACGGCCAGCTCCCGCTGAAGAAGCTCCAGGGCTACCTGATGAAGCTGCCCCGCAACTTGAAGCCGGCCCAGGTCGACGCGCTCGAGGCGAAGCTGGCGGCGCTCGGCAACCGCGGCGCGGCGCTCCCCAAGGGCCCGATGCCGGCCGGCGCGAAGATGCGCAACGTCCAGCGGACGATCCGCCGCCGCTGACCCGCTTACGAGAAAGGCCCCCGTCCGAACCCGGACGGGGGCCTTTCTCGTGAGTGCGTCAGCGCATCCGGATGACGACGGTGCCGGTCAGCCGGTCGAGCCAGCTGCGGCCGTCGGCGTTGCGGACCGCCGCCGGGATGATCACGAACGTCAGCGCGGCCCGGACCAGCGCGCGCACCGGGCCGACCAGCGCGGCGCCGTCGAGGCGGGCGACGCGGATGCCGACGGCGGCCATCCCGGGGGTGAAGCCGAAGAACCCGGCCGAGATGACCGAGATGACCGCCCACACGCCGCCGGACCAGAGGTTGAACTGCTGCATCGCGGCCGGGTCACGCAGGCTGGGGTGCAGGAAGATGGCCGTGACCAGGGCCGCGACGACGAGGTCGACGATCAGCCCGAGCAGCCGCGCGCCCCCGCTCGCCGCCGAGCCGACGCCCAATTCGGGCAAACCGAACTTCTCGCCCGGCCACCGCGAGCCGTGCTGATCAGTGTCCTGACCGCCGTCGCCGGTGCCGGGCAGCCATTCACCGGTCCATCTCGCCACCCGTCTAGGGTATGCCGGTGGCGTGGAACACATCCGACCTGGTCGGATACCCGATATCGACCACCCGTTAACACCGGCGAAACATACGGGTGACGGTCGGGCAACACCGCACTTTTAGCGTGAGCCGAAGAGAGCACTGCCGTACGAGCTCGAACGAGAAGGAGTCACCGAGGGTGCCCACTACTCCAGACGACATCCAGCGCCTCATCGCTGACGAGGACGTCGAGGTCATCGACGTCCAGTTCTGCGACCTGCCCGGCGTGATGCAGCACTTCACGGTCCCCGCGAAGGCCTTCACCGATGAGGCCTACGAAGAGGGTCTCGCGTTCGACGGCTCCTCGGTGCGCGGCTTCCAGTCCATCCACGAGTCCGACATGCTGCTGCTGCCGGACGCGGCGACCGCGCGGATCGACCCGTTCCGCAAGGCGAAGACGCTCGCCCTCAACTTCTTCGTGCACGACCCGTTCACGCGTGAGGCGTACAGCCGCGACCCGCGCAACATCGCGCGCAAGGCCGAGCAGTACATCGCCGAGTACGGCGTCGCCGACAACGTCTACTTCGGTCCCGAAGCCGAGTTCTACATCTTCGACTCGATCCGCTTCGACTCCGCCGAGCACGCCTCCTTCCACGAGATCGACTCCGTCGAGGGCTGGTGGAACACGGGCGCCGACGAGGTCGGCGGCAACCAGGGCTACAAGACGAAGTTCAAGGGCGGCTACTTCCCGGTCCCGCCGGTCGACCACTTCGCCGACCTGCGCGACGACATCGTCCGCAACCTGCAGGGCTCCGGTTTCGAGATCGAGCGCGCGCACCACGAGGTGGGCACCGCCGGCCAGACCGAGATCAACTACAAGTTCAACACGCTGCTGCACGCCGCGGACGACCTGCAGCTGTTCAAGTACATCGTGAAGAACACGGTGTTCGCGGCGGGCAAGACGGCGACGTTCATGCCGAAGCCCCTTGCCGGCGACAACGGCTCGGGCATGCACTGCCACCAGTCGCTGTGGAAGGACGGCCAGCCGCTGTTCCACGACGAGTCGGGCTACGCCGGCCTGTCGGACACCGCGCGCCACTACATCGGCGGCCTGCTCAAGCACGCCCCGAGCCTGCTGGCCTTCACGAACCCGACGGTGAACTCCTACCACCGCCTGGTCCCGGGCTTCGAGGCGCCGGTTTCGCTGGTCTACTCGCAGCGCAACCGCTCGGCCTGCGTGCGCATCCCGATCACGGGCAACAACCCGAAGGCGAAGCGCGCGGAATTCCGCTGCCCGGACTCGTCGGGCAACCCGTACCTGGCCTTCTCGGCGATGATGATGGCCGGCCTCGACGGCATCCGGAACAAGATCGAGCCGCCGGAGCCGATCGACAAGGACCTCTACGAGCTCCCGCCCGAGGAGGCCAAGGACGTCAAGCTGGTCCCGGGCGACCTGGGCACGGTCCTCGACACGCTCGAGGCAGACCACGAGTACCTCCTCGAGGGCGGCGTGTTCACCCCGGACGTGATCGAGACGTGGATCTCGTACAAGCGCGAGAACGAGATCGACCCGCTGCGCCTGCGCCCGCACCCGTACGAGTTCTCCCTGTACTACGACGTGTGATCGGCGCGGGGCTTTGACCAGGGGTTTTACTGGTCAAGGCCCGGCCAGGCCGTACTGACGGCCCACCAGACACGGGACGGCGGTCGAGGGGAACACCCCGACCGTCGTCCCGTTCCTAATGTCACTCCGACGGCGACAGCAGCTTCAAGTCCGCTCCCGCCGCTTCAAAGCGGCCCCGCGGGTCGTCGACCAGCTTGCGGCGCTCCAGGTCCATCAGCCCCAGCGTGCAGGTGATCTCCGCGGCCGGCGTGCCGTCCAGCTTGATGATGTCCGAATTCATCCTGAACGTCTTGCCGCTGCCGAACTTGGCCTCGCACGTCACCTCGACCTCGTCGCCCGCGCGCAGCTCGCGGCGGAACACCACGTGCGTCTCCAGCAGCACCGCCGCCACGCCCGGCAGGCCCTTCAGCGCACCCGACGCTTCAAGAAGCTCCAGGCGGGAGACCTCGCCGTACGAGTGGTACACGGCGTGGTTGAGGTGGCCCAGGGTGTCCAGCTCGTAGTGCCGGACCTTGATCCGGGTCCGGAACGGCTCGCGATCGGTCACCGGCCCACTGTAGGTCAGGCCTCGTAGAACAGGTGCTCCACCACCGCGTGCGCCCGCCGGGTGATGCGGCGGTACGTGTCGAGGAACTCGCCCGGGTCGTCGCCCGCCGACTGGCCGAGGACGCGGGCCACCGCGGCCAGGTCGCGGCCCGAGCCCGGCACCTGGTCGACCGCCTTGCCGCGCACCAGCATCCCCGCGTTGCGCACCCGGGTCGCCAGCAGCCACGCCTCGGCCAGCGAGTCCGCCTCCGGCCGCTCGGCCAGGCCCGCTTCCGGCAACACCGCCAGCGCGTCGAGCGTCGACGTCGTCCGGAGCCCGGGAACCACGTGCGCGTGCTGGAGCTGCAGCAGCTGCACCGTCCACTCGACGTCGGCGAGGCCGCCGCGGCCGAGCTTCGTGTGCAGGGTCGCGTCGGCGCCGCGTGGCATCCGCTCCGTCTCGACGCGGGCCTTGATGCGGCGGATTTCCCGCGCCTGCGTGCTGTCCAGGCCGTTCTCCGGGTAGCGGATCGGGTCGATCATCGCGATGAACCGCTCACCCAGGTCGTCGTCGCCGGCGACGAACCGGGCCCGCAGCAGGGCCTGCGCCTCCCAGACCTCGCCCCACCGCGCGTAGTAAGCGCGGTACGACTCCAGCGTCCGGACCAGCGGCCCGCTCCGGCCCTCCGGCCGCAGGTCGGCGTCGACCTCCAGCGCCGGGTCCGAGCTCGGCGCGCCCAGCATCTTCCGGACGGTCTCCGCGACCGACGAAGCGAACTTGACGGCGTCGGCGTCCGAAACCCCTTCGGACGGCTCGCAGACGAAAAGCACGTCCGCGTCGGAGCCGTAGCCGAGTTCGGCGCCGCCGAGCCGGCCCATCCCGATGACGGCGATGCGCGCCGGCGTCCGGCCGAGTTCGGCCTGCCGCTGGCGGAACGCCGCGGCCAGCGCACCCTGCAGCACGGCCACCCAGACGCTCGAAAGCGCTTCGCAGACCGCGGGCACGTCGAGCAGCCCGAGCAGATCCGCGCAGGCGATGCGCAGGAGTTCGTGCCGCCGCAGCGAACGCGCGGCGCCGATGGCGGTCTTCAACCCGGGCTGACGCCGGACGGCGGCCCGCAGCGACGTCGCCACCTCGGCGGGCGTGCGGCCCAGCAGCCGGGCCGGGTCGCCGAGCAGCTGCAGCACCTCCGGCGCGCGGACCAGCAGGTCGGGCACCAGCCGCGACGTGCCCAGCAGGAAGGCCAGGTTCTCCACGACCGTGCCCTCGTCGCGCAGCACCCGCAGGTACCACGGGGTGTCCTCGAGCGCCTCGGACACCTTCCGGTACGACAGCAGGCCACCGTCGGGATCCGGCGTGTCGGCGAAGAGGTCGAGCAGCACCGGCAGCAGCGCCTGCTGGATCGCGGCGCGCCGCGAGACACCCGCGGTGAGGGTCTTGATGTGCTGGAGCGCGCCGTCGGGCGCGGTGTAGCCGAGCGCGGCCAGGCGGCTGGCGGCCTGCTTGGTGGTCAGCCGCAGCGCCTCGGCCGGCACGTTGGCGACGGACTGCAGCAGCGGCCGGTAGAAGATCTTCTCGTGCAGGCGGCGGATTCCCTTGCCGTGCCGCCGGAACTCCGCGAGCAGCGACTCGCCCTGGCTCTTGCCGCCGGCCGCCTTGATCCCGCTCGCCCGGGCGATGATGCGCAGCTCGGTGGTGTCCGACGACGCGGGGAACAGGTGCGTGCGGCGCATCCGCCGCAGCTGCAGCCGGTGCTCGATCATCCGCAGGAACTCGTACGACGCGCCCAGCTCGGCGGCGTCCTGACGACCGACGTAGCCGCCTTCGCCGAGGGCCGCGAGTGCGTCCATAGTGGACGGTGAGCGCAGGTCCGCGTCGACCCGGCCGTGCACGAGCTGCAGCAGCTGCACCGCGAATTCGACGTCACGCAGGCCACCGCGACCCAGCTTCAGCTCGCGTTCGGCGTGCTCGGACGGCACGTGGCCCTCGACCCGGCGCCGCATCTGCTGCACCTCGCCGACGAAATTGTCCCGGTCGGCCGCCGACCACACCAGCGGCGCCACCATCTCGGCGTACTGGCGGCCGAGCTCGGCGTCGCCCGCCACCGGACGCGCCTTGAGCAGCGCCTGGAACTCCCAGGTCTTGGCCCACTTCTGGTAGTAGCCGTGGTGGCCGTCCAGGGTGCGGACGAGCGCGCCGGCCTTGCCCTCGGGGCGCAGCGCCGCGTCGACCTCGAAGCACGCTTTGTCGACAACGCGCATCATCGTGCTCGCCAGCCGTGTCGCGAGGCCGAGGTCGCCGTCCCCGACGAAGATGACGTCGACGTCGCTGACGTAGTTGAGCTCCCGGCCGCCGCACTTGCCCATCGCGATGATCGACAGGGTGCCGTCGGCGGACGCGCCGGCTTCGGCCTCGGCAACGAGCAGCCCGGCGGCGAGTGCGGCTTCGGCGAGCTCGGTCAGCTGCGCCGCGACCTCGGCGTAGCTCGGGTGCTCGAGCCCGGCCTCGACGACGTGCCCGAGGTCGGCGGCGGCGATGCCGAGCAGCTGGCTGCGGTAGGCGACCTTGAGGGCGTGTTCGGCTTTGCGCCCGGTGAGCATCGAACCGTCCGCGGCCAGCAGCGCGGTGCGCAGGGCCTCGCGGTAGCAGGCGGAGTCGGTGCACTTGTCCCCGGTGAGCGAGCGCCACTGGTCCGGGTTGGCCGCGAGGAAGTCGGCGAGCGCGCTCGACGTCCCGAGCACGCTGAGGAAGCGGCCGCGGAACGTCCGGTGGGTGCGGAGCAGCTGTTCGAGCTCGGACCACTCGGCGGCGTCGGCCTCGCGGATCCGGTCCAGGCCGCGCAGCGCGAGGTCCGGGTCGGCGGTGCGGGACAACGCCGCGAGCACGTCGGCGGCCGGCTCGGCCGGGCCGGCGTCGGCCCACCAGCCGGCCGCGCGCAACTGACCCTCGGCACGGGCATCGGTGAAGCCGTACCTCGCCGCCGAAGCGGTCGTCCGCGCGCGGTCTGCCATCACCGACCACCGTAGCCGGGGAACCCGGCTCAGGCGGCGAGCCGGCCCGGCTCGGTTCCGGCGGGTGTCGGCTCGGGCACCTGGAAGCTGTGCGCGGTGACGGGGTGACGTCGCGAGAGGAGGTAGATGCCGAGGCCCACGCCGATCCCGACGACACCGACGGCGATCGTGCCCGCACTGCCCAGCGACGCGACCTTGCCGGAAATCGCGCCGACGATCGCGGCCGCGGGCAGGGTGAACAGCCAGGCGACGACCATCCGGCCGGCCATCCGCCAGCGGACCGGCGCGTCGCGGCGGCCGACGCCGGAGCCGATGATCCCCCCGGAGCAGACGTGCGTCGTCGACAGCGGGAAGCCCAGCCGCGACGAGACCAGGATGACCAGCGCCGAGCTCGTCTGCGCGGCGAAGCCCTGCGGGCCTTCGATGTCGGTCAGGCCCTTGCCGAGGGTGTGGGTGATGCGCCAGCCGCCGAGGTAGGTGCCGAGGGCGAGCGCGCACGCGGCGCTGATGATCACCCAGACGGGTGGCGACGCGCCCGCCGGGAGGCTGCCGGCGGTGACGAGCGTGAGCGTGATGACGCCCATCGTCTTCTGCGCGTCGTTGGTGCCGTGCGCGAGCGAGACCAGGGACGCCGAGACGATCTGGCCGACCTTGAACCCGCGCGTGGCCGGGCGGCCCCGCACCAGGAAGCGGTAGACCAGGTAGGTGGCGCCCATCGCGACGAGGCCGGCGATGACCGGGCTGGCCGCGGCGGGGACGAGGACCTTCTCGACGATCTTTCCGAAGTGGACCGAGTCGGCGCCCGCGGAGATCCAGGTGGCGCCGATCAGGCCGCCGAACAACGCGTGCGACGAACTCGACGGGAGGCCGACGAACCACGTCACGAGGTTCCAGACGATGGCGCCGATCAGGCCGCCGAAGACGATCGCCGGGCCGATCCTCGTGTCGTCCACCAGGCCGCTGGAGATCGTCTTGGCGACCTCCACCGACAGGAACGCGCCGACCAGGTTCAGCACCGCGGAGATCGCGACGGCCACGCGGGGCTTGAGCGCCCCGGTGGCGATCGACGTCGCCATCGAGTTCGCGGTGTCGTGGAACCCGTTCGTGAAATCGAAAATGAGGGCCGTGACGACGACGACCACGACCAGCAACGAGGGTTGCACCCCGACCTCCGCACCCTTGTGGGGACTTCTCCCGCAAGGTACCTGACGGGTACATCTGGCGTTAACACGACGTTGCTGGTTGTGACCTCTGTCGTTAAGCCAGCGGTAACGTGCGTTGACTCGCCACCGCGGGCGCGAGTTCTCCGGCGGCCAGCTTGACGAACCTGTGCGCGAAGGGGCGCCAGGTTTCGTCGATGTCGGCGTGCACGGTGACCAGCGCTTCGTGCTCGAGCGAACCGGGCCGGGCGAATTCGGCTTCTTCGGGGCATTCCGCGGCCCAGCTCTCGACGACCTCGGGCGTCGTCTCGATGTGGAACTGGACACCGTAGACACACCGCCCGAGCCGGTAGGCCTGGTGCGCGTAGCGCGGCGAGGATGCGAGCAGTTCGGCGCCGGGTGGGAGCCGGGTGATGGCGTCGGTGTGGAACTGGAGGACGTCCTGCACGAGCGGCAGGTCCGCGAACAGCGGGTCGGTCCACGCCGCGTCCTTCTTGCTGACGAGGTGCGGGCCGACCTCCGGCCCATCGGGAGCGACCTCGACGCGGCCACCGGTCGCGACGGCCAGCAGCTGCGCGCCGAGGCAGATCCCGAGCGTGGGTAGGTTCTTCGCCGCCGCCTTGGACAACAGCCGCCGGACGTCGGTGAGCCACGGGTGCTTGGCGTCGTCTTCGGCGGCCATGCCGCCGCCGAGGCAGACGACGGCCTGGTAGCCGTCGAGCTCGGGAAGGCGCTGCTCCGGCAGCAGGCGGACGTCGAGTTCCGCGCCGGCCTCGGTCAGCCAGTCGCCGAGGGGGCCCAGCGGGTCCGACGCGTCCGGCTGGATGATCAGGATTCGGGTCACGCTGTCCAGGGTAGGTCAGCAGGCGCAGCGGATTCCTCCGGCTTTGCCGCCTTCGACTTTGTCGGTTTCGACGTTGTCGGTTTCGACGTTGTCTCCTTCGACCGGGTAGCCGGCGGCGATCCAGCCGGTGATGCCGCCGGAGAGCCGTTTGACCTTGAAGCCGAGTTCGGCGAGCTTGAGCGCGCCCTTCGTGGCGGCGTTGCAGACGGTGCTTTCGCAGTAGCAGACGTAGACGAGGTCCCGGTCGAGGTGTTTCGTGTTTTCCGCCGTCAGGTCCCGGTAGGACAGGTTGATCGCGCCGGGGATGCGGGCGTGCGCGAAGGCTTCCGGCGCCCGCGTCTCGACGATGAGGTAGCCATCGGTGCGTCCGGCTTCGAGGTCCTGGACGAGATCGTCGGGATCGACCTCGAAGCCGAGTTCGGCCCCGAAGTACTCGACGGCGGCCTCCGGTGCCGCGGCGGGGAAGGCGAGCGTGCGTGTCATGAGGTAAATCCTGCTGGTGTTTCGACCTTCGAGACAGGGCAGAATCGGCGTCGAAGCCCTTGCCGGCCGGGAATTTCCCCGTTCTGGCCCTGCGAACCCGGGAGAGTTGCGGTGGACCACCTCGACGACGTCGACTGGCGCCTGCTGGAGCTTCTGCAGGCGGACGGCCGCCTGAGTTTCACGGAGCTGGGACGCCGGGTATCGCTGTCCGGCTCGGCGGTGACGGAGCGCGTCCGCCGCCTCGAGGAGCGCGGAGTGATCACGGGTTACGCGGCGAGCGTCGACACGACAAAGCTGGGGCTGCCGATCGAGGCATTGGTGCGGGCCCGGGTCCGGAGTCTGGACACACCCCGGTTCCGGACGGCGGTGCTGCCGTTGCCGCAGGTGGTCGCGGCGGACCACGTGACGGGTGAGGAGTGCTGGGTCCTGCGGGTGCTGTGCCGGGATACGGCGGAGCTGGAGGAGCTGGTCGAGAAGGTGCAGCGGTACGGCGAGACGACGACATCGCTGGTGTTGTCGTCGCCGTTGAGGAGGCGGCCGCCGGCTCGGCCGGGGGCGAGGTGAGGCATCACGCGTGATCCGGGCGGCTTCATGCGTGACTGGAGGGGCATCACGTGTGATTGGGGGGTCGACTCGCGTGTCTGGAGGGTCGACTCGCGTACCCAGAGGGTCGGC
>NZ_PPHF01000076.1 GCF_002904335.1 Amycolatopsis sp. CA-126428 | reverse complement strand
CGGGTCGCGGCCGGAGGTGCTGGCGCACAACGTGGAGACCGTGCCGCGGATCTTCAAGCGCATCCGTCCCGGCTTCCGGTATGCGCGCTCGTTGGAGGTCATCACGGCGGCGCGTGAGGCCGGTTTGGTGACGAAGTCGAACCTGATCCTGGGCATGGGCGAAACCCCGGACGAGGTAGCTCCTGCGATGCAGGACCTGGTCGACGCGGGCTGCGAGATCCTGACGATCACGCAGTACCTGCGTCCCTCGCCGCGGCACCACCCGGTGGACCGGTGGGTCAAGCCGGAGGAATTCGTGGAGCACTCTCGCGCCGCGGAAGCCATGGGCTTCGCCGGTGTCATGGCGGGGCCGCTGGTGCGCTCCTCGTACCGCGCGGGACGGCTCTACGCCCAGACCAAGGCCCACCGCGGCGAAGTCCTGCCGGAGAACCTGCGGCACCTGGCCGTCGAAGGACCTGCAGCCCAGGAAGCCGCGTCGCTCCTGGCCCGGTGACACACGTCACCCCACCATCCTTAAAGGATCGGTAAAGTGGCGGGCATGGCCCTGGTTTCGGACCTCCTCAGCTGGTTGCAAGGACTGCCGGAACCGGGGCTCGTCGCCGCGACCGGCGGCCTGGTGTTCGCCGAGTGCACGATCGGGCTGGGCTTCTTGGCCCCCGGCGAATCCGGGCTGCTCGTCGCCGCGACGACGGCGAACACCGTCCCGCGCTTCCTGGTGCTGTGGCTGGTCGTCACCCTCTGCGCGACGGCGGGCGACGCACTCGGCTACGGCATCGGCCGCCGCTTCGGGCCGCGCCTGCGTGAGACGAAGCTCATCCGCAAGTACGGCCTGGAGGCCTGGGGCAAGGCCACCGCCGTCCTCGAACGCCGGGGCGCCTGGGCGGTGTTCTTCGCCCGCTTCCTGCCGGTCATCCGGACGCTGACGCCGGCGGCGGCCGGGACGTCCGGGCTGCCGTTCCGCAAGTTCCTGCCGGCCGCCGCGGTGGGCGCGTTCTGCTGGTCGCTGGTCCACATCAGCATCGGCGCGGCGCTGGGCGAGGCCGCGAAGCGCATCGAAGGCGCCCTGAACACCGGGGGCCTGATCGTCGTCGGCGTGCTCGCCGCGGCCGCGGTGTTCTTCCTGCTGCGGCTGAAGAAGCGCAAAGCACTGGCCGCGCCCGAGCGGGAGCCCGAACGCGTGCCCTGAGTACTACATTCGGCGGTATGAGTCTCGCGGATCTCCCCCGCCCGGTCGGCTTCGTGCTCGGCGGGGGCGGCAGCCTCGGCGCCATGCAGGTCGGCATGCTGCGCGCCCTGACCGAAGCCGGGCTCACGGCGGACGTCGTGACCGGCACGTCGGTCGGCTCGCTCAACGCCGCCGTGCTGGCCCGCTCCGGTGAGGACGCGCTCGCGCGGCTGCACGACATCTGGGCGCACATGACGCGAGCGGAGGCGTTCCCGGGCGGCGTGCTGAGCCGCGTCCGGACGTTGACACAGAGCAAAACGCACCTGTTCCCCAACACGGGCCTGGCCGGGATCATCGCCGATCACCTGGGCTCCGAGACGCGCTTCGAAGACCTGGCGCTGCCGCTGGGCGTCGTCACCACGCAGGTCGACACGGCCGAGCCGCTGCTGATCCGCTCCGGGCGCCTGCTCGAGCCGCTGCTGGCGAGCTGCGCGATCCCCGGGATCTTCCCGCCGGTGGAGCACGAGGGGCAGCTGCTGTACGACGGCGGGCTCGTCGCGAACGTGCCGATGAGGCAGGCGCTCGCCATGGGGGCGAAGTCTTTGGTGGTGCTCGACTGCGCGTTCCCCGGGAAGCTTCCGACTGCACCGCGGACGTTCGCCGAGGTGATGATGTTCACCGCGATGATCAGCATGCGGAACCAGGCCGTGCTGGAAGCGCCGGTGGCGGCCGCGCAGGTGCCGGTGCTCTACCTGCCGGGGCCTGCGCCGGTACGTGTGAACCCCCTGGATTTCGGGCACACGGAAACGCTGGCGGAAGCGGCGTACACGGCGGCGTGCGAATACCTCGGCGCACTATCGGTGAGCGGGCCGGGGCTGTACGGTGCACCCGGACTCGTCATCACGTGATCCACGTCACGCCGATGCACCGATCCGCCGACAAGAACGTCATCGCTATCGCGTAGTTTTGATGACGAATGCCCGCCGATCCCGATTCCCAAAAAGAGATAATATGCTCCCCAAGAAGATTTTACTTTCGGTGGCCGGAATCCTTGCCGGAGCACTGCTGCTTTCCGCCTGCTCGTCCGGTGACGACGGTGGTTCGCCCGCCGGTGGGGCGCCGGCGTCGGGGTCCGCCTCGCCGTCCGAAACCCCGGTCGCGGTGACGTTCGAGCCCGCGGGCGGCGCGGCGGTGAACCCGGCGACACCGATCGTCGTCAAGGCGGCCAACGGGAAGCTCCTCGACGTCACGGTGACGAACGCGGCCAAGGGGAAGACGGTCGCCGGCAAGCTGGCGGGCGACGGGTCGAGCTGGACGTCCAGTGAGCCCCTCGGCTACGGCACGACGTACAAGATCGTCGCGCACGCCCAGGGCACCAACGGGAAGCCGGTCGAGCAGGACAACCAGATCACGACGCTGTCGCCGAAGAAGCAGGCGAACGCGAACCTGATCCCGGCACCGTCCGCGGTGGCGAGCACGGGCGTCGGCGTCGGCCAGCCGATCGTGTTCAGCTTCGGCAAGGTCGCCGTCAAGGACAAGGCGGCGGTCGAGAAGGCGTTGACGGTGGAGTCGACCCCGAAGCAGGACGGCAGTTGGTACTGGATCGACGACTCGAACGTCCACTACCGGCCGAAGGAATACTGGAAGGCCGGCACGACGCTGAAGGTGACGGCCAAGATCTACGGCGTCGATTTCGGCGGCGGGGTGTTCGGCGCGGAGGATCGTACGGAGACGTACAAGGTGCACGATTCCTGGATCGCGAAGGCGGACGGGAACAGCGAGCAGATGCAGATCTTCCACAACGGTCAGATGGTGAAGTCGATGCCGATTTCGATGGGCAAGGACGCCACGCCGACCCACCTGGGCGCGCACGTGATTTCGGACAAGCAGGCGAACTACACGATGGATTCCTGCACGTACGGCGTCTGCCCGCCGGATCCGAAGGCGTACCGCTCGAACGAGAAGTTCTCGGAGCGCATTTCCAACGACGGCGAGTTCGTCCACGAGAACCCGAACAGCGTGGGCCAGCAGGGCAGTTCCAACGTGTCGCACGGGTGCATCAACCTGAACGACGCGAACGCCCAGTGGTTCTTCCAGAACATGGGCCTGGGCGACGTCGTGGAGGTCACCAACTCAGGCGGCCCCCAGCTCCCGGTCTGGGACCTGTACGGCGACTGGTCCAAGTCCTGGGCCGACTGGCAAGCCGGCTCCGCCATCAAGTAGCGCACCCACCTCGCTCATCACGCAACCTCACTTCGGGGGTCAGGAGCTCCGCTCCTGACCCCCTTTCTCATGCCCACCCGACCCTCCAGGCACGCCAACCGACCGCCTGGGTACGCCACCCGACCATCCCGGCACACGTGATGCCCCCTCAATCACGGGTGATGCCTCTCCAATCACGCGAGATGCCCCGCCAATCACACGAGTCCCGTCCTCGATCACGCGAGTTGCGGCTCCGGGTGCGCGCCTGCTCACAGCGACAGTGAGCGATGGAAGGCATTACCCGTGATCCGAGCGGCTTCATTCGTGATTGGCGGGGCATCACGTGTGATTGGGGGGTCGACTCGCGTGTCTGGAGGGTCGACTCGCGTACCCAGAGGGTCGGC
>NZ_PPHF01000075.1 GCF_002904335.1 Amycolatopsis sp. CA-126428 | reverse complement strand
CTGGGGGCGCTAGTCATGCCGGGCCTGGCGACCACAGCTCCCTGGTCGGGAGCCACCAAAAAGGTAACGGGGCGTACCCGAGCGGATGGTCGCGTCGGCCGCTCGGGCCACGGGCGCGGCCGGGGACCTCAGCCTGCCCGGCGCACCGCGAACGCCGCCGCGAGACCGGTCGCCGTCATCGCCACGCCCGACACCAGCAGCACCCATGCCCCGGCTCCCGGGACCACCCGAGCCGCTGGTTGAAGGCGGGTCACTCCCGGCAGCGTCACCACCAGGTGCCGCAGGATCACCCCGGTCACCACCAGCCCCGGCAGGCACGCCATCGCCAGGGGCTCGTCCTGGTGGCGGGCGAACGTCAGGTACGCCAGCGTCACCGCGATCAGCACCGCCGCCGCGCACACCAGGCGCAGGCTCAGGTCCAGCTCCGGGTCCGGTGTTCCGGGCGGCAGCACCCCCGGGTAGTCGGCCGTCCGGAGGGTGAGGCCGGCGAGCACGCCCAGCGCCGCCGCGCCCACCACGACGGCCCGCGGGCCCCGGAGCCGCTTCCACGGTCGCCTCTGGTCCACTCCGGCCTCCCTGCCTCGCGGTGGAGGCAGCATAAGGCGCGGACCGGGCTCAGCCCGAGAACCAGCGCTGCGGTGCCGGCCGGAGGTTCTGGTAGATGTGCTTGACCTCGGTGTACTCGGCCAGCCCCGCCGGGCCCAGCTCGCGGCCGAAGCCGGACTGCTTGTAGCCGCCCCACTCGGCCTGGGGGAGGTACGGGTGGAAGTCGTTGATCCACACCGTCCCGTGGCGCAGGCGCCCCGCCACCCGCTGCGCCCGCGAAGCGTCGTTCGTGAACACCGCGCCGGCCAGGCCGTAGTGGGTGTCGTTGGCGATGCGGACCGCGTCGTCCTCGTCGGTGAACGTCTCGACCGTCAGCACCGGGCCGAACGACTCGTCGACCACCGCCGACGAACCCTGTTTCACCTGATCGAGGATGGTCGGGAGGTAGTAGAAGCCGTCGGCCAAGGCCGGGTCGTCCGGACGGCGGCCGCCCGTGCGCAGCACCGCGCCTTCGGCCAGCGCGGCCGCCACGTACGCCTCGATCTTCGCCCGGTGCGCCGCCGAGATCAGCGGGCCGGTCTCCGCCTGCGAGTCGAACGGGCCGCCCAGGCGGATCCGCTCCGCCCGGCGCACCAGCTCGCCGACGAACTCGTCGTGCCACTCCTGCTGCACGATCAGCCGGGCGCCCGCCGAACAGACCTGGCCGGAGTGGAGGAACACCGCCGTCAGCGCGTAGTCGACCGCGGTGTCGAAGTCGGCGTCGGCGAACACCACGTTCGGGTTCTTGCCGCCCAGCTCCAGGGCCACTTTCTTGACGGTCCCGGCGGCCGCGGCGGCGATGCCGCGACCGGTCGCCAGGCCGCCGGTGAACGACACGAGGTCGACGTCCGGATGGGACGCCAGCGGCGCGCCGGCCTCGGCGCCCGCGCCCAGCACCAGGTTGCCCGCGCCCGGTGGCAGGCCGGCCTCGGTGAGCAGCTTGAGGAACAGGATCGCCGTGTGCGGGGTGAGCTCGCTCGGCTTGAGCACGAACGTGTTGCCCGCGGCCAGCGCCGGCGCGATCTTCCACACGGTCTGCAGCAGCGGGTAGTTCCAGGGCGTGATCAGCCCGCAGACGCCGACCGGCTCGTGCACGATCCGGCTGATCGCGTCCGGGCTGCCGGTGTCGACGACGCGCCCGGCGTCCTGCGCCGCGAGCTTGCCGAAGTAGCGCAGGCAGGCGGCGATGTCGGCCATGTCGTACCGGCTCTCGACCAGGCGCTTGCCCGTGTCGAGCGACTCGGCGCGGGCGAACGCCTCCGCGTCGCGGTCCAGCAGGTCCGCGGTGCGCAGCAGCAGGTCACCGCGCAGGTGGGCGGGGGTGCCGGGCCACGGGCCGCTGTCGAAGGCCTGGCGCGCCGCCGCGATGGCGGCCTCGGTGTCCTTGGCGGTGCCTTCGGCGACCGTCGCGACCAGGGAGCCGTCGGCCGGGCAGCGGATCTCCCGCCGGCCGCCGTCCACCGCGTCCACCCATTCGCCGCCGATGAAGAAATCCGCCATGCGGCCCATTCTCGTGGCCACGCCGCGTGACCGCCACAGCGACGCGGGGAGACGGGGTTCACCCCGGGTGCTGACCGCCGGTCGCGCTCCGGTTGTGACGCCGGACGCGGCCTGCGGTCCCGCCCTGGCGGGTCTCCGTAGACTGGCCGGAACCGAGCGAGTGAGGTGGAGACGAGTGACGATGCTGGAGTCCCTGAGCGGGCCGGCGGACCTGAAGCGCATGAGTGTCGAGGACCTCGGCGAACTGGCCGCCGAGATCCGGGACTTCCTCGTCGACAAGGTGCGCCGGGCGGGTGGCCACCTGGGCCCGAACCTCGGCGTCGTGGAGCTGACCCTGGCGCTGCACCGCGTGTTCGACTCGCCGCGCGACGCGATCGTGTGGGACGTCGGTCACCAGGCGTACGTCCACAAGCTCGTCACCGGCCGCGCGGCCGGGTTCGACCTGCTGCGCCAGACCGGCGGGGTCACCGGTTACCCGTCGCGCGCGGAGAGTGAACACGACTGGGTGGAGAGCAGCCACGCGTCGTCCGGCCTGTCCTATGTGGACGGCCTGGCGAAGGCGTTCGAGCTGGCCGGCGGCGGCCGGCACGCGATCGCCGTCGTCGGCGACGGCGCGCTCACCGGCGGCATGTGCTGGGAGGCGCTCAACAACATCGCCGCGCACAAGGACCGCCCGGTCGTCATCGTGATCAACGACAACGGGCGCTCCTACTCGCCGACCATCGGCGGCCTCGCCGACCACCTCGCGGCGCTGCGCCTGCAGCCCGGCTACGAGCGGCTCCTCGACGGCGGCCGCGAGATCCTCAAGCACACCCCGGTCGTCGGCCGGCCGATCTACGCCGCGCTGCACGCCGCGAAGGCCGGCCTGAAGGACGCGCTGAGCCCGCAGGCGATGTTCTCCGACCTGGGCCTGAAGTACCTCGGCCCGGTCGACGGCCACGACCAGGTGGCGCTGGAGAAGGCCCTGTACAGCGCGCGCTCCTTCGGCGGCGCCGTGATCGTGCACGTGGTCACCGAGAAGGGCCACGGCTACGCGCCGGCGGTCAACAACGAGCACGACCAGATGCACCAGACCGACCCGATCGACCCGGAGACCGGCCTGCCGCCGGTGAAGGGCCCGAGCTGGACCGGTGTGTTCGGCTCCGAGCTGGCGGCGATCGGTGCCGAGCGTGAGGACGTCGTCGCGATCACCGCGGCGATGCTGCGGTCCACCGGGCTGGACAAGTTCGCCGAGGCGTTCCCGGACCGGTGGTACGACGTCGGTATCGCCGAGCAGCACGCGGTCACCTCGGCCGCCGGGCTGGCCATGGGCGGGCTGCACCCCGTGGTGGCCATCTACTCGACGTTCCTGAACCGGGCGTTCGACCAGGTGCTGATGGATGTGGCGCTGCACCGGCTGCCGGTGACGCTGGTGCTCGACCGGGCCGGGATCACCGGGCCGGACGGGCCCAGTCACCACGGCATGTGGGACCTCTCGCTGCTCGGCATGGTTCCGGGGATGCGGGTCGCTGCTCCGCGTGACCCGGGGACGCTGCGCGAGGAGCTGCGGGAGGCGGTCGCGGTCGCCGACGGGCCGACTGCGCTGCGGTTCTCGAAGGGGAAGGTCGGGACGGATGTGGCCGCCGTCGAGCGGGTCGGCACGGTCGATGTGCTGCGTCGGCCCGGTGCCGGCGCCGACGTGTTGCTCGTGACGGTCGGGGCCTTCGCCACGCTCGGGTTGGCGGCTGCGGATCGGCTGGCTGATCAGGGCATCGGGGTGACCGTCGTGGACCCGCGGTGGGTGCTTCCCGTGCCGGCTGAGCTCGTGGCGTTGGCTTCGCAGCACAAGCTGGTCGTGACTGTCGAGGACAGTGGGCGGCACGGGGGGTTCGGGTCGGCTTTGGCCGCTCTGTTCCGGGATGCCGAGTGTGATGTTCCGTTGCGGGACTTGGCTGTGCCGCAGGCTTTCCATGATCTGGGGAGCCGGGATGAGGTGCTGGGGCGGATCGGGTTGACCGCTCAGGATGTTGCCCGGCGGGTTACCGAGTGGGCCTCGGGGCGGCTCGGTTCTTCGGATGAGCCGGTGCGACCCAAGGATGCCAATCGGAGCTGAGCAGTTCTGGCGTCGGGAAAGATGTCCTCGCCGGACAGGCCGGGGTCAGGCGAACCTTGTCATCACGTGTTTTACCCGGGTGTACTCGGTGAATGCGTACGTTGACAGGTCCTTGCCGTGGCCTGAGTGGCCGAAACCGCCGTGGGGCATCTCGGCCACCAGTGGGCCGTGTGTGTTGATCCAGACGCAGCCGAAGTCCAGCTCGGCTGTCACCCGTGTGGCGACGGTGAGGTCGCGAGTCCACACCGACGATGCCAGTCCGTAGGGGACGTCGTTGGCCAGCGCGATACCCGTGGGTTCGTCCGGAAAGGACTGGACCGTGATCACCGGGCCGAAGATCTCCTCCTGGACGATCTCGTCTTCCTGCCGGGCCCCCGAAATCACCGTGGGGGAGAAGAAGAAACCTCGTGCGCCGAACCGGGTGCCGCCGGTCTCGATGCGCGCGTGTGGCGGGAGCCGCGCGATGAGGCCTTCGACGCGTGAGAACTGTGCCGCGCTGTTCAACGGCCCGTAGTCGACGCCCGGTGTTCGCCCCGACGCGGCCTTCGTCAGCGCCGCGACGAAGTCGTCGTGGATCGACTCGTGCACCAGGACCCGGCTGGCCGCCGTGCAGTCCTGGCCCGCGTTGTAGAACGCTGCCCCGGCGATGCCCTCCGCCGTTGTGGCCAGGTCGACGTCGGGGAAGACCAGCAGGGGTGCGTTGCCGCCCAGTTCCAGGTGGGTGCGCTTGAGGTCGGCGGCCGCGACCGTGGCGACGTCGATGCCCGCGCGGGTTGATCCCGTGATCGAGACCAAGGCCGTGATCGGGTGCTTGACCAGTGCTCGGCCCGTGTCGCGGTCGCCGGTCAGCACCGTGAACGTCCCCGGTGGCAGGAACTCCGCTGCGACGCTAGCCAGCAGCAGGGCCGTCGACGGGGTTGTCTCGGCCGGCTTGAGGACCACCGTGTTGCCCGCCGCCAGGGCCGGTGCGATCTTCCAGACCGCCATCATCAGCGGGTAGTTCCACGGCGCGATCTGCGCGCAGACGCCGATCGGCTCGCGGCGGATCACCGACGCGTGGCCCGGTGTGTACTCGCCCGCCGCGGTGCCCTCCAGGTGCCGGGCTGCCCCGGCGAAGAACCGCAAGGCGCTCACGCACTCCGGGATCTCCTCCTCGAGCACCACGGACCGGATTTTCCCGGTCTCCCGCACTTCGAGGTCCGCGAACTCGGAAGCCCGGGCTTCGAGGGCGTCCGCGATCTTCAGCAAGGCCAGCTGACGTTGGGCCGGGGTGCTGCGCCGCCAGGTCGCAAACGCTTGCGCGGCCGCTTCCAGCGCTGCGTCCACATCGGACTGGTCGGCGATGGGGCTGGTGCCGGACACTTCGCCCGTCGCCGGGTCGGTCAGGTCGAGTGTGCGGGTCATGCCTTCTCCACGTGGGTCGGCGCGAACAGCTTCAGCACGGCGGGGAGGACGACGACGGACGGCCCGGGTGTGCGCAGCGCATCGGCCAGGTCCGTGCCCACTTTGTCCAAAGACGACAGCCGGGCGGGGACGCCGAAGGACGATGCCAGCGCCACGAAGTCGGGGCGGGCCAGCTCGGTGGCCGTCGTCTGGCCGAACGCGTCCGTGAGGTACTCGCGCAGGACGCCGTAGCCGCCGTCGTCGATGATCAACCACGTGATGTCGAGGCCGTGCTGGACCGCCGTGGCCAGCTCGGTGATGCCGTACATCGCGCCGCCGTCCCCGGACACGGCGAGCGTGGGACCACCGGTGACGGCGCCGCCGAGCGCGCCCGGCAGCCCGAAACCCAGGCCCCCCGCGCCCTGTGCCGTGTGGATCGGTGCGCCCTCGGGATTCCACGCCGACCAGGCCCAGTACGCCGCGATCGTCATGTCCCAGAACGTCTGGGTTCCGTCGGGGAGCGCGGCCCGGATGTCGTCGATCAGCTTCCGCTCGACGGCGAGGTCCTGACCGTCCAATCGCGACCCGACCCGCGCGAGCAACCCCGAAACCGCCTGCTCGGCCCGGCCGTCGGACGCCCGCATCGGCACCCACTCCAGCAGCGCCTGCAGCGTGCGCCGGACGTCGGCGTGGAGGCCCAGGCCCGGGTAGTTCGACTCCAGCTTCCCGAGGTCGGCCTCGACCTGGATCACCCGGCCGCGCGGTGCGAACTCGCGGTAGTTGCTGGACAGCTCGCCGAGGCCGGAGCCGAGCACGAGCAGCACGTCGGCGGCGGCGAGGAACTCCGTGGTGTGCCAGTCCTCCAGCCACGACCGCCCGGACAGCTCGTGGTCCCACGGGAAGACACCCTTGCCGCCGAACGTCGAGATCACCGGTGCGCGCAAAGCCTCGGCCAACGCCAGCAGCTCCGCGTGCGCGCCCGAGCGCAGCGCGCCGCCGCCGGCGAGGATCACCGGGTTCGACGCCGCCGCCAGCAGCTGGGCGGCCTCGGTGACCAGTTCCGGCAGCGGTTCCAGCGCCGGGGGCGCGGCCGACACCGACGTGATCGGCGGCAGCCCGGCCGGCCCGAGCAGCACGTCCTGGGGGATTTCGACCCACACCGGGCCGTAGGGCGCGGTCGCGGCCGACGTCCACGCCTCCCGCAGTGCCGTCGGGAGCTGGCTCGCGCGGCGCACGACGTGCACCGACTTCACCACGTCCCGGAAGCTCGCCCGCTGGTCGGGCAGTTCGTGCAGGTAGCCGTGCCGCCCGCCGCCGAGGCCGGCGACCGGGACCTGGCTGGAGATCCCGAGCACCGGCACCGAAGCCGCGCGGGACTCCTGCAGCGAAGCCAGCGTCAGCAACGCGCCCGGGCCGGTCGAGACCACCAGTGGCGTCACCGGCACCGGGCCGTCCGGAGCCGCCGCGAGCCGCGCGCGGGCGTGCCCGTCGGCGGCGAAGGCGAGGTTGTTCTCGACCCGCCCGCTGATCACCCGCACGTCGCCGGCCCGGCGCAGCGCCTCGAACAGGCCCAGCGCGTGCTGGCCCGGCAGGCCGAACACCGTGTCGGCGCCCAGCGCCCGCAGGGTCTCGACGACGACGTCGCCGCCGATGCGTGTCATTCGCCCTTCCCCAAGGTCAGCAGGCTCACCAGGTCGTAGGCGACGTGGGACGCCGCGATGGCGGTGATCTCGGCGTGGTCGTAAGCCGGCGCGAGCTCGACGACGTCCGCGCCGACCAGGTTGAGGTCGCGCAGCCCGCGCAGGATTTCCAGCAGCTCCCGGCTGGTCATCCCGCCCGCTTCGGGGGTGCCGGTGCCGGGCGCGTGGGCCGGGTCGAGCACGTCGATGTCGACCGAGACGTACAGCGGGCGGTCGCCGATGCGCTGCCGCAGCGCGTCGACGGTCTCGGCGACGCCGCGGCGCAGGACGTCGCCGGAGGTGACGATGCCGAAGCCGAGCCGCCGGTCCTCCTCGAGGTCCCGCTTGCCGTAGAGCGGCCCGCGCGTCCCGACGTGCGACAGCGCGCTCGTGTCGAGGATCCCTTCCTCCGACGCTCGCCGGAACGGCGTGCCGTGCGTGTACGGCTCGCCGAAGTAGGTGTCCCAGGTGTCGAGGTGGGCGTCGAAGTGCAGCAGCGCAACGGGTCCGTGCCTCTTCGCCGCGGCCCGCAGCAGCGGCAGCGCGATGGTGTGGTCGCCGCCGACGGTCACCAGCCGCGTCCCGTCCGCCTGCAGCGCCTCGGCTTCCTGCTGCAGCGTCTCGATCGCCTCGCCGATGTTGAACGGGTTGACCGCGATGTCCCCGGCGTCGACGACCTGCTTTTCGGCGAACGGCGAGACGTCCAGCTCCGGGTGGTACGGCCGCAGCAGCCGGCTCGCCTCGCGGACGGCCGCTGGCCCGAACCGCGCGCCGGGCCGGTAGGACACCCCGGAGTCGAAGGGCACCCCGACGACGGCGACGTCGGCGCGCTCGACCTGGTCGATCCGCGGCAGCCGCGCGAAGGTCGCGAAGCCGGCGAACCGGGGGATGCGCGACGAGTCGAGGGGTCCGATGTTAGGCACTGGTGGGCTCCTGTTCCCGGGTCTCGGTGGTGGTGGTGTCGTCGCCGTCGAGGCGGCGGGTCCAGACGGAAAGGATCGAGTCGGCCGTGCGGGGCGTCGCGAAGCTGACCGCCAGGTAGACGACCAGGCTCGCGCCGAGGCCCCAGTAGATCGGGGTGTTGGCCTCGACGCCGTCGATGATCATGAAGGCGATGACCGAGAGCGTGCCGGCCACCATCGACGCGTACGCGCCCTGCCGGGTGCCGCGCTTCCAGAACAGGGCGCCGATGATCGCGACGAGCAGGCCGCCGACCAGGATGTCGTAGGCGATGGTGAGCGCGTTGACGACGTCGTCGACGATCATCGCGATGCCGATGGCCAGCAGGCCGAGCACGAGCGTGGCGAGCCGGTTGCGGCTGACCTCGCCGCCCTTCTTGAGGCCCAGCTTGGTGAGCAGGTCGGACGTCGTCGTGGTGGAGCAGGCGATCAGCGCGCCGCTCGCCGTCGACATCATCGCCGAGAGCGCGGCGGCCAGGACCAGGCCGCGGACGCCGGTCGGCAGCAGCCGCTCGACGATCGTCGCGAAGGCGTCCTGCGCGCTGGCGATGTCCGGGTAGAGCGCGTGCGCGGCGGTGCCGATCAGCGCACCGGCCAGGCCGTAGACGAGGCAGTAGACACCGGACGTGATGCCGCCGGACGTCGCGATCGCGGGCGTGCGGGCGGTGAACACGCGCTGCCAGATGTCCTGGCCGATGAGCAGGCCGAAGGTGTAGATGACGAAGTAGGTGATGATCGTGTCCGTGCCGATCGAGGTGAAGCTGAAGAAGCTCGCGTCGAGCTTCTCGCTCATGCCGGAGAAGCCGCCGGCCGAGCTGATCGCGACCGGCAGCAGGATCGCCAGGATGCCGATGGTCTTGATGACGAACTGGGCGATGTCGGTGAGCGTGATCGACCACATGCCGCCGAGCACCGAGTAGAGGACGACGATCGAGCCGCCGACCGCGATCCCGGCCCAGTTCGGCAGGTCGAAGAGCACCTTGAAGATCGTCGCGAAGGCCAGCGTCGAGGTCACCGTCAGCATCAGGGTGTAGCCCCACATGACGACGCCGGACACCGCGCTGGTGCGGCCGCCGTAGCGCAGGTCGAGCATCTCGCCGACGGTGTAGACCTTCAGCCGCACCAGCCGCCGGGCGAACAGCGCGTGCAGCACGAGGATGCCGACGCCGATGCTGACCACCAGCCACATCCCGGAGATGCCGTAGGTGTAGCCGAGCTTCACCCCGCCGACCGTGGACGCGCCGCCGAGGACGACGGCCGACATCGTGCCGGAGTACATGAACCAGCCCAGCCGCCGGCCGGCCACCAGGTAGTCGGACTTCGTCTTCGCGAGCCGGAGGCCGTACCAGCCGACCCCGAGCATCCCCGCGATGTACAGCGCGATCACCGCGTAGTCGCCGGTCACGGTGTCCTCCTCACGTCGGTTTCGGTCACCGTAGGTTCGCCCGCCACCCCCTCGGCATGGGATGATTCGTCCCCAAGTCGACTTAAGCGGGGACGAAATGGCCACGACCCCGGATTTTTCGCCCACGGAGGTGAATGTCCCGTTACGGGACGTGCTCGGCAACCGGGAGCTCGCGCTCGACGTCGTCCCCGAGACGCTGCGGCCGGGCGCGCTGGACGCCCCGGTGCGCTGGGCCCACGTCAGTGAGCTGCAGGACCCCGCGCCCTACCTGGTGGGCGGCGAGCTGATCCTCACCGCGGGCGTCAACCTGCCGGAGCAGCTCGACCGGTACGTGCGCGGCCTGCGCGACGCCGGTGTGACGGCGCTGGGGTTCGGCTTGACCCCGACGGTGCACGAGACCCTGCCGGAGCCCCTGCGCCGGGCGTGCGCGCGGCGCGGGCTGCCCCTGCTGGTGGTGCCCGCGCGCACGCCGTTCCTGGCGGTCAACCGGGCGGTCTCGGTCGCGCTGACCGAGGCCGGGCAGCGGGACCAGCGGCGGATCACCGCGGCGCGCGAGACGCTGACGCGCGCCGCGGGTGGCGGACTCGGCGAGCTGACGTCGTCGCTGGCGGCGGTGCTGCGGTCCTGGGTCGCCCTGGTCGGCGCCGGGGACGTGCTGGCCTCGGCGCACGACGCGCCTTCGCCGCTGCCGCTCCCGGTGCGGGAGCTGATGGCCACCGTGCGGGCGGGCAGCGGGATCCGGAGCGCGACCACCGAGCTCGCCGGCGGGTTCGTCGTCGTCCAGCCGGTGTACCCGCAGGCCACGGCGTCGCACCTGGTGGTCGTCGGCCGGTCGCGGCGGCTCGACGGCGCCGAGCGGGCGATCCTCGCCGTCGGCGCGGCCCTGCTCGGCCTGGTCGGCCGCGCGGGCTCGGACGCGGCCGAGCTGGGCGCCGCGGCCACCGGCCTCCTGCTCGGCCGGACGTCCCCCGGGCAAGTGGCCCGGTCGCTGCTGGGCTCGGAGACCGTCCGGCTGGTCGCCGGGGCGACGTACCGGCGTGGCCCCGGCGAGGTGGCCCAGCGCCCGGACTGGCTGCGCGCGCGGCTGGACACGCCGTTGGTCTCGGTGCGGCCCGGGCCCTCCTTCGTGGCCGTCGCCGGGGCGGTCTCGCCGCCGGTGCTGGAGGACCTGCGCGAACACGGCTGGCTGGCCGCGGTGGGCTCGCCGGTGCCCGCTTCCCGGGCGGCCTCGGCTTGGGCCGAGGTGGAGCTGCTGCTTTCGCGGGCGCTCGCCCTCGGCCGGCCGATCGTGGCCGGGAGTGAGCCGCTGGACTTCGGCGCGCTGCTGGACCCGGACGCTTCCCGGGGGTTCGCGGCGAAGGCGCTGGAGCCGCTGGTGGCGCTGGATCGCGCGGGGGACCGGTCACTGGTGCCGACGCTGCGGACGTGGCTGGCCCACCACGGCGCCTGGGAACCGACGGCCGCGGAGCTGGGCGTCCACCGCAACAGCGTCCGGCACCGGATCGCGCAGGTGGAGAAGGCGCTGGGGGCCGACTTGGCGGACCCGGAGGTCCGGATGCGGCTGTGGTTCGCGCTGCGCTGGCTCTCACCGGTCACACACAGTCCTTAAAGGGCACTCTCAGGAAAATATGGGATTGTGGGCTGGTGCGAGTTTTGGTAGTCGAGGACGAAGAACCCCTGGCCGACGCGATCGCCCGTGGCCTGCGCCGCGAGGGCATGGCGGTGGACGTCGCGCTCACCGGGGACGACGGGCACGAGAAGGCCGCCGTCACGCGGTACGACGTCGTGCTGCTGGACCGGGACCTGCCCGGGATGTCCGGTGACGAGCTGTGCCGGGAGATCGTCGCGTCCGGGGAGCTGACCCGGGTGCTGATGCTCACCGCGAGCAGCTCGGTGTCCGACCGCGTCGAGGGGCTTTCGCTCGGCGCCGACGACTACCTCGCCAAGCCGTTCGCCTTCCCCGAGCTGGTCGCGCGAGTGCGCGCGCTGGGCCGGCGGGCCACCCCGGCCGCGCCGCCGCTGCTCACCGCCGGGGACGTCGAACTGGACCCGGCGAAGCGGACCGTCCGGCGCGCGAGCGGGCCGGTGGAGCTGACGCGCAAGGAGTTCGGCGTCCTGGAGGTCCTGCTGCAGGCCGCCGGATCGGTGGTCAGCAGCGAGGAGCTGCTCGAACGCGTCTGGGACGAGAACGCCGACCCGTTCACCACGACCGTCCGGGTCACCGTGATGACGCTGCGCAAGAAGCTCGGCGAGCCGGGGATCATCGAGACGGTGGTCGGCTCCGGGTACCGGGTGCCGGAGCCCGGCGCTTCGCGCGCGTGAACCTGCCGGGCACCCGCAGCCTCCGCGCCCGGATCACCCTGCTGGCGACCGTGCTGGTCGCCGCCGTCAGCCTGCTGCTGCTCTGGCTGGCCTGGACGCTGGTGCGGGATTCGCTCGACGCCGTCCCGCGTATGCCGCC
Source organism: Amycolatopsis sp. CA-126428 (assembly GCF_002904335.1). GTDB lineage: Bacteria > Actinomycetota > Actinomycetes > Mycobacteriales > Pseudonocardiaceae > Amycolatopsis. The sequence goes on along the minus strand of NZ_PPHF01000075.1, from coordinate 57,304 downwards.
GGGCAGCACGGTGGTCGTCGACGGCGTCGAGGTCGACGCCTCGACGCTCGCCGAGCACCTGCGCGTGCACGCCCGCGACCGGATGCTGCTGTTCGGGTCGCTGGCGTTCCTGCTGGTCGTCGCGGCCGCGGCGATCCTCGCCTGGACGTTCACCTCCCGCGTGCTGCTGCCGCTGCGCGAGATCACCGGCACCGCGCGGCGGCTGTCGGTCGAGTCGCTGGGGGAGCGGATCGGCGAGATCCGCTCCCGCGACGAGCTGGCCGAGCTGGCGGGCACGTTCGACGACATGCTCGACCGGCTCCAGGCCGCGTTCGACGCGCAACGCCACTTCGTCGCGAACGCGAGTCACGAACTGCGGACGCCGTTGTCGGTGATCCGCACGGAACTCGACGTCACCCTGTCGGACGACGACGCCGACGAAGCCGAGCTGCGCCGGATGGGCGGGGTGGTCCGCGACGCGACCGAACGCGCCGGGCAGCTGGTCAACTCCCTGTTGCTGCTGGCCCGCACCGACGCCGCCGGGCTCGGCGTGCACGAGCCGGTGGACCTCGCGGTGGTCGTCGACCGGGCGTGGCGCGCGGTGCGGCGCGAAGCCGGGGAGCGCGGGATCCGGGCGTCGTTCACGACGCCGCCGGCGTCCGCGTTCGGCGATCCGGCGCTGCTGGAGCGGATCGCGGGCAACCTGCTGGAGAACGCGGTCCGCCACAACGTCGAGGGCGGCTGGCTCGAGGTCGTGACGCAGCCGGGGCCGCGGTGGTCGATGCTGCGCGTCCGCTCCTCGGGCGGCCTGGTCGACCCGGCGGCGGTGCCGGAGCTGTTCGAGCCGTTCCGCCGCGCCGGCGTGGCCCGCACGGCCCGCCACGGCGCCGGCCTGGGCCTGTCGATCGTCCGGGCCGCGGTGGCGGCGCACGGCGGAACGGTCACGGCCGAGCCGATCGTGGGCGGCGGCCTCGGCGTCACGGTCCACCTCCCGGCCCACTGACCCGTGATCGAAGGGTCAGCACGCGTGATTGAAGGGTCATCTCCCGTGATTGGCGGGACGACACGCCGAAGCTCGCTCGATCCGGAGTGTCGTCCCCTCAATCACGCGTGTCGACTCTTCAATCACGCGTGTCGGCTTCCTGATCACGGGGCGGGCTGAGGGCGAGGCCGGCGCGGAGGACTCCGGCGGCGTGGAGCATGGCTGCGCGGGCGTCCGGGTCGATGCCGACTCGGTTGGCGAAGCCGTGGAGCTGGCCTTCGTGGTGTCGGTGGACCAGGGGGACGCCGGCGGCGGCGAGGCGGTGCGCGTAGGCCTCGCCTTCGTCGCGGAGGAGGTCGAAGCCGCAGGTGGCCACGAACGTCGGGGGGAGGCCGTCGAGGCTTTCGTCGTAGAGGACCGAGGCCCGCGGGTCGCGGTACCGGGCCGGGTCGCGCACGTACTGCGCGCGGTACCAGGCCCATTCGTCCCGGTCGAGGCGGAAGCCCGAGCCGAACCGGCGGTGCGACGCCGACTCGCCGAGCGCGTCCGTCGCCGGGGTGAGCAGGAGGGAAAACGCCGGCCGGGGCAGCTCGCCGCGGGCCGCCGCGTGGGCGACCACCGCCGCCAGGTTGCCGCCGCTGCTGTCGCCGCCCACCGCCAGCCGGGCCGGGTCCACGCCGAACTCCGCCGCGTGCGACGCCACGTGGGCGAACGCCGCGACCGCGTCCGAAGCCGCCGCGGGGAAGGGGTGTTCCGGCGCGAGCCGGTAGCCGATCGACACCACCCGCACCCCGGCTTCCTCGGCGAGCAGCCGGCAGGCGCCTTCGTGCGTGTCGAGGCTGCCGAGCACGAACCCGCCGCCGTGGAAGTACACGATCGCCGGGCCGGGCGCGGGGAGGCCGGCCGGTTCGTACAGCCGCAGCGGTAGCGGCCCGCCCGGCCCGGGCCACGAGCCGTCGCGGGTCCGGACGCCCGGGCAGATCCCGGCGCCGGCGAGCGCGCCCGCCAGGTTCAGCTCGGTCCGGGCCCGCGAAAGGCTCCCGTTGTGGTGCGGCGCGTCGAACGGCGCGAAGCGCGCCACCCGCATGAGCACCCGGGCGGTGAGGACCGGCTGGCGGCCGTCCACCACCACCGGCCGGCCCGCGAGCACGCGCAGCACGGGCGACGGCAGGCGCAGCAGCCACCGCAGCCCGGCCATGATCGACCGCACGAGCAGCCGCCGGCTCAGTCCGTTCAGCACAGGTCCACGAAAATCGGATTCGCGTACAACCACAAGTCCTCGAAGGGGTTCGCCTGCCCGATGATGTCCGGTGTGGGCTCGGAAACGCCGTTTGTCCCCCGGACGCGCAAGTAGCACGGTTCCCGGACGTTCCGGAAGGTGCGCCGGAACACGACCTGCCGCCCCGGCGCCCAGCGCGGCTCGAACGACTCCACGACCCGCGTGCCCGGCGCGGTCATCGTGTCGCGGTCGGCGGCCGGGCCGGTGACCGGGCCCGCGACGACGTCCAGGCGCGCCAGCCGCGGTACCGAGCCGCCGCCGTTCGGCCGCGACGCCAGCCGCGCCGACAGCACGACCGTGACGTCCGATCCCGGTCGCACTCGCAGCCGGCCGCCCAGCGTCGCCGACGCACCACCGCCGTACGCGCCGACCTGCAGGTCCTGCGCGAGACCGCCGTGCGACAGCCAGATCCGCCCGGCCCGCAGGCCCTCCAGGACGCCTTCGAGGCTTCGCCGCGTGACGCCGACGTACGTGCGGCTGAACTCGCCCGGGTAGAAGTCCGCGTACGGCGCGAGCAGCTGCGGCGTACCGGTGTCGACGGGGTCCGGGAACTTGCCGTGCGTGTCGTACCAGTCGCCCGCCACCGGCGGCCGGGCCAGCGTGTCGCCGCGGTTGTAGTGCGAGTCGGAGTTCGTGGTGATCCACCACGACTTCCCCTCGGCGAGCAGCGAGTCCCAGAGCCCGCCGACCTTCGCCGCCGCCCAGTCCCAGCCGCCGTGCGTCCGGTACGCCTCGGCCGGGAAGCCGGGCCACGAGCCGGCGCCGGGGCTGTTGGCGTAGCCGCCGCGTGCGCCGCCGTTGCCGAGCGGCTCGGGGAAGCCGTCCGCCTGCGCGCCGGGCGCCCCTTCCATGCCGATGACGATGCCCGGCGCGGCGTCGCGGTAGGCCCGCAGCTCGTGCGGGGCGACGCGGCCGTTGCGCAGCGGGTGGTTGATCAGCACGACCGGGGCGTGGATCCGCCGCGCCTGCTCTTCCGAAGCGAGCCAGCGCAACGCCCGCAGCGCGAGGGCTTCGTTCGCCGGGCTCGACGCTTCGGAGTTCGTCAGCCGCCAGTCGAAGGTCCGCTCGAACTCGCGCAGCTTGGCCGCCTGCTCCGCACCGGCCTGGAAGAAGACGGTGGCGTGCTCGGCGCCCGGGACGTTCCACTCCATCCCGTGCCACAGCAGCAGGTCCGGGTACTTCCGCCGGGCGGCGAGGAAGTCGGCTTCGGTGGGCTCGACCGACACCTTCTCGTGCTCGGCGTGGCCGTGGTCGGTGAAGACGATCCAGTCCGCGCCGTGCGCCCGCCCGCCGGTGGCGATCTGGTCGATCCGGTACATCGCGTCGTACGAGTACTGGCTGTGCGTGTGGTGATCGCCCACCAGCCACTGGTAGCGGCCGCACGTCCGGCTCAGGTCGGCGTCGGCGAAGGCGGGGGCCGGGAGGGGCACGCCCGCGGCGGCGGCCGCGAGCCCGGCGCCCTTGAGGAACCGGCGTCTGTCGGTGGTCACGGCGGGACGCTAAGCCGCCGGGGTGAACGGGCGGTGTCCCGGCGGCCAACTGTGCTGTGATCTTCGGTGTGGAGGAGAAACCCCTGGCCCGGGTGCTGCCGCCGGTGATCGTGCTGGCCCTGGCCGCCGGCGTCGGGCTCGCGTTCTTCGTCGCCGCGCTCGTCCGGCCGCCCGAGCTGCCGGTGGACCGGAACCCGGCGCCGCTGGCCGGGCACACGCTCTGCGCGGCGGTCGTCGTGACCTATGCGTCCGAAGAGGACATGCGGGCCGCGGTGCCGTCGTTGCGCGGCGACCCGAAGGTCCGGCGGGTGTTCGTCGACCCGCCGTCGGTCTCGCTGCTCGCCGTCCCGGGCACCGATCTGAAGGCGTGGGCGCAGGAGCTGCACGCCCGCTACCGGAGCGCCGAGCGGGTGACGGTGATCGATCTGGACGCGGCGGCGGCGCAGCTGAGACTCACCGCGCCGCCGCCGAAGTGCCCTCGAGAGGGCGAGTACTAGCGAGCCGGGACCGAAGCCACGCCCGGGGCGAGGAACGGCTTGCCGTTCACGCGCTCGGAGACGCCGGAGCGGTCCAGGTACGGCGTGATGCCGCCGTTCCAGAACGGCCAGCCCGCCCCGAGGATCAGGCACAGGTCGATGTCCTGCGCCTCGGCGACCACGCCCTCGTCGAGCATGATCCGGATCTCCTCGGCGATCGCGGACAGCGCCCGCTCGCGCACCTGCTCGGAGGTGGCGGGCTGGTCACCCTGCGTCCACAGCTCGGCGACCTCCGGGTCGACCGAGGCGTTGCCCCGGTCGTCCCAGATCCAGACGCCCTTCTTGCCCGCCTTGACGAACTTGGCGAGGTTGCCGGACACCGTGAACCGGTCCGGGAAGGACTCGTGCAGGGTCTCGCCGACGTGCAGCGCGATGGCCGGGCCGACGAGCTGCATCAGCGTCAGCGGCGTCATCGGCAGGCCGAGCGGTTCCAGGGCCTTGTCGGCGACCTCGAACGGCGTGCCCTCGTCGACGGTGACCAGCACCTCGCCGAGGAAGCGCAACAGCAGCCGGTTGACGACGAACGCCGAGGCGTCCTTCACCAGCACGCTGGACTTCTTCAGCTGCTTGCCGACCGAGAACGCCGTCGCCAGGGCCGCGTCGTCGGTCTGCTCGCCGCGGACGATCTCCAGCAGCGGCAGCACGGCCACCGGGTTGAAGAAGTGGAAGCCGACGACCCGCTCGGGGTGCTGCAGCTTCGACGCCATCGCGGTGATCGACAGCGACGAGGTGTTCGTCGCCAGGATCGCCTCGGGCTTGACGTGCTGCTCCAGCTCCGCGAACACCTGCTGCTTGACGCCCAGCTCCTCGAACACGGCTTCGATGACGAAGTCGGCGTCGGCGAACGCGGCCTTGTCGAGCGAGCCGGTCACCAGGGCCTTGAGCCGGTTGGCGGCGTCCGGGGAGAGCCGCTTCTTGCCCAGGAGCTTGTCGATCTCGGCGTGGACGTACCCGACGCCCTTGTCGACGCGCTCCTGATCGACGTCGGTCAGCACGACCGGCACCTTCAGGCGGCGCACGAACAGCAGCGCGAGCTGGCTGGCCATCAGGCCGGCGCCGACGATGCCGACCTTGTTCACCTTGCGGGCCAGCGACTTGTCCGGCGCGCCGGCCGGGCGCTTGGCGCGCTTGTTGACCAGGTTGAACGAGTACAGCCCGGCGCGCAGGACGTCGGACATGAGCAGCTCGGCGAGGCCGTCGGTCTCGGCCGCGTACCCGCGGTCGAGGTCGTTTTCGCGAGCCAGCTCCAGCAGCTCGACGGCCTTGGTCGCGCCCGGCGAGGCGCCGTGCGTGCGGCCGTCCACAATGGACTTCGCGCGGGCGATGGCGGCGTCCCACGCCGAACCGCGGTCGATCTCGCGGCGATCCGGGGTGATCTCCCCGTTGACCACGCGAGCCAGCCACAGCAGCGACTGCTCGAGGTAGTCGGCCGAGCCGAAGACGGCGTCGACGATGCCGAGCTCGGCCGCCTGCTTGACGTTCAGCATCTTGTTCTGCGCCAGGGCGTTCTCGATGATCACCGTGACGGCGGCGTCCGCGCCGATCAGGTTCGGCAGCAGCTGCGTGCCACCCCAGCCCGGGAACAGGCCGAGGAAGACCTCGGGGAACGCGATGGCGGCGGTGTTCTCCGACAGCGTCCGGTAGTGGCAGGACAGCGCCAGCTCCAGGCCGCCGCCCATGACCGCACCGTTGACGAACCCGAACGTCGGAATCGAAGACTCGGTGAGGCGGCGGAACACGTCGTGCCCGGTCTGGGCGATTTCGCGCGCCAGCTCGGGGTCGCTCACCGATTCGACGCCGGACAGGTCGGCGCCGACGGCGAAGATGAACGGCTTGCCGGTGACGGCGATCGCGGCCGGCTCGGCCTCGAACGCCTTGTCCAGCGCGGTGTTCAGCGACACCAGGCCCTGCGGGCCGAAGGTGTTCGGCCGGGTGTGGTCGTGGCCGTTGTCGAGCGTGATCAGCGCGACGGGCTTCTCGAGCCCCGGCACCTTGACCAGCCGGGTCTTCGCCTCGGTGACGACCTCGTCCGGGAACGCGGCCTTCGCTGCTTCAGCGGTGAAAGTCATTACTTGGCCCCCTGGAAACCGTTGTACGCCGGGTTCTCCCAGATCACGGTGCCGCCCATGCCGATGCCGATGCACATCGTCGTCATGCCGTAGCGCACGTCGGGCCGCTCGGCGAACTGGCGGGCCAGCTGCGTCATCAGCCGGACGCCGGACGACGCCAGCGGGTGGCCGCAGGCGATCGCGCCGCCCCACTGGTTGACGCGCGGGTCTTCGTCGTCGATGCCGAAGTGGTCGAGGAAGGCCAGCACCTGCACGGCGAAGGCCTCGTTGATCTCGAACAGGCCGATGTCGTCGATGGACAGGCCGGTGCGCTTGAACAGCTTCTCGGTGGCCGGCACCGGGCCGATGCCCATGACCTCCGGCTCGACGCCGGCGAAGGAGTAGCCGACCAGCCGCATGGCGACCGGCAGGCCCAGCTCGCGGGCGGTCTCTTCGTCGGCCAGCAGCGAGGCGGTGGCGCCGTCGTTGAGGCCGGCCGCGTTGCCCGCGGTGATCCGGCCGAAGGGCCGGAACGGCGTCTTCAGGTTCGCGAGCGTTTCGAGCGTGGTGCCCGGGCGGGGCGGCTCGTCCTCGGTGGCCAGGCCCCAGCCCAGCTCCTTGGAGCGGGTGGCGACCGGGACCAGCTCGGGGCCGATCTTGCCGGTCTTGACGGCCTCGGCGTAGCGCTCCTGGCTGCGCGCGGCGTAGGCGTCGGTGCGCTGCTTGGTGATCGCCGGGAACCGGTCGTGCAGGTTCTCGGCGGTCTGGCCCATGACGAGCGCGGTCGGGTCGACGAGCTTGTCGGCGATGATCCGCGGGTTCGGGTCGACGCCTTCACCCATCGGGTGGCGGCCCATGTGCTCGACGCCGCCGGCGATGGCGATGTCGTAGGCGCCGAAGCCGATGCCGGACGCGGCGGTGGTGACGGCGGTCATCGCGCCGGCGCACATGCGGTCGATAGCGAAGCCGGGCACCGACTTGGGCAGGCCGGCGAGCAGCGCGGCCGTGCGGCCGATGGTCAGGCCTTGGTCGCCGGTCTGGGTGGTGGCGGCGATGGCCACCTCGTCGACGCGCTCGGGCGGCAGTTCGGGGTGCCGCCGCAGCAGCTCACGGATGGCGTTGACGACCAGGTCGTCGGCGCGGGTCCCGGCGTAGATGCCCTTGTCGCCGGCCTTGCCGAAGGGGGTGCGGACCCCCTCGACGAAGGCGACGTTTCGCACGCCCCGCGCGGTCGGCGCGAGCGGCGTTGCTGGTGCGGCCACGAATGCTCCATCAGTAGACGTTCGTTCAAGGGGGTCCGGGTGGCGGAGCCCCCGGCCCGGGGCGAAGCCCCGGTTGTCACAGCCGCACGATAGCCCTTGTTACCGGTCGGTAACCAGTGGTGTGGCCCGGTCGAGTGGGCTACCGCACACTCTTGGGCTCCAGAGTCTGTCCTTTCACGAGCCAGGCGACGCCGAACGCCTCCACCGCGACGGCCTCCAGCCACAACGCGGGCAGCAGCGCCGGCAGCAGGCCGAGCGCCTTGGTCACCGCGATGAGCACCAGGCAGGCGAGGATCACCACCCCGCAGACGCGGTAGACGACGCCGGTGCCGGGCGGCTGCTCGCCGTCGTGGGGGAACAGGCGGAGGCAGAAGTAGGCGAGGGAGAGGAAGAACACGGCCGCGAAGACCCAGTGCAGCACGCCGGCGGTGCGGTCCCACGCCGTCACGTCGTGGTCGGGAGCGGTGGGGAAGAGCGCCAGCCCGATCGCGCCCAGCCCGGCGACCGTGCTGGCGACGTTGTCGACGAAGTCGTGGCCGTAGTAGGCGAGGAGGAACACCCCGACCGCGCACATGGCGCCGACGAGGACGTCCCGCAGCTCGGTGTAGTAGTAGCCGCTCAGCGAGCCGATCAGGTCGCCGCCCTGGACGAGCTGCTTGCCGAGGATGAGGACGAACGGCAGCGCCAGGCCGATGAGCCCGATGGCGCGCCGGAGGAACAGGTACGAGTGGACGAGGGTGTTCTGCGGGGATGTGGTCGCCGTGGTCATGGCCGCCTCCGGGGGTCACTGAGGTGATCGGCGTTCAAGTGCCCACGGATGAGGCTTGTTATCGCGGAGTTGTCCAAGTTCTCGGCTGATCGTTACTGGGGAAAGTCCCACACAAGCCCGGCATCCGGCCCTCGTCCGCGTCGCGCGTGCCTAAGTTGGGGGACACCTTCAGCCGAGAACGGACACCGAGAGCGTCAGCCGTTCCGCCGGCGATGAGAAGCATTCCCGGGAGACAAGTTGAAACGTTCGGTAAGCGATCTCGCCGTGTTCGGCGGACGCCCGGAGTTCCTGAATCCGATCCTCGTCGGTCAGCCGAACAACATCGATCGCAGGCGCTTCTTCGACCGGATGAACTGGGCGCTGGACAACCAATGGCTGTCCAACGGTGGTCCGCTCGTCCAGGAGTTCGAAGAGCGGGTCGCCGATCTCGCAGGGGTGCGCAACTGCGTGGCGACCTGCAACGCCACCGCCGCCCTCCAGCTCTACGCGCGCGCGGCGAGGCTCACCGGCGAGATCGTCATGCCGTCGATGACCTTCGTGGCCACCGCGCACGCCATGCGGTGGCTCGGCCTGAAGCCGGTGTTCTGCGACGTCGACCCGCTCACGGGGTGCCTCGACGTCCCCCAGGTCGAAGCGGTGCTGACCGAACGCACCGCGGCGATCCTCGGGGTCCACCTCTGGGGCCGGGCGTGCCCGGTCGACGATCTGGAAAAGCTGGCGGCCGAGCGTGGCGTTCCGCTGTTCTTCGACGCCGCCCACGCGATCGGGTGCAGCTTCTCCGGTCGCCCGGTGGGCGGGTTCGGTGCCGTCGAGGTGTTCTCCTTCCACGCCACGAAGGTCGTCAGCGCTTTCGAGGGCGGCGCCGTCGTCACCGACGACGACGAGCTCGCCGGGCAGATCCGGGCCCTGCACAACTTCGGCATCGGGCCGTACGGGCACGAGGCGGGCGGGACGAACGCGAAACTCAGCGAAGCCGGGGCGGCCATGGGGCTGACGTCCCTGGACGCGCTCCCCGAAGCCGCCCGGCGGAACGAGGAGAACTACGAGCTCTACCGGGCGGAGCTGGACGAACTGCCCGGGGTGGGCCTGGTGGAGTTCGATCGCCGCGAGCGCAACAACTACCAGTACGTCATCGTGACGATCGACGAGAGCGTCACCGGAATCGGGCGGGATCTCCTGCAGGAGCTGCTCGCGGCCGAGAAGATCGTGACCAAGCGCTACTTCTCTCCCGCGTGCCACGAGCTGGAGCCCTACCGCACCGAGAACCCGGTCGGGTTGCCCCACACCGAGGCCCTGGCCCGAAGCGTGCTGGCCGTGCCCACCGGGACCAGGACCACCGCCGAAGACATCCGGCGGGTCTGCGGGGTGATCCGCTTCGCCGTCACCGAGGGACGGGCCGTCCGTGAGCGCTGGCGACGGCGAGAGAGCAAGGAGAACGCCGCCTCGGACCACCGCCGGGAGGATTGACGGCCGAGTCACGTTCCCCTGCCGGCGGCGCAACCCGGCTACCGGACGCCGAGGTGCGCCAGCCAGCCGCCCTTCGCGGAGATGTCCGCCGCGCCCTCCGTGGCCGCCGGTTCGCACAGGAAGCCGGGCACCGACCTCCCGTCCGCCAGCTCCAGCTTGCCGATGGCGAGGGGGGCCGGGATGCCGGCCACGAACTCGCCGAACCCCGCGACCGGCAGCTCCCAGACCTCCGCGGCCAGCGAAACGCCGCCGGACGTGACCCGCACCAAGCCGGGCTTCGGCGGCACCGTGTCCAGTGCGTACAACCGGTACGAAGCCGCCGTCGACACCGCGGACACGAACCGGCCGCCACGCGAGGTCAGCTCGTGGTTCAGCGGCTGGCCGCGCAGGTGCGCGCCGACCACCACGATCGGGACCCACGCACGCCGCAAGCCCGCCAGGGCCGCCAGCTTCAGGTCGTCGTGCGGGGCACCGAGGAACATCACGCCGAACGGCCGCCCGGCCACCGAGCCCGCCGGGACGGCGAGGGCCGCCAGCCCGAACAGGTTCGTCGAGTTGGTGAACCGGCCCAGCCGGGCGTTGACCGCGACCGGGTCCGCGGCGACTTCGGCGATCGTCGGGTGCTCGGTCGTGGTCGGCACCAGCAGTGCGTCGACGCCGGCCAGTGCGGCCAGTGCCTCCGCCCGCAGGCCCGCCAGGACGGCCTGGTCGGCGAACAGCCGGTGCGCCCGGATGTCCCCGGCCGGCGCGATGATCGAGCGCACGACCGGGTCGACGGCGTCCGGGTGGGCGTCGATGAACTCGCCGACCGCGGTGTACCGCTCGGCGACGAACGCGCCGCCGTACAACAGCCGCGCCGCCTCCAGGAACGCCGAGATGTCCACAGTGGTCACTTCGGCGCCCGCCGCGGCGTAGTCCGCGACGGCGGCTTCGAACGCCTCCGCCCAGCCGGGAGCCAGCGGGCCCAGCTGGTCCGGGGCGGGGACGCCGAGCCGGAACCGTCCCGTGTGGACTTGGGCGGGTTCGGCGAGACAGGTGAGCGCGAACGACGCTTCTTCGACCGTCCGCGCGAACAGCGACACGCAGTCGATGCTCGCGCAGGCCGGGACGACTCCTTCGGTGGGCAGCAGCCCCGGGGTCGGTTTGAGCCCGGCGATCCCGTTGAAGGCCGCCGGTACCCGCCCGGATCCGGCGGTGTCGGTGCCCAGCGCGAGGTCCACGATCCCCAGCGCGACGGCCACCGCCGAGCCCGAGCTGGATCCACCGGAGATGTACGCCGGGTCCACGGCATTGCGCACCGCGCCGTACGGACTGCGGGTCCCGACCAGGCCGGTCGCGAACTGGTCCAGGTTCGTCGTGCCGAGCACGAGCGCCCCGGCCGCACGCAGCCTCGCGACCACCGGCGCGTCGGCTTCCGGCTTGTACGCGTAGTCCGGGCAGCCCGCCGTCGTCGGCAGGCCGGCGACGTCGATGTTGCCCTTGACCGCGACGAGCTTGCCGTAGAGCGGCAGCCCGCGCTCTTCCAAGGCGGCGGCCTCGGCCAGGACGTCGGCTTCCGGCCGCAGGTCGATCCAGATCTCCGGCCGGTCCACCTGTTCGATCCGCCGGTACGCGGCCCGCACCCGCTCCTCGAGGCTCATGCCAGCACCACCAAGGGCGTCCCGGGGGCCACCTGGTCACCGGGGGACACGAGCACTTCGACCACCTCACCGCTCGCGGGCGCGGGGATCCGCGCCTCCGTCTTCATCGCTTCCAGCGTCACCAGCGACTGCGCGTCCTCGACGCGTTCGCCCGCGGTGACGTCGACCCGCCACACCGTCGCCGCGAACGGTGCCTCCACGACGTGCCCGCCCGACGGGGCCTCGACCCGCGCCGGTGGCCGGGTGACCGGTTCCGGTTTCGGGTCGAACTCGCCCGCCGCCGCCCACGCCCGGCGCTCCGCCTCGAACGCCGCCGCCTGCGTCGCCCGGAAGCCGGCGATGCTTTCGGCGTTGTCCGCGAGGAACTCCTGGTAGTCCGCCAAGGCGAAGGAGCCCTCGGTGGTGTCGAGTTCCAGCGTGCCGGACGCGCTCTGCGCCCGCAGGTCCAGCAGCTCTTCGGCCGACACGGGGTACCAGGAGATCCGGTCGAAGAACCGCAGGTTCCACGGCTGGTCCCCGCCGCGCCAGCTGTTCCACACCTGGACCGTCCGCCCGACGAACTGGTAGCCGCCCGGGCCCTCCATGCCGTAGATGCACAGGTAGGCGCCGCCGATGCCGACGGAGTTCTCCGCCGTCCACGTCCGCGCCGGGTTGTACTTCGTCGTCACCAGGCGGTGGCGCGGGTCCAGCGGCGTCGCCACCGGTGCTCCGAGGTAGACGTCGCCGAGGCCGAGCACCAGGTACTCCGCGTCGAACACCGTGCGGTACACGTCGTCCACACTGGACAGCCCGTTGACGCGGCGGATGAACTCGATGTTCCACGGGCACCACGGCGCGTCGTCGCGGACGCCGGTCATGTACCGCTCGATCGCCTCGCGCGTCGCGGGGTCGTCCCACGAGAGCGGCAGCCGGACGCTGCGGCTCGGCACCACCAGGTCGTGCGTCGGCGGGAGGTCCCGCTCCAGCTCGCGCACCAGCCCGAGCGCCTTGCCGACCGGCAACGCGTCCGGGTCGACGTGCACCTGCAGCGACCGGATGCCCGGCGTCAGGTCCACGATCCCCGGCACGCCTTCGGCCGCCAGCCGCTCGGCCAGCGCGTGCACCCGCATCCGCAGCGCCAGGTCCAGCTTCATCTCGCCGTACTCGACGAGCAGGTTGTCGTCGCCGCTGCGGCGGTAGGTGACCGACGGCTCGCCCGAAGCTCCCATACCGTCCGAAGAGGACAGTCGCGCGAGGACACCGCCGTCGTCGCGCGCGGGCCGGCTCGGGGCGACCGCCGACGCCGGCCGCGTCCGCAGCGCCGCCGCGTGGTCGGTGCCGATCGGCACGAACCGCACGGTGTCGCCCGGCCGCAGCTGCCCGAGCTTCCACCGCTCGCCGGTGGCGACCGTCGCCGGGCAGACGAACCCGCCCAGGCTGGGCCCGTCCGGGCCGAGCAGGATCGGCAGGTCGCCGGTGTAGTCGACGGCGCCGATCGCGTACGGCGTGTCGTGGATGTTCGACGGGTGCAGGCCCGCCTCGCCGCCGTCCGCGCGGGACCATCCGGGCCGCGGACCGACGAGCCGGACACCGGTGCGCGCCGAGTTGAAGTGCACCTGCCAGTCCGTGGCGTAGAACGTTTCGACGTCGTCCGGGGTGAAGAACTCCGGGGCCGCGTGCGGTCCTTCGAGTGCGCCGATCGTCCAATGTGGAGCGAAGGCCGGGCGTTCGGCCGGAGCGACCGGTCCGACGATCGGGTCCGCCGGGGCCGGCCCGGGACGCAGGACGTCCCCGGCGGCCAGCGCGCGGCCGCCGTGCCCGCCGAACTTCCCCAGCGTGAACGTCGCCGCGCTGCCGAGGAACTCCGGCACGTCGATGCCGCCGCGCACCAGGACGTAGCTGCGCAGCCCGGCCGTGCACGCCCGGACGTCCAGCGTCGCACCCGCCGGCACCTCGACGGGGGTCCACAACGGAACCTCGGTGCCGTCGACCAGCACGGTCGCCGGTGCGCCGGCGACGCACACCTCGGTGGCGTGCGAGAACCGCAGCGCGACGCCGTCCACGGTGCACTCCAGGCCGGGTGCGCCCTCCGGGTTGCCGAGCGCGAGGTTGCCCAGCCGCAGCGAAAGGTCGTCCATCGGCCCGCTCGGTGGCACCCCGACGGCCCAGAACCCGGTGCGGCCCGGCCAGTCCTGCACGGTCGTCATCGTCCCGCCGCGCAGGACGTCGATCCGCGGCTCGGCGTCCTCGACGTGGTCCAAAGTGGACGTATCGTGGGTGGCGGTGCCGAAGGCCGTGTCGGCGGCCGCGGCCCGCAGCTGTCCGAGGTTGGTCTGCACGCCGTCGAACCGGGTCGCGGCGAGCGCTTCCCGCAGGTTCGCCAGCGCCTCGGCGCGGTCGGCACCCGTGCAGATCACCTTGGCCAGCAACGGGTCGTAGTGCGCGGTGACGGTCGCGCCCGGCTCGACCCACGTGTCGACGCGGGTGTTCCCGGGCAGCGTGACCCGGGTGACGAGCCCCGCGCTCGGCCGGTGCCCGGTGCCCGGGTCCTCGGCGTACACGCGCGCTTCGACGGCGTGCCCGCGCGGGACCGGCGTCGCGCGGAACATCGCGCGGTCACCCTGGGCGAGCCGCAGCATCCAGGCGACCAGATCGACGCCGTAGACCGCTTCGGTGACCGGGTGCTCGACCTGCAGCCGGGTGTTGACCTCGAGGAACGCCGCCTCGCCGCGTCCGGCGTCGTAGACGTATTCGACGGTGCCCGCGGAGCGGTACCGCACCGACGAGCACAGCGCGACGGCGGACTCCACCAGGTGCTTCCGGACGTCCTCGGGCAGCTCCGGGGCCGGGCACTCCTCGATGACCTTCTGGTTGCGCCGCTGCAGCGAGCAGTCGCGCGTGCCCAGGGCCAGGACCTCGCCGAAGCCGTCGCCGAACACCTGGACCTCGACGTGCCGCGCGCGGGTCACCAGGCGTTCGAGGAAGACCCCGGAGCTGGCGAAGCTCTTGGCCGCGACGCTGCGCACGGTGTCCCAGGCGGCGCGCAGCTCGTCGGGTGACGCGCAGGCGCGCATCCCGATCCCACCCCCGCCACCGGTCGCCTTGAGCATCACCGGGTAGCCGATGTCCGCCGCGCGCGCCAGCGCTTCGTCCACATCGGACAGCAGGCCGGTGCCGGCCAGCAGCGGCACGCCCGCCGCGATCGCCGCCTCGCGCGCGGTGTGCTTGCTGCCGAACACCTCCAGGTGCTCCGGGGCGGGCCCGGCGAACGCGATCCCGGCGTCTTCGCAGGCGCGCGCGAACGCCGCGTCCTCCGAGAGGAAGCCGTACCCCGGGTGGATCGCGTCGCAGCTGGTCTCCAGCGCCGCGGCGACGATCGCACCGGCGCGCAGGTAGCTTTCCGCCGCGGGCGCCGGGCCGAGCCGGACGACCCGGTCGGCGAGCCGCACGTGCGGGGCGAGCCGGTCGGCGTCGGAGTACACCGCGACGGTCTCGAGGCCCAGTTCCTTCGCGCTGCGCAGGATCCGGACCGCGATCTCGCCGCGGTTGGCGACGAGCAGCCTCACGCGCCGACTCCCGGGGAGATGACGACCATCCGCACCGGCGTCGGGTCGAACCCGTTGCAGGGGTTGTTGATCTGCGGGCAGTTCGAGACGAGCACCAGCACGTCGGTCTCGGCGCGCAGCCGGACTTCCAGGCCGGGCGCCGAGATGCCGTCGACGATGCCGAGGGTGCCGTCCTCCTCGACCGGCACGTTCATGTACCAGTTGACGTTGCTGACCAGGTCGCGCTTGCCCAGTCCCCACTTGGCGCCCTCGATGAGAAAGTTCTCGACGCAGGCGTGCTGGTGGCGGGTGTGCTGGCCGTAGCGGAGGCTGTTGGACTCCTTGCTGCACGCGCCGCCGAGCGTGTCGTGGCGCCCGCAGGTGTCGGCGACGACGGTCAGCAGCGGCGCGCCCTCCTGGGTGCGCAGGACACTGCCGGTGGTGAGGAAGATGTTGCCCTGCGCGGCGATCGTCGCGGCCGCGCTGTAGCGCTTCGACGTGTCGTTCGCGTCGTAGCAGAGGAAGTCCACGGCCTGGTTGCCGCCGAGGTCGATGATCGCCAGCTCCTGGCCTGGTTGCAGCACCGTCGAATACGGCGCCCGCGCGGGAACGTCGACGCTGACTTCCAGCTGGGATTCGTAGGCCGTGCTCATGCGATCCCCCGGGCGGTGAGGTAGTCGGAGGTGTTTTCGAAGGCGCGCTGCGCTTCCGGCGTGTGTGTCCACTCCGGACTGTCCGGAGTGGACGGCCGGTCGTACCAGGCGAGGATCTCGAGCTTCGACACGGTGTAGTCCGGGCGCGGGTCGACCGGGTGGGCGACGTTGGCGATCAGCACGATCGACGGGATTTCGATCCGCAGGTCGACGGCCTTGCCGGCACCCGCGGACCCGATGAACTCCAGGCCGCCTTCCGGCTGGACCCGGACGCCCTGGAAGAACGACAGGCTCGGCGGCAGGTCGCGTGGCCCCAGGCCGTTCTTGGCCGCCGCCAAGGTGAACAGCGGCAGCCCGGCGGGGGAGGGGCCCTCCGGGGCGCCGTCGCCGTAGCGCTCAATGTTCCCGTCCACAGTGGACGTGCCGCACAGGGCGTCGTGCCGCCCGCTGGAGTCGGCGACGATCGTGGCCAGCACGCGGGCCTGGTCGGACAGCAGCGCCACCGACTCGCCCAGGTAGGCGTTCCACTGCACCTTGACCGTGTCGGCGACGTTCAGCCGCTCCCACGGCCCCTCGGCGTTGAACAGCAGCAGGTGCGCGCAGGCGTCGCCGTCGACGTCGGTCAGCCGCAGCCGCGTGCCCCGGGCCAGCACCTTGTGCGTGTACCCGCCGCCGGCCACGGTTTCGGCCCAGGTCAGCGCCTCGGGGGCGACCTCGGGCGGCGGTGACGGCCAGGTGCTCGCCGGGATCGACGGCATCGTGTCGACCACGGTGCCGGCCTGGGCGCGGGCGTGGTCGCGCGCTCCGTAGGTCGTCGCGGTGGTGCTCATGGTCGTCCTCTCTCAGGTCGCGGGTTCGAGGGCGGGAGCGGGGCGCAGCCGCAGCCAGCAGAGCCAGCCGATCACCAGTGCGCCGCCGACGAACTCTATCGGGAACAAGAGCATCCAGGGGGAGCCCGAACCGGCGAGATCGTAGATCTCCGCACGCGGCCAGCCGATGTTCACGATCATGGCGATTCCGTAGAGAACGGCTGCTCCGTTCAGCGGAACACCCCAGCGGCCCAGGGAGAACCGGCCCGGCTCGGCCGGGAACCGCCCGCGCAGCCGGTGCACCAGCAGCGGCCCGGTCACCAGCAGGTAGGCCAGGTAGACGACCACCACCGACGTCCCGGTGATCGTGCTGAACAGCGTCGGGTTGCCGACGTTGAGCAGCAGCAGCCCGATGGCGAGCGCGCCCGACAGCAGTGCGGGCGCGACCGGTGTCCCGGTGCGCGGGCTGACCCCGGCGAGGCGGGCGGACGCGGGGAGCGCGCCGTCGCGGGCCATCGCGTAGATCAGCCGGACGGTGCCGGTCTGGATGGTCAGGGTGCAGACGACGACGGCGATCGCGACGTCGGCGAGGAAGACCCGGCCGAGGGTGTCGCCGAAGACGGCGGTGATCACGTACGGCAGGCCGTGCCCGGCGAGCTGCCCGTCGGTGAGGCTCGGCGCGGCCATCAGCGCGGTGACGACCACCGCGAGGCCGCCGATGCCGGAGACGAGCACGGCGCGCAGCACCGCCCGCGGAGCCGCCTTTCGCGCGTCCTTCGTCTCCTCCGCGACCGAAGCGGCGGTGTCAAAGCCGTAGAGGACGTACGCGGCCATGAGCGCCGAAGCGAGCACGCCGCCGATCCCGGCGCTGGTGCCGGGTGCGTCGTGCAGCACCACCTGCGGGCCGCGGACGGCGAACAGCGCCAGCCCGGCGATGAGAACGAGGACACCGAGGAGCTCGGCCGCGACGCCGACGTCGTTGATCCGCGCCATCAGCCGGACCCCGCCGGTGTTGACCGCGGTGGTGAAGACGAGCAGCGCGGTGCCGAGCAGCACGGCGTTGGCCGCGCCGGACGGCGACGTCACCGACGGATCGCCGCCGACGAACTGGAAGCCGTCCCACACCGACGGCAGCACGACCTGCAGCGCGATCGCGGCGGCCGCGAGGGCGACGATGCAGCCGAGCAGCATCATCCAGCCCGCGAGCCAGCCGAGGAAGCCCTTGCTGAGCTGTTTCGCCCACTGGTACACGGATCCGGCGAGCGGGTAGCGGGCGGCGAGCTCGGCGAAGACCAGCGCGACGAGCAGCTGGCCCGCCAGGACGACCGGCCACGTCCAGAAGAAGAGCGGGCCGCCGAAGGTGTAGCCGAAGCCGAAGAGCTGGAAGACGGTGGTGAGGATGGAGACGAAGGAGAAACCGGCGGCGAAGGCGGAGAACCCGCCCAGCGACCGGCGGAGCTCTTGGCGGTAACCGAAGGCGGCGAGTTCGTCGGGTGGCGTCATGCGGGCTCCTTGTTTCGATCGCTTGACAGAAATTAAGTCCCGGTCGCGACGCGTCGATCTCCGCCGTGTTAGAGACCGGTTAACGCCCGGACCGACCCGGCGTCAATGACGACATCCGGGCGTAACCGCGCCTGTCGTGCGCGTGTCGCGGCCACGGACCTGGCAAGATCACGTGCGTGGGCAAAGGGTCGGGAGTGGGCAGGCGGCGGGCGAGCGGAGCGGCGGCGAGCCGTCCGGACGCGCGCCAGGCGGTGCTCGACGCGGCGGGTGAGCTGTTCACCGAAGCCGGGTACGCGGCCACCACGACCAGAGCGATCGCCGAACGCGCGGGCTTGCGCCAGGCGTCGCTCTACTACCACTTCCCGGCGAAGGAAGACATCCTCGCGGCGCTGCTGGCCGAGACGGTCCGCCCGTCACTGGCCCTGGCGGCCCGCCTCGTCGCGGGCGCGGCCCCGGCGGCGGTCCGGTTGTGGGCACTGGCGTACGCGGACATCGGCCTGCTGGGCGGAGCCCGGCACAACCTGGGCGCGCTGTACCTGCTGCCCGAGGTCGGTTCGCCCAACCTGGCCCGCTTCCGCATCGAGCGGGCGGAACTGAAGGCGGCGTACGGCCGGCTGGTGGCGGCTTCGGGCGTGGAGCCCTCGGCGGTCGCGATCCGGACGGACCTGGTGTTCGGGCTGGTGGAGAGCATCGCGGTGATCCGCCGCGACGACCCGGCGCTGGACGTCGAGGCGCACGTGCGGGAGGGCGCGGACGGGGTGGTCCGGCTGGTGGGTTCGGCGGAGCCGTCGGACGAGCTGCGGGCCGAGGCGCACCGGCTGCTGGCGACCCTGGCCGACTAGCGGCAGCCGCAGCCAGTTCGTCCGGGTTCCGGCGCCACCGAGGGAAGCCGATGGCCGGGGCAGAACGATTCCGGGACCTGTCCGATCAGGAAGCGGTGGTCTGCAACGCCTTGCTCAGCACCGCCGCCGTCAGCTCGACCTGCCACGGCCGGGCGCCGCCCGCGCGCAGGACCTCCGCCACCGAGTCCTCGTCCGTTTCGGCTGGGGGACGCCAGCACGTGCGGCGGACCAGGTCCGGCAGCAGCAGGTTCTCCACCGGGAGCCGGCGGTCCTCCGCGATGGCCGTCAGGGCCGCGCGGGCCGCCGACAAGCGGGCCGCCGCGTCCGGGTCCTTGTCCGCCCAGCGGTTCACCGGGGGCGGGCCGTCCGTCGGCTGGGACGGCGACGGCAGCTCCGAAGCGGGGAGCGCCTTGGCCGCCTGCAGGTGACGCAGCCAGCTCGCCGTGTACTTGCGCTGGACGCGGCCGCTGAACACCGGCAGCGCCTGCAGCTCTTCGACCGTCTTCGGGTCGGCCGTGACGGCGTTGACGATCGCGCTGTCCGGCAGGATCCGGCTCGGTGCGCGGTCGCGTTTGCGGGCCAGCTCGTCGCGCGCCTGCCACAGTTCGCGGACCGCCGCGAGGCCGCGCGGGCTGCGGATCTTGTGCACGCCGGACGTCCGGCGCCACGGCTCGGCCCGCGGGGGCGGCGGCGGGGCCGTCCGCACGAATTCGAACTCCTGCCGCGCCCACTCCAGCTTGCCCTGGGCGCCCAGCTCCGCTTCCAGCTTTTCGCGCAGCTGGACGAGCAGCTCGACGTCGAGGGCGGCGTAGTTCAGCCAGTCGACCGGCAGCGGCCGCTTCGACCAGTCGGCCGCGCTGTGGCCCTTCTCGAGGGTGTAGCCCAGCAGCAGCTCGACGAGCGTCCCCAGCGCGACGCGTTCGTAGCCCGCCAGCCGGCCGGCCAGCTCGGTGTCGAACAGCGCCGCCGGGTGCAGGCCCAGCTCGGCGAGGCAGGGGAGGTCCTGGGAGGCGGCGTGCAGCACCCACTCCAGGGAATTCAGGACTTCGCGCAGCGGGGCGAGTTCGCCGTCCAGTGCGATCGGGTCGATCAGCACCGTGCCGGAACCTTCGCGGCGCAGCTGCACGAGGTAGGCCTTGGGGAAGTACCGGTAGCCGGACGCGCGTTCGGTGTCGACGGCGACCGCACCGGTGCCCGCGGCGAGCTTGGCGCAGGCTTCGGCCAGCTCGGCGGCGTCGGTGATGACCGGGGGCGTGCCCTCGGCTGGTTCGCGTAGCAGCACAGGGCCGCCCGTGGACTCGATCTCCATCCCGGTGTCCTCGGCCTCAGTGCTTCCCATGGTTGACGACCCTACGGGACGGGCGTACCGCGCCTGGTCCGCCCGCCCCGCAGGGTGATGTGCTTTCGTCAGCGGATGACGCCGGCTCGCATGGCCAGTGCCACCATCTGTGCCCGGTCGCCCGTGCCGAGCTTGCGCCCGATCCGGGAGAGGTGGGACTTGACGGTGAGGGCGGAGAGCGAAAGCTCCTCGCCGATCTCCTTGTTGGACTGTCCGTCGGCGACCAGCTGGAGCACCTCCACCTCACGAGCGGACAGCTCGCGCGGGGTGTTGTCGGTGCCCGCGACGCGGGTCCCGGTGGCGAGCACCGGAGCCACGCTCGGGTCGGCGTAGACGCCGCCTTCGAGCACGCGCCGCACGCCATCGGTCACGACGACCGGCGACGCGGACTTCAGCAGGTACGCCTGGGCCCCGGCCTGGAAGGCCGAGCGGACCGCGTACGGGTCGTCCGAGGATGCGAGTACGACCACGCGCGGCCAGCCGTGGCTACGGAGTTCCGTAACCAGCTCGATGCCGCTGCCGTCCGGCAGTCCGAGATCGAGGATCGCCAGGTCACAAGGCCCAGTGGCCTGTGCTCGCGCCCTCGCCTCGGCCACCGTGGCGGCTTCGTGGACGGTTCCCGCACCCATCTGTGCGAGTCTTGCTGCGATTGCCTCCCTCAACAGCGGGTGGTCATCGACCACCAGTACCGAAAAAAGCTCTTCCCGCGGGTGCGGAACCATGCTCGCCGGCAACGCGCCGGCTGGCGTGGATCGGACGGCCTGAGAAATGCCGACGGTAGCCACGTCACTACCTCCCTGGAGTCGGTCGTGCCCCCCGACCGGCACCGGGACCTTCGGCCGTTCAGCCGCGCCAGCTTTAGACCGAAAGTGGTGTCGTCGAAGGCACTGTAGCCGTCCTGAGGCCGTTGCGGGGGGATCGAATGGGTATCTATCTCAAACGAACAGTCACTCAGTGGGTTCGTAGTAACACGATCGGGCTAGTACACGGCCGGTTGCTAACGGATAGCCCACTGAGCACGATGCTAAGGAGTTACCGGCGGCCAAATGGCCGTGCAGATGGGGCGTGCAGCTGCCGGTGCGCCTAGTGACGGGGGTCCGGATGGGCGCCCGCGGCGCCCCGAATGTGGCCCCGGCCGGGGCTTGATCAACTCCCTTGCGCGGCCCCCGGCGCACCTGCCGACGCCCGCAACTGTGACTGTCCGTGTCTGTCGCGGGGTGATCGTGACCGCCGCGTCCTCGCTTTGATCTTGTTGCGGTGCGTGACCGCGAAGAGTCACGAACGAGGAGACGTGAAACGGCCTCAGGGCTGGTCGCGGCCCTGAGGGGCCCCCGATGGTCGTCCGCGGTCCCCGGGCCGCCAGGCGGCAGCTCAGCGCCCGGACGGCGGGTGAACGGTGTTCAGCGGACGTGAATTTTGCTCACATCCGTACAAGGGGCGCTCTCGGGACGGCTCGCGGCGGCCCGCCGTTGCCGATTCGTTGCGGAGATCGCCCGGACAGCCGCTGAGGGTCGTGAGTGGTAATGAGGGTTAGAACCCTCATTACCACTCACGACAGCTGCGGCAGGGTCAGGAGCCCTGGCGCTGCCCGAAGAGGGTCACCCCGACCGGCGGCAGGCCCACGACGCTCGCCATCACCTGGCAGAAGGCCTGCCCGTGCGGCAGCAGGTCCGGGTCCGCCGGCGTCCACGACGCCCGCAGCTCCAGGTCGTCGGTGCGGGCGGGACCGGCGAGGTCGCCGAAGCGGGCCGACGACGTCTCCGTCACCGTGCCGCCCAGTGCCGTCCAGCTCGCCCCGGACACCTCCAGCGCGTCGGTCAGCCACGACCAGCCGACCGCCGGCAGGAACGGGTCCGTCGCCAGCTCCCGGTCCAGCTCCGCGCGCACGTACATGACGAGGCGCAGCACGCCCTCCCAGCCGTCCTGGCCGTCCGGGTCGTGCAGCAGGACCAGCCGTCCCGAAGCCAGCACGTCGGCGGGCCCGGACACTTCACAGCTGACCGCGTACGACCACGGCGCGAGCCGCTGCGGCGCACGCATCGGCTCCAGCAGCACCTCCGGGCGGGGCCGGACGGACTGCAGCGCCGCGACTGCTTCGCGGAAGAGTTCGGGCACTGGCGTCATCGCGGTCACGCACCGACTTTAGGGCGGGCACGCCCTGTTGCGGGCGCAGGCGCGCCGAGAGAACGGCCCGCCCGGGCTCGTGGCACGATTGACCGCGATGTCTCAGACCACGCCCCTGCCGCGCCACGCCGCCCCGTCCGGTCGCCGCGAGCTGCCCGAAGCCCCGTTCCTGGCCGCCGCGCGCGGCGAACGCCCGGCCCGCACGCCCGTCTGGTTCATGCGCCAGGCCGGCCGCTCGCTGCCCGAGTACCGCGCGCTGCGCGAGGGCGTGCCGATGCTCGACGCCTGTTTCGACCCGGAAATGCTCGCCGAGATCACGCTGCAGCCGGTCCGCCGCCACGGCGTCGACGCGGCGATCCTCTTCAGCGACATCGTGGTCCCGCTGAAGGCGGCCGGGGTCGACATCGACATCGTGCCCGGCACCGGCCCGGTGGCCGCCGCGCCGGTGCGCGACCTCGCCGCCGTGAAGGCGCTGCCGGAGCTCGAGCCCGCGCAGGTCTCGAAGGTCGCCGACGGCGTCCGGCTGCTCGTCGAGCGGCTCGGCGAGACCCCGCTGATCGGGTTCGCCGGCGCGCCGTTCACGCTGGCCAGCTACCTCATCGAGGGCGGCCCGAGCCGCAACCACGAGCACACCAAGGCGCTGATGCACACCTCGCCCGAGGTGTGGCACGAGCTGGCCGGGCGGCTGGCCGACATCGCCCTGACCTTCCTGCGCGCCCAGCTCGACGCCGGCGTCGACGCGGTCCAGCTGTTCGACTCCTGGGCCGGCGCGCTCTCCGAGCGGGACTACCGCGAGTTCGTCCTGCCGCACTCGGCCAAGGTCCTCGCGGGCGTCGCGGAGTACGGCGTGCCGCGGATCCACTTCGGCGTCGGCACCGGCGAGCTCCTGGCCGCGATGCGCGACGCGGGCGCCGACGTCGTCGGCGTCGACTGGCGGATCCCGCTCGACGAAGCCGTCCGGCGCCTGGGCGGGCGAGCGATCGTCCAGGGCAACCTCGACCCGGCGCTGCTGCACGCTTCCTGGCCGGTGCTGGCGGCCGAGGTCCGGCGGATCGTCGAAGAGGGCAAAGCGGCCGACGGCCACATCTTCAACCTGGGCCACGGCGTGCTGCCGGGCGTCGATCCCGACGTGCTGACCCGCGTGGTCGGGCTGGTGCACGAGCTGTGAAGCGCGTCGCGGTCGTCGGGGGTGGCGTTTCCGGGCTGACCGCGGCGTACCGGCTGCGGCGGCTGCTCGGACCCGAAGCCGAGATCACCGTGTTCGAGAAGACGACGGCGCCGGGCGGGAAGCTGCGCACCGCCGAGCTGGCCGGCGTGCCCTACGACGTCGGCGCCGAGGCCTTCCTCGTGCGCCGCCCGGAAATGCTCGCGCTGGTGGGCGAGCTCGGGCTCGACGTCGTCCACCCGACGAAGGCCCGGGCGAAGATCCACGCGGGCGGCGCCGTCACCGGGCTGCCGCCCGGCACGGTCATGGGCGTCCCGGCCGCCGCGGAGTCGGTGGCCGGGGTGCTGTCCGAAGCGGGCCGGCAGGCGGTCGAGGCCGAGCCGTCACTGCCCGAGCTGCGGCTGCCGGGCGGGGACGTGCCGCTGGGGCCGCTGCTGCGCGAGCGGTTCGGCGACGAACTGGTGGACCGGCTGGTCGACCCGCTGCTCGGCGGCGTCTACGCGGGCGGCGCCGACGGCCTCGGCCTGCGCGCCACCATGCCCGGCCTGGCCGCCGCGCTGGCGGCGGGCGCGGGCTCGCTGACCGCGGCGGCCGCCGCCCAGCTGCCGGCGAACCCGTCGGCGGCGCCGGTGTTCGGCACCGTCCCGGGCGGCCTCGGCACGGTGATCGACCGGCTCACCACCGCCTCCGGCGCCGAGCTGCGGACCGGCCTGCCGGTGTGCGAAATCGAACGGCACGGCTCCGGCTGGCGGCTGCGCATCGGCGCGGCGCCGACCGCGCACGCCCCCGCGGACAACGTCGCGGAGGCCGACGCGGTGGTGCTCGCGGTGCCCGCGCCGTCGGCCCGCCGCCTGCTCACCGACGTCGTCCCGGCGGCTTCGGCGGCCTTCGGCGAGGTCGAACTGGCGTCGATGGCCGTGGTCGCGCTGGCGCTGCCGCCCGGCACCGCGCTGCCCGAGGCGTCGGGGATCCTGATCGGCCAGGGCGAGCGGGACGGTTCGGGCGTGCCGTACGCGTCGAAGGCGTTCACGTTTTCTTCCCGGAAGTGGGCTCATTACGGCACCGGGCCGGTCCTGGTCCGCGGCTCGGTCGGGCGGTTCGGCGAGCCGGGTGCGCTGCAGTTCGACGACGTCGAGCTGGTCCGCGTGGTCCGCGACGACCTCGCCCGGCTGACCGGCGTGACGGCTGCGCCGGTCGAGACGCTGGTGACGCGGTGGGGCGGCGGGCTGCCGCAGTACGGCACCGGGCACCTCGAGCGGGTCGAGCGGATCGAGAAGGCCGTCGCGGAGGTGCCGGGCCTGGCGATCGCCGGGGCGACCCTGCACGGGGTCGGGTTGCCGGCGTGCGTGGCCACCGCGGAGGCGGCGGCGCAGCGGATCGCGGCCCACCTTTCCTCGTGAGTGCGCCTCACCCCACCCGTGGCGGCGGGCGCGGCGCCGCGGTGACAGGATGGACGCATGGCGCGGGTCAACTACAACGAGCTCAACGACACCATCCGCTACACCACCTGGTCGGTCTTCCGGATCGAGCCGGGCCGGCTGGGTGAGGACCGCGGGACCGCCGGTCGCGAGACCGCGGAGTACCTGGAGGGGCTCGAGGCCAAGGGCGTCGTCGTCCGCGGCGTGTACGACCTCTCCGCGCTGCGCGCCGACGCGGACTTCATGATCTGGTGGCACGCCGAGGAGATCGAGCAGGTCCAGGCCGCCTACGCCGGCTTCCGCCGGACGCCGCTGGGCCGCGCGTCGACGCCGGTCTGGAGCCAGACCGCGCTGCACCGGCCCGCCGAGTTCAACAAGAGCCACATCCCGGCGTTCCTGGCCGGCGAAGAGGCCCGCAAGTTCATCTGCGTCTACCCGTTCGTGCGGTCCTACGAGTGGTACCTGCTGCCGGACGCCGACCGCCGCAAGATGCTCGCCGACCACGGCAAGGAAGCCCGCGACTACCCGGACGTGCGCGCGAACACCGTCGCGTCGTTCGCCTTGGGCGACTACGAGTGGATCCTCGCCTTCGAGGCCGACGAGCTGCACCGGATCGTCGACCTCATGCGCCACCTGCGCGGCACCGAGGCGCGGCTGCACGTGCGCGAGGAGATTCCGTTCTACACCGGCACCCGCGTGCCGCCCGCCGAGCTCGTCGCGGCTCTGCCGTAGTGCGCGACATCGTCGAGGGTGTCTGGGACGCCCTTACCGGATCTTCGCCGGGACCTTTCGAGCTGACCGGCGCCGAAGACGTGCTGCCGGGCCCGTACCGGGTGGCGGCGGCCGCCACGGCTTCGGTGGCCGCGGCGACGCTGGCGGCGGCCGAAATGCTGAAGCTGCGCGAAATCGAGCCCGGCGTGGTCACGGCGGACACGCGGCACGCGGCGGCGGCGTTCGGGAGCGAGCGGCTGCTGCGCGTGGAGGGCGTCGGCGCGGAGCCCGCCTGGGCGCCGCTGTCGGGCGACTACCGCACGGCCGACGGCTGGGTGCGCCTGCACGCCAACTACCCGCGGCACGAATCGGCGGTGTGCTGGGGGCTCGGTGTCCCCGGCGCGCGCGAGGCGGTCGAAAAGGCGGTCGCCGGACGTCCGGCGCGCGAGGTGGAGCACGCCGTCGTGTCGGCCGGGGGAGCGGCGGCCGAGCTGCGGTCCCCATCGGACTGGGCGGAGCACCCGCAAGGTGAGGCAGTGGCCTCGCTGCCGCTGGTTTCGCTGACGCCCCTGGGCCCGGCCCCGAAACGGACACTGTTCTACTCGGACCGGCCACTGGGCGGGATCCGGGTGCTGGAGCTGACGCACGTGCTCGCCGGCCCGGTCGCCGGCCGCGTCCTGGCCGCGCACGGCGCCGACGTCCTGCACGTCGGAGCCGCGCACCTGCCGCGGGTCGAGGCGCTGGTGCGGGACACGAACCAGGGCAAGCGATCGACGTTCGTGGCACTGGACACCGAGGGCGGCCGCGCCCGGTTGAAGAAGCTGATCAGCCGGGCCGACGTGCTGGTCCAGTCGTTCCGCCCGGGCGCCCTCGAACGCATCGGGTTCGGGCCCGCCGAGCTGGCCGAGCTGCGGCCGGGCTTGGTGGTCGCGGACCTGAGCGCGTACGGCTGGGAGGGCCCCTGGGCCCGGCGCCGCGGGTTCGACAGCCTGATCCAGATGTCGAGCGGCTTGGCCTGGGGCGATCCGCCGTCACCCCTGCCGGTCCAGGCCCTGGACCACGCAACGGGCTGGCTCACGGCGGCGGCGGTGATGACGGCGTTGCACCGCCAGGTGGTGGAAGGCGGCACGTGGCACGCGCGGCTGTCGCTGGCGGGCACCGGGCGGTGGCTGGATTCGCTCGGCCGCAAGGATGCCGCGGCGGCAGAGGTCGGCTTCGGCGACTTGCTGGAGGAAGTCGACAGCGGGTACGGGCGGATGACGCGGGTCCGGATGGCCGGTGGGTTGCCGGGGGCGGAGCCGTTCTGGAAGTTCGGGACGCGGGTGCCGGGAGTCGACAAACCGACCTGGACGCCCTGAGGCGGAACCGGCCCACCTGCTGGATCAGCGGCGCCGGAGGCGGTCCGCCAGCCGACGCCGGGGCTTCGGCAGGTGGCCCCCCTCGATCAGCCACGTCACGAACTCGTCGGCATAAGCTCCCGATCGCTCAGCCGCCTTCTTCGGCCGTCCCGCGGTGAACCGTGCGAACAGCGGCTCGTACCGCTCACCCAGCGCCTCCGCCAGCTCGGGCCGCTGGTACGCCAGCACCCGCCCGTGCTTCCGGCGCAAAACCGACGCCTCCACCTTCAACCGGGCCGGGTCGAAGCCCGCCGGAGGCGGGCCGTCGGCCAGCAACGCCTGCAGCAGCTCCGCCTGCCGGCGGGCCAGCTCCGCGCGGCTCACCCCGTCACCGCCGTCCGCAGGGCCGACAGCTCCGCCGCCAGCTCGTCGTCGGTCGGGTAGTCGTCGTCGCGCTCCAGCAGGACTCCCGGTGGGTCCGTCCGGCGGCGGAGCTCCGTCAACAGCGCCAGCACCTCCGGCAGCACCGGGTGCGCGTGCGTGTCGTGGTACACGCCGTCGCGCTCGATGCCGCCCGCCATGTGGACGTACGCCAGCCGCTCCCAGGGGATTCCGTCCAGGAACGCCACCGGGTCCGTGCCGATGTTGCGGGCGTTGGCGTACAGGTTCGCCACGTCGATGATCAGCCGGCAGCCCGTCCGGTCGGTCAGCTCGGTGAGGAACTGCTCCTCGGTCAGCTCGGCGTCGGGCCAGTCGAGCACCGCGGCGATGTTCTCCAGCGCCAGCGGCACGTCCAGGATGGACTGGGCCAGCCGGACGTTCGCCACCAGCACGTCCAGGGCCTCGCGCGTGCGGGGGAGCGGCATCAAGTGCCCCGAATCGAGCCCGCCCGCGCGCACGAAGCACACGTGGTCGCTGACCAGCGGCGCGTCCAGCGCACGCGCGACCTCCGCGAGGTGCTGGACGCGGCCGGTGTCCAGGGGCTCGGCCCCGCCGAGGGACAGCGAGACGGCGTGCGGCAGCGCCGGCAGGCCCCGCTTGCGCAGCGCCACGAGCGTCTCCGGCAGGTGGTCGGCGTGCAGGTTCTCGGCGACGACCTCGACCCAATCCACCCCCGGCAGCCGCGCGATGGACAGGTCGAGCTCGTGCCGCCAGCCGATCCCGATGCCCAGCTCACCCACCGCAGCCCCCTCCGCCGCACGACGAACCGCACGAAGACCCGCTGCTGCACGACGAGCTCGAGCACGACGACCCGCTGCTGCAGGACGACCCGCCGGACGAGCCACCGCCGCCGTACGACGTCATCGGCGGGGTCAGCGCCGCGCTCAGCTCCTCGTCGGGGTACATCGCCCAGCCGCCCAGCGCGACCGCGGCCGCCGCCCCGCCGAGCAGGACGCCGCCGGCCAGCATGCCCGCCGGGACCGGGCCGCTCGCCGCGGCGCGGGCCTGGCCGAGCAGGCGGTGCCCCGCGGCCGACGGCTGCCGGGCACCCGTCTTCGACCGGCGGACCGCCGCCACGATCGCCAGCACCGCCGCGACGAGGACCAGGAACACCAGGATCCCGACCGGGCGGCCGAGGGAAATGCCGGTGACCAGCCGCGCCACGCCGAACGCCAGCACCGCCAGCTGGAGGAGCAGCCCGAACGTCCGCGCCTGCCGCTTGGCGGCCGCCGACGCCAGCAGCCCGCGCTGGTCGAGGCCCTCCTCCAGGGCCCGCATCGCCGCCGACTGGCGGCCGTACGCCCGCAGCGCCGACGTCGTCTTCAGCTGCGCCGCGTCGAAGACCGCCCGCTCCAGCGGATCGGCCGGCCGCGTCCCGGCCTGGCTGACCTGCTTGTAGCTGTTGACGCGCAGCTGCCCGCGCTCGACCAGGGCCGCGATCGCCGCGTCGACGGCCCGGTCGGGGCCGCCGGCGAGGAAGGCCAGCTGGTAGACGCTCGGCGGCGGCCCGGGCGCGACGGCGTCCGCCCGCATCGCCCGGCTGCTCACGATCCCGGACACCACGACCCTGATCAGCAGGACCGCCCCGAGCAACGCGATGTAGAGGACCACGAAATCCGGTCCGGAGATGCCCCACGGGTCGGTCATCGCCCGTCTCCCCTCAGTGTGTCGCGGTTACCGTAGCTGTGAGACGCACGCGCTCGCGTCGGCGTTTCAACCACCACAGCCCCCGCCTCCGCCGCCACCGCAGCCGCCGCCCCCGCCGCCGCACGAGCTGCCGCCACCGCCGCAGGAGCTGCCGCCGTAGTAGCCGACGGCCACGCCGCCACCCCCGCTCGCCCAGCGGCCGCGCGGACGGCGGGCGGCGCGTGCGGTGGACTGCTGGATGGCGCGGCTGGCGGCCAGCCGGACGTCCTTCTCCGGGTGGCCGCCGAAGCCGTCCGCCGCGACGGCCCCGGCCGGGCCCATGACGAGCGTCCGCGCCCGGCGCGCCTCTTCCGCGGCCGCCCGGCCGGCGAAGGTGGCCTTGACCTGGAGCTTCTTCGCGGCGCGGACCGTGGCTACCACGGCCACGACGATGTTGAGGGCGAGCAGGGCCAGCAGGAAGCCGACGGGGTGCCCGGTCGAGGAGCCGGCGATCAGCCGGACGACGCCGAGGACGAACAGCGCCCAGTTCGCCACGGCGACGAGCAGCCGGGTCCGGCGCAGTTTCCGGACGTCGGTGAGCAGGCCGCGGGTGATCAGCCCGGCCTCCAGCTCCGCCACGGACGGGTGGCGCGCCACCTCGGCGCGCACCCGGTCGACGGAGCTGCCGGTCTTGCCGATCCGCCCGAGAGCGGCCCGGCCCAGGTCGTCGGCGGCCGAACCCCGGACGCGGTGCACGCGTCCGGTGCCGTCGAGCCGGATCAGCTGCCGCTCGAGCAGCCGGGCGACGACCCATTCGCCGACGCGCTCCCGCCCACCGGTCAGCAGCGCCAGTTCTTCGGCCTTGTCCGGTGCCCCGCCGGTGCGTCCCCGCGCCAGCAGCGCGGCGCGCACCAACCCGACCAGCGCCACCAGGAACAGTGCCCCCAGGTAGAGCCCCGCGAACACCGGTCCGGGAATACCCCAGGTGTCGGTCATGAGTCCGCCCTCCCTCGTCCGTGTGCGGAGACTACGTCCGAGGAAGGGCGGCGGGTTGCTCGCTTAAGGAGGATTTAGGACGGCGGGTTTCAGGGCTCGGTGACCAGTTTCAGCGAGATCGAGTTGATGCAGTAGCGCTGGTCGGTCGGGGTCGGGTAGCCCTCGCCCTCGAAGACGTGCCCGAGGTGGCTGTGGCAGGAGCCGCAGAGCACCTCGATCCGCTTCATGCCCATGGCGCGGTCCTCGCGCAGCAGCACGGCGTCGGAGTCGGCCGGGTCGTAGAACGACGGCCAGCCGCAGTGGCTCTCGAACTTCGTGTCGCTGCGGAACAGCTCGGCACCGCACGCGCGGCACTCGTAGACGCCGGTGGCCTTGGTGTCGGTGTACTCACCGGTGAACGGCCGTTCGGTCCCCGCCTGGCGGAGCACGGCGAACTCGTCGGGGCTGAGCTGCGCCCGCCATTCCTGCTCGGACTTCACGACGCGAGGGGTCGCGCCGACAACGGGTTTCATACCTTTCACCCGATCCACGTTACGCCGCGAGCCAGGCGAGGGCGTGCACCACGATGTCCCATGCGGCCACGATCACGCCGAGCACGATCAGGATCACGATGAGCGCCGACACCCAGTAGCGCAGGCCGCCGAGCCGGTTGCTGGAGTCGGCGAAGTCGGCGACGCCGTCGAGCGCGGCCTCGATGGTGTAGTTCGGGCCGCAGCGTTCGATGCGGTCGAGGTGCTCGGCGAACGCGCGCGCCTCCGGGTCGTACGGGTCCAGGCCGACCAGGTCCTCGTGGAAGCGAGGATTCGGGCCCGGCAGCGAAGCTCCGTCGTCGGCCATGCCACCACGGTAGGCCATCCGGGCCCGTCAGCCCACCGGACGCGCGTTACGTCTCAGTTGCCCGAGCCGGGACCGGCGTCGGCGTTGGCCTTGGTCTGGGCGTCGAGGAGCAGCTCCCCGCCGGAGTTCACGATCCGGAACGACCGGGACTCTTCGTGGTCGGGGAAGACCACCGTGGCGGTGATGGTGACCGAGCCGTCGTCGTTGTACGCGCCGCTGGCCCGCTTGGCGCCGACCGACTTGAACTTGCTCCAGTACTCGGTGAAGGCGTCCTGGCTGCCGTAGACCTGCTGGGCCGCCGGCGTGAGCATCGACCAGGAGGCCGCGGCCCCGCTCGGGAAGTCGTAGAACGCGATGACCCGCTGGCCGGCCGGGGTGAATTCGATCCTGCCCGAGGTCGGCGTCTTGCCCAGGTCCGCGGAGGCGTTCGAGTTGCTCGGGCTGTTGGTCTTGGGCGTGCTGTGGCCGGTCGTCGGCTGGTTGCCCGGCGACTGGGCCGTCTGGTTGCCGCCCGAACCGCCGTTGCCGGAGTTCAGGACCAGGAACACGATCACCGCGACCACGACGACCGCCGCGCCGGCGCCGGCGAACAAGGCGTACTTGCGCTTGTTGTCCGGTTTCGCGGTGGCCGTCGAGTACTGGGGGGCCCTGGCCGACGGCGCGGCCGCGGGCATCGGTCTGGGCGGGGTGTTCGGCGGGGCGGCCGGGGACCGCATCGGCATGAACGCCGCGGTCGGGCGCGGCGGGTTCGACGGCGCCTTGTTCGCGGGCACGGGCGTGCCGACCGGCGGGGACGACGGCGCCTTGTTGGCCGTCCGCTGCCACGGCGGCCGCTCGTCGTCCGAAGACGCTGGTGCCGCGGGTGCGGCGGGCTTGCGGCCCGCGCCGCCGGAGAGCAGCGGCGGGGATGCCATCTGGCCGCCGGGCTCGGTGCGGGCCAGCGCGGCCAGCCGCTCACGCGCCTCGGCCATGCTCGGCCGCTCGCCCGGCTCGCTGCGCAGCAGGCTCATCAGCAGCGCGGTGGCCCCGCCCGCCTGCACCGGCGGGTTGATCTGCCCGTTCGCCGCCGCGTAGAGCAGCGCGAGCTGGTTGGTCGTGTTGCCGTACGGCGTGGTGCCCTCGATCGCCTGGTAGAGGGTCGCGCCGAGGGCGAAGACGTCGGAGCTGGGCACCGGGTCGGCGCCGCGGGCCAGCTCGGGCGCCAGGTAGGCGGGCGTGCCGCCGATCAGGCCGGTCGCCGTCAGCGTCATGTCGCCGGCCGCGCGGGAGATGCCGAAGTCGGTGATCTTCGCGGTGCCGGCCTCGTCGATGAGGATGTTGCCCGGCTTGACGTCACGGTGCACGATCCCGGCCCGGTGGGCCGCCACCAGGGCGGACGCGACCTGCTCGCCGATCCGGGCGACCCGCCCGAGCGGGAGGGTGCCCTCCTCGGCGAGGATCGTGGAGAGGCTGGGCCCGTTCAGGTACTCCATGACCAGACACGGGTCGCCGTTGTGCTCGGCGATGTCGAACACGACGATGGCGTTCGGGTGCTGGAACCGGGCCGCGTTCTTCGCCTCGCGCATCGCGCGCTGGCGCATGTTGTCGCGTTCGGTCTCGGAGACACCCGGCTGCGGGAGGATCTGCTTGATCGCGACGGTGCGTTCGAGGCGCACGTCGGTCGCGCGCCACACGACACCCATGGCACCGCTACCAATGTGTTCGACGAGGCGGTAGTGCCCCGCGATCAGCTGACCGGTGTCGATGGCGACTGCTCCTGACGAAATTCCCGGTGGTGGTGGCCCTGCTCAGCGCGGTACCGCTTCGCGCACCCGATCGAGTGTAGCGGTCGGCAGCGCGGGAGTTCGCGTCAGCCAGCCGGTCCGGCGAGCTGCGGTTCGGCCGGTGCCCGCTTCTTGAACACCTTGACCAGCCCGATCGCTCCGGCCAGCGCGAACAAGCCGTAACAGGCGAGCAGCGCGGGCGGCGTGTCGCCGGTCAGGGCGTCGCCGAGGACGACCACGGCGACCGTGCCGGGCACGCTCCCGAGCAGCGTACCGGCCAGGTACGGGGCGAGCCGCACCGAGGACACCCCGCAGAGGTAGCTGAAGGGCGCGAACGGCACCACCGGGATCAGCCGCAGCGACGTGATGGCGAGGACGCCGCCGCCGGAAAGGCGGTCGTTCACCGTCCGCACCGCGGACCGGTGCAGGTGCCGGGTGACCAGGTCGCGGCCGAGCGAGCGGGCCAGGCCGAACGAGAGGCCGGCCGCGATGGTCGTGGCGACCAGGCCGATCGCGATCCCGGCCGCGGTGCCGACGAGCAGGCCGGCGGCGAGGTTGAACACCGTCCGCGGGACGGGCGCCACGGTGAGCAGCGAGTACGCGACGAGCAGCACGAGCGGGGTGGCGGGGCCGGTGGCAGCGGCCCAGGCCCGCAGCTCGGCCGGACCGGGGATCGGCAGCAGCACCGCGGCCGCCGCGAAGACGGCGAGCACGGCGAGCGCGACGATCAGCTTGGTGCGGCCGGACACCCGTTCGAGCCTACCGGGCCGCCGGGCACGGGCTAGCGTGCAACGCATGCCCAAGAACGGTGACCCGGTCGAGTACGAGGTGGACGGGCGCACGGTCCGCGTCACGAGCCCGGACAAGGTGTACTTCCCCCAGCGCGGGATCACGAAGCGGCAGGTCGTGGAGCACTACATCACGGTCGGCGCGCCGCTGCTGCGCGCGATCGGCGAGCGCCCGACGACGCTGAAGCGCTACGTCGACGGCGTCGAGGGCGACTGGTTCTACGCCAAGCGCGTGCCCAAGGGCGCGCCCGAGTGGGTTTCGACCGCCGAGATCACGTTCCCGTCCGGCCGCAAGGCGGCCGAGGTGTGCCCGACCGAGCCCGCGGTGTTCGCGTGGGCGGCCAACCTGGGCACGTTCGACTTCCACCCGTGGCCGGTCCGCCGCCCGGACACCGACCACCCGGACGAGCTCCGGATCGACGTCGACCCGCCGGACCGGGCGGGCTTCGCGGACGCGGTCGAGGTGGCGATGGTGGTCCGCGAGGTCCTGGCGGACGCGGGCCTGACGGGCTGGCCGAAGACCTCGGGCGGCCGCGGGGTGCACGTGCTGGTCCGCATCCGCCCGGAGTGGGATTTCGTGGCGGTCCGGCACGCGGTGATCGCGCTGGGCCGCGAGGTCGCCCGCCGGATCCCCGAGAAGGCGACGATCAACTGGTGGAAGGAGGAGCGGGAGGGCCGGGTGTTCCTCGACTACAACCAGGCGGCCCGCGACCGCACGGTGGCCTCGGCCTGGTCGGTCCGCGGCACCCCGCGCGCCACGGTGTCGACGCCGCTGACCTGGGACCTGCTGGGCGAGGTGGACGCGGACGACTTCGACGTCCTGACGATCCCGGCGTTCCTCGAGAAGCACGGCGACCTGCACGCGCCGATGGACGAGTCGCCGTTCGGCCTGGAGACGGCGCTGGAGTGGTACGAGCGGGATGAGCGGGACCACGGGCTGGGGGAAATGCCTTATCCGCCGGACTACCCGAAGATGCCGGGGGAGCCGAAGCGGGTCCAGCCGAGCAAGGCGCGCACCGACTGACCCTTCCCGGCCTGGGGCGGTGCCTGGGTAACCGGAACCACCGCGTCGGCGGAAATGCTTGG
This sequence comes from Amycolatopsis sp. CA-126428, assembly GCF_002904335.1. Classification (GTDB taxonomy): domain Bacteria; phylum Actinomycetota; class Actinomycetes; order Mycobacteriales; family Pseudonocardiaceae; genus Amycolatopsis. The sequence continues at coordinate 22,890 of NZ_PPHF01000075.1, read as the reverse complement.
CACGCTGCGCCGAATGTCCCAGCAGGTGATGCGGCGAGTGATCGCGCAAGCGCCCGCTGTCGCCTTTCGGGTCACAAATGTTGCACGGCCGATCTCCGTGTCACGATCTTGGTCTCCGACGGCGTAACGTGCGGTCCCGGATCGGCGACTCCCCGGGACCCTCGGGGGGCGGGGTCCGAGGAAGGAGGCCGTTCGTGGACGACCTGATCGCTTTCCTCGCGGCGCGTGTGGGCGCGCGGCAGGCGTTGATCATGCAGGCCGTCAACAAGGCGAAGGCCGGCGAGGTGATGAACCGCGGCGAGACGAAGGTCGCCGTGGAGCAGAAGATCCGCGGGCTCACCGACCTCGAGCTCGACGTGGTCAACCAGATGATCAACGAGATCGAGGCGACCCGGCGGATCCTGCTCGCCCATCGCACGACGGTGTCGGAGAAGGTCCCCGGGTTTCCGCTCTACGGCAGCGAATACTGGTGTGAGACCTGCCACGTGCCCGCCGACGAGGCCGGCTCCAACTGGTGCGTCACGCTGCGCCTGCTGGCCCTGCCCTACGCCGACCACCCGGAGTACAGCGAGCGCTGGCGGCCCTGACGGGAATCCCGTCGCCCGCCCGGCGTTGCACCCTGCGTGACGCTGTTCTCCGTGCTCGACCGTTCGCCCGTGCGGCGGGACCGCGGGCCCGCGCAGGCGCTGCGGGACACCGTCGCCTTCGCCGCCGGCGTCGAACGGCTGGGCTACCACCGGTTCTGGGTGTCCGAGCACCACGGCGTGCCGGGCGTCGCCGGGTCCGCGCCGACCGTGCTGGCCGCCGCCGTCGCCGGGGCGACGTCGCGCATCCGCGTCGGCACCGGTGGCGTGATGCTGCCGAACCACCGGCCGCTGGTCGTGGCGGAGCAGTTCGGCGTCCTGGAAGCGCTTCACCCGGGCCGGATCGACATGGGCCTCGGCCGGTCCGTCGGCTTCACCGGCGGCGTCCGATCGGCGCTGGGGCACGGCAAAGAGGACGCCGGCGACTTCGGCACCCAGGTCCGTGAGCTGCTCGGGTTCTTCACCGGGGACCACGCGTACCCCGGCGTCCACGCCTACCCGGCCGAGGGGCTGCGCGTGCCGCCGTTCCTGCTGGCCACCGGGTCCGGCGCGGACCTCGCCGCGGAACTCGGGCTGCCGCTGGTGATCGCCCCGGTGCGCGGCGAACGTGCCCTGGCCGAAGCCGTGTCTCGGTACCGGGACGGGTTTCGGCCGTCCGAGTGGGCGCTGGAGCCGTACGTCGTGGTGTCGACGGCGATCGCGGTGGCGGACTCGGCGGCCGACGCGCGGCGCCTGCTCGTCTCGGAAGCCTGGGCGACGGTGTATTCGCGCTCCCACGGCGTCTTCCCGCCCCTGGACCCGCCGGGTGAGATCGTCACGGCGCCGATGACCGACCGCGAGCGCCGGCGGCTCGAGGAGACTTTGGACGGTCAGATTTCGGGCACACCGGACGAGGTGGCGGACCGGCTGGGGCGGCTGGTCGGCATCACCGGCGCCGACGAAATCCTCGCCACGACGGCCGCCCACGACCAATCCGCGCGGCTCGATTCTTTCGCCGCGTTGGCCCGGCTGGCCGAACTGCGCGCGCTCGCGTAAGACTGTTTCCTGATTCGCGGATATCGCGTCGGAGAATTACGGGGCCGTATTCCGGTGGTCCGGTTTTCGGGTGGCTGCCGGGTCGGCCTCGAGCTGTCCAGCCAGACGATCATCCGAGCACCAGCGGCAGCCGCGCGGCCAGGTCGCCCAGTGCCGCACGCTCGGCGTCCGAGGGCTCGCGCCGACCCGTCCCCACCAGCAGGACGTCCTCGTCCGAGAACGACGGCGGGAACTCCGCCCCCGCGATCTTCTCCAGCATCACCCGCGTCCGCGCCAGGCCCTCGGCGGGCGGCCCGGCCGCCGACGGCACGTTCGCCACCAGGTCCAGGTGGTGCACCGTCCACTCCAGCACGTACGCCGACAGGTAGTCGCCCGCCGTCAGGACCATGTCCTGCGTCGACACCCTCGTGCCCGGGTCCGCCAGGTCCGCCGCTCGGCCCGCCGCCGATCCCACGTCGTCCAGGTGGAACTTCAGCAGCGCCGGGTCCTCGTACGCCGCCGCCAGGCGGACGATCAGCGCCGACAGCGGGTCGTCGCCGGTCGGTGGCTCGGAAGACACCGCCCAGTACGTGATCGCGTCGTGCGTCAACGCCGAGGACGCCGGGGTGGCCAGCGTGATCAGCACGTCCTGCGCGTCGATCACCAGGTGGCAGACCAGGTCCCGGACCAGCCAGCCCCGGCAGCCCGACGGCTTCGCGAACTCCGGATCCGGAAGGGAAGCGACCGCGGCACGCAACGCCGCCCACGTGCGCGAAAAGAGATCCACGGGCGCGAAGCTAGCAGGGTCACAGCCGCAGCTGCAGCTGAGTGAGCAGGCGCTGCGCCGGGTCGTCGAAGTCGACGCCGGACACTTCGGCCGCGCGGCGGACCCGGTAGCGGACCGTGTTCGGGTGGATGTTCAGCAGGCGGGCCGCCGCGCGGACGTCGCCGAACGCGTTCAACCAGGCCAGGACCGCCGGCACGAGGATGCCGCCGTGCTCGGTGTCGTGCTCGACCAGGGTTGTCAGCCGGGGGTCGCGGATCCGCGGCTGCGTACCCAGGAAGGCCAGCACCTCCGACAGCAGCACCTCGGCGCGGACGTCGGCCAGCGAGGCGACGTCGGCGGCCCAGTGCCCGCGCGTCATCGCCGCCAGGACGCGGTCGGCGTCGCCGCGGGACGCCGCCGCCTCCGACAGGCGGGGTACGACGCCGCCGAGGGCCGCGCGGACCGGGACGTCCAGGTGCCGGCGGGCGGTGGCGGCGATTTCGCGGGCCAGCGCCAGCACCGCCGCGTCGGAGTGCTCGGGCAGGTCCGGCAGCAGCGCGTAGACGCGGCCGCCGATCACGCTCACCAGCGCGCTGCGCCGGTAGGCCGCCGTGTGGACGGCGATCAGGTGCACCAGTTCGGCGCGCCGCAGCTGCCGGTTGTCCGAGCGCTCCAGCGAAAACGCCAGCACCTGCGCCGGCCGGGCCGGATCCGCGCCGATGTCGTCCGCGACGGACTCCGCGTCCAGCCGCCCTTCCAGCAGGCTTGCCAGGAGGTCTTCGCGCAGCCGCAGTTCCGGGCTCGGCAGCGTGCGGGCCCGGATCAGCTGCGGCGCCAGGGTGCGGCTCGCCCCGAGCAGCGCCGTCTCGGCCCGCTCGGTGAGCGGCTGGGCGCCCTCCTGGACCCAGATCGTGCCGAGCGGCTGCTTACCCGCGTGGATGCCCGCGGCGATGCGGCGGCGGATGCCCAGCTCGGGCCGCTCGTCGATCCGGACGATCCCTTCCCCGGCGCGCAGCCGCTGGTAGACGCCCCATTCGCGGAGCATCGCGAGGTAGCGCTCCGGGCCTTCGCGGCCGAGGATCGACAGCCGCCGCAGCTCGTCGACCTCGTCGCCCGCCCGCGAATACGCGAGGACGCGGTTCGCCGTGTCCTCGATGCTGACCAGCCCGCCGGTGAGCGTCGCGATCGTCTGGGCCAGGGCGAACAGGTCGCCGAGCACTTCGCCGCTGGCCGCCTCCCCGCCCGCGCGTGCCGCCTCGACGACTCCGCGGGCCAGCGATTCGACCTGCTCCCAGCGTGCCTCCGCGCCGACCGTGAGCAGCGCGACGCCCGCGTCCGCGGCGACGTCGGCACCCGTCGCGCCCTTGACCGCCACCGCGGCCGCGCCTCCCCGTCCGGCCGCGCGGATCGCCGGGGCCGCCGCCCGGCCGCGGGCGCCGATCACCAGCACCAGGTCGCCCGGGGACGCCTCCAGCGGGTCTTCGGGGTCGAGGATCACGACGTCGGTGACCGGGACCCCGAGCCCGTGCGGCGCCACGACGACCTCGACCAACGGCTCCCCGAGGGTGGCGAGCACGTGCCGCAGCGACGTCACCGGCGGGTTATCCGGTCAGCCAAGATCATACGAGCGATTTTAGCCGATCGAACAAGCCGCGGGCACGTGTCCGGAGTTACCGTTCGGGGCACTTGGACAGAAAGCAGAGGAGCCGCCGTGGACGCCGTGACCCAGACCCCCGCCCCGACGAACGAGCCGGTGCTGACCTACGCGCCGGGCAGCGCCGAGCGCGCCGAGCTCGAGGGTGCGCTGAAGCGGCTGGGCCAGGCGGAACCGGTCGACCTGACGGTCACCGTCGGCGGCGAGCAGCGCCCCGGCGGCGGCCAGAAGATCGACGTCGTCCAGCCGCACAACCACAAGCACGTGCTGGGCACCATCCACAGCGCGACGCGGCAGGACACCACCGACGCCATCGCGGCCGCCGCGAAGGCCGCCCCGGAGTGGCGCGCGCTGTCCTACGACGACCGCGCCGCGATCCTGCTGCGCGCCGCCGACCTGCTCACCGGCAAGTGGCGCGCCACGCTGAACGCCGCCACCATGCTCGGCCAGTCGAAGACCGCGACCCAGGCCGAGATCGACGCCGCCTGCGAGCTCGCCGACTTCTGGCGCTTCAACGTCGAGTTCGGCCGCCGCATCCTGGCCGAGCAGCCGATCAGCTCGCCGGGTGTGTGGAACCGGATGGAGCACCGGCCCCTCGAGGGCTTCGTCTACGCGATCACGCCGTTCAACTTCACCGCGATCGCCGGCAACCTGCCCACCGCGCCCGCGCTGATGGGCAACACCGTGCTGTGGAAGCCGTCGCCGACGCAGTCGTTCGCCGCGCACCTGACCATGCGGCTGCTGGAAGAGGCGGGCATGCCGCCGGGCGTCATCAACCTGCTGCCGGGCGACGGCAAGGCCGTCTCCGAGGTCGCCCTGACCCACCGCGACCTGGCCGGCATCCACTTCACCGGCTCGACCGCGACCTTCCAGCACCTGTGGGGCACGGTCGGCGCGAACATCGCGGGCTACCGCTCGTACCCGCGGCTGGTCGGCGAGACCGGCGGCAAGGACTTCGTGCTCGCGCACCCGTCGGCCGACGTCGACGTCCTGCGCACCGCGCTGGTCCGCGGCGCTTTCGAGTACCAGGGCCAGAAGTGCTCCGCCGCTTCGCGTGCGTACATCCCGCGCAGCGTCTGGACGAAGCTGAAGGACGGCCTGGTGTCCGAGACCGAGGCGCTGTCCTACGGCGACGTCACCGACCTGTCGCACTTCGGCGGCGCGGTGATCGACGCCCGCGCGTTCGCCAAGCACACCGCGCTGTTCGACAGCGTTCGCGACGACGCCTCGGTCGAGGTCCTGACCGGTGGCACCGCCGACGACAGCGTCGGGTACTTCGTCAAGCCGACGATCCTCGTCTCGGACAACCCGAAGCACGAGATCTTCTCGACCGAGTACTTCGGCCCGATCCTGTCGGTGCACGTCTACGAGGACGGCGACTTCGACGCCGTGCTCAAGCTCGTCGACGAGACCGCCGCGTACGCGCTGACCGGCGCGATCATCGCCAACGACCGCACCGCCGTCGCGAAGGCGTCCGAGGCGCTGCGGTTCGCCGCCGGCAACTTCTACGTCAACGACAAGCCGACCGGCGCCGTCGTCGGCCAGCAGCCGTTCGGCGGGGCGCGGGCCTCGGGCACCAACGACAAGGCCGGCTCGATCTTCAACCTGCTCCGCTGGACGAGCCCCCGCTCGATCAAGGAGACCTTCGTGCCGCCGACCAGCGTCCGCCACCCGCACCAGGGCTGAGAGGGAGACCGTCATGCTGCGTGCCCCCTTGCTCGCCGCCGCCCGGTCGAAGGGCATCCGGCGGCTCGTCGAGGCCGTGCCCGCCACGCGCTCCGTGGTGCGCCGGTTCGTGGCCGGGTCCGAGACCGCCGACGCCGTCCGGGTGGCCGGGGAACTGGCCGCGGACGGCCGCCGGATCACCCTCGACCACCTGGGCGAGGACACCACCGACGCCGCGCAGGCGGCGGCGACCGTGGCGGCCTACGAAGCCGTGCTGACCGCGCTGGCCGCGAACGGCCTGGCCGAGGGGGCGGACGTCTCGGTGAAGCTGTCGGCGGTCGGGCAGTTCCTGCCGTCGGACGGCGAGGACGTCGCGTGCGAGAACGCGCGGAAGATCTGCGCGGCGGCCGAGGCGGTCGGGGCCACCGTGACGCTCGACATGGAGGACCACACCACCACGGACTCGACGCTCGGCATCCTGCGCGAGCTGCGCGGCGAGTACCCGTGGGTGGGCGCGGTGCTGCAGGCCTACCTGCGCCGCACCGAGCAGGACTGCCGGGAGCTGGCCGGGCCCGGGTCACGCGTGCGGCTGTGCAAGGGCGCGTACGCCGAGCCGGAGTCGGTGGCGTTCGCGGAGAAGTCCGCAGTGGACAAGTCCTATGTCCGCTGCCTGCGCGTGCTGATGGCCGGCGAGGGCTACCCGATGGTGGCTTCGCACGACCCGCGGATGATCGAGATCGCCGCCGCGCTGGCCGAGGAGCACGGCCGCACGGACGACGACCACGAGTTCCAGATGCTCTACGGCGTCCGGCCGGAGGAGCAGGCGCGGATCGCGGCTTCGGGGACGCGCATGCGCGTCTACGTGCCCTACGGCGACGAGTGGTACGGCTACTTCATGCGGCGGCTGGCCGAGCGCCCGGCCAACCTGGCGTTCTTCCTGCGCGGGCTCGCCACCCGGTCCTGAACATGGCGAAGGCCGCCCCGCGGGGCGGCCTTCGCCATGTGGTGGTGGTCAGGCCTGTTCGGCCTCGGCTTCGGCGGCCTTGCGCTTGACCTCGTCCATGTCGACCTCGCGAGCCTGCTTGATGAGGTCTTCGAGGGCGGGCTCGGGGAGCGCACCCGGCTGGGCGTAGATCAGCGTCTTGTCCCGGATGATGGCCAGCGTCGGGATCGAGCGGACGTCGAAAGCGGCCGCAAGCTGCTGCTGCGCTTCGGTGTCGACGCTCGCGAAGACGATGTCCTCGTGCTTCTCGGAGGCCTTCTCGTAGACCGGCGCGAACTGGCGGCACGGCCCGCACCAGCTCGCCCAGAAGTCGATCAGGACGAACTCGTTGTCGGTTACCGTCTGGTCGAAGTTCTCAGCGGTCAGCTCAACGGTGCTCATGCCCTGGTCAACGATCCGGGCGCGGCGGGAATTCCCGGGGCCGGGGTAGCGTCTGATCGCGAGTACCCGCGAAGAGGAGGAACAAATGGCCGACGGCGAAATCCTGGGCCGGATCGACGAGCTGATCGCGGAGGAGCACGAGCTCCGGTCGCGCTCGGTCGGCGTGGGGCTGAGCGGCGGCGACAAGGACCGCCTCACCGCGGTCGAGCAGCAGCTCGACCAGTGCTGGGACCTGCTGCGGCAGCGGCGCGCGAAGACGGAGTTCCACGAGAACCCGGACGAAGCCGCGGCCCGCCCGGTCTCCGAGGTGGAGTCCTACCGCCAGTAGGTCCGTGCGGCCGCCCTTCGCGGGCGGCCGCACTCTTGCGGGGGTCCGGGTGGCGGAGCCCCCGGCCCGGGGCGGAGCCCCGGATGTCACTGCAAAATCTTCTCCGGCGATGTCGAAACGCCGGAACCGGCTCCGTCCCCGGGGTGGAAGCGGCCAGAATGGGTCGCCACACACCGAGGGAGCACCACGATGGCCAAGTACCTGCTGCTGAAGCACTACCGCGGCGCGCCGGCGCCGGCGAACTGCGACACGTCCATCGACCAGTGGACGCCGGAGGAGATCGCGGCGCACATCCGGTACATGCAGGACTTCGGGGACAAGCTCGTGGCCACCGGCGAGTTCGTCGAGCACCAGGCGCTCGCTCCGGAGGGGACGTTCGTCCGCTACGACGGCGAGGGGCGGCCGCCGGTCACCGACGGGCCGTTCCCGGAGACCAAGGACCTCATCGCCGGCTGGACGGTGATCGACGTCGACAGCTACGAACGCGCCCTCGAACTGGCCGCGGAGCTGTCGGCCGCGCCCGGCCCGAACGGGGAGCCGATCCACGAGTGGCTCGAGCTGCGCCCGTTCCTGGCCGCGCCGCCGACCATCACGGAATGACGGGGAGCACGATGGTTCTGCCACGGCTGGAGCACGTCGGCATCGTCGTCGGGGACCTCGAGGCGGCGAAGGCGTTCTTCGCCGAGCTCGGGCTCGAGGTCGAGGGTGAAGGAGAGGTCGAAGGCCGGGCGGTCGACCGGATCGTCGGGCTGGCCGGCGTCCGGTCCGACATGGTGATGATGCGGACGCCGGACGGCCACGGCAAGCTGGAGCTGATCCGGTACCGGACGCCGCCGGGCCCCGCGGGGGACCCGGAGGCGCCGGCGAACGCGCCCGGTCTGCGGCACGTCCTGTTCGAGGTGGCGGACATCGAGGGGGTCCTGGAGCGGCTGCGGCCGCACGGCGCCGAGCTCGTCGGCGAGGTGGTGCGGTACGAGGACAGCTTCAAGCTCTGCTACCTCCGCGGGCCCGAGGGGATCATCGTCGAGCTGGCCGAGCGGATCGGCTGAACCGTGGACGAAGCCCTGCTCCGGAGCCTCACCCCGGGTGTCCTGGGTGTCCTCGTCCGCCGCGGAGCCGAGTTCGCGGCGGCCGAGGACGCCGTGCAGGAGGCGCTGGTCGAGGCGCTGCGCGTCTGGCCGGCCGAGGCGCCGCGGGATCCGAAGGGCTGGCTGGTCACCGTGGCGTGGCGCAAGTTCCTCGACGCGACCCGGGCGGACGCCGCCCGCCGCAAGCGCGAGGACGTCGTCGACACCGAGGTGGCGCCCGGGCCCGCGGCGGCCGTGGACGACACGCTCCAGCTGTACTTCCTGTGCGCGCACCCGTCGCTGACGCCGTCGTCGGCGGTCGCGCTCACGCTGCGGGCCGTCGGGGGGCTGACGACGCGGCAGATCGCGCACGCGTACCTGGTGCCCGAGGCGACCATGGCGCAGCGCATCAGCCGCGCCAAGCGGACCGTGTCGGGGGTGCGGTTCGACCAGCCCGGCGACGTCGCCACCGTGCTGCGCGTCCTGTACCTGGTCTTCAACGAGGGGTACTCCGGGGATGTCGACCTCGCCGCCGAAGCGATCCGGCTGACCCGGCAGCTCGCGGCGTCCATCGACCACCCGGAGGTGGCGGGGCTGCTCGCGCTCATGCTGCTGCACCACGCCCGCCGCGCCTCCCGGACGACCGACGGCGGCGCCCTGGTCCCGCTGGCCGAGCAGGACCGGTCCCGGTGGGACACCGCGCTGATCACCGAAGGGGTGACCGTCCTGCAGCGGGCGCTGTCCCGCGACCGGCTGGGCGAGTTCCAGGCCCAGGCGGCCATCGCGGCCCTGCACGCCGACGCGCAGGACGCCGCGGAGACCGACTGGGTGCAGATCGTCGAGTGGTACGACGAACTCGTCCGGCTGACCGGCAGCCCGGTCGTGCGGCTCAACCGCGCGGTCGCCGTCGGCGAGGCGGACGGACCGCGGGCCGGCCTGGCGGCGCTCGCGGAAGTGGACGAGACGGTCCCGCGCTACACCGCGGTGTCGGCCTACCTCCACGAGCGCGACGGCGACCTGGAGACGGCGGCGAAGCTCTACGCCGAGGCGGCGGCCAAGGCCGCCAGCCTCCCCGAGGTCGACCACCTGACCCGCCAGGCCGCCCGCCTCAACATCCGCCGGTGACTGAAGGGTCGACACGCGTGATTGAGGAGTCGACACGCGTGATTGGAGGGTCGACACGAGGTCTGCGCCGTGTCGACCTCTCAATCACGTGAGATGACCCTTCAATCACGCGTGCTGACCCTTCGCGCACGGGGTCAGGCGGGGCAGAGGGTGCCGTCGGCCGGGATTTTTCCGTCGATCAGGAAGGCGCGGGCCGCGTCGGTGACGCAGGGGGAGACGCCGAGGGCGCCGTGGCCCGCGCCCTGCCAGGTGATCGTCACCGCGGAGGGCATCTGGTCGGCCGCGCGGGTGCTGCCGACCTGGGGCGTGATCGGGTCGGTCGCGGTGGCCGCGACCAGGATCGGCGGGGCACCGGGCGCGCCCGGTGGCGGCAGCGGCTCGGTGCGCACCGGCCACGGGCCGCACCAGGCCAGCTGCTGGGCGATGACCGCGCCGAACTGCGGGTACTTGCCGCGCATCCCGGCCACGACCTGGTCGAGCTGGTCGGCCGAGAGCCGGGTCTGGCTGTCGTTGCAGCGGGTCGCGATCGTGGCGTCGATCCGGGACGGCTGGGCGCGCGAGTCGTGCAGCACCGGCGCGGCGAACACCGAGAGGGGGCCGATGTCCCCGGAGCGCGCCGCGGTGATCGCGTCGGCCAGCTCCGGCCACCGCGCGCGCTGCGAAAGTCCCGTGTAGACGGCATACATCGCGACACCCGGGCCGAACGCGACGTCGTCGTCGATCGACGCCGGGGCGCGCCGCAGCTGGTCGGTGAGCGCGGCCAGCGCCGCCTTCGGGTCGCCGAGGGCGCAGTGCCGCGCCGCGCAGTCCGTCGCGAAAGCGTCCAATGTGGACTGCGCGCCGGCGGCGACCGCGTCGAGGACCGCGGCCGTGTCGGCGCCCGGGTCCGGCACGCCGTCGAGGACCACGCGCCCGACCTGGCCGGGGAAGCGCACCGCGTACTCGGCCAGCACCTTCGAGCCGTCGCCGTGGCCGAGCGCGTCGAGCCGCTCCATGCCGAGTTGCTTGCGCAGCTCGTCGAGGTCGCCCGCACCGCGCCAGCTGTCCAGCGCGGTCTGGGTGTCGTCCAGCTCGATGGCGCACTGCTGGCCGGCCTTGCGGGCCGCGTCCAGCACGTCGCCGAGGCCGCCCTGCACCGGATCGGCGTCGACGAGGTCGTGCCGGATGTCGGCGGGGACGCACTGGGCGGCGCCGGAGAGCCCGGTGCCGCGCCGGTCCAGGCCGATCAGCGAGAACTTCTCCAGGAACGCGGGCGGCAGCGTCGCGGCCAGCCGTGCGGCGTACACGGTGCCCGGGTCGCCGTCGACGTCGTTGACCACGACCAGCGGCACCGGCCCGCTGCCGACCTTCAGCGCGAGTAGCCGCACCAGCGAGCGCCGCGGCTCGCCGGGGGCGTCGAGCGGCGCGGTGACGCGGGCGCAGGTGAAGTGCAGGCCGTCCGGGACGCCGGGGGTGCCGATGCGCTGGCGGGTGTCGTCGTCGCAGTCGGCCCACTTCAGCGCCGGCGACTGCGGTTCGCCCAGCGGTGGCAAGGGGACCCCGGGTGTCCGGGTCGGCGCGGCGCCGGTCGTCTTCCCGTCGTTCTCGACCAGCGCCGGGCGCACCGACGGCCCCGCGGCGCAGCCCGCGGCGGCGGTCAGGGCGAGCAGCGCGGCCAGGAGACGGGTACGGCGGCGGCGCACGGGCGGTGTCCTCACGTCGAACGTCGATCAAGGGGCAGGCCGAGCTTCGCACGGCCGGTGTGGGACGCGGGTTAGCGGGTCCGGACCACCTGGCCGCGGAAGACGGCGTCGAGGTCGTAGCGGGCCGGCTCCTCGAGCTGGCTGTAGTCGCACGACGCGGGTTCGCGGTCGGGCCGCCAGCGCTTGAACCGGGCGTTGTGCCGGAACCGCGACGGCATGCCGCCTTCGGTGTTCTCGTAGGCGGCCTCGACGACGCGCTCGGGCCGCAGCGGCACCCATTCGTGCTCGGTGGCGCGCCAGCGGGTGATGCCGCCCGGGATGCGCTGGGCTTCGCCGGTGGCCCGGCCGCCCCAGGGGTGGTCCTCGCCGTCGGTGATCAGGGGCGCCAGTTCCTCGGCGAGCTCGCGGCGGCGCTCCTTGGGGAACGAGCCGATGGTGCCGACGTGGTGCAGCACGCCCTTTTCGTCGTGCAGGCCGAGCAGGAAGGAGCCGACGAGCTCACCCGGGGCGCCGTCGACGTGCCAGCGCAGCCCGGCGAGGACGCAGTCGGCGGTGCGCACGTGCTTGTACTTCAGCATGACGCGTTTGCCGGGGGTGTAGGGCTCGTCGAGGGGCTTGCCGATGACGCCGTCGAGGCCGGCGCCCTCGAACAGCTCGAACCAGTGGCGTGCGGTGCCGGGATCGGTGGTCGCCGGGGTGAGCGGGAACCGGTCGCCGGCCAGTTCGACGAGGCGTTCGCGGCGGACGGACGTCGGTTCGCCGAGCAGCAGCTCGTCCTCCAGGGCGAGGACGTCGAAGGCGACGAACTCGGCGGGCTGTTCGGCGGACAGCAGCGTGATCCGGCTTTCGGCGGGGTGGATGCGTTCGGTGAGGGCGTCGAAGTTCAGCCGCCCGTCCCGCGCGACGACCAGCTCACCGTCGAGCACGACCCGCGGTGGCAGGGTGTCCAGCAGCCGCGCGACGGCCTCCGGGAAGTACCGGTTGAGCGGCTTTTCCGCGCGCGACTGCAGGTACAGCTCGTCGCCGTCGCGGAAGACGATGCAGCGGAAGCCGTCCCACTTCGGTTCGAACAGCAGGCCCCCGGAGTCGGGGATGGCCTTGGCGGGCTTGGCGAGCATCGGCTTCAGCGGCGGCTTCAGCGGTAGGGGCATGCCCCGCATTCTGCGCAAAACCCCGGCTCAGCGCACGCGTTCGGCCGGCCCCGTGTCGAGTTCCGGGCGGATGGTGGTGCGCGCGGTGGGGCGGCTGCGGCGCGGGGCGCGTGCTGGAGGCGCCGACACGCGTGATCAGGAGGTCGACTCGCGTGATTGCGGGGTCGACTCGCGTGATCGGAGGGTCGACACGGCCGCGGGCCGGCTCAGCGCACGCGTTTGGCCGGGCCCGTGTCGAGTTCCATGCGGACCGCGGTGGGCAGCCACGTCAGGCCGAGCGATTCGCGGGCGCGGGTCAGCACGCGCGCGTCTAGGTCCGACCACACCCGTTTGAGGTCCGTGCCTTCGCGCAGCCACAGGGTGATCCGCAACGCCGGCGAAGTGCGCGAGCCGACCGCGCGGACACGGGCCCGGCCGACGCCGTCGAGCTGCTCCGCGTCGGCCTGGACCGCGCCGGCGATCGCGGCCGCGGTGACCACCAGTTCCGCGCCTTCGGTGCGGTCGAGGTCGAGGTCGGGTCGCGATTCCGGGCGCAGCGAACGCAGCGCCCACCGCAGCCCCAGCACGAACAGCAGCACCCCGAGCACGATCGCGGCGACGCGCGCCGGGGTCGCGTGGCCGCCGAGCCAGGTCACGGCGATCGGGTCCAGGAGCGGGCGGCGGCCGCGGAACTCGCCCAGCCCGCCGAGGCCGACCACCAGGGCCAGCGCCCCGCCCAGGAAGGCGAGCAGCCCGACGAGGAACGTCAGCGTGCGTTCGCCGGTGTACGACCGGGAGAGTGCCTTCGCGGCGATCGTCTTGCTCATCGGCGGTCCTTCGGCGAGTCGACGACGACCGACACCTTCGGCCGCCGCACCAGCGGGAGCTCGTCCAGCAGCGCCGACACCGTGGCGAGCAGGCGCGGCCGCAGCTCGCCTTCGGTCTCGAGGGTGCTCTTCGCGCGGACGCGGATGCGGCGGGCGCTCGCGGTGACCGACGCGCCCGCGACGTTGTCCTGCGCGCGCACGGTCAACCCGACCAGCCGGGCCAGCGACCGCGGTGACGTCGAGACGCTCACGTCGCCGGCCGGGTCGGTCAGCCGCACGGCGCGGTTGCCGGCGGCGAGCGCGCACACCACCAGGACCAGGCCCGCGGCGGCCAGCACGCCGGCCCCGACGCGCACCGCGTAGGCGTCCCAGCCCAGCGACGCCAGCTCGGCCTGCCAGCGCGGCCACGGGACCAGCAGCGGCGCCGAGCCCGGGCGCCACCAGTGCCAGCCGACTTCGAGGGCCAGCAGGGCGCCGGCCGCGGCGAAGGCCAGGCCGAGCAGGGTGGCGAGGATGCGGACGAACGGGCGCACGGCTACCGCACCCTCGGTGCGACGTCCGGCAGCAGCGCGGACACCGTCACGGCCAGGGTGCGCACGCGGTAGCCGGTGAGCAGCTCGACCTCTTCGGTGACCTTCTCGCGCACGTCGCCGACGACCGCGCGGACCGCCGCGGGGTAGCGCAGGGCCAGGTCGAGCGCGAGGTCGACGTCGTTGTCGTGGCCGCCGACCTTCGCCTTCGGCCCGGTCTTGCCGTTCCGGGTGGTGCCGGGCACCTGGCCGGCCGCGTGCTGGGCGACCTTGCGGACCACGGCGTGCCCGATGGTGAGGGTGCCGCGCTCGGCCGGTTCGGCGAGCTCACGCGGCACGTCCAGGGCGGGGCTCACTTGTCGCGGCCCTTGCCGAACAGCTCGCCGAGGTCGAGTTCGCCGTCGAGGACCCGGCCGGCGACGAGGCCGATGATCCCGACGGCCAGGGTCACCAGGAACGCGGTGAAACCCTGGGTCGCGGCGAGGCCGAGGATCAGCCCGGCCAGGAGCCCGGTCTGCGTTGCGTTCACATGTCCTCCTTGGACTGGACGGAAGGTCGTGGGCGAACCCGGGTCGCGGCGGGTCATTCCACGCGGGTGGACTCGGGTTCTTCTTCGCCCGGCAGGAAGATGTCGTTGACCGCGATGTTCACCTCGATCACCTCGAGGCCGGTGATCTGCTCGACCGCGGTGATCACGTTGCGCCGCACCGCGCGGGCGACGTCGGTGATCCGCGCGCCGTACTCGACGACGACGTCCAGGTCGATCGCGGCCTGCTTCTCGCCGACCTCCACCGACACGCCGGTCGTGGTGACCGTGCCGGAGCCGGGGATGCGCTCGCGCAGCGCGCCGATCGCGCGGGACACCCCGCCGCCGCCCAGCGTGTGCACGCCGGCGACTTCGCGGGCGGCCAGGCCGGCGATCTTCTGCACGACCAGCGACGAGATCGTGGTGCGGCCGGCGGCGCCCTCTTCGTTGAGCGGCGTCACCGTGCCGGGGCTTTCGGTCCGTTCCGGGTGCATGCTTGCGGGCTCCTCTCGGCGGGTTCTCGCCCATACGATGCCCGGCAGCGCGAAACCCTCACGCAAGGTCCCCCGATCGGGGTAATCTCACCCCGGGTGGACGTCCACGACGTGCACGTTCACCACCGAGGCGATCCCCAGCTGCCGGGACAGCCCGGCGGTGATCTCCCGCCGGAGCGCTTCGGCGGCGGCGTCGGCGATGACGCCGAACCGGACCGAAACCAGCACCTGCACGACGTCGTCCTCGACGGCGACGGCCGAGATCCGCACGCCGAACGGGGCCCGGTCCGCGGCGATCGTCCGGGCCAGCCGGTCGACGACGCCCTCGGCGACGCGCAGCCGGCCCCGCTCGCCGGGTACCTCCACCGCCGTCCGGCGGCCGCGGGCGACGGCCCGCAGCACGCGTTCGACCAGGCCGGGCGGGGTCGGCACCCGGCGCCGGGCCGCGGCGCGCACGGCGTCCCAGCGGGGGTCGGACTCGGGATCCGCGCTCTCGGCCATCACCGCTCCCTCAACTCGGCGAGCAGCGCCACCCTGGCCCGGTGCAGCCGGGAACGCAAGGCGCCGACGTTCACGTCGAGCACTTCGGCGACCTCTTCGTAGCTCAAGCCCTCCAGTTCGCGCAGCACGAGCGGGACGCGCTGGGACACCTCCAGCCGGCCGACCGCCCGCAGCACCGCGTCCACCTCTTCGGCGCGCACGACGCGGCCTTCGGGCCCGGGCACCGCCGCCGCCAGCAGCGCGCTGTCCACAGTGGACTGCGGATCGGGGGCGTCGAGCGAGACCGTCGGACGGCGGCGGCGCAGCACGGCCAGCGCGCTGTTGGTGACGACGCGGTAGAGCCACGTCGACACCGCCGACTCCTGCCGGAACCCGGCCAGCGACCGCCACGCGGCCAGCCACGCCTCCTGCACGACGTCCTCGGCCTCGGCCGCGCTGCCGGTGATCCGCAGCGCGACCCGGTACATCCGGGGCGTGTGTTCCCGCACCAGCGCGCCGAACGCGGTGTGGTCGCCGCCCGCGGCCCGGGCGAGGAGCTCGGTGTCGTCGCTCACCCGGCGTCCCGGCGGTAGCGCAGGAGGGTGAAGCCGTCCTCGACCAGGATCGAGGCCAGGGCGAGCCGGCGCGGCACGGCGGGCGTGGCCCCCGCGGCGATCCGGCCCGCGGTCCCGGCCACCAGCAGCGGCGCGACGGTCAGGCACAGCTGGTCGACGAGATCGGCGGCGACGAGCCGGGCGAAGAGACCGGGCCCGCCTTCGCAGTCGACCCGGCGCAGGCCGCGGGCGGCCAGCAGGTCGAGGGCCAGCGCGAGGTCGACGTCACCGGCGCCGGCCCGCAGGACCTCGGCCCCGGCGGCTTCGAGGGCGCGCGTGCCGGCGGTGTCCGTGGTCACCACGATCGGGGGGACGGCGGTTTCGGTGAACAGCCGGGACGCCGGGTCCAGCTCGGCGGTGCGCGTCACGACGGCGATCGGCGGGACGCCGGTGAAGCCCAGACGTCTCCTGCGCTCCAGCCGTTTCGCGCCCGCGACGACCCCGCGGTAGTTCTCGGCGCGGGCGGTCCCGGCGCCGACCAGGATGACGTCGGCGAGGTCGCGGCCGAGCAGGAAGACCTTGCGGTCGGCAGCGTGCGAGAGCCCCGCCGAGGTGGTGTCGATCTCGACGGCGCCGTCCGCGGACGCGACGAAGTTGACCTGCACCCAGGGTCTCGACAGGCCGGCCGGGTAGGCGTAGATCTCCTCGAGGTCCGTCGCCGTCAGTTCGCCCGTCGCCAGGGGCCACACACTCCGCACACGATCATCCCAGCACGGACGTGAAACAGGTCTCTACCGGGGGATATGCCCGCTCATCGGTACGCCGGGCGCGGATAGGCTCTGCGACCATGCCCGCGCACCTGACCGGCCGCCGTCCCGAGCTGTCCGCCGACGAGCTGATCGGCGCGCTCGTGCCGCCGCCGCGCTTCGGCGCCGTGCGGTTCGACACCTACCTGCCCAACCCGGACGAGCCCAGCCAGGCCGCCGCGGTCGAGGCGTGCTCGGCGTTCGCGGCGAAGGTGGGGGCGCGGCGGGAGAAGAAGCGGTTCAGGCTCTTCGGCGGATCGCCGGAGCCGGCCGGGCCGATGGGGCTCTACCTCGACGGCGGGTTCGGCGTCGGCAAGACCCACCTGCTCGCCTCGACGTGGCACGCCGTGCCGTCGCCCAAGGCGTACGGCACGTTCGTCGAGCTGACCCACCTCGTCGGCGCGCTGGGCTTCGCCGAGGCCGTGCGGCGGTTGTCGGAGCACCGGATCCTGGCCATCGACGAGTTCGAGCTGGACGACCCGGGCGACACCACGCTGGTCACCCGCCTGCTGCAGGAGCTGATGGACGCCGGGGTGTTCATCGCGGCGACGTCGAACACCCTGCCGGAGAAGCTGGGCGAGGGCCGGTTCGCCGCCGAAGACTTCCTGCGCGAGATCCAGACGCTGTCGGCCCGCTTCGGCGTGGTGCGCGTCGACGGCCCGGACTACCGGCACCGCGGGCTGCCGGACGCGCCGCCGCCCGTCTCGCCGGCGGAGCTGGAGGCGTCGGCCGCCGCGCACGAAGGGTCCACTGTGGACGACTTCGACGCGCTGTGCGCGCACCTGGCGGAGCTGCACCCGTCGCGCTACGGCCGGCTGCTCGACGACGTCACCCGCGTGCACCTGCGCGGCATCCACCCGGCGCCGGACCAGAACGTGGCGCTGCGGCTGGTCGCCTTCGCCGACCGGCTCTACGACCGGGCCATCCCGCTGGTCGTGTCGGGCGAGCCGCTGCGGTCGCTGTTCACCGAGGAGATGGTGAACGGCGGCTACCGCAAGAAGTACCTGCGCGCGGTCAGCCGGTTGACGGCGCTGGCGCGGGACGCGGTGCCGGCCAGCTGAACAGCACCACCGCGACGGCGAAGAGCGTGCCGCCGACGACGTCGGTGAGGTAGTGGTAGCCCATCCCGACGAGCCCCGCCGCGGCGGCGAGCAGCGCCACCGCGGCCAGCACGGCCACGACCACCCGGCGGGTGACCAGGACGAGCACCGTCAGCACCGCCACCAGGCTCACCGTGTGGCCGCTCGGGTAGACCAGGGTGTCGTTCTTCCACCGGTCGTACAGCGGTTTAAGCAGCCAGGTGTTCAGCAGGATGGCCAGCACCGGCACGGCGAGCGCGAGCGCGGCCTCCAGCCGCCGTCCGGCGCGCAGGCACAGGAAGACCGCGAGCAGGCCCAGCGCGAGCACGACGTACGGCTCGGTCGGGAGGACCAGCGCCCGCAGCACGCCGGGGCTCAGGTGCGCGACGGCCCGGGCGGCGTCGTCGTCGACCGCGCCGGGGGTCGTCCCGCCGGCGAACGGCAGGCCCAGCAGCAGCGCAAGCAGGCCGCAGACGGCGGCCGGCACCCGGATCGTCCTCACCCGCGCGAGGGTAGCCGGGCCCCCGGGACCCGCCGGGAGCCGCGGGTGCGTCACGATGCGGGGATGCGCGTGACAGTCGCCGGGGCCGGGATCGTCGGGCTGAGCAGTGCGTACCGGCTGGCGGAAGCGGGCCACGACGTCACGGTCGTGGCGGCGGCCCCGCCGGCGGAGTCGACGTCGGCCGTCGCGGGCGGGGTGGTGTACCCGCCGGGCCGGGGAACGGACGAGCGGATCGTGCGGTGGACCGCGGCGAGCCTCGCGGTGTTCCGCGGGCAGGACGCACCGGGCGTGCGGTTCCGCCGCGGCCGGGTCCTGCTGCCGGCGGGCACGCCGGACCCGCAGTGGCTCCCGGCGGTGGAGGCCGCGGTCCGCGACGGCGACCGCGTCGACTTCACGACGGCGGTGGTCGACACGCCGGTGTACCTGGACTGGCTGCTCGCGCGGGCTTCCGGGCTCGGCGTACGAGTCGAGTACCGGTCCCTGGGGTCGCTCTCCGGTCTCGGCGCGGACGTCGTGGTCAACGCGGCGGGTCTGGGCGCGGGTGCGCTGGCGGGCGACCGGTCGATGGTCCCGGTCGGCGGCCAGGTGGTCCACGTGACCGACCCGGGCCTGCCGGAGTTCGTGGTCGACGGGACGGGCCCGGGCATCACGTACGTGATCCCGCACGGAGACCACGTGGTGTGCGGCGGAACGGAGGAGCCGGGCCGCGCCGACACCGACCCGAACCCGGCCGTGACGGCGGACATCCTGCGCCGCGCCCGCGAGCTGGAACCGCGGTTGGCGGGCGCGGAGGTGCTGCGGTCGCGGGTGGGGCTGCGCCCGTCGCGGCGCGAGGTGCGGCTGGAGCGGGAGGGCGATGTGGTGCACTGCTACGGCCACGGGGGAGCGGGGATCACCCTGGCCTGGGGGTGCGCGGCGGACGTCGCCGAACTGGTCACAGCCGGATGAGCTCGGTGATGCCGCGCTGCTTCAGGTGGTTCGCGTCGGAAGCGCGGCTCTGCAGCACGAACGCCACCCGCTTCCCCTCGGCCGCCAGCTTGAAGAACCGGTCGTTGCCCCACGTCGGGAAGAGGTCCGGAACTACGATCGCCGTGGTGCGCGGGGCCGGCTCCGGTGGCGTGCGGTCGAACTCGGCCACCAGGTTCTTCAGCGCCTGACCGGCGGGCTTCAGCCGTGCCCGCGTCCGCGAGCCCGGGGCGGGTGAAGGAGGTGCCGTTGTCCCACGGTGCCCGGTCGCGGCCGACCGTGTGCGCCTTGCCGGGGGCCGCTTCTTCGGCGGGGGCGCACAGCGTGCGCGCCCATGTGTCGGCCTGGGCCTGGGTGACGAACAGCCCGGCGAAGTCGTCCCAGTGGTAGTACGGCTCGTTCGACAGGTCGAAGCCGAGGAAGCGCGGGTGCCGCCCGATCCGCTCGGCGAGGGCCCGCAGCAGCGTCCGCTGCGCGTCGAGGGCGGCCGGGTCGGTGAACCAGTTGACCGGCTTCGGCTCCGTCAGTTGCGGGAGAAGGCGGCGTGATCGGCCTCCGTCCGGTCGGCGTACCGCACGGCATACGCACCCATCGCCTCGTCGAGCTCCGAGTCGTCGGCGAAGTAGCCGGACAGCAGCTTCGGGTGCAGCGATCGCGTGTGGGCGCGGGCGAGCAGCGCCCCGGCCAGCCGGCCGTAGTCGTCGAGGTGGTCCTTCTCCAGTTCCGCCGGGTCGATGTCGCCCTTGAGGTTGCGGAACTGGCGGACGATGAACGGGACGCCGTCGATCGTGGTCCAGCCGAGCAGGATGTCCGTTTCCGCCTGCACCAGCCGGGCGCCGTCGACGATGCGCTGCCCTTCGTGGGCGGCCTCCGGCAGGTCAAGGTACGGCGCCAGGGCCGGCCGCTGCGCCTGTTTCACCTGCAGCACCAGGTCTTCGTCGTCGTTGCCGTGCAGCAGGGCCACGTAACTGCGCAAGCCCACACTGCCCGTGCCGACCACCCGGAAGGCGACGTCGGCGAGCCGGTAGCGCGCGATGAGCGTGCGCCGCGACTCGCGCAGGGTGTCCACATAGGACACCAGGCTGGCCGCGACGGCTTCGGCCGTCCGCTCGTCGACGTGCGTCAGCACCGGCGGGTCCGCGACGAACCGGTGGCGGGCCAGGCCGGTCTCGTGGTCGTCGACGCGCTCGGTCCACCGGGCCGCGACCTTCGCGTGATCGTTCTTGCGGGCCTTCTCGGCCGCGTCGGCGAAGTCGTCGATCAGCTCGTCGGCCCGCGCCTTCGACAGCACGGACGAGTCCGGCAGCGCGTTCCAGCTTCGCAAGAACGGCAGCTCGGCCAGCGCGCGGATCGTCCGGCGGTAGGACTTCACGGCATCTTCGGCGGCCTCGCGGCAACCCGATTCGCGGATGCCGCCTTCGCGGCCGGCGAGCACGAGGCTGGCCGCGAGCCGCTTGAGGTCCCATTCCCAGGGGCCCGGCACCGTCTCGTCGAAGTCGTTGATGTCCATCACGATCTTGCCCTCGGGCGTGCCGTAGAGCCCGAAGTTCGCGGCGTGCGCATCGCCGCAGAGCTGCGCGGCAACGCCGGACGACGGCGTACCGGCGAGGTCGGCGCCCATCAGCCCGGCCGCGCCGCGGAAGAAGGTGAACGGCGAGGCGAGCATCCGCTCCCGCCGCAGTTCGATCAGCTCCGGCAGCCGCCCGGTGTTGGTGGCCTCGAAGTACGCCTGCGGCGTCGGCCGGTCCGTGGCGGCGGCCGCGTGGTCGTGCACGGCGGCCGGGGTCTTCTCCCGGAGCCGCTTCCCCTGTTCGTACAGCTCGGCCGGCGTCACGCTGTCGGTGCCGGCCAGCGGCCGTTCCACCCAGTCCCCTGTGCTCATACCGGGCACAACGTCCGAACGGGACATTGTGCTCCCGGACGCCGCCGGGGCGGGAGGCTCAGCCGGCGGCGTCCGGGTGGTTTCAGGGGCGGATGACCTCGGCGATCGCGTCGATGCCGCGGTCCAGTTCCTCGCGGGTGATCACCAGCGGCGGGGCGACGCGCAGGGTGCGCTCGTGCGTCTCCTTGCACAGCACGCCGCGCGCGATCAGTGCCTCCGACGCCGCCCGGCCCGACGGGCCGCCCGGGGCGATGTCGATGCCGGCCCACAGGCCGCGGCCGCGGACCTCCGACAGGCCCTGCCCGATCAGCTCGTTCAGCCGCGCGTGCAGGTGGGTGCCCAGCTCGGTGGCGCGCTGCTGGAACTCGCCCGTGGTCAACAGGCGAACGACCGCCCGCCCGACCGCGCAGGCCAGCGGGTTGCCGCCGAAGGTCGAGCCGTGCTCGCCCGGCTTCAGCACGCCGAGGACGTCTCGGCGGCCGACCACCGCGGACACCGGCAGGATGCCGCCGCCGAGGGCCTTGCCGAGGGTGTAGACGTCCGCGCGGATGCCCTCGTGGTCCAGCGCCAGCACCGTGCCGGTGCGGGCCAGCCCGGACTGGATCTCGTCCGCGATCAGCAGCACGCCGTGCTCGTCACAGGCGGCGCGGACGTCGGCGAAGTAACCTTCCGGCGGCACGATGACGCCGGCCTCGCCCTGCACCGGCTCCAGCAGCACCGCGGCGGTGCGCGGGGTGATCGCGTCGCGCAGCGCGGCCGCGTCGCCGTACTTCACCGTGACGAAGCCCGGGGTGAACGGGCCGAAGTCGGCGCGAGCGGTCTCGTCGGTGGAGAACGACACGATCGTCGTCGTCCGGCCGTGGAAGTTCGAACCGGCGACGATGATCTCGGCGGTGCCGTCCGGCACCCCCTTGACCCGGTGCGCCCACTTGCGGGCGATCTTGACCGCGGACTCGACGGCCTCGGCGCCGGAGTTCATCGGCAGCACCAGCTCGGTGCCGGTCAGCTCGGCCAGCTCGCGGCAGAACAACCCCAGCTGGTCGTGGTGGAACGCCCGCGACGTCAGCGTGACGCGCCCGAGCTGCTCGACGGCGGCGGCGATCAGGTCCGGGTGGCGGTGCCCGAAGTTCAGGGCCGAGTACCCGGCGAGGAAGTCGAGGTAGGACCGGCCCTCGACGTCGGTCACCGAGGCGCCGGCGGCTTCGGCGATCACGACGGGCAGCGGGTGGTAGTTGTGCGTGCTCCATCGCTCGTCGAGCTCGATGAAGCTCGCTGCGGTGGGGGCGGCGGTCTCCCGGCCGGCGAACGTCGTCATGTGTTCAGGTTAGAGGCAGAACACGCAGACTTCAGCCGGGAATCATTGCTTGAACCCGGTGTTCGTTGCGCAATCTGCGCGTTACACCCCCGAAACAGTGCGCGCCGGTTGACGCAGGCATTGGTAAGTCGTAACTTACCGTTCGTGGCGACTTACGGAAGCGACCAGCTGGCCGCCCTCGCCGACCCTTCGCGGCGCGCGATCTTCGAAGCGCTCCGGGACGGGCCGCGCGCGGTCGGCGAGCTGGCCGCGGACCTGCCGATCAGCCGCCCGGCCGTCTCCCAGCACCTCAAGGTGCTCAAGGAGGCCGGCCTGGTCACCGATCGGGCCGCCGGCACCAAGCGGCTCTACCGGCTCGAACCGGCCGGGATCGCCGCCCTGCGCGCCTACCTCGACGGGATGTGGTCGGACGCGCTGAAGGCCTTCGCCGAACTGGCCGGACAAACCGACGAGGAGCAGTCATGACACCCCTTGTGTCAACCTCGAGAGCAGAATCAGGCCGCGACCTGCTGATTGAGTCGCTGTTGAGC